>NZ_LZMH01000071.1 GCF_001673635.1 Mycobacterium asiaticum
TGAGCGCGCCACGACCGGGAGGGGCTGGGCAATCGGTGTCCGCAGAGTGGCCGCCGCGTGCGACTCGGTGCGCGTTGTGCGGCTGATGGGACGGTCACCCGACCCGATTAATAACGCAGGAGCGCGGGCATTAGCGCTGTAAAGAGATCCTGCATCCGGGGCCGGGTTGGACAAACAACTGGCAACACATCTCGTACGGGATGACCCGGCAGCTCATCCAATTACCGATAAGCGACATTATGTCAGGTTGAGAGAAGATTGTTCAGTGGGCGTTCGACCCCTCACTTCGCCCAGCTTCGGATTTGGCTTGCTACCCAGCATGTGAATTGCGCACGGTCGCGCTGGCTCCCGGGTAGTTAGTACGAAGATCACGAGGTCGGGCGAAGCTTTTCTCGCGGGCCTGACCTTCTTATCCCTCGGTGTCGTGGCGCGCTCACGATGCGACGAACATGGCACGCAGGAAGGGCGTTCCAGCTTGGTTGGCTCACCGCTGCAGGGTTGAGGGTCAGCCGTGTGCACCTGGTGCGCCGGGATGGCCGGAAGGCCCGCCCAGACCGCCCTGGCCGCCGCTACCGCCGATTCCGCCTCCTATGAAGGGCCGGAAGCCAGTGGCCCCGTAACCCCCATCGCCCCCATCGCTGGTGAGGCCTAAGCCGTTGCCGCCGTCACCACCATCGCCGCCAGTGGGGAGGGCACCCGTCGGGCTCCATTTGAGAGCTTCACCCCCGTGGCCGCCGTCGCCTCCGCCGGCGACTCCATCGCCTCCGTCTCCGCCGTCGCCGCCGTTGGTGACGCCGCCGCCGTAATTGTTGGTGTCGCCGCCGTTGCCGCCTGTCCCACCCTTGCCGGTGGGGCCGCCGTCACCGCCTTTACCGCCGTCGCCGCCGGTGGCGCTTCCGGTTCCTATGTTTGAGGTTCCGTTTTCGTCGGCGCCCGCTTTGCCGCCAGCCCCTCCAGCCCCGCCGCCAGCCGTGCCGTCCCCACCGTCACCGCCGTGACCACCGGTTGCATTCGCGGTGGTGCCAGTGCTCGAGTCTCCACCTACTCCGCCGTCACCGCCGATGCCGCCGGTGCTGGCGCCTCCGCGGCCTCCGGCGCCCCCGACTGCCGTTCCCGAAGCGTCGCCATGGATGGCTGCGTCGCCCCCGGCGCCACCCGCGCCGCCCGCACCGGCGGTACCGGCGCCGCCGTCGCCCCCAGCTGCGGCGACGACCGTTCCAGTGCCGTCGGTGACCGCGGATCCACCATCGCCACCAACCCCGCCGACTGTGCCGTCTCCGCCTCGCCCTGCTGCACCGCCGGTGGCTGTGCCCCCGCCGGTGCCCGGTGAGGTCGTTTCGATGGTTGCCGAGCCACCGGAGCCGCCGTTGCCTCCGGCGCCGGCAGGCCCGCCGTGGGCGCCGTTCGCGCCGGTTCCACCAGTGGCGTTTCCGCTTCCGTAGTTGATCGCCGAACCGCCAGAGCCGCCGGCGCCACCGCCCGCAGCACCGGTGCCGCCAGCTGCGCCGTCCCCGCCTGTGGCGTTTCCAGCTCCGTAGGCGGTGGCGTTGCCTCCATTCAGTGTGCCGCCGCCGGTGCCGGTGATACCGGCGCCACCGGGTCCGGACATTCCACCTGCGGCGTCGCCGCTTCCGAAATTGACTGCGTCACCACCAGAGCCGCCGGACCCACCACTGGTGGCGCCGGTGCCACCAGCGCCACCGGAACCGGCGACAGCGTCCTTATCCGATGCGGTATCGAGAACAAATGCGTCACCACCTCTGCCGCCGGAGCCGCCTTCGCCGTTAGTGCCGGTGCCACCGGAGCCACCCGCGCCGGCAACAGCTGCACCGCTTCCGTCGGTATGGGCAGTACCGCCCCCACCGCCCTGACCGCCCGTGGTGCCGCTGGCTCCGCTCCCAGCGCCACCCCCGGTGGCGCTGCCCGCACCCGTGGTGTAACCGGCGCCGCCGTCGCCGCCAGCACCGCCGGCGCCGGTGGCGCCACCGTCTGTCCCGTTGGCGCCGGCCCCGCCAGTGGCATTTCCTGACCCGTGGCTAGAGGCGTTGCCGCCGGCACCGCCCGCGCCGCCGCCAGTCGCAGCAATGCCCCCGATGCCCCCAACACCGCCGACGGCGTTCCCTGTGCCGTAACTGACCGCCCCGCCGCCTTGGCCGCCGCTCCCGGCGCCGGCGCCAGTACCGCCGGTGCCACCCACTCCGCCGGTGGCGTTGGCGGATCCGTAGGACTCGGCAGACCCGCCGATACCACCGTCCCCGCCGGGACCGGTCGTGCCGTTGCCGCCGACGCCACCAGCAGCCGCGACGATGTCCCCTGCGCCGGAGGTGATCACACCTCCGCCGTTCCCGCCCTGACCGCCCGTCGTGCCGTCGCCTCCGCGCCCGGCAAGACCGCCAGTAGCCGTACCGCCACTGGCGGTACCCGGCGATTGAGGATCGCCGATAATCGCGTCACCGCCGTTACCACCAGCGCCACCAATCCCGGCGGGGCCACCGCCGGTACCGTCGGCGCCCGTACCCCCTGTGGCATTGCCGGATCCCAGGTTGGACGCTTGTCCGCCATTACCACCGGCGCCACCCCCGGCGGCGCCCAACCCGCCGGTGCCTCCGGCCCCGCCGGTCGCATCTCCTGATCCGTTGTTAACCGCCCCACCGCCGGTGCCGCCTGCACCGCCGACGCCACCGACGCTAGACCCACCTGCACCCCCGTCGGCGCCTGCGACGTGACGGGTCGCGCCGCTGCCACCGGCGGCTTCGCCGCCGCCCATGCCGCCGGACCCCCCGACGCCGCTTCCGCCGGCCCCACCTGCTCCGCCGGCCCGGGCGATAACGTCTCCAGTCCCGAACGTGATTGCGCCGCCGCCGTCACCACCGCGGCCCCCCGTGGTGCCGCTTGCTCCGTTCCCAGCGGCACCCCCGGTGGCGGTCCCATTCCCAGCTGTGGCTGGCGATGCGGGATCGCCGATTATCGCCAGGCCGCCGCCGCCGCCCGCCCCACCGGTGCCAGTTGTTCCACCGGCAACTCCGTCCACGCCGCTGCCGCCTGTGGCATTGCCGGTTCCGTAGTTGTAGGCCCAGCCGCCACTGCCGCCAAAGCCACCGCCCGACGCGCCGGTGCCGCCGATCCCACCTGATCCGCCGAAGGCGTCTCCAGATCCGTGGGCAGTTGCGGCGCCGCCCTTCCCACCGCCGCCGCCGACGCCCGCTGTTCCGAGGCCGCCTTGACCGCCCTGCCCACCGACGGCGTTATCAGTTCCAAATGCTTCTACCGCCCCGCCGGTGCCGCCGGTGCCACCGAACTGCGCTGCGCCGCCAGCGCCGCCAGTGCCGCCGGCGCCCAGATTGCCGTTTAGTTCGCCAGTGGCACCGGCACCGCCTTGGCCAGGTGCACCACCCGTCCCGCCCGTGCCGCCGTACATGCCACTACTGCCGCCGGTGCCACCGGTGCCGCCCGTACCACCAGTCCCGCCCGGACCGCCGGCACCGTCGGCTCCTGACACACCGCCGAGTACACCGGATGCTTGACCACCGGCACCGCCTTGACCGCCGACCCCGCCGACCCCTCCAACTCCGCCGGTACCGCCTTGAGCACCCGACAGGGTTGCAGCACCGAGCGCACCGTTCGCACCGCCACCACCGGTGCCACCGATGCCGCCGGCGCCACCTACTCCTCCGGTACCGCCGTCACCCCATAGCAAACCGCCGCGTCCACCAGCCCCGCCGGTGCCCCCCACTCCGCCCTGTCCGCCGGTGCCAGGCGCAATCAGCGAGCTGCCGGCGGTACCGGTGGAGCCGGTCACGCCAGTGCCACCTGCACCACCTGCACCGCCGCGCCCGAAAAGACCCGCGTCTCCGCCGGTGCCGCCAGCGGCACCGGCGGCACCAGACCCTCCTCGGCCGCCATTGCCAAATAAGATCCCGCCGGCTCCACCAGCCTGGCCGGTGCCGGCGGCTCCATTGGCTCCGTCGCCGATGAACGGGCGGTTGAATAGCGCGTAAGCAGGGGCATTGATCAGCCCAAGGATGTCCTGCTCGAGACTTTGGGCTGTGGCGTTGATGGCTTCGGCCGCCCCATAGGCGGACCCGCCGGAGTTGAGCGCTTGCGCAAATCGCTGGTGAAATAGCGCCGCTTGGCTACTCAATTCTTGGTACGCCTGGCCGTGGGTGGAGAACAGCGCGGCGATGGCCGCCGACACCTCATCCCCGGCGGCGGCCAATAAGGTCGTAGTGGGCGCTGCGGCCGCAGCATTCGCCGCACCCAACGCTGAACCGACGTCCGCTACATCTGCTGCTGCCGCCGCAAGCCACTCCGGCACTACTACCAACGACATCGTTGTCTCCCCGCCCTTATAAATGTTTTCGCCGCGGCTGCGAGAGTTCGCGATCCGCGTTCTTCGACCCAATTACCTGGTGTGCTGCGCACGCTATGAGCCGCAGATCTGCTGCTGATAGAGGGATATCCCTTGCATGGAATCGGGCTGTCTCCACTTCGCGCATGTGAGGACCCGTTTCCAGTCGAGTGCGGTGATCAGCCATGAAGTCGCGACCCTCCGGCAGTTTGTGCAGGCCCTCAATTGGGGGGCACACACCGCGAGAACCCAGCCACGCCTTGCCGCAGCTTCTAATACCGTTGGCGCCCCTACGGTGCCGCCGTCGTCACCGGTAGCACGGGGAATCGACTCTCGCCGCCGGTAGTTCTCGCTGGGCCGCTAGCCAGCTTTGGTCAGTTGAAGAGGAAGTGTCATCGGCACGCACCCGAACAGACCGGCAAGCGTTGTGCTGTCGATTGTCGTGATGCACGTAACGCCATCCTGGTTTTCCGACCACTTCCACGTACTGCCCTCCAGGTGGAGCTGCCGCACAGCCTGGTTGCCCATCGTCAGGTTCGTGCAGCCCGGACCGCACGGTGTGAATGTCCACGTTTCGTTGATAGTCGGGCCGTTACCAATCACCGCCGTGTACGGTCCGGTCAGCGCTTCTGCCGAGGCGGGACTTGCCAATCCGACGACGGTACCGGCCCAAATTGCCGAAAAGGTGGCGAGCTGAGTAGCCTTCAATTTCTCCTCCTAAGAATGCGGTGACTCGCACGTTAAGGCTGAGATCGGGGTTCCAGATACAGGGATATCCCTTGCAATCGCGATGTTCGATCCGGTTGAGGCTGTGCGTTATTCGCCGAATGTTGACAGCGCTCTGTTGCCGCTCCCCCTCCACGCCCTGGTCGTATTGCGCGTTTCCCGTTGTACGGGTGTCTTCCGTGCGGGCTTGGCAACAGTTTGCTGATTTGAGTGCGCTCAGGACTTTGCTCTTGTAATGATATTTGCTCGTGGGGAAGGGGACGGTCGGGCGGGAGGCCGAGGCCCGGGCGGTGTCGGAGTTTCTTGAACGTGCCCAGACGGGTCCTGCGGGTTTGGTGGTCCAGGGCGAGGCTGGCATCGGCAAGACCACTTTGATACTCGAGGCGGCCGATCGTGCGGCGGCGCAAGGGTTTCAGGTCCTTTCGGCGCGTGGCTCGCCCGCCGAGGTGAGTTACGCCTACACCGCTGTCGCCGACCTGTTGGCTGGCATCACCGACGCGCCGTTTGCTGACCTGCCTGAGATGCAGCGCCTAGCGCTCAAGCGTACGCAGCTTGGTGATGTAGCCGGTCCAGCCACCGACGAACGCATCGTTGCCGCCGCATTCTTATCGGTGGTCGAGCGGATCAGCACTCAGACGCCGGTGCTGTTGGCAATCGATGACACCCAGTGGTTGGACGCTTCGAGCAAGGCCGTGATCGGCTTCACCGCCCGTCGCCTCCGGGGACGTGTCGGATTGCTGGTGACGCTGCGCACCGGGGAGCCGCTGTCGGTCCTGGAAGAGTCTTGGCTGCAGTTCGCGCGCCCCGAAGCACTGACCCGGTTGGGGATGCGCCCCCTCTCCTTGGGCGGCGTGCATGCTGTTGTTGCGGCGCGGCTGGGCCGCACGCTACCGCGGCCAACGATCACCCGCATTTACGACGTCTCCGGCGGGAACCCGTTTTTCGCGACAGAGCTGGCGGCGGGCGCGGTCGCCGAACCTTCCGGCGCGCTTGTCGGATTGCCCGATAGCCTGTCCGCCTTGGTGCGCCGACGACTTGGCGACGCCGATGAAGAAGTCGGTTCGGTGCTGCTGGCAGCGGCATGCACTGCGGCTCCGACGGTGGATCTGCTTGGCAGCGCCCTTGATGTCACAGCCAGCCGCGTGGTCGAGCTACTGGAATCCGTGGAACGTCTGGCCATTGTCGCCATCGATGGCAACCGGGTGCGCTTTTCTCATCCACTGTTCGCCACCGGGGTCTACACCGGCGCACCCCCGTCGCGCCGGCGGGCAATGCACCGCCGACTCGCTGAGGTCGTCGATCAACCTGAGATCAAGGCTCGCCATTTGGCGTTAGCCGCCGCTAGCGGCGACGCCGCCACACTGTCAGCGCTCGATGCGGCCGCTGAAACCACTTTCGCCCGCGGCGCACCCGCGGTTGCGGCGGAACTGGTCGAGTTGGCGCTGAAGTTGGGCGGCGACACCCCACAGCGTCGAGTTCGGGCGGGCGAGTTGCACTTTCGCGCTGGATCGCTGGTAGCCGCACGCCGTCATTTGCAGGCCGGCCTCGACGCCGCGCCCGCGGGGATCCTGCGTTGCATGGCGCTGATGTGGCTCGGCGCGGTCCTAGGCTACGACGACGACCCGGTGGCAGCAGCTCAGGCGATGGCCGAGGCCGCGCAAGAAGCCGGCGACAACGTTGCGCTGCGGTTGCTGTGCCTGCTACGCCTGGCTTTAACGCTAACCATGATTGATCGCCTCGACGAGGCCATCGAGCGCGCCGATGAGGCGGTCGGGATCGCGAAGCAACTTGGTGTTGCAGGCCTGCACAGCCAGGCGCTGTCTATTTGGGTCGCGGGCAAATTTCTGCAGGGCCTCGGGGTCGACCAGGAGGCGCTGCAGACTGCTCTGGAACTAGAAGACCCACAGGGCGGTGCCACCACATGGTTTCGGGCCAGCGCCGTCCAAGCCATGATGAACGCCTATTCAGGTGACCTGGTTCGCGCTCGCACCCAGATGCGTGCCGTTCAGCGACAAATGCTCGAAGGCGGTACCGAAGTCGACGTCATCTGGGCAGCCGTTCATGTTGCCGCGCTTGCGGTGTGGTCGGGTGACTACGCCGAAGCAGCGCACGCCGCGCAGGAAGCGGTAGAGCGCGCCGAACAATTGGGGGGACGGCTGGCGCTCGTCACCGCGTGGACGCCGCAGGCCGCCGCCGCCGCCTATACCGGCTGCGCAGCCGAAGCACGCGCCGCCGCAAAATCTGCGATCGAGACGGCAAACCAGATCGGCGCCACACAGCTTGCGAAGGAACCGACAACCACTATGGGATTCCTGGAAGTCTCCGTTGGTGACTATCTCGCCGCGGTCGACGTCCTTCGGCCGCTACTTGATCGCTTCGACCCCGTCCGAGGCTGCGAGATAGAAGGCGGCGGTCACCTTCCCGACGCCGTCGAGGCGTTCACGGCACTCGGCCGCATCGAGGACGCCGAACCCCTCGTCCACGCTTTGGAAACCAACGGCGCCATACGCGATCGTCCTTGGATGCTGGCGATGGGGGCTCGCGGACGTGGCCACATCGCAGCAGCACGGGGCGACCTAGCGTCTGCTCAAAGTGCAATCGAACAAGCCATGACCCATCATGAGCGGCTGCCAATGCCCTTCGAGCGGGCCCGCACGCAATTGCTCCTCGGTGCGGTGCAGCGACGCCGGCGCCGCTACCAGGCAGCCGCAAACAACTTGAGTGAAGCACTCAAGACTTTCCAGGACCTTGGAACACCGCTCTGGGCGGCCCGAGCCCAGGCAGAACTGGGCCGGTTGGACTACTCGCGCGGTGATGGCAATGAATTGACAGCGGCCGAGCAGCGAGTGGCCGCCTTGGCCGCGAGCGGACTGTCCAACAAAGAGATCGCGGCGCAACTGTTCATCTCGGCAAAAACCGTGGAAATGAACCTGAGCCGTGTCTACCGCAAATTGGGCATCCGGTCGCGGGGCGGGCTGTCGTCAGCGCTGGCTTCGATAGAAATACAGGGAAATCCCTGATTCAGCAGGCCCGGCGCACCCCTACCGTCTACACGGTGACCAAGAGTGCTCAAGCATTGGTGTGTTTCTTGGTGGAGTGGTACCAGGGCGGGCCGATCGGATTGTCAGCCGACGACGCTGCTGTGCACCTTCTCCGCGCAGCATCCGCATCGGAACGACTCGGCGAGCCCGTGGACCTGGTTCTGGTCTTGACGATGCCAGCGGACAGCACCCTGTTCGCGGTGTTCACTTCTGCTGATGTGGAGGCGGTAATTCACGCCTGCCAGCGCGCCGGTTGGCCGGCCGATCGGATCACCGCCGACGTGCAGCCTTGGCTTCCGGCGGGTAATCCTTGTGACGGGCGCGGCAGCGCGGCAGTGAGTTAGCGCAAGAGGGGGTGATAGATGGCCAGGCTCCGTGTCGGTGTACAGGGACCCCTGTTCGTGTCCCGGCCTAGGGCCGATGCCTTCAATCGGGTTTCTTTTTTGAGTGCGGCGCTCAATCGCGTCGACTCGTTCTGGGTGCCCGATCACCTCAACGGCGTGTTCCCGCGGTCCTTGTGGAAGCAGAAGTACTGCGGCGCTGTCCGATTGGTGCCATCGCCGGACGCCTACCTGGAACCGTGGACCATGCTGGGGCACCTGGCCGGGCGAAACCGCTTGGGAGGCATGCGGTTAGGCGTTGCAGTGACCGATACCGGGCGGCGAAACCCAGCGGTCACCGCACAAGCCGCCGCGACGCTGAATCTGCTGACCCGCGGACGCGCCATCCTCGGCATCGGACCCGGCGAGCGGGAGGGCAACGAACCCTACGGTATTGACTGGTCTCGACCCGTTGCGAGGTTCGAAGAAGCGATAGCAACGATCAAGGCGCTGTGGAACTCCAACGGTGAACTGGTCAACCGCGACTCCCCCTATTTCCCGCTGCGCAACGCAGTCTTCGATCTGCCTCCCTATCAAGGGAATTGGCCACAAATTTGGATAGCGGGCCACAAGCCGCGAATGCTGCGCGCAGTTGGCCGTTACGCCGACGGCTTCCTGCCCGCCTACGCTCAACGGCCGCAGGATTACGCAGAGCGGCTGGACGCAGTGCGTAGCGCCGCATCTGACGCCGGACGAGACCCCATGAGCATCGTTCCAGCGATGTGGTTGCCGGTGGTCACCGGCAAGAGCCGCCGAGATGTCGACGAAGCACTGGAATCCGAACTGATCAAAATCGGCGGCCTCAACTTCCCCGACGAGGTATTCGAGCGCCATGGCGCCAAACACCCGATGGGCGAACGGTTCTCCGGCGTCCAGGACCTACTCCCCCACGACATCGACGAACAAACAGCGCTGACCTACATCAGACAGATACCCACCACCGTGATACGAGAAGCCACCCTCAACGGCCCGCCAGAGGAAGTGCTTGAGCAAGCAGCGCAGTGGCGTGACAGCGGCGTGCGGTACTTCATCCTTGCCAATGTGAGCCCGCTGCAGCGCAGCCTGCGGAAGGGGCTGGCCTCCGCGCGGCATTTCAACACGATTGTTCGTGGGCTCAAGCGTCTGTAGTTGCCGCCCGCGACTGTCGCCGCACACTTTGTCATGGCCAAACCGTGGACATCCGCGTCCCAACGAGAGCGCATGCCGCGACGATGCCCGCAGTGTCCTCGGCTGCGCGGGTCCAAGAAGCCCACTCAGATAAGTCGAACGTGAGTCGGGTGCGTGAACCGTTCGCCGCGCAGATCTGATCTACCGACGTCGCATCGCTGCTTGGGGGTATAGCGCTGCAGATAGCAAGGCCTGTCTCCCCTAGTAACCCATCGTCAAGATCGCGCCCGCGGAGAGGCCGATCAACGCCGTAAGGGATACCAAGATGATGGTCATCGCCGCGCGCACGATCTCGTCTTCGGTAAGTCGCCAGCGCGGCTTGAGGTTGACGGGCCCGCTGTCCTCTCGACAGCCGATTGCGTTGATGCTTGCAACCGCCGCGATGAAATCGTCATGGTTGTAGGCGACGCATTGCTCGACTTGGTCGTGCGCATCGATTGCGGTGCTCATGTCATAGCCCCCCAAGGCTTGCGGACGCCGATAGGCGTTATGCGGGTCGAACGCTTAGGCATTTCGTATCTCCAAAGATAGGAGCGCGAAATCGCGATTGCGGCAACGATCCCTAACGGTCACGGCACAGGTGGGCAACTACTGACGACCGCGGTCGTCAGCGGCGTGTGGCACCCCTGCTGCTAAATGCCCGCCTGGGCGTAGATGTTTTTGTGGATCGTTGTGCAGATGTCCTCGAGCGGGAGGTCGTTCGCGTCATGCCCGAATGGGCTTTCGATCTCGACGCCTATTTCCTCGATGCCAAAGAATGTGTAAGCGATGATGAGGACGTCGATAATGGTCGTCCAGCCGAAGGTCTCGACCATGGCGAACGGGAGGGTGAAGCAGTAGAGGACCAGCGCCCGGCGCAGGTGAACGGCGTAGGCAAAAGGCATCGGCGTCTTGTGAATTCGTTCGCAGCTGCCCAGGTAGTCGACCAGGAGCTGAATGTTCTCGTCCATCGACGTGAGCATGATGTCAGAGATCAGTTCGCGCTCGTGCGCCTCCCGAAGGCAGTCCGACATGTTGGCAGCCACAGCGAGAGCAGGATGCTGGGCGTCCATCGCCGCGTGCGCCTCGGCGGGCGGAAGTTCAGTGATATGAGGCCAGGGTCCGCCGGTACCGCGCAGGCTGTGCATGGTCGCCCAGGGAAAGGCGGCTGTCCATCGGGTGAGCCGGGCGACCAGCGCCGGATCCCCCTTGATGTAGACGCTGGCGCTGCGGACGAGGTTCCGTGTTTCATTCACGATCCCTCCCCAGAGCTTGCGTCCCTCCCAGAAACGCTCATAGCTGGAGCTGGTGCGGAAAACCAGAAGGAGACCCAGTGCGAGGCCCATCAGGGTGTGCAGCTGGATCGGCATGCCGACGGGCGCGACGTAATTGTGAAAGGCGACAACCGCGCCCGACCACGCGACGCAGAGGGAGACTCGGCCGATGATCTCGCGGACCAGCGAGCCGCGAATGTCAAAAAAGTGGTCAAGCCATTTGTGCGAATCGTATTGGATCATAGTCAATTTCGCGTAGTCGGGATATAGACGGGCGCGCCGCCGGATCGTCCCAGATTTTAATGCCTGGCGCAACACCTATGGTTTCCCCTAAAGCCCCCAAGGCCCGCATGCAGGCGTTGTAGCATCCAGGCACCGTTCGCGGTCGGAGGGAGGTTTGGTGGGGGCGGAGTCGCCGGGCGAGGTCTTCGGGCGCTACCGGCTACTCGAGACGCTCCGATGGGGCGGCACGGGCACGGTCTATCGGGCCTACGACACGACAATGAGTCGCGAAGTTGCCGTTCGGGTGCTTCCCTCGGCGCCGACCGATGAGCCGGGGCGGCACGAGCGACTCCGCGATCGGCTCGCCATTGCGGCGAGGCTGAGCTGTCCGCACATCATGCCCATCTACGAAATCGGCACCATCGACGGACGGCTTTACCTGTCGATGCCCATGTTCGACGGCACTGATCTGCACAGCTTGCTCTGTCGCGACGGTCCCATGAATCCGAGGTCCGCCGTCCGAGTAATCGAGCAGGCTGCTGTGGCCGTGGAAGCGATACACAACGACGGCCTGGTTCACGGTGATGTGAAGCCGTCGAACCTGTTCGTGGCCTGGGGTGAATTCGTATACCTGCTCGATTTCGCGGTGGCGCCCGAGCACTACGGTCCCGGTCCCGTCGAACCCAGCAGCGACATCAATTCCCTGGGCCGTGTGCTGTACGAGTGCCTGACGGGGCAGCAGGCCGTTGAAGGCGAGCAATCGCCCAAGCCCACCGACATCAACCCCGCAATCCCGACTGGATTTGACGAAGTGGTGGCGCGTGCGATGGCCAGCGGGCCCGATGACCGCTATCAGACCGCCCGCGAGTTGGCTGTCGCGGCACGAGATGCCCTTGCATCCCCCGTCGCCGCAGCAGCGAAGCCCCCGCGTGAAGTTGAGTTCGGCCGCTATCGGCTTTTCGAACTGCTCGGTCAAGGCAGCATGGGGTCGGTATACCGGGCCCACGACACCGCCCTGGACCGCGATGTGGCGGTCAAAGTGCTGCGGCCCGAAATGGCTACCGAGCCAGGCTTTGAAGAGCGGTTCCGTCGCGAAGCCTTTGCGGCCGGCCGACTGGCCAACCCCAACATCATCCCGATTTACGACGCCGGGGAGATCGATGGGCGTCTGTATCTCGTGATGCCGATCATCGACGGTGTCGACCTGCATACCGTGCTGCGTCGCGATGGGCCAATGAGCCCGCCCAAGGCGGTGCGGGTTGTCGAACAGGCCGCTGCGGCGCTGGACGCAGCCCACAATTCGGGGCTGGTGCATCGCGATGTGAAGCCGTCGAACCTTTTGGTGGTCGCCGATGAGTTCGTGTACTTGATCGACTTCGGACTGGTGCAAGAGGCGCTCGGGACTCGCCTGACCCGCACGAATATCAACCCGGGGACTCCGGCGTATATGGCTCCGGAGCGCTTCAAACTTGAAACCATCGCCGATGCCCGGGGCGACGTGTATTCACTGGCCTGTGTGCTTTACGAGTGCCTGACCGGGCAGCCACCCTTTTCGGGTGGCGGTGTGGAGGGCTTGGCCGCCGCTCACCTGTTCAGCGAGCCGCCCAAGCCCCGCGGCATCGTCCCTGCGATACCAGTGGGTTTCGACGAGGTCATCGCGCGCGGGATGGCCAAGGAACTCGATGACCGATACCAAACCGCGAGTGAGTTGGCTACGGCTGCAAGGCAGGCACTCTCCTCCGGCTCCGTCGACGCCGCCACCGAACCGTCCGCCGCAACGCCGGCCGCCGAGTCGACAGCCGCGGCGCCGTCGTCGCGCAATCGTCGGCGCGCCCTGGCCATCGCCGCCGCCGCGATCGTCGTCGCCGCTGTCGCCGCATTCCTGGGACTCACCAACCAGACCCATTCGAAAGCACCGGCTCAGACCCTGGTGCAGTTCACCGGTCTCGCCGGACCCGCGGGTATTACGGTCAGCGCGAAGGGCGACGTGTATGTCGTTGACAGCGGCAACAACCGAGTGCTGGAGTTGGCCGCCGGCTCAAGCAGCCAGACCGTAATACCGTTCCCCGGACTGGACCATCCCGACGACATATCGGTCGACAATGCGGGCAATGTAGTGGTCACCGAACCGAGGCGGCACCGAGTTTCGGAGCTGACGCCAGGGTCGACCAGTCCGATCGTGCTGCCATTCGCTGACCTCGGGGAGCCAACCGGTGTGGCCCTCAGTTCGCACGAACCGCGCCCCGACCAAGCCGTCATCGTCACCGACGCCACACACAACCGGGTGCTGGCGCTGCGCATGCATTCGGCCGGGCAGACCGAGCTGCCGTTCACCGGATTGGACGGTCCCTCCGCCGTCACCGTCGGCCCCGACCATGCCGTCTACGTCATCGATCGGGAGAACGAGCGGGTGCTGAAGCTGCCCCGGACGGCGATCGTCGATACGGTGCTGCCCTACGTGATCGGTCGTCCGGACTGGGTGGCGGTCGACTCCGACGGCAATGCATACGTGTCCGACAGCCACGGCAATCGCGTCCTGAAGTTGGTCAAGGAATCGAGTACGGCGATCACGTTGCCGTTCAACGGACTTAACAATCCACAAGGCGTCACGGTTGATGCCGCAGGCAATGTCTACGTCGTGGACGCCGGCAACAACCGGGTGCTGAAGCTGCCCCCGAGCTGACGGTGTAGGAACGCCATAGTCGGTCGCGCCGCGTCGCTCGTGAACCTGACTTATCCGGGGTAGCCGATCATATTCATGTGGTTCGGTCCCTTGTGCCGGTCAGGACGCCGGAGGATTCTCTACTCCATGAGCGGGTTCGGGTAGACATCTGAAGGAGAAGCGCATGACCTCTCTTACGCTTTCCGGCGACGAGACAGCGGATTTCACCGAGGGTGACGTCTACTTCATCGGGAATGCGACAACGCTGATCCGTTACGGCGGATTGACCATTCTCACCGATCCGGCTTTCCTGCATAAGGGCGAGCATGTTCACCTCGGCCACGGCATTTGGGCGCGGCGTGAAGTCGAGCCGGCCTGCCAGATCAACGACCTCCCGCCGATCGACCTGATCGTCTTATCGCACTATCACGGCGACCATTTCGATGATGTGGCGGCGCGCGAGCTTGACAAGGAGTTACCGATCGTCTCGACGGCCGACGCAGTCGACAAGCTGAGAGGACTGGGGTTCCAGCGGGGCCTCCCCCTGGACACCTGGGAATCCGTCGAGGTGCGTAAAGGTGAAGCGACACTGAAGATTACGGCTATGCCGGCCAAGCACGCGACGGAGGAAGCCGTCGAGGAATTGCTCATGCCCGTCAACGGCCACCTGCTCGACTTCGGGCGCCATGGTGAGCTGCGGTACCGGCTGTACATCACCGGGGACACCATGCTCGTCGACAGCCTGGAAGACATCCCCCAGCGGTACCCTGACATCGACCTGGGCCTGATTCACACCGGTGGCACAACCTTCCTGGTGACCGTCGTAACGATGACGGGTGAGCAGGCGGTACGTGCGGTGGAAATCACCAAGCCCCGCACCGCGATCCCTATCCATTACAACGACTTCTCGGTGTTCCTCTCCGGCCTTGACGACTTCAAGAAAGCAGCCGAGGCATCAAGCACAGCAACAGAATTCGTGTATTTGGCGCACGGAGAAAGTTATACCTTCACGCCGTGTGAATGAGGCACCCGACTGCCGTCAGGATCGGACTCGGGAAGGACCTAGCCATCCAGCGGCTGACCCAGGTGGTAACCCATACGCAGCTCATAGTCCCCGGGCTGATTGCGCCCAGCGGCCAGCGCGACCTCACGCCGGCGCTTGGACCCGGGCCAGTTGAACGATTCGAGGTAGATCTCGAGCGAGGACACCATGTCCTCGGGCGACGGTAAGGCGTGCCGGTTGATTTGCTGCTTGACCGCCGCGATGGACTCCTTGTCGTAGGAGGCGATCCGGCGAGCCAGCGTGTCCACCAACGAATCCAGGGCACCGTCGTCGACGGCACGGTTGACCCACCCGTACCGCTCGGCAAGGTCGGCCGGGTAGTCGTCGCTGGACAGCGCAACCTCCAACGCCCTGGCCCGGCCCAGCAGTCGCGGAAGGTGCTCTAATCCGCCACCGCCAGGCAGGTTTCCGCTCGCGGTTTCGGGCTGGCCGAACAGTGCCCGCTCACTGGCGAAGCGCATGTCCATCGCCAGGGTCAGCTCGCTGCCGATGCCGCGCACACGTCCGCGGATCTTGGCGATCGACACCACCGGCAGCAATGAGAGGCGGATGCTGGTATCGACCGTCAGCGGGTAGCCCGTCGGACCCAAGCCTTTCGGCGTTTCCGCGACGCGAGACGTGTCGTAGTGATTCAGGAAGTAGTCGGGGTTGGCCGACTCGAACACCACCACGCGCAGTTCACGGGCTGCCGTCATCTGATCGATCAGCTCGGGCAATTCGACAAGTATCTCCGGGGTCACCATGTTGATCGGCGGGCTGTCGAAAGTGACCCGCCAGAGAGACTCGTCCTCGACGAGAACCGAAAAATGCGTCCACTGCTGCACTTTCACACCTCGATCCGCACGGACGAAAACCCACGACGCTAGCGCAGGTAGACCAGGGCATTGTTGCCGCCCTGGCACACCGAGCCGGCAGCGGTACAGGTCATCGAGTACGTCTGGCCGGTAACCGGGCTCTTGACGTCGAACGGTTGCGAGCCGTTCCCGTAAGCGTGGTACGCCTCGGCGGTGCTCAGGGCGAATTGGCACGATGTGTCCGAGTTACCGGCGTAGACCGACGCGCCGCGACTTGATTTGCCGCAGTAGGTGTCGGCCACGGCGGCCGGCGGCGCGGTCATCAAACCTGCCAGTGTGACTGCCAGCGCAGCCGATACGACGAGAATCCGCTTGATCATCAGATGAACCTCCCGCTCGGGTTGTAACAAGCTGACCCGATGCGACTCCGAAAGCGCAAGAGGCGGAAAAGGCGACACGGTCACCGGAATGCCGCAAACTTGTGTAATGGACGCTTCCCCCGTGCCCGCGCAACCGCGCCGCACCTTGACTGGCCTGTCGGACATCCGCGCGTTCTTTCACACCAACAAGGTGCCGTTGTACTTCATCTCCCCGACGCCATTCAATCTGCTGGGCGTTGACCGCTGGATACGAAACTTCTTTTACCTCACCTACTTTGACTCTTTCGAGGGCACGCATTCGCGCGTGTTCGTGCCCCGCCGGCGCGACCGCCGTGATTTCGACTCCATGGACGACGTGTGCAGCCACCTGCTGTCCGATGCCGAGACACTCGAATTCATTGCCGGTCGCGGGCCCGGCGGCAAGTGCTGCTTTGTGATGCTCAATGCCGAAATCCAAGCCCTCGCGCGGCAGGCGGGTCTCGAGGTCATGCACCCGCCGATCGAACTGCGCGAGCGCCTCGGCTCGAAGATCGTCATGACCCGGCTGGCCAATGAGGCGGGTATACCGAGCGTTCCGCACGTTATCGGACGGGCCGGCTCCTACGACGAACTGCTGGCGCTGGCGCAAAGCGCGGGATTGGGCGATGACCTCGTCATCTCGATCGCCTACGGGAATGCCGGCAGCGGCACGTTCTTCGTGCACGGTCAGCGCGACTGGGATGAGCACGCCGCCGACCTGAGCTGTCAGGAACTAAAGGTCATGAAGCGCATCCGCAATGTGGAGGTGTGCCTTGAAGGTGCCGTGACCCGCCACGGCACCGTGATCGGCCCCGCGATGACGAGCCTCGTCGGCTATTCGGAGCTGACGCCACATCGGGGCAGCTGGTGTGGCAATGACATCTGGCGCGAGGTGTTGCCGCCCGCACAGACGCGCGCCGCGCGTGAAATGGTGGGAAAGCTGGGTGACGTCATGCGCCGCGAGGGTTACCGCGGCTACTTCGAGGTGGACCTGCTGCACGACCTCGACTCCGACGAGCTCTACCTCGGCGAGGTGAACCCGCGGCTCAGTGGCGCCAGCCCGATGACGAACCTGACCACAGAGGCCTACGCCGACATGCCCCTGTTCCTCTTCCACCTGCTCGAGTACATGGACGTCGAGTACGAGCTCGACATCGACGAGATCAACGCGCGGTGGGAGCGCGGCTACGGCGAGGACGAGGTGTGGGGCCAGGTGATCATCACCGAGACGTCGCCGGATCTCGAGATCTTCACCGCGACACCACGCACCGGCGTCTGGCGCATCGACGACGAGGGGCGCGTCTCGTATGCACGCTCCGCCAACGACTGGGCCACCTTGCTCGACGGGTCTGAGGCCTTTTACATGCGTGTCGCGGCGCCGGGCGACTTACGGTCTGAGGGCGCCCAACTCGGTGTGCTCGTCACCCGCTCACACCTGCAGACCGACGATTATCGGCTCACCGATCGCTGCCAGCGCTGGGTCAAAGGCATGAAGTCGAAGTTCGTGTCGACGCCCCTGGTGCCGGCCGCCCCGATCGTTTCCCGCCTCGTCGCGCGAGCGTGAGCGCCCCGGCCGGCGTCTCGCTGGAGAACTGGATGTCGGCGCCGTATGCGCAGTGGTCTTTCCAGCACGTCGAAGACATGGTGCCGACGGCGATTATCGCCCGCGGGACCGGACCGGCCGCCGCGCTGCCCGACTCCCAGAGCCCGGTGGCCGAGATTTCGGTGACCACCAAGAGAGGTGTTGCCACCACCGTCGGCACGGTGATGGCCACCACCGCGACCGACGGCTGGGCCGTCGCCTGGCGCGGTTCGCTGCTGGCCGAGCAATACTGCGGGAGTCTGACCCGCCACACCCGGCACCTGCTGTTTTCGGTGAGCAAATCGCTGGTGGCCGCCGTCGTCGGTGCGCTGCACGGGTCCGGCGCCATCGACCTCGAGGCGCCCGTGACGGCATTCGTCCCCGCCCTGGAGCACTGCGGCTACGCCGGCGCGACGGTGCGCCACCTGCTGGATATGCGGTCAGGGATCGCGTTCTCGGAGCACTATAAAGACCCGTCGGCGGAGGTCCATCTCCTCGATCAGGCGATGGGGTGGGCGCCCAGGAGCACTCCCGACGCCCCCGCCACGCTGAAAGAGTTTCTGCTGACCCTGCGCCGGAAGGCGCCGCACGGCGGCCCATTCGAATATCGCTCGTGTGAAACAGACGTGCTCGGCTGGATCTGCGAAGTCGTCGGCGCTCAGCGGATGCCCACGCTGATGTCGGAACTGCTGTGGAGCCGCATCGGGGCCGAAACCGACGCCAGCATCGGCGTAGACACCGAGGGCACCGGACTGTTCGACGGCGGCATCAACGCCTGCCTCACCGACATGATCCGGTTCGGGTCGTTGTTTTTAAGCGACGGCGTCTCGTTGACCGGTCGCCAAGTGGTGCCCGCGGCGTGGATCGCCGACACCCTCGACGGGGGGCCCGACTCACGCGCGGCGTTCGCGGCCGGCCCCGACGACAACGAAATGCCCGGTGGGATGTACCGCAACCAGGTGTGGTTCCCCTACCACGGCAGCAACGTGCTGCTGTGCCTGGGCATGCGCGGCCAGATGATCTACGTCAACCGCGCCGCGGAGGTGGTTGCCGCCAAACTGTCCACCGAATCCGAGTCGCACGAACCGCACATGATCGATGCGCTGCGGGCTTTCGACGCGGTCGCCAACGAACTAGGTGGTACGCCGTGATCTGCGAGATCGACGCGAGTAATGCGGTTGCGGTCGACTGCTCGAAATGACAGATCAGGCCGCGCCGAACACCACCGCGACGTTGTTGCCGCCCATTCCGAACGACTCCGTCACCGCGTAGCGGTAATCCCCGCGCCGGGCCTCCCCCGCAACGACATCGAGATCGATCTCGGGGTCCAGCTCCGCGAGGTTCAACGTGGGCGGGATGACTCCGTCCCGCAGCGCCTGCACGGTCAGCACCGCCTCGACTGCCCCGGCGGCGCCCAGCGAGTGGCCGAGAGCCGCCTTGGGCGCGTACACCGCGGGCGAGTGTGCGCCGAGTGCCCGCCGGATAGCTCGGGCCTCGGCCAGGTCGCCGGACTTCGTGCCGGTCGCGTGCGCGTTGATGTGGTCGATGTCGGTCGGTTGCAGCCCAGCCAGCTCGATCGCACGGACAATCGCGTCGCCGGCGCGCTCGCCGCTCGGGTCCGGCTCCACAACGTCGTATCCGTCCGACGTCGACGCCGCGCCCAGCAAGCGGGCCAAGATTGGCGCTCCACGGCTCTTGGCGTGCTCCTCGCTTTCGACCAGCAACAGTGCGCCACCCTCCCCGAACACCATGCCGTCGCGGTGCGCGTCGAACGGCCGGCACGCGCCGGGCGGATCGTCATTGTTGGTCGACAACATGCCGAGCTGCCAGAACGTGGCGGTCGGCACCGCCTCGATGACGGTCTCCACTCCGCCGCAGATCGCAACGTCGGCCTCGCCCAGCACAATTTGCCGCCAGGCTTGCGCGATGGCCACCGCTCCGGAAGCGTCGGCGACCACCGGCGAAATGACTCCGGCCTTGGCCTGGTGGTCAAGCCCGACCGCGGCGGCGGGGGCGTTGGGCATGTATTTCTGCACAGACAGCGGCGTGACCGCACGCATGCCCTTGACCTTCCACGTCTCATACCACGGCGGGATGTCTTCGGTGCTGCCCAGCGCCAGGCCGATTGAGACCATCAGCCGATTGGTGTCGACCTCGGGTGAACCGGCCTGCTCCCACAGTCGCCGGCCCAGCACGGTCGCCATCTTCTGCATGAACGCGAACCGGCGCGATTCGACCCGATTGAGTTGCTCGTCGAAATTTTCGCGCAGCGGACCGCCGATTCGCACCGGCGAGTCGAACTCGGTGACGAATGGCTTGTCGAGCTCGCGAATACCGCTGTGCCCCTGCAGCAATTGCCGCCAGGTCTCCTCGGCGTCCGTTGCCAGCGCGGTGGTGGATGTCACCGCGGTGACGACGACGTCGGAAAGCCCTTCGCCGGTTCTCAACCCTGCCATGACGGTCGCTCCCCTTCCGTCCCTACCAGCATCCCTGGGTTCCGACGCTACCGTGCGGCACAATTTCTCCACCACGCACTAACGAATGGAGTCCCGTTTGCCAGCCGTACCAGAGCCTTTCGTCGTCCACGAGTCCGGCGCGTTGCTGCACGGAACCAAGGCCGACCTGTCAGTCGGTGACAGGCTGGTGCCCGGCCGCCGCTCGAACTACGGCGGCGGACGCACGGCCAATCACGTCTACGTGACAGCCACCCTGGATGCCGCGGTGTGGGGTGCCGAGTTAGCGGTGGGTGACGGCCGCTGCCGCGTATACATCGTGGAACCGGAGGGCCCGCTGGAAGACGACCCGAACGTCACCGACAAGAAGTTCCCGGGCAATCCCACCCGCTCCTACCGCACCCGGCAGCCGGTGAAGATCGTCGGAGAGCTCACCGACTGGGTGGGGCATACGCCCGAACAGCTGCAAGCCATGCGCGATGGCCTCGCTGATCTCGAGCGCCGGGGACTCGCGGTCATCTACGACTGATCCGGCGGCAGCGGCCCGCAACACCTGGCTGTAGCGTGGCGCCCGTGAAGCCCTCCCGGATGCATTCCCTCGTCGCGCTCACGGCCTGCGTAGCGGCTGCCGTCCTGGTGCCCGCCGGTGTGGCAAACGCGGCCGCCACCTGCCCGACCGCTGCCCCACAGAACGGCGCCACCCCTGACTGGACATTGAACGGGGCCACCGGCAGCGTCGCCGTCACCGGTTCCACCGATGCAGCGGCGCCGCGCGTGGCCGTGACGCCGCCCTTCAGCGTGACCCAGACCCAGGTGCAGACGCTGCACGCCGGGGACGGGCCGGTGGTTCCGGCCACGGCCCGGGTGACGGTCTGCTACATGGGCGTCAACGGCCGCGACGGTTCGGTGTTCGACAACAGCTATGAACGCGGCGCCCCGGTCGCCTTCCCGCTCACCAACGTCATCACCGGCTTCCAGAAGGCCATCGCCGGGCAGAAAGTCGGTTCGACGGTCGCCGTGGCGATGACCCCCGCGGATGGCTACCCCGACGGTCAGCCCAGCGCCGGCATCAAGCCCGGTGACTCGCTGGTCTTCGCCATCAAGATCCTCAGCGCCTAGGACTAGCGGCCGACCGGCCCCGTTGCCGCGCAAGGAAGTCCGCCCACGACACGACATCGGGGTGCTTCTTGAGCAACGCCCGGCGCGCACGCTCCGTCAAGCCGCCCCAGACGCCGTACTCGATGTTGTTGTCCAGCGCTTCAGCGGCGCACTGCTGCATCACCGGGCAGTCCCGACAGATCGAGATGGCTTTGCGCTGCTCGGCGCCACTGACGAACAACTGATCCGGGTCCTGGGTCCTACAGAGCGCGCTGATGACCCAGTCGCGGTCGCCTCGCTCACCCGAGCGTGTCGTGGTCTGTGCTGTCGCAAGCGTTACAACCGGCCGCGTTCCTGACAGTGACACCG
>NZ_LZMH01000072.1 GCF_001673635.1 Mycobacterium asiaticum
GGGTTGAACGCGGGCACCGATAACGTCGGGTTGTTCAACTCCGGTCACGGTAACCGCGGCTTTTTCAACTCCGGCAACGGCAACACCGGTATCGGTAATGCCGGTGATTACAACACCGGTATCGGCAACACCAGCATTGCCAACACCGGCATCGGCAACACCGGCAGCTACAACACCGGTGTCGGTAACACCGGCAGCAACAACACGGGCAGTTTCAATACCGGCAGCTTCAACACCGGTGATGCCAACGCGGGCGATCGCAACACCGGAAGCTTCAACGCCGGCAGCATCAACACCGGCTTCGCCAACCTAGGTGACCTCAACACCGGGTCGTTCAACACCGGCAGCGGGAACCTGGGTTCGTTCATGCTGGCCGACGGGTTCAAGGGAACTACCATCCCGCTCAATTTCCCGGCCATTCCGATCGACCTCGTAGCCGGCGCCAACGTGGCGATCCCGATCACCGGTCAATTCAAGGCGATCACCATCCAACCGATCCCTCAGTTTGGAATCCCGATCGACGTAACGGTCAACTTCGTTCTCTCAGTGGACGTCGCTGGAACCCTCCTGAGCCCAACGATAAGCGAGATCGTCATCAACCCGATCGTCCTGGACGACCTCGTGGTTGGCGCGAACTTGCTTATACCGTTCCAGACGACGGTTTTTGGCCAACTCAACCTCAGTGTCCCGGGACTGCTTGGTATGGGGAACTCCTCGGGGTCGTTGTCGTCGGGCTACTTCAACGGAAATTCCAGCGGCACTTCCGGTTTCTTCAACTCCAGCGATCTGAGTTCGGGCTTCGCCAACGCCAACGGGGCGCTGACCTCGGGCTGGTACAACTCCGGTTCGTTGCTGTCGGGCTGGCAGAACATCGGCAACGCCATCTCCGGTTTCGCCAACACCAGCACGCTGGCCGCCAACGCCCCGGCCCTGATCTCCGGTATCGGCAACATCGGCAGCCAGGTCTCCGGCTTCTTGCACGGGCAGGCCAGCGTGCTGCAGGCGGCACTAGCGGCCCTGTCGCCGATCCAGGCGAACCTCGTCACCACCACCACGTAGTGGCAGCGGCCGCACCTCTCGGTCGATTAACGGCACTCGTTATGCGGGCAACAGCCGCGTGACAAACTGGATCCATGGCTGCGCTGTCGGCGGTGGTGTTCACGCTGAGCGGGTGGCTCGGGTTGTATCTGCTGGCCCGCGATCCGCGCAAGCCGGTGCTCGTGCTGGCCTCGATCGGGCTGTGCGGCTTCGCGTTGGTGGTGGCTCTGGATGCGGTGCGGAATACCAGCGCGACGCATGCCCACCTGCTCAGCCAGGTCGAGGTGTACCTGGTGGCCGTGCCCGGAGTGGCCTGGTTCGCGGTGCTCCTCGAGTTGGCTCGCCCGGCTGACCACCCGAGGGGACGAACTCGCGAGTTGCTGCTCGTCGGCATCGTCGCGGCGCTGGCCCTGGCGGCCGCCCGGCTGGCCGGCAGCGTGGACGGCCCGCTGCGGCTTGGCCACTGGCTGATGTCCGCGGTGATCTCACTGTCCACCCTGGGGGCGATGGCCCGCAACGCGCTGCGGCCGGTCCGGCCCGCGCCGGTCACCGGCGCGGTGGTGGTCGCGACGCTGTTCTTCGCGCTGGCCAATGCCATCCTGATCATTCCGCTCGGCCTGGTGCCGAGCTGGCTTGCCTTGGCGTCGACCGGATTCGACGTGCTGCTGCTCGGTGTCGCGGTGGCCCTGTGGGACGCGTTCGACGAGGGCCAGGCGCTGCGCGCCGACATGCTGAGGTCGTTCGCCGGCTGCGCTGCGGTGACGGCGCTGTTCGGCGGACAGGCGTTGGTCGGGTTGGCCGTCACCCGCAACGATCCCGGCGCCCAGACCACCCTGACGGTGCTGCTGTTCACCAGCCTCGCGATCGCGCTCACGGTGCAGGTGTTGGCCGACCCCTTAGCGGGCGTGCTGGACCGGCTGGCGTTCTCGAGATCACCCGAACTGCGGGCCGATCGCGCCGCGCTGCGCAACGCCGAGGCGGCCTTGCCGCTGCGCTCGACGGATCCGCTCGACGACATCGACGACGACACGTTCGTCCGGCTCACCCGTCGAGCCCTGGGTCACTACGGCGACCTAACCAAGTTGGTGGCCAGTCCGCTGACCGCGTTGCCGGTGATCGACGAAAGGTTGGCCGCCCGGGGCGCCCCCGACCACCCGGTGGAACGGGCCAATGAACTCAAGGCGGTGCTCGCCGACGGCATCGCACGGCTCAAACCCCGTGACGGCGGCGATTTCGGCACCACCGAGGAGTGGCGCTACTACAACTCCCTGTATTTCCCATATGTCGTGGGCGTACGGGCCTATGCCCAGAACGCCACCGCCGCCGGTCTGGACCCGACCGCGCGCCAAGCCTGGCAGTGGCTGGTCACCGAGGTGCCGCAGCGCTCGCTGCACAACTGGCAAAACGCGGCAGCACGCCTGATTGCAGCGGATCTGCGTGGGCGGGTTACGGTTTCGGCCGACTAGCCCACGTGTATCCGACCTTGAACGGGGAACAGCCATGCCGACCAAACCACCGCCAGCCAAAGTTGCGCTCGCCCTCGAGACTGTTCGGCATCACCTCGCCCGGTTGCACCGTCGCATGGTGCCCCCGCAAGCCGCGATCATGGAGATGATCATCGATGGGTGGGTTGCGCAGGCCATCACGACAGCCGCCGAACTCGGCATCGCCGACGCGCTTGCCGACCGACCCTTATCGGCCGAAGAGGTGGCAGCGGCGGTCAACGCTGACGCCGATGCGATCAGGCGACTGCTCCGGGCGCTGATAAGCCGTGGCATCTTCCGGCAGCGCCGCGATGGCCGCTACGAACTCACCCCGCTCGCGGACACACTTCGTCGCGATGCGGAGATCCCAATGGCCGGATGGGCCCGCTGGTTGGGTTCACCCCAGCACCGCGAGCATTGGAGCCACCTGGCCGATGCCATTCGCACCGGACGGTCAGTCGTGCCTGTGTTGCGCGGCAAGCCGACGTTCGAATACCTGGCGTCCGAGCCCGAACTCGGCGAGATCTTCAATCAAGCCATGACCGCCGGATCCGCGCTTTCGATCGGGCCCGTGATCGCCGCTTATGACTTCAGTCGCTTCGCCACCATCGTCGATGTCGGCGGTGGCCACGGCCGGCTGCTGGCCGAGGTTCTCACCGCCACACCCGGGGCGCGCGGTGTGCTGTTCGACCAGCCCCAGGTGGTGGCGGGAGCTCCAGCCGTGCTCGCCGAGCAGGGAGTGCAGGACCGCGTCCAGATCGTCGAGGGTTCGTTCTTCGAGTCGGTTCCCGCCGGCGGCGACGCCTACGTGATGAAGAGCGTCATCCACGACTGGGCGGACGACGACGCGCTGCGAATCCTGCGCAACGTGCGCGCCGCCGCAGCGGTCGGGTCACACCTGCTTCTCGTCGAATTCGTCCTCCCTGAGCATCACCGGGAATACGCGGGCAACTGGCTCGACCTAGAGATGCTGCTCGCGCTCGATGCACGGGAGCGCTCGGCCAGAGAGTACGAGCGACTCTTCGCGGATGCCGGTTACCGCTTGAAGCGGGTGGTGCCGACCGCGTCGCCGTTCCACGTGATCGAGGCTCAGGCGGTGTGATCGGGAATACCTGACCGAACTCCCTGGTCATTGTCTCCGTGGCAGTAATTGGCAGCGCCACGCGTCGATCTGGCAGTGCAAAAACGGCACCGTCAAATGTGTTCGACCGAACCAACGGAGCCAAGGAGAACCCAGCATGACCGCAATACCCGGTGTAACCGCCCGTCCCCTTTCCGATTCCACCGACTCGCTACTGCGTTTCGCGATGCGGGCCGATGCGACCCTTACAGGGCTCATGGGATTGGCCGTAGCCGCCGCTGCAGACCCGGTGTCCCGGTTGACCGGCCTCACCTCCGCCCAGGAGTACAGCGTGGGTGCGTTCTTCGTGCTCTATGGATTGGCGGTGTTCAGCCTGGCCGCGCTTCCCGATCTGCGTCGCGCCGGCATCGGCGTCGTCAGTGCCAACATCGTCTACACCGTCGCGGCCATCGCCGCTGCCGAGCTGGTGCCGATGACGGCTGTCGGAGTCGGTGCCACGCTGGCCAGCGGCGTGTACACCGCCGCGTTCGCGGGCCTGCAATACCTGGGAGTGCGCCGCCTGAAGGTGTAGCTCCCCTCCCCGCCGATACGGGGCCGCCGCAGCGACATGCGGTGCGTGCCCCGTATCGGCCTTCCTTGTTCCGGCCACATAGTGCAAGCCACATAGTGCAATGTGCACATTCACCGCTCTCGGAGGTGTGCATTACGCCGGTGCCCGCCAAATCAAAATTGACCAGGCTTCTCCTCAAAAATCGGCTGCCGGTCCCGACGGCGTATTAACGTGCTGGCTAATTAGCGCCGACGGGTTAATGAATGGAGGAAGTGATGGCATTCTTGATTGCCGCCCCGGACCTATTGGCGGAAGCCGCAACCAATTTGGCCGGTGTTGGCTCATCAATTTCCGAAGCCGCGGCCGCAGCGGCCGCCCCCACCACGGCACTGGCCGCCGCCGGCGCCGACGAGATCTCGGCGGCGATAGCCGCTCTGTTCTCTGGGCACGCGCAGGCCTTCCAACAGGTCAACGCTCAAGCTGTCCTGTTTCACGAGCAGTTTGCGCAGACGATGGCACGTGCCGGGGGCTCTTACGCGTTAGCCGAGGCATTCAATGCCGCACCGATGGGCGGCGCGGCTGCCGCGCTGGACCTGCAAGGCTTCCTCGATCGACTCCCTGGCCTTCCGGCGGGCCAGTCGCTGAACCCGATGGACCTGATCAACGCTCCCACCCAGGCATTGCTTGGGCGCCCACTCATCGGTGATGGTGTCAACGGCGCGCCGGGACAGGACGGCGGCGCCGGTGGACTGTTGTACGGCAACGGCGGCAACGGCGGCACCAGCACCACCGCCGGAGTGGCCGGGGGCAATGGCGGCGCTGCTGGGCTGATCGGGAACGGCGGGCTCGGCGGCGGCGGTGGCGCCGGCGCATCCGGCGGTCGCGGCGGCGCCGGCGGCTGGCTGATCGGCAGCGGCGGAGCCGGCGGTGCCGGCGGGACGGCGCTCAGCGGGGGCGTGTCCGGCGGTGTTGGCGGCGCGGGCGGTTCCGCTGGATTCTTCGGTGACGGTGGTGCCGGCGGACGCGGAGGTAACGGTGCAGGTGGCCTCGGTGGAGGCGGAGCCGGCGGTGATGGTGGCAATGGTGGCGCCGGGGGCAACGCCGGATGGTTCGGCAACGCGGGCGCCGGTGGTCACGGCGGTAACGGGGCCGGGGGTGGCTCCGGAGTCAACCCTGCTGGCTTCAACGGCGCCGGCGGGTCCGGCGGTACCGGCGGTGCCGGGGGCAATGCCGGCTTGTGGGGCTCTGGCGGGACGGGCGGGAACGGCGGAGCTGCGGGTAATGGCGGCACCGGCGGTGCAATCGGGACCGTCGGCGGCGGGGCTGGTGGAGATGGGGGGAGCGGCGGTGCCGGCGGCACCGGTGGACTCCTCTTCGGCGACGGTGGAGCCGGCGGACACGGTGCTGCCGCAGGAACCGGCGGCAACGGATCGAATGGCGTGAGCTCCACCAGCGGCGGTTCAAATGGCGGGGCCGGTGGTGACGGCGGAAACGGCGGCTCCGGCGGGGCCGGCGGAAATGCCAGGCTCTTGGGCAGCGGGGGTGCCGGTGGAAATGCCGGTGCAGGTGCATTTGCCGGGCGTGGCGGTGACGCCGGCAACGGCATCTCCATCAGCGGCCCCGTCAACGGTGGCACGGGCGGTATCGGTGGCTCCGGCGGCAGCGGTGGCTCCGGCGGCGCCGGCGGCGCCGGTGGATTGCTCAGCGGCACGGGCGGCGCGGGCGGGCACGGTGCCGGCGGCGGTACAGCTGGGATCGGCGGCTCCGGCGGCAGTGCGGCCGGCGGCGGAATCGCCGGTAAAGGCGGTGCCGGCGGCAGCGGTGGTGATGGCGGTGACGGCGGCGCTGGTGGCGGAGGAGCCGCCGGCGGCGGTTCCTGGATGTTCGGCGGCGGCGGTGCCGGGGGAGCCGGTGGGTCCGGCGGTGGCGGTGCTCAAGGCGGCACCGGTCCTGGTGGCGCAGGCCCCAATGGCAACGGCGGTTCCGGTGGTGACGGTGGTTATGGCGCCACCGGCGGTTGGCTGTACGGCAACGGCGGCTCGGGCGGCAACGCCGCGGCCGGCGGTCTCAGCGGTGGGACCGGCGCTGTCGCCGGCGCGGGCGGGACCGGTGGAAGCGGCGGCAACGCACAGTTGATCGGCGACGGCGGCAACGGAGGCAACGGCGGCACCGGCACGCCCGTCGGGAAGGGCGGCGCGGGCGGCTCCAGAGGAGTGTTATTCGGACTGGCCGGAACGAACGGGACGCCCTAGCTACAGCTTGCGCAGCCTCAGCCGGTTGATGGAGTGATCGGCGTCCTTGCGCAGCACCAGGGTTGCCCTGGGCCGGGTCGGCAGGATGTTCTCCACCAGATTCGGCCGGTTGATCGACCGCCAGATCTCCTTCGCGGCGACCACGGCCTGCGGGTCCGACAGCGCGGAATAGTGGTGGAAGTGCGACTCCGGGTTGGCGAATGCGGTGCTGCGCATCGCCAGGAACCGCGACACATACCACTGCTCGATGTCCTCGATCCGGGCGTCCACATACAAGGAGAAGTCGAACAGGTCCGACACCATCAGCGTCGGGCCGGTCTGCAGCACGTTGAGGCCTTCCAGGATCAGGATGTCGGGATGGCGGACCACGTGCTTGGCGCCGGGAATGATGTCGTAGCGCAAGTGTGAATACACGGGCGCGCAGGCGTAGTCCGAACCCGATTTCACCGACGTGACGAACCGCATCAGCGCCCGGCGGTTGTAGCTTTCCGGAAAACCTTTGCGATGCATCAGGTTTCGCCGATCCAGTTCGGCGTTGGGGTAAAGGAAACCGTCGGTGGTCACCAGATCCACCCGCGGATGGTGATCCCAGCGCGCCAGCAGCGCCTGCAGTACGCGCGCGGTGGTGGATTTGCCGACCGCCACGCTGCCGGCCACCCCGATGATGAACGGCACCGGCCGGTCCGGATTCTGCTGAGGCTCACCGAGGAACTCCGCTGTGGCGGCGAACAACCGCTGCCGGGCGGCAACCTGCAGGTGAATGAGCCTGGCCAGCGGCAGATACACTTCCTCGACTTCCAGGAGGTCGAGCTGCTCGCCGAGACCACGAAGCCCGATCAGCTCCTCTTCAGTGAGGGCCAACGGCGTCGCCATACGCAGCGCACGCCATTGCTTCCGGTCGAACTCCACATAAGGGCTCGGCTCGCTCGGCCGTGGCATTGTGTCAGTCTTGCAGGAACGCGAGCGGGTCTTAAACCGGGGCTGGCCAAAACGCGATTCCGCTGTGCAGCGCGGCGCTCGATAGACTGACGCGCGTGACTGCTGCACCCGATGCCCGTGTTTCTTCCAGTGTGATGTCCGCCCCACTCGCCGAGGTCGATCCCGACATCGCAGAGCTGCTGGGCAAGGAACTCGGGCGTCAACGCGACACCCTCGAGATGATCGCGTCGGAAAATTTCGTGCCGCGCTCGGTGCTGCAGGCCCAGGGCAGCGTCCTGACGAACAAGTACGCCGAAGGCCTGCCGGGCCGGCGGTACTACGGCGGTTGCGAGTTCGTCGACGTCGTCGAGAACATCGCCCGGGACCGGGCCAAGGCGCTGTTCGGCGCCGACTTTGCCAACGTGCAGCCACATTCGGGAGCCCAGGCCAATGCCGCGGTGCTGCACGCGTTGATGTCGCCCGGCGAGCGTCTGCTGGGCCTGGATCTGGCTAACGGCGGCCACCTGACGCACGGCATGCGGTTGAACTTCTCCGGGAAGTTGTATGAGAACGGCTTTTACGGCGTGGACCCGGTGACGCATCTGGTGGACATGGACGTGGTGCGGGCGCAGGCGCTCGAGTTCCGTCCGCAGGTGATCATCGCCGGCTGGTCGGCATACCCGCGGGTCCTTGACTTCGCCGCGTTCCGCTCGATCGCCGACGAGGTCGGCGCCAAGCTGTGGGTCGACATGGCGCACTTCGCCGGCCTGGTGGCGGCGGGGCTGCACCCGTCGCCGGTGCCGCACGCCGATGTGGTGTCCACCACCATCCACAAGACCCTGGGCGGGGGCCGCTCCGGCATGATCGTGGGCAAGCAGGAATACGCGAAGGCCATCAACTCGGCGGTGTTCCCCGGTCAGCAGGGCGGACCGCTGATGCACGTCATCGCCGGCAAGGCCGTCGCGCTGAAGATCGCCGGCACGCCGGAATTCGCCGAGCGTCAGGAGCGGACGCTGTCCGGTGCCCGGATTCTGGCCGACCGGCTGCTGGCCGACGATGTGGCCAAAGCGGGCGTCTCGGTGGTCAGCGGCGGCACCGACGTGCACCTGGTGCTGGTCGACCTGCGCAACTCGCCGCTGGACGGCCAGGCCGCCGAGGATCTGCTGCACGAGGTGGGGATCACCGTCAACCGCAACGCCGTGCCAAACGACCCCCGGCCCCCAATGGTCACCTCGGGGCTGCGGATCGGAACCCCGGCCCTGGCAACCCGTGGCTTCGGCGACGCCGAGTTCACCGAAGTGGCCGACGTCATTGCGACCGCGCTGGCGGACGGCACCTCGGCCGACATCTCCGGCCTGCGCGACCGGGTGACGCGGCTAGCCAGGGAATTCCCGCTGTACGAGGGCCTGGAGGACTGGAGCCTCGTCGGTCGCTAGCCCGCGCGGGCGGCACCAAAGGGGCGCGAGCAGACGCGAAAGCCCCTCGTTTCGGCACGAAACGGGTGCTTTCGCGTCTGCTCGCGCAAACCCCCCCGCGCCCCCCGCGCAAACGCAACGCGACACGCGTGCGCGGATTTGAGAGAACCTGTGTATGGGAGTTACAGTTACCGCATGGCACAGAAACCTGTCGCTAACGCGCTGACACTCGAATTAGAGCCCGTCGTCGAAGCGAACTGGGCGCGCCACCTGGCGACCGAGAACCTCTGGTTCGCTCACGACTACGTACCGTTCGACCGCGGTGAGAACTTCGCGTTCCTCGGCGGCCACGACTGGGACCCGTCCCAGGCCACGCTGCCCCGCGCGATCACCGACGCCTGCGAGATCCTGCTGCTGCTCAAGGACAACCTGGCGGCCCATCACCGTGAGTTCGTCGACCACTTCATCCTCGAGGACTACTGGGGCCGCTGGATCGGCCGCTGGACCGCTGAGGAACATCTGCATGCCATCGCGCTGCGGGAGTACCTGGTGGTGACCCGCGAGGTCGACCCGGTCGAGAACGAGGAAGCCCGCGTCCAATACGTGATGAAGGGCTACCGCGCCGAGACGTACTCCCAGGTCGAGACCCTGGTGTACATGGCGCTCTCCGAGCGTTCCTACGGCACCTTCTGCCGCAATCTCGCGGCGCGCATCGAAGAGCCGATCCTGGCCGGGCTGATCGACAAGATCGCCAAGGACGAAGCTCGGCACGAGGAGTTTTTCGCCAACCTGGTGGCCCACCTGCTGGGCTACACCCGTGACGAGACGATCGCGGCGATCGCGGCCCGCGCTGCCGACCTGGAGGTCCCCGGCGCTGACATCGAGGCCTACCGCGACAAGCTGGAGAATGTGGCGGCCGCTGGCATCTTCGACAAGGCGCAGCTGCAGCAGGCGATCTCCGAGCGCATCACCGCATGGGGGCTGGCCGACGAGCCCGCGCTCAAGCAATTCGTCACGGACTGAACCGGATTCGCCGTGCTTCGGCGCGCCTGCACTGCAGGGATGCAAGCACCGGAGTAGCGTCGCCGTTGATGGCCAGCGATTCACTCCGCTGCCAGGGCGGCACCCCCGGTTTCTGCACCGGTCACCATCTAGGCAGGACCGGCCCCGGTCCTGGTGCCGCGGCCCCCGCCGACACGCTCGCGTGGGTCCGCCCGGGCGTCATTCGCTCGAGGAGCGCCCCGTGACCGAAACCCGGACGTACGTGCTCGACACCTCCGTACTGCTGTCCGACCCCTGGGCTTGCAGCCGGTTCGCCGAGCACGAAGTGGTGGTACCGCTGGTGGTAATCAGCGAACTGGAAGCCAAACGCCACCACCACGAGCTGGGTTGGTTCGCGCGCCAAGCGCTGCGGCTGTTCGACGACCTGCGCCTTGAGCACGGGCGGCTTGACCAGCCCATTCCGGTTGGTAGCCAGGGTGGTTCGCTGCACGTCGAGCTCAATCACACCGATCCCTCCGTCCTGCCCGCCGGATTCCGGACCGACAGCAACGACTCCCGAATCTTGAGCTGTGCCGCCAACCTCGCCGCCGAGGGCAAGCGAGTCACGTTGGTGAGCAAGGACATTCCGCTCCGAGTCAAGGCGGCCGCGGTGGGTCTGGCCGCCGACGAGTACCACGCGCAGGACGTCGTCGCCTCCGGATGGTCGGGGATGCGCGAGATCGAGACAGCCGCCGAGGATATCGACGCGCTGTTCGCCGACGGGGAGATCGACCTGGCCGAGGCCCGCGACCTGCCGTGCCACACCGGCATCCGGTTGCTCGGCGGAAGCTCACACGCCCTGGGCCGGGTCACCCCCGCCAAGCGCGTCCAATTGGTCCGCGGCGACCGTGAGGTGTTCGGGTTGCGGGGCCGCTCCGCCGAGCAACGGGTGGCACTGGACCTGTTGCTCGACGAGTCGGTGGGCATCGTGTCCCTCGGTGGGAAGGCGGGCACCGGGAAGTCCGCGCTGGCGTTGTGCGCGGGCCTGGAAGCGGTGCTGGAACGCCGCACGCAGCGCAAGGTGGTGGTGTTCCGCCCGCTCTACGCCGTCGGCGGCCAGGAACTGGGTTACCTGCCCGGCAGCGAGAGCGACAAGATGGGTCCGTGGGCGCAGGCCGTCTTCGACACCCTGGAAGGACTGGCCAGTCCCGCCGTGCTCGACGAGGTGCTCTCACGCGGCATGCTCGAGGTGTTGCCGCTGACCCACATCAGGGGCCGCTCGCTGCACGACTCGTTCGTCATCGTCGACGAAGCCCAGTCGCTGGAGCGCAACGTGCTGCTGACGGTGCTGTCCCGGCTGGGCACCGGGTCCCGGGTGGTGCTGACCCACGACATCGCGCAGCGCGACAACCTGCGGGTCGGCCGCCATGACGGGGTGGCCGCGGTGATCGAGAAGCTCAAGGGTCACCCGCTGTTCGCCCACATCACGCTGCTGCGCAGCGAACGGTCGCCTATCGCCGCGCTGGTCACCGAGATGCTAGAGGAGATCACGGGGCCGCACTGAGCCCGTCCCTGGCGAGCAGACACAGAATCGCGTCGCAAGCACCTCGCGAGTGCGATTCTGTGTCTGCTCGCGGGTAAACTTTCGCCGTGCCGAAACGACCCGACAACCAGGCCTGGCGCTATTGGCGCACGGTCTTGGGCGTCGTCGCTGCCGCGGCCGTCCTGGTCATCGGCGGTCTCACCGGCCACGTCACCCGCGCCGACAGCCTCAACTGCTCGATGGTCAAGTGCGTCGCGCTGACCTTCGACGACGGGCCCAGCCCCTACACGGACCGCTTACTGCAGATCCTGAAGGCCAATGACGCCAAGTCCACGTTCTTCCTGATCGGAAACAAAGTAGCGGCCAACCCCGCAGGAGCCAGGCGGATCGCCGAGGCCGGGATGGAGGTCGGCAGTCACACTTGGGAACACCCCAACATGACGACGATCCCGCCCGAGGACGTCGCCGCCCAGTTCTCCCGGGCCAATGATGCGATCGCCGCCGCGACGGGCCGCAAGCCCAACGTCTACCGTCCCGCCGGCGGGCTGTCCAACCCCGCGGTCCGCCAGACCGCCGCCACCTTCGGGCTGGCCGAAATCCTGTGGGACGTAATCCCATTCGACTGGGCCAACGACTCCAATACCGCCGCCACCCGGCAGGTGCTGATGACACAGATCAAGCCGGGGTCGGTGGTGCTGTTCCACGACACCTATTCCAGCACCGTGGATCTGGTGTACCAGTTCATCCCGGTACTCAAGGCCAACGGCTACCGGCTGGTCACGGTCAGCGAGCTGCTGGGCCCGCGGACGCCCGGGAGCAGCTACGGCGGCCGGGAAAACGGGCCGCCCGCCAATGTTTTGCACGACATCCCGCCGGCTGATATCCCCTCCTTGCCGAATACGCCGTCGCCCAAGCCGATGCCGAACCTGCCGATCACCGACATTCCAGGCCAGAATTCCGGCGGGCCGAACAACGGTGCCTAGCGGCAAGACCGACGCGCCGAAATCCGCCGTACGCCTGTCCATCCGGTACGGGACCGACCTGGCTTTCGCTTACATCCTCGCGGCCGTCGACGCGGTCGCCATACTGATCCCGCTGCGGGGTCACACGGCCGCCGCGAACGCCGACTTCGCCGAGCGGAACACCGGATTGGTGGCGCTACTGATCCTGCTCGGAGTGGCATGTGTCGCGGTGGGCGGCCCGGTGATCCTGGCCCCGACGCTGCGGTGGTACGTCGCGGGCCGGGAGCCCACCGAGGACGAGCGGGACGCCGCGATGAAGCTCGGCAGCCGGCAATCCGCATTGCTCTCGGCGGTCTGGGTCACCTGCGGGGGAATCCTGATCCTGCTGAACCTCCAGGGCGGTTCAGCGCTGTTGTTCCCCATCGCCCTGGGCCTGGTGCTCGGCGGCGCCGCCGCCGCGGGCACCGGTCTACTGCTCGCGCAACGCACCATGCGCCCGATCCTGGCGGTCGCCACCCGGGGCCGTGAACCTCGCATGACGGTGCCGGGCGTGTTCGCTCGGATGGTGTTGCTGTGGTTCCTGTGCAGCGCCGTACCGTTCGGGGTGATCGCGGCGTTCGTCGTGCTGCGGTCCTACGGCCTGCTCATCGACAAGTCGACGTCGTTGGACGTGCCGGTGTTGGTGGTGTCGTTGGCGGCGCTGGTACTGGGACTGCCGACCATGATCCTGACGTCGCGATCGATCTCCGATCCGGTCGCTGAGGTCGCCGACGCCATGGCCGAGGTGGAGCACGGTCATATCGGTACCTACGTCGGCGTCTATGAGCGTTCGCAAATCGGGCGCCTGCAAACGGGATTCAACCGAATGGTCGCCGGCTTGGAGGAACGCGACCGCATCCGCGACCTGTTCGGCCGTCATGTCGGAACCGACGTCGCGCGCCGCGCCCTGGAAGAGGGCTCCTCGTTATCGGGTGACGTGGTGGAGGCCGCCGTCCTTTACATCGATCTTGTGGGTTCCACCCGGCTCGCGGAAAGCCTTCCACCACAACAGGTTGCCCGGGTGCTCAATGACTTCTTCCGCATCGTCGTCGACACCGTCGACGACCATCAGGGCCTGATAAACAAATTCGAGGGCGACGCCGCGCTGGTGGTCTTCGGCGCGCCACTGCACACGAATGACCCGGCATCCTCGGCGTTGACGACGGCGCGGGCGCTGGCCGAAAGACTGCGTGAGCTACCTGTGGACTTCGGCATCGGGGTATCGGCCGGACGGATGTTCGCCGGCAACATCGGTGCCGAAAACCGCTACGAGTACACCGTGATCGGCGATGCCGTCAACGAGGCGGCCCGTCTGGCCGATCTCGCCAAGACCTCCGAGCGGCGCGTCCTGTGTTCCGGTGCTGCCCTGGACCGGGCCGACGCCGCTGAATGCGGGCACTGGACCGCGAGCTATTCGACCGTCCTGCGCGGGCGCTCGGAGCCGACGCACGTGTCCGCGCCGGTTCCCGCCTGAGCCAGGCTATTTCTTCGAAACCTTCAGCGCCCCAACCACGTTGTTCAGCGTGGCCGCCGACGCCGCGTCACCGATGGCGACCGCGCCCAAGAAGATGGTGACCGGCTTGGTGTCGACGGCGACGATCGTCACGGAGTCACCCTTCACCCCGCGGGTGGTGTCGGCGATCGTGATCTCGGCATCCACCCGGGTTGCCTTGGTCCCGTCGATCGTCAGCGACGACGTCTTCTTGGGGCCGAGCGTGGGCGACACCTGGTTGTAGCCGGGGCCGTTGGCGATGCAGTCCATCAACTTCGATGCCTGGGCATTGATGTCCATGCTGGTCACGAAGTTCGTGATGGCGACCTCGAGCTGCATCATCCACTGGCTGGCGCCGGGCACCTCCTGGCCCAGGCCGACCGCTTCGATCAGGTTCGGGTTCTGGTCGTCCACGAAGGGCGACCATCCGGGTGCGGCGCTGGCCGGGAAACTCAGCTTGCCCGCGCTGACCGTGTCACCGGTGGGCTTGTTGCCGCCCGACACGTTGGGTGTGCAGTCGGTGGCCGTCTGCAGCGAGTTCTGCGGCTCCGACGTCGCGGCGCTGGTGGTCTCCGACGGGTTGGCCGACGGCTTGTCGCCGCCGCTGTTGAGGTTCACCACCAGAATCACCACCAGAACGATGGCGCCCAGCACCGCGATGCCCGCGACGATCAGCCACGGCAGCTTGGAGTTGGACGGCGGCGGCCCGGGTGGGTACGGCCCGGGTTGCCAGCCGGGCGGCGGGACCTGTTGTCCCGGTTGGCCGTACTGCTGATAGCCGGGCTGGGCGTAGGGATCGCTACCGGGCGGGTATTGGCCACCCGGCGGCGGGTAGGGGTACTGGCCGCTCGGCGGCTGGCCCTGCGGCTGGCCCTGCGGCTGGCCGCCCCAATAAGGCTGCTGGCCATACGGATTCGTTCCGTACGGATCTTGTCCGTAGGGACCGCCGGGGGGAACCGTCATTACTGAATACCCTCACTTTCGCCGGCCGCCCATGGTGAGGCGGCCATGCAGTAGCCCGCGATATGCCTTGCCCGGTCTATTCGGTCGGTTCGACCTTGGCCATTGCCAACACGTCCAGGCGCCGATCCAACTCCTCGATCGACAGGTTGTCGCCAATCAGGCCGCGGTCGATCACGGTCTGGCGGATGGTCTTTCGTTCCTTGAGCGCCTGCTTGGCCACCGCGGCGGCCTCCTCGTAGCCGATCGCCGAGTTCAGCGGGGTCACGATCGACGGCGACGACTCGGCCAGTTCGCGCAGGCGCTCGACGTTGGCCCGCAACCCGACGATGCAACGTTCGGCGAACAGCCGCGAGACGTTGGTGAGCAGTTTGAACGACTCGAGGATGTTGCGGGCCATCATCGGGATGTAGACGTTGAGCTCGAAGGCACCGCTGGCGCCGCCCCACGCCACCGCGGCATCGTTGCCGATCACCTGAGCGGCAACCTGCGTAACCGCCTCCGGCAGCACCGGATTCACCTTGCCCGGCATGATCGAGCTGCCCGGCTGCAGGTCCGGCAACTGAATCTCGGCCAGACCGGTCAGCGGTCCCGACCCCATCCAGCGAATGTCGTTGGCGATCTTGGTCAGCGACACCGCGATGGTGCGCAGCGCGCCGGATGCCTCAACCAATCCATCGCGCGCCGCCTGGGCCTCAAAAGAGTTTGTCGCCGTGCGTAGTTCGGGAATCCCGGTGGATTCGACCAGGACCGACACCACCCGGACACCGAAGTCTTCCGGGGCGTTCAGGCCGGTGCCGACGGCGGTGCCGCCGATGGCCAGCTCGCCGAGCCGGGGCAGCGTCGCGCGCACCCGCTCGATGCCGGCCTCGATCTGGCGCGCGTATCCGCTGAACTCCTGGCCGAGCGTGACGGGAACGGCGTCCATCAGGTGCGTGCGGCCCGACTTGACCACCGTCTGCCACTCAAGTGCCTTGGCGCCCAGCGCATCCTGCAACACCTGCAGCGCCGGGATGAGATGGCTCACGGCGGCCTCGGTCGCCGCGATGTGGGTGGCGGTCGGGAAGGTGTCGTTGGACGACTGAGACATGTTGACGTCGTCGTTCGGGTGCACCTTTACCCCATTGGCGGCCGCGATGCTGGCGATCACCTCGTTGGTGTTCATGTTCGAGCTGGTGCCCGAACCGGTCTGGAACACGTCGATCGGGAACTGGTCGTCGTGCCTGCCGTCGGCGATCTCGGCGGCCGCCGCGATGATCGCCTCCGCCTTCTCCGGCGCCAGCAGTCCCAGGTCCTTGTTCACCTGCGCGCAGGCGCCCTTCAGCAACCCCAGGGCGCGGATCTGTGCGCGTTCGAGAGGCCGGCCGGAGATCGGGAAGTTCTCCACGGCTCGTTGAGTTTGCGCCCGCCACAACGCCTTCGCCGGCACCCGGACCTCGCCCATGGTGTCATGCTCAATGCGGTATTCGGCGTCGTTATCGCCGGCGTCAGCGGCCATGGTGCCTTCCTTGCTGGTTGTGTGGGTCAGGGCAGGGGGTAGGCGGCATTGGTGTCGCCGGTGAAGTCGATCGCCGAGTATTCGTTGAGCTTGGACAGCCGGTGGTAGGCCTCGATCATGCGCACGGTGCCCGACTTCGACCGCATCACGATCGACTGGGTGGTGCAGCCACCCGGTTGGTAACGCACGCCCTTGAGCAGGTCTCCGTCGGTGACGCCGGTGGCACAGAAGAAGACGTTGTCTCCGGACACCAGGTCGCGGGTGGTCAGAATCTGATCGAGGTCATACCCGGCGTCCAGGGCCTTCCGGCGCTCGGCTTCGTCCGTCGGCGCCAACTGGGCCTGAATGGCCCCGCCCATGCAACGGATGGCCGCGGCCGCGATGATGCCCTCCGGGGTGCCGCCGATCCCGGCCAGCATGTCGGTGCCCGATTGCGGCCGGCAGGCCGAGATGGCACCGGCCACGTCACCGTCGGTGATCAGCCGGATCCGGGCGCCGGTGTCGCGGACGTCGGCGATCAGCTGGGCGTGCCGCGGGCGGTCCAGGATGCACACCGTCATGTCCCGCGGCGAGAGCCCCTTGACCTTGGCGACCGCCCGGACGTTCTCGGCGATCGGCGCGGTGATATCCAGCACGTGGGCCGCCTCTGGCCCGACCGCGATCTTGTTCATGTAGAACACCGCGGACGGGTCAAACATCGCGCCCCGGTCCGCCACAGCCAGCACCGAGATCGCGTTGGGCATGCCCTTGCTCATCAGCGTGGTGCCGTCGATCGGGTCGACGGCGAAGTCGCACTCGGGGCCGTCGCCGTTGCCGACCTCTTCGCCGTTGTAGAGCATCGGCGCTTCGTCTTTTTCCCCCTCGCCGATCACCACGACGCCGCGCATCGACACCGAGTTGACGAGCTGGCGTATCGCGTCGACGGCGGCGCCGTCGCCACCCTCCTTGTCGCCGCGGCCCACCCAGCGTCCCGCGGCCATGGCCCCGGCCTCGGTGACGCGGACCAGCTCCATCGCCAGGTTGCGGTCGGGTGCTTCGCCCCGCGACTGGCGCGCGGCGGACGGGGCGGGGCTCGCAATCGCGCTCGACGGCGAGCCGGATCCCTGTGCAGTCATGGTTGGTGATTCTCCCAGAAGCTGAACACCGGGCTGGAGCTGGGATACTCGGGGAGTGACCGCCGAGCCCCAGCCGACGCCCAAGCCGGCCAAGCCGCGGCTGCTGCAGGACGGTCGCGATATGTTCTGGTCGCTGGCGCCCCTGGTGATCGGCTGCATCCTGCTGGCGGGCATGGTCGGAATGTGTTCCTTCCAACCGGGAGGGACGAACCGGGGCACCGTGCCCTCCTATGACGCGGCGGCGGCGCTGCGGGCCGACGCGGCGGCGCTGGGCTTCCCGATTCGGCTGCCGCAGCCGCCCCCAGGCTGGCAACCCAATTCCGGCAGCCGCGGCGGCATCGACGCCGGACGTACCGACGCATCGGCTGGACAGCGGCTGCACGCGGCCACCTCCACCGTCGGCTACATCAGCCCGACCGGTCTGTATCTCAGCGTCACCCAGAGCAACGCCGACGAGGACAAGCTGGTGGGCTCGATCCACCCCGGCATGTATCCGAGCGGGACCGTCGACGTAGACGGCACCAAATGGGTCGTCTATCAGGGCGCCGACGACCGCGGACCCTTCGAGCCGGTGTGGACCACCCGACTGGCCAGCCCCGCGGGTCCCACCCAGGTGGCGATCACGGGTGCCGGTACCCCCGACCAATTCCGTACGCTGGCTGCCGCGACCCAGTCGCAGCAGCCGCTACCGCCCCGTTAGCCGATCGATCGCCACCAGAAGGGACGCCAGGTGACCGCACCCGAAGCTGATCTCTCCGGCTGGTCGGCCGCGCCGTTCAGCGCCGCCGGCTACACCCACGATGTCTACCGCAAGGGGTCCGGCCCCGGAGTGGTGCTGATACCCGAGATGCCCGGCATCCATCCCGGCGTCCTGGCGCTGGGCAATCACCTGGTGGAAAACGGTTTCACCGTGGCCATTCCGTCCCTGTTCGGTGAACCGGGCCGGCCCGTCTCCGTCCCGTATGTCGTCGCCGGGATCAGCCGGGCGTGCGTGTCCAGGGAATTCGCCGCGATGGCCACAAACAAGCAGCGCCCGGTCTCGGTGTATCTGCGTGCCCTGGCCCGCGACCTCAACGCGTCCACGCCCGGCAACGGCGTCGGTGTCATCGGCATGTGTTTCACCGGTGGTTTCGCGCTGGCCGCCGCCGTGGACGACAGCGTGCTGGCCCCGGTGCTCAGCCAACCCTCGGTGCCGTTCCCGCTTACCGGCAAGCAGCGCCGCGACCCGGGGATGAGCGAAACCGAACTCGGCGTCGTCGCCGACCGCTGCGCCAATGACGGCCTCTGCGCGCTGGGACTGCGCTTCAGCGCGGACAAGATGGCGCCGGGGGAGCGGTTCACCACTCTCAAGCAACGGCTCGGCGACGCTTTCGAGGTGATCGAGATCGACTCCGGCCCGGGTAACGAACACGGCTTTGCCCGCATGGCGCACTCGGTGCTGACCGATGAGGTGCGCGAGGTCGACGGTCACCCCGCCTACGAGGCGCGCAAGCGCGTCGTCGAATTCCTCACTCAGCGGCTGACTTAGGCCACTTCGCCAGGGCTTTGCGCCACCACCCGCGGCGGACGGGTTTCTCCTCCACCGGCTTGAGTTCGACGCCCTTGTAGACGGCGAGGTAGACGTCGATCGTGGTGACGATCAGGATCATCAGCACCGGGCCGATGATGATGCCCCAGGGGCCGAACATCCGGATTCCGGCGAACACCGACAGCAGCATCAACGCCGAATTCAGCCGGGCATCGCGCGGCACCAGAACCGGACGCAGGAAGTTGTCGATATTGGTGACCACGATGAAGTGGAACAGCACCACGAAGATTCCGCCGCCGATATTGCCGAACAGCATCATGCCCACGCCGAACGGAATGGTAAGGATGCCGCCGCCCAGCGGAATGATCGACAGCGCGGTCAGCACGATCGCGAAGATGAAGAAGCCCTGGTGGAACCCGCCGAGATAGATGGACGCTGCCCCTGCCACACCCTGGCAGAACGCGATGACGAACTGGCCGTTGACGGTGCCGCGCACCATCGAGCCCATCTTCTTCAGGTACAGGTCGGTGACCTCTTCGCCGAGCGGGTTGAGCTGGGCGATGAGCGTCCGCATCTTCTCCCGGTGCACCAGCAGCGCGACGAACACGTACAAGAAGATGATCGCCGAGGTGATGGTGGTGGCGAGGCTGCCCGCGGTGTTCTGCAGCACGTGCAGCAGCCATTGACCGGCGTTCTGCGCGGCCGAGACTATCGCCTTGCGCAGCGTCTCCGCGCTGACCGTGAAATGCCCAAACGGCAGCCGCGCCAGCAACTCGTTGGTCAGCCGCAGTGTCTTGTCGCCCAGGGTGCTCAGGTCGTTGGATTTCACCCACCCGGCCACGGAGTCGACCATGCGGGCGATCTGCATGATCGCCAAGGTGACCAGCAAGGCCAGCGGCACGATCACGATGGCCAGCGCCGAGAGCAGGGTGCAGGTGGCCGACAAGCCGGTGTTGAGGCGTTTGTTGAACCGATTGAACAGCGGAGTGAACAGATACGCGCCGACGGCGGCCACTACAATCAGCACGAAATAGTCGCGCAGAAAATAGGCGCCGAATACCACGGCAACGAGGGTGAAGATCGCCAGCGCCCGCTTCTGGGTAAGCGTGAACTCGGTGTTCATGGAAGAACCGGGACCGCCCTCCGCGTCGATGTTGCGCGCTCCGTAACACTAGCCCGCTCGCCAGAAGGAAACGTATGACTGTCGTCGACACGACCTATGGTCCCGTCCGGGGTTTTGACGACGGCCGCGTCACGACGTGGAAGGGCATTCGATACGCGGCGGCACCCGTCGGCGACCTGCGGTTTCGGGCACCCGAGCCGGCCGAACGGTTCATCGAAGTCTTCGACGCCAGCGGCTTTGGGCCGGCCTGCCCGCAGCCGGTGGTTCCCCGGATGCCACTCGACCTCGGCGCCCCGCTGGGGGAGGACTGTCTGCGGCTGAACATCTGGGCACCCGCCGGCACCGAACCGGGCGCCGGCAAACCCGTCATGGTGTGGCTGCACGGAGGCGCGTACGTGCTGGGCTCCGGCAGCCAGCCGCTTTACGACGCCCGCGCGCTGGTCAGCAGTGGCGACGTGGTGGTGGTGACGCTCAACTATCGGCTCGGTGCGCTGGGCTTTCTGGACTTGTCGTCCTTCAGCAGCCGGCAGCGACGGTTCGACACCAATATCGGGCTGCGCGACGTGCTGTTCGCGCTGGCGTGGGTGCGCGACAACATCGCGGCGTTCGGCGGCAATCCGGCCAACGTCACGTTGTTCGGTGAGTCCGCCGGCGCCGGACTTGTCACCACGCTGCTGACCAGTCCGGCGGCCGAGGGACTGTTCGTCCGTGCGATCGCGCAGAGCTCGCCGGCCACCTCGGTGTACGACCGCGACAGGGGACGACGGGTCGCCCTGGCCGTCCTGGACAAACTGGGAATCGATGAGTCCGAAGCTCAGCGGGTGACCGATGTCCCGTCCGCGCGACTGGTAGCCGCCACCCAGCAGGTCTTCGACGAAGTGCCGGTCCAAAATCCGGGGACCCTGGCATTCGTCCCGATCGTCGACGGGGACCTGCTGGATGACCTCCCGGTCAAACTGGCGCAGGAGGGTCGGTCCCTTCCGGTCCCGCTGATCATCGGGACCAACAAACACGAGGCCGCGCTGTTCCGGTTGATGCGTTCGTCATTGATGCCCATCACGCCGCGGGCAATCACCTCGATGTTCGACCAGATCACTGCCGAGCAGCCCGATTTGCAACTACCGTCCGTGGACGAGATCGGTTCGGCTTACTCGGGCCGGCGAAAGGCCCGCTCGGTCAGGATGGCCACCGATATCGGGTTCCGGATGCCCACGGTGTGGCTGGCCGACGGCCACAGCATGGTGGCGCCGGTGCACATGTACCGATTCGACTACGCGACGCCGCTGTACAAGGTCTTGTTGGTGGGAGCCGCGCACGCCACCGAATTGCCTTATGTGTGGGGCAATCTCGGCGGGCCGCAGGACCTGACGCTGAAGCTCGGCGGCACCAAGACCGCGACGGCCGTGTCCACCAGGATGCAGACCCGGTGGATCAATTTCGCCACCCACGGCAGCCCCGACGGTCTGCCCGGCGAGCCGAAATGGCCGTGCTATCGGGCGACCGATCGCGCCTGCCTGGTGATCGACAAACATGACGCGGTGCAGGACGTGGATGCTCGCATCCGTGGTGCCTGGGGCGACCAGTTGGTCAGCTTCCGTTAGCGGACAAGCTATTTCGAGCCACTGGTGGCCTTGCCCGCGTCTGGCGCCCTCTTGCCCGCCCGCTTGGCCGCCTCCGCCTCGCCCTTCATCTGGTGGAACAGGTCGACGTAGTACGGCAGGCATTCCTTCAACGCCTGCTCGGTGGTGAACAGCGGCTCGTAACCCAGGTCGCGACGCGCCTTGGCAATCGAAAAATAGTTGTCCAAGTACAGCCGTTCGACCGCCAGCGGTTCCAGCAGCGGCGCGGGGAATCCGAACCGGAAGTGCAGCCGCTGCCAACCGGTCATCACCCAGTGCACCGCGGGGCCGGAAACCCTTATCTTCGGCCACTTTTGGCCACACGCCTCTACCACCGGGCGGGCGAACTCGAACATGTTGATCGGTTCGGCGTCGTTGATGAAGTACGCCTGGCCGGGCGCGGTGCCACCAGGCACCAGGTGCTCACCGGCCAGGATGAAACCGTGAATCAGGTTGTGCACGTAAGAGTTATCCAATTTCGCCGACTTGCGCCCGACCAGCACTTTGACGTGGCCCTTGATCACGCTCTCGAAAAGCTTGCGGAACATCGTCTGATCGCCGCTGCCCCAGATGCCGCTCGGCCGGATCGAGCAGGTGAGCATGCCGTCCACGCCGTTCTGCGACAGGACGTATTTCTCGGCCACCACCTTGGTCTCGGTGTAGAGGTCGTTGAACCGATCGGTGTAGGGCATCGTCTCGTCGCCGTTGGCGATGTTCTGGCCGCCCATCACCACGCTGTTGGATGCGGTGTACACGAAACGCTTGACGCCGGCTCTGCGCCCCGCCTCGATCAGGTTCTCGGTGCCGCCGACATTGACCGAGAAGCTGCGCTGCCGGTACTCCTCGGTCACCGAGGCGCCGCCCATCAGCTCGATGATCGCGGCGGTATGGATGATCGTGTCGATACCGGCGACGGCTGCTTCGCAGACGGCCTTGTCGGTGATGTCGCCCTGCAGCACCTCGAGCTTCGGGTGCTGGGGCAGTGGCGACGGCGCGCGGTCGAAGGAGCGGACCTGGTGCCCCCGTTCCAGCAGCGTTCGCACCAGATTGGCGCCGACGAAGCCCGAACCTCCGGTCACCAGGACGCTGCCGAGTTCGGTTGTGAGAGATGCATCACCCATGCGGGGGAGCTTAACTGAAACGTGTTCCAATTCGGAATGAGAATGGACCGCTCAATTTTCCGGAATTCAGTTCTGCTCGGTCTCTCCGGCGGCCAATGCGTCGGCAATGCGTTGGCGGGCACCAGCTAAGTGCTGTTCACAGCGTTTAGCTAGCTGCTCGCCCCTTTCCCACAATTTCAGCGACGCGTCGAGATCGAGCCCGCCCTGCTCCAGCAGGCGTACGACTTCAATTAGCTCGTCTCGGCATTCCTCATAACCGAGTGAACTAATGGGAGTAATGGAGCCGCCCTCGTCGTCAACCATCGGTACGTCCTTCACTTGTCGCGGTGATCGCGCCGTCGGCGACGCGTACCCGCAGCCGCGCGCCGGCCGGTGCATCGGCGACCGAGCGTAAGACCTCCGTCGCCGCGTCGTCCTCGCCCAGGACCTGCACCACGGCGTACCCGCGGGCCAGCGTGGCCGCGGGGCCCAGGGTGGCCAGCCGGGCGCTGAGGTGGCCGACGCGCTCAGTTTCAACGGTGACCATCCGGGTGATGTCGCGACGCATCGCCAGTCGCTCGCGGTGCACCTCCTCGGCACGAGTGGTCACCATGCGCACCGGGTCGGCCAGCACCGGCCGGCTGCGCAGCTGCGCCAGAGCGCGCTCTTCACGGGACACCCAGTTGCGCAGCGCCCCGGCATTGCGCCGACGCAAGTCGTCGATCAGCCGCTGCTCGGCAGCGGTATCGGGGACGACTCGCTTGGCGGCGTCGGTGGGGGTGGCCGCGCGCAGGTCGGCGACCAGATCGCAGAGCGGATTGTCAGGTTCGTGCCCGACGGCGCTGATCACCGGCGTCCGGCAGGCCGAGATCGCCCGGCATAGCGTCTCGTCGGAGAACGGCAACAGATCCTCCACACTGCCGCCGCCCCGGGCGATCACGATCACGTCGACCTGCGGGTCTCGGTCGAGGTCACCCAATGCCTCGACCAGCTGCGGGACGGCGTTCACGCCCTGTACGGCGGCGTGCCGGATGGCAAAGCGCACCGCGGGCCAGCGGGCGGCTGCCACCGTCGTGACGTCCCGCTCGGCGTGGCTGGCCCGGCTGGTGATCAACCCGATCACGTTGGGCAGGAACGGAATCGGCCGCTTGAGCCGTTGGTCGAAGAGTCCCTCGGCGTCCAGCAGCCGGCGCAACCGCTCGATGCGGGCCAGCAGTTCACCCACTCCGACGGCGCGAATCTCGCTGAGCCGCAACGAGAATGTGCCGCGCCCGGTGTAGAATGAGGGTTTGCCGCAGACCACGACCTGCGTCCCCTCGGTGAGCTTAACCGGCGCGTTGAGGACCAGATCACGCGAACAGGTGACCGTCAGCGACATGTCGGCCGCCGGGTCGCGCAGCACCATGAACACCGTGCCGGAGTTGGGCCGCAGGTTGATCTGAGCCAGTTGGCCCTCGACCCACACGGTGCCCAATTTGTCGATCCAGCCGGCTACCCGGATGGCGACAGCGCGGACCGGGAACGGGTTGTCCGCGGAATTCGAAGCGGGTTCTCGCTGCGAGGCGCGCGTCACTTGGCGGTCGCGCGGGTGATCCTGTTGGCGAGCAGCGTCTGGAACGGGGCGCGGGCCTTGGTGGCCTGCTCATAGGCCAGCAGGGCCTCGAGTTCGGCGACATCCAGCGACTGCAGCCGGGCTCGCAGCTGCGCCAGGGTCAGCTGCGGGTAGTCGAGTTCGGTGGCAACAGCCGGGGTCGGCACGTTGGACGCGGCGCTCGACTTGGGTTGCCGGGACGCCACCGGTTGGGTGGGGAGGTCACCGGACTCGCCGGTGTCGGCCACCGAGTACAGCGCGAACCGCCCTTCGGCGCGGCGTTCACCGTCGGCGGCATCGACCGGGATGTTGGAGAACCCGCCGGCACCGCCGTCGATGACCTCCAGATCCTCATCGAACGTCGCCCACTCGGGTTGTTCATCCTTGGGCGGGAACAGCGATTCCAGCGTGGTGTCGCCCTTGATGACCAGTTCGGCCAGGTTTTGCTGGAAGCGCATCACCAGGTGCGCCGCCTGGCTGGCCAGGGTCATCGGGTACATCATGATCGTCCGCGGTAGCCGTATCGTCTCCTCGACCGCGATCGTCGCCGCGCCGACCAGCAGCCGAACCCCGTACGGTGCAGTAGCCATGCGTCCCAGCCTGCCTCACGCAGCGGCTGACGCCAAGCTGAGGGCGGCGAAATGGCGCCCCCGCGTCGGCGGAACGTACCCTGAGAGGCATGGCGCCGACTATTGACATGGGGATTCCCGGCGCTTCGATATCGGTCAGCTCGGTATCCGGAGTGCAAAACCGCAAGCGGGTCCTGCTGGCTGAGCCGCGTGGCTACTGCGCGGGCGTGGACCGGGCGGTGGAAACGGTCGAGCGGGCTTTGGAGAAGCACGGCGCGCCCGTCTACGTGCGACACGAGATTGTGCACAACCGGCACGTGGTCGACACCCTGGCCGCCGCCGGTGCTGTCTTCGTGGAGGAAACCGACGAGGTGCCCGAGGGCGCGATCGTCGTTTTCTCGGCGCACGGCGTGGCGCCGACGGTGTACGCGGCCGCCGCCGAGCGCAACCTGAAGACCATCGACGCCACCTGTCCGCTGGTCACCAAGGTGCACAACGAGGCCAAGCGCTTCGCCCGGGACGATTACGACATCCTGCTGATCGGCCACGAGGGCCACGAGGAGGTCGTCGGCACGGCCGGGGAAGCGCCCGACCACGTGCAGCTGGTCGACGGCGTGGAGGCCGTCGAGCACGTCACGGTCCGTGACGAGGACAAGGTCGTGTGGCTGTCGCAGACCACGCTGTCGGTCGACGAGACCATGGAGATCGTCGACCGGCTCCGCGAACGCTTTCCCAAGCTGCAGGATCCGCCCAGCGACGACATCTGCTACGCAACCCAGAACCGCCAGGTGGCGGTCAAGGCGATGGCGCCCGAATGCGAGTTGGTGATCGTCGTCGGGTCGCGGAATTCGTCGAACTCGGTGCGACTGGTCGAGGTGGCGCTCGGCGCGGGGTCCCGCGCGGCCTACCTGGTGGACTGGGCCGACGACATCGACCCGGCCTGGCTTGACGGGGTGACGACGGTCGGTGTCACTTCCGGGGCGTCGGTCCCCGAGGTGCTGGTGCGCGGCGTGCTGGAACGGCTCGCCGAGTATGGCTACGACATGGTGCAGCCGGTCACGACCGCCAACGAGACCCTGGTGTTCGCGCTGCCGCGGGAGATCCGGCCGGCGCGGTCGCGCGGCTGACCAGCCCAGCGGCGGCGGTCAGTCCTCGTAGTCCGGGTAGTCCCGGCGCGGTGTCCGCGACCTGCTGCGCCGGCCGGGTTCGTCGCGCGGATCGTTTCGGGGCGGCTGGCCGCGGTAGCGAACCTGTGAGATCGGGTGGTGGGTCGGGTTGCCGTTGCTTGCCCCGTTGCCGGCGGCGCGGCGCCGGCGTGGTTCGTAGGGCGGCTCGAAAGGCTCGTACGGCTCGTAGCCGGGACGGCGCTCGTGGCGGTTGCGACGCTCCGGACGCTCGGGCGGTTCCGGGCGGTCGTAGGTCTCGTAGGGGTTGAAGCGACGGCTGCGCGGCTCCGAACGCTCGTAGGACCGCTCGTAGGGGCTGCGCCGCGAGTGCGGCTCGCGACGCATCTCCCGGGGCGGCAGCGCGCCGAGGTCGGGGTCCTCGGGCGGACGGCGACGGCGCGGCCGCGGCGGGTCGGCCGGGTCGTAATCGGCCGGCGGCACCGAACTTCGACGGGTGCTCCGACGCGGCCGTTCACCGCCGGGCTCGTAGGTGTCGTCCGGTCGGGCGTGCCGGTTGCGGCTGCGAGCCGGGCGCTCAGCCGATCGGCCGTTGGTACGGGCAGACCGACTGGTGCGGGCGGTCCGGTCCCGGCCGTGCGCGGGCGGGGCGGGGGCTTCCACGCCGTCGTCGGGCTCGCCGGTCAGCAACTCGCTGAACTTGGCGACGAAACCCCTGAACCTGGACGGCTGTGGCACAGCGGCGGCTTGCGCGGAGTCGGCCTTGGTTTCCCCGGTGGTCTCCCGGGTGGTGCGGGTGCTCGGGGAGTTCTTGCCGACATACCAGCGGATCATGCCGAGCAACAACACGCCCCCGGCGGTGCCCAGCATCAGCGGGAAGCGCTCGATCAGCGGATAGCCGCAATTGATCAGCAGGTCCTTGAACTTGTCGACCTTGCCGCCGTGGAACAACCAGTAGGCGCCGGGCACGCTGCAGAACAGGATCAGCGGCGGCTGGATGACTGCGGTGAACACCGCCGCCTGCCGTACCGCCAGCACCGCCGCCACACATCCGGCGACGTAGAAACCGGCGAAAACGTGAGTCAGGTCCTTCTGGCCGGCGTCGATCGCGTAGCCCGCGGCCGTCGCGCCGACGGCGATGAGTACCGCCGCCCACCACGGCACACCTGGGATGTTGGGGACGATCGAGCGGTGACTTGCCTCCGCCGCCGCACTCTCCCGCTGCGCTGACACATGTTGACCGTACCGGCAATACGGCGAAAGCCCCGTATATGGCCGGGACAGTCGCGCTTGTCGTGCCCCTAGACTTGATTTTCCGTGAGCCTAAGCCTGGGAATCGTGGGTCTGCCCAACGTCGGGAAGTCGACCCTGTTCAACGCCCTGACGCGGAACAACGTGTTGGCGGCCAATTACCCGTTCGCGACGATCGAACCGAACGAGGGTGTGGTGTCGCTGCCCGATCCTCGGCTGGACAAGCTCGCGGAGCTGTTCGGATCGGCGCGCGTCGTGCCTGCGCCGGTGACGTTCACCGATATCGCCGGTCTGGTGAAGGGGGCGTCGGAGGGGGCCGGGCTCGGCAACAAGTTCCTGGCGCACATCCGCGAATGCGACGCCATCTGCCAGGTGGTGCGGGTGTTCGCCGACGACGATGTGACCCATGTCGCCGGAGAGGTCGACCCCAAGTCCGACATCGAGGTGGTCGAGACCGAGCTGATCCTGGCCGACCTGCAAACACTCGAGCGCGCCCTGCCCAGGCTCGAGAAGGAGGCCCGCACCCACAAGGACCGCAAACCGGTGCACGAGGCGGCCGTGGTCGCGCAAGAGATCCTCGATGGCGGCAAGACGTTGTTTGCCGCCGGCCCGCAGCCCGGACTCGATACCTCGTTGCTGCGCGAGCTCAACCTGCTGACCACCAAGCCCTTCCTCTATGTCTTCAATGCCGACGAGTCGGTGCTCACCGACGCCGCGCGAGTGGCCGAACTGCGTGAACTCGTCGCGCCGGCGGATGCCGTTTTCCTTGACGCGGCAATCGAATCCGAGCTCGTCGAGCTCGACGACGAATCGGCCGCGGAACTGCTGGAGTCGATCGGGCAGACCGAGCGAGGGCTGGATGCGTTGGCGCGGGCGGGTTTTCATACCCTCAAGTTGCAGACCTACCTGACCGCGGGCCCGAAAGAGGCCCGGGCCTGGGTGATTCACCAGGGGGACACCGCACCGAAGGCCGCCGGCGTCATCCACACCGACTTCGAGAAGGGCTTCATCAAAGCCGAGATCGTGTCCTACGACGACCTGATCGCCGCCGGTTCGATGGCTGCCGCCAAGGCGGCGGGCAAGGTGCGCATGGAGGGCAAGGACTACGTGATGGCCGACGGGGACGTGGTGGAGTTCCGGTTCAACGTGTAAGCGCTGCGGGTGACGTAAGCCGCTTGCCGGCGAACCTTTCCCGCTTTCGGCTCGGGTACGCGCTGGAAGCTGAGGCGCGGAAATGGCCCTGTGCGCGAATTCGACGTCGCAGGAGTTCCTCGCACGTTAGTCCGAAGAGTTAGTTGACGATCTCCGCGCGCCCATCGCGTAGGCCTGCGGCCAGTCGCTCCCGCCACATCCGCAGCGCTTCGGGTGTTTGTCGCGTCCAGTCGGTGACCTCACCAACGATCCGGAGCGGTGCCCTGCTGCGGTAGGAGCGGGTGGGATTGCCAGGAAACTTCTTGTCGGTGACGTTGGGGTCGTTCTCGAATTCCCCGGTAGGTTCGACGACGTACACGCGCGGTTCTCCATCGCCGGGGGCGAGCTCGGCGGCCAGGCCCGCGCCGTCGCGCAACGCGGTGAAGTAGATGTGGTTCATCACGATCTCAGGCCGGTAATTGGAGGGGAAGCCGGCGGTAAGGAGATCTCCGATCCGCAGGTCGGCCTTGGTGCCGTGAAAGAATGGTCCCTCGCCCATCGCCTCGTTCACCGGCACAGGTTATCAATCCACGGTGCCATGACCGTAAAAGGTTGTTTGGCAGTCAATTTCGCAGACCACGCCGATGTTCGGAGCCATCACTCAGCGATGTTCGTCGATCAATCTGGCGATAGCTTCCTGGGCCTCGCGGGTGGTCAGCGGAGGCGTGGCGAACATTTCGGCAATGTTGCCCGCCCAGGACGCCTCGCAGGTCCTTGGTCGCGATGAGAATCTCCAACCCGGCCATGGCCTTTGGATTGGCGAATGCGTCCCACGCCGCGCGCACCATGGCTTCGGTGTCCATAGCCTGTTCTGAGTCGGCCAACACCTCAAGAGATGCGACGAGGCGGTCGACCGCGTCCTCTATCACCGCAATCAGCAAGCCGTCCCGGTGTCGACGTACTCCATGTACCCGCGCGATTCGAACGGACGGCCCTGGAAATGTCCGTGGCACTGGTAACCGACTATGTAACCGCGGCCGACACCGAAGCGAGGTGGCGTGTCGACCGCGCCTTCGACGGCGAGGTCGCGGCCCGCGGTCCAGCGGAAGCTGACCGGCAGGCGCATCTGGTTGCCGAACGGGTCGGTCGTCGTCGTGGTCGCGTATTCGGTGACCTCGAAGCGGACGCCGCGGTGTGTCACCCACGTCGATCCGCCGACCGGACGGTGATAGGCCATGGTCGCCACCGGCTTGCCGGTGGCGTGCACCTCCACCAGCAGCAGCTGCGTGCGTTCGTCCACGGCGATGACGTGGTAGGTGAAGAAGTCCACCGGCACCTTGGCCGAGTCGCCGAGCGTACGGTCGCGCAATCCGTGCAGGCCGGCGCACGCGGCGTATTCGAACGTTCGACGGTAGCCACTTCGGTGCGCTCGCCATGCGCAGTGATCCAGCCGTCATACCTCGCACACAGGCTCAAGTGGTCGTAGACCGGTGTGCGCACGAACCATGCGGCCTGATCGCTACCCGTCACACGTAGCTCAGCATGAAAATCGGTTGCAGTAGTTGAGATCTGCAGATTTGGATAGCGACCTTCGATCGTCACGGCACCGCCGAAGTCCAACCGCGAACCGTCGGGTTCGAGGTGACATTCCTCGGTCATCGAATACGCAGCGAACGTCGCCGCCGCAGGCGCGGCCGTGGACACCGACACCGTAGCGGTGTCACGTGGGCTGGTGGTGACGGCCGCATCGTTGTCGAACGCGGTGGCGCCGGGAAGGCCGGCGATGATCATCGTGCTGAAGTAGCGATGCGGTTCGGGCAGGTCGGGAATCATCACCCCGTAGTGCGTCCACCCGTAGCGGTGCCCGCCGACGTACGGCCTGAGCATCGATGGCCGCGAAAACGGCTGACCGGTGGCCCGTATCGCCGACCAGGACGCCACGCGGAGTGTTCGCGCAAGCGCCGGCGTGACGACGCGCCATATCGGGTGAGGCCCCACGGTAGAGACGCTACACAGCGGCATCGTCGGGTAGCGTCGCCCGAAGTGACGAAGCACCGCGACCTGCTGGCCGGCTATCGCGATTACCTGGCCTGTTTGAACGCACGGGAGTGGGACCGGCTCGGAGAGTTCGTGGCCGTCCATGCGCGTTTCAGCCGACAATGTGCGTTACAACGGAACCGCATGAGTCTCAACGACTATCGGGAAATGCTGCAGGGTGACGCGCGGGCGGTACCGGACCTCCGCTTCCAGCCGGATCTCCTACTCGTCGACAACGACATCGTGACCTGCAGGCTGGTATTCAGTTGCACTCCGCGCCACAGGTTCCTCGGTTTCGCACCGACGGGTGGGCAGGTCACGTTCGCGGAGCATGCTTTTTACAAGTTCGAGAATCCGCGCATCCTCGAAGTCTGGTCGGTGATCGACATAGAGGCCATCCGCGAACAGTTGTCTGGATCGCCGCGGCTCTGAGAGGTCTTGTCGGTGGGCGTACCTAGCATGTGCTCCGCCGAGCCCATCCGCCGAGCCGTCGGCGGCACCCCGAGGAGAACACCCTGATGAAATTCGTTTCGACCCGCATCATCACCGCCGACGTGAAACGGCTCGTCACGTTCTATGAGACGGTCGCGGAGGCGACCGCCGTCTGGGGAAACGAGTTCTTCGCGGAGATTCCCACGCCGGTCGGCACGCTAGCCATCGGCAGCGACAAGACCGTTCCGTTGTTCGGGCACGGGTCCGCCGAGCCGGCGTCCAACCGCACGGCGATCATCGAGTTCCTCGTGGAAGACGTCGACGCCGAGTACGAAAGGCTCCGCGGCGTGGTCGATCAGGTAGTGACTGAGCCGACGACGATGCCCTGGGGCAATCGCGCGCTGTTGTTCCGAGACCCGGACGGGAACCTCGTCAATCTGTTCACTCCGGTCACCGAGCAGGCCCGGGCCAAGTTCGGTATGTGACCGCGCGTCGAGCTGTCGCTACGCCGACTGCACCGACGGGGTCGGGGGAGCCGATGGCGTCGTGTTTGGCGCCGTCGGAACCTTGCTCGGGACGCTCGGCGGCGTCAGCGAGCCGTACTGCGGGCAGTAGGCCTGGATCGCAGCGCCGGTGAAGTAAGCGGCGTTGAGCGTCGGCCAACTGGTCGCGCTGGTCACCTTGGCGATCAGGTCCGCGTTGCTGGTGCTGGGATTGTCCTTCAACGATCCGCAGACCACATTCTTCGCGACCTGGATAGCCTTGTCCGGCGCACCGAAATTCATGCCGGAGGTACTGAGATTGGCGATGAACGCGTCGTCGGCGGGGTCCGCGTATGCCGGTGCGGCCAAGGCGATGGCGACGGCCACTACGACCGCGGCTTTCCTCAGCATGAGGCCCCCTCCGGTTGCATCTGGCTCACCGCGGGCCAGGTACCCGGCATTCTAGCCAGCCCAAAAGCAGCGGTGAGTCGAGATCAGCACTTGCCTGGCCAGCCAGGTAGGGAAATTCTTGACAGATGGCGAATACAACGCGAGCTATCCCGTGGCTGGCCCGGCTCACCGGCGTGCTGGTGTTGGTGTTGGCCGCGCTCGGATGTGCCGGCGGCCCATCAGCCCAGGCGTTCCCGAGCAACCACTGGTGTCCTGGTGATGTCTGGGATCCAGGATGGGACGACATTTACAACTGGGACTGGAATCAATGCCACGACTGGCAGGGGCCAGCCGGCCAGGGCGCGATGGCTGGCTGGGGGCCGTGGGGTCCCCCGCCAGGATGGGCGCCGCCGAGGCCGCCTCAACCCACGTGGGCGCCCGGGGCCAAATTGATGTGGAATCCCACCGCCAATAACTGGGGATTCTGGAACAACAGCATCTGGACGCCGGTCTGAACCGCCGCGGCGTTATGGTGAGGGGCATGGTCGCCCGGGAGCGTGCCGACCCGTCCACTGAACCCGAACCCCGCGTCGCTGAGCTCGAGCAGCGCGAGCTGGCTGTGGGGCGGCGCGAGGACGAGTTGTCCAGGCGGGAACACGTCGCCGACGAGCGCGATCGCGTTGCCGATGAGCGGGACCAGCTCGCCGATGACCGCGAGCTGGCCGCCGATGACCGAGAGGCGCGCGAGGACATCCGTGAAGGTGTTACCGCCCAGCGTGAGCGCGAACGCCTGCAGCGAGCCGAGGATGGCGTCCAGCGCCGACGTGCCGCTGCGAAGCGGGAGAACGCCGAGGTCAGGCGCGCGGTGGCGGAAACCCGGCGACGCCTGGAAGACCCAGACCAGAGTTGACGCCAAAATAGCTGGAACGAACCGGCAGTCGAGTACTACACTGTGTAGTAATCGGCTGGGGAGGACCTATGCGCTGGCGGGGTATCAGTCACGTGGAGTTCGCGGTCTTGGACTACGACGTGTCGATCGAGTTCTATGACGCGATGTTCGGCTGGCTGGGCTATGACAGCTTCTCGTCATTGAACATGGAGTACCAGTCGATCTACTACTTCACTCGATACATCAACCCGCACAGCTACATTGGCATCCAACCGGCCCGGACCGGCGAGAAGCTGACGCACAGCGACCAGGCCGTCGGGATCAACCACATCGCGTTGTGGGCTCGCGGGAGAAAAGAGGTCGACCGCTTTCACCGCGAATTCCTGCTGAAGCGAGGTGTTTTCGTCACCGACGAACCGCAGGAGTACCCGCAGTATTGGCCGGGTTATTACGCGGTGTTCTTCGACGACCCGATCAACGGGATTCACTGGGAGTTGGCCTGGGTGCCGAAAATACCTACGCCACACCAAGTTTGGTCGTTCTATCGGGCGGTCAACGCATTCGCCAAGAGTCGTGCGGACTTGGCGAATACGGTGCCCGGTGTCACCTGGCAGGCGAGGCGGAGCTTACCGCGACGGTCAGGTCCGTAACCTCTGGCCTACCAGATGGCCGCAATGCCGGCGTCCGCGAAGGACAGCGCCCCGGCGATGACGAACAGTGCTCGCGTGACTGGCTCACCCGAGCTGCGTTGCCGGGCACTGCCCATACCTAGGACACCGCCCAACGCCACCAGGATCACCAGCTTGACGCCGAACTTGGGATAGTTCAGGACTACCCCGGTCGGCCAGGGCGCGGCCAGGATCAGGCCGGTCAGCAGCGACCGCAAGAGTCACGGTTCATTGCGCGAGCAGACGCAAAAGCCCCCGAACGCGCGGCGTGTCGGGGGCGTTCGCGTCTGCTCGGCACAGGGTCGGCAGGGGCACCGCGCCGCCCCGCCCCGCCAGTCAAAGGCGAGGCAACCGAATTTGCCACCACCATTGTCCGACGGAGAAGGTACACGTCAGTCCCGCCAAGCCCAACTCAAGTAATTTGCTAATCAATAGCGCACGCCACAGTAATCACATCTGTTGCACTTTTTAGGTTATTGCGTGATCTTGGTGCTGTATATGCAGGTCAGCCCACATTTTCGTTAATCCGTGATTAGCGCCACAAATTTTGATTTCCTATTCATAATTTGGGTAGCGTCCGGCTCATGATTGGTCTAGCAACGCTATTGGCGCTCGTTAACCAGGTTTCCGGGACGCCCTATATTCCCGGTGGCGATTCGCCGGCCGGTACCGATTGCTCGGGACTGGCTTCCTGGGTGGCAAACGCCGCGGTCGAGCGGCCGGTGTTCGGTAGCCGGTTCAACACGGGTAACGAAGAAGCCGCCTTGGCGGCCCGCGGCTTCCAGTACGGGACCGCGCCCAACGCCTTGGTGATCGGCTGGAACGGTGGTCACACGGCCGTCACCCTGCCGGACGGCACGCCGGTGTCCAGCGGCGAGGGCGGTGGCGTCCGAGTCGGCGGCGCTGGCGCCTACCAGGCAGGATTCACCCACCACATGTTCCTGCCGATGGACCTTGACCTGCCAGAAGGCGAGCTGCCGGCACCCGAGGCGCCCGTCGAACTCGTCGATGCCGTCGCTCCCGCCCCGGCTCCCGAGGTTGCGCCGCCCGCCCCCGAGTTCGCCTCACCGGCACCCGAACCGGCGCCCGAAATGGCACCGGAACCCGCGCCCGAACCCGCCGCGCCCGGCGACCCGGGAATGGCGGACGCATAACCAGACCGACACGCACTGACTAAATTCAGCTAACGCCCGGATGGCGTATTGTGGGCTGCCTCACAATGCGCCGCCGGGCGTGATTTGTGTCAATAATCGATTGCCCGACCAAGAATTCCGCGCCTTCCGAATACCTGTGTATTTCGCATGAATTGACTGTTCAATTCATGCTGAGCCGTAGCCTCGATGAACGCCGACTGCTCTTACTACGATGGGCCGACACCAGCCGATAGGAGCGTCTATGCCCACCTCGACCACCCACCTGGGCGGCGTCATCAGCGCCACCCAAGATGCAGTTGCCGTGGACAAGGCGAACGCGCAGGTAGTGTTCCGGGCGTCGGCTACCGCCCACGACGCGGTGGCCAGCACCGTCAGCCTCGGTCCATATCGTGTCGAGGTCGACGAGCCGCCGCTGCTCGGCGGCGAAGGCAAAGCCCCGAACCCGGTCGAGTACTACCTCGCCTCGCTGTTGTCCTGCCAGATCGTGACCTGGCGCTTCTATGCCGAGAAGCTCGGCATCGCGGTCGACGAGATCGCCGCCCACGCCGAGGGCGACCTCGACGTGCGGGGGTTCTTCGGGCTGGACGACAGCGTCCGCGCCGGGTTCGGCGAAGTCCGAGTGGTGGTCAAGGTCAAAGGTCCCGAATCGCTCGAGCGTTACCGCGAGCTGCAAGACGCCGTCGACGCGCACTGTCCGGTGCTGGATCTGACCCGCAATCCCACGCCGGTGAGCACGCGCGTGGAGCTCGCCTGACTTCAGGCGCACGTAACGTGGCGATGTGATCTTCATCGTCGTCAAGTTCCAAACCAAACCCGAATGGACCGAGCGCTGGCCGGACTTGGTCGCGTCGTTCACCGAGGCAACCCGCGCCGAAGAGGGCAACCTGTGGTTCGAGTGGTCGCGCAGCCTGGCCAATCCCGCCGAATACGTGCTCATCGAGGCATTCCGGGACGATGACGCCGGCGGCCTGCACGTCAACAGCGATCACTTCAAGAGGGCGATGCAGGAACTGCCCAAGGCTCTGGTGGCCACTCCCAAAATCATCAGCCAGACCCTCGACGCGACCGGCTGGTCGGAGATCGCCGAAATGACCGTCAGTTGACGACGGAGATCTCCTTGCCCAGCTCATACCCCGGCGCCAACGGCAGCGTGTCTCCGCTCCAGAACTTGCCGGGGTCGAACCAGCTGGTGTCCTTGTCGGTCACCAGCAAGCCCATCTCCTCGTAGGTGATCGCCACGGTCTCGGCGCAATAGGCCGTCTCCAGGCCCATCTTGCGCTGCGCCGCTCTGCGTCGTTCGGTTCGTTCTTGAACCTTCTTCTCCACCACGGGAATTCCGCGGAACCAGTCATTGATGGTGGGCAGCCGACCACGGAGCCAGCGCCCGGTCAGCCGCGCGGTAGTGGGAAACGCCGTGCCGTTCATCCGGGCGATCACCCGCAACAGTTCGTTCTCCTGCTCGCGGTTGGCGTACGGCGTCAACTGCCGAAACCAGCACCGCTGGTGATAACGCTCCGTCCACCGGTGGAACACCTGCCGGGCGTCGTTGAGTTGGACGCCGCGGTGATTGGTTCCGGTCCACATGTCGACCAGCTTGTCGCCCAGTTCGGCATGCCAGATCAGCGGCGGGAGGTCGTCGATGGCCACCGTCATTCCGACGTGATTCACCGGGGCGTTGGTCAACGTCTGGATGGCCCGGTCTGGTCCGGAAACCCCACGGAACAGCCACAGGTCACCGGTCCGCGTTTCGGCCAGCACTTGATCCAAGGTGAGCGTGCTCGAGTTCACCAGAGCACTCTAAGCAGAGATCGGCGGCGTTAGCCTGTGCTGATGCGCAACATTTGGAAGTGGGTCGGGTTGGCCGGTGTCGCCGGTGTGGTCGCCGGTGGTGCGCTGGTGGTGCGCGATCAGCGTAAACGGCGGGCGTATACGCCCGACGAGATCCGGGCTCGATTGCACCAGCGGCTGGCCGAGACCGACGCCGGCGGTTACGACTCGGGTCCGGAATCGGCCTCGACGGCGAACAACCGGTAAGTTCCAGAGAACCCTTTCAACTCGGCTTCGCGGCCGTCGTCGAAACCGATCCCGTCGCACTCCGCAACGGCATCCCGCACCGGCTCACTCACCAGAATCTGACCGCCCTCCGCCTGCGCGGCAACTCGGGCCGCCATCGCGACGTTGCGGCCGAACAGGTCGTCACCGCGGCGCACCGAGCGGCCCATGTGGATCCCGATACGTACCCGAATATCGTGGTGCCGCTTGCGTTTTGCATCTCTGTCCAACGCTTCCTGGATGTCGATGCCACACCGCACCGCGTGCTCGGCGCGGGAGAAGGCGACCATGTACCCGTCGCCCTGGCTCTTGACGATGTGCCCCTCGCGCTTGCGCACCCGCTCCTGAACCAATTTGTCATGCGCGCCAATAAGTTTGACCCAGGCGCGGTCGCCGATCCGCTCGTTGAGGGCGGTGGACTCCTCGATGTCGGAGAACAGAATCACCACCCGCCCGTCCGGAGTCACCCGCGCCAGATCGGGTCGTTCGACCTCCGCCCAGTCGGCGAGATCCTCTATCGAGCTGCGTACCACGGCGCCGAAGCCTTCCTTGCGCATCAGGTTGGCGGTGTTCCACAGCGTCTTGACCGTCTCCCGGCTACCCGACCAGATTCGGCGCCCCACGTCGGTCTGTTGCCGCAACTCGTCGAGTTCCGCACGAGCGCGCTTGAGCAGCACCGCTAGCGTGACGAGCCCGGCGGCCTCAAGGGCCGCCAGGCCGGCAAGGGCGTAAAGGGTCAGGTGAAGCGGATCGCTCATGCGGCCATCCTCTCAAGGCGGCTCCTCAGGACGGCCTGGAGTCCTCCTTGTCGGGCGAATCTGCGATGTCTAGGGTTGAGTTTGGTCGCCGTGGGGAAGCAGTCTCTAGAAGCCAATTTGACGTCCTGGAGGTGGGGGATTGGCCGACGGCGAATGCGACGACTCAGATGTGTTTGTGATCTTCGGCCTCACCGGCGATCTGGCGCGAAAAATGACGTTCCGCGCGCTGTACCGGTTGGAGAGCCGTGAGCTGCTGGATTGTCCGATCCTGGGTGTCGCGAGCGACGAGCTTTCGGCGGACAAGTTGGTCGCACTTGCCCGGGAAGCCCTCGACGACGCCGGCGAGACGGTTGACGACGCAACGTTCGACCGGCTAACAGACCGGTTGTCCTATCTGCACGGGGACGTCACCGACCGCGGGCTTTACCGGGAGTTTTCCGAACGCATCAAGTCCGCGCGGCGGCCGTTGTTCTACTTGGAGATGCCACCGTCGTTGTTCGCCCCGATCGTGGAGAACCTCGGCGAGGTCGGACTGCTGGAGCACGCGCGGGTGGCGGTGGAGAAGCCGTTCGGCCACGACTACGAGTCCGCGTGCAAGCTCAACACCCGATTGCGCGCGGTGCTGGACGAGAAGCAGATCATGCGGGTGGACCACTTCCTGGGTAAGCAGCCCGTCGCCGAACTCGAGTTCCTGCGCTTCGCGAACATCGCCCTGGCCAGACTGTGGGACCGCGACAGCGTCGCCGCTATCCAGATCACCATGGGCGAGAACTTCGGCGTAGAGACCCGCGGCAAGTTCTACGACGCCGTCGGCGCGCTGCGCGATGTGGTGCAGAACCATCTGCTGCAAGTTCTTGCGCTGGTGGCGATGGAGCCGCCGGTCGGGCCCAACGCCGACGACCTGAATGACAAGAAGGCCGAGGTGTTGCGTGCCATTACGGCATTGCAGCCCGAACAGTGCGTCCGCGGTCAGTACCGCGGCTACACCGATATTCCGGAAGTTTCCGAGGATTCGCAGACCGAGACCTTCGTCGCGCTGCGCACCGAGATCGACAACTGGCGTTGGGCCGGGGTGCCGGTATTCCTGCGGGCCGGAAAGTGCTTGCCCGAGAAGGTCACCGAGGTACGGCTGTTGCTGCGGCGCACTCCCGGCCTGTGTTTCCTGCCGGTGGCCAAACCCGCCGAGCCCAATCAGATCGTGCTACGCATCGACCCGGAACCCGGTATGCGCCTGCAGCTTTCAGGAAAAGTTGACGACGGCTGGCATGACGTGCATCTGGACTCCTCGTTCGCCGAGGATCTCGGCGAACCGGAACGGCCCTACGAGCGCTTGTTTCACTCCGCGTTGACCGGCGACCATCAGCACTTCGCCCGGATAGACAGCATCGAACACACGTGGCGCATCGTCCAGCCGCTGTTGGACAATCCCGGTGAAATCCATCCCTACGATTGCGACACCTGGGGACCGGACGCCGCGGACGCGCTGCTGGAAGGCCACCACCCCTGGCAAGAGCCGTGGATGCCCGAGAACTCGGGCAAGTGAGGAGCGAAAAACTATGCAGCTGGGCATGATTGGTCTGGGCCGGATGGGCGCCAACATCGTGCGCCGCGTGGCCAAGGGCGGGCACGAGTGCGTGGTCTACGATCACAGCCCTGACGCGGTCGAGGCCATGGCCGGCGAGGACAACGTCACCGGTGTCTCCTCGCTGGCCGAGCTGCGGGACAAGCTCACCGCTCCGCGCGTGGTTTGGGTGATGGTGCCCGCGGGGACCATCACGACCGGGGTGATCGACGAACTGGCCGAGACCCTCGAGTCCGGCGACATCGTGATCGACGGCGGCAACTCCTATTACCGCGACGACATCCGGCACGCGGAGACGTTGTCCAAGAACGGCATCCGGCTGCTGGACTGCGGTACCAGCGGCGGGGTGTGGGGCCGCGAACGCGGTTACTGCCTGATGATCGGTGGTGATTCGGACGCCTTCGACCACGCTGAGCCGATCTTCGCCACCGTCGCGCCGGGTGTCGATGCGGCGCCCCGCACGCCGGGTCGCGAGGGTGAGGTCGCGCCAGCCGAGCAGGGGTACCTGTACTGCGGGCCGGCCGGCGCGGGTCACTTCGTCAAGATGGTGCACAACGGAATTGAGTACGGGATGATGGCCTCACTGGCCGAGGGCCTGAACATTCTGCGCAACGCCGACATCGGCACTCGCGTCGAGCAGGGCGACGCCGAAACCGCGCCGCTGTCGAATCCCGAGTTCTACCAGTACAACTTCGACATTCCCGACGTCGCCGAAGTGTGGCGCCGGGGCAGCGTCATCGGCTCGTGGCTGCTGGATCTGACCGCCAGCGCGCTGCGTGAATCGCCCGATCTCAAGGAGTTCTCCGGACGCGTGTCGGATTCAGGCGAAGGCCGGTGGACATCCATCGCGGCGATCGACGAGGGTGTTCCCGCGCCGGTGCTCACGACCGCGCTGCAGTCCCGCTTCGCCTCCCGCGACCTCGACGATTTTGCGAACAAGGCACTGTCGGCGATGCGCAAGCAGTTCGGCGGCCACGCCGAGAAACCGGCCAACTAGCGGCGCGCCCGGGCCGCCGAGAGTGCAATGCGCGACGGGTCGGCGGCGTGTCGCGTCGGGAATTGCACACTCGGCACACTCGGCACACTCGACGCTCGACACGCTCGGCTAGCTCGAACGCTCCACGAACGCCACCACAACGTCGCTGAAGGCATCGTTGTCGTCGCCCGCCGCGGTGTGCCCCGCCTTGGACAGTTCGACGAACTCCGCGCGCGGCACCTGGGTCAGGAAATGCTCCACGCCCTCGGGGCTGACGACGTCGGACAACTTGCCACGGATCAGCAGCACCGGGATGGACAGGTTGGCCGCGGCCTCCTCGAAGCCTTCGGTACGCAGCTCGGGGTCGTCGCCCGGTTTCGTCATGAACGCGGGGTCCCAGTGCCAGTACCAGCGCCCGTCGCGCAGGCGCAGGTTTTTCTTCAGACCCTCCGGGCTGCGCGGCTTGGTCCGGTGCGGTAGGTATGCGGCGACGGCGTCGGCGGCCTCGTCCAGCGAATCGAACCCGTCGATGTTGGTCATCATGAATTCGCGGATACGCGCGCTGCCGTCCTTCTCGAACCGCGGGACCACGTCGACGAGCACCAGCTTGGTCACCTTGTCGGGGCCGGCCCGGTCCGCGACCAGGATGCCGGTCAATCCGCCCATGCTGGCTCCGATGATCACCACCGGCCGGCCGATCGCGTCCAGGACGTGCATGACGTCGGCCGTCAGCGTCTCGACGTCGTAGTCGGCGTCCGGGGCGCGGTCGCTGTCACCGTGCCCGCGGGTGTCGATGGCGATGACGTGAAAGCCGTCGTCCGCCAGGATCTGCCCGGTGTTCTTCCAGGAGAAGCGATTCTGCCCGCCGCCATGCAGCATCAGGATGGTGGGGCGGTCGGCCGCGGTGGCCGCGCCGCGGTTCCATTCGTCGGCCACCAGGGTGATCGCCTCCACCCCGGCGAACTCGACCGTTTGTGGGCTGGTGCTCATGTGGTGAGCCTTTCGTTCGGTTGGGGGTGCTCATTGGTCAGGTACGCGGTGATGACTTCGACGAGCATCTGTCGGTCTCGGCTGCTGTCCAGCGGCTTGGGCCAGGTCAGCTGCAGTGCGACCATGCCGCGCACGGTGCTCCAGATCAGCTTGCCCAGGCGGGTCGCTTGCGCGGGCGCCAGGCCGGTCCCCAGGTGCTGGCCGATATCGGCCATCCGCGCCGACATTGCCGCGAGATGCGCGTTGGCGGTCGCGGTGCGTGCGCTGCGGGTGGCGATCAGGATTTCCAGGGCCGCCATCGACGTCGGGCTGGAGAACGCCTGCCACACCGCTTCGACGACGAAGGCGGGACGGTCCTCGGGTGCGATCTGCGCCGCTCGGCCCGGCAGCTCATCGAGCGTGTCGAGCAGTTCCGCAAATCCCTTGTCTACCACGGCCATCAGGATTCCGTGCAGATCGCCGAAGTGGTATTGAACTGCACCCCAAGTCATTCCGGCGCGCTCAGCGATCTGCCTGATGCTGGGCGGGGCGAATCCCTCCTGCAGCACGTAGCGCACCGTTTCGTCGATGACCGCCTGGCGGCTGCGCTCGGCGCGGGCCTGGGTTCCACCGGCCGGCCTGCGCGCCCTCACCGCATCACGCCGTGCAGGTGATCGAGCGGCCGGAGGTCGTGGGCGGCCAGTATCCCGCTGGGTGCGCGACACACCGCCTCGATGAGGTTCACCACCCGCGCCGCCGTGGCGATGACGCCGCCCTGGTTGTGATCGATGTGCCCGCCCAGGTGGGTGTTGATCTCGACGCCCGGAGTGCCTTCGACGACCACCCGGTGCACCCCGGGCCGGCCGTCCGGCGGGTACGCCCAGTCCGGCGCGGCCGTCGTACCGAGTCGGTTGACGTGCTCCATCGTGATCACCGTCCTGCCGTCGCGGATACCGTCGACGCCGAACCGGACCGCGGCGACCTGTCCGGGATCGACGTGCATCATCACGCAATCGATCGGCTCGGGCGTCACCCACTTTTCGCACCGCTCCCGCACCTCGTCGAGTTCTACGCCGAGGTCCTGCGCCAGGCTGCGGACCTGGACGCCCCACATCGAGGTGAGCACGCCGGGCGCGAACATGACCGGCGTGTGATCCGGTGACGTACCGAAACCGAAACTGACACCGGTGAATTCAGCGTCGTCGTAGCTGGCGTAGTCACAGATCTCTTGCACCGTGATGCTGGTCGCGCGTTCGGCCAGGCTCAGCGCGGTGTACGCCAGGGTGTCGCCGGAGAAACCGGGATCGACACCGTTGATGTAGAGCGTCGCATCACCTTCGGTGCAGGCCCGCTGCAATGGTTCCCGCAACCAGTCGCCGGCCTGCTCGGGTGCCACCATCCACACGAACGAGGAGCCGACCACGTTGGTACCCGCCCGCAGAAAGCCGGCGATCTCCTTGATGGCTTCCTTGGGCCGGGTCTCGGCCTGCGACGTGTAGACCACACAGTCAGCCCCCAGTGCCCGTAGAGCTTCGACGTCGTCGGTGGCCAGCACACCGGTCGGCGTGGACAGCCCGCACAACTCCGCGGCATCGCGTCCCACCTTGGCGGGGCTGGATGCATGCACACCGACCAACTCCAGGTCTTCGCGCTCGATCAGCATCCGCAACGCGTGCCGGCCGACGTTGCCCGTCGAATACTGAATGACCCTGCGGCTCATATCAATACCTCGCAGTAGGTCATAACGATCTCCTCACATCAGGTCCGTGATGGTCTTGAGGCCCGCTTCGTACAGCACGCCCGGCAGCATGCCGCCGTCGATCTCGATGGTGGTGCCGTTGATGTAATCGGCTGTTCCCGAAGCCAGAAAGACGACCGTCCGGCCGACTTCGGCGGGTTCACCGCCGCGCTGCATCGGCACTTTGGCGAAATACTCGGTGCCGGTCGGGTCGTCCTTGTTGAGCACGAATGCGCGAAAGTTGTCGGTGATTGTCGGACCCAGGGCCACGCAGTTGACCCGCACCTTGGGACCCCATTCCTGGGCGAGTGAGCGGGTCATGTGGTTCAGCCCGGCCTTGGCGGCCCCATAGGAGACCAGCGTGGGTGACCCCGCCGGGTGACTGGCACCGCTGGAGATGTTGACGATGCAACCGGTGCCGTCCTGCGTCTTCATCTGCCGATAAGCGCGGATTGCGAACCACAGCGGGCTGATCAGGTTCATCTGCACCGCGAAGGCGTGGAACAACGCGGTGCGTTCGAAGTCGTCGGCGCTGCGCGGTGTTCCCTGCAGCCGTTGCACCAGCTCGGGGATGTCGTCGACGTGTGGTGCCGGGACCGTGCCACCGGCGTTGTTGACCAGGATGTCGATCCGGCCGTAGTGGTCGGCGACCTCTTGTACCAGAGCGTCGATCGCGTGGTAATCGCCTTGGTCACATACCATTTGAGCGCTGCGTTGCACCCACCGCGGATCCGACTCGACGCCGGGCAGCGCGTCAAGGGGTGTGCGCGAACAGCCGATCACGGTGGCCCCCGCCCGCAGCAATTCGTGCGCAATGCCGACGCCGACCCCACGGCTGGTTCCGGTGACGACGGCGACTTTGCCGTCAAGTGAGCCCACCGTTGGATGATTACACTTGTAATCTTTTTCGGCAAGCGCCGATGAGTTTCCGATGCCGCCACGGTCTGCCCCTGTGACAGACCAGACGACAAAGGAGGCGCCAATGCCGACGATCACCCCCTCACTGTGGTTCGACAACAACCTGGAAGACGCGGCGGAGTTCTATACCTCGGTGTTTCCGAACTCCTACGTCGAGGGATACACCCGCTACACCGAAGTCGGGCCGGGTGAGCCGGGTTCGGTCGCGTTCGGGTCGTTCGTGCTGGACGGTGTCCGGTTCATCGGGCTCAACGGCGGTCCGGTGTTCACCTTCGACGAAGCCGTGTCCTTCACCGTCGACTGCAAAGATCAAGACGAGGTCGACTACTACTGGAACCGGCTCGTCGACGGCGGGACGGAATCGGAGTGCGGCTGGCTCAAAGACCGCTTCGGCCTGAGCTGGCAGATTGTGCCTGCCCGACTGATGGAATTGGTCAACGATCCGGATCCCGCCCGGGCGGCCGCGGCCACCAAGGCGATGCACGGCATGAGCAAGATCATCATCGCCGATCTCGAGCAGGCGGTCGCCCAAGTCTGAGCTGTTCTGCCTGGTAGGCGAGGCCGGCCGAGGCCGCCCTTCCTTGTCCCGTTGACGGCCGGTTACGTTGGACTGGTCGAGCAAACGGCGAACAGGAGTCGAGTTGTCTGAACCAGGCTGGATCGACGTGAAAGGCCCCAACGGCGACCTGAAGGCGCTCACCTGGGGACCGGGCGACGCCCCGATCGCCTTGTGTCTGCACGGATTTCCCGACACCGCATACGGGTGGCGCAAACTCGCGCCGCGTCTTGCCGAATCCGGTTGGCGGGTCGTCGCGCCGTTCATGCGCGGCTACGCGCCGTCGGACATTCCGGTCGACGGGAGCTACCACATCGGGGCGCTGATGGACGATGCGCTGCGGGTGCGGGCGGCGGCGGGTGGCACCGACCGCGACGTGATCATCGGCCATGACTGGGGGGCCATCGCTGCGACGGGCCTGGCGGCGATGCCGCAAAGCCCGTTCGCCAAAGCGGTGATCATGTCGGTGCCGCCGTCGGGGGCGTTCCGGCCGCGGGGCGGGGTGTCCGATCGCGGCCGGTTGGCCCGCGAGTTGGCGCGTCAGGTGCTGCGCAGTTGGTACATCAGCTACTTCCAATTGCCCTTCCTGCCGGAGCGGTCCGCGTCGTGGGTGGTGCCGCTGCTGTGGCGGCGCTGGTCCCCGGGCTACCGGGCCGACGAGGATCTGCGCCACGTCGACGCCGCGATCGGGACGCCGGAGAGTTGGCGCGCGGCGCTGGGCCCGTACCGGGCCACGATCCGCAACACCCGGCCGCCGGCACAGTATGCGGAGCTGCACCGCTACTGGACGGAGCCGCCGCAGCTGTCGACGTTGTACCTGCACGGTCAAGACGACGGCTGCATGACGGCAGCATTCACGCACTGGGTGGAGCCGATATTGCCTGCGGGCAGCGAGGTTTCGGTCGTCTCGCATGCCGGGCACTTCCTTCAGCTCGAACAGCCGGACAAGGTCGCCAACCTGGTTCTGACCTTCGTCGGTTCGCCCCGCTGAGGTGGTGGCCGGGCACCGCATGGCAGCCGTCGACGCCCAGTTCTACTGGATGTCGGCCAAGGTTCCCAGCGACCAGTTCCTGCTGTATGCGTTCGACGGTGAACCCGATGACCTGGACTCGGCGCTCGACCGCGTTCGCGGACGGGCGCGCGCCTGCGCAGATCTGAGCATGCGAGTCGCCGATGACTGCGCGGCCCGTTATCCGCGGTGGGTTCCCACCCCGGCCGAGCCGGATCAGATAGTCCGCCAGGAGTTGACCGACGACGGCTGGGACGGGTGTCTGGCCGCGGTGGCCGGCCTGGCCGCCCGCCAGTTGGATATCCGCCAGATGGCGTGGCGGCTGCACGTTTTCACGCCGGTGCACGCCATTCCGGGGGTGTCCCGACCCGGTACGGTCGCGGTGCTGCAGGTCGCGCACGCGTTGGGGGACGGCGCCCGGGCGTCGGCCATGGCGGCTTGGCTGTTCGGCCGTCCGGCGCCGGTACCCACGGTCGCCGCGACGCGGGCCGGGTTTCCGCCCCGGTTGGCGGTTGCGGCGGCGCGTGCCCACCGCCGACTGGTGCGCGATACCGAGGCGGGACTGGTACCTCATGGGGTTGGGCTGCGGCCGCTGGTGGCCACGAATGCCCGGCCTGGCGCCGACCGTGCGGTGCGCACGCTGGTGCGGCGGCGCGGGCAGATACCGGGTCCCACGGTCACGGTCGGGGTGCTGGCCAGAGTGGCCGAGGCGCTGGCGGAATGGCTTGGTGGCGAGGTGGATTCGCTGGGCGCCGAGGTGCCGATGGTCAAACCCGGGCCGCCGCTGGCATACAACCATTTCGGCAACGCCGTCGTGGGGTTGTACCCGGGTCTGCCGCGTGCTGAGCGTATGAATCGGATCGCCGGTGACCTCGCCGATGCCCGCCGCCGGTTCGAGCATCCCGCGACCCGGGCCAGCGACCGGGCTTTCGCCGCGGTGCCCGCGGCGTTGCTGCGTTGGGGTGTATCGCATTTCGACCCCGATATTCGTCCGGCACAGGTGGCCGGCAATACGGTGGTGTCCAGCGTGTACCGCGGAGTGGACGACCTGCGTTTCGGTGGCGCTCCGGTGACGCTCACCGCCGGGTATCCCGCACTGTCGAGCGTGATGGGCCTTACCCACGGGGTGCACGGCATCGGCGACACGGTGGCGATCAGCGTGCACGCCGCACGATCGGCGGTGCCCGATATCGACGGCTATCTGCGGGTATTGGACGCGGCGTTGTAACTCACTGTGCGTCACCCGATCTGGCGGCCTCTTCGCGAGTCAACCCGACGGCCAGAATCAGTTCCTCATGCAACTCGAACCACACGGTGTGGTAGGAATCGATGAGCGGCCTTGTCAACCAGGTGGTTTCGCCGCCCTTCACCTTGTCCAGGGCCGCGCTCAACTTGGTCGGATAGCCGGCCAGCCTCGGCAGTTGCGCCGTCACCGTTGCGATGATCGGCAACACTCGCTGGTGTACGGCGTCGAGGCGGGCCAGCACCGCGGCGTCGTATGCCGCGTCCTCGTGACTGTTCGGTTGGCCGTCCCGGAGTTGCCAGTCGGTGACCAGCGCCTTGAAATCAGCATTCACCGAATGGAATTCGTCATATGCGGTGACCAGCACGACCGAATCGGCACCCTGGCGTTCGGCGGTGAGCAACTCGGCAAGCCGGGCGCGGCCCTCAGCGGTGATCCGCACGGTGGGGCCCTCGACAAGTAACCCGGCGGCGGCCAGTTGGCGAACCCTCTCGGCCACCGCGGTCTCGTCGGCGGCCAGGGTAGCGGCCAGGTCGGTCAGGCGCACCCGGCCTTTCAACCGGACCGCCTGCAGCACGCAGAGCTCGCTCACCGCTCGGCCTTCGCGCGGATCGCATGCAACATGGTGATAAGTGGTGCGGGCGAGACAACGTCGGTGTGCCCGGCTTTCAGCGCCGCGCGCGCCGCCGCCTCCGACGCGTCTTCCAGCTTGGGATGGTCGCCACTCGGATGCGCGCGCAGTGGGCTGACGGCCATCGCGATGTCGGCCAACTCGCGCAACTCCGGCGTGTCGTCCGGCGACCATGCGGTGGAGTACAGGATGCCTTGCCGCACTTCACCTTCGTAGCCGTCCACGGTGATCTGCTTGCCGGCCAATGCCGCGGCGACCCCATGGCCGCAGCCCACGACGGCGACCCGGCCGAGTTCGCGGCTGACCACCGCCGCGTGGCTTGCGGCCCCGCCGACCTCGGTGACGATGCCTTGTGCGGCCAGCATTCCCAGGACGTCCTCGGGTCTGGTGTGGTCGCGCACCAGGATTACCGGCTCGCCCCGGTCGGCTGCGTCCAGTGCCTCATCGACATCGGTGTATGCCGTGCCGGTCGCGATACCCGGGCAGGCGGGCAGACCCTTGGCCAACAGTGGTGCCGCCAAGCGACTTTCGGGCTCCAAGGCGGGCTGCAGCACCGCCTGGACGTCGATCGGAGTGACACGGCGCAGTGTCTCGGTGTCGTCGATGAGGCCTTCCCGGCGCAGCTGCAGTGCCAACCGAACCGCGGCGTGCGCCGAGCGCTCGGCGCTGCGCGTTTGTAGCAGCCACAATTTGGCGTCCTCGACGGTGAATTCGATTTCCTGCACGTCGGCGTTGAGCCGCTCGAGGTGTCGGGCGGCGGCCATCAACTCTTCGTAGACGGCCGGCAGCTCGGCGCGCAGCGCGGCGATCGGTTCCACGTCGACGAGGCCGGACACCACATCGTCGCCCTGGCCCCCGGGTAGCCACTCGCCGAAAGGCTCGTCGACGCCGGTGATCGGATTGCGAGACGACAGCACGCCGGCACCGGACTTCGGCACGTGGTTGCCGAACACCATCGCCTGGACCACCACCGCCGTGCCGCTTCGGTCGTCGAGGCCGTGGTGTTCGCGGTAGGCGATGGCGCGGGGCGAATTCCACGACGCGAACACGGCTTCGATGCCCGCCCGAAGTTGAGCGTATGGATCGGGAGGGGGTTCCGGGCCGGCGTCGTCGCCCGACAGGGCGCGCCGGTAGAGCCGGCCGAACCGGCGGCGGGTGTCGTTGGCGAACTCGGTGGTGGTGGCCGCGGCCAGCGCCTGTACGACGGCGTCGTTGATACCCAGGTCCAGGATCGTGTCCATCATTCCGGGCATCGACTGGGTGGCGCCCGAACGCACGCTGACCAGAAGCGGGCGCGGACCTCGCCCGAACGTGCGGGCGGTTTGGTCTTCCAGCCAGCGCATCCCGTTCAGGACGTGCTCCCAGATCGCGTCGATCGTCGGTCCCGGCTCGGCGAGATAACGCAGCCCGACTTCGGTGGTTATGCAGAACGCGGGAGGTACCGGCAAATTGTGACGGCGCATGGCGTCGATGCCATGGCCCTTGTTGCCCAGGATCTCTCGTGGCAGCTGTGCCCGGCCGTCAAGAAACACCACGGGGTCGCCCAGGGTGCCTGCTGAGGGGGCATGGCGTCGCGCGAGACGAGCCATCCTTGCACCCCCTGGTCATTGCCGGAACGCCTGCAATGGTCCCACACGGGTGGCCAGGCCCGGCCGCTCCGCCGCTGCTGTTACAGCTATGCCCGATGCTCTAGTTTTGACGCTATGACTCCCTACGATCTCGGGTTGCTGATCCTGCGGCTGGTGTTGGGTCTCACCCTTGCCGCGCACGGTTTGAACAAATTCTTCGGCGGCGGGCGCATACCTGGCACCGCCCGATGGTTCGAGAGCATCGGGATGAAGCCGGGCAAGTTCCATGCCACCGTCGCCGCGACCACCGAGACCGCGGCCGGGCTGGGCTTGGCGGCCGGGCTGCTCACCCCGATCCCGGCGGCGGGCTTCGTCTCGCTGATGATCGTCGCGGCTTGGACGGTGCACCGCGCCAACGGTTTCTTCATCGTCAAGGAGGGCTGGGAGTACAACCTGGTCCTGGCCCTGAGCGCGGTGGTCGTCGCCACCCTGGGTGCCGGGAAACTCAGCTTGGATCATCTGATCTTCGGCAAGAACTGGTTCGACGGCTGGCACGGTTTGGCGATCTCGCTGGGCCTGGGCCTGGCCGGTGCCATCGGCCAGCTGTTGATCTTCTACCGCCCGCCGGTCAAAGAAGCGGCGTAAGCCCGTCCTGGCCGAGGAGTAGGCCGCCGGTGCCGCCGGTGCCGGGCCCGCCCGGCGGTGTGCCGGTTCCGCCGTTGCCGCCGTTGCCGCCGTTGCCGATCAGCACGGCCCCATTGTTTGAACCACCGTTGCCGCCTCCGCCGCCGGCGCCGGAGGCGCCCCCGCCGGCGCCGCCATCACCGCCGTTGCCAATTGCCCCGGCCTTGCCGCCGGCGCCGCCGAGGCCGCCGATGGTGTTCGGGTTCGGGCCACCCACACCACCGGCGCCCCCGGCGCCGCCGGAGCCGTTGAGCAGACCGGCGTTGCCGCCGGCGCCGCCCGCGCCACCGTGGGAGCTGAACAGCCCCTCGCCGCCGTTGCCGCCGGTCCCGCCGGAGCCGAAGAGCAGGCCACCGTTGCCGCCGGTCCCGCCGGTTCCACCGGTGCCGTTGTTGGCGCCGCCGCCGCTGCCTCCCGCGCCGCCCGAGGGGCCCATGGACAGAAATCCGGCGTTGCCGCCCTGCCCGCCGCTGCCGCCGGTGGTGAGGCCGTAACCGCCAGCCCCACCGACACCGCCCGCACCGAACAGGCCGCCGGAACCGCCCGCCCCGCCGGCACCTCCGGTGGTGGTGCCGAATCCGCCGACACCGCCGTCCCCACCGCCGGCGAACAGCCCGCCGGCGCCTCCCGCACCGCCGGCCCCGCCGTTGCCGGCGGATCCGCCGTACCCGCCGACCCCGCCGCCGGCGAACAGCCCACCGTTGCCACCGGCGCCACCGGCACCGCCGTTGCCGAAGTCACCGCCCGCGCCGCCCGTTCCCGCCGCGCCCGAGAAGAAGCCCGCATTGCCGCCGCTGCCGCCGCGCCCCCCGGTGAACGGGCCGGGGGTTCCGGCGGGCGCGACCCCCGTGCCGCCGATCCCGCCGCTGCCGCCGGAGCCGTTCAGGAAGGCCGACCCGCCGGCACCGCCCGCGCCACCCGTGGTGGCGCCGGGTCCACCCGCGCCGCCGGCACCGCCCGAGCCGAACAGGACTCCGCCACCGCCGCCGTTGCCGCCGGGGCCGCCGGTC
>NZ_LZMH01000073.1 GCF_001673635.1 Mycobacterium asiaticum
ATATTGCCGCTGCCCAGGTTGTAGGACCCGAAGTTTCCGCTGCCCAGGTTGAGGTTGCCGATGTTGCCGCCACCGAGGTTTACATTGCCGAGGTTGCCGATGCCCAGGTTGAGGTCGCCGACGTTGCCAGCACCCAAATTCCAATTGCCGAGGTTGCCAAGGCCGGTGTTGATGCCGGGCAGCGCGAAGACCGCTCCCGGCGCTGCCAGTGCCGCGACCGCCGGCGCCAACGGACCAAGGTCGAGCAGGAAGGCCGGCGCGCTGGCGCGGCCGAATATCCCGGCTTGGTTGTCGCCTTCGTTGAAAGCTCCGGCGCTTTGGTTGCCGGAGTTGCCGATTCCGGTGCTGAAATTGCCTGAGTTCGAAATGCCCACGCTGTTGTCGCCGGTGTTGAACAAACCGACGCTGCTGCCGGTGTTGCCGATGCCCGTGCTGCCAAAAGCGGAGTTGCCGAATCCGGTGGTAAACGAGTTCGAGTTGTTGAAACCCGAGATTCCGCCGAAACCGAGCGGACCGTCGACATTCTGGAAACCGGAGGAGAAATCCGCGGAGTTGTAGAAGCCCGAGGTCCCGGTGCCGGTGTTGCCGAAACCGGAAGAGGTGACACCTACCGGGGTGGTTGAGCTACCAACGGCGGTGTTCAGGTTGCCGGAGTTGAGCAGACCGGTATTGGTGTCTCCCGCGTTTCCGTAGCCGGTATTGGTGTAGCCGGCGTTCGACAGTCCTGTGTTGCCGGAGCCGGAATTCAGCCAACCGGTGTTGTCGCTGCCGCTGTTCCCTGACCCGACGTTGAAATTGCCGGAGTTGCCGAGGCCCATATTGTTGGCACCCGCGTTACCGAGTCCGAAGTTCGAGAACCCCGAGTTTCCGGCACCAGAGGCGAATGCGCCCGAGTTCCAGAAACCGGTATCGGTCGTGCCGGAGTTGCTGAAGCCGAAGCCTCCGACGCCGGAGTTGAAGAAGCCGAAGTTGCCGTCACCGGAGTTGAAGAATCCGATGTTGTTGTTCCCCGAATTTCCGAAACCGAAGTTGCCCGCTCCCGAGTTCAGCGCCCCGATGCCCACCTGATTGTCACCGGTGAGACCGAACCCGATGTTGTTGTTGCCATTGTTCCCAAACCCGAAATTGAGATTGCCGTTGTTGCCGAAGCCGACGTTGTTGAACCCGAGGTTGCCGCTGCCCAGGTTGAAGCTGCCTCGGTTGCCTGAGCCGAAGTTGCCGTCGCCGTTGTTGCCGACGCCGAAGTTGCCGTCGCCGAAGTTGCCGAAGCCGAAGTTGCCGTTGCCATTGTTGCCGAAACCGAAGTTCAACCGACCGAGGTTACCCAGGCCTAGGTTGGTGAAGCCCGTATTCCCGAAACCCAGGTTGTAGGACCCGAAATTGCCGCTGCCGAAGTTGAGGTTACCCGTGTTTCCGCCACCGAGATTCACGCTGCCGAAGTTGCCACTGCCCAGGTTGTAATCACCGAGGTTGCCCCCGCCCAGGTTCCAGAAGCCACCGTTTCCCAGACCGGTGTTGATACCAGGGATCACTGAAGCGGCCACCGCCGCAGCGGGAGCCGCTAGCGCCGCTACCTGGCTCAGCGCCGGCAGACTCGCCAATGTCGTCCCCCACGATGACAAAGCCGCCACTGCGGCGGACGCCCCACCGTGGTAACCCACCAGCGCCGCGACGTCGGCGGCCCAGAACTCCTCGTAGAGGGCTTCGGCCGCCGCGATCGCCGGCGCGTTCTGACCGAACAGATTGGAAAACACCAACTGCACGAACACATTTCGATTCGCCGCCACAGCCAGCGGGTGCACCGTCGCTGCCCGCGCCGCCTCGAACAACGCCGCCACCGCGTTGGCCGACCCCGACGCCGTGGCGGCTCGGGACGCTGCTGCGCTCAACCATGCCGCATAGGGTGCGGCGGCCGCCGCCATCGCCTCGGCGGCAGCGCCCTGCCAAGCCTGTCCCGCCAACCCCGACGTCACCGCCGTGAACGACTGCGCGGCGGACGCCAACTCCTCGGCCAGACCATCCCATGCCGTCGCTGCCGCCAGCATCGGACCCGAACCGGCCCCGGCAAACATCCGCAGGGAATTGATCTCGGGCGGCAGTCCGAAGAAACTCACTTGGCCATCCCCTTCCGGCGAATCGCTCCAAGCCCGCCGATGAAGGGCTCCCGCAAACCCACCTCAAGCGGGACTGTAGGACGTCTGACGCGCAATTTGTGGCGAATGACTCAAACTCATGTGAACTTGTTAGCTAGCCACTGCGCGGCCCTCAGTTCAAGAACGGGCGGGTGGTGAGCGCGTAGATCGCCAATACCCCGAGCGGCGCGATCAATGGTAGCCATGGCACCTGCAGCGGAAACGCCGTCGCGACCAGTCCCGCAGCCGTAAAGCCAACGGCGCCAATGATTGTCGGCCACGTTCCCGCATCGACGATGCTGACGGAATGCCGAACGACCAGGTAGGCCGCCGCGAACAGCCCCGACAGTGCCGCAATCCCGGGCGAAGATTCCGAGAGCAGGATCAGCACCACCGACAGCAACACGGCAACCGTCGCGCCAAGCCGGAGAATTATCCCGGCTGCCACCGCAAGCACCGCGGCGACGGCAACCGCCAGGACCGCGTCGTGTGAACCGACGGCGGCCGTCGCGACCATGAGCAAACCGAGCATCGTCGCGAAGACCCCGTTACCCGATTGAGCAAACATCTCAGCCGCCGCCCCGCAACTGGCCCCGCACCCGACGGCGGCGATCGGGTAATGCCCCCATCGACTGCTCGAGCGAGCGGTCCGATGGCCAAGACAGCACGTCCACACCAATGCTGGTCATGTCTCTATACATCGCGGAACGCTGCAACGCCCACATCCGGCCCACCAGCGGGTCGTGTTCGCCCTCGAACGGGGAGGTGTCCAGTACGTCGACCGCGACCACGACGTGGCCGCGTTTGCGTAAGTCGATGAGCGCCAAGGCGAATTCGGTATCGAGCAGCGTCGAGAAGGCGATGACAATCGCCCCCGCCGGGACCGCGGCCCGCGGCGCGAGTGTTCCGGTGGTTTTCTCGTATCCGTCGCCCGCACCCAGCACGGTGTCCAGCACGCGGTAGAACTGGCGCTGGCCGATATCGGCACCCAGCCAGCGTGGCCGGTTGCCGCCCAGCGCGACGATCCCGGCACGGTCGCCGTTGCGCAGCGCGGTCTGCACCACCTGCGCGGCCCCCCGCACCACGCGTTCGGTGGCCTGGGTCGCCGGCCCCGCAGGCTGTCGATAGGTGTCGATCAGCACCACCACATCGGCAGCCCGGTCGGTCAGCCGCTGCGTCACGTGCAACCGGCCGCGGCGCGCACTGACCGCCCAATTCACCGCGCGCAGTTGGTCGCCCGGTATGTACGGACGGATGTCGGCGTATTCGACGCCAGGACCCACGTGCCGGGTGAGGTGGGCGCCCAACCGGTCGAGCAACTCGGTCCGTGGAATCGACGTCGCCTGCGGGGGTGTCAGGGGAAACACGATGACGTCAGCGGTGTCAACGGTGCCGGTGCCACGTACCAGGCCACCGCGGGCGAGAACGTCGACGCGCACCCGGATGGGGTAGCGTCCCCACCTCTGGGCAACGGCGGCAACTGTTTTCGCGTGCTTACTCGGTGACTCCAGCACTTCCACATCCATGCCGCCGACCGATGACACCGTCAGAGCCAACTCGTCCGAACCGGATTCCGCGGTGGCCCACACCGATATCCGCGCTTGCTCGTCTTCGAAGCAGCGCTGCGAATCCGGCTCGGCATGCACCTGAACCGTAGGGGCCGGTAGCTGCCAGTTCAGTGAGCACAGCACGCCGAGCAGTGGCGCCGCAAAAGCGATCAGCTGCCAGCGCCCACCGACAACGGCGGCCACCAGCGCGACTCCGGCGCAGGTGGCGAGCGACAACGTCAATTGTGACGCTCGCCAACGAAACTCGACGTCGCGAGTTTGGATCATGCCGGGCTGTTCTTCTCGTTGGCGCGGGGCACGGGCAGGCGCCGCAACAGTTCGCCGACCACGTCCGCGCCCTGGATCTTGCGGACCCACATCTCCGGTCGCAGCGTGATCCGGTGCGCGACCGCGGGGGTGGCGAGCGCCTTTACGTCTTCCGGGATCACATAGTCGCGGCCGAGCAGCAGAGCGCGGGCACGGGCGAGCTGAACCAGATCGAGCTCCGCTCTCGGGCTGGCGCCGACGGCGACTTGGGGATGGTGGCGGGTCGCGGTGGCCAGCGAAACGACGTAGTGCAGGACGTCTTCATGCACCGATACCTGCTCGACGGATTCACGCATCGCCAGCAGGTCGTGCGCGTCGACGACCTGGTTGACGGTTGGTTCCACGGACCCGCGTTCCAGGCGGCGTCGCAACATCGCGGTCTCGTCTTCCTCGGACAGGTAGCGCAGCTCCAAGCGGATCGAGAACCGGTCGAGTTGCGCCTCCGGCAGTGGATAGGTGCCTTCGTATTCGATCGGGTTGTCAGTGGCCAGCACGATGAATGGTGTTGGCAGTTTGTGGGTTTGGCCATCGATGCTGACCTGTCCCTCGGCCATCGCCTCGAGCAGGGCCGCCTGAGTCTTGGGCGGTGTCCGGTTGATCTCGTCGGCGAGCAGCAGGTTGGTGAAGATCGGCCCGCGCCGGAATTCGAAGCGTCCCGACTGCATGTCGTAAATGGTCGAGCCCAACAGATCGGCCGGCAGCAGGTCCGGGGTGAACTGCACCCGTGTGAACTCGAGCCCCAACGCGGCGGCGAAGGAACGCGCGATCAACGTTTTGCCGAGCCCGGGCAGATCCTCGATCAGCACGTGGCCCCGGGCCAGGACTGCGGTGAGGATCAACGTGAGGGCCGCGCGCTTGCCGACGACGACGCGTTCGATTTCGTCGAGCACCGCCTCACACTGGGCGGTGGTTTCTTCAACTGACCTAGCGGCCGGCGTTGTCATACCTGCTCCAACCTTCGCAGAATCTCCTCGAGCGCCGCCCGACCGGGCCCCGGCTGGTCGGCAGCCGCATACCCCACGTTATTCGGGTTAACCCATTCCCAAAGTTCGGGTCCGAACAGCATCTCCCCCGTGGCTCGGAATGCGGCCGGATCTTTCGCCTGCCGTTGGCCGGTCGTGAGTTCGAAGCGCCGCGCCAGCATTGGGCGCAGATGACGGTCCCAGTCCGCGCGAGTGGAATCCGACCACCGGATAGTCGTTTCGGTGCTGGACAACCAGCGGCGTAACGAGTCGGCGAGATCGTCGGAGTCCGGGTCGGGCGCGGGCTCGTTCGGGTGACCCAGGGCGCGACGGATGCTGAGCAGCACCAACGTCAGACCCACGCCGGCGGCCAGTAGCACAAACCGGCGATCCTGCGCCACCAGCAGCAGCAGCTCCGTTCCGATGATGAGCAGAATGCCCAGGGCCAGTAGCCTTTTCATACCGCCTCACTCGAGCGCGGCGCGATCTCGTCGAGTACCAACTCGAGCACGCGCACGGCTGTCTCGCGGTGCCCTTCGTTCATCACATGCGGACTGAACCGGGCTTCCTCGAACAGATTCACCAACTCGACGGCGGTGTCGGCGCGGAGCGCACGATGTGCCACTGCCCTGGCCAATACTTCGGTGGGGGTGTCGGCTTCCTGCGGGACGGCACCAGGGACATTGGCCAGCTCGCGCTCCATCGCCGCATAGCAGGCGATGATCGCCTCGCGTGGCTGGCGGCTCAGGTCGGCCATCTCGGCCAAGCCGACTTCGGCTGCGCGCACCAGTGATTCGGACGCGGCTTCCGGCGCCGGGGGGTCTTTCCGATTAATAGCCGGGGGCGAGGGCGCCGCCGGTCGCCGACGTCGGCGGGAAGCAATGACTCCACCGGCGAACAGCATCAACAGGACCGGTACGAACGCTAGTAGGGCACCCAACGTGTCCCCGTTTTTGTCGCGGTGTGGCGGCTGTTTCGGTGGCGGGCCGTCGCGCGGTACCGTCGGCGGGGCCGGTGTCGAACTTTGTTGGGGTGCATCAAGATTGATTTCAGGGGGAGTCCACAGGCGCGACAACAGCAGCGCGATGGCCAGCCAGGCCACAATCACTGCGAGCGCGATCAGCACGACGCGCCAGCTCGGTCGTTCGCCGCTGCCGCGGCCCAGCATTTCCGAAAGGTTGCCCGAACTCGGCGCCACCGCGCGCGGGTCGCGGAAGCGGGCGATAAGAGAGAACGCCAGCAGTCCCACGGTGGCCGCAATTGCCGCGACGAGGAACATCAGCGGAGCGCGATTGCCGCCGTCGTCGGCGAGCCGTGTGTCGTGCTGCGGCGGTAAGTACCCACGCAGGGCGGCAGCGGCCACGATCAACAAGACGAGCACGGCGACCACGCGGCCCGTCGGCTTGTCGAACATCAGCGGAAGGCCACTAAGTGCCTCATAGCCGAAGGCTAGCGGCGTTCGCCTGCCCCGGTCCAGTGGCGACGACGGCGGTCACCGGGGCATGGTAGTATCGAACATATGTTCGAACTAGTGGAATTAGCGTCGCTCGACCCAGCGGCGGGCGAAGCCGAACTTGTCGCCCGGATCACTGCGTTGGAGCAGGTTAAGAGCGCGGCCGCGGCGGGTCAGGCCCGTGCGGCGGCGGCACTGGCCACCGCCCGGCGAGCCGCCGAATCCGCAGCCGGGGTGCCCGCGGCCAAACGCTGCCGCGGCCTGGCCAGCGAGATCGCCCTGGCCCGCCGGGATGCTCCGGTCCGCGGCGGTCAGCACCTGGGCCTGGCCAAGGCGCTGGTCCACGAGATGCCGTACACGCTGGCCGCCCTCGAATGCGGAGCGCTCTCTGAGTGGCGGGCCACCCTGATCGTGCGCGAATCGGCATGCCTGGACGTCGAAGACCGCCGCGTCCTGGACCGTGAGATGTGTGCCGACGTGGACAAGTTGACCGGCAAGGGCGACAAACGATTGACGGCCGAGGCTAAAGCCATCGCCTACCGTCGCGACCCGCGCGCGGTGGTCGACCGCGCGGCCAAGGCACCGCAGGACCGGACGGTGACCATCCGGCCCGCCCCCGACACCATGAGCTGGGTGTCAGTTCTGCTGCCCGTCGCGCAGGGCGTCGGGGTATATGCCACGTTGCGGCGCATCGCCGACACCACCTTCGATGGCCGGTCCCGCGGCCAGGTCATGGCGGACACCGTCGTCGAGCGAATCACCGGCAGCCCCGCCGACGCCGCCGCCCCGGTCGCGGTCAACGTGGTGATCTCCGATACCGCACTGCTCGGCCAGGACACCAGCCCCGCCCTGCTCGACGGCTACGGACCGATCCCCGCCGAGGTGGCCCGGACCATGATCGCCAACGCCCTGACCGACCGACGCTCCCGGGCGAGCCTGCGCCGCCTCTACGCACGCCCGAGCACCGGAGCTCTGGTCGCCATGGAATCCCGCGGCCGCGCCTTCCCCCGCGGCCTCGCCCGCTTCGTCGGGCTGCGCGACCAAACCTGCCGCACTCCCTATTGCGACGCCCCGATCCGCCACCGCGACCACGCGCAGCCCTGGCGGCGCGGCGGCAAGACCAGTGCCGACAACGGCCAGGGTCAGTGCGAATTGTGCAACTACACCAAAGAAGCGCCGGGCTGGCGGGTCAGCACCGGCACCAGCGAGGGACGGCACAGCGCCGAGTACACCACCCCCACCGGCGCCCGGTACCGATCGACCGCGCCACCCCTGCCCGGCTACCCCAGAGTTGACATCAGCGAAGTCGAAACCGGCATCGCGATCACGCTGGTCAACCTTCACGCCGCCTGATCAGAGGCTGAACGGCGTGAAGGTGCCATCGAGCACCTGCAGGTGGCCGATGGTGCGGCCGGTCACCACGGCGGGGTCCACCCGCGTGAGTTGCACTGCCGCTTGGGCGAACTCGTCGGCCGAGCTGACTTCGTCGAAGCTGCGCGCATAGTAGGACAAGCCTGGCGTCATGATCGCTTTGGACGGCGCGAGGGCGTTTACCGCAATGTTGTATGCCGCGAGATCATATGCGGCGCATTGGGTCAGATGCTCGAGCGCTGCCTTGGAGCCACCGTATCCGGGCAGCACGCCACTACTGCGGTCCGGATAGGGCCCGTCGCCGGGCAGCCGCGACGCGACCGAGGTGATGTTGATGATCGAACCGCCGCCCGCGGTGATCATGTCGGGGCTGACCAGCTGCATGAGCTCGTAGGCCGCGAAGATCGAGATCTCGAAATGCCGGCGGTAGGCGGACAGCGGGGTGCTCACGAAGCCTGGCCACCCGGGTTTCGGCTTAGGCGTCGCAGACTTGGGACGCGGCTGCGCGCCCGGGCGGCCGGGCGCGGTGAAGGCGGCGTTGTTGATCAGTATCGTGATGGGGCCCAACGTGTCTCGCGCAGTGTCCACCAACCGGACTATGTCGTCGCGTTCGGTCAGGTCGGCCCGAACGGCCACCGCCCGTCCGCCCGCCGCCTCGATGTCGTCGACGGTCTCGCCGATCGTGCCGGGCAGCCGGTCATCCCAGACCGCTTCGGTACGGCCGGCCACGGCCACAGCTACACCCTCGGCGGCCAACGCCAGCGCTATCGCCCGGCCCAGCCCGCGGCTCGCACCGGTGACTATCGCCGCCGTCATCGCGTGACCCCGTGCACGATGATGGCGGTGGTCTGCTGCACCCAGGAGTCGTCGAGCTTGCGGTCCGGGTACAGCAGCATCCGCAGCATGGTGGCTCCTCCGATCAACTCGATCAACCGGTCCGGGTCGACATCCGGATGCGCCTCCCCCCGCCCCACGGCTTCCCGCAGCCGTAGCCGCACCGCGGTGAACAAGTCGGCGAACCGGGACATGACCCGGGCGTTGAGTTCGGCGTCCGCGGTCATGTCGGCGACGAGCCCCGGCAGGGCAGCGCGCACGACCGGCGTGGTGAAGACGTCGCGGGTCGCCTCGATCATCATCGCGATGTCGGCGGCGAAGTCACCGGCGGGTGCCACCAAAGCGGTCGGTGCAACCGGGAACGCCGCCTCGTGCACCAACTCGGCCTTGCTCGACCACCTGCGATACAGCGCCGACTTGGTGGTCCCGGCACGTTCGGCGACCGCGGCCAGGCTCAGACTCGAATAGCCGATGTCCACAAGCAGTTCCGCCGTCGCGGCAAGGATGGCAGAGTCGATACGCGGATCCCGGGGCCGCCCGGCACCGGGGGCCTTGTCAAGGGTTGACGGGTCTGCTTTCATAACGCTACCTACCGTATCGTAATTACCCCGCAAAGGAAGCATCGTGGCCAATGAACCGGCGGTCGAAGAGATAGGCCGCATGCAACGCTCGAGCCGCGACACCGCCACCGTCCCGAGCCTGATATCGCAATGGCTGTCGACCGTGCTTCCCGTTGCCCCGGAGGTCACCGTGGAAAGCGGTGTGGACTCGACGGGCATGTCCTCGGAGACCATCATCCTGACGGCCCGGTGGGAAGGCCAGGAGCAGAAGCTGGTGGCGCGCGTAGCCCCCACCACCCAGGATGTGCCGGTCTTCCCCACCTATCGCCTCGACCATCAATTCGAAGTCATCCGCCAAGTCGGCGAGCTGACCGATGTCCCGGTCCCCAGAGTCCGCTGGATCGAGAACACCGGCGAGGTGCTGGGCGCCCCGTTCTTCCTGATGGACTACGTTGACGGCGTGGTGCCGCCCGACGTCATGCCGTATACGTTCGGCGGCAACTGGTTTGCCGACGCACCCGCCGATCAACAGCGCAAGCTGCAAGACGCCAGCGTCAAGGTACTGGCCACGCTGCATTCGATCCCTCAGGCCGAGAAGACGTTTGGTTTCCTCACCGAGGGACTGACCGGTGAAACCGCGCTGCGCAGGCATTTCAACTGGGTCAAGTCCTGGTACGAATTCGCGGTCCCGGACATCGGCCGGTCGCCACTGGTCGAACGCAGCCTGCAGTGGCTGCAAGACAATTGGCCCAAGGATGCCGACGCCCGCGAATCCGTCCTGCTGTGGGGCGACGCCCGGGTGGGCAACGTGTTGTACCGGGACTTCGAACCCGTCGCGGTGCTGGACTGGGAAATGGTGACACTGGGCCCGCGCGAACTCGACGTGGCCTGGATGATCTACGCGCACAAAGTCTTTGAGGAACTGGCCGGTCTGGCTACGCTGCCGGGTCTGCCGCAGGTGATGCGCGAGGAGGACGTGCGCGCCACGTATCAGCAACTCACTGGCGTGGAACTGGACGACCTGCAGTGGTTCTACGCGTATTCGGGAGTCATGTGGGCTTGCGTGTTCATGCGTACCGGCGCGCGGCGGGTGCACTTCGGTGAAGCCGAGAAACCCGACGACGTGGAATCGCTGTTCTACCACGCCGGATTGATGAAACGGTTCATCGGAGAGGATCAGTGATGCTAGGCCCACTCGACGAGTACCCGGTCCATCAGCTCCCCCAGCCGATCGCCTGGCCCGGTTCCTCCGACCGCAACTTCTACGACCGCTCCTACTTCAACGCCCACGACCGCACCGGCGACATCTTCGTGATCACCGGCATCGGTTACTACCCCAACTTGGGCGTCAAGGATGCGTTCCTGTTGATCAGACGCGGCGACACCCAGACGGCGGTGCACCTGTCCGACGCGATCGACCAGGACCGGCTGCACCAACACGTCAACGGCTACCGGGTCGAGGTCATCGAGCCGTTGCGGAAACTGCGCATCGTTCTCGATGAAACCGAGGGCATCGCAGCCGATCTCACCTGGGAAGGGCTGTTCGACGTCGTCCAGGAGCAACCGCACATCCTGCGCTCGGGAAACAGGGTGACGCTCAACGCGCAACGGTTCGCCCAGCTGGGTAGCTGGAGCGGGCACCTGTCGGTTGACGGCACAGACATCAAAGTCGACCCCGCCCGGTGGATCGGCAGTCGGGACCGATCCTGGGGCATCCGCCCGATCGGTGAACCCGAACCCGCGGGGCGCCCGGCCGATCCGCCGTTCGAGGGCATGTGGTGGCTCTACGTGCCAATCGCGTTCGACGACTTCGCCATCGTGTTGATCATCCAGGAGGAGCCGAGCGGATTCCGCTCGCTCAACGACTGCACCCGGGTGTGGCGCGACGGCCGGGTCGAGCAGCTGGGCTGGCCGCGGGTGAAGATTCACTACCGTTCGGGCACCCGCATCCCGACCGGAGCGACCATCGATGCAACCCGCCCCGACGGCACCCCGGTCCACTTCGACGTGGAATCCAAACTGCCGGTGCCGATCCACGTGGGCGGCGGCTACGGCGGCGATTCGGACTGGCTGCACGGCATGTGGAAGGGCGAGAAGTTCGTCGAACGGCTCACCTACAACATGACCGATCCGGCGATCGTCGGCCGCTCCGGTTTCGGTGTGATCGACCACGTCGGTCGGGCCGTGTGCCGCGACGGCGACGCCGACCCGGTCGAAGGCTGGGGTCTGTACGAGCACGGTGCGCTGGGCCGGCACGACCCGTCGGGCTTCGCCGACTGGTTAACCGTCGCGCCCTAGTGTCGATCGCGAGGGCGGCGTAGCCGGGCGAAGCGGGTCGTCACCATCGTGCCTGAGTGCGTCGATGATCTCGGCCAGCGTGGACAGGCCAATCGGCGCCGCCTGATACAGGAACACGCTGTCCGCCACACCGTCCACACGGTCGCGGATATGCGCAGCGATCTGGGCGGGAGTGCCGCACGCCGCGATGGTGTGCATCATCTCGTCGTCGATCAATCCGGCCATCTCCTGCCAACGGCCCTGCTTGGACATCGCGTTGAGCTCGGGCTGCAGGTCCTCCCAACCATGTGCGGCGAGCACCGGACGGTAGGCGGGGGTGGACCCGTAGAACGCCAGCAGTCGACGGGTACCGGCGGCCGCCCGCTCCAATGCCTCTTCGGTGTCGCCGGCCGACACGATGATCTCCGGGATGATCGTGAAGTCCTCGGGCCGTCGCCCACTGGCCTGCAGACCGGCCCGCACCGCCGGCAGCGTGTTCGTCTGCAGGAACCGCTTGGACCCGAACGGCATCACCAGCAGGCCGTCGGCATGTTCGGCCGTGGCCCGGGTCAGCCGGGGACCCAGTGCGCCCACGAAGATCGGCGGTGGCCCATGAGGATTCGGGCCGGGATTGAAGGTCGGTGTCATCAGTGTGTGCCGGTAGTAGTCGCCGCGAAAGTCCAAGCGGCCACCGGTGTTCCACGCTTCGAAGATGGCGCGCAAAGCCGCGATCAACTCGGTCATCCGCGCCACGGGCCGGTCGAACTCGGCGCCGAATCGCTTCTCGATCTGCGGCCGGATCTGCGTGCCGAGTCCCAGGGTGAACCGCCCGCCGCTGAGCAACTGGTGGTCGTTGGCCTGATGCGCCAGGTGTACCGGATTCCGCGGGAACGCGATCGCCACGTTGGTCATCAGGTCCAGCCCGCCCACGGTGGCGGCCAACGTCAACGGCGCGAACACGTCGTGCGGGCCCTCAAAGGTGGCGACACCGCTTGCGCCGGCGTCGCGCAGCTCACGCGCCCGTTCGGCCGCATCGGCAAGGCCATACAACGCGGTGAAGACTTTCAATGCTCCTACCTCAGGTACGTGATGGGGGACGGCGGGGCAAAAAGAACAGTACGGAACCACCCGTGATGCTGTTGACTAGAGGACGTGACAAACCCCCCACGGACTGTCGATGTCGTCGTGGTGGGCGCCGGCTTCGCCGGGCTTGCCGCAGCTCGCGAACTGACGCAACAAGGTCACGACGTGTTGGTACTCGAAGGCCGCGACCGCGTTGGCGGGCGTTCGTTCACCGGTAGCGTCGCCGGCCTGCCCATCGACCTGGGCGGCTCGTTCGTCGGCCCCACCCAGGACGCCGTCAAAGCCCTCGCAGCTGACCTGCGGATCCCGACCACACCGACCCATTACGAGGGCAAGAACGTCATCCGCTGGCGCGGCTCCTCGCGCCCCTACCGGGGCACCATCCCCCGGCTCTCGCTGCTCGGCCTGCTCGATATCGCGCGATTACAGTGGCAATTCGAGCGGATCTCCCGCACCGTGCCGGTGGCGGCACCCTGGAATGCGCGGCGGGCGCAGCAACTCGACGAGTTGTCACTGGCCCAGTGGTTGCGCCTGATCCGCGCCACCGCCTCCTCGCATGACCTGATGGCGATCATGACCCGGGTGACCTGGGGATGTGAGCCCGACGACGTGTCGTTGCTGCACGCCGCGCGCTATGTCCGCGCGGCCGGCGGTATGAACCGGTTGCTCGATACCCGAAACGGCGCGCAGGAGGACCATTTTCCGGGTGGCACTCAACAGATCGCCTTGGCCGTGGCTGCCGAACTCGGCGACCGGGTGCTGCTCAACGCACCCGTTCGTCGTATCGACCGGCACGGCTCGGGCGTCACGCTCGCCACCGAGCAAGGCCAGGTCGAGGCCGGCTTCGTGATCGTCGCCGTCCCACCCGCCCACCGGGCCGCCATCGAGTTCAATCCCCCGCTGCCGCCCGAATACAAGCAACTCGCCAACAACTGGCCCCAGGGCCGGCTCAGCAAGGCCTACGCGGCGTACCCGACACCGTTCTGGCGAAAGAACGGATTTTCCGGCCAGTCCTTGTCTGACCAGGGCCCGGTGTTCATCACCTTCGACCTGAGCCCGCACCCCGACGGCCCCGGCCTGCTGCTGGGTTTCGTCGATTCCCGCAGCTTCGACTCGCTGTCACCCGATCAGCGCCGCCGCGAGGCGCTGCAGTGCTTCGCCGCGCTGTTCGGGGATGAAGCATTCCAACCCCTCGACTATGCCGACCACCGTTGGGGCGCAGAGCAATTCGCACCCGGCGGCCCGACTGCCGCGGTGCCGCCCGGTTCGTGGACGAAGTACGGACGGGTGCTGCGCGCACCGGTCGGCCCTATCCATTGGGCCGGTACCGAGACGGCTGACAATTGGACCGGGTACTTCGACGGCGCGGTCAGATCCGGCCAGCGTGCCGCTGCCGAAGTAGCTGCGTTGCTATGAGCTGATCAACCGGAAGCGGTCGTGCCGGGCCATGGCTGATTCGGCCAGGCCACGAAGTTCCCGGTTGACCTCCGCCGGCCGTTCCAGCATCGAGCAGTGACCGCCGGGCAGTTCGACCAGGCCGATGACATTAGGTGCGTCGCGCGCGATCCGGCGGGAGTGACTGATCGGTGTCAGCCGGTCCCGCTGGCTGCCGATGACAAGCGTCGGCACCGTCAGTCCGTCGAGGCTGAGGTAACGCGACCCCACCTCGGCCATCAGCATCCGGGCGCAACCGCCGCGCCCCGCCGGGGAGGTCTGCTCAAAGAGTTCGTACACGAGCCGGGCGGTGGCAGGATCGGTGCCCGCGCCGACCGCCATCATCGCCACCAGGTGCTGGCTCGGTATCCGGGCGAGCGCGGGAAGCGGCAGTCCCCCAACGGCATTGATCAGGGTGCGGCCGGCCAGCACACGGGCCGGCGACAAACCCCGCGGCACCGACAGCAACTTGATCTGGCGCAGCAGGTCCCCGCTGGCCGTATTGATCAGCGCAACCGCATCGGCTCGCCGCGCGACCTTGTGCCGGTAGCGCGCCGACCAGGCCTGGATGGTCATGCCGCCCATCGAGTGCCCGGCGATCACCGCACGCTCGTACGGGGCGAGTGCGGCATCCAGCACGCAATCGAGGTCGGAGGCAAGGTGTTTGAGGCTGTAGCCGCCACGCCGCGGCACGCCGCTGCGGCCATGGCCGCGATGATCGAATGCGATGACGCGATATTCGGTTGCCAAATCAGCGATCTGATAGGCCCAGGCCCGGATGGCACAGACGATGCCGTGCGTCAAAACGATCGGGTAGCCGTCCGGCGGCCCGAACACCTCCGCGTGCAGCGTGGTGCCGTCGGCCGCGCGGACCGAAAGGATGCGGCTGGGCGGTAGGTCGACGGGCAGTTGCTGACCCGATCTGCCACGGTCAGTGGACTTTCGAGCACTCATCGTCGCTCCCCCCTCGGCGGCTCCGTTGCCGCCCTCCGGTGTCCCGCGAGTTTACCCGCACGCGATGTGCGGCCAATCACATTCCAAGAACACAAAACGGTAACGGCGTATGGGACCCTGACACTCGTGTCCCCCATGTCCCGTCGGGACTTCCTGGCGGCAAGTGCCGTCATGGCGGGTGCCGGGCTGGCCGCGGGCTGCGAACCGCGTCCGGTGGATAACAAGTCGGTCCTGGTCATCGGTGCCGGCATGGCGGGGTTGGCAGCGGCGCGCAGCCTCGCCGACGCGGGCCGGCCGGTGCGGATCATCGAGGCCCGCAACCGGATCGGCGGGCGGATCGACACAAATCGCGAATGGGGCACAGCGCTGGAAATGGGCGCGTCGTGGATCCACGGCACCACGAACAACCCGCTGCTGGAACTGGCCGACAAGGTGCACGCCCAGATCGTGCCGACCGACTACAACCACCCGGTCAAACTCGCGATCGACCAGCCCTTGCAACCGATCACCTTCGACGCCAAAGCATGGCGCGACCTCGTGTCCGACGCGCGTGAGGAGGCCGTGGGCGGCAGCCTCGGTGCCGCCGTCGCCGCGCAGGCCGACCGCGAGGAACTCTCCGACCGGGAACGTGCCGAGCTTGCTTACTACGTCACCACCGAGATCGAAGACGAGTACGCCGCCGACGCAGACCAGCTCTCGGTCAGCACGTTCGACCAGGGCAGCTATACCGGCGGCCCGCAGTCCGTGGTGACCAGCGGCTACGACGCATTCCCGCACTCGCTGGCCGACGGCCTCCAGATCATCTTCAATGCTGTTGTCAATTCTGTTGCTCAACAAGGTGATTCGATTACCGTGCGAGCCGGCGACAGAATATTCCACGGACCCGCAGCCATTATCACGGTGCCGCTCGGTGTGCTGAAATCCGGGGCGATCACGTTCGACCCGCCGCTGCCGGAGGCACACGCTCATGCCGTGACCGCATTGGGATTCGGTGTGCTGTCCAAGAGCTATTTCCGGTTCCGGCAGCGCAATTGGGATCAGGAGAACGCCTTCTACCAGTATCTGGGCGCGGCGGATAACCGATGGGCGCAGTGGTTCACCCTCCCCGCCGCGGCCGGACCAATTGTGTTGGCGTTCAATCCCGGTCGCACCGGGCGATACGTGGAATCGGCTCCGCCCGCCGAGCTGCTGGCCGGGGCAGCACCCATCGCCCAACAGCTGTTCGGCGCCGACCTCGTCGACGTCCGATCCTCGAGGTGGACAGTCGACCCCTATGCCCTGGGTTCGTACTCCTACCACGCGCCCGGTTCCGGGCCCGAGGACCGGCGTCGGCTGCAGGAACCGGTCAGCGACCGCATCTACCTGGCCGGTGAGGCGGTGGGTTCGGACAACCCCGCGACCGTCCACGGCGCGCTGCTCAGCGGCCGGCACGCGGCAGCCGAATTGCTGCGCCGCCTGGGCTGACGCTGTTTCTCAGTAACTTTCGAACGCCGCCGCGGTGCGCCAGCTCGGCCAGGTGGTCTCCCACACTCGGTAAATCCGCCCGTCGCGATAGGCGGCGATGAGCACGACCTCGATCCGGGTGGGCTGCTCACCGGGCCGTGCCGTCGTGATCCATACCCGTCCGGCAACCTTGTCCGCGGCTTGCACCCAGGCCTGGTCGTCGTACTCGACCTGATAGGTGATGGCGGTCGCGTACAGCTTCCTATGGCTGTCGCGGAACGCGGCGAGATCCTGACTGAGACCGTCGGAGGTCATCACGAAGTCCGGGTGGTAGTAGTGCTCGATCAGGTCGGCATTCTTGGCAACGACCATTCGGTCGAACATCTCACGAAGCAGCGCGACGGACACCGCGCCAGCCTAAGACGGGTTGATGGGCAAGCGGGCACGTCTGGCCCGGTTGATCGCCGTCCACAAGGCACGCTCACGGGCGTTGTCGGCGATGAAGAGCATCTCGTCGCCCGCCTCCAGAACATCGTCGGGCCCCGGAACGATTACGGCGTCACCCCGCACCACGCTCACCAGGCCGGTGTTCTTCGGCAGCTTCAGCTCCGCCACCTGCTGACCGACCAGAGGGTTGTCGTCCGGAAGGGTCAATTTGGTCAAGGCAGTCCGGCCCTCGCGCAGTCCCATCAAGCGGACCAGGTGGCCCACGTCGATCGCGCCCTCGATGCCGGCCACCATGGCACCCGGGGTTGAGACCGCGACGTCGATGCCCCACGACTGGCCGAACAGCCACTCATTGCGGACGTCGTTGATCCTGGCCACCACCCTGGGCACACCGAACTCGGACTTGGCCAGCAGGCCCACGACCAGGTTGGCCTTATCGTCGCCGGTCGCCGCGATCAGCACATCGCACGTCTGCACGCCGGCTTCCTCCAACGAAGACATCTCGCAGGCGTCGGCATAGAGCCAGTCAGCGTCGGGGACCTTGTGCGGCTCGAAGTTGCGGCGCTGGCGTTCGATCAGCAGGATCTTGTGCCCGGCGTCCAGCAGCTCTTGGGCAACGGAGCGGCCGACATTGCCGGCGCCGGCAATCCCGATCCGTAACTTCCGCTTGGCCACACCCCATCTTTGCGTATGACTGTGCACCGAGCGGGCCGTAGGTCCGGGCTGATCTAATGACAGCACGCCGAAGTCGGCGCCCCCGTCCGTACAAGCCGTGGCAGCCATCGCTGCCGCGGTCGCGTGTGAACTGGAACAAAATGACCCTCGAGCAGCTGTACCTGACTCTGTCGGTCGGCGGCCTGGTGCTGCTGGCCAGCATTGTCGGTACCCGCGTGGCCACGGTCGTGGGGTTCCCCAGCCTGCTGCTGTTCCTGCTGGTCGGGGTGGCGATCGGCGAGGACGGGCTGGGCCTGCAGTTCGACGACGTGGTGCTGGCCAGAAACGTCGGCACCGCCGCGCTGGCCGTCATCCTCGTGGAGGGCGGCTTGACGACTCGCTTCAGTGACATCCGCAAGGTATTGGCGCCCGCCGCCGCCCTGGCAACCGGCGGGGTGGTCATCAGCACGCTGGTCACCGCGGTCGGCGCCCACGTGTTGTTGCACTTCGACTGGCAGCTTGCGCTGCTGCTGGGTGCCATCGTCTCCTCCACCGACGCGGCGGCGGTGTTCTCGGTGTTGCGGGTCCTGCCGTTGCCGCGGCGCCTGGCGGGGCTGCTGGAGGCGGAATCCGGCTTCAACGACGCGCCCGGCGTGATCTTGGTGCTGATGTTCAGCGTGGTGCCCTTTGTGCTCGAGCCCGAAGGCGCGGCTATCGACCTGGTATATGAGCTGGTCGCCGGCACCGCGATCGGATTAATCGTCGGCTATCTCGGAGCTTTCGGGCTGCGCCGCATCGCACTGCCCGCGTCCGGGCTGTATCCGATCGCGACGTTCGGGCTGGGCCTCGTCGCGTTCGCGTCCGCCGGCGACGCCCATGCCAGCGGCTTCATCGCCGCTTATGTGGCCGCGGTGGTATTGGCGAACCTGGGTTTGCCGCACCGTTCGGCGACCCGCTCATTCGCCGAGGGGGTCGGCTGGCTGGCGCAGATCGGGCTGTTCGTCCTGCTCGGGCTGCTCGTCGACCCCAGCGAGCTGGCCGGCGACGTGGTCCCAGCGGTGGTCATCGGACTGGTGCTGTTGCTGGTGGCCCGCCCGCTGTCGGTAGTGGGCACGCTCGTCTGGTTCCGCATTCCGTGGCGCGACCAGGCGTTTTTGTCATGGGCCGGGCTGCGCGGCGCGGTGCCCATCGTGTTGGCGACGTTCCCGATCGTCGCCGGCGTGGCCGGCAGTGGGCGGCTGCTCAACATCGTGTTCGTGCTGGTGCTCGTCTTCACCCTCATCCAGGGTCCGAGTCTGCGGCCCATCGCACGCGTTCTGGGCCTGATCTCGCGCGAAGCCACCCGCGAGATCCAGGTGGAAGCCGCGCCGCTGGACATGTTGGACGCCGAACTGCTGACCATGACCGTGCAGAGGCCGTCCCGCCTGCACAACGTCACCATCCTGGAACTGCGATTGCCCGATCCGGCCGTCATCACCCTGATCATTCGGGACGGCCACACCTTCGTCCCCGAGCCGGACACCCGGATCGAGAGCGGTGACGAACTGTTGATCGTGACCACGAGCAAGACCCGGGCCGCCGCCGAGGCTCGGCTCCGCGCGGTCAGCCGACGCGGCAAGCTTGCGCACTGGTTCGACGAGTACGGCGAGATGGACTAAAACCTCGGTTTACCCAGGGTGAAGGTGGCGTCTTCGACGAAAGCGCCCAGGTGCAGCCCCGGCCGCAGCCACGTCGTCAACGGTCCGGCCGAGGAGACGCCCACGGTGATGAACGCGGGCCGAATCCGGCCGGAGAAGGTCAGCAGCGAATCGCCGACGCGGCCGTCGGCGAACTCCTGGCGCGCGGTGGCCTTGGTCTTCAGCGGGATCGCCGGCCCGGCGATTCGGGGTGTCGCGCTGACCGTCCAAGACACTTCGTCAAGGCCGGTGCCGGTGATCAGCCCCCCATTGGCCAGTTCGCCGTCGAAGCGGGCCAGCGTCTTGGGCATCGCCCAGTTGGTGCGGCCGCCGACCAGGCTCGACTCGGAATTAACCGACATAAAGGCCACATTGCCCCACGGCCGGACGCCGGTACGGGACGCGATCATGCCGAGCACCTCGTCGTAGGCGCCAACCGGTGTGTCGGTGTAGCGGACGAACCCGCCGACGGTGGCCAGCGCTGGGCTGCCGGCCAGGGCGGGCGACAACGCGGCGGCCGCGGCGCGCCCGCCGCGACCCATCCACAGCAGCGCGGAACAACGGCACTCCCACGGTGCCGGCGCCTCGTTAGCCGGCAGGGATGCGACCAGTGCCGCGCTGAGGGCGGTCTCCGGCACTCCCCGCAGTCCGGTCAGTTCGATACGCGTGTTGGTGTCCCCCATGGCTACTCCTCATCTTCGATGCGCGCCTGATACGACGCCGCCGGCATCGACGACGGGAGCCGACAGGGTGGTGGTGGAAACGCTCCAAAGCCTGCGCACCGCCCGTGATGGCGACCCGTCGTCCTCGCAGCTTCGCCACAGGGCTCAGCTTGTCACACTGCCGATGCCCGGCTCGGGACCGCTGCCCGACCCGATTCGGCATGGATCAGATCGACTGCGCGCGAGGCGCTTTGGGCGGCGTCCTCCATGGTGGTCGGCCAGTCGTTATGGTCCGGTCGCCGGCCGGCGCCAGCTTGGGCAGCGACGACGGCGCGCCGCCAATCACTCATAGCAACCCGAGGGCTCGCGTGGTGCTGGCCAGGTGGGCACGCACCGCCTCGCGAGCAACGTCCAGATCGCCGTCGCGCAGCGCTGCCGCGATCCGCTCGTGTTCGCCGATGATGTTGACCAAGCGCTGCCCGTCGCGCGCCGATTCACCGATCATGCGCATCTGGCGGTCACGCAACGTGGCGTAGAAACCGGCCAGGATCGAGTTGCCCGCCGCGTCCAGGGTGAGCTGGTGGAAGGCGCGATCGGATTCCAGAAAGTCCGCTAGCCGGGACGCGGCGGCGGCCTCGCGTTGCCGTTGCAGCTCTGTCGAAAGCTGTTCGTAGAGTGCGGCTCCCGCCTGCGGACCCCGCTGCAGTACGGCACGGACCGCGAAGTCTTCCAGCACCAGCCGCGCTTCCAGCACCCCGCGCACCTCGTCCGGTGAAACCGGCACCACCAGCGCACCGCGCTTGGGATACAGCCGCAGCAGACCCGCGGCCTCGAGTTGCAGAAACGCCTCCCGCACCGGCGTCCGCGACATACCCAACGCGTTGGCCACTTCCCCCTCACTGATCAACTCGCCGCCGGGAAATGCCCCGGTCAGCACCCGGGATTTCACGTAGTCCAACGCTCGATCCTTCGCAGCGCCCGGCCCGCGGGCCGTCTCCAACGCCATGCCGGCCTCCTTGCGGCTGAGTCGTATCCCGACTGTAGCGGCGACCATCGTTTGCATCTTAGATACAAGATAGATACTATTGAGATGGAAGTAGGCGAGGCAAGGAGACGAGGCCATGACAATCACGACGGACACGCTGGACCCCACCATCCCGGCACCGATGGCCGATGTCGCCGAGTTCGGATTCGAGGGCAGGTTCGAGGACTGGGCCGATGACGCCCGCTACTTCGAGTACACCCAAGCCGCCGACCCCATCGGATCCGGGCACACCCCGCGGGTACCGATCGCCCAGTTCAGCTCCGAGCTTTACCAGGACCAGCCCACCGGCATCATCCCGCTGGACCTGTCCGATGACATGGGCATTACGACCGGTGACGCCACCAGCCCGGCGCTGCTGGCCAACTTTGTGCGGATCCGGGCCGGTGAGCAGATCGACACGAACCCGAACGCCACCTCGCAGCTGTACTACGTCCTGTACGGGCGCGGCATGGCAGCGGTGGACGGCCGGCTGGTCCAGTGGGAGAAGGGCGACTTTCTGACTCTGCCCGCAGGCGCGCACACGGTGTTCTACGCCGACGCCGACGCGGCGATGTACTGGGTGCACGACGAGCCGCTGCTGCGGTATCTCGGCGTCCGCGCCACCGAGCCGCGCTTCCGCCCCACCAAGTTCCATCGCGCGGACGCCGTCGCAGAACTCCAGCAGATCGCCGCGCAGCCCGGGGCCAACACCAAGAACCGGGTGAGCGTGCTGCTGGCCAACGCCGAGCAGCGGCAGACGCTGACCCTGACGCATGTGTTGTGGGCGATGTTCGGCGTGCTGCCGCCCGGCCGGGAGCAGCGCCCACACCGTCACCAGTCCGTCGCGCTGGACCTGATCCTCGACGCGCAGCCCGGTTGCTACACGTTGCTGGGCACCCGGCTCGACGACCGCGGTCAGATCGCCGACCCGATCCGGGTGGACTGGCAGCCCGGCGGGGCGTTCACCACCCCACCGGGAATGTGGCACGCGCACTACAACGAGTCCGGCGCGCCGGCACATCTGATCCCGGTTCAGGACGCCGGATTGCACACGCACCTGCGCAGCCTGGACATGCAGTTCAGCCGTCGGCGCTCCGCTTCCGGCGAATGAACAGGACCACCTTGACGATCAGGAAGGCGATGGCAACGCCCATCATCAGGGTCGACAACGCGTAGGCGCCGTAGACGTGCCCGCGGTTGTAGCGGTCGTTGACGAGCAAGGTGAGTGTCTGGGTACTGCCCGGCAGGTTGGATGACACCATGATGACCCCGCCGAACTCACCGAGCGTGCGCGCCACGGTAAGCACCACGCCGTAGGTGAGGCCCCAGCGGATCGATGGCAGTGTGATGCGCCAAAACGTCTGCCACCAGCTGGATCCCAGCGTTGCCGCCGCCTGTTCCTGTTCGGTGCCCACCTCGTTGAGCACCAGCTGCACCTCGCGCACGATGAACGGCAGGGTGACGAAGATGCTGGCCAGCACGATGCCGGGCACGCCGAAGATGATCCGAAAGCCGAGATCGCGCTCGATGAAGCCAAGCGCGCCGGCCGTTCCCCACGCCGAGATCAATGCCACGCCAACGATGATCGGAGATACCGCGAACGGCAGATCGATGATGGACTGCAACACCCCCTTGCCGCGGAACTTGTTACGGGCAAGCAACATTGCAGTAGGTACCCCGAAGATCACGTTGAGCGGCACCACGATCGCCAGCACCAGCAGGGACAGATGCAGCGCCGAGATGGCCGCCGGCGTGGTGATCCAGACGTAGAACTGATGGAAGCCGGGCCGGAACGTCCGCCACAGGATCAACGACACCGGGACGATCAGCATCACCACGATGTAGCCCGATCCCACGTAGCGGATCAGGTAGCGGGCCCATGTCGAGGTGGTCACTCGGCTCGCTCCTCGCGCTTGGTGGTTCGCCCGCTGATGACCCGCAGAACAAACAGGACGCCGAACGAGAGTGACAGCAGCACAATGGATATCGCGGCAGCTGCGGCGCGATCGTCGTTCTCGATCAAAGCGCGTATCCACTGCGACGACACCTCGGTCTTGCCCGGCACCGCGCCGCCGATCGTCACCACCGAACCGAACTCGCCGATGCACCGCGAGAACGCCAGACCCGCGCCGGACAGGATGGCCGGTAGCAACGCCGGCAGCACCACCGAAGTGAAAACCCTTGGTCCAGCGGCGCCCAAAGATGCCGCGGCCTCTTCTACTTCCCGATCGATCTCACGCAGCACCGGCTGAACGGCCCGAATGACGAACGGCAACGTCACGAAGGCCAGTGCCATCGCCACGCCGGGCGGGGTGTGCTGCAGGTGTAAACCGATCGGACTGCTCGCACCGTACAAAGCCAGCATCACCAGGCTGGTAACGATGGTCGGCAGCGCGAACGGCAGGTCAATGACCGCGTCCAGCAAGCCTTTCCACGCGAAATCGTCACGCACCAGCATCCAGGCGACCAGCACACCGAAGATCACGTCCAGCACCGTCACGACGACCGAGATGATCAACGTGACCTTGAACGACTCCAGGGCGGCGTGCGAGGTGACCGCGAGCCAGAAATGCTCCCAGCCTCCGCCGACTGCCTGCCAGGCGATCGCAGCCAACGGCAGTAGCACGATTACCGACAGCCACAACGTGGCGGCGCCGACCCGAAGTGAAGTGCTCGCCGGCGGTTTCGGCACCACCACGGCAGGACGGGGCAGAGTAGCCGTCATCCGGTTGCCTTCAGATAGAGCCGGGTGATGCTGCCGGAGTTGCGGTCGAACAGCTGCGTGTCGACGGTCCCCCAGCCGCCCAGGTCGGCGATCGTCCACAATTTCACCGGCACGGGAAACTGGTTCCGAAAATCGGCGGCGACGGCCGGATCGATAGGGCGAAAGCCAGCCTCGGCCCACAACCGCTGCGCGACCGAGGTGTACTGGAAGTTCTTGAACATTCTGGCCGCATTGAGGTGTGGGCTGGTGCTCACCACCGCTACCGGGTTCTCGATTTTGAAGGTCTGCGGCGGGTTGACGTGCTCGACCGCCTGTCCCTGCCGCTCGGCGGCGATGGCCTCGTTCTCATAGCTGATCAACACGTCACCACTGCCCTCGATGAACACATCCGTTGCCACTCGGCCCGATCCGGGCCGGAGTTTGAGGTGATCGCGCACCAGGCTGCCGATGAAATCGACGCCGGCCTGCGGGTTGCGGCCACCATTGCTCTTGACGGCGTAGGGCGCCAACAGATTCCACTTCGCCGATCCGGAGCTCAGCGGGCTGGGGGTGATGATCTCGACGCCCGGACGCAACAGGTCGTCCCAATTCCTGATGTTCTTCGGGTTGCCCTTGCGCACCACCAGCGTCACCACCGACCCGAATGGGATGCCCTTGCTGGCTTCGGTGTCCCAGTCCGCCGCGACCTTGCCGGCTTTGACCAGTCGATTGATGTCGGGTTGCACCGAGAAGTTCACGATGTCCGCCGGCTTCCCGGCCACCACGCCGCGGGACTGGTCGCCGGAGGCACCGTAAGAGGTGATCACCTGTACACCGCGCCCCTCCTCGGAGGCGTTGAACGCCGGAATCACCTTGCTCCAGCCCGGTTCCGGGACGGAGTAGGCGACCAGGGTGATGCTGGTGTTCACCGCGTCGATAAAGCCGCCGTCTATGGCGTCGCTGGCACCCCCGTGGCACGCCGCGACGAGACCGGTGATCGCAACCAGGACGGCGACATGTCGCCAGCGGGATGCGGTGCGAACCATGGACGGCCTTCCGACGGGAATTACGTATACGGATCCCGTTGCTGCGGAGAGGGTTTGCATGAGCTGCGTGTCGGCTCGACACCACACCACACCGCGCACGGGCACGGGAGTCAGCGACAACAGCGCACGACGGCGCGACGCTCCGAAACGCTCGCCTCCGTCTGCATGCGCGAAAGTTAACAGAGGCCACGGGCGTCGGCATGTCGAGCCGACGGCGTCAACTGGGGGGAGTCTATGGACGCGGGCAGGACGCGCCGCACGTCACGACGGGTCCCGGGTGGCTGGGCACCGCCGCCGTCGCGACTGGGCACACACCGAGTTCATATAAGTCACCGTGAGTCGAAGACGGTTACTGGCACGGTCTTTCAGGCCGTTACCCGCCCGCTTCGACGGTTGCAATCTTGCTGAAACCGCTCACCGTGAGCACGCGCACCAGCAACGGGTGAACTATCACGCGCAGGTTGTCGACCACGTCGGCATGATCGAAAAGTGCGTTGATACCGGCGCTGTCCAGATATCTGACCGCACTCAGATCGATGGTGATCGGATCACGGCTACCCCCGTTGGCCGCGGCGAGCGCGCGAGTGAAGACGTCGATGTTGCTCAGGTCGATCTCGCCGATGGCCGTCAATCGCGGCGTCCCGTCGGCGTCGCGGTCCGTGGTCAGCGTGAGCGGTGTGGCCATCAGGTGATCCTTGCGTACATGTGAACAGTCGTTCCCGCTTCACTGGAATGGATGCTGAGATCCTCCATCAGGACTCGCATCAGGTCGATGCCGCGGCCACGGCTGAATCCCGGAATTTCGGCCGGTGGCTTCCAGGCCCCAGTATCGGCAACGGTGACCTGTAACCGGTCGACGATCGCCGTCGCCCGCAATGAGACGGTGCCCGTGGGGCGGTCACGCAGACCGTGTTCGATCGCGTTGGCGACGGCTTCACCGGTGGCGACAAGTACGTCCTGAATCTGGTCTGGGTCGACTCCAGCCTGAGTCAGCCAGCTGCGCAAGGCAGCTCGGCTCGGGGCGAGTTCGCTGGCGTCCGCGGAGATCTCCATGGCCAAGGGCGCCGGTTGCCGATACAGCAGCATGGCTACGTCGTCTGGATAGCCACCGCCGGGCTCCAGCACGGACATGAGGTGATCCGCAACCTCTTCCAGTCCGTCTGAGCGGCCGTCCTGCACGACGTCGGCGGCCCGGGCCATGCCGTCGTCGAGTGACACACCGCGCCGCTCAATCAGGCCGTCGGTGTAGAGCAGCAGCGTCGCGCGCGGCGGCATGACCAGGTGGGTCTCCGGTCGGTTCCACTGCGGCCGAAGCGCCAGCGGCAATCCGTGCTCGCCGCCGAGCATGACCGTGGTGCCGTCGGCGTACACCATGATCGGCGGCGGATGCCCGGCGCTGGAATACACCAACTCGCCGGTGTCACGGCTCAGCACGGCGCAGAAGGCGGTGGTGCAGCGCGCCCCGGGCAGTCGCGCCGCGAAGCGGTCGAGCGCGCCCAGCGCGGCGCCCGGACTGGGCTGTTCGAGCAGCAGTGCGCGGCAGGCGCTGCGCAACTGACCCATGACGGTCGCGGCTGCCAAACCGTGGCCGACGCAGTCACCCACGATCAATGCCACGCGGTCGTCGTCGAGTTCGACGACGTCGTACCAGTCGCCGCCGACCTGCAGCGGGTGACTGGCCGGGCGGTAGCGCACCGCGAATCCGTCCGGCAACCGCGCCGGGCCGAGCATCGCATGCTGCAGTGCTACGGCGGTTTCCCGCTGTTCGTCCAGCTGGTAGACGCGCTGCAGTCCCTGGCTGAGCCGACCGCCCAGCACCGTGAGCAGGGTGCGATCCTCGCGGGTGAAGCGACGATGCTCGGACAGCTCCACCCAGACCACCAGCCGTCCCTGTGGATGCTGCAACGCAATGCCGGCCGCACCGGCTTCGGCGATGACGCTCAGCAGATCGGCGTCTCGCAGGGATTCGATCAGCTCCCGCTGGTGTGCTGTCAGCTCTGACCATTTGGCCGGCTCGCCGGCGCACAGCAGGTTCGGCGTGGGGTTCTCCGATAATTCGCCGGCAAACGTCGCACCCAGGACCCGCCGGGCCCGCCACACCCCACTCAGCACCTCGAGTGCACCCTGCAGCGCCTGAGGCAACGTATCCGCTTGCACCAGTTGCTGATTGAGACCGGCCAGGGCCGTTTGGCTTTGCACGGCGTAATGCTCGGCCGTGACGTCGCGGAACGTGCCGACCATGACTCGCTGTCCGGAGTCGGGATCGTTGGCGTGATTGAAACTGACGTTGATCCAGAGGCGATGACCGTCACGATGGGTGACCGGCACCGTGAAGGCTCCTTGCGTATTTGTCAACAGCTCGGCGAACGCAGCCTCGACCTGCTGGCGGGAGTCCGACTCGGCTTCGGCGTCCGGCCACCAGGGATGCACGGGTTCGTATGGCAGGTGTTCGGGCCCGTAGCCCAGGATTTCGGTGAAGGCAGCGTTGATCTCGACGACAGTGCCATCCTCGTCGCACACGAAGAACGCCTCCTGCAACGAGTCCACCAGCGCGGTGCGCCAACGAGCGTGATAGTTGCGCAGACGCGCCAACTGAACGTTGGCACGCACCCGGGCCAGCAGGTCCGCCGCAGCGAAGGGTTTGACCAGATAATCGTCGGCTCCGGCCAGCAGGCCTTCGACCGAGGCTTCCTGGCCGGCACGCGCGGAGAGCAGCAGCACCGGCAGTGCGGCGGTGCGCGGATCCTTGCGCAGCGCCGCCAGGAGCTGTAAACCGTCCAGGCCCGGCATCATGACGTCGCTGATGACCAGATCGGGCAGCCGGGATCGGATCGCCTCCAACGCCAAAAGGCCGTCGCCGTAACCACTTACCTCGTAACCCGAGGCGGCGAGCAGGCTGGATAGGTACTCGCGCATGTCGACGTTGTCATCAGCGATCAGCACGCGCGCCCGCAGGCCTTCGCGTTCGCCGTGAGCGGCCGCAGGCGCGAGGGCGGGCACAGCCGGAGTGCTCCCGGTCTCCCCCGGCAGCCAACGTAGCGCCTCCTGCACGTACGGTGCCGCGATCACCCCGGTCGCCGAGCGGGTCTCCGACGGTGGGGCGAGATCCTCGGTCGGAAGGTGAGCCGAACCGAACGGCAGCCGCACGGTGAAGTTGGTGCCGGCTCCCTCGCGGCTGTCCGCAGTGATGGTGCCGCCGTGCAGGCTGACGAGCTCTTTGACCAGAGCCAGCCCGATACCGCTGCCCTCGGCCGAGCGGGCCCGCGCGGATTCGATGCGGTGGAAACGCTCGAACAGCCGGGGCATCTCGGCGGACGGCACCCCGATCCCGGTGTCGCTGACGGTGACCACCGCTTGACTGTCGCGGGTGACCCGGACGCTGATCTCGCCGTCGAAGGTGAACTTCAGCGCATTGGAGAGCAGGTTCAGCACCACCTTCTCCCACATCTCGCGGTCCAGGTACACCGGCTCGCCCAGCGGCGGGCACTCCACGGTGAACGTCAACCCGGCCTGCTCGATCGCCGAGCGGAACACGCTGGCCAATTCGGCTGTCACCGAAGACAATTCGACGGGTTCAAACCGGGCTTGCATCCGACCGGCCTCGATGCGGGAGAAGTCGAGCAGCGTGTTCACCAACTTCGCCAACCGCAAACCGTTGCGATACACCAACTCCAGCTGTTGTCGGGCCGGCTCGTCGACACCGCCGGCCCCGCTGCGCAGCTGGTCGACCGGTCCGAGAATCAACGTGAGCGGCGTGCGGAATTCGTGGCTGATATTGGAGAAGAAGGTGGTCTTGGCACGGTCGAGTTCGGCGAGTTCTTCGGCGCGCCGCTGCTGAGTCTGGTAACTGCGCGCGCTACCCACCCCCGCGGCGATATATCCGGCCACCAGCTCGACGAAACCCCAATAGCCATCGTCGATTTCACGATGCCGGTTCAGCGCCGCGACCAGAAAACCAACGGGTGCGTCGCCGCGTTGCAACAGCGGCACCAGCAATACCTGAGTAGGCGGCTCCGTCCAGGCACCGGTCGGTAGTTCCATTGCGGCGCCGTCGACTTCGACCAGCTCGGGGTCTCCCTGTGCCACTTTCTGGATGGGCCAGACGCCACCTCCGTCGCGCGGCAGTGTTTCCGGAGCGGCGGAATGCCCACGCGGGATACCGCTGCCACCGGCGAGGTGCGCGTCGCCGTCGTTCCCGAACAGGTAGGTCAGCGCGAAGGGCAGATCGTATGGATTGTTCGTGAGTTGTTCGGCTACGAAATCGAGCATCTGCCGCTCGGTGCGGACCACGCTCGGGTCCGAACCCAAGTCCCGCAGCGTGGCCATCCGCCGTTCCGCGATTACCCTCTCGGTGTCTTCGCTGACGACACACAGCATGCCGACGACGCTGGCATCTTCGTCACGCAGCGGGCTATAGGAGAAGGTGTGGTAGGTCTCCTCGGGATAACCGGACCGCTCCAGGATGAGCATCAGTGCTTCGTCCCAGGTCGCTTCGGCGGTCGACAGGACGCGATCAACCCGCGGCCCGATGTCCGCCCATATCTCGGCCCAGACTTCGCTGGCCGGACGCCCGAGGGCCCACGGGTATTTCCGGCCGAGGGTGTCACGGCGGTAGGAGGCGTTGCAGAAGAAGGTGAGTTCCGGGCCCCAGCCCATCCACATCGGAAACTGGGACGACAGCAGGATGCTCACCGCCGTACGCAGACTTTGCGGCCAGTCCTCGACCGGTCCCAGCGGGGTGGACGCCCAGTCGACCGCGGCCAGATCGCGTCCGATCTCCTGGTCTGCGCGGAAGACCACTGGCGTCCCTCTCAGGTGGGGTTTCCCGTGGAATGGTCGTGCACTGTTGGCTCAATGCGGTCGGACATTTACCCGGCGTTTAGTATGTCGAACCTTCGTTGCTGGCCGACAGAGGGGTAGCGATGTCTTCCAGCGACCTGCCCTCGGCGTCGACCGCCAGGAACCAGGCGACCAGACCACCGGCCGTCATCACCACAGCGCCGAGCAGATAGCCCAAGAACAGGGGCAGCGATTCCTTGGCGTCGCCGATGAGCGCGCCGTAGATCACCGGCCCGAGGGCGCCGAAACACTGGGCGATCGCGAAGAACACCGCAATGGCCTTAGCACGGACCTCCAGCGGAAAGATCTCGCTCACGGTGAGGTAGGCCGCGCTGGCGCCGGCCGAGGCGACGTAGAAGATGACGCACCAGGCGATGGTCTGGGTGATGGCGTTGAACACCCCGGCTTGGAACAACGCTGCGCTGACCGCGAGTAGCAGCCCGGACAGCCCGTAGGTGCCGGCAATCATCTTCCGGCGGCCGATCGTGTCGAAGAAATGACCAATGGTCAACGGTCCCAGCAGGTTCCCTACCGCGAATGCGATCAGGTAGAGCGGTGTCGACGCCGAAGGCACGCCGTAGAACTTGCCCAGCACCAGGGTGTAGGTGAAGAAAATAGCGTTGTAGAGAAACGACTGGCTGATCATCAACGTGGCACCCAGCACAGCGCGGCTCGGGTAGTCGCGGAACAGCACCCGGGTCAATGCGAGGTAGCCGATCTGTTCGGCGGGCCGCAACGAGATGGCCTTGGACTCGTCGACCTCTGGCAGCGTCGTCCCGGTCGCCCGCACCTCCTGCTCGATGTAAGAGATGGTGTGCTCAGCTTGCTCGGTGCGTCCGTTCATGACCTGCCAGCGCGGGCTTTCCGGCAGGTTTCGCCGAACCAGCACGATGACCACGGCCAGCACCGGGCCGATGAGGAAGGCCAGCCTCCAGCCCGGACTCAGGTCGATGACCTTGAGGAAGACGAAGGTGCCCAACGTCCCAAGGACGGCGCCCGCCCAGTAGGTCCCGTTGACCGCTATGTCGACGCGCCCGCGGTAGCGCGCCGGAATGAGTTCGTCGATCGCTGAGTTGATGGCCGCGTATTCGCCGCCGATGCCTGTTCCCGCGATGAACCGGGTGATGTACAGGAACACGAGCCAGCCCGCGCTGTTGCCCAGCGTGAAAGCGGTGAGGCCGCTGCCGACCAGGTAAACGGCCAGGGTGATCATGAACAGGTTTCGCCGGCCGAGCTTGTCGGACATGCGACCGAAGAACAGCGCACCGATCACCTCTCCGGCCAGGTAGACGGTGGCGAGGAACCCGACCGCCGTCGACGAAAGGTGCAGGGTTTCGGGTTGGGTCAGGGTGTCGGCGACCGCGCTGGCCACGGTGATCTCCAGCCCGTCGAGTATCCACGCCACCCCGAGCGCCACCACCAGCCGCGTATGGAAGGGCGACCAGGGCAACCGGTCGATGCGGGCGGGAATCAGGCTGCGGATGGGGGCGTCAGGCACACGTCCTCGTTCCCGTCGAACAGCTGTCGGAAACCTCATTCATGCGGTGCGTCCCCCCGGTGGCTGCGCGTACACGCGTTCGCCGGTGATGAGGTCGTCGTCGTCAAAGCCGAAGATTGCCCAGAGCCGGACCTCGAACGGTTCACCGGTCGCGACCGGGGCGCCGCGCAGCCAGAACTCGATTAAGACATCCCCGTCGTCGAGGTGAGTGAGTTCGATGAGCTCGTTGGTCTGATTTGGCACCGCGGTGCGGCCGTCAAGCCAGAACTGCATCACCTCGTCGGGGCCGTCGAACACCGTGCCGTCCGGCAGTTCGTAGCGGGGGTGACTGAAGGTGGCCATGGTGCGGTCCCACTGCTGCACGTTCTCGCTTTGCATATGCTCGATGACCACCGCTGCCCTGCGGGCTCTGCGCTCCTCGTCCGACCCCGTCATGGGTGTTCCCTTCTCGTCATCCCAGCGGGTTTCCAAGCCCGACAACAAGATTGATGGTGACGGCGAGGATCACCGCTCCGAACAGATAGGACAGCAGGGCCTGGCCCAGCGCGATGCGGCGCAGTTGGCCGGTCTGCAGATTCGTGTCAGAGACCTGGTAGGTCATGCCGACGGTAAATCCTAGATAGAAGAAGTCGAAGAATCGCGGATTTTCGGTGCCGTCGAAGTTGATTCCGCCCGCGGAGTTCGAGTAGTAGACGTCGGCGTAGCGGAGGCTGAACACGGTGTGGACGACGCACCACGCCGCAATGATGCTGACCACCCCGACGCCGGCGGCGATGTTCTTCTCCGCCCCCGCCTTTGAACCGGCGGCCAACAGTTGCGCGACGCCGGCCAGACTCGCCACGCTCGCCGTCAGGAGGACGGCGTCGGTCATCCAATGACGTGGCGGCGCCTCGGGCCGCACGTGCTCGCGCGTCTTGTCGGCATCCATCGGCAATACGACCAGCCACGTCCACACCAGATAGACACCGGCCGCGGCGATCCAGCCCGCGCTCGACGCGTACTCCCAGCCGGCGGTGAATCCCATCAGGACGAGAGCAGCGGCACCGAGCAGGAATGCCACCAACAGGCGCGGGAGAACGTGGGTGCGCCAGGGCGGTCGGGCCGGGTGTGTCATGAGGCTCTGGCCTCAGAAGTTCAAGCTGGAGAACATGATTCGGTTTGGGTCATACTTCTGCCGGACCGCGCTGAGGCGGGCCAGGTTCGATCCGAAGTACCGTGACGCCGGTTGGTTGGCCTCGATGTAGTTCACATAGCCACCGACCGAGGACCCGCGTACCGCTTGGTGCGCGGTATTCAGCCAGCCGGTGGCCGCCGATGGCGAACCCGTCTCGACATACCACTGCACCAGCGCGGCCTGTTGCCGCCACGGGAAGGCCGTGGCCGTAGGTGCCACGGTGGCCAGCGCGCCGTCCAGCGCATGCATGATCACCAGCCCGCGGCCCGCCTCGCGAGAAAACTCCTCGACCGCCTTTGCGATGCCCTGCGCCGCAGCCGCGTTGATGACCGGCAGCACGTCGGACCCTCCGACATATCCCAGCGGCGACGGATTGAGATTGTTGACGGCCAGATACCGGACGAGATCCAGATAGTTGAAGGTGTGATGCTCGGTCCCGGTCGGTTGCAGGCCAACGGTTTTCACGATCGCGCTCTCCACGCTGGCTCCGGACCCGGCCGGGCAGGTCGCCAGGATGCGGCAGCTCGTTCCCATCCCGTCGATCGTGGCATCCGCCAGTGCCCAGCTGTTCTTGTCGGCGGTGCGCAGCCAGTTCTGCCACCCGACCAGCACCTGGGCGAATGATTGCGCGGGGAAATTGAGATTGACGGCATCGACGTCGCTGGTGGCGAAGGTGGCGAACGTCATCGACGTCGTTACCCCGAAGTTGCCTCCCCCGCCGCCCCGCAGCGCCCAGAACAGGTCGGGTTGGCTGCTTGCCGACGCGGTGACGGCCTGGCCGCCGGGCAGTACCACCGACGCCGAGGTCAGCGCGTCGGACAACAGGCCGGCGTGCCGGGACTGTGCGCCGAGGCCGCCGCCGAGTGCGTGTCCGGATACGCCGACGGATGGGCAGGTGCCGGTCGGAATCCCCCGCCCCGCCGCGGCCAGTGTCTGATGCACCGCGTACAGGCTGGTGGCGGGCGTGACCGTGACGAGGCCGGTGGCGGCGTCGTATTTGATGTCCCCGGGGAGTTGGCGCAGGTCGAGCACCATCGCGCCGTCGGGCGTGGACGCTCCCACGTACGAATGCCCACCGCTGCGCGGCGCGACCTTGAGATTGCGCGCGGCGGCGAACGCCATGGCCTTCTGCACATCCGCGGCCGACGTCGGGACGACCACCGCGGCGGGCGTCGAACCGTTGTAATTGGTGTTGAAAACACTTTTGGCCGTTGCGAATTGACCGTCACCAGGGGTAAGCACCTGTCCGCCGATGGCGAGTCCGCTCCAGCCGGAGGTGGCCGGGTCCGCGGTGGCGCGCACCGAGCCGAAAACCGTGCCCGCGGCCAACGCTCCGGCGGCAGCCCGCAAGAACGTCTGCCGCGAGATCTCGCGCGGTTTGCGCGGTACCGTCATGCCCGCATTGTGGTCTGCTGGCCAGTCGAATTTCGCCCGCCAGGCCACGTGTCGCGAGACGTTAGCCGACCGTGACCAAGCCCGACCACGTTTCGTTTGGTGGCTCACGGGGTAAACGGACTCGTCGAGTTCAGATCAGAGCCCGGACCCCCAGAACTTTTATGGCCGGAGGATGATCGTGGGATCGACGGGTGAGTATGCCGACGTAACGCCGCTGTTCAAGGTATTGCGGGAGCTTGAACCCGGAACTCCCGCCCATCGGCGGCAGCGGGACTCGATCATCGGCCGCTGCTTGCCACTGGCCGACCACATCGCCCGGCGATACCGGGACCGTGGCGAGGCCTTCGAGGATCTCGTTCAGGTGGCGCGGATAGGTTTGGTCAACGCGGTCGACCGATTCAATGTCGAGAACGGGTCGGAATTTCTGTCCTTCGCCGTTCCCACCATCACCGGCGAGGTACGCCGACACTTCCGCGACCACGGGTGGGCGGTCAAGGTGCCGCGGCGAATCAAAGACCTACAAGCTCAATTGACCGCGGCGACAAACGATCTCACGCGGGAATTGCACCGGGCACCCAACGCTTCTGAGATTGCCGAGCGGTTGGGCGTGGACCGTGCCCTGGTCGTCGACGCGATGATCGCCAGCAGCAACTACTCGGTGTTGTCGATGGACGCACCGCGCGGTGAGGCCGACGAGCACCACTCGCTTGCCGACACCATGGGCGGAGTCGATGCGCGTCTGGAGAAGGTGCTGAGCGTGCAGACGGCGCGGCCGCTGATCGCGGCACTGCCGGACCGGGAGCGCACCGTCATCAAGCTTCGGTTCTTCGACGAGCTGACTCAGAGCGAGATCGCCGAGCGCATCGGGTGTTCACAGATGCATGTGTCTCGGCTGCTGGCCAAGGCGTTGCAGACATTGCGCAACGGCGCTGAGCGGCGGAAATTCGCCGAGGCGGGGTAAGGGCTTCGCGGGGGTTGCCGGTCACATCTGTCACATGCGTCACCCCAGCGGACAATGTGTTCTTGTTGCCCAGCTCTGCGCGACAAAGTCGGGGCAATTGATCGATGGCGGCGATGGATGCTCGCCGAGCGTGTGGGTTATGGATGAAAATCGGCGCGCGGACGTGCGTGGGGCCCACGTTCGGCGGGAAAGCCGAACCGCGTCGGCTAGCTTCCAGCGAGAGCACCTGCACAGCAACGTCGGGGCCAGGCGGTAACCCTGGAGATGCGATTCACGGATCGCGGTCACGCCGGCTTGACGAAGTCCCGAGTGCTGGGAGCCATTTCGCGGCTGGTCAGCGCGAGAGCGGTTAGTGCGTCGAGGTCACGGGTCAGCTGTTGGTACAGCACGGCGGGCCCAAGCCATCTGCTCAACAGTCTGCGGAGTGCTGCTGGATTAGATGGCGGCTCGGGAGGGTCGAGCAGAACCGATTGCAAGGTGCGCACAGCGAGTTCGATGAGGTCGTCGATCGCATGTTGATCAAAGCCGTGACCTTCCCAGTCGACGTCATATCGTCGAAACATCTCGCGTCCGAGGCCGATTGCGGCACCGCTGGTAAACGAGGCTGTCGAGCCGCCAGGTAACCGTGTCTCCAAGACGCGCGCCATCCGCGGGTCGTCGGCGAGTTCTTCGGCTGCGAACGCTACCCCTTCGACGACGGCAGCGGCCGGATTCTTCCAGCCACGCAAGTGGGTGGCCAAGCGATCGAGAAACCCATTAGCAGCCCGGATTTGACTGCCAACCACTAACGCATCGGCCCCGGGAAAGTATCGGTAAATGGTCTGTCGACTCACTCCCAGAATCCGGGCCAGATCGCTGATGCGAACGGCGGCGAGTCCGCCATTTGCAACCAAGGAGTCAACCGCGTCCAGAATCCTGTTGACCGCTTCCTCGTCGGAGGTCGGCGTGTGACCCGACCATCCGTGGCTACGCATGGAAAAAATCCATTGTTATGCTCCGAGCCCTCCCAGGCGTGACAATTTCATGCTGAACGTATGGCGGTGCCGGTCCGAGGGTCAAGACCAACCGGCGGGTTTGGGCGGACTTTGGCACTTGGCGGATCCAATGCGGGCGACTACGACACAACATTGAGAGTCCCGATGTCTTGTCACATGCTGCCGGCTCTGGTGTGATACCCCAAGGAACCGTCCGCGGTTCCAGTGCACCGGGAGGACGCCCATGACCACAAGTGCGGCCAGCGACATTCGATATGACCCATACGACATCGGGCTTCTTGCGGATCCCTATCCCACGTTTCGGCGGCTCCGCGAGGAGTCGCCGCTGTACTACAACGAGCAGTACGATTTCTATGCGCTCAGTCGTTTCGATGACGTGAGTCGTGCCCTGGTCGACACCGACACCTTCAGTTCAGCCCGCGGCATGATCCTCGAAGTGATCAAAGCCAACATTGAGATACCGCCTGGCATCATTGTTTTCGAAGATCCACCGCTCCACGACATTCACCGAAAGTTGCTCTCGCGGGTGTTCACTCCCCGCAAGATCGCAGAACTCGAGGGAAAAGTTCGTGCGTTTTGCGCACAGTGTCTCGATCCTCTTGTCGGTACAGGACGTTTTGATTTCATCGCGGATCTCGGCGCCCAGATGCCGATGAGAGTCATCGGGATGCTGGTCGGCATCCCCGAGCAGGACCAACAACATGTCCGGGATCGCTCAAATGCGTCGTTGCTTACCGAGGCTGGCCAACCCATGACCTTGGCCTCGGAGGGCATCAACCACGACGAGGTCTTCGCCGCATATCTCGCCTGGCGCGCGGAACACCCCTCCGACGACATCACGACCGAGCTACTCAACGTCGAATTCGACGACGAGACAGGAGTCCGCCGACGGCTGACCCGCGACGAAATCCTGCTCTATATCGGTCTTATCGCTGCCGCGGGCAACGAGACTACGACCCGACTCCTCGGTTGGGCCGGAAAAGTCCTTGCCGAACACCCCGACCAGCGGCGCGAAATCGCAGCCGATCATCACTTGATCCCACAGACGATAGAGGAGCTGCTGCGCTACGAACCTCCCGTGCCGCATCTGGCCCGCTACGTTACCCGTGATACCGATTGGCACGGCCATACGGTGCGCAAGGGCAGCGTCATGATGCCGCTCATCGCCTCGGCCTGCCGTGACCACCGCCAATTTCCGCCTGACGGAGACCGCTTCGACATCCATCGCCGGCCGCGTCAGCATCTGGCGTTCAGCGTGGGAGCACACTTCTGCCTTGGCGCGGCGCTGGCCAGGCTAGAGGCACGGGTGGCGCTCGAGGAGATCCTCAAGCGCTTCCCCGAATGGAACATCGATACCGACAACGCACACCTATCGTCCGCCTCTGCCGTCCGCGGCTGGGAATCGATGCCGGCGTTCGTTTCATAGGGCGTTCAGCGGGGAGGGCGTAACGCCGGAACATGCAGCGGCTTTCCCAAAGCCATAGAAAATGGCCCCCAGGCTTGCGCCTGAGGGCCATTTCCGCTGGTAGCGGGGACAGGATTCGAACCTGCGACCTCTGGGTTATGAGCTACGGGCCAGGGGGTTTTGTGTGTTCGCGTGATCTCATTTGTGCAGGTCAGCAAGGGTTGGGTGTTCGGGTGGTTGCGCCGTGTTGCGCTGATTTGGGGTGGTTTCGCGGAGTTTGGTTCCCAAATCTATTCCCAAATACGAGCCTGCACGCGCGCCTAACTCCGGAGGCTGACGAGCACGGTCGACTACTCTCGCCGAACTTGGACGAACTACCACAATTTGTCATCGGTGCTTTGTAGTGTCACACGGCAGACCCAACGACAACGACGTCAGAGCGGGGGCATCGTGACTGCACAGCCTGGTTGGTACGCCGACCCGTGGGGCCACGCCGAGGTGCGTTGGTGGGACGGTGCGCAGTGGACGCCTTGGACGCACCCACCAGCGCCGCCATTGCCAGCGGCAACGCCCGCGCCTGGCCCTCTCCATGTTGAGGATGGCGGCGCCGAAGCAATTCGATCGGTAGCCAATAGACCGGGCGAAATTTGCGACGGACTCGCAACCCTTATTGCCGGAGCTGAACGTTTGACAGTGGTCGATGTAGAGACTACAGGGTTATATCGCAGCGACCGGATCGTCGAAATCGCCATCGTTACAATGGATTCCACCGGCAGAGTCATCGAAGAATTTGACACCCTGGTCAACCCACTGCGCGATCCGGGACCGACCTGGATACACGGTGTCACCGCCTCGATGCTTACTGACGCTCCGACCTTTGAGGACATCGCCGAACACATCGCCGCCCGCATACATGGCACCGTTGTTGTGGCTCACAATCTTCGCTTCGATGCTCGAATGATCGACCAGGAATTCAGTCGGACCGGCGTGCAGATAGATTGGGGCACCGGCTTGGACACCCTGCAAGCCACCGGATGCAAGTTGGGCGTAGCGTGCGCTGAATACGGCATCCGACAGCAGGGCTCGCATCGTGCATTGTTCGATGCCAGGGCCACCGGACAACTGCTATTTGCGATCTGGGAATCATTTACTCGCAAGTGCTTTCCAGTCGCGGTCACTCCCCTGCATCACGCACCCGCGAAGCGCATCTTGACGCGGGATGGATTCGCGCACGTGTCTATCGACGTCCCCTATCTGGCCAGCCTGGCACGGGGGGTGCATGCCGACCCCGAAGTAGCCGCATACGTCAACTTGTTAGATCGAGCAGTCGCTGACCTCCAGCTCACGGCTACCGAACGAACTGAATTGGCTACTTTGGCAGCCGAACTCGGTCTGAACGAACGGTATCGGGAACGCGCACATCGCGAGTTCCTCAACGGGCTCATAGATGCCGCGCTCGAAGACTCCATCGTCACCGACGACGAACTCGACCAACTGTGTCGGGTGGCAGCGTTACTCGAGCTAGATGCCGAGATGGTCACGCGGCGAACCAACCCGTACCGCCTCACCGATGACACCATCACCCTGGAACCAGGGTTACAGGTCTGCTTCACAGGCGCGGCGCTCGATGAGCTCGGCAATCCCATCGACCGAGAGGCCGTCCTTGAGCCCGAAGCCCGTTCCCGAGGACTAATCCCCAAAGACTCCTTCACCAAAGCCTGCGGGCTCGTCATCGCCGCCGACACTGCATCGCAATCCTCAAAGGTCAAGGCAGCGCGCCGATACGGTACGCCCGTCGCCACCCTCGCAGACTACCTCCGGGCGCTGGCTTCCGGCCAAGCTCTGCCCGTCACTCGGCTGACAACAGTCGGTATTGCACAGGTCTGCGGCAAGTGCGGTGATTCTTGGATGGCCGCACGTCGTTCTACCAACCCGATCTGTGCAGGATGTCGCGGCGGAGCGCGGACCTCTCCGTGGGTAACCAAAGGAACTGCACAACAATCGAATACGGCCACAACAAAGATTGCGCCTCCCGCCGTCGAAACGCTGGTGTGCACCATATGCATGCGCACATGGGAGCGCGCCCGCACCCGCGGCCGCCCGCCAAAGCGGTGCCCCACATGCGCTGAGAGCAAAGCAGAGGCCCGCGCATGATTCAGAGCATCGCAGTCGTCAATGCTGCCACCGAAAAGGTGGCACTGTGGCACGTCGCTGTCGACAACGAAACGGCTGGAATGAGCCGGATGTGTGGCGCTTGGGTGCTTGACGATGAGCCTCACAAGGTCGAGTTACTTACTCGGGACCGGTACATCGTCGCTACGCCTGCCGGCGCGGAAGCCCTGCGGTCCGCCAAGATCAAGCCAGCAGGCATGCTGGATCTAACAAAAATTGTCGACGCTGTTACTGCAGAGCGGGATCGACTGCAAAGCATTTACGACGCACTGCCGACATCACGGAAGAAAACCCTCGTTGCCCCCCGTTGGCCGTACATACCGTTCGCCATCGACCTCGCCAGCCCACCCATGGCGCAGGTGGCAGACGCCACGGTGGCGATAACTCTCGGTGTGGCGCGTTTTCTCGAACAACTCGCGACAGCGTGGGCAGACGTCGAACGCCAACGCACAGCGCGCGACTACCTGACCGAGGGCACCGGAGGCCACGCCAAAGGAATTCGAGACCTCCCGCTCGAGATCTTGAGCGAGAGCATCCGATTCCAGTAATTGCGAAAGCCGTTCGGCCCCGGGGGCATACAGAACGAGTAGCCGCGTGCTCTATGCCTTTAGTCGCTGCTTGGATCCCGCCTCGTAGCTGCGGTCGGTGAGGTAGCTGTGAAGGTAATCATCGGCCAAGAGACGTGGAATCTGGTGCCGGCGCTGGGGAGTTGGATCGAAGAGGAGGACCTTCGCGCCGTCCATCGTCGAAACAGGGATGGCGTAGTCGGGGTGGGACTCGACGAACTCCACCAGCTTCTGGGTCGTCAAGTTCTCGGCATATTCGGGGTCGGTCTGCACGAGCCGTGCGACGTAGGCCATCTTGGCTCTCATGCTTGGGTCTTCCATCACCGCGTTCTCTAACGCTGTGAAGCCGTCAATCCTGACGTTCGCCGTCACTGCAGCCAGGGTCTCCCGGGCCAACTGGCGTGCCTTGTCAGCAGCATGCAGCTTGGTCTGGATCAGCGTCACACTGCTGAAGTAGGCGAATCCCGTGCAGGTGAACACGTCGAAACGCGGTTCGTAGTACAGCACTTCAGCATCAATAGGTCGATAGATTCCGTCACGTGGTATCAATGGGATGCCCCGCGTCCTGCGAGTAGCGATACCGGCCCCTTTGAGGCGGTAGGCGACGAGCTGGTTCGGCCCGACGCCTAGCGCGTGGGCCATCGCGACCGCTTGGATGCCACCTCCGTCGTTGGGAACATCGCCACGCCGGATCTCTGTATCTACCGCAGCGAGCTCGGGGATTTCGCTGACGTTCTCTACAAGCACTTGAGATGAGTTGGTCTGGTAGGACGGGTCATAATCGAGAAATTGCTTCTGAGACAGACTGGTAGCGACGCGCATGACGTCGTTGGCGACACCGGAAGCCATGTCGCTTTCTAAATCGAAGCGTGATACTTGAGCGCCAGCGAGCGCATCGCCGCGCACCACAAAATTGCCAAGTGCCGCGTCCTGCGCACCGAGAGCATCGACGAGCGCCTCTCTAGCTGATTCAGCAGTCACGGTCGCCCCTTGAGTTGGATCGCTACATCGTCCCCAAGATAGTGACATTCGAGCCGGCCGCGCTGCGGGATGTGATTGCGCCGTGACAAGAGCATGGTGATCACACCGTTATCAGCCGTCACCTCGTAAAGACGGAATCCGAGCAAGGCGAGTGTGGGGTTTAAGTGATAAAGGCCCGCGCGAACGTAGATCATCGCTAGCACTGCCACCATTGCCCACGCCGCCGCCACGGCAGAGCCCTTCGCGCCACCAAACAACGCAACAACCAGGGGCACAACGTAGCTCGAGGTGAATGCAAGCACCCGTTCATCGGCTCGCTTGACAACAGTTGTTTCGACACTGCGCTGCTGGACTCTCGACAGACTGCGCAAGACCACGAAAAGTAGAAGCACGGCCGCCAACGACGCGGCCAAAATTAGCCAGCTGACCCAACCTAAGTCGTCGAACTTGAGGACCGCGAGCAGCGCCACCAACGGCGTGAACGCCGAGGCCAGTAAGCCAGCACCTACGAGTCGTCTCATACGTTCGACCTTAGGGCCGACCACCGTCACTTATCTCAACCTGCGTCCCGTGGGCGCCCCCACCCCGAGCCCTCACCCCGCCACCACGTCCTTAGGCCGCCCTATCTCCACTGCCTCCCCGAACATCACACCTCTTGCAGATAGGTCACGAAACGATAACGCAATTCCGTCCGTACGCAATGGCATAGGGTCTACTTACTATCGATTCCATGGTCACCAAACAGTGCCCGCGGTGCGGCGCAGACATGCCAAATAGGACCTGGCCGCCTAGTCCCGGGCGCCCCTCGATCTGGTGCTCTCAGCAATGCCGGCGGGCGGCTTATGAGGAGCGGAGAGCCGCAGCGAACAGAGCAGTCGCAGTGCGCGTCAAGGTCGTTGAGAAGCCCGTCGAGCGCATCGTGGAGCGCGTCCGGTTCGAGACAAAGCAAGTTGAGTGCAGCCCGGCCGAGGCCGCTCAAATTGTGCTGGAGTCGCCCCGTGCATGCCGCACCGTGTTGGAAGCGTTGGCCGCAGAAGCCGACTCGGGACGCCTGACCGCCGCCGCGCACGCACCGACGCTGCGAGCGGCACAGCAATTACTCTCTTCGCTGAACCGGGCCCGGCTCATCCATGGTTAGGCCACGGCTAGTCGCAACGATTTGAGCCCTTGCAGCCGCCGAGGACGAATCCACGCCAAGCACAGTCGGCGCACCTGTGCGCTGTCAGTCGCAGTCCGAATACTGGCAATGCCGCTGCGAAGCAGCGTGTTTCGCGACGTTTCACTGCGTCCCGGCGGTAGCGGCAGTTTGGCTGTGTCGTAGAAAATTCGTCGAAAAGATTTCACGCGGCCGTCGCGAAACGCGGTCAGGCGGACTTACCGTTTGACCATGAAACGAAGCGTGACGGATCGCCGCCCGGTGCAGCCTGCCGAAACTGCTGCCGGTGAGCAGTCTTCAACCCGCACTTCAGAATGAGCTGGGAAGCGCTCGCGTGGGCCAAAGACTCAGAAATCTCCCAGCCGGTCGCAAAGTTCATTCTCGTCCTACTGGCAAACAAGGCAGATGAGAACTTCTCGTGCTATCCCTCCATCCGCACGCTGATGGCTGAGTCCGGCGCCGGCAGGAGCACGGTGTTGCGCGCGCTGAGCTTCCTAGAGATGCGTGGCTTCATGACGCGGCGCCCGCAGTTTCACGACTCGGGGGCTCGCCGCTCCACGCGCTATTACTTGAATCACCCTCGCGCACAGAATCTTCCACCCGGTCCCGATCCGGGACCCCCTAGTCCCAATGTGGGACCCCCCGGTCCCGTGTCGGCACGGTCCCCGTCCCGCAGAGGGACGGGGACGGTGTCGGAGCGGCACCCTCCGGGGGTCCCAAATCGGGACCCCTTGAATCCATCAACCGAAACCCCTTCCGAACCGGGCGACGCCGCGGCGCTGATCCTGCAGACCGTCGTCAGTTCGTGGAAGTTGAGGACCCGAAATGCGAACAGTCTCCTACCGGCGATCAAGTCCGCGCTTGCGGCCGGCTGGCCAGCTGCAGATCTCGCCGATTACTTAATTCAAAATCCACACGGGGCACGTGACCCGGTTCGCGTGCTAGCTCGGCGACTCACCGACGCCTGGCAGGCACCAGATCCTCCCGTGACCACGCTGCCCTGGTGTGGCGAATGCGAGGACGCGCATTCTCGCACAATCTCGATCAGTGACGCCGACGGAACGGAATCTGCACGCTTTTGTCCACAGTGCAGCCCACAAGTCCACAGAGACCGATCATCCGTACAAGATTCCGTCAGACTTATGGAAAGGTGGTGAATTACTCTGGAAAGCAACGTGTTCAATGAACTACCCCTGCTGCTCGCAGTTCCCCACGCAGCGCAGCTACTGGGAATCAGCCGGGCCGCAGCCTATCGACTGGTGGCCTCTGACGAGCTGCCGGTTCGTCGACTAGGCGGCCGAATCTACGTCATAACGGCTGGCCTGCGCGAACTGATGGCGTCGTGAAAGGCACCGTCCTTCAACGCGGCTCGGCGTGGTACTACAAGTTCCGCCTACCAGAGCGGGACCCGTCGACTGGCCTTTATCCGTGGATCACCAAGGGCGGCTTCGACACCGAGCGCGAAGCTTGGAAAGCCTGCCGAGAAGCCATGCGCGACGCGGACCGCGGCCGAGTCGTCAAACCCTCGACCCGCACGGTTGCTCAATTCCTCACCGAATGGTTTGCTGCGGTCGAACCGGCACTCGATGCCACGACGTGGCGCAGCTGGAGTGACTACGCGCGCACGTACGTCATCCCCCATATCGGCGCCGAACGCTTGCAACGACTCGACGAGCCTCAACTGCTGAAGCTTTACGCCAAGTTGCTCACCGAGGGCCGAGTGAAGCGTGACAACGACTCGGCAATGTATGCGTACTGGTCAGAACATAACGCTGCCGGTTCCCCACCCACACCACGGCAGCTGTCGGAGGCATGTGGCACAACAATCCATGCAGCTCGTACCGCGGTGCGACGGTATCGGGTAGGCATTGTGCCCAAACCGGTTTCGCCTGGATTGGCGCCGGAGACTGTCCGCAACGTGCACGCATTCCTCCACCGGGCCCTCGTTGACGCGGTATCCTGGAAGTACCTGACGGACAACCCTGCAAGCAATGTGAAACCACCGCGTCGGCCGCGCAGTCGTAGGACGGTATGGAAGCCCGAGGAGATCCGCACCTTCCTAAAGTCGATCCGCGACGACCGTTTCGCGGCTCTGTTCCTGCTGGAACTCACGACCGGCATTCGTCGCGGCCAGGTGTGCGGTCTCAAGTGGACGGACGTCGACCTGGACGCTGGCCTGATCACCGTGCACGACAATCGCGTGGTGGTCGGCGGCCGCGCAGTCGATAAGGCCGGCGGTAAGACCCGCAACGCCGATCAGACGATTTCCATAGACCGTGCCACCGTGGCGGCGCTTCGTTGTTGGCGCGAGCTACAGGACAGCGAGCGCGAATTCTTCGGCGACGCATATCATCCCGGCGACTACCTGTTCACCTACCAGGACGGGCGGCCCCCACACCCCGACACTGTTAGGCAGCGATTCGATCGCATGGCGGCTGCAGCAGGCCTGTCGCGCATCACTTTCCACGACCTGCGCCACTCTTATGCCACGGGTGCACTGCGGGCCGGCGTCAGCCCAAAAGTGATTAGCGAACGTATTGGACACGCGAATGTCGGGTCCTTTCTAGAGACGTATGCCCACGTGCTGGGTGATGACGACCGAGAGGCAGCAGAACAGGCCGCTGAGTTCTTGCTCGGGGACGCGTGGGACTACGGGAGAGGCTCGGCGTGACAAGTTTCACCTCAAGGTATTGCATATAACGTTGAAGTTATATTAATGTCGAACTTCTGGGAAGTGCTCTTGTTAGAGCAGGTCGAGACCTGGTACCTCACACTCGATGAGGACGCGGTCGCTGCCGTTACCGGCGCAATCGACCTACTCGAGCTAGAAGGACCAACCCTCGGCCGTCCGACGGTAGACAAAGTTGCTGGGTCGAAGTTTCACAGTATGAAGGAGTTGCGGCCGGCTGGCACCAGCATTCGGATCCTGTTCATATTCGACCCGCAACGGCAGGCAATCCTGCTACTCGGCGGCGACAAGGCAGGAAGCTGGAAAGCTTGGTACGACAGAAAACTTCCGATAGCAGAACGACGTTACGAAGACTGGCTTGCAAATGAGCGAGGTGAATGATCATGGCACGCAAGTGGCGCGAGATCCGCGCTGACGCCATCGCGCAGGGACGGGTGAACCCCACCCACGCCGATGCCGCACGCAAGGAAATGCATGACGCCGTCCGTACACAGCGCCTAGCTGACATACGCCGTCAGCACGGCCACGCCCGTCAGGCCGACGTCGCAGCTCAAATGGGTGTTTCCCAGGCGCGGGTGTCAAAATTGGAAGGCGGCGACCTCTCGCACACCGAACTGGGCACGCTGCAGTCGTACGTCGCTGCGCTGGGCGGATACCTGAGGATCGTCGCGGAATTTGGTGAAAGCAGCGTAGAGCTGACTAGCGAGGGCTAAGGGTCGAGCGCTCAAGAAGCGTAACAACCAGTTCAAAACTCGGGGTAAGACTTCCCCAACTTCCTGCCGTCATCGCACCTCGTGTTCGGGAACGACGGCATCGGCCGTTGCACATTCTCAAGCGTCAACGGCGGCAGCGCGAGAACACCGGTGAGGTCGCAGACATACTCACGGGTGTATCAGGAAGTATGACAGTGGCGGCGGGTCCGGCGAAAGCGTCCGACGGGCGTGATGGGGCGGCATGGTTCATGCAGGTGACACCGCGCATACATAACAGGCTGTTTCAAAGCGATACCGTCGAATTCGACCCAGTTCATTTCTTCTGGACGAGCTATCTCCGACGTAGCAGGTGCCGCACGACACACCGATCGTTCTGAGTCGTAATCAGCTCGACCTCACACCAATGGGTATACCACTAGTGGACGGTGTACTCGTAATCAACTTCATCAAGGACTCTCGTGATCGAGTAGGAGCCGAACCGCCTTGGCCTGTTGCTCTCCGCTATCAGATGTAAGTTTTTCCGCGCGCGCGAGGCAATGACGTACAAGAGTTTCTTCGCGCTCCGATCACCGTCAATATCACGAAAATGCGGAACAACATCCTGCAGTAATCCGTATGCGATCACCGTATCAAACTCGCCACCTTTCACACCATGGATGGTCGATACGGTGATTCCGCTCCGATGGCTGAAGACCCGACGAAAGATCGCGATGTCGCGGATATGCGGTGCGCCTTCTTTCTCAAGTCGATCGATGCGCATTTCAGAACTGGTGAAAAAGGCATCATATTGTTCGGACAGTGACTTTGAATCACGAAAGCGCACCCCAAGTAGCGACATGAGCTGCTCGAAATACTCAGCCAGATAGTCTAATCCGTCTTGCGTCGACAGCCCAATAGAATTAGATGCCCGTAATAACTCTCGGGATGATAAGCCGGCCACATTAATACCACCGTCACTAATATCGCTAATCATCTCGCGCGCCCATTTAAGTCGGCGTACATACAGTCCCGGAGATGCGTCGGTTAACGCGATCCTGGCCGTCTTATACCAAAAGTTGTCTACGTCGCGGGCGAAGGGAACAAGCCCGGGGCCGTCGAACTCGTATTGTGGGAGTCGTGCCACAAGTGATCGAGTCATGGCGGCTAGGTGCGTCCACCAGGGAGCAAGTACACAAATCTCGCTAGGCTTGATCCCCAAATCGAACACACTATGAGTAATCAGCTGTGTAATTTCCGCCGAAAGGCCGTCCATCGTGACCGTCTTATTGAGAGTAATCTCGCTGGGATAGTGTTTGTCCGCCGATGAAGATTCGATCACCGTTCCGACAGTGTTGAAGTTCTCGAAATAATCAACGATTCGTGCTGACGAGCGAAAGTTCTTGCTGAGTTGCTTCACCTCGATCGTCCGGTTGGCCAGTTCACCAACCTCTTCAGCGGTCATGGCATACCCTCCGAGTGACGTGTATATTTCCTGATTTGGATCGCCGACGATCAGGGTCCTTGTTCGGCCGTTGCTTGCTTTCACAACGGACATCAAGATCTCATATTGTATTAGCTTTGTATCTTGATACTCATCCATAGCGATGAACTTAAAGAGACCGGAGAGGATCTTTGAAATCATAGGCTTCGCCCGCAAAATCTCGTAAGCGTATTGAAGAATCATCTCAAAATCGATCTTGGTATCCGTCCGAAGCTCGTCGAAATACGCAGCAAGGACTTGGTGGATTGCATGATGTTTGTTGGGGTTTGGACATCCCAGCTTATATGCGGTACCCGTGAAGTAAAAATCGCAGTCGTAATAGGTAACCCCCATACCGTGGCATAGGCGTGTGAGTATCAGCTCAGACTCATGCGAGTTGATAACGCTGAATCCACGCGCTAACTGCGGATGATATCCCTGGTAGGGCTTGAGAATCCATTCCAGGCAGAAGGAGTGAATCGTTCCTATCCACAGCTGTTCAGTGCCGACGCCGAGCCCAGTAAGTCTTTCCTCGATCTCGTCGGCAGCTTTGTGCGTGTAGGTAATCGCAATTACGAATCGCTTATGCGAATCTAACTTGGCGAGTTCGTTTGCTACCTTGTAAGTCAGTGTGCGGGTCTTACCACTTCCCGGGCACGCGATGACGAATATGCTGCCAGGATGGTTGACTACATCCTCTTGTTCATCGGTTAACGCACCAACTTTCCACGTGAAGCCCATCAATAAACCTGAAGGATATCGACGATCCTGTCGTCAGTGAGATAGGTCTTCGTGTGTTCCTTGATAGCCTCCAGATCGATGTCACCGCTCCGAAACTGTTCCAGGACAGGACGAAAGATGGCGTGCGTATCGTCAGAGTAGGTGCCGGTAGGGCCGCCTGACAGAAGGCGATAAAGCAGGATGTGGTGCACCGTCTCGGTGTCGAGTGCCGGTTGCGCGAACCGAAGCGCGTCGAGGATATAACGCGGTATCGACGTCTGATGGTTCACCTTTCCGCCAAGGAGAATTGCGAACCAGCCCTTCTTGCTCTTCTTCGCCATCGCAAGTGCCCGACGTCCGTACACGGAGACCTCGCCACTCTCCAGGGCAGCCGTAGCCGCCTCGATTGTGGCTTGGTCGCTATAGACATCACCAAGCACATCTACGAAAAGTGACGAATTCCCAGCGGTTATGAGATCGACTTCGAAGGTGTGATCAGCATAAAACGACGCCAGCCACGGGTTCCCTGCGCCGAAGTCTTCAAGTTGCGCTTTCCGCGCCTCACCCGAAAGTTGCGAGCGGCGCGCCTGCTCCCGATATCTCTTCATCCCCTCTGAGTCACCAGTGACTGGGTCAACCTTCACCACAGCAGTGTCGCTATCGGTGACGATGCTGCAACGACGCTTGATCCGCTCGTCATGAAAAAGGACCGCCACATTCTCGAAGCCAGTGCTACGGATATTTATCAGGCTCACGCCGAGTTCATCCAAGCTGACGCCTAACACCTTCCGCACCAGTATCGGAACGAGAATCTCTTCAGCGTCGCCTTCGACAAGGATGACACTCTTCGCGAACAGGAGGTTGCTTCGAATGGCGTCCAAGTAGCGTTGAATTTTCTGAATCTGACTCTGATCAAGGCCGGCGGAGGGTTGGTAGGCCTCACAGAGGGCGCCTTCGCGGCCCAAAATATTCATCGTCTGAACATTGCTTACCTCTGATATCTGCGGTGAATGAGTCGAGTAGATCACCTGGGTGTCGGGGTAATCGAGCCGGTTAAAGAGTGTCCGTTGGATATGCGTGTGTATGTGAGCCTCAGGCTCCTCGATAAGTAGGAAGTTAGCTACTGATCGATTCGCCTTCTGATAACTGAACTCAAGGAGCTTCAATGTGAGATAGATGAGGTTCGCGCCGCCAAGACTGAGCTCGTGGATCGCGCCTTCGTGCTCCTCGCCATGCTCGCCGAGGAAGAGTTTTAATGACTGGAACAGGCGATCCGCATCGTCGGGCAGGTCCGACTTGATCGACAACGACGTAGGTGAGAATGCCGCACCTACGGTGTCTATGACAGTCTGCTTGACGTCATCTCGGATTTCCATGACATCCGGCCATCCTTCAATCTTGTCATTCAACACTCGTACCTGGTCGGTAATAACCTTGAATTCATCTAAATCGATTTCCCCGCTTTTGTGTCTAAGGAGGGATCTGAGCGGATTCGTTCGATTATCTTGAAACTCCTGGACCACATCTCGAAGGGCTTGGATGAACGTGAAAGAAATCTCCTTTGTCACAGAGAGCTGTCTTGGAATTGGAGCACCGATTAGCGATGCATCGATTTCCGCGTTGAACTTCACAAGATCGAAATCTCCGACAATGGACTTATACACCGTGTCATCATTGAAGTCAGCGGCACTCCGGCCCGTAAAAACCGTCTCGTAGTCCTCAGTTGTAATGCTTTCGATGATCTCTTGAAGTCCGGCGTGGTCACCATCCGTAAGAGCCGCCAGCCGCCAACGTACATCTTTGCTTGGCCGGTATATAAGGTTGTAGGTCGCTCGTTCGACGTGGTCGCCGGGAATGTTTCCAGTACCATGCACAAACAGAGCTTGGATCGCCTCGTCAGCAGATATTTCTGCGAACTCTACACTGATAATAATCCAGTGACCACGCCAGTCTTCCAGCCCGCGATGAAAATCGCGGGCGCCAATTCGATATGCAGACGCGAGAAGGTTTGAATCCAATAACAACCGAAGCGCACGCAGTGCATTGCTTTTTCCGGAGCCGTTTTCGCCAATAATTGTATTGACACCCGACTCGAACACGAAGCGTCCATTCGAGAAATTCCGATAGTTTACTAAGCTAAGTTTAGAAATATGCATGAAGAGGCGTCTCTTCCCGGTTGGCATTCCTTCAGGTCGTGACTTTGGCGTTAGCGAGTTTACAACGACTATGACAGAAACAGATTGGTAACACGCCTATATGCGCGACGTGTCAGCTGCACATGGCCGATGCGCGCGAGCCACAGATTGCTCGCCGGACAGAGTTGTGCAGAAGCGTCGAAGGCGGCTGGTCCATAGCGCATCTGGGACACCAACCACGTCGCGCAATACAACCGATTTTTGGACCGGAAGTCGCCGGTTGGTTCCTTTCGGCAGTTGCGCCGGAAGCGCCCGCCTACGAAGTCCGCGGACCTGTCGGTGCCGCGTGCGATGGTGAATCACCGACATGAAGGAGGCGGCGCGATGGGATTCGGAATGCCCGAAGAAGATCTCAACGAGCAAGAGGCTGTGTGGGAAGGGCGACGGCATGCTTTAGCGCAGTTGCTTCAAGCTCGCGGCCATGCGGAAGCGGCTGCCGTGGTGGCAGTGTCGCACTACCGCTCCGATATCGCCTGGGACGGCGATAACGACTACCAAGTCGTCACTCTCACCGTGCCGCCAAAGCTCTTTGATGCGGCGTCCAAGCAACTCGCTAATGCCATCTGCGAGTCCTGCATCGACGTCGTCGGGGGCGGTGCGATCAGCATGCAGTACCGTGTCGCCAGCCCGCCCTACGCGGTCGAATGGATCGCTGTGATCGTCGGCGCATTGGAGCGGCGTTGGGTGCCGTCGCAACGCGGGGATGCCGGTGAAATTGGTCAAATTGATGTCGCTCCGTACGATCGCGTGGACTGATCTCGGGAAGGTCGACCGCCTTCTGGAGCAACTTGCGATCCGGCTCCGCTTGCGGCACGCTCCCACCTGGCAAGTTGCCTCCCCCAGCGCGGGATTCATCACAAGCAATCTGCGCCACCTACGGGTGTCTTATCGCAACTGTCACCGTCAACTGATCAATTGACACCACGCAGTCCGTACCTTCCAGCTCCGCATACACCGCCGACTGCTGCCCAACAGTGCGCCCAGCGCCCAGCGCCCTATCCACGCATCTCCCAACTGTGACGTACCGCGCCACGCCCGCTGAACAGCTCAAACTGGGCACCTGAGCTGACTCGCGCCTACACCGCGCAGCTCCGATCACGACGGCCGGAACGGGGTTTCGCAGTTACGACCCGTTCCCACAAAAGTCTTTAGCTTTGCGAATGTTCCCAAAAGTGTTCCCAACCGCATAGAAAATGGCCCCCAGGCTTGCGCCTGAGGGCCATTTCCGCTGGTAGCGGGGACAGGATTCGAACCTGCGACCTCTGGGTTATGAGCCCAGCGAGCTACCGAGCTGCTCCACCCCGCGTCGGTAAACGCAAGGTTACCCAACCCGTGGGGACCTGACCAAATCGCGCGGTCAGCCACACGGCAGCGCGGCTTGCGGCGTCGGTAACCGGGTAGTACCACGGGGAGATCCGCACCGAACCTGTGCAGGGAGACGGCCATGTCGCAACGCCTCGGGCCGAAGCTGGTCAGCTTCGCCACCGAGATCGCCGACGACACCGTCGAGCAGGCAAAAGTCACGGCGTCCATGGCGTTCGTGCACCCGCACGTGTCTTTGATGCCCGACGCGCACCTCGGCAAGGGTTCGGCCGTCGGCACCGTCATCCCCACCAGGGGCGCCGTGATCCCCGCGGCCGTCGGGGTCGACATCGGATGTGGCATGGTCGCCGCCAAGACGCGGTTCACAGAGCACGATTTGGACGCCAGGGTCGACGGTGGCTACACACCCAAGCTCAGAACGCTGCGACGCCTGGTCGAGGACGCGATTCCGTTGTCACCCGGCAACTACAACAAGACCCTGCAACGCTTCCCATTCACCGCCGAGAAGCACAACGAACTGCTTCGACTGCAGGCCGACCTCGACGTCGACCTGTCACACAGCCCAAAGTGGAAGGAGCAGTTGGGATCTCTAGGTGGTGGAAACCACTTCATCGAGTTGTGTTTGGACACCGAGGGTAACGTCTGGCTGTTCCTGCACAGCGGTTCCCGCGGTGTCGGCAACAAGATTGCCCAACGCCACATCAACATCGCCCTGCAGCAGTGCACGAAGGAGCCGTTGATCAAGCTTCCGAACCGGGACCTTGCGTTCCTCACGGAAGGCACTCCCGAATTCGACCGGTACATCAAGGATCTGCGCTGGGCACAACGATTCGCCTATCTCAACCGCGCCGAGATGATGGACCGGTTCGTCCACGTGTTCGCCGAATGGTTGGGCGTGCCCGCCGAACACGTGGAAGTCGACCGCGTCAACGCCCACCACAACTACACCGCGCCGACCAAGATCGACGGCGAGGCAGTCTGGCTGACCCGCAAGGGCGCAATTGACGCGACCGAGGGCAAGCTGGGCATCATCCCCGGATCGATGGGCAGCCGCTCATACATCGTGCGCGGCAAGGGAAACCGTGACGGCTTGTGGTCGGCGCCGCACGGCGCCGGGCGCCGGTACAGCAGGACGAAGGCCAAGCAGCTGTTCTCCGAGCAGGATCTGGCCGCCGCGATGGTGGGTATCGAATACCGCCACGGCAAGGAGTGGATCGACGAGATTCCGCAGGCCTACAAGGACATTGACCAGGTGATGGCGGACGCGGAACCGCTCGTCGAGATAGTCACCTCGCTGCGGCAGATCATGAACGTCAAGGGCACCTAGACGTCCGGCAGGCGCTTGCTGAGCTGCTCCATCGTCAGCAGTTCACGGCGTTCCGCGCTCAGATACGGGATGCCGATTCCCAGCTCGTCCCACCGGGCGGCAACCCGGGCCTCCAGCGCCGGCGAGATCTTGTTGACCGCCGGATAGTGGCGTCCACCCCACTCCGGGCGCGGCTCGAACTCCCAGCTGCGCGTGGCGTCGATGAGCACCCGCGTCCACTCACCGCTGCCATACCTGCCCATGTCCGCCTTTTGCGGTGGCGTGGAGGGGTCCAGAGGTGAGCCGAGTGTGTGCCCATAGAAGGAGATGTCACCGAGGCCGGCGTTGACGCGGTAGGCCATCGCCCAGTCGAGTGCCACCGGATCGTGAATGTCGATGTCCTCCTCGACGACCATCACGTTCTTGTAGAACCAGATGGAGCCGCTGGTCCCCCACAGCGCCGCAGCGACCTGCTGCGCGTGGCCGCGGTAAGCCTTATGGATCTGCACGACGATGTTGGTGCCGTTCGACACCTGCGACATCCAGACATCGGTCACGCCGCGAACCCCTTGGCTTTCCAGTACATTCCAGGCGATCGCCGAGCGGGCGTAGTTGATCATCGAATCCTCGACCAGAAGACCCGGCCGCATCCCTTCCAGCGAACCCCGCAGCACCGGATCGTTGCGATGGGTGATCCGGGTGACCCGCAGCACCGGCGTCGGTGCCGCGTGGCCGTCGAGGTACCCGGGGTATTCCGCGAACGGTCCCTCGGGCAGATAGGTTGCCGGGTCAGGGTCGAGATACCCCTCGACGACGATCTCGGCGCTCGCCGGAACATGCAACGGCACCGTTTCGCACGGCACCAGATCTACCGGCCGACCGAGCAACGCGCCCATCATGTCCCACTCGCAGACATCCTTTGGGAACGGGCTGCCGGCGCAGAACGGCAACACGTCGTGCCAGCCGTAGACGATGGCCACCGGCATCGGCTCCGGCTTGTACTGCTGAAGATGACCGCCCCACCCTTGGATGGGCGCCAACAGTTTGGCGATCTTGTCCCGGTCGACGATCATGCCGCGGTAGACGCCGATGTTGTCGCGCCCGGTCACCTTGTCCTCGGTGACGACGCCGCAGAATGTGTCGATATACCGACCGCCGTCGGCGGCATGCCATTTCGGCGCCGGAAACTGCCAGAGGTCGATCTCATCGCCGGAGACGATGTTCTCCTTGACCGGACCGGTCTGCACAATGCGAGGCGGAATCGGTTTCAGGAAAGCGTCTTTGAGGTGCCGAACGACCGCGGCATCGGGGGCGCTCGGCGGCAGGCCCAGCATGAGCCGGATCTGACACCGGTTCCCGATCGCCGACGTCAGAAATTTGGTGCACCGGGTGTCTTCGTGGCCGACGATGTTCTCGAACAGCAGCGCCGGGCCGCCCAGGGCCAGATTCGCCCGGGTGATCGCGCCGATTTCCTCGTCCCAGTCCACCCGGGCCGTAACATGCCGCAACTGGCCCGCGGCATCGAGGGTGGCCAGCCAACTGCGCAGGTCGGGTCCCGGTTCGTTGCTCACGATGTCACCCCCGCAACCTCTCGTGTGCCGTTCACGCCGTCTTTCCAACGTTTAATCAGGTCGTGCTCGATGCCGAGTTGATCGATGACCCGGCCGACGACGTAGTCGGTCACCTCGGCGATGGAGGTGGGCCGCGCGTAGTACGCAACCGTCGGTGGAAAGATCACCGCCCCCATCCGCGCCAGGTATTGCATGTTGTCCAAATGGATCTCACTCAACGGTGCCTCACGCGCGACCAGAACCAGCTTGCGGCGTTCCTTTAGGGTTACGTCGGCAGCACGGGTGATCAGATTGTCGCTGAAGCCGATTCGGATGGCGCTCAAGGTTTTCATGCTGCACGGGCAGACCACCATGCCGTCCGTGCGGAAGGACCCACTGGAAATGCCGGCGGCGAGGTCACGCGCACTGTATGTGTGTGACGCCAAGGCCCGGACATCGTTGACCGTGTGATCCGTCTCCATTTTTATCGTCGCGCGAGCCCAATCACTCAGTACGAGATGGGTTTCGACGTCGAGGTCGCGGAGAACTTCCAGCAGACGGATACCGAGGGCGGCTCCGGTTGCACCGGTCATGCCAACTACCAAACGCATGATGATCACTCCTCGGACAGTCCACGCGTCAAGCCCGAAACAATCAGCACCACCGCGCTGAGGAACGCGTACCGCATGCTCCGGAAACCGAGCAGGACCAGGCGCTCCTGCCACGGCTTGCCGTGATGTCCCTGCGACAACGTCGGATTGGCGGCAGCGGTGCCGAGCGCGGCACCAACCGTGGTGAACAGCCAGTTGCCGTACGTTCCGTAGAGGGTCGTCCAGCGCGCTGCGCGCGCGAGATTGGGCGGCAGGTCGAGCTGGGTCCAGACCGCACCCAGCGCGATCAGGAAGGTCCCGTTCATCACCCCCTCCAGGTGCGCCGAAAGGGCCATGCGCATGTTGGTGAAGCGGCGTTGCTGGGTGCCTGTCACTACGCCAATCAGGAACAACAGCATGCCATGCCAGACCAAACGCCGGCCCGTCACTTGCTTCTCGGTCATGGGAACCACCTCCTCGAACCGGTGCGGTGCCGCACCTTCCGAGTTCGAATCCCGGCCCACCAGCACGGTCGCCCGCAGGCTTCCGCACGAGGCCGCGATACACCATCGCGGTACGGATCGGGGCTTCAAACTCATGCGTCAAGCATCGGCGCCCCCGGCGTTCACCTACTTAGGGCAACGAGACCTGTTTCCCACACTTTGGGTCATCGAGCGGTCCGCGCGGCGAGCAAGTATTTGATCGCGCCCTGCCCGTTGGAACTGGTGTCCATGTCACCGACCGGCACCCCCGCCGCCTGCAGCAGGTCGGTCAGGTCGCGGGAGCTGGTGGCCCAGCCGTGCGTTAGCAAGTAATTGTCCGCGTCGTTGCGTTCATGCGTATACGTCAGCCCGCTGAGGTCGGCGTCGAGCCCGTACTGCCGCCAGGTTTCCCCCAGCTCCGCCATCAAGGTTCCGATGGACTGGGCCCCGCGTGGCAAGTGGTCGGCGATCAGTCGGCTGCCCGGGGCGCTGAGTGCGGTGATGTCGTCGAGCATGTGATTCTGCGCGTCACCGGGGAGATACCCGATCATCAGTCCCTCAAGCATCCACGCGCTGGGCCGTGAGCTGTCAAAGCCTGCCTCCTGCAGCGCCGTTGGCCAGTCCTGGCGTAGATCGGTTCCCACCGTGCGCAATTCGGCCGCCGGGCTCGCGCCGATCTCGGCCAATGTCGAGCGCTTGAACTCGAGCACCGCGGGTTGATCGATCTCGTAAACCACGGCGTCCGCCGGCCATGCCAACCGGTAGACACGCGAATCCAGCCCCGAGCCGACGATCACAGCCTGCTGGATACCGGCGGCCGTCGCGTCCGGGAAGAACTGGTCGAAGAAGTGCGCCCTTACCGCGAAAAAATCTGCTATCCAGGCACTTCCGAGATCGGAATACTCGAGGTCGCCGCGTGCCAATCGCGCGAAGAAATCGACACCGGCAGCGCTGACCAGGGGTGCGGCATAGGGATCGTTGATGATCGGCTTTGGCTGCCTGCTGGCCGCTGCCCTGGCCGCAGCGACCATGGTGGCTGTCACACCCACGCTAGTCGCCAGGTCCCAGGTGTCGTTCTCACTTCGTGCCATGTTGTCCCTTCTCATCGAATGACGGTGCGCAGCAACGTTGATGCGGTGGTGAGCGGCCCACGTCGACCGACCATATTCATCAGGTGCAGGAATCGCTGAAACACCAATGGATCGGTCTGTGCCGCGGTAACCATGCGATCAACAACTGCATTTCGCATCCGGACCGACGCGGTTCGCTTCCCCGCGATCTGCGGCAGCGCGAGGTCAGAACTCACCGCCATCCGCCAAGCCACACCCACTTCTTTCGCCGCGCGGCGAAAGAATCGCCGCGGCAGATCTCCGTCGCCGTGGCGCAGGCAATCGCGCAGGATCAGTGCCTCGATGGCGGCGATCGTCATGCCTTGGCCGTAAAGCGGGTTGAAACTGCACATGGCGTCCCCCAGCACGATCAGGCCGTCGGGCGTGTGGGGCAGCTTGTCGTACCGCCGCCACCGGTTAGCCGGGAACTTGTACTGCGTGACGTCGGCAAGTGGTTCCGCGGACCGCGCGGCCGCCAGCACATGTGGTGGTGCGACATCTGTCAGGCAGTCGAACAACGCGGCACGGTCGGTGGGCGCTGGATGACCTGCCAGCGTCTGCACGGCCAGCATGTAGTTGTCATTCTCGCCGGCGAACATCGCAAAGGCCAAGGGGCGATTCGGCTCGGCCGCGGTGAGGACCATGTTTTCCCGCAATCTGCCGGGCGCTACGTAGACCGGCAAACCTGAGTAGGTGACGTGGACCTTCAGTTCATCTTCGAGTGGCCGACGATAGCCCAGTTGCTCGAGCAGGATTGGGGTCCGTGAGCCGCGGCCGGTGGCGTCTACCACGAGATCTGCTGCGAGGGTTCGCTCCGCACCAGAGTCGCGCCGTGCCAACACCACACCGGTCACGCGACCGCGCTGCTGCGTCGATGTCAGCCGTACCGCGTCGTGGGCTTCGGCGAACGTCACATTGCCAATGGCCTGCACTCGGCGACGCAACCGCCACTCAAGAAACGGTCGGTGCGCGTAATGGACGACGATCGACCCCGGGTCCGGGATCCTGCCGGAACGCAGCAGTTGGCTTCCCCCGAAGGTCATGCATAGCCGTGACAGGTCACCGTCGTCCCAGACCCGCGCACCGCCGGCGACCAGGTCGGTAAGAAAGCCGGGGAACAGCTCCTCCATGCTTTGCGTTGCGCGTGCGGACGGGATGTGTGGCAGGGCGCCCTGAGGAGTTCCCCGACGGTTCAGCGGGCCGTTGGGTAACGAATCACGTTCGACGACAGTCACGTCGCCGTAATGATCAGCAAGCACCCGGGCGGCCAGCAGTCCGGCAATGCCGGCCCCGAGCACGACGGCACTACCGCTCGATTCAGACACCTTCGGCTCCAAGCTTGTTCGCCCGATATTCGGTCGGTGTGATGGCGAGCCGCCGACGCATCACGGTGGCCAGGTGTTGCGGACTGGCGAACCCGCATAGCTCCGCGATTTCACCGATACTCAAGGAGGGGTTACCCAGCAGCTCGCAGGCTTTCGCGACACGGCGGTTCATCAACCACCGATGGGGCGGCTCCCCCATGCCTTCACGGAACAGTGTTGCCACGCGCGCCGCGGACAGTCCTACCAGTCCGGCGAGGTCGTCCAGGCCGACATCATCGGACACGTGCGCTTCGAGATAGTCGACCAGCCGCTTCAGTCGCCAATCACGATAGCCGGCAACACTTCTCTCGCTTCTGGGAATCGAACCGGACAGGCTGGAATGCTCCCGGATCAGGCGAACGGCCAGATGCTGGGCGAGCAGGTCGATCGTCATTGCCGAATACGCGTCGGGGTAGCTCATCTCGCGAACGATTTGACGGCCGATGCTTTCCACGAACGGATCACGCGAGCACATCGGGTCGATGAGGGATACGGAGCCGGCTGTCTTCAGCACACCGCTCTGCGCGGCGACGCGTTCGACCAGCCTGTGCGGTAGATACACGTGCAGGTAACTGAACGGCCGCTCTGACCTGAATATCCCTCGGGGATGTTCGCCGGCCGCGACCAGGTTCATATGGAACGCCGGATGCGGGCGGCTCCACTTCTTGCGGCCGTTGGCGAAGTAGGTGTGGTGGTGGTTGCCGGTGAGCGCGAGGGCAACCAGATCTATGTTTTCCCGCGCCGGCCCCCGCAGCTCGTAGACCGGCTCACCGTGAAAGCGCCAGATCGCCGCTGACACGCCGTGGCTCGCAGACGTGATGCGCTTGTGCGGCGCGAAACCCACCGCACTCGCGATGTTCTCGGGCGCGGTGGCCACCGTATAAGTGCACGAGGAATCGAGGAGTGGTCGCGAAATCACAAGTGCCAGTTTGGGGTCGGTGACGAACCGTCAAGGCCGGGTATCGAGACACTTTTCCCTCAAATCGCGACACGTCACATGGATGTGCATCGCATGTACACGGCACATGCCAGAGACACGCGTCGGGTGACGCGCTTCCGGTAGAAGGGTGACGAACGAAAGGATCGCAGTGGACTTGATTGAGGGGAAGCTCTTTAGCGACGGGCAGTTTCGCGACGCCGAGGGTGTCGAGCCGGTGCTGGAAGCCGCGACAGAAGCGGTCCTGGGTCTCGGAGCGAGCGCCTCCCGCGGTGACATCGACGACGCCGTGGCCGCGGCCCGGCGCGCGCTCCCCGGCTGGCGGTCGACTCCGCCCACCGACCGCGCCAAAGCCCTCTATCGGCTGGCCGACGCGCTCGAGGCACGAGCGCCCCACACGAGTGAGCTGTGCACCCGGGAGACGGGCGCCCCTATCGCGTACTCCCGGCAGGCGAACGGGTTCCTGCCGACGGTGATTTTTCGGTACTACGCCGGATTGATCGATGCAACCGAAACCGAGGAGTTCAGGCCAAGTCTCGCGGGGCACACCCTGGTGCGACAGGAGCCGATCGGCGTGGTGGGCGCCATCGTTCCATGGAATGTGCCCCAACTCCTGGCGACGATGAAGCTGGCCCCGGCACTGGCGGCGGGCTGCACCGTGGTCTTCAAACCGGCGCCCGAGACGGCGCTGGACGCGCTGGCGATCGCACAGGCGGCCGTCGAGGCCGGCCTACCACCCGGCGTTCTCAACGTCGTCCCGGGCGGACGTGAGGTCGGCGCGTATTTGGTCGCTCACCCCGATATTGACAAGGTGGCGTTCACCGGGTCGACGGACACGGGACGGCTCATCGGGCAGACGTGCGGGCAACTTGTCCGGCCCATAACGCTGGAGCTGGGTGGGAAATCTGCCGCCATCATCCTGGACGACGCCGACTTGGAATTCACCATCCAAGGCCTGCGAACGGTGTCCTTCGGCAACAACGGCCAATTGTGTTACGCCAGCACCCGAATCCTCGCGCCGCACAGCCGCTATGGGGAGTTCGTCGACGCGCTCGCCGAGATGGCTGACGCGCTGGTCGTCGGGAACCCGCTCGACGAGGCGGTCGAGATCGGCCCGATGGTTAGTTCGCGCCAGCAGCAACGCGTATTGAACTATATCGAGATCGGGAGGGGCGAAGGCGCCCGAATCGTCACGGGCGGCGGTGTACCGGCAGGTTGCCGCCGCGGCTGGTATGTGGCGCCGACGGTGTTTGCCAACGTGCACAATTCGGCGCGAATCGCCCGCGAGGAGATCTTCGGACCGGTGCTGGCGGTGATCCCCTACGAGTCGGATCGTGAAGCGATCGACATCGCCAATGACTCGGAGTTCGGACTCGCGGGCAGCGTGTGGTCGTCCGACGAGGTACGGGCGACGCAGGTGGCCGGTGCCGTCCAGACGGGAACGATCGGCATCAACATGTATCAGCCCGACTTGGGCGCCCCCTTCGGCGGCATCAAGGCCAGCGGTTTCGGCCGTGAACTCGGGCCTGAGGGTTTGGCCGCCTATCAGACGACCAGGTCGATCTTCAATGCGGCCGGCGCCGCTGCAGCACGGTGAACCCGTCCGCAACGTACGTCCTGGTCCCCGGCAGCTGGCACGGCGGCTGGTCCTGGCAACCGGTAGCCAAACGGCTTCGCGCGCAGGGGCATCGGGCGGTCACCCTGACGCTCCCCGGCCTCGGCGACGGCGATGACTCCTCAGGACACCGGCTCAGCGACGCGGTCGACCACATCGTTCGCGAAGTGCGTCGCCTGCCGTCCGACAACGTGGTCCTGGTTGCCCACAGCTGGGGTGGCTACCCCGCCACCGGCGCGGCCGGACTACTTGTCGGGCGCGTCAGCAAGATCGTGTACCTCAATGCGCAGATACCGGTTCGGGGCAGAAGCCTGGTGGACGACGATCCACCGGAGCTGCGCGAACACAATCTGCGGTTGATCGCCGAATCAGCGACCGGCTCCATTGCGGCCACGCTCGAAGACGTACAGCGGGGGTTCATGCAAGACGTAGCGCCCGAGCTGCAGCGACTGGTCGCTGACCTGCTCACCCCGCAGCCCGGCCGCTACTTCACCGACGCTCTTGATGTCGATGCGGCGACGCTTGGCATTCCCGTCGCCTATCTCGCCAGCGACCGCGATCAGGCGTTGCAGTGGCCGGCCGCTGAGTTCGCGGCCCGGCTCAACGTGCCACCCATCCCTGTCCCGGGCACCCACAACGCCATGCTGACCCATCCGGACGAAATTGCCCAAGCGATCCTGACCGTCTGAACAGCGGTGCGCGAAAAATTACCCCACGGCCGTCAGAACCGTTTCGGGACCGTCCTGAGGCGGCCACAACGGTTGCGGCACCTCGACACCGAACGGTGCATCCCAGTGGTTCCGGGACGAAACCTCCTGCACCGGAAGCCGGTTGGCTGCAACACCCCACCGGCCGCGCGGGTAGCCCAGGGCTAACATGGCCGACATCTTCCAGCCCTGCTCGACCGGCACGCCCAGCAACTCGTTCACCTTGTCCTCGCAATTGCGGAGCACCATGGTCATGACGCCGCCGACTCCCTCGGCACGCGCGGCGAGCAGTGCGCTCCAGATCGCCGGATAGATGTTGGCACCACCGAGATCGTCGATGGCGTAGACGAATAGCAGCAACGGAATTTCCTCGAAGTGGTCGGCGAGGTAGTTTCCCGAGCCCTTGATCCGCCGCATGTTCTCGGCGTGCGCGGCCGCGTCCACACCCGGTGCCGCAACCGCCATCGGCCCCGTCCCCGAGCTGAACTTTTCGTATTCCAGCGCGCGGGCCTGCCGAAAGAGTTGAGCGAACTCGCCTTTGAGTTCCGGGTCATCCACCGCCAGGAAGTGCCAGCGTTGGGTGTTACCGCCGTTCGGCGCGCGAACGGCCGCATCGATGATCCGCGCCTGGGTCTCCAGCGGAATCGGGTCCGGCTGTAACCGCCGCATCATTCTGGTCGTGTACAGGGCCTCATAGACATCCATCGGTCACTCCTTCCACTACTCGGGCCAGCTGTTGTTGCGGATGATGTCGACGAAGTTCTCACGCTTGAAGTTCGGGTCGAAGTGCGCGAGCACGTCGTCGTTCATGGTGCCGAAGGTGCTCTCCGGGCGGTGCTTCATGCCCTCGTTGAACGCCGCGATGATGCGATTCTTGAAGTCCGGACGCGGGTGGGCAGCCGTCACCGCGTCCAACGACTCGGGCATCAGGTCGTCGCGGCCCATGCCCAGCACGTCAGTCTCCACACCGGCTGTGACCAATGCGATTTCGGGGTCCAGGAACTCCGGCACGCCAGGAGTCGTGTGCAGCGCAATACCTAGCCACACCTTTTCGGCATCGGCCGGGTCGTAGCCGCGCTCGAGCAGGAAGTCGCGCGCCGCGTTCGCGCCATCGACCTCGAAGCGCAATTTGGAGCTCCGGTAGCGCGGCGTCAGCCCGATGTCGTGGAACATCGCGCCGACGTACAGCAACTCCAGGTCAGGCTGCAGGCCCAGCCGACGGCCGTGCAGTGCACCGAACAGGAACACCCGTCGGGAATGGTCGAAAAGCAGATCGTCTTCGACGTCGCGGATGTACTCGGTAACCTCGCGTACCAGCGGCGTGTCGGGGATGACGATGCCGGCTACGGCTTCGATCGAGTGAGTGGTCATGGTTTCCTCCTCGGTTTGGTGTGATCAGTGTGAGCCGTTGCACTGCTGATGGTTCGCGGCATTTGTGCCGTGATTCCCACAAAAACCGACACGAGTCAGCAGAATGGGTGGGTGCGGTCCGCAATCCATGCCAACGGGGCTCCTCGGGTGGTGGTGATCGTCGTCTTCGACGACGTGACCATGCTGGACGTTGCCGGCGCGGGCGAGGTCTTTGCCGAGGCCAATCGGTTCGGCGCCAATTACCGGTTGAAGATCGCATCAATCGACGGCGGCGACGTCGTCACCTCGATCGGCACCCGGCTGGGCGTCACCGATGCCATTTCCTCGATCGAGTCGGCCGACACCGTCATGGTCGCCGGCAGCGACCACCTGCCCCGGCGGCCGATCGACCCTGCCCTCGTCGAGGCGGTCAGATCGGTTGCGCGCCGGACCAAGCGGCTGGCGTCGATCTGCACCGGATCGTTCATCCTGGCGCAGGCCGGCCTGCTCAACGGCCGGCGCGCGACCACGCACTGGCATGACGTCCGGTTGTTCGCTCGCGCCTTCCCCAAAATTACCGTCGAACCGGACGCAATTTTCGTCCGCGACGGCGACATCTTCACCTCAGCCGGGATTTCGGCCGGCATCGACCTGGCCCTGGCCCTGGTCGAAGCGGATCACGGGACCGACCTGGTTCGCGCCGTGGCCCGCTGGTTGGTCGTGTACCTCAAGCGCGCCGGCGGCCAGTCGCAATTCTCGGTGCTCGTCGAGGCCGACCCACCGCCGGAGTCTCCGCTGCGCAAGGTCACCGATGCCATCTCGGCCGACCCGGCGGCTAACCACAGCGTGAATTCGCTCGCGGCGCGGGCCTCTTTAAGCACTCGGCAGCTGACTCGGCTTTTCCAGTCCGAGCTCGGCACCACGCCGGCCCGCTACGTGGAGTTGGTGCGCATAGATGCCGCCCGCGCCGCACTCGATGCCGGCCGCACGGTGGCCGACACCGCACGGTTGGCGGGGTTCGGCAGCGCCGAAAGCCTGCGTCGGGTGTTTGTCGACCACCTCGGCGTCTCCCCGAAGGCCTACCGGGAGAGATTCCGCACCGCGTCGCGCGGCTGAAGATCATAAGCGCGCCAGCTTCCGAAATCGTTTTGCGCCCAGGGACATAGCGCTCGCCATGATCGGAGCGCCGTCGGAAAGTTTCAACCAGCCTTGGCTGTTGTTAGCTACTCACGATCTGCTCAGGCGCAGACAAGGCGTGCAGCCAAGGTAAAAACTTTGCAGATTCGCGGCATGACGCATCGCATCGGCGTTATCCTCTGCAACGCAGAAAACTTAGCTGAACAATCGCATGAGGATTCAGAAAATCCGAGGCCACAGTGTCTTAGGTCGAATAATGATGCGACCGCACCGGATTCACTGACTTGGCATGGGAAGGCACGGTAGTGAACTTTTGGATATTGCCGCCGGAGTTGAACTCGGCACGGATGTTTTCCGGTGCGGGCTCGACGCCGTTGCTGGCGGCCGCGGCGGCCTGGGAGGGCTTGGCTTCTGAGCTTGGTGCGGCGGCATCGTCGTTTGTTTCGGTCACCTCCAATTTGGCGGGGCAGGCTTGGCAGGGTGCGGCGTCGGCGGCAATGGTGGCCGCTGCGGCTCCTTATGCCGGTTGGCTCGATGCCGCCGCGGCACAGGCTGCGGGCGCAGCGGGTCAGGCGCGGGTGATGGTCAGCGTATTCGAGGCTGCGCAGGCGGCGACAATTCATCCGTTGGTCGTGGCTGCCAACCGCAACGCCTTTGTGCAGCTGGCGCTTTCGAATTTGCTGGGTCAGAATGCGCCGGCGATAGCGGCTGCTGAGGACGCGTATATCGAGATGTGGGCCAGGGATGTGGCCGCGATGGTGGATTACCACAGCGGTGCGTCCGCAGCACTCGCCCAGCTGACGCCATGGCAAGACGCGCTGGGAAACCTATCGGGGCTGACTTTCCTGCCGGGTCAACAGATCCATAGCGCCGCCGCCGCCGTCACCGACCTGGCTTCGAACTTCGGGTTTGGCAACCTTGGAAATGGCAACGTCGGCAACGGTAACACCGGTGATAGCAATTTCGGAAATGGGAACACCGGAAATGGAAATTTTGGCAGTGGAAATAACGGCAATGGGAACATCGGCAGCTCAAACATCGGCAAGAGCAACTTCGGGAGCGGAAACACAGGCAATTCAAATATTGGCCTCGGAAACAGCGGCCCCACTGGCGGGCAAAACAACTTCGGAATAGCTAACTCCGGTAGCAACAATACAGGCCTCAGTAATCACGGCGATTACAACTCGGGTGCCGGCAACCTGGGCAACCACAATAACGGGTTTGCGAACTTTGGGAACAACAATATCGGCTTCGGCAACCACGGTAGCAACAACATCGGCATCGGACTCAACGGCAGTAATCAAATAGGTCTGGGCGGATTAAACTTTGATGGTAAAACCTGGAATATCGGCTTCGGAAACACGGGCAGCTACAACCTAGGCTTCGGCAACAGCGGTATCAACAACGTCGGATTCGGCAACACCGGCAACGGTAATATCGGCATCGGACTCACCGGCGACGGGCAGCTGGGCTTCGGCGCGCTCAACTCCGGCACAGGCAATGTTGGCTTCGGGAATTCGGGTACTAACAACATCGGTTTCTTCAATTCGGGCAGTGGAAACACCGGGTTCGGCAACTCGGGCAGCACAAACTGGGGGATAATAAACTCCGGTAGCGTCAACACCGGCATCGGGAACACCGGAACCACCAACACCGGATTATGGAACGCAGGGACCTTGAACACGGGATTCTTCAATCCAGGTTCCACCAATGTCGGTTTTGCGAATGCTGGTGACACCAACATGGGCAATTTCAACTCGAGCAACAACGACATGGGTAGCTTCAACTCGGGCGGTCACAATGTCGGCAGCTTCAACGCCGGCGTCAACAACACCGGCAGCTTCAATTCGGGTAATTTGAACACCGGAAACTTCAACTCTGGCGTGAGAAACACGGGCTCCTTCAACTCGGGCTCGGGAAATACCGGCACCCACAACTCAGGTACCGGGAGCACCGGCTTCGCGAACTCAGGTGACACGAATACGGGTGCGTTCAACGCCGGCGACCGCAATACCGGAGTTGGCAGCTCAGACGATCAATCGGTCGCGAACTCGGGATTCGGCAACACGGGCACGGCTAATTCCGGCTTCTTCAATTCGGGTCAGGGCAACTCAGGCTATGGAAACTCGGGCCTCGGCGGTAACACCTCCGGCCTCAACAATTCGGCCGCTCAGGGTTTCACCTCGGGCTACGGGAACTCACTAAGCGGCGGTTTCAGCTCCGGCTTTTGGAACTCGGGGACCGGCGAGCTTGACTCGGGCTTCTTGAACTCGACCACCCACGGGCACAACTCAGGCTTCCTGAACACGGGCTTCGGCGACAACGTCGGCATCTCCAACTCGGGCACCGCCGGCTTCAACGTTGGCGTGTTGAACTCGGGTGACGACCTCGCCGGCGGTAACGCAGGCTTTTTCAATTTTGGAATCGGCGGTCATAACTCGGGCTTTTACAACTCGGGCAGCGAACCAAACCCGGGCGATCCCAACAACTCGGGCGGTTTCAACACCGGTACTGGACAATCGGGGTTCTTCCGACCGTAAGACACGGACGCACGCTCGCCCCGCAGAGCGGGCGGACAGGTTACTTCGTGTTGTTGAACTTGGTGATGGCCTCGTCGAGCCGCTGCAGCGCCGACCCGTAACCGGCGAAGTCACCCTTCTTCTGCGCGTCTCTTGCTGCGCCAATGGCAGCCTGAATCTCTTGCAGGGCAGCGGCTTTGGCGGGTGAGAGGGTTTGCGCACCGTCCGGTGGGGGTGGTACGGCCGCAGTTGGCGGTGGTGTCCCGGGCCCGGCTGCCGGGGGCGCCGGCAGGTTCGCGGGCGGACTCGCCGGGGCACCGACCTCGGTCGGCTGGATTCCGGTGGCGGCCGCACCCGCGCCGGGTCCGAACAACGCGGTCAGGGCGTCACCCACGGTGGGCCCGTAGCCGACCTTGTCGTTGTACATCATCGCCACCCGGATCAGACGTGGATACGAGGATGCCGCGTCACTGGCACCCGGCGAGGCGTAGACCGGTTCGACGTAAAGCAGCCCACCCTGGCCCACCGGGAGGGTGAGCAGGTTGCCCCACCGGATCCGGTTCTGGTTGTCGCGACCGATCACACCGAGGTCCTGGGACACCGCCGGATCGGTGGTGATCGCATTGTTGGCCAACTTCGGCCCGTTCACCTGACCGGGGATCGTCAGCACCGTGATCCTGCCGTAGGTGGCCGGATCGGAACTGGCCGTGATGTAGGCGGCCAGATAGTCGCGCTTGAACCTGTTCATCGCGCTGGTCAATTGATACGACGCCGAATTATCATTCTTCGCAATGTTTTTCGCGACGATGTAGTACGGCGGCTGATAGCTGCTGGCGGTCGGATTCGGGTCCAGCGGCACGTCCCAGAAGTCCGACGTGGAGAAGAACGTTACCGGGTCGTTGACGTGGTACTTGGCCAGCAACATGCGCTGCACCTTGAACAGGTCCTCGGGATAGCGCAGGTGCTCGGCGAGCTCGGGCGAGATGTCGCTCTTGGGCTTGACGGTTCCGGGGAAGACCCGCATCCAGGCCTTGAGCACCGGGTCGTTCTCGTCCTGCTGGTAGAGCGAGACGGTGCCGTCATAGGCGTCCACAGTCGCCTTCACCGAATTGCGGATGTAGGAAACCTTCTTATCGGGAGCCAGCCGGTTGAACGCCACTTCGGTGGAGTCCGCGGTCGCCGATGACAGGGAGGTCAGTTCGGAGTACGGGTAGTTGTCCAGTGTGGTGTAGCCGTCGATGATCCAGACCAGTCGCTTGTTGACGACCGCCGGGTAGACGGAGCTGTCGGTGGTCAGCCAGGGCGCCACCGCCTCCACCCGCTGCGCCGGATCACGGTTGAACAGGATCCGGCTGTTGTTGCCGATCACGTTGGAGAACAGGAAGTTTCGCTCGGCGAACTTCGCAGCGAACACAGTGCGGGACAGCCAGCTGCCGATCGGCACCCCACCGGCGCCGGTGTATGTGTAGTTCTTGGTCTCGGTGCTGGTCTCGTAGTCGTACTCGCGGTCGGCCCCGGTCTTCCCGACGATCGCGTAGTCGGCCGACGTGTTGGAGATCACCGGTCCGAAGTAGATCCGTGGCTGGTCCAGGGGCGCTGGACCGTCGGAGACCACGTTGCCGTTGGCGCCCACCACGTTGACCAGGAACTCCGGGTAGCCGCCATTCTGGTTCGGGTCGTTGGCGACCCCGCGCACCGTGTTGGCCGGCGAGGCGATAAACCCATTGCCGTGGGTGTAGACGGTGTGGCGGTTGATCCAGTCGCGCTGGTTTTCGATCAGCCGGTCGGGGTTGAGTTCCCTTGCGGCGACGACATAGTCGCGCAGGTTGCCGTTGCGGTCGAGGTAGCGGTCGATGGAGAGCTGGTCGGGGAAGTTGTAGAAGTTCTTGCCCTGCTGGAATTGGGTGAAGGCGGGGCTGATGATGGTCGGGTCGAGCAACCTGATGTTGGACGTGGTGGCGCGGTCGGCGGCGACCTGCTGCGCCGTGGCTTGCCCGTCGCCGGTGTAGTTACGGTAGGTCACCACGTCGGGCGTCAGACCGTACGCTTGCCGGGTCGCGGTGATACTTCGGCTGATGTATTCGCTTTCCTTCTGCGCCGCATTGGGTTTGACGCTGATCTGCTCGACGATCAGCGGCCAGCCGGCACCCACGATCAGCGATGAGAGCAGCAGCAGAACCAGCCCGATCGCCGGAATGCGCAGGTCCCGCAGCGTGATTGCGGAGAACACCGCCGCCGCGCAGATCAGCGCGATCGCCATCAGAATCAGCTTCGCGGGCAGCACGGCATTGATGTCGGTGTATCCCGCACCGGTGAAGGGCTTGCCACCGCGGGTGTGCGACAGCAGTTCGTACCGATCCAGCCAGTAGGCAACGGCTTTGAGCAGCACCAGCACACCGACCAGGCTGATCAGTTGGATCCTTGCCGACCGACTCAGCGCACCGGCGCGCCCGGACAGCCGGATTCCGCCGAACAGGTAGTGCGCCACCAAACTCGCGACGAGAGCGAGGAACACCGAGACAAACAGGTAGCTGAGCACCAGCCGGTAGAACGGCAACTCGAAGGCGTAGAACCCGAGGTCCTTGCCGAACTGCGGATCCCTGATCCCGAAGTCCCCGCCGTGCAGGAACAGCTGGATCCGCACCCAGTAGCTCTGTGCCACCACCCCGGCCAGCAGGCCGATTGCGGCCGGCACACCGAAGCCCATCAACCGGAGACGCTGCAGCACAACCGCGCGATACCGCGCCACCGGGTCGTTGTCGTTACTCGGGACGAACACGGGGCGAGTCCGGTAGGCCAGCGCCAAAGCGCCGAGCACGATGCCGCCGACCAGCAGGCCCGCCACCAGAAACACCACGATGCGGGTGACCAGCACGGTGGTGAACACCGAGCGATAGCCCAATTCACCGAACCACAGCCAGTCCACGTACGCGTCGATCAGACGCGGGCCGGCCAGCAGCAACACGATCGCACCCAGTGCGATCAGGATCAGAATCCGGCTGCGCCGGGTCAGCTTCGGCATCCTGGCGGCCGGCCGCATTCCCACTGGTTACGCTCCCTGCTCTGTTTCCCCGACGGTCACAACTCTACGCACCGGGCGGCCCCGGCCGGATGGCCCGATCAGCAACCCGGCTAGCAACTCGGGGTGGGCCCGCCAGACGTCATCGCGTGCAAAGCGTCCACCGCCGAACCCAGCGTCTCGACCTTGACCAGCTTCAACCCGGCCGGAATCTGCGAAACCGCTTCGTAGCAGTTCTTCGCGGGCACCAGGAACACCGTGGCGCCGGCCGCCCGGGCCGCGGCCATCTTGTGGGTGATGCCACCGATGGGCCCCACCTTGCCGTCGACACTGATCGTTCCGGTGCCCGCCACGAATGTGGAACCGGCCAGGTCGCCGGTGGTGAGCTTGTCCACCACCGCCAGACTGAACATCAGCCCGGCGGACGGCCCACCGATGTTGGCCAGGTTGAAGCTCACCGAGAACGGCGCCCACGGCGCATCCAGCACCGCGACACCCAGGAACCCGTAGTCGCGATCCTTATTGGTGCCCAGCGTGATTTGCGCAACCCCGGCGGGCTCGTTCTTGCGGCGGTAGTCGATCGTCACCACCTGGCCGGGCTTCGTCTTCTTGAGCAAACCGGTGAATTGCTCGACGTTGGCGACCGGGGTGCGGTCGACCGCGTCGATGGCGTCGCCGGGCTTGAGTTTGCTTACGGACGGGCCGCCTTCGCTCACCGAAGCGATGGTGACCGCTTCGGGATACTTCAGGTAGCCGAGCGCGGCGTACTCGGCACTGTCCTCGGAGCTCTTGAAGTCGGCGTTGTTGGCCTTGTCGACTTCGTCGCGCGACTTGCCCGGCGGGTAGATCAGGTCCCGCGGCACCAGCTGCTCCTGCCCGGAGATCCACAGCGTGAGGGCTTCACCAAGGGTCAGGTCGTCGCGTTGGGAAACCGTCGTCATATTCAGGTGGCCCGATGTCGGGTGCGTCTGGGTTCCCTCGATCTGGACGACCTGCTTGCCGTCGACCTCGCCCAGGGTGTCGAACGTCGGACCGGGTCCCAGTGACACGAACGGCACCGTCACCACCGCCAGGAGCACGCCGAACACCACGATCGGCACCAGCGCGACCATCAGGGTCAAAATCCGCCTGTTCACGCCGCTCACCTTAGACGGCGCCGGACAGACCAGTTCAGCTGCGAGCGTGACCGGGGACCGCGCTTTCTGTTTCTGCGGTGGGTACCGTTGAGCCTATGGCTGACCTGCCTTTCGGCTTCTCCGCGGGCGACGACCCCGAGCGCGACAAGCGCGGGAAGGACGATCCCGACTCCGGATCGGGTGCCAACCCGTTCGGTTCGTTCCCCCTGGGCGGCGAGTTCGACATGGCCAACCTCGGCCAGCTGTTCACCCGGCTGGGTGAGATGTTTGGTGGCGTCGGGAGCGCCATGACCTCGGGCAAAGACGCGGGGCCGGTCAACTACGACCTGGCCCGGCAGGTCGCGACGAGCTCGATCGGCTTCGTCGCGCCCATTCCCGCGACCACCAACTCGGCCATCTCCGATGCCGTGCATCTGGCGGAGACCTGGTTGAACGGGGCGACGGCGCTGCCCGCCGGCACCACCAAAGCGGTGGGCTGGAGCCCTTCTGACTGGGTCGACAACACGCTGCAGACCTGGAAGCGGCTGTGTGACCCGATGGCCCAGCAGATCTCGGCGGTGTGGGTGCAATCGCTGCCGGAGGAAGCCAAGAGCATGGCCGGCCCGCTGCTGCAGATGATGTCGCAAATGGGCGGCGTGGCGTTCGGGTCGCAGCTGGGCCAGGCGCTGGGCCGGCTGTCCCGGGAAGTGCTGACGTCGACGGAGGTCGGTCTGCCGCTCGGCCCCAAGGGAATTGCCGCGATCCTGCCGGATGCGGTGGAGTCTTTTGCCGCGGGCCTCGAGCAGCCGCGCAGCGAGATCATGACGTTCCTGGCCGCGCGCGAGGCCGCGCATCACCGGCTGTTCAGCCATGTTCCGTGGCTGTCGAGCCAGCTGCTGGGGGCGGTCGAGGCGTATGCGATGGGCATCAAGATCGACATGTCCGGCATCGAGGAACTGGCCCGCGGCTTCAACCCGGCGTCGCTGGCCGATCCCGCCGCGATGGAGCAACTGCTGAGCCAGGGCGTGTTCGAGCCGAAGGCCACGCCTGCACAGACCCAGGCGCTGGAACGGCTCGAGGCGCTGCTCGCGCTGATCGAGGGCTGGGTGCAGACGGTCGTGACGGACGCGCTGGGTGAGCGGCTTCCGGGTGAAGCCGCGCTGAGCGAAACGCTGCGCCGACGCCGGGCCAGCGGCGGCCCGGCCGAGCAGACCTTCGCCACCCTGGTCGGGCTGGAGCTGCGGCCGCGCAAACTCCGCGAGGCCGCAGCACTGTGGGCACGTCTGACCGAGGCCGCCGGCATGGATGCCCGCGACGCGGTCTGGCAGCACCCGGACCTGCTGCCGGGCGCGGACGACCTGGACGACCCGGCGGCGTTCATCGACCGCATCATCGGCGGCGACACCAGCGGGATCGACGAGGCCCTCTCCGACTTGGAAGCCGAACTCGGACGCGACACCGACGATCCTGAGCCTGGGGATAACTGACTGCGTCGACGCGTGTGGCGTGGCAGCGTGACACGTCATGGTCGGGGCCGCCACTTGCCTGTATGCGCTGGATCCGGCGATGCCGGTGCTGCTGCGTCCTGACGGCGTGGTTCAGGTGGGTTGGGATCCGCGTCGTGCCGTGCTGGTCCGTCCGCCGAGCGACCTGACGGCAGCGCGACTCGCCGCCGTGCTGCGGTCCATGCGGTCGCCGACCTCGATCGGCGAACTGCAACGTCAAGCCGGCAAGGACCTGACCGAACTGGTGACCCAGTTGGTCAGCGCCGGGGTGGCGACCCGCGGCGACGGCATGTCCACCGGCCGGGCGGCGTCCATCCGGGTACACGGCCGTGGCCCGCTTTCGGATCTGTTGGTGCAGGCGCTGCGCGGGTCGGGCGTGCGTACCGGCCACAGCAGTCAGCCGCACGCGACTGTCACCGCCGCGGCGGTGGATCTGGTGGTCTTGGCCGACTTTCTGGTGGCCGATCCGCGAATCGTGCGTGACCTGCACACCGCGGGAGTGCCGCACCTGCCGGTGCGGGTGCGCGACGGCACCGGCCTGGTCGGGCCGCTGGTGATACCCGGCGTCACCAGTTGCCTGGGTTGCGCCGACCTGCACCGCCGGGACCGGGACGCCGCATGGCCGGCTATCGCCGCCCAGCTGCGCGACACCGTCGGGGTCGCCGATCGCGCGACGCTGCTGGCCACCGCGGCCTTGGCGCTCAGCCAGGTGCACCGCGTGGTCGCCGCGGTGCGCGGCCGGCAGTCGGATCCGGACCCACCCTCGGCGCTCAACGCCACGCTGGAGTTCGATCTCCACGCCAGCTCGATTGTGGCGCGGCCGTGGACTCGACACCCGCTATGCGATTGCTGAGTTAGTTACCCGAGCCGGCCCTGCTCCGGGACGTTCGACGAGATCGACGCATACGCCCGGCCGAGCGCATCCAGGACATGCTCGTCAAGCGTGCGCTCGTTGCGGTGCCGGTCCAGTGTCTCGATGATCGCCCGATACAGGGCGTCCGCGGCGTCGTGTTGTGTCTGTTTGGCTCCCATGGCGCTCACCATCTACCACGCAGATGAATATTCGGTGCACTTGATGCGCTGGCCGTCGTGGATGATGGGTATGTGTCAGAGATCAAGCGCGGCCGCGCGGCCCGCAATGCAAAGCTGGCCAGCCTGCCGGTGGGCATGGCCGGCCGGGCTGCCCTGGGCTTCGGTAAGCGGCTGACCGGCAAGTCAAAAGACGAGGTCAACGCCGAACTCATGGAGAAGGCGGCCAATCAGCTGTTCACCGTGCTGGGTGAGCTCAAGGGCGGCGCCATGAAGGTCGGTCAGGCGTTGTCGGTGATGGAAGCCGCCATCCCCGAGCAGTTCGGCGAGCCCTACCGGGAGGCGCTGACCAAACTGCAGAAGGACGCCCCGCCGCTGCCGGCCGCCAAGGTGCATCGGGTGCTCGACGCGCAGCTGGGCACCAAGTGGCGCGAGCGCTTCAGTTCCTTCGACGACACCCCCGTCGCGTCGGCCAGCATCGGCCAGGTGCACAAAGCGGTGTGGTCGGACGGGCGCGAGGTAGCCGTGAAGATCCAGTACCCGGGCGCCGATGAGGCGCTGCGGGCCGACCTCAAGACGATGCAACGCATGGTCGGGGTGTTCAAGCAGCTTTCGCCTGGTGCCGATGTGCAGGGCGTGGTCGACGAACTGATCCAGCGCACCGAGATGGAGCTCGACTACCGGCTAGAGGCAGACAACCAGCGCAAGTTCGCCAAGGCGTACGAGGGACACCCGCACTTCGCGATTCCACACGTGGTGGCCAGCGCGCCCAAGGTCGTCATCCAGGAGTGGATCGAAGGCATCCACATGGCCGAGATCATCCGCAACGGCACCCCCGAACAGCGCGATTTGATCGGGGTTCGGCTGCTCGAGCTCACCTTCGACGCACCGCGGCGGCTGGAGATGCTGCACGGGGACGCGCACCCGGGCAACTTCATGCTGCTGCCCGACGGACGGATGGGCGTCATCGACTTCGGCGCCGTGGCTCCCCTGCCCGGCGGCTACCCCGTCGAGCTTGGTATGACGATCCGCCTGGCCCGCGACAAGAACTACGACCTGCTGCTGCCGACGATGGAGAAGGTCGGTTTCATCCAGCGTGGCCAGCAAGTGTCGGTCCGCGAAATCGACGAGATGCTGCGGCAGTACGTCGAACCTATCGAGGTCGAGGTGTTCCACTACAACCGCAAGTGGTTGCAGCGGATGACCGTCAGCCAGTTCGACCGCTCGGTCGCGCAGATCAAGACGGCCCGGCAGATGGACCTGCCACCCAAGCTCGCGATTCCGATGCGGGTGATCGCCTCGGTGGCGGCGATCCTGTGCCAGCTCGATGCGCATGTGCCGATCAAGGCGCTGACCGAAGAGCTGATCCCCGGCTTCAACGAACCGGACGCGGCCGCGCTGGTCTAGCGGCCCCCGCGAGTCCGGGGCCCCGCGAGCAGACGCAAAAGCACCCGCACGCTCGGCGTGTCGGGTGCTTTTGCGTCTGCTCGCCCTAGGCGGCCTCCTTGCGAGGACGCCCACGTGGACGCTTCCGGCTAACGACCGATCCCCGTTCGAAGATCTCGCCGCCCCAAACTCCCCATGGCTCAGCCCTTTCCAACGCCGCAGCTAGGCACTGGCGCCGGATCGGACAGCTGGCGCACAGCGTCTTGGCGCGCTCGAGGTCCGTCGGGGTTTCGGCGAACCACAGGTCGGGATCGCCGGCATGACATGGCAGGACCGGCTGCGTCCGTCTGGGGACTGTCAGAGCCGACATGTCCTGTTCACCTGCTTCCTGGTCGGTTGATTGTCTTCGCGATCCGGACCAGGGAGGTTGCCTCCCAAAAGAAATCGGCCACGGATCCGGTGACTTCGGGTCCGTGGCCATTTGGCGAAATTAGGGGGTCTCTACGTCGAGCCCCGATTCACGGACGCTTCAGTCGCGGCGGCGACACGGTGCTTACCCGCGGCCGCCGGTGCGGCGGCATGCGCGCTGGGCAGGCGGGTAGCCGCCGATACGCCGAACACGCTCATGTTCGTAGTGATCATTGCGGGCCACCCTCCTTCCGGGTCTCGACAGAGGCCAACGTGCATCGAGAGTAGAGAATACCATCGCAGCCTGACAACCGATTTTCTGACCTGCGGAAATGCACCGTCAGCGGGCTTGGCGAACCAGCTCCAGCACGTCGGGTCCGTACTGTTCGAGCTTGCGCGCACCGATGCCGGGGATGGCGATCAGGCCAGCTTCGTCGGTGGGCCGCAGCTCGGCGATCGCGATCAGCGTGTTGTCGCTGAACACGATGTAGGCGGGAACGTCCTGTTCCTTGGCGGTGTCGCGCCGCCAGTCTTTGAGCTGCAGCAGCAGGTCCTCGTCGACGTCGCCGGAACAGGATTCGCAACGCCGCAACATGATCGCCGCCGGCGTGGACAGGTCCTTGTTGCAGACCCGGCAGCGCGCGGGACCCCGGTTGCGGCGCGACTTCGGCGGTGTCGCCTCGACCCGGGTCTGCGGCGCGATGCCGTTGAGGAAGCGCGACGGCTTGCGGCTCTGCCGGCCGCCCGCCGAGCGCGCCAGCGCCCAGCTGAGCGCCAGATGCGTGCGGGCCCTGGTGATTCCGACGTACAGCAGCCGACGCTCTTCTTCGACCGCCTCGCTGTCGGGGCCGTGCGCGAGGGCATGCGAGATGGGCAGCGTGCCGTCGGCCAGTCCGACCAGGAACACCGCATCCCATTCCAGACCCTTGGCCGCGTGCAGGGAGGCCAGGGTGACGCCCTGGACCACCGGTGGGTGCCGCGAGTCGGCCCGTACCCGCAGCTCGGCCACCAAGCCGGGCAGGTCCAGCTGCGGGCGCTGCGCCACCTCGTCGTCGACCAGTTCGGCCAGCGCACCCAGCGCCTCCCAACGATCACGCGCCCGGGTGCCGACCGGTGGCTCGGCGGTGAGCCCGAGCGGCTCCAGCACCCCGCGGACCAGTTCCGGCAGGTCCGGCTGGTCGCCCTCGGCGCCGCGCTCGGCGGCGCGGCGCAGAGCCAGCAGCGCCTGCTTGATCTCTTGGCGGTTGAAGAACCCCTCACCGCCGCGGACCTGGTAGGCGATGCCGGCCGCGGTCAGCGCCTCCTCGTAGACCTCGGACTGGGCGTTCACCCGGTACAGGATCGCGATTTGGGCCGGCGCGGTTCCGGATTCGATAAGTGCGGCGATCTGAGCGGCGACGGCGGCGGCCTCGGTGGCCTCGTCAGGATGCTCGCGGAACGACGGCGCCGGGCCCGGTTCGCGCTGCCCGATCAGCTGCAGCTTGCTGCCCGCGACGCGCCCCCGGGCCGCGGCGATCACTTGGTTGGCCAGCGACACCACCTGCGGGGTGGACCGGTAGTCGCGTTCCAGCCGCACCACCGCCGCATCCGGGAAGCGCCGCGAGAAGTCGAGCAGGAAACGCGGCGAGGCTCCGGTGAACGAGTAGATGGTCTGATTGGCGTCCCCGACGACGGTCAGGTCGTCGCGGTCACCGAGCCAGGCCGTCAACACCCGCTGCTGCAGCGGTGTTACGTCCTGGTACTCGTCGACGACGAAGCAGCGGTAGCGGTCGCGGAACTCCGCGGCCACCGCCGCGTCGTTCTCGATCGCGGCGGCGGTGTGCAGCAGCAGGTCGTCGAAATCAAGCAGCGTGACGGCCTCGTCACGGACCTTCAACGCCTCGTACGCCGTGTAGACGGCCACCACCTTCTCGGCGTCCATCGGAGTGTCGCGGCCGGCGGCGGCCACCGCGCTCGCGTAGCCCTCCGGGACGATCAGGGACGCCTTGGCCCATTCGATCTCGCCGGCGAGGTCCCGTACGTCATCGGTGCTGACGTTGAGCCGGCAGCGGGCGGCCGCGCGGGCGACGACGGCGAACTTGGTGTCCATCAGTTCCCAGCGCGTGTTCCCGACCACCCGCGGCCAGAAGTACCGCAGCTGACGGTGCGCGGCGGCGTGGAAGGTGAGCGCCTGCACCGCCCCGACACCCGAACCGAGCTGTGCCGCCGCGTCAAGCGACCGCAACCGCGACCGCATCTCCCCCGCCGCGCGCTGTGTGAAGGTGACGGCCAGCACCTGGCCGGCCGCGACGTGGCCACCGGCCACCAGCTGAGCGATGCGGTGGGTAATGGTGCGGGTCTTGCCGGTCCCGGCGCCGGCCAGCACACAGACCGGACCGCGCGGGGCCAGCACGGCCTCACGTTGCTCGTCGTCCAGTCCCGCGATCAACGGATCGGCCACCACCGGCATGGCGTCCATCTTGACAGTCCCGGGCGACAAACCTGGCGTGTCGCCCCGGCCGTCGGGGTCGCGCTCGGAATTGTTCATCGCCCGGCTACGTTAAGGGGTCATGACCAACGCTGCGCTGACCCTTTACTCGACGACCTGGTGTGGCTACTGCTTCCGGCTCAAGACCGCACTCAAGGCTCAGGGCATCTCGTACGAAGAGGTCGACATCGAGCAGGACCCGGCGGCCGCGGACTTCGTAAGCTCCGTCAACGGCGGCAACCGCACCGTCCCGACCGTCCAGTTCGCCGACGGGTCGACGCTGACCAACCCGAGCGCGAATGAGGTCAAGGCCAAGCTGGCCCAGGTCGCCGGCTAAGGCCGACTCGGCCGATATGCGTGCACGGCACCGGGTCTGGTCGCCTTTACGATTAGCTGCATGGCATCGGCGCTGGCCCGGCGAGTGGTTGTGGTCGTCTGCTGTGCATTGCTTATCGGTTGCTCGCACCACAACGCGCCGGCTGCGACGCCAACCGGCACACCCAGCGCCGACGCGCTGATCGTCAGCGTCGAAGAGGTGCGGCGCATCGCCAACTACGAGGAGCTGACCGCCCACGCGCACGCCGACCTGCGGCATCCGCCGTCGGGCGACGTGAACGCACCCGGTCCGTGCCGAGCGGCCGGCACAAGTGACCTCACCTTCGCCAGCGGGTGGACCGAGTTCCGCAGCGCCGGCTACAGCGGGGTGACCGACGACATCGACCCGGGCGGGCTGGCCCTGGTGGACTCGGTCAGCCAGGCCGTGGCGATCTACCCCGACACGCACGCCGCGCGCAACGCACTGGACCAACTGGAATCGTCGCTCAACGCCTGCGTAGCGCTGCATGATCCCAAGTACGACTTCAAGCTGGACAAACCCAGCCCGGGCACGCTGCGGATCACCGACAACGGCTGGAGCCATCAGTACCGTGTGAAGAACGCGGTGTTGATGTCGGTGGGGGTGCTGGGCATCGAACCGGCCGAGCGGATCGCTTCCACGATCCTTGACAACATCACCGACCGGATCAAATAGCGGCCCAGGACTCGATGATCACCCGAGCGATCGAAATCGACCCGGGCAGAAGCAGTTTCGAGTCCGACCTGCTGGACCAGTCGCCGGCGTCCAGGGCCTCGCGCACCTCGTCGCGGGTGAACCAGGCGGCTTCGGCGATCTCGCCGTCGTTGAACGAGAACTCCTCGTCCGGGTCGGCCACGGCGTGGAATCCGACCATCAACGAGCGCGGGAACGGCCAGGGCTGGCTGCCCAGGTAGCGGACATCGCGGACGGTCAGGCCGATCTCCTCGCGGATCTCCCTGGCCACGCAGACCTCGAACGACTCGCCGGCTTCGACGAACCCGGCCAGCAGCGAGAACATTCGCGGCGGCCAGGTTGCCTGGCGGGCCAGCACGGCACGGTCGCCGCCGTCGTGTACCAGACAGATCACCGCGGGGTCGACGCGCGGGAACTCTTCCTGCCCGGTAAGTGGGTTGACGCGTGCCCATCCGGCCCGGGCCGGCTTGGTCGGGGTGCCGTCCACCGGACTGAACCGGGCGCTGTCGTGCCAATTGAGCAGCGCCAGCGCCGACGACACCAGTTGGCTGCTGGTGTCATCGATGATGCGTCCGAGCCGGCGCAGGTCCAGTACCTCGACATGTTCGGCGCCGTCTTCGGGCGGCTGCAGGGCGCTTCGGATCGCCCAGACGTGCCGACCGTCCTCGATGCGCCCCAGAAACACGGCCTCGGGCGGCGGTTTGTCGCCCAGTGCCGCGGCCGGACCGAGCACCACCTTGCCGTCGGCCGCCAGCACCTGGTTGCGGGAGTCGACCCGGAGCAGCGCGGCCTCGGCCCAGCCGGCCGCGGCGGCGTCGACGTCGGTGCGCAATTGGTCGGCGCGGTCGGCGCCGACGCGCGACAACAGCGGGATGTCACGCAGCCGGAAGTCCACGTCCTATCGTTCCTGGCCCTGGCGGACGTACAGCAGCCGATCGCTGGCCTCGATGGCGTCCACCTCGGGCGCACCGATGCGCAGCAGCCGACCGTCGCGCACCACTCCCAGCACGATGTCCTTGAGATGCCGCGGCGAGCCGCCGACCTCTGACTGTTCGACCTCTCGTTCGGCGATGGCCAGGCCCTCGTCGGGGGTCAGCAGGTCTTCGATCATCTGCACGACGCTCGGTGTGGTGGTGGCCAGGCCGAGCAGCCGGCCGGCGGTCTCCGAGGACACCACGACCGAGTCGGCGCCAGACTGCTGCAGGAGATGCTGGTTCTCGGCTTCACGGATCGACGCGACGATCTTGGCTTTGGGCGATATCTCCCGCGCGGTCAACGTGACCAGCACCGCGGTGTCATCGCGGCTGGCGGCCACGATGATCGACGCCGCGTGCTGCGCCCCGGCCAGCCGCAACACATCGGATTTCGTGGCATCACCACTGACGGTGACCAGTCCGGCGGAGGCGGCGCGGTCCAGCGCCGACCGGTCGGTGTCGACGACGACGATCTCACCCGGGGTCATCTCGTCGCTGAGCATGGCGGCGATCGCCGTTTTGCCTTTGGTCCCATAGCCGATGACGACGGTGTGGTTACGCACTCTGCTCCTCCAACGCTGGATCTTCAGTGCCTGTCGGGACGTTTCGGTGACCACCTCGAGCGTCGTACCGACCAGCAAGATCAGGAACGCGATGCGGAGCGGCGTGATGATCAGGACGTTGGTGGCCCGCGCGACTTCCGAGATGGGTGTGATGTCGCCGTAACCGGTCGTCGAGAGCGTCACTGCCGCGTAATACAGGCAGTCCAGAAAACTCAGGCGGTCGCCTTGCGAGTCCCGGTAGCCATCTCGGTCGACGTAGACGGTGACGGCGGCGATGAACAACGCCGCCAGGGCGATGGTGATCCGGCGGGTGATGATGCGGGCGGGGCTGGATTGGCCCTGCGGAATGCGTAGCACGCCGACCAGGGCGTAGCTGGGCTGGACCGTCAATCTCTCATCGAGCCGCCGCAGTCGCCGCCAGCTACCCTTCGCCACGGAGTTCATGTAACCACGGTTAGACCGTGCAGGGGCGACCGGCGTCTTTCAGCAGTGCGGCCAGCTCATCGGCATCGGCCAGCTCGTCGGGAGTGATCGTGATGCCGCTGCGCACGTAGTAAAAGGCGGTACGCACCATCGATTCCGGGCAGCCGTGCAACGCCGCCCAGGCCAATCGGTACACCGACAGCTGGATCGCCGCATGCCGCCGGGATTCCTGGCCGCGGGGGGGGTCACCCGTTTTCCAATCCACCACGGTGATGCCGCCATCGGCATCGGCGAAGACCGCATCGATTCGTCCTCGCACCACGGTGTCGCCGATCGGCATCTCGAAGGGCACCTCGACCGCGATCGGGGTGCGGGCGGCCCACGGCGAGTCGGTGAACTTGTCCTGCAACGCGGCCAGCTCCGCCGAGTCGCCGACATCGGAGTCGGCGGCGCCCGGCAGATCACCGAGGTCGAACAACAACTCGGCCCCGTAGAACTGTTGCACCCAGGCGTGGAAAGCGTTGCCCAAGAGAGCGTGCGGGTCCGGCCGGGTGGGCAGCCGATGGATCAGGCGCTGGGCTGCGGCCTTGGGGTCGCGCGCCAGCTCGACCAGGCCGCTGACGGACAACTGGCCGGGCAGAATGCGCTGGGGCGGAAGTGTTATCCGGGCGCGCTCGGCCAGCAGCGCGTCGACATCAGCGATCCAGCCCTCCACATCGGGCTGGCCGGTGTCCGCCGTTGTCGCTTGGCTGACCAGCATGGCTCCGCGCTCGACGTCACCGCGCCGGGTGGCCAACGGGTCGGCGGGCCAGATCGCTTCGACAACGTTGTCCCGCAATGGGTTTCGCTCCCCTTCGGCGGGCGGCGGCGCCCACTGCTCGACGTTGCCGCAGGGCTCTCCCGCCGCGGCGGAACGGTCGATGATGTCCTTGAGCTCGCACAGGAATTCTGAAGGGCCGCGCGGTTTGATACCGGTGGCCGCCCAGTGATGCCCAGATACCAGCAGCGTGTCCTCGGCCCGCGTCACCGCGACATACAACAGTCTGCGTTCCTCGTCGACGCGGCGCTGGTCGAGTTCTGCCCGATGCTGGGAGATATTGTCCGACAGCTGCTTTCGGTTTGTCACGGCGGAAGTGTCCAGCACCGGGACGCCGAGTGCTCCGGCCCCGGCACGGTCGCCGCGCAGTAACGGCGGCAGCTCGCCGGGGTCGGTGAGCCAGCTGCTTCGCGACGCCGTCGACGGGAACGTGCCGCCGGACAGGTGCGCAACCGCGACGACCTGCCATTCCAGTCCCTTGGCGGCGTGCACGGTGAGCACTTGGACGCGGTCGCGGGCGACGGCAGGCTGGCCGGGCGCCAAGCCGTTCTCCACCTCGGCGGCCACGTCGAGGTAGGCAAGCAACCCCGCGACCGTGGCTTGATTGGACCCTGCGCCGGCCCGTTCGGCGTAGCCCGCGACTTCGTCGGCGAGCGCGTCGAGGTGCTCGGCTCCCGACCACTCGCCTACGGCGGTGGCGCGCACCTCGCAGTCCAGTCCGAGCGCCCGACGCACCTCGGCAACCAGGTCGGGCAGGGAGTAGCCGAGATGGCTGCGCAGCGCGGCCAGTTCTGCGGCGAGGGCATTGATGCGGGCGTATCCGGCTGCCGAGTAGCCGTCGGCCGGCCCGGGGTCGGAGATGGCGTCGGCCAGGCAGGCAATGTCGGCGTCGGCGGTCCTCGCGATCGCCTCGGCGGTGAGCGGCTCGGCTGATCGCGTTGCGCCGCCCAACTCCAGCGCGCGCCGCCACAACGCGGCGATGTCGCGGCCGCCGAGGCGCCAACGCGCCCCGGTGAGCACCCGCATCGCGGCCCCGCCGGCCGTCGGCTCGGCGACCAGGCGCAGCATGGCCACCAGGTCGGCGACCTCGGGGATCGACAACAAACCGGCCAGGCCGACGACCTCCACCGGAATTCCCCTGCCGCGCAACACATCCGCGATGGGCGCAGCGTCGGCGTTACGGCGCACCAGCACCGCCGCGGTCGGCGGGGCGTCGCCGTCGGCGCGGGCGGCCGCGTAACGCTCCTGCAGATGGTCGGCGATCCACTCCCGCTCGGCCTGGATGTCGGGCAGCAGCGCGCAGCGCACCGTCCCAAGTGGAGCGTCGGGCCGCGGCCGCAGCGGACGCACCGCGACCGAGCGCCGCCGCGCCTCGGCCGAAATGGCGTTCGCGAGGTGCAGCGCGCGGGGCGGGTTGCGCCAGCTGGTCCGCAGCTCCAGCGTCGGCGCCGGGGAGCCGTCGGAGAGCGGGAAGTCGGTGGTGAATCGCGGCAGGTTGGTCGCCGACGCTCCCCGCCAGCCGTAGATCGACTGGATCGGGTCGCCGACGGCGGTCAGCGCCAGGCCGTCATCCAGGCCCCCGCCGAACAGCGAGGACAACGCGATTCGCTGGGAATGCCCCGTGTCCTGGTACTCGTCGAGCAACACCACCCGGTACCGGCTGCGCAGATCATTTCCCACCTGCGGGAACGTCGCGGCCAGCCGGGCTGCGGATGCCATCTGCATCCCGAAGTCCATCACCTTGTCGGTGCGCATGCGGTCGCGCAAGGCGTCGAGCAGCGGCACCAGCTCAGTGCGTTCGGTCTGGGTGGCCAGCATCCGCAGCAGCGACTGATTAGGGCCGCGGTCGCGCTGGTGTGGCCCGGCGGGCAGGCTGTACACCAGCCTCTCCAGCTCGACATGGGTGTCTCGGAGCTGGTCGGTGTCGACGAGGTGCTCAGCCAGCTGGCCCCACAATCGCAACACCAGCGAGGTAACCGCCGTCGGCGTCTTCTCGGTCTGCAGTTCGCCGCGGTAGCCGGCGACCACATCGAAAGCCAGTTGCCAGAGTTCGGTTTCGGTGAGCAGCCGGGTGTCCGGCTCCACCGGCAGCAGCAGGCCGTATTCGCGCAGCAGCGCACCGGCGAACGCGTGGTAAGTGTTGACGGTCGGCGTGCCGGCCGGCTCACCGCCCACCGCGGATCCCACCCCGGCGCCGGCCAGCCGGGCCAGCCGGGACCGGACGCGGCGCAGCAGCTGGCCGGCCGCCTTGCGGGTGAAGGTCAACCCGAGCACCTGGCTGGGTTCGGCGTAACCGTTCGCGATCAGCCACACCACCCGCGCGGCCATGGTCTCGGTTTTGCCGGCTCCCGCCCCCGCGATCACCACCAGCGGGCCCGGCGGGGCGGCGATGACCGCCGCCTGCTCGTCGGTGGGCGGGAAAACGCCTAGTGCGGCGGCTAATTCGGCCGGACTGTAGCGGGGGCTCATCGCGCCGCCGCCTCGGTGTGGGCCGGGCAGGAGGGCCGAATCGGGCAGTGCGAGCAGCCGTCGTTGCGCCGAGCGACGAACTGCGGTCCGGCGGTGGCTTCGGCCGCCTGCCGAACCAGGGTGCGCCACTGTTCGCGAGCCTGCTCCGTCAACGGATCCTGCTCGCGCTGGGTGGCACCTGCCGCTCCGGTCTTGCCGGGATAGACCAATCGGGCCCCGCCCGGCTCGTCACCGGCGGGCAGCATGCCCTCGGCGATCGCCAGCTGATACATCGCCAGCTGGGCGTGTTGCTGCGCGTCGTCCTTACTGACCGGTGTCTTGCCGGTCTTGACGTCGACGATCACCAGCCGCCCGGCGCCGTCGCGTTCCAGCCGGTCGATCCGGCCGCGTAACCGGACTTCCCTGCCGTTCGGGGTGTCCAGTACGCCGTCGACGTCGACTTCGACGCCCACCTCGGTCAGCTCACCGCGCGTCTGCGCTCGCCAGTCGAGGAACGCGCGAAGCATGGCTTGGTGCCGGGTCAGCTCGTTGGCCGAATGCCAGTCGGCGTCGAACGGCAGGTGCCGCCACACGCGGTCGAGCTCGGCGAGGAGCTGCGATTCGGTCTTGCCGGGCTCGGCGATCAGCGCATGCAGCACCGAACCGATGGTGGACCGCAGTGGCCGCGGGTCGGTCCCGCCGTGCCGTTCGGCCAGCCAGCGCAGCGGGCAGTCGGTCAGGTTCTGCAGAGTCGACGGTGTCAGCGTGACGGCATCATCGGGGCCGCAGAGCGCGGCGCCGGTGCTCACCGGGACCAGGCCGTGCCACCCGGTCGGGTCGGCGCCCGGCACGCCGGCCGCTGCCAGTCGAGCCAATTGTGTTGCGGCACAAGCGCGCGCGCCGTCGTCTACCGAGCCATCCGGCGCGCATACCACCGCGCGCAACCGGCCCACCACCGCGGCGGTAGATAAGACCCGGGGCGTCGAGACTGGCTGCGGCGCAACGCTTTCCTGGCCGGCCTCGCGTGCAATCTCGAAGAAGAACGCTGACGGCAGGGCGGCGGCCTGACCACCGCCGCCCGAATCGCTGTCTACCGCCGTCACCAGCAGTCGGCGCCGCGCCCTGCCCATCGCCGCGACCAGCAGCCTGCGCTCCTCGGCCACCAGTGGTGCGCGCACCGACGCATCCTGGGTGACACCGTCCAGTTCGTCGAGCAGCCGCTGGGTCGCCAGGACGCCGCCCCGGGGAATCGTGTTGGGCCACAGACCGTCCTGCAAACCCGCGATGACGACCAGATCCCATTCCTGACCCAGGGCGGCGTGCGGGCTGAGCACCCGAACCTGCTCAACCTCGGCGGCCGGTTCACGATTGGCCGGCGGCAGCTGCAACGCCGCGACGTGCTCGGTCAGCCCGCGCAAGGACGCACCGGCGGTCCGGGACACGTAGTCCTCGGTGATGTCGAACAGCGCGGTCACCACCTCCAGGTCCCGGGTGGCCTGAGCCGCGGCCGTCCCGCCCCGCTCGATGGCCGACAGCCAGCGCCGCTGCAAGCCGGACCGGTGCCACGCCGCCCACAGGGTGTAGCGGGGATCCTGCCCGTCGCGGTGGCACCGGGCCGCCGCCGCCAGCACCGACCGCACCCGGCGCAGGGCGGCGGACTGCGGGCCGGACAAAGGTTCGTCGCCGACCAACGCTTCGACCAGGGTCATGCCCCTGCGACGCAGCGTCCTGTGGAGCTGGCGGAGCGACACGGGATCGACACGCCCGATCGGACCGGATACCAGGGCGAGCGCCGTGTCGCCGTCGAGCCCGTCTGCTGTCGCGGCCAGAACGCTGAGTAGCGCACGCGCCGCCGGCTCCTCGGCGAGGCAGCCACCCATTGCCGGAGCCGCCACCGGAACACCGGCGGCCGACAACGCACGCGGCAACCGCGCGCCGGCGCGCGGCACCGACCTGACGATCACCGCCATCTGCGACCACGGCACCCCGTCGACCAAATGCGCGCGCCGCAAGGTGTCGGCGATCAACGCTGCTTCCGCATGCGCGGAGGTGGCCAGGCGTGCCGTCACCGACCCGTCGTCGGCACCGGTGCCGTCGATTCGCCGGCCGGCGCTGGTGCCGGGCAGCCGACTCGCGATGCCGCTGATGGCGCGGGCCACGGCCGAAGCACAGCGATGGGACTCGGTCAAGATCACCGCAGACCCCTCCGAATCGAGCAGTCCCGCCGCCTCACCGCCCCGGAAACCGAACACCGCCTGATTGGGATCACCGGCGATCAGAGCGACGTCGGCGCCAAATGCCAGCACCCGGATCAGTTGCGCCGCCTGCGGATCGAGTTGTTGGGCGTCGTCGACCAGGAGCACCCGGACCCGGGCCCGCTCGGCGGCGAGCAGTTCAGGATCTACCGCCAGCGCCTCCAATGCCGCCCCAACCAGTTCGGCGGCAGCCAACGCCGGGGCGGTCGCCTGCGGGGCCGCCGTGCCGACCGCCGCGCGCAGCAACATCACCTGCTCGTACTGTCGGGCGAAGCGTCCGGCCGCCGCCCAGTCCGGGCGGTCACAGCGGCGACCCAGGCGCTCCAGCTCCTGTGGGTCAATTCCACGTTCGGCGCAGCGCGCCAACAGGTTTCGCAGCTCGTTAGCGAATCCCGCGGTGCTCAGCGCGGGCAGCAGGTGCGCCGGCCAACACGATCCGGCGGCCGGTCCGTCCGCGAGGTCACCGGCCAGCAGCTCCCGGATGATCGCGTCGTGCTCGGCGCCGGTGAGCAGGCGTGGCGGTGGGTCACCGGCGCGTTCGGCCGACCGGCGCAGCACCGCATAGGCATAGCTGTGCAGGGTGCGCACCAACGGCTCACGCACCGCGGACCGACCGCTACTCGAACGCAGCAACGCCGTGGTCAATGCGCTGCGCTGCCGCATCCCGATGCGGCCCGAACCCGTCAGCAGCAGAACCGATTCCGGCTGCGCGCCCGCCTCGATGCGACCGACCGCGGCCTCGACGAGCAGGCTGCTCTTGCCCGTCCCCGGGCCGCCCAGGATACGCACCACGCCACCCAGACCGGGTTGCAGAACCTTCTCCGCCTCGGGACCCCAGGTCATCGACATACCGGGCATGCAACCACGCACCTCTGACAAGTTGCCTTGACCAGCGCAATGGCATGATCGACCCGTGACAGCCGCCCTACACGTGCACCGTTTCGGTCCACCCGGCCCACCGCAAGTGCTGGCGCTGCACGGGCTGACCGGCCACGGCCAGCGCTGGCAGCACTTCGCCGACTACGTGCCCGAAATCGCCCTCGCGGCACCCGATCTGATCGGCCATGGCCGGTCCACCTGGGCCGCGCCATGGACCATCGAGGCGAACGTGTCGGCGCTGAGCGCACTGCTCGAGGACGAGGCACAGGCACCGGTACACGTAATCGGCCACTCGTTCGGCGGCGCGCTCGGGCTGCACCTGGCCGCCGCCCGTCCCGATCTGGTGGCGTCGTTGTTGTTGCTGGACCCCGCCATCGGGCTGGATGGAAGCTGGATGGCGCAGATCGCCGAGGCGATGCTGGCCAACCCGGACTATCCCGACCGCGCCGAGGCCCGGCAGGAGAAGGCGTCGGGCTCCTGGGCGGACGTCGACCCCACGGCTTTGGACGCGGATCTGGATGAGCACCTGATCGCGCTGCCCAACGGGCGATACGGGTGGCGCATCAGTTTGCCCGCAATGATGTCTTACTGGAGCGAGCTGGCCCGCGACATCGCGCTGCCGCCCGCCGGCGTGCCGACCACACTGGTGCGGGCCAAGTGGACGTCGCCGCCCTACGTCGGGGAGCGGCTGATCACCGGTCTGCGCGATCGGCTGGGCGACGATTTCGAATTGCTCGACTACGAGTGTGATCACATGGTGCCGCACGCCAAGCCCGACGACGTCGCGGCCCTGATTCGTAAGCGATGCCGATGGCGCAGGTGACCGACGAACAGATCGAGCGGGTCCGTTCGCTGGTCGCGGCCATCCCGGCCGGGAGGGTATCGACGTACGGCGACATCGCCGCGGTGGCAGGGCTTTCCAGCCCACGCATCGTCGGCTGGATCATGCGCACCGATTCGGCCGACCTGCCCTGGCACCGGGTCATCACCGCATCGGGACGACCGGCCCAGCATCTCACGTCCCGGCAGTTGGAACTGCTGCGCGCCGAAGGAGTGCTGGCCAACGACGGCAGAATCGCGCTCGACGAAGTTCGCTACGAGTTCGGGCCGAACGACTAAAGGATCAGCCGTACCAGCGCCGCGGTGCGGGCCAGACCAGGAAACGCCTCGGCCGTGGACCTCGGGTGAAGCGCATGCACCGCCAGGCGGAACATCAACGCGCGCAACAACATCTGCGACCACTCGGGCAACGCGTTCCACCGTTCGATGAGACCGTCGTCCGCCTCGCCCCAGGACAGGGCGTCGACGACGACCACGCCGGCCGCCCAGGACGCGGGCCGCCAGTACGGCGTGATGTCGGTGATGCCCGGCGGTGCCGTGCCCGCGAAAAGCACCGTGCCGTAGAGATCGCCGTGCACCAATTGATTGGGGCTGCGGGTTGGTTTGCGCAGTGTCGCAAGCTGATTGATCAACTCGATCGACCGCTCGGCGTCCGCGGTGGCCGGCGCGGTGCGCGCCCCGGGCGGGATCGACTGCAGCGGCCGCTCTTCCCAGGCCGCACGGTCGGCCGCGATGAAGACGTCGACGTCACCCCAGGGCGCGGTGGGTCCTTGCGTCAGAAACCGCGGCCGCTCCAGCTTGCCGGTGGCCTCGTGCAGGCGCACCGCGGCCGAAACCACCTCGTCGTGCCGAGGTTCGGGCGCGCCGGCCACGAACGTGTCCGCCCGCCAACCTGACACCACGTACCGGCCGTCGGTCGACCGGACCGGCCGGGCCAGGCGCACGCCGTCTACGAACAACGTTTCCCGCATCCGGGCCGACCAGGTGGCGCGTGCGTTGTCGGCCACCATCGACAGCACCACTTCGCCGCATCGCCAGCCGCCTTCCCAGGCAGCGCCGAGCGGGGCGGGTTGCACACCGGTCAAACCAAAAGCCGCCAGCACGTGCTCGGGCGGCGGCTCGACGGTCACGAGGACCAGCCTAGTAGAGCTGATTTGCGCATCAGCACGACGCGCTGACGCATACGACGATCGAGATATGCAGCCCTCGGCTCAGGCTGGACCGTTAGCTCCGTCGTTGCCGGCCAGCCGCGCGCTGGTGGAAAACGCCGCTGCCCTGTCGCAGTGACGGAGGTCAGCGGCAGCAGTTCGGGTCCAGTGCAACGCATAAGGCTTGCAGCGCGTCCGCGCGGACTCGATGAAACACGTTCATGCCCCTACGATCCGAGACCACTAGCCCGGCCTTGCGGAGCTGAGTCAGGTGATGACTGATCGTCGATTCGCTCAACTGCAGCACGGCCGCCAGGTCCCCCGAGATCTCTTCGCCGGCAGGCGAGCCGAGCAGGTATGACACAAGTTTGACCCGCACCGGGTCGGCCAGAGCCTTCAGGCGCACCGCAACCTGCAACGCATCCTCGTCGCTCATCGAGCCCGATGCCAATGGGGCGCAACACACGGGCGCGGTCGTGTCGATCACTGGCAATGCTTTAGGCACGAGGCGATTTTGACATAGACTTTGACATATATCAAAAAGGTGGCATGCTGAGTTGCACAACTTCGATATATGTCTCACAAGTTAGGGCTTCCAGTGTCTCGCATACAGCTCGCGCTCAACGTCGATGATCTAGACACAGCGATCGGGTTCTACTCGAAGCTTTTCCGAACCGAACCCGCCAAAGTCAAACCTGGCTACGCCAACTTCGCGGTCTTGGACCCCCCATTGAAACTGGTGCTGCTCGAGAATCCCGGTCACGGCGGCACCCTCAATCACCTGGGCGTCGAGGTCGACTGCAGCGCGGCGGTGCACGACGAGATTGCCCGCCTGACTTCTGCAGGCATGCTCACCGAGGAGGAAATCGGTACGACGTGCTGCTTCGCGAAACAAGACAAGGTTTGGGTGACCGGACCCGCCGATGAGCGCTGGGAGGTCTACACGGTGTTGGCAGAGTCGGACACCTTCGACGCGGGCAATGGCACCGACGACGGGGGCGCCGTGTGCTGTGCCGACACCGCGCAAGCGGTATGACAGACACCGCGACGGAATTCTGAACTATCAGTACAGCACCATGTCGGGCTGCATTTGCTTGGCCCAGGCGGTTATTCCCCCCTGCAGATGCACCGCGTCGGAGAACCCGGCCCGCTTGACCGCGGCCAACGCCTCGGCCGAGCGCACGCCCGTCTTGCAGTACAGCACCGCGGTCCGGTCCTGCGGCATCTTCGCCAGCGCCTCGCCGGAAGTGAACAGCCCCTTCGGGATCAGCTGGGCGCCCTCGATATGCACGATGTCCCATTCGGCCTGCTCTCGGACGTCGATCAGGACCGGCGGGTTGCCAGATTCCAGCATGTCCCGCAGTTCTCGTGGGGTGATGGCGGAATGGTCGGGTACTTCAGCGGGCGCCACACCACAGAAGTCCTCGTAGTCGACGAGTTCGGTGATCTTCGGCGTCGACGGGTCCTTGCGGATCCGGATCGTGCGGTAACTCATCTCGAGAGCGTCGTAGACCATCAACCGGCCCAACAGCGTCTCACCGATCCCGGTGATCAACTTGATGGCTTCGGTGCTCATCACCGATCCAATGGACGCGCAGATGATGCCCAGCACACCGCCTTCCGCACACGACGGCACCAGCCCCGGCGGCGGCGGCTCGGGATACAGGTCCCGGTAATTGAGGCCTCGGCCATCGGGCGCGTCTTCCCAGAACACCGAAACCTGGCCCTCGAAGCGGAAGATCGATCCCCAAACGTAGGGCTTGCCCGCCAGCACCGCCGCGTCGTTGACCAAGTAACGAGTGGCGAAGTTGTCGGTGCCGTCCAGGATCAGGTCGTAATCCGAGAACAACTCCACGGCGTTGTCAGGACCTAGCTGGAACTCGTGCAGGCGGACATCGACCAGCGGGTTGATGGCCGCGATGGAACCACGGGCCGACTGTGCCTTGGGCCGCCCGACATCGGCGACACCGTGGATGATCTGGCGCTGCAGGTTGGACTCGTCGACGATGTCGAATTCGACGATCCCGATGGTGCCGACGCCCGCGGCGGCCAGGTACAGCAGGGTCGGCGCGCCCAGCCCGCCCGCGCCGATCACCAGCACGCGCGCGTTCTTGAGCCGCTTCTGCCCGTCCAGTCCCAGGTCGGGCAGGATGAGGTGGCGACTGTAGCGGGCCACTTCTTCGCGCGTGAGCGAGTCCGCGGGCGCGACCAGCGGCGGCAGCGATGGTGTCACAACACGAGGTTAGGCGATCCGGGACACCCGTGAGCAGACGCGCACGCCCCCCGTTTCGGCACGAAATCAGGGGCTTTAGCTTCTGCTCGCCCTAGGCGATCGGGTATGGCCAGGGGTTGAACCGGCAGGTCTTGCCGTCCGCCTTGACCTGGTCGGGGTCGAACTTGGCGCCGTCGTCGTTGGCGGTGGAGAACGTCTGCTGCATCATCACCGGCGCCAAGCCCCCTTGCTGATCGCAGGGCTCGTGGCGCACATACCCGATCGCGTGGCCGACCTCGTGGTTGACCACGTACTGACGGTAGGAGCCGACATCACCTTCGAACGGTACGGCGCCGCGGATCCAGCGTGCCTCATTGATGAACACCCGCGCCTGCCGGTCCGCCCCGAACGCCGGGTTGTAGCAAGACGTTTCGAGACGGAATTCGTAGCCGCAACCCTCCCGGACACTCACCGGCGACACCAGCGAGAGGCGGAAATCGGGCTTGACACCAGTGGTGCCGTCGATGCGGATGAAGGCGAACTGCGGGTTGTGGGTCCAGCCCTTGGGGTTGGCCAGCGTCTGGTCCACCATCTGGGCGAACGCGCTGTCGCCACCGTAATTGACCGGGTCCAGGCCGTTCTCGATCTCGATGGTGTACCGGAACACCTTGCCGGTACCCTGACCGATCTGCGGCGTCCCGCCCGGGATCACCCGGTAGGTCTTTTCGCCGGCCTCGGTAAATGGTCCGCCGTCGGGCAGCGTTCCGGCCGGCAGGTTCGCGTCGAACGCGACAAGGCCGCGGGGCGGCGTGTCGATGATCGACGTGCCGACCGCCCCGATGGTGGGCGGGTCCTTGTGGATCGAGTGCGCGGCCGGCTTGGGCGTACTAGTCCCGGTCACCGTCTGGTAAGCCACCACCAATGTCAGCACCGTGAGCAGCGGCAGCGCGTAGGCCCGCCAGCCGTAGGTGGACACGAACCGTCCCAGCCACGATTGCTTGCGCCACTGGCGCGGCCGGTCACGATCGGCCCGCGCCCGACCCGCGCTCTGCCCGAGCGGATCACGCTGGGCCCGCAGCGGTTCCCGCCAGTCGTCACGCAGCACCGGTGACCGACCGGTGCCGTGCGAAGGGCGCGGAGATGTCATTTTTCCAGGATCGCACAGCGACTCGGGCCAGCCAGCCCTGGCGCGCCCGAAAAACGCGATACCAGCAGTTCGGACCGGATAACAGCCCTTTGCCAGCCCCAGGTAGTAATGTCATGGCGATCGAACGCGCGGCCGCGGGGATGACAAACTGGCCGCGAAACCGCAGCGATCAGATTGAGGACCGATGAGCGATCTTGCCAAGGCGGCGCAGCGACGTGCCGTCCGATCGCCTGCCGGTGTGCGCCCGATCGAAGGAGCGCCGCCCTCGAACCGACGCGGCAACCGGTTGCCCCGCGACGAGCGGCGGGGCCAGCTGCTCGTGGTCGCCAGCGACGTCTTCGTCGAGAGCGGCTACCACGCCGCCGGAATGGACGAGATCGCCGACCGGGCCGGCGTCAGCAAACCCGTTCTCTACCAGCATTTTTCCAGCAAGCTGGAGCTCTACCTGGCGGTGCTGAACCGGCACGTCGAAAACCTGGTGAGCGGCGTGCAGCAGGCCCTGGGCCGCACCACCGACAACCGACAGCGGCTGCACTCCGCGGTCCAGGCGTTCTTCGACTTCATCGAGCACGACAGCCAGGGCTACCGGCTGATCTTCGAGAACGATTACGTCACCGAACCCGAAGTCGCCGCGCAGGTGCGGGTGGCCACCGAATCCTGTATCGACGCGGTCTTCGCGCTGATTGCCGAGGATTCGGGGCTGGATCCGCACCGGGCGCGAATGATCGCGGTCGGGCTGGTCGGCATGAGCGTCGACAGCGCACGGTACTGGCTGGACTCCGATCGCCCGATCTCGAAGTCAGACGCCGTCGAAGGCACCGTGCAGTTCGCCTGGGGCGGACTGTCGCACGTGCCGCTCGCCCGCAACTAACCCTTTAGGCCCGCGCGGCGGTTTCCGCGCCGATCCCGAAGCCGACCCGGCGCGAGTCGGCGGCGCCGATCTCGACGTAGGCGATCTTGGCGGCGCTGACCAGGTAACGGCGGCCGCGCTCGTCGGTCAGACTCAACAGGCCCGCGTCCTCACGAAGCGCGGCGGCGACGAGTTCTTCCACTTCACTCGGTGTCTGCGAACTGGAAAACACCAGCTCGCGCGCACTTTGGGTGATACCGATCTTGACCTCCACGGGGCCCCTTCCGTTGGTATTCCGTCGCAGGCGTCTGTAGCAGCAGGCTAGTGGAAGCCGACCTGCCCCACTGCGGCCTGCCCCCAGACGCCGCTTCGCGGTTAGCGAACGAACCCATCACGATTCGGTGTAACCCATGCGCGAGGCCGGAAGTGGCCCGTCCGCGTCATTACCATCGGCACCATCAGTACCACACGTAACACCCTCTACGACAATGTCCGGGACTTCGAGGACTACCCGGACGATGACGCGTACGCGGACGACGGCTACGACGGCTGGGACGACACCGATGACAGCGGCTGGGACGACACTGATGAATGGGCCTGGCCGGCGGATCGCCGCTGGCGCCCGGTCGCGCTGTTCGTCGGTGCGCTCATCGCGATCGGTGCGATCGCGACCGCGGTGATCATCAACAGCGGCGACAGCGCCACCACCAAGGCGACCGTGCTGCCACCCCGCCCGGCGATGACGCCGACCATGTCGACCACCCCGTCGGCCACGCCCAGGACCAGCCCGCCCAGCATGTCGCCGCCGTCGGCCACGGCGCCTAGCACCACCCCGGGCGTCACGCGAACACTGCCGCCGGAAACCGTCACCACGCTGACACCCGGCAACGCGCCGACCCGCCTCCCCAGCGCGGCACCGGCGCCTACGGCCGCTCCCCCGGGCGCCGCGCTGAGCCCGCGGACCGTGGTGTACAGCGTCACCGGGACAAAGCAGATCTTCGACCTGGTCAACATCGCCTACACCGATGCGCGGGGCTTCCCGGTGACCGAGTTCAACGTCGCGCTGCCGTGGACCAAGGTGGTGGTGCTCAACCCGGGCGTGCAGACCGAATCGGTGATCGCCACGAGCCTGCTCAGCCAGCTGAACTGCTCGATCGTCAACGGACAGGGTCAGCTGGTCAAAGCGTCGACCAACAACACGTCGCTGGCGACCTGCACCCGCTAGATCAGCCCAGACCCAGTTCGCGCATGCGCTGGTTGTGGGTCTCCTGCAGCCGATCGAAGAACGTGCTGATCTGACCGAGCCCGCCGGTGCCGGCGACCACCAGATCGACCAGCTCATCATGGTCGGCCAGCAGGAATTGGGCCTGGGTGATCGCCTCCCCGAGCAGCCGACGAGCCCACAAAGCCAGCCTGCTGCGCTGCTTGCCGCTCGCTGTCACGGCGGCGCGCACCTCGGCGACGACGAACTGCGAGTGCCCGGTCTCCGACAACGCCTCCCGCACCACGTCTGCCACCGCGTCGGGCAGCCCGCCTGCGATCTCCAGGTACAGGTCGGCGGCCAGCGCGTCGGCGACGTAGGTTTTCACCAGGGCTTCCAGCCAGGTGCTGGGCATGGTGAGCCGGTGGTAATTCTCCAGCGCCGACACGTACTTCGACATGGCCGAGACGACGTCCACGCCGCGGCTTTCCAGCGCGTCGCGCAGCAGCTCATAGTGGCCCATCTCGGCCGCGGCGATGCTGGCCATCGAGATCCGGCCCCGCAGGTCCGGTGCCATTCGCGCCTCGTCGGTCAACCGGTAGAAGGCGGCCACCTCGCCGTAAGCGAGCAAAGCGAAGAATTCGTTGATGCCGGGATGATCCGCCGGTAGCCGTGGCCTGGGCGAATCCGCCTCCTGGTCGGCTGCTGCGTCGGCGGATGATGGCCCGGACGAGGGCGAAGTCATGGCAACACTGTAGTAGGCGGGAGAGGAAGCGACCGGTGCCCGCCGACCGACCAGCTATGATGGACAACGGTAGTGGCTGAATCTGTGCTGCCACCGCCGAAGAAATGTGCGTGCACGCTAGGCCCGCCCCCCGCCCTAGGGAAGCGGCAGCAGGCCTCGGCGACGTAATCGGAGTCGGACACCGTGCGCGCGAGAACCGCGACACAGAAGTACCGACGCAATTTTCGACTACGTCACCATTGAAAGGCTCATCCCCCGCGTATGACCGCACTCAAAAGCACCACTGGATTGACCTTTGCCAGCCTCGGCGTCCGCGACGAGATTGTTCGTGCCCTGGGCGAGAAGGGCATCGAGACTCCGTTTGCCATCCAAGAACTCACCCTGCCCCTCGCGCTCGCCGGCGAGGATGTAATCGGCCAGGCCCGCACCGGCATGGGCAAGACCTTCGGGTTCGGGGTGCCGCTGCTGCAGCGCATCACCTCCGAGACCGCGACACGGCCGCTGACCGGCGCCCCGCGGGCCCTGATCGTGGTGCCCACCCGGGAGTTGTGCCTGCAGGTCACCGGCGACCTGGCCACCGCGGCCAAGTACCTGACCGCTGACCAGGAAGACGGCGGGCAACGTCCGCTGTCGGTGATCGCCATCTACGGCGGCCGGGCCTACGAGCCGCAGATCGACGCGCTGCACAAGGGCGTCGACGTCGTCGTGGGCACCCCGGGCCGGTTGCTCGACCTCTGCCAGCAGGGACACCTGCAGCTGGGCGGGTTGTCGGTGTTGGTGCTCGACGAAGCCGACGAGATGCTCGACCTGGGCTTCCTGCCGGATATCGAACGCATCTTGCGGCAGATCCCCGCCGACCGGCAGTCGATGCTGTTCTCGGCGACCATGCCCGACCCGATCATCACGCTGGCCCGTACCTTCATGGTCCAGCCCACCCACATCCGGGCCGAGGCGCCGCACTCACTTGCCGTGCACGACACCACCAAGCAATTCGTCTACCGCGCCCACGCGCTGGACAAGGTGGAGCTCGTCAGCCGGATCCTGCAGGCCGAGGGCCGCGGCGCGACGATGATCTTCACCCGCACCAAGCGCACCGCCCAGAAGGTGGCCGACGACCTGAACGAGCGCGGCTTCGCCGTCGGCGCCGTACATGGTGACCTCGGGCAGATCGCCCGCGAGAAGGCGCTCAAGGCGTTTCGCGCCGGCGAGGTGAACGTGCTGGTCGCCACCGACGTCGCCGCCCGCGGCATCGACATCGACGACATCACCCACGTCATCAACTACCAATGCCCCGAGGACGAGAAGATGTACGTCCACCGCATCGGGCGCACCGGCCGCGCCGGACGCACCGGCATCGCGGTCACGCTGGTCGACTGGGACGAACTGGAACGCTGGGCGATGATCGACAAGGCGCTGGGCCTGGGCTCGCCCGATCCGTCCGAAACCTACTCCAGCTCGCCGCACCTCTACGAAGAGCTGTCCATCCCGGCCGAGACAACCGGCAACGTCGGCGCGCCGCGTAAGGCTCCGGCCAAGCGACGCGAAGCCAGCAGCAGCAGCAGCGCCCCCGAGCGCGCCGCACGACGCAGCAAGCCACGCAAGCGCACCCGCGGCGGCAAGCCCGTCACCGGGCATCCGGCCGGCGCGGCCGTGGCCAGTGACGCCGCCCCTGAGGCGGGGACGGCCGCTAACTCCGGTGCCGGTCCCGCGGCCGGCAACGGCACTCGCCGTCGCCGGCGTCGTCGCAAACCGGCCGAGGCTGCCGCGCAGGCCACCTGAGCGGCCATACTCATCGAATGGTCCGACCCGAACGCCGCACAAAGGCCGACATCCTGGCCGCCGCGACGATCGCGGTCATTGTCGCGGTCGTCGCGGCTCTGATCTGGTGGACCAGCGACTTCCGGGCAACCATCAGCCGGCCCGCGGCGTCCCCCGCGCCTGCCCCCATTCAGGCTCGTGAGGTTCCGGCCGAGCTGCACCAGCTCTGGACGGCACCGAGCCCGGGCACCCGGGTTCCGGTCGCGGTGGGCGGGACGGTCACGACGGCGGTGGGCCGCGAGGTGCAGGGCCGCGACCCGGGCACCGGACAGGTCCTGTGGAGTTACTCGCGCGACACCGATCTGTGCGGCGTGACGTGGGTTTACCGCTACACCGTCGCCGTCTATCGGGACGGCCGCGGCTGCGGTCAGGTCAGCACCATCGACGGCTCTACCGGACGGCGCGGGCCCTCACGCAGCAGCTACGCAGACCCGCAGGTGCGCCTGTCCACCGACGGCACAACCGTATTGTCGGCCGGCGACACCCGGCTTGAGATGTGGCGGTCGGACATGGTCCGGATGATGGCCTACGGCGAGACCGATGCCCGGGTCAAACCGGTCAACCGTGGCCTGCACTCGGGCTGCAAGCTGGAATCGGCCGCCGCCAGTTCGTCGGCGGTGGCGGTGCTCGAGTCGTGCGCCAACCAGGCCGACCTGCGACTGATCCTGCTGCGTCCGGGGAAAGAGGACGACGAACCTCAGCAACAGGCGGTCCAGGAGGGTGGGGTCCGGCCCGGCACCGGGGCCCGGGTCCTGGCAGTGGCGCAGAACAGGACCGCGGTGTACCTGCCCACCCCGAAGCCGCGCGTCGATGTGGTCGACGAGACCGGTACGACGGTGTCCAGCACGCTGCTGCCCGGGCCGCCGTCCGAATCCGGGGTTGTGTCGCAGAGCGGAAGCCTGGTCACCTGGTGGACCGGCGACTCGCTGCTGGTGTTCGACGCGAGCACCCTGATTCAGCGCTACACCATCGCCGCCGGCGAGACCGCGGCGCCGCTAGGCCCCGGTGTGATGATGGCCGGTCAGCTACTGGTGCCGGTAACCAATGCGATCGGGGTGTACGACCCGGTCAGCGGCGAATCCAGCCGATTCATCCCGGTGCAGCGGCAGCCCAGCAGTTCACCGGTGATCCCGGTGGTGGCGGGTTCGCGGGTGATCGAGCAGCGCGGCGACACCGTGGTGGCCCTGGGCTGATCAGGTTGCGTAGGTTGCGCGAGCAGACGCAAAAGCCCCCGCACGCACGGCGTGTCGGGGGCTTTTGCGTCTGCTCGCCAGGGATCAGTACTCGACGGTGAACGTCGGCAGCGCCTTGCCGGTCTTCCAGTGCTTGAGCAGCGCCTGCGCCAACTCCTGATAGGCCAGCGCACCCTTGTTCTTGCGGCCCGACAGCACCGACGAGCCCGACGCGCTGGCCTCGGCGAACCGCACGGTCCGCGGAATCGGCGGCGCCAGCACCGGCAACGAATACCGGTCCGCGACGTCGACCAGCACGTCCCGGGTGTGCGTGGTCCGCGAGTCATACAGCGTCGGCAGCGCGCCCAACAGGCGCAGGCTGGGGTTGGTGATCTGCTGAACGTCGGACACGGTGCGCAGGAACTGGCCCACACCGCGATGCGCCAGCGTCTCGCACTGCAGCGGGACGATGACCTCGTCGGCCGCGGTCAGCCCGTTGAGGGTGAGCACACCCAGCGACGGCGGGCAGTCGATGATCACCACGTCGAAGTCGTCGGCGAGTTTGGCCAGCGCCCGCTTGAGCGCGTACTCGCGCCCCGCCCGCATCAGCAGCATCGCCTCCGCGCCGGCCAGGTCAATGTTGGCCGGCAGCAATGTCATTCCCTCGGTGGTAGGCACCAGCGCGGCGTCGGGTTCCACCTCACCGAGCAACACCTCATGCACGGACACCGCCAGCTTGTCCGGATCCTGGCCCAGCGAAAACGTCAGACAGCCCTGGGGATCCAGATCGACGAGCAGCACCCGTTTGCCCTTGTCCACCATCGCCGCACCGAGCGAAGCGACCGTCGTCGTCTTGGCCACACCGCCCTTCTGGTTTGCCACAGCCAGTACGCGCATGTCAGTCACAGTGCCCATCCTGGCATGTACCCCATGCTCGGGCTCCGGTGGCGGGCCCGCCACAGCCCCGGCGTGTCTCAGGCAGAATCGGTCGGCATGGGCGTGCCTCACCATCGACTGCTTCTGCTGCGCCACGGCGAGACCGAGTGGTCGAAGTCGGGCCAGCACACCGGCCGCACCGACATCGCGTTGACCGATGTCGGCCGCGACCAGGCGGTGCTGGCAGCGGGGGTGTTGCAGGCACTCAAACTCGAAGACCCGCTGGTGATCAGCAGCCCCCGGACCCGTTGCCTGGTCACCGCGGAACTGGCCGGGCTGCGCGTCGACGAGGTGTCTCCCCTGCTCGCCGAATGGGATTACGGATCATACGAAGGCCTGACGACGCCTCAGATCCAGGAAACCGAGCCCGACTGGCTGGTGTGGACCCACGGCTGTCCTGACGGCGAAACCGTGCAACAGGTCAGCGATCGCGCCGACAAAGCCGTCGCGATAGCGCTCGAGCACATCGAGACACGAGATGTGCTGTTCGTCAGCCACGGGCACTTCTCGCGCGCGGTGATCACCCGCTGGGTGGAGCTGCCGCTTCAAGAGGGCAGCCGGTTCGGCATGGTTACCGCCTCGGTCGCGGTCTGCGGGTACGAACACGGCGTTCGTCAGCTCGCCACGCTTGGGCTGACCGGTCACGAGTACCTGTGACATCCGACGAGCCGACGTTCGCGCTGAGCGGGCCGAGCGGCATCCTGCTCGCCGAAGGTATACGGGCCGGATTTTCCAACATCGCCGCCGCGCAGGTTGCGCTGCGCGCCAACGAAGCCCCAATGATATTGGGCGCGTTGCCCTTTGACGTCACCAGACCGGCCGCGCTGCAGGTGCCCGACGCCCTGCGCCGCGTCGACGCCCTGCCCGAGTGGCCGTCCGCGCCGCTGCCCATCGTGCGCATCGGCGCCGCCGTGCCCCCGCCCGGGGAACATCGACAGCGGATCGCCCGCGCCCGGGTTCAGCTGGGCGCGACGGACAATCCGCTGTCCAAGGTGGTGCTGGCCCGCGCCTTGGAGCTGACCGCCGACGCCCCGCTGGACGGCCGCACCGTCTTGCGCAGGCTGGTGACCGCCGACCCGGCCGCATACGGCTATCTCGTCGACCTCACCCCCGCCGGCGCGGACCACGCCGGGACCGTGCTGGTGGGCGCCAGCCCGGAACTTCTGGTCGCGCGATCCGGTGACCGGGTCGTATGCCGCCCATTCGCCGGTTCAGCGCCGCGCTCCGCCGACCCCGGCACCGACGCCGCCAACGGCGCCGCGCTGGCCGGTTCGGACAAGAACCGCCACGAGCACCAACTGGTCATCGACACCATCCGGGCGGCCCTGGAGCCGCTCTGCGACGAACTGACGATCGCCGCCGAACCGCAGTTGAGCCGCACCGCCGCGGTGTGGCACCTGTGCACCCCGATCGCCGGCCGGCTGCGCGATACCGCAACCACCGCAATCGATCTCGCGCTGGCCCTGCATCCCACCCCCGCGGTCGGCGGCGTACCGACCGCCGCGGCCACCGAGCTCATCGCCGAACTGGAAGGCGATCGTGGGTTCTACGCCGGCGCCGTCGGTTGGTGCGACGCCCGGGGTGACGGCGAGTGGGTCGTCGCCATTCGGTGCGCGCAGTTGTCGGCCGACCGGCGCACGGCACGGGCGCACGCCGGCGGCGGGATCGTCGCCGAATCGGACCCCGACGACGAACTCGAGGAAACCACAACGAAATTCGCGACAATATTGACCGCACTGGGGGTCGAGCAATGACCGAGACAATTCGTCACGCGACTGCGGCCGATGTTTCCGACATCATCGCCATGATCTACGAACTCGCCGAATTCGAGCACGCTGCCGACGAATGCAGCGTGACCGAAAAACAATTGTCCGCAGCGCTTTTCGGCGATTCCCCGACGGTGCGAGGACACGTCGCCGAAATCGACGGCGAGATCGGCGCGATGGCGTTGTGGTTCCTGAACTTCTCCACCTGGGACGGGGTGCCGGGGATCTATCTCGAGGATCTTTACGTGCGGCCGCGATTTCGCCGCCGCGGCTTGGCCCGCGGTTTGCTGGCGACACTGGCCGGCGAGTGCCTCCGCAACGGCTACACGCGGCTGTCGTGGGCGGTGCTGAACTGGAACGTCGATGCGATCGCGCTCTACGACGGCGTCGGGGGGCAACCGCAGACGGAGTGGACCACCTACCGGGTGTCCGGGTCGGAACTGGCCGCGCTGGCGGGACCCTCCTGATCACCGCCGGCGACCCAGCGCACCGCCGGCGCGCTGAACAGCAGCCCAAGCGTCGCCACGGCCACCAGGCCCAGTGGGATCCCGAACATGAGGCGATGTGACCCGATCGCCACGTACCAGGCCACCGGCAGCAGCAACAACTGGGTGAACACCGAAAGTCCGCGGCCCCAGCGCTTGCCAGTCGTCAAGGCCCAGCCACCGGCCAGTACCGCGCCGCCAATTAGCACGAACCAGACCGCGGTGCCCAACCCGTTGACGACGTGCTGGTCCGCTCCGGCGATGCCACGAATGACGAGGACCGCGGCCACGACCAGCGCCGCCACCCCTTCGGCGGCAACGATGAATCCGGCTCGGCGCACTGCGGCAGGAGGACGATCGGTCACAGCGCCAGCGTAAATCGTTATCCCTAACGCCCGGGCTGAACTGCCGTCCTCCTCAGCCGCCCACAGTGGGCGGCATCGTCAGACGGCCCGACCTGAACTGCCATCCTCCTCAGCCGCCCACAGTGGGCGGCATCGTCAGACGGCCTAAGCTCGACTGCCATGCGTGCCATGTTGATCGTGAACCCGACCGCCAGCACTATCACACCGGCCGCTCGCGACCTCGTGACCCAAACCCTGAGCCGCCGCCTGCAGCTCACCATCGAAGAGACCAAACGCGTCGGCCACGCCGAGGAACTCGGGCGGTCCGCGGTTGCCGACGGATACGACCTGGTTGTCGTGCACGGCGGCGACGGAACGGTCAGCGGTCTGGTCAACGGCATGCTGGGCCGGCCCGGCACGCAAACGACAGGGCCGATTCCCGCGGTAGGGATTGTGCCGGGCGGCTCGGCGAATGTGCTGGCCAGGGCGCTGGGGATACCCAAAGATCCGGCCCCGGCCCTGGAACAACTCGTTGCGCTGCTCGACGAGTACGGGCGCACCGGGCGGTGGCGCCGCATCGGGCTCATCGACTGCGGTGAGATCTGGGCGCTGGTCAACGCCGGCATGGGCGTCGACGCCGAGGTCGTGGAGGCGGTCCAGGCCGAGCGCAGCAGGGGCGTCAAGGTGACGCCGTTGCGGTATTGGCGGGTGGCGGTGCCGGTCACCCTGCGGTTTCGCCGCCGGGAACCGAACCTCATCCTCGAACTCCCCGGCCAACAGCCCGTCTCGGGCGTGCACTTCGCGTGGGTGTCCAACACCAACCCGTGGACCTACAGCAACAACCGGCCGATGGTGACCAACCCCGGCTGCAGCTTCGAGTCGGGCCTGGGGCTGTTCGCGCTGACCGAGATGAGGGTGGTCCCGACGCTGAGGTTGCTCCGCCAGTTGCTCGCCAAGCGTCCGAAGCTGGAGGCGCCGCAGCTGATCCGCGACGACGACGTGGATTACGTACGGATTAGCAGCATGACGTCACCCGCCGCCTGCCAGTTCGACGGGGAATACCTCGGGCTGCGCGAATCCATGACGTTCCGGGCTGTTCCGGATGCATTGGCAGTTGTAGCGCCACCGCCGAAATAGGCCGTGACCTGCGGAAATCTAAGATGTGACAAGCCCGCGACGAAATTGTGGGGCGAAATTTCCCAGGTAGTGTAGTACAACGGAGTAAGGGCTTGGGTAAGAGTTCGTTGAAGTGAGATACCCCACGGGCCCACGTAACACTATTGACATCTGTTGAGCCTGTGAAACGATCAAAAGGTTGCATGCAGAGATATGCAGAGGTACGGAAACCTTTCTTGCGCACGCTCAACAGCAAGGAAACCGGCAAGGGAAAATCGCCCGTGCGCAGTGCTGCGCACATAGTGAGGAGTAGCAACTAATGGATTGGCGCCACAGGGCGGTCTGCCGTGACGAGGATCCGGAGCTGTTCTTCCCGGTTGGGAACAGCGGCCCGGCACTCGCGCAGATCGCTGACGCGAAACTGGTCTGTAATCGGTGTCCAGTGACCACTGAGTGTCTCGGATGGGCTCTGAATACCGGCCAGGACTCGGGCGTCTGGGGTGGGATGAGCGAAGACGAGCGGCGTGCACTCAAGCGTCGTAACGCCCGGACGAAGGCCCGCAGCGGAGTCTGACAACTCGGCTAAGCAGCTTTGCGGCCCCGACAGCTTCTGTCGGGGCCGTATTGCTGCGCGCTCAAACAAACAGGCGGCCCATCCGCCCGATCGGCACCCGTAGCACCACGTCGGTGCCGCGGTCGGCACCCTCGCGCATACCCAGTGTGCCGTCCAATTCCGCCGACACCAGCGTGCGCACGATCTGCAGGCCCAGGCTGTCCGACTTCTCCAGGCTGAACCCTTCGGGCAGGCCGCGTCCGTCGTCGTGCACCACCACGTCCAGCCACCGCGCAGAGCGTTCGGCGTGGATGGTCACCGATCCGCCCGTGGCCGTCGGGTCGAAGGCGTGCTCGATGGCGTTCTGCACCAGCTCGGTGATGACCATGATCAACGCGGTCGCCCGGTCGGAATCCAGCACACCCAGGTCGCCGACCCTGTTGATCCGGATGGGCCGGTCCACCGACGCCACGTCGTTCATGATCGGCAGGATCCGATCGATGACCTCGTCGAGGTTGACCTGTTCGTCGACCGACATCGACAGTGCGTCGTGCACCAGTGCAATCGAGGACACCCGGCGCACCGACTCGATCAGCGCCTCACGCCCCTCGGCGTTGACGGTCCGGCGGGCCTGAAGTCGCAGCAGCGCCGCCACGGTCTGCAGGTTGTTCTTCACTCGGTGGTGGATCTCGCGGATCGTGGCGTCCTTGGAGATCAATGCCCGGTCACGGCGTTTCACCTCGGTGACGTCGCGGATCAGGATGGCCGCACCGACGTTCTCACCGCGCACCACCAGCGGCAGGGTGCGCAGCAGGACGGTGGCGCCGCCCGCGTCGACCTCCATCCGCATGCTCGACCCGCCGGCCAGCAGGTTGAGGACGTGCTCGGCCACCTCCTGCGCCTCGAACGGGTCCGAGATCAGCGGGCGGGTGACCTTGATCAGGTTGTGCCCTTCCAAATCGCTGGTCAGGCCCATCCGGTGGTAGGCCGACAACGCGTTGGGGCTGGCATAGGCGACGATGCCGTCCACGTCCAGCCGGATGAAGCCGTCCCCGGCCCGCGGCGTCGAGCGCGACATCGCCACGTCGCCGACGTCGGGGAAGGTTCCCTCGGCGATCATCTGCAGCAGGTCGGTGGCGCACTCCCGGTAGGCGGTTTCCAGGTGCCCGGACATGCGCTCGGCGGCCAGTTCGGTCTGATGCTGGGTGAGCACCGCCACCACCTGATCGCGGTAACGCACCGGCGAGGCAGACACGTTCGGTCCCGGCAATGGCCACGAATTTTGTTCGCCCGCTTCGCTTTCCGGCACGGCCTCACCGGTGGCGAAGGTTTTGGCTACCAGCGGCGCCCGGTCCTCGGGAACGGCGCTGCCGACCGCGTCGGTCTGCAGCACCGTCGGAGCCGTATTCGGCCGGCACTGCGCCACACACACCAGCACACCGTCGTCGCGGCGCACCCACATCAGATAGTCGGCGAACGACAGATCGGCCAACAGCTGCCACTCCCCCACCACCGCGTGCAGGTGGTCGACGGCATTGCCGGGCAGGACGGTGTGCTCGGCGAGCAGATTACCGAGAGTGGACAACGGGCGAGCAGCTAGCTGATGACGGCGATGAGGTCGCCGGCCTGGATGACGTCACCGACCGACACGTTCACCTGGCTGATGGTTCCGGCGACCTCGGCCAGCACGGGAATCTCCATCTTCATGGACTCCAGCAGCACGACGACGTCACCCTGACCGATTTGGTCGCCTTCGTTGACCACGACTTCGAGCACGCTGGCCACGATTTCGGCGCGAACCTCCTCGGACATCATCACCCCACTCGTTTCGGCCCGTTGGTTGCGTATATCGAACCATAAGGCCGGTGAGACCGATGTCGCGCGGGCTGATGAGGGCGCGTCGGCCTGCGCATGAGACAATGGGTATCAATTGAGCGGCCCGCCGGCCGCTCCGCATTTGCGCTAAATCAGACGAAACGAGGTTCGACCATGGCCAAGCGTGGCCGCAAGAAGCGTGACCGCAAGTACAGCAAGGCCAACCACGGCAAGCGGCCCAACGCCTGAGTCTGGCTCTACTGAGTCTCGATTTCCGTCTGCACGATGGTGGTGCGGCGGATCTCGAGGCGCAGGCGTTCCCGTAACCGTTCGGGCGCCTTCTCACCACTGCACTTGGTCGCGATCAATTCCTTGATCCGCTCCTCCAGCCCGTAGTGCTGCAAGCAGCCCGGGCATGCGTCGAGGTGCCGCTGCAGGATCGCCTTCTCGTCCGGCTGGCATTCGCCGTCGAGCAGGGTCCAGATCTGGGCGATGACCTGCGCGCAGCCCAGGTGCGACTCGTGATTGCTGGAGCAGGAGCCGGTTGAGCCAGTGATCTCACTCATGACGACACCTCCTCGTGCGCTTGCTGACCACGGGCGAAGCCCCGGTCCTTGGCGACATCGGCCAGCAAATCACGCAGCTGACGTCGCCCCCGGTGGAGACGCGACATCACGGTACCGATCGGGGTGCCCATGATCTCGGCGATCTCCTTGTACGGAAAACCTTCGACATCGGCATAGTAAACGGCCATCCGGAACTCTTCCGGCAACGCCTGCAGGGCGGCTTTGATTTCGGTGTCCGGAAGCGCTTCCAACGCCTCAACCTCGGCCGACCTCAGCCCGGTCGAGGAATGCTCGGCGTTTGCGGCTAACTGCCAGTCGGTGATCTCCTCGGTCGGATATTCCGAGGGCTGCCGCTGCTTCTTGCGGTAGCTGTTGATGTAGGTGTTGGTAAGGATCCGGTACAGCCACGCCTTGAGGTTGGTGCCTTCGCGAAAGGAACGGAAGCCGGCGTAAGCCTTGACCATCGTTTCCTGCAGCAGGTCCTCGGCGTCGGCGGGATTGCGCGTCATCCGCAGGGCACCGCCGTAGAGCTGGTCTAGCAGCGGAATCGCGTCGCGCTCGAAGCGCGCCGTCAGCTCCGCGTCGGTCTCGGGCGGCCTGGCCTCGACAACCTCGGACCCCGCCACGCCATCGATGTCGGCCATTTCGATTAACACGGTCCCTTCGATTGCGGTGTCGCGATCCAACCACTCCGCACCCAACAGGCTCGTCGCAGTTGACACCGGGATTCCTCCTCCCCAATCTAAGGCCCGCGGCCGACATGTGCAGGCGCCGCCCTCAGTAACGGGAATTTGCGGCGGTCTATTTCCTGCGCCTGCCGGCAAACCCGGGCGCGGTGCGGCAGCGGCGACCCATGCATTTTGCGATCGGAGCGAGTATTAGTGTGACGCCATGTCCCTCAAAGGTAAGACCATGTTCATTTCCGGTGCCAGCCGCGGTATCGGCCTGGCAATCGCCAAACGCGCCGCTCAAGACGGTGCCAACATCGCTCTGATCGCCAAGACGGCCGAGCCGCACCCCAAGCTGCCGGGCACGGTGTACACCGCGGCCAAGGAGCTCGAGGAAGCCGGCGGACAGGCTTTGCCGATCGTCGGCGACGTGCGCGACCCGGAGTCGGTCGAGTCCGCGGTGGCCAAGGCCGTGGAGCAGTTCGGCGGCATCGACATCGTCGTCAACAACGCGTCGGCCATCAATCTGGGCTCGATCACCGACGTGCCGATGAAGCGTTTCGACCTGATGAACGGCATCCAGGTGCGCGGCACGTACGCGGTGTCGCGAGCCTGCATCCCGCACCTCAAGGGCCGGGAGAACCCGCACATCCTGACGTTGTCGCCGCCGGTGCTGCTGGACAAGGAGTGGTTGAAACCGACGGCGTACATGATGGCCAAGTTCGGGATGACGTTGTGCGCGTTGGGAATCGCCGAGGAGATGCGGGACGAGGGCATCGCGTCGAACACATTGTGGCCGCGCACGCTGGTGGCCACGGCCGCGGTGCAGAACCTGCTCGGCGGCGACGAGGCGATGGGACGCGCCCGCAAGCCCGAGGTGTATTCGGACGCGGCCTACGTCATCCTCAACAAGCCCTCCCGCGAGTACACCGGGAACACGCTGCTGTGCGAGGACGTGCTGGTGGAGTCCGGTGTGACCGACCTGTCGGTGTACAACTGCGTGCCCGGTGGCGAACTCGGCGTCGACTTCTGGGTGGACGGAGTGAACCCGCCGGGATACTCCGGCCCCTAGTTCGACGTGGCCGCATCCGCTACCCCCGCGATTGCGGCGCTGATCAAAGCCGGGGTGCCGCATGAGGTGGTGAAGTTCGCCCATGACCCGCGCGAGCAGTCGTTCGGGGCGGCGGCGGTCAGCGCGTTGACCGATGCCGGTGACGTTGCGCCGGAGCAGATCTTCAAGACCTTGGTGATCGCGGTGCCCGACGGGTTGGCGGTGGCGGTCGTGCCGGTGCCGTCGAAGTTGTCGCTGAAAGCGGCCGCGGCGGCGCTGGGCGTGGCCAAGGCCGTGATGGCCGAGCCCGCGGCGGTGCAGCGCGCCACCGGTTATGTGGTCGGTGGAGTTTCGCCGTTGGGACAGCGCAGGCAACTGCCCACCGTCGTCGACGAGACTGCGCTCGGCTGGCACCGCATCTTCTGCAGCGCGGGCCGGCGGGGCTGGGACGTCGCCGTGGCGCCCCGGGATCTGATCCGGCTGACCGAGGCAACCACCGCCGACATCCTGGCTTAGCTTGGCGGGGCTTTGATTTCGCGCTTGAGCACCTTGCCGGTCGGACCCTTCGGCAGTTCGTCGACGACCCAGATCCGGCGTGGGTATTTGTAGGCGGCGACCCGGTCTTTGACGAACTCGCGCAGTTCGTCGGGCTCGACGTCGGAGTTCTTCTTCAGCGCCACCGCCGCGCCGACCTCCTCGCCGAGCTCGTCGTGCGGGACACCGACGACGGCCGCTTCGGCCACGGCCGGGTGTTCGTAAAGCACTTCCTCGATTTCGCGCGGATACACGTTGTAGCCGCCGCGGATGATCATGTCCTTGGTGCGGTCGACGATGAAGAAGTAGCCGTCCTCGTCGACGCGACCGATGTCACCGGTGGACAGCCAGCCGTCTTCGGAGATGGTGGCGTTGGTGGCGTCGGGCAGGTTCCAGTAGCCCTTCATGACGTTGTGCCCGCGGATCTGGATCTCGCCCGGCTCGCCTTGAGCGACCTCGGCGCCGTTGACGTCCACCACCCGCATCTCGACCCCTTCCACCGGGGTCCCGATCGAACCCGGTTTGCGGGGGCGGTCGGGATGGTTGAACGAGGCGACCGGCGAAGTCTCGGAAAGTCCGTAGCCCTCCAAAATTATGCAGTCGAAGGCTTTTTCGAAGTCGCTCAACACCTGGACCGGCATCGAGGCGCCGCCGGAGACGCAGGCGCGCAGGCTTGCGGTGGCCTCTGGTCCGGTCTCGTCGGCCAGGCTGAGCAGCGCGGCGTACATCGTGGGCACGCCCTGGAACACCGTCACACCGTCACGCTTGATCACTTCCAGCGCTTTGCCGGGGTCGAACCGCGGTATCAGCGTCAGCGTCGCGCCCGCCAGAATCGCGCCATTGAGCCCACAGGTGAGCCCGAAGACATGGAACAGCGGAAGGCAGCCCATCACCACATCGTTGGGCCCGATCTCGATCAGCGTGCGGACGGTGAGCTCTGCGTTACGGCTCAACCCACCGTGAGTGAGTGTGGCGCCCTTGGGTTTTCCGGTGGTGCCAGAGGTGTGCAGGATGACCGCGACGTCGTCGTCGGCGCGGTCCAACGGAGATTGGGCGGGCAGGTCGGCGATCAGCTCGGTCAGGGCCGCGTCGTCGACCAGCCAGCACTCGGCCTGCACTTCGCCGGCTCCGGCGGTGGCCGCGTCGGCGAACAACGGAGTGGCGAACAATGCCTTGGCGCCGCTGTTGGACAGGTAGAAGGCCACCTCGCGGCCCTTGAGCAGCGGGTTCATCGGGACGGCGACGGCGCCGCGGTACAGGATTCCGTAGAAGGCGACGGCGAACGCCGGGATGTTGGGCAGCATGAGCCCGACCCGGTCGCCGGGTTCGATGCCGGCGCGCTCCAGCAAGGTGGCCACCCGAGCCGCTGCGGAATCAAGTTCGGCGAAGGTCATCTGCAGATCGTCCAAGCGCAGGGCGATGTGGTCGGGGTCGCGTTCTTTCGAGGCGACGAGGTTGGCGCTCAGAGCGGTCATGAGCGCGAGGCTACCCTCGCGCCGGCGGGTGTCACCGGTAGTTGTAAAACCCCTCACCCGTTTTGACCCCGAGCTTGCCTGCGTCGACGTAGGACTGCAGCAGTTCACGCACGCTCTTGGGCAGGTGCGGAAACTCCTGCGCGTAGTTGTTTTCGATGTCGAGCACCACGTCCAGACCCACGATGTCCATCATCTGAAACGGCCCAGCCGGTACCCCCCAGTTCACTTTGAACATGCCGTCGACATCTTCCGGGCGGGCCACGCCTTCGGCGACGACGGCCAGCGATTCGCGTTTGATGGCGGCCCAGACCCGATTGAAGATGAAGCCGGTGCACTCCCTACGGGCTTCGAAGGGATGCACCCCGAACTCGGGCAGGACGGCCAGCAACGTGTCGAGCAGGCCGCGGTCGGTCTGCCCGTCTGACATGAGGTCCAAAGCGTTGAACTGCGGCGGCATGTAGAAGTGCGTGTTGCACAGCCTGGTTTTGTCACGAATATTCTCGGCCATCAGCCGCGACGGGAACGACGACGAATTGGTGGCGAAGATGGTGTTCGGTGGGGCGGCCTGGTCGATTTCGCCCCAAAGCGGGATCTTGATATCTAGCCGTTCCGGCACCGACTCTACAGCGAGCCAGGCGCCGTCCAGCGCTTCGTGGAGCGAACCGGTTCCCACCGCGGTGCCTAACTCGCCAAAGCCTCTGTTTTGCAACAACTTCGGCAGGTTCTCGGTCACAAACCGGACGGCTTCGGCGCGCTGCTCGGCGCGCCGGGCGTAGATCTGAACGGTCCCGCCGCGGCTGGCGAGCATCAGCGCAATCCGGGGACCCAGCGTCCCCGCCCCGATCACCGCAACGGGCCGGTCCTGAATGTCTTCGAAGGTGTAGGTGTACTTGCCGGTCACACCGAAAATGCTAGGCGTTGTTTGCGTGCGCGAACCGGGCCAGAATCACCTATGAACTGCCGACGACACGTGGGGCGTGGGCGAGAGCGTGGGCGCTACCGCCCTCGGAGCCGCCGAATGGCGTGCCCGGGAGAACGTCCGCCCGGACCGGCTGTTCACCGATCCCTACGCGCAGGTCTTCCTCGACGCGGTCGCCGCCCGGGGAATTCCGAGCTCGGAGTTCAGCGAAGAACTGATGGCGCGGCTGCAGGAGAGCGACCCACACATCGTGCGGGGTGTGCGGGCGCAGCAAGACTTTGTCGCGGCACGGACCAAATGGTTCGACGACTTCTTCGCCGCGGCAACCGCGGCGGGCATCCGGCAGGCGGTGATCCTGGCCGCCGGGCTGGACGCTCGCGCGTGGCGACTGAAGTGGCAACCAGATGCGGTCGTGTATGAGATAGATCAGCCAAAGGTGTTGGAATTCAAAGACGAGACGCTGCGAGCTCACGGCGCAGAGCCGGCGGCACGAAGGATATCCCTGCCGATCGACCTACGTACCGATTGGCCAAAAGCCTTGTGCGAGGCCGGATTCGACCCGGCCCTGCCGACCGCCTGGTCGGTGGAGGGTTTGCTGGCCTACCTGCCGGCCAGCGCGCAGGAGGTACTCCTCGAACGCCTGCACGCCCTGAGCGCGCCGGGCAGCCGGATAGCCGTCGACGCGCTCAATGCCGCATTTTTTCTGCCAAAGAACCTGACTCGGCTCGGAAGCTTCTTCACTGAGATCAGGGAGGTGATGATTCGCAACGGTGGAGACCTGCCGGACACGCCGAGCCTCTTCTTCGACGAAGAGCGGAGCGAGCTAGCCGACTGGCTGCGCGAACACGGCTGGCGGGCGGACGAGCTCGAGGTGCACGACATGATGGCCCGCTATCAGCGCCGCGCGCCGCAAGAGGACGACGCCGGGGTTCCGCACTGCGTGATGGTCGAGGGACGACTGCCCCGCTAGCTTTTAGAGCAACGTGATCTGCTCCGGCTCGGCTTCGGCCGGCTCCAGCAACTCGGGCCCGTTGTTGCGGACACTGTTGACCAGCGTCGACACCTGACGCATCTCTATGCCGCTGACGTCGGGCGGGCGGGACAGCAACTCTTGATCCAACGGAGCATCCGGATTCAGCCAGGCGTCCCAGTCCGCCTCACCCAGCATCAGCGGCATCCGGTCGTGGATCCCAGCCAGCTCGCCCACCGCGTCGGTAGTGATGATGGTGCAGCTCAGCAAGGGATCGGCCTCTTTGTGCGGCTTCCAGACCGACCACAGACCGGCCATGCACACCAAACCACCATCCGCGCGGTGCATGAAAAACGGTGTCTTACCGCCCTTTTTGCCTTTTGGGCCGTCGAGGCTGCCGCGCCACTCGTACCAGCCGTCCATCGGCACCAGGCAGCGCTTGCTCTTGGCCGAATTGCGGAAAGCGGGCGAGGTGGCGACCTTGTCGGCCCGGGCGTTGATCAGCAGCGGGCCCTTTGTGTCCGGCGCCCCGTCCGGACCCGCCTTGACCCACGGAGGCAGCAGCCCCCAGCGCATCAGCCGCACCCGGCGCGTGGCCTCGTCGTCCGGCTCGTTGTGCCGGGTCACCACGGTCGCGATGGTGGTGGTGGGCGCGACGTTGAAATTGGGCCCCGCACCCGTTTCAGAGGCGCCCGTGGCCTCGTCGATCGCCTTGATCTTCTCGGCCAGCAAGGCCGGGTCGGTGGTCACCGCGAAACGCCCGCACATATCTCCATGTTGCCTGACCGGGCTGACACGCAATGATGGACCGGTGAGCGCATGGCAGGCCCCGTCCACCACAGCACCGGTGCACGCGACCGTGACCGTGCCAGGCTCGAAATCGCAGACCAATCGGACGCTGGTGCTGGCGGCGCTGGCGGCGGCCCTGGGCCAGGGCAGTTCCACGATCACCGGAGCGCTGCGCAGCCGCGACACCGACCTGATGATCGGCGCGCTGGCCACCCTGGGCCTCGACGTCGACGGAGCAGGCACCGAGTTGACGGTCGGTGGCGGCATCGCACCGGGGCCCGATGCCCGGGTCGACTGCGGCCTGGCCGGCACGGTGCTGCGGTTCGTGCCTCCCCTGGCCGCACTCAGTTCGGTCCCCGTCGTGTTCGACGGTGACGAGCAGGCTCGGGCCCGGCCCATCGCACCGCTGCTGGAGGCGTTGCGCGGACTCGGCGTCGTCGTCGACGGAACCGGGCTGCCGTTTCGGGTGCAGGGCAGCGGATCCGTCGCGGGCGGCACCGTCGCGATCGACGCCTCGGCGTCGTCGCAGTTTGTCTCGGGGCTGCTGCTGGCCGGGGCGTCGTTCACCGACGGATTGACCGTGCGGCACACGGGCGCGTCGTTGCCGTCGGCGCCACATATCGCGATGACGGTGGCGATGCTGCGCCAGGCCGGAGTGGACGTCGACGATTCTGCCGCCAATACCTGGCGGGTCCCCCCGGGCGCGGTTCACGCCCGGCACTGGCAGGTGGAACCCGACCTGACCAATGCCGTCGCGTTCCTCGCCGCCGCCGTCGTCACCGGCGGCGCGGTGCGCATCACCGGCTGGCCGGCGGCCAGCGTACAGCCGGCCGGACACATCCTCGACGTCCTGCAGAAGATGAATGCCGTTGTTTCGCAATCTGATTCGTCTTTGGAGGTGCGCGGTTCGGAGGGATACGACGGCTTCGACGTCGACCTGCGCGACGTCGGCGAGCTCACCCCGTCGGTGGCCGCCCTGGCGGCGTTGGCCACGCCCGGGTCGGTGTCACACCTCAGCGGCATCGCGCATCTGCGGGGCCACGAAACCGACCGGCTCGCCGCCTTGAGCGCCGAGATCAACCGACTCGGTGGCGAGTGTCGGGAGACGCCCGACGGCCTGGTGATCACCGCGACCCGGCTGCGTTCCGGCCTCTGGCGGGCCTATGCCGATCACCGGATGGCGATGGCGGGTGCGATCGTCGGATTGCGGGTGCCTGGCGTCGAGGTCGACGACATCGCGGCGACGACGAAGACGCTGCCGGAATTCCCGCAGCTGTGGGGCCAGATGGTGTCCGGCGACGATGCGGGCCGCCCTGGCGGCCCGAGGAGGAGCCGGACAATCGAGCCGGAGCCCGGCGCTTGAGGCCTGGCGACTACGACGAGTCCGACGTCAAGGTCCGCGCCGGAAAACGGACGCGGCCCAGGACCAAGACCCGTCCGCTGCACGCCGATGCCGAGGCCGCCATGGTGGTCAGTGTCGACCGGGGCCGCTGGGGATGCGTGCTGGGCGGACGCCCGGATCGCCGCGTCACCGCGATGCGCGCGCGTGAACTGGGTCGCACCCCCATCGTCGTCGGTGACGATGTCGACATCGTGGGCGATCTTTCCGGGCGCACCGACACGCTGGCCCGCATCGTGCGGCGTGGGACACGACGAACGGTGTTGCGGCGCACCGCCGACGACACCGACCCGACCGAGCGGGTGGTGGTCGCCAACGCCGACCAGCTGCTGATGGTGGTGGCGTTGGCCGACCCCCCGCCCCGCACCGGGCTGGTCGACCGGGCGCTGATCGCCGCCTATGCCGGCGGGTTACGGCCGATTCTGTGCCTGACCAAGACCGACCTCGCCCCGCCCGGACCGTTCGCCGAGCAGTTCGTCGACCTGGACCTGACGGTGGTCGCCGGGGGTGTCGACGATCCGCTGCTTGCCGTGGCGGAATTGCTTCCCGGCAAGATCACCGTGCTGCTCGGTCATTCCGGGGTGGGCAAGTCAACGTTGGTGAATCGTCTTGTGCCAGAGGCTGACCGGGCGGTCGGCGTGGTGACCGATATCGGCCGGGGGCGGCACACGTCGACACAGTCGGTGGCACTGCCGCTGGAGAACGGCGGTTGGGTGATCGACACGCCGGGAATCCGCTCGTTCGGGCTGGCCCATATTCAGCCCGACGATGTGCTGTTGGCGTTCGCCGACCTGGCCGAGGCGATCGAAAACTGTCCCCGCGGCTGCGGGCACATGGGCCCGCCGGCCGACCCCGAGTGTGCGCTGGACGCGCTGACTGGCACCGCGGTGCGCCGGGTAACCGCGGCCCGGCGTCTGTTGGCCGTGCTGAGGGAGACGTGACCCGAGCGATCGCCCAACGTGCGCACATGTACGCCGACACGCCGAGGAGCGTGGCATTCTCCGCACGCTCGGCGAGCGGGCGTGGCATTCTCCGCACGCTCGGCGAGCGGGCGGGGCAGCTAGCTTCGCGACTTGGCCAGCCGCATGCCGAGCTTGTCCGGAGCAACCAAATGCCCTTCGGTGCAACGTATCTCCACCGCGGCATCGGCTCCGCAACCCACATGCGTGAGCCGCAGCCGGTGCCGGCCTGGCAGGTGCCGCTGCCCCCACTGGAACATCGACCACACCACCGGCATGAACTCCACGCCGGATTCGGTCAGCACATACTCGTCACGGCTGCGCTGGCCGGGCTCGCGGTAGGGCCGGCGGGCCAGTAGGCCGAGCTCGACGAGTTCGGCCAGCCGGGCCGCGGTCGCGGCCTTGGTGATGCCAACCCGGCGGGCGAAGTCGTCGAACCGCGTGGTGCCGTAGTACGCCTCGCGCATGATCAGCATGGCGGACTTGGTGCCCACCACGGTCATCGTCTTCTCGATCGCGCACTCGCCGATCGCCGACCAGGAGTCACGATCGGCAAGAGCCCCCTGCAGCATTGTCACGCAAATCACTCCTCAATCTGGGTTGCTTTCACTATACCTAGCTGTTATAGCTGAGTACAGTGATATGTACCCAGCTCAAGGAGGAGCCATGTCCCGTGACGCCGTTATCGTCGGCGCTGTCCGCACCCCCATCGGCAAAGGCAAGGCCAACGGCGCCCTGCATGATGTGCTGCCCGCCGACCTGCTAGCCCACAGCCTGCGCGAGGTGGTGGCCCGCACCGGCGTAGACCCGGTGCTCGTCGACGATGTCATCGCCGGCGCCGTCACCCAGGTCGGTGACCAAGCCGTCAACATCGCCCGAAACGCGTTGCTCGGAGCCGGTTTTCCCGAGTCGGTCCCTGGCACCACCGTCGACCGGCAGTGTGGCAGCAGCCAGCAGGCCATCAGCTTCGCCGCTCAGGGCGTCATCGCCGGCGCCTACGACGTGGTGATCGCCGGCGGCGTGGAATCGATGAGCCGCGTCCCGATGGGCACCTCCGTGCTACCGGGCAGCAACCCGTTCGGCGCAGACATGGCCGCGCGCTACCCCGAAGGCCTGGTGCCGCAGGGCATCAGTGCCGAACTGATCGCCGCCAAGTGGGGATTCTCCCGCGCCCAGCTCGACGAGTTCTCCGCGGCCAGCCACGAGAAGGCCGCCCGTGCTACCAAAGAAGGCCTGTTCGACAGCGAGCTGATCCCAATCGCCGGCCTTGCCACCGACGAGATCATCCGTCCGGGCACGACGGTCGACACGCTCGCCGCCCTCAAGCCGGCGTTCTACAGCGAGGCCATCGCCGCGCGGTTCCCCCAGATCAACTGGGCGATCACGCCAGGCAACTCGTCTCCGTTGTCGGATGGCAGCGCCGCGGTGTTGATCACCAGCGGCGAGTTCGCCAAGCAGCACGGTCTGCGGCCGCTGGCCCGCATCCACACCGCCACCGCGGTCGGCTCGGACCCACTGTACATGCTGACCGGCGTCATCCCCGCCACCGAAAAGGTGTTGCAGCGAGCCGGTTTGACGCTGGCCGATATCGATTTGTTCGAGGTCAACGAGGCGTTCGCACCCGTCGTGCTGGCGTGGGCGCATGACACCGGAGCCGACCTCGCCAAGACGAACGTCAACGGCGGGGCCATCGCGATCGGCCACCCGTTGGGCGCCAGCGGTGCACGCATCATGACCACTTTGGTGAACGCACTCGAGCAGCGCGGCGGCCGGTACGGCCTGCAGACCATGTGCGAGGGCGGCGGCATGGCGAACGCCACCATCATCGAGCGGCTGGTCTAGAGACCATGACCGTGATCCGCGCTGCCGCAGTGCAAATCAGTCCGGTGCTGTACAGCCGAGAAGGCACTGTGCAGCGGGTGATCGCCAAAATAGAGGAGTTGGCACTACGGGATGTGCAATTTGCGACCTTCCCCGAGACCGTGATCCCCTACTACCCGTACTTCTCGTTCGTCACCCGGCCGTTCGAGATGCGTTCGGAGCACCTGAGATTGATGGATCAGGCAGTCACCATACCGTCGCCCGAGATCGACGCGATCAGCGCGGCCGCCCGCGGCGCCAACATGGTGGTGTCCATCGGGGTGACCGAACGTGACGGCGGTTCGCTGTACAACACGCAGTTGTTGTTCGACGCCGACGGCACCCTGATCCAGCGCAGGCGCAAGATCTCGCCGACGTACCACGAACGGATGGTCTGGGGCCAGGGCGACGGCAGTGGTCTACGTGCGGTGGACAGCGCGGTCGGCCGGATCGGACAGTTGGCCTGCTTCGAGCACTTCAATCCGTTGGCGCGCTATGCCCTGATCGATGACGGCGAGCAGATCCACTCAAGCATGTTTCCCGGCTCGTTCGGTGGTGACCTGTTCGCCCAGCAGACCGAGATCAGCGTGCGCAATCACGCGCTGGAGTCGGCCGCTTTCGTGGTCAACGCCACCGGGTGGCTCGACGCAGATCAGCAAGCTCAAATCATGGCCGACACCGGCGCCCCGATTGCGCCGATCTCCGGCGGCAACTTCACCGCGATCGTCTCGCCCCAGGGCGAATACCTCGGTGAACCGCTGCGCTCAGGCGAAGGCCAGGTGATCGCTGATCTGGACCTCTCGCTTATCAACACTCGCAAGGTCCTCATGGATGCCGCTGGGCACTACAGCCGGCCCGAACTGTTGAGTCTGACCGTGGATCGCACCACCCGCGCGCAACTGCATGAGCACCTGGAACTAACCGAGGAGGCCGACCATGTCCGCATTTGAAACCCGCTTCGACGGCGTGCGGGTGCGCTATGACAGCGCCAAGAGTTACGACGAACTGGTCGCGGCTTTACTTGCCGACATCGGTGAAAAGCCGGTGCCGATCGGTGACATCGCCACCAGGAATGCCGACTGGGATTCCTACCGGAAACAGGTGGAACCCCACGTCGGCCCAAGCGGATTCATGCTGTTCGTCCTGATCGACCACGGCGCCTGGCTCAGCAATGCCGGCATCGACCGCAAGGTGCTGCGGGTTGTCCTGGGTAACCCGCTGATCGCGATCACCATGCTGCGCCACGATGTCAGCGCGGGGCTTTTCGCGCCGGTCGAGCTGCTGATCCTCGACGAGCCCAACGGCAGCAGCCTGACCTACGTCAGGCCGTCATCGTTGATGGTAGTTGAGGACAATCCCGAATTACGCAGCGCCGCAGAGCAACTGGACGCCAAGTTGGCCGCGTTGGCCGCGAAGGTCACCTGATCTGGTCACGCGTCGCCACCGAGTGACCCGAACAGGAGGAGGCGAGCAGGAAGTCCGCGCAGCGTTCGCCGATCATGATCGAGGCGGCATTGGTGTTGGCTCGGGGAATCCGGGGCAGCGCCGACGCGTCGGCGACGCGGAGATTGTCGACACCGCGGACTCGCAGCCGCTCGTCGAGGGGGCTGTCGGGTTGATTGCCCATCGCGACCGTGCAGGCCGGGTGGTACGTCGTGATGGCCGTTTCCCTGATGCATGCCTCGATGTCGCTGCTCGGACCTGGTAGAAGCTCACGATCGACACAGGAAGCGATCGGCTCGGTGCGCATGATCTCGCGGGTGCGCTGCACCGCCCGGGCAAGCGCATCAACATCCTCGCGTTCGGAAAGCAGATTCATCCGGATGACCGGTGGCGTTGCGGGATCCGATGAGCGGACGAGGACGCTGCCCCGGCTCTTGGGTGTCCAGTACGAGTGCCCGATGGACAACGCGGGCTTGAGCTTTCCGGCGCCGGGATCCGCTGTGGCGTCGGCGAGGCAGGTCATCACCTGAAAATCGCACGCCGGGAGGTCGGCCACCGACCGGATGTGGGCGACCGCCTCGACGACGCTATTGGCGAACTTGCCTCTTCTGCCAAAGAGCCACTGCAGCAACCACTTCGGATTAGTGGTGTCCGACAGGCCGACATGGCCGGGCGCGAGGGACCAGATCGCCCAGGCGTGCGGGTGGTCGGTCAGGCCCTGGCCGACGCGGGGGCTGTCGACGACCGGGTTGATACCGACATTGCGCAGGTGATCAGCCGGACCGATTCCGGACAGCTGCAACAGGTGCGGCGAACGGTAGGCGCCCGCACTGATCACGACCTGTTGGTCCGCGAAAGCCCGCTGCACGCGCCCGTGGCGCCTTTTTCCAAGCGAGTATTCGACACCGACTGCGCGACCGTTGCGGATGATCACCCGCCGGACCTCGGCCTTGGTGAGGATGGTCAGGTTCTTGCGACGCTGAAGGTAGCCACGTGGTGTGCTCCAGCGTTGCCCGTTGTGGATGGTGACGGGAGAGATTGCCGCCCCTTCGAGTTCGGGCCCGCTGACGTCGTCCTCGGCGCGGACACCCGCCGCACGTGCCGCTGCGACGAACCGCGTAGACACCTCGTCGGGATACGGCACCCGGCTGATTCGCATCGGCCCCTGCTCGATTCGCGCGAATACCGGCGCCACCTCCTGCCACGACCAACCGGGCAGCCGCCAGCCGTCGTAGTCGAGATTGCTGCCCTTGACCCACAACATCATGTTCATCGCGCTGGTACCGCCGAGCACGCGACCGGCGTGCAGGGGGATCCGGCGGCCGGCGCAACCGGGTTCGGGCTCGGTTTCGTAGTTCCAGTCCAACGACGTTCCGAACTGCCGGATGTTCGCCAGCGGCGCTCGCACTTCCAATCGCCGGTCCGAACCGCCGGCCTCGATCAGCAACACCCGAGACGAAGATTGCGCGGCCAGCCTTCCGGCCACCGCACATCCGGAAGAGCCCGCTCCCACCACGATGTAGTCGTATGCTGCCACGGATTCAGCTTTACTCGCCGTTGAACGCCTGGCGCTAGGGCAAACCGAGAACCTCCGCGGCCTGATCGGGGGTGGCAACGGCACGGGCCGCCCGTTGGCACAGCGCCACGGCCTGGTTGACCAACTCGACATTGGTCGGGGTGCGGTCGCCGCGATAGAACTCGAGCCCGAGGTGCAGGTGTCCCCCGCGGGCGAGCGCCAGTTCGGCGATCGGGTGGGCGCACAGGTCGCCGCCGACGATCGACACCGCCCACGGCAGGTCACATCCGTCCAGCAGTTCCAGATAGGCGTCGAGCGCGCGCTCGGTGGGCGGTAGCCCGAAAGGCGCTCCCAGATAACCGTTTTCGGTGGCGAAGTAAAGCTTGACCATCGCCCCCTGCGGCAGCCGACCCGCGCGCCACCAAGCGAGTGCGGCCCGCAGGAAGCCGGGTTCGTAGATGGCCAGACTGGGGCCGAGTTTGGCCTCGCGGCAGATGTCGAAGGCGCGGCCGATCGTCTGAAATGAGTTGCGGTAAACCAGATCGCCGGTGGGTATGCCGTCCTCGACGCCACCGAGATTGACCGACCCGGGGTCGGTCAGGCCGACGCGCATGCCGGCGGCGGCGAGCGGAATCAGATGCTCGTAGGAGATGGAGAAACCTTGTTCGAAGTGGATCGTCGGGTACAGCAGGGCGTCAGGGCGAGCCTCGAGGATAGGCCGCCATCCCTCCAGGTAGCGCTCAACGGCCCGCTCCACAGAGACCCCGTACAGGTCGATGTGGTTGTGGATGATCGCCGCGCCCGCCGCGATGCAGGCCAGCGCGTCCGCGGTGATCTCCGTCGGCTCCACTGGCACATGGGGATTGATCGCCTTGGAGGTGACGCCGTTGATCGCACACTCGATGACGACGGGTGTCATTCGGCGGGTAGCTCAGAGCCAGCCGGTGCGCGCGGCGGCAACCGGCTCGGGGGGTGCTGGGGCGAGCTCGCCGTCCCGCACGCCGTCAAGCATCCGTTTCACCGAGGCGACGATCTCCGGCGCCGCCGCGGCGAGGCCGGTCAGGTCGGCCTCGGCGACCTCGGCCAGGTCGACACCGGCGCGCTCCAGCACCGCGGCCGGGTCGGCCAGCTGGCCGGCCAGCCAGGACACCGGGTCGGCGGACAGCTCGGGCACGAAGTGCCGGCGCCCCGGTTCCCAGCCGTCGAAACGCGGGTGGTGATGGGCCCGGTCGAGCGTCCCGGGCGGGCTCTCGGTGGAGCCAAACAGGTCGACCCGCCAGACCGGGCGGGCGAAGGCGATGGGGATGCCGGCGTAGATCGAGCCCTGGGGCTTGTCGCGGTCGACGAGGCGCAGTTCCAGGCGCACTCCCCGTTCGGGAGTTTCCTGGCCGGTCATCGGCGAGGGATCGACGAAATACATGTCCCCGACCACGACGCCGAGGGATTCGAATCCGAAAGCAGCGAGCACGCTATGAAGCGTAGTCCCGCTCGGCACGCAATGCCCCCGGTGCGCTGGCAGGAACGGCCGGGCGGTTCGGGGCGACGGATTCGACGCGCCGGTACGACGAGCCCAGCGGCGGGCGCGGGTCCGACTCCCCCTTGTTGGGCCACAGCGACGTGGCGCGCTCGGCCAGCGCGGTGATGGTCAGCGACGGGTTCACGCCCAGGTTGGCCGTGATCGTGGAGCCGTCGATCACATGCAAACCCGGATACCCGTGCATCCGGTGGTACGGATCAACCACGCCGTCGTCGGGGGTCTCACCGATCACGCACCCGCCGATGAAATGTCCTGTCATCGGGATGTCCGCCAAATCGGCCCACGCACCGCCGGCGATGCCGTCCAGGTGCTCGGCCGCACGACGGGCAACCTCGTGACCGACCGGGATCCACGTCGGGTTCGGCTCACCCACACCCTGCCGTGTCACCATGCGCCGCCCGAACAGCCAGCGGCGGGTGTAGGTGGTCAGTGAGTTGTCGTGCGTCTGCATCACCAGCAGCGGGATGGTCTGCTCGGACCAGCGCTTCGGGTTGAGCAGCCGTCGCAGGTCACGGCGTTGCCGCACAAACTCTTTCATGCCGGTGCGCCACCGGCCTCGGCCCTTTGTGAGCCCGTCGACACCGTCGACCAGGACCGTGCCCATCAGCCCCATCAGGTTGGAATCGTGCCCATACCGGCAGGGTTCGATGTGGGTGTGGCTGTCCGGGTGAATCGAGGAGGTGATCGCCACTCCCTCGGAATAGTCCACGTCGTCGCGGCGGGCCCGCACGGCCAGGATCGCCTCGGAATTGGTCCGGGACAATTCCCCGAGCCGGGGCGAGATGCGCGGCAGGCTGCCGCCGTCGCGCAATCTGTGCAGCAGCCGCTGGGTGCCCAGCGCGGCGGCCGAGAACACCACCTGCTCCGCGGTGAAGATGCGGCGGCGCCGGCGCAGCTTGGCTCCGGTGCGGCGGGTGATGACGTCGTACCCGCCGCCGGACCGCGGCCGCACGTCGACGACGGTGGTGAGCGGATGGATTGTCGCGCCCAGTTTCTCGGCCAAATAGAGGTAGTTCTTGACCAGGGTGTTCTTGGCGTTGTGCCGGCAGCCGGTCATGCATTCGCCGCAGTGCAGGCACGCGTTGCGGTCCGGGCCGGCGCCGCCGAAGTACGGGTCGCCGACCGGGGCGCCGGGCGGGGCCGGTTTGCCGTCGGCGTCGGTGAAGCACACCCCGACGCGGGTGGCGTGGAAGGAGTCCGCGACGCCCAGGTCGGTGGCGATCTGCAGCATCACCTTGTCCGACGGCGTGGTGCGCGGGTAGGTCTCGACGCCGAGCATCCGGGTGGCCTGGTCGTACCAGGGTGCCAGCTCGTCCTTCCAGTCGGTGATGTGGCTCCAGCGCGGGTCGGCGTAGAACGGGTCGTCGGGTTGGTACAGCGTGTTCGCGTACACCAGCGAGCCGCCGCCCACTCCGGCACCGCTGAGCACCACGGCGTCGCTGAGCACATCGATCCGTTGGATGCCATAGCACCCGACCGACGGCTTGAACAGGTAATCGCGGATGTGCCAGTTGTTCTTGGCGAAGTCCTGATCGGCAAACCGTCGGCCCGCCTCGAGAACGCCTACGCGGTAACCCTTTTCGCTCAGGCGCAGGGCGGTGACGCTGCCACCGAAACCGGACCCGATAACCAGCACGTCATAGTCGAATCGGCTCACGCGTTGATCTCCTCGGTTTGCCGGACCGGCAGGACCTCGTGATAGTCCTCGATCGCCGCGACGCGGGTCCGGTGCTGATATTCGTGAACCAGCCCCGGCCAGTTGGTGGTGACCCGGCCCGACTCGGTGCGGTACCAGGAGTCGCAGGTGGTCCAGACGCCGTTTTCCAGCCGGGACTGGACTGCCGCGTCGTAGGCCTCCTCGACGTCACGGCGGACCTCGAATGCGCGGCCCATGCCGCGCCGGGCCAGTTCTTCGGTGAGCTGGCGGATGTAGCCGGCCTGCTGCTCCATCATCAGGATGATCGAGCTGCTGCCGAGGTTGGTGTTGGGCCCGTAGATCAAGAACATGTTCGGAAAGCCCGGGACGGCCATGCCCAGGTGGGCGCGCGCGCCCTCGGCCCACTCGGCGTGCAGATCCCGCCCGCCACGGCCGGTGATCGTCATCGGGGCAAGGAATTCGGTGGCTTTGAAGCCGGTGCCGTAGATGATCACGTCCACCTCGTGCAGTTGCCCGTCGGCGGTGCGCACCCCGGTCGGGGTCACCTCGGTGATCGCGTCGGTCTCGACGGAGACGTTGTCGCAGGCCAGTGCCGGGTACCAGTCGCTGCTGAACAGCACACGCTTGCAGCCGATCGGATAGTCGGGGGTGAGCTTCGCCCGCAGTACCGGATCTTTGATGTGCCGCTTCAGGTTTGCCGATGCCAGCGCCTGCAGCACCCGGGCCAGCGGGGCGACTCGGGTCAGCGCGAGGCCCAGCAGTTCGGTGGTCTCCCAGATGGCGCCGCGCATGGCGGCGGAGAACCCCGGCACCTTGGCGAACGCGGCGTGGTGCTTCTCGGTGTAGGCGCGGTCCACCTTCGGCACCACATAGGGCGCCGAGCGCTGGAAGACGGTGACGTGCCCGGCGGTCTGGCGAATGCGCGGGACGAACTGGATCGCCGACGCGCCGGTGCCCAGCACCGCGACGCGCTTGCCGGCCAGATCGACATCGTGGCGCCACTGCGCGGAGTGGAACGACGGGCCGGTGAAGGTTTCCAGCCCCGGGATGTTCGGCAGCGCCGGCCGGGAGAGTTGGCCCACGGCGGGCACCAGGACCTCGGCCTCGAACACGTCTCCCGACGACGTCGTCACCCTCCAGGTTGCGGTGGACTCGTCGAACTCCGCCGAGGTCACCTCGACGCCGGTCCGCACCAGCTTGCGCAGCCCGAACCGGTCGGCGGTGTCATGGATGTAGCCCAGGATGTCGGGCTGCTCGGCGTAGCGCCGGCCCCAGTCGGTCTTGCGGGCGAACGAATAGGAGTACAGGTTGGACGGGACGTCGCACGCGGCGCCGGGGTAGGTGTTCTCCCGCCAGACACCGCCGATGTCGTGTGCCTTTTCCAGCACGGTCACCTCGGCGAGACCGTCCCTGGATAGCTCGTAGGCGGCGGCGAGGCCACCGAAGCCGGCGCCGATCACCAGTACGCGAGGACGAATGGTCGCTGTCATAACTCCATGGTGGCCAGCGACGGTACCCGAGTGTCAGCCGATTGCGGTCGGCGAATCCATAATTCCGGCCAGGTGTCGTTCTCGCGGGGCCACCGACCGCTGGTAGCGGGCCGGCGTGGTGCCGGTCCAGCGCTTGAACGCGGCAATGAAACTCGTCGCCTCGGCATAGCCCAGCCGCAACGCGACGTCCTCGACCGTCAAGGCTCCGGTCGCGAGCAACTCCTCGGCGAGCACGCGGTGGACTTCTTCGACGAGGTCGCGAAAGGTGGTGTTCTCCTCGGCCAGCCGCCGCCGGAGCGTGCGCTCGCTCATCGCCAGCTGCCGGGCCACGCTGGTGATCGTGTGGGGTTTGCCGTCGATCGAGGCCAGCCGGTCCCGCACCCGGCGAGCCACGCCGGTGCGCTGCCGCCGGCGTTCCAGCAGCGCCTGGCACTGCTGCTCGCAGATCGCCACGCTCATCTCACTGGCCTGGGGTAACCGATTTTCCAGCAACGCGACCGGTAGGCCGGCCACGTTGGCGGGCGCGTCGTAGCGCGGTGTCACCCCGAACGCGTCACGAGCCGCTGTATCTCCGGAATCCGGTGCAGGACTTGCGAATTCGATATAGGAGAAGGTGACGGGCTCGCCCACCAATTCCGCCATGACCTGTGCGATGGCCGCCATGTCGCGTCGCACCAGGAAATCGGCGACCGGGCCGGTCAGGTCCGGCAGGTCGAGCCGGAGCGCGGCGACCGCCCCTTCCAGGGTTACCGAGGGCAGGCAGAACCCGTAGCTGAGCTCGTAGAACCGGGCCGCGAACCGGACCGCGTCGCCCAGCGTCGAACTGGTCAGGCAGGCGAAACCGAAGATTCCGAACGATCCGACGTGGTAGCTGCGACCCACCGCAACGCCGAGGTCGGCGGGGCCGACTTGGCTACCGAGCAGGTTGACCAGGTTGGTGGCGACGGCCAGTTCCTGGCGGCCGGCGATCATCCGGCTGTGGTCACCGAGATCGGACTCGGACAGGCCGGAGCCGTCGAGGATGTCCGAGACCGAGAGCCCGTGCGCGCGACCGAAATCGGTCATCAACGCCACGCTGCCGGTGTTCCGCGGGAAGTCCCAGTGCGAGACCTGCTGCCCAGCGAACACCTGCACGTGTCAAGTATGGCCAATTTGTGGCCGGTCAGGCCGCCAAGTCGTCGTCGGTGAACCCGGCGCCGCCCGCCTTGCGCTTGCTGCGCCGCCAGCCCCGCACGGTGGCGATCGCGGTCTTGAGGCCGCGGCGCCGGCCGGTCGTGGGGTCGGTGCCCGCGAAATCGGGCTCCAATTCGGCGAACATCCGCTCGCTGCGAGTCTCGGGCGCATCGTCGGCGCCGTCGCGCAGGTAGGCGTTCGGCAACGAGAGCTTGGCCAGGGTGCGCCACGTTTTGCCGTACTGCACCAGGAAAGAGCCTGTGGTGTAAGGCAAGTCGTACTTGTCGCAGACGGCCCGGACCCGGGTGGAGATCTCGTGCAGCCGGTTGCTCGGCAGGTCGGGGTACAGGTGGTGCTCGATTTGGTGGCACAGGTTGCCGCTCATGAATCGCAGCACCGGGCCGGCCTCGAAGTTGGCGCTGCCCAGCATCTGCCGCAGGTACCACTGGCCCTTGGTCTCGCCCACCATGTCCGTTTTGGTGAATTTCTCTGCGCCGTCCGGGAAGTGGCCGCAGAAGATGACGGCATTGGCCCAAACGTTGCGGATGATGTTGGCGGTCGCGTTGGCCGTCAGGGTGGACCGGTACGACGCGCCCGGCGACAGCGACGTGAGCGCCGGGAAGGCGACGTAGTCCTTGACCACCTGGCGGCCCGCCTTGGCCAGGAACTCGTCGATGCGCTCCCGGGATTCCTGGTGGTCCATCCGCTTCTTGACGATCTTGCCGATCTCGACGTGCTGCATGCCGACGCCCCACTCGAACAGCAGCGCGAGCAAAGCGTTGTAGACGAGGTTGAAGACGTTGAACTTCTTCCAGCGCTGGTCACGGGTGACCCGCAGCAGACCGTAGCCGACGTCGTCGTCCATGCCGAGGATGTTGGTGTATTTGTGGTGCACGAAGTTGTGGGTGAAGCGCCAGTGCTTGGACGAGCCGCTCATGTCCCATTCCCAGGTGGAGGAATGGATCTCGGGGTCGTTCATCCAGTCCCACTGGCCGTGCATGACGTTGTGGCCGATCTCCATGTTCTCGACGATCTTGGCCACGGCCAGAGTCGTCGTGCCCGCCCACCACGCCGAGCGGCGTGAGCTGGCGGCCAGCATGACCCGGCCGGCCACCTCGAGCGCGCGTTGCGCGGCGATGGTGCGGCGGATGTAGCGGGAGTCGCGTTCCCCGCGGGACTCTTCGATGTCCTGGCGAATGGCATCGAGCTCGAAGGCCAAACCTTCGATATCGGCGTCCGTCAAGTGGGCGAATACGTCGACGTCTGTGATCGCCATAATGCTCTCCCTACGTCGTCCGATCTTCGGACTGAGCTAGACCTACGCTATCGTAACCTACGTACCCGTAGGTTACCCTTCGGTAACCTTAAATGTCGATGACGCAATCGCCGGATGCGGCGGATACGCATGTCTGGACTCGGGTTCCCGGTTCGTGTTCCCGGCCGGTCCGCAGGTCGCGGACGTGGCCATCGATCAATTCGACGACGCACGATTGGCAGATGCCCATTCGGCAACCGAACGGCATCTGCACGCCGGCGTTTTCGCCCGCGTCCATCACCGAGGTGGCGGCGTCGGCGGTCACGCTTTTGCCGCTGCGAGCGAACGTGACGCGACCGCCCGCTCCCGCCGGGGCCGCTTTGGCCACGGCGAACCGTTCCAGGTGCAGCCGGTCCCCGATGCCGGCGGCCGACCACACTTTTTCGGCATCGTTGAGCATGCCCTCCGGCCCGCATGCCCAAACTTGGCGATCGCGCCAGTCCGGGACGGCCCGATCCAGCCGCGACAGGTCGAGCCGGCCTTGGGCCCGCGTGGCGCGCAGGGTCAGGCGGTAGCCGGGATGCTCGTTGGCCAGCGCGGCCAGCTCCGCACCGAACAGCACGTCGGCCTCGGTGGGCGACGAGTGCAGGTGCACGATGTCGGTGATCTGGTCGCGGCGGGTCAGTGTGCGCAGCATCGACATCACCGGGGTGATGCCGGACCCGGCCGTCAGGAACAGGATCTTCGCGGGCGCGGGGTCGGGAAGCACGAAGTTCCCCTGCGGCGCGGCGAGCCGCACGATGGTCCCGGGCTCGACGCCGGCCACCAGGTGGGTGGACAGAAAGCCCTCGGGCATCGCCTTGACAGTGATCGTGATGGTGCGCGCCGACCCGGACTTGCCCGCCGCGGGGCTCGACGTCAGCGAATACGAGCGCCACCGCCAGCGACCGTCGACCAACAGTCCGATGCCGATGTACTGCCCTGGCTGGTAGTCGAAACTGAACCCCCAGCCCGGCTTGATGACCAGGGTTGCCGAGTCCTCGGTTTCCCGGCGCACGTCGAGGATGCGGCCCCGCAATTCCCGGGCGGACCACAGCGGATTCGCCAGCTGCAGATAGTCGTCAGGCAGCAGCGGGGTGGTGATACGGGCGGCCAGCTGGCGCAGGGCGTGCCAGCCGGGATGCTTGTCAGCCCCGGCGACGACCGGTCGCTGGGTGCTGACCACATTGGCGGTGAGCGCCGTGTGTTTTCTGCTCATGTCTAGAAGCTACGGTACCGTAAGTTACGGTTTTCTAGCCAGCCGGAAGCGGCTTAGAGCAGTTCCAGCAGGAATGGCAGTTCCTGGGCGGCATACCAGGCCAGGTCGTGGTCTTGGGCGTCGCCGACGATCAAATCCGCATCTTCATCGCCCAGGTCAGCGGCATCGACGGCCTCGACCGCGGCCGTCACGGCCGACTCGGCGCCGGCGGTGTCGACGTACGCGGCGACCACGCGCTTCATCGGGACCGCTCCGTCCAATCGGACGACGGCGTCGTCCAGGTCCGGCCGGTAGGTGAGCTCGTCTACCTCGGCCGCCAGGACCGCGCGGCGGGCGGGCAGTGTCCCGTCCTGGTCGGCTGCCAGCAAGCGCAACGACGCCAGCGCCGCCTCCCGCAGCGCCACCTCGGCGAGCTCGTCGTCGTCACCCTCGGCATAGGACTCCCGCAATCTCGGAGTCACCGCGAACGCGGTGCCGTTGACCGGACGCAGCTCGCCGTCGGCGACGAGTTGCTGCAGCATGGCCAGGGTGGCCGGGATGTAGACCTGGATCATGACTTGATCAGGGTGGCGGCGTAATCGTCGACGTACTTGGACAGTTCACGCGGCGGGCGTTGGTAGTTGCCGCTGACCAGCGGGCGTTCGGGCAGCTCGACCTTGGGCTTCTCGACTTCTTCGTAGTCGATGGTGGACAACAGATGGGCGATCATGTTCAGCCGGGCGTGCTTCTTGATATCGGACTCCACCACGTACCACGGGCTGGACGGCGTGTCGGTGTGCACCATCATCTCGTCCTTGGCGCGTGAGTAGTCCTCCCACCGGTACACCGATTCCAGGTCCATCGGGCTGAGTTTCCATTGCCGCACCGGGTCGTTGCGCCGCGCCTTGAACCGGCGCAGCTGTTCGGCGTCAGAGACCGAAAACCAGTACTTGCGCAACAGGATTCCGTCGTCGATGAGCATCTGCTCGAAGATCGGCGTCTGGCGCAGGAACAGTACGTACTCCTGCGGTGTGCAGAAACCCATCACCTTCTCGATGCCGGCGCGGTTGTACCAGGACCGGTCGAACAGCACGATCTCGCCTTTGGCCGGGAGGTGTGCGATGTACCGCTGGTAGTACCACTGCCCGCGTTCCCGATCGGTCGGCACCGGCAGTGCGGCGATATGCGCCACCCGAGGGCTCAGGTATTCGGTGATGCGCTTGATCGCGCCGCCCTTTCCGGCGGCATCACGCCCCTCGAAGACGATCACCACCCGAGTGCCGGTGAAGCGCACCCATTCCTGCAGCTTCACCAATTCCGTTTGCAGCCGGAACAATTCGGCCTCGTAAACGTCGTTGGGGATCTTCTGCGCGGCCGCAGCCTTCTTCTTCACCACACTCACCTCGACGCTTCCAGCAGCTCTTCCAACGACTGATTCAGCAAGCCCGGCAACACGTCGACGTCGCTCATCGCGTCACGGTCGGCGTTGATACCGAAATACAGCATGCCGTTATAGGACGTGACACTGATGGCCAGTGCCTGGTTGTGCAGCAAAGGGGGCACGGCGTAGGTCTCGAGCAGCTTGGTGCCGGCGATGTACATCTGCGACTGCGCACCCGGGGCGTTGGTGATGAGCAGGTTGAAGGGTTGCCGGGACAGGGTGGGGAAGCTGGTGGCCACCCGGATGCCCATCGCGTGCAGCGTCGGCGGTGCGAAGCCGGACAGCGTGACGATGGTCCTGGCATCTACCAGGCTGGCGGCACCGGGGTTGGACTCGGTGGCGTGGGCGATCTGCGACAACCGCACCACAGCGTTGCCCTCTCCCACCGGCAGGTCCACCAGGAACGGCGTCACCTCGCTCATCGCCTGGCCGGGGCCGGTCGAGTCGAGTTGATCGTCGGCGTACACCGACAGCGGCGCCATCGCCCGGATGGTCGTGCTGGATGCGACGGCTTCGCCGCGCGACATCAACCAGTTACCCAGCGCGCCGGTGATCACGGCCAGCACCACGTCATTGATGTCGCAGTCGTAGCGGGCCCGCACCGTCCGATAGTCCTCGAGCTTTCCGCGTGCCACGGTGAAACGCCGGTTGCGTGAGACGGTGGCGTTGAGCGGACTGCTGGGTGCGGTGCCGCGCGCCACCGCGCGGGCCACGTCGAACACCCTGCGGCCGGCCTCCACGAGTTGCGTAGAGCTGGTGGCCAATCCGGCAACCGTGGAGCTGACGGCCTGCAGTTGGGCGCCCGGTCCGGCGATCCAGTCGCCGATGGCGCCCAGCACCAGGCGGGTGTTGCCGGGATCGCGTTCCGGAACCCAGATGTCCTCAGGGAAGGGTGGCGGCTTGCGGGTCCGGTCGGCGATGACGTGGTTGATCTCCAGCGCGCTCATTCCGTTGATCAGCGCCTGGTGCGATTTCGTGTAGAGGGCGATGCGGTTCTTGGCCAGGCCCTCGACGAGGTACATCTCCCACAGCGGGCGCGACTTGTCCAGGGGGCGGGCGGCCAGCCGGGCGATCAGCTCGTGCAGTTGCTCGTCGCTGCCGGGTGAGGGCAGCGCCGAACGCCGGACGTGATAGGTGATGTCGAAGTCGCGATCGTCGATCCACACCGGCCGGGCCATGCCGACGCTGACCTCGCGGACCTTCTGCCGATAGCGCGGTATTTGCGGCAGCCGTTGCTCGACGGTGGCCAGCAACGTCTCGTGGCTCAGCCCGGAACGGGGGCGCCGCAGGATCGACAGCGAACCGACGTACATCGGGGTGGCGGTGTTCTCCAGCCGGTAGAAGGACGCGTCCGCGGGGGACAATCGGGTCACCATTGCGGCCCTGTCCTTCTCGTCAAGTCGTCCTCATTTCCTGAGCGGGCCCCTGCCATCGCCCACCGTACCTGTGGACGAAAGCCCAGGGCTGAATAGCGCGGCACCCCATTGTCTGACACTCTTCAGCACGCCGCTGAACCAACCGTTTCCCGTGGAGAGTTCCGTTGACCGTCACGCCGGTGATCGACTACGAGCCGCCGACGCGCGCCGTCCCGCGAGGGCAACCGTCACCGCCGAGCCCACGAACACGGCGGGGCGGCCGGAGCGGCCCCGCGCCGAGCGGCTCGGCACTTTCCCAGGCACCGCTTTCCCCACAGATGCGCCGCGCGGCGGCCTTCGCCGACGGTGCGCTGCGGCGTGTGCTGGAGGTCATCGACCGGCGCCGTCCGGCCGCACAGCTGGGCACGGTGGTGGCACCGGGCCTGATCGATTCGGTGCTCTCGGTCAGTCGGTCGGTGGGCCCGGCGACCGGTGCCGCCGTGCTGCGCCGGATGCGTGTGCAGCCCGCCGGTGACCGGGCGGCCGAGGTTTTCGGAACCTACAGCCGCGGTAGCCGCGTGCACGCGATCGCCTGCCGGGTAGAGCAGTTACCCGACCGATGGCTGGTGGTCGCCCTGCATATCGGCTGAGGCGCGGTGGCAGAGACGGGGACGCGGAAGCAGCATGGGGACCCGGCGCCGGTAGTCGCGGTACTGATCCCCCATGGCCGCCAACAGGTCTCGCTCCTCCAGTTGCAGGGCCAGGAAGATGTAGCCGGTGGTGCCGACCGCGAAGAGCAGGTGGCCGGCCGTCATCGTCGGCGTCGCCCAGAAGGCGATCAGGAAACCCAGCATGATCGGGTGGCGCACCAGCCGGTAGAGCAGATGCGTCCGGAAACCCAGTTCCCCGTAGGGCTTTCCACGCCACGCCAGGTACACCTGCCGCAGCCCGAACAGATCGAAATGGTTGATCATGAACGTCGAGGCGAACACGATCGCCCAGCCGAGCCAGAACAGCATCCACAGCAGCAGGCGGGCCGCCGGCTGCCGCACGTCCCAGACGATGCCCGCCATGGTGCGCCATTGCCAGTAGAGCAACAGCAGCGCGGCGCTGGCCAGCAGCACGTAGGTGCTGCGCTCGATCGGCTGCGGCACGAACCGCGTCCACCAGCGTTTGAAGCGCGGACGGGCCATCACGCTGTGCTGGGCACCGAACAGACCCAGCAACGCCGTATTTATTGCGAGCGCCTGCCACAGCGGAGCGTCGATCCCGTGATCGACGTTGCGGGGCACCAGGATTGCGGCAACGAAGACGATGGCGTAGAGGAAGGTGACCAGGAAGATCAGGTAGCTGAGGGCGCCGTAACCGATTGTCAGATAACGTTTCATGGGGCCGATTGTGTGCCCTTGAGAGTCGAACTCACATGGGGCTTTTGCCTCAGATTGCCGCAGATTCTCAGGTGGTGGCCAGGCCGTGGCGCAGCGCGTACATGCTGGCCCCGATCCGGTTGGACACGCCGATCTTGGCGTAGGTGCGCTCCACGTGATTGCGGGCCGTCTTTTCACTGATCACCAATGTCGACGCGATCTCCTTGTTGGAGGCGCCGCGGGCGACCAGGCACAGCACCTCGACCTCCCGCGGGGTGAGCCCGTCCGGGCGCACCTTCGGGCGCTGAGCCCGGTGGCCGGCCGCATGCAGCACCGCCTCGACGGCCGCGGCGTCGAGTTCCCCGGCCGCAACCCGGCCGAGCAACCGTCGCCGCGCCGACTCCGGGGTCATCTCCTTGCGATACGGTCTTGGCTCGCAAGCGGATTGGTAGCTGACCGCGGCTGCCAGGATGCGGTCGGGCAGACCCAGGGCGCTGTCGGCCAGGGCACGCGGATACCCCGTGCCGTTGAGACATTCGTGATGATTGCCGGCGACCTCGGCCAGCTGGCGAAGACCCGGCACCTGGTTGAGGATCCGCACCGTGAAATAGGGATGCAACCGGACACGTTCGAACTCGGCCGCGGTCAACGCCCCCGGTCTCGACCAGACCTGGTTCGATACGCCGATGCGGCCCAGATCGTGCACGTGGCCCGCCCGCCGGGTCAGGGCGACCGCGTCGGCGTCGAGCCCGACGGCGGCCGCGGCGTCCCCGGCGAGCCGGGCCACGGCCCGCGAATGGCCAAGCGTGAAGGGGCATTTCAGGTCGACGAAGTCGCCGAGCGCGACCAGCAGCGCGTCCAGCGCCCGGTCGTCCAGGCGCTCGTGGCGATCGGGTGCGGCCTGCAGCGCCGCCGCCCACACGTCGCCGATGGGCGGGCCGGCCAAGATGTCCTCGGCGTGCTCCAGGAAAGTCGCTGCCACTTGCGGATCGAACTGGCCGCCGCTGCGCGCCCGCACCATCGCCCTGGCGCCTTCGACGCCGTACATGCGGTGGTGTACCTCGGCCATCTCGGCGAGTTGAGCGACGCGCATCTGCACCGGGATTGCTTCGCCGCGAGCGCCGGTGGGCAGCCCGCCCCCGTCGTAGCGTTCGAACGCGCACGCCAGCGCGGCCTGCACATCGGCGCCCAGGCCCAGCCGGTCGGCGAGCAGTGCCGCGGATGTGCAGTGCGAGTGGATCATTCGGGAGATCTGGCCACGCGCGTTGATCAACAGCGTGGCCATCATGGCGACCCGCTGCAACAACGGCTGGCCGCGGCCGATGTTGCTGACCAGAAACCGCATGTACGGCAGCCCCGACCAGTCGACCAGATAGGAGTCGTGGCGGACCCCGATGTCGTCGCCGAACCATTGGGCGTATTCGTGCGAGTCGGCGTGACAACCGATCCACATGATCAGCGTCGTGTAGTACGCGCTGTCGCGTTGCGGCTTGCTCAGCCCGAGCCGATCGGCAAGCCGGGTGGCGATCAGCGCGGCCCGCAGCATGTGTTCGGCGGGTTGTCCCAGACCGAGGTCGATCGCCACCGACAGCGCGGCCAGCAACTCCGCGCGCGTCGGTAGCTGCGCAGGCTCGGGGCGAGAGACCATGCGCTCATTGTGGCCCGGGTCAGTCGATCGAGATAGTGCGTTCGACGGCATGGTGACGATCCGCATCGAAGGATTCGAAGTGCCCGGAGCCGACCACGAACAGGCCGCGCTGCGGGGGACGGAAGCTGGCCAGCCGCGCCTGGCTGGGCAGCGGGCCGACCGGCCCCAGGTCGATGCCGTTGAGCACGGCGCGCGAGTGCGCCACCGCCCACATCTGCCGCGGGGCGATCATGAAGCGCTGGCCGTTGGGTGCCGTGCCGGCGAGCCGGACCTGGCCGGCGCCCAGCGCCAGACCGGCCGCGCGGCTGAGCGCGCCCAGCGCGGTGCGGTTGGTCCAGGTCCCGGTCGGCAATCGTCCGCCGACGGCACTCATCAGCCGCGTCGACAGTGTGGAGCGGATGTCGAGCTGCCAGTCGAGCAGTCCGTCGATTCGCACGGACAGCGACCAGGGGCCGATCCAGTCGACGTCGATCTGGCACTGCACAGCGTCCTGAGTGGTGGCCGAGCTGAAGTAGCGGGCGCAGCTCTGCTGCCCGCACGTTGTCGCGTAGAAGGTCCAGACGCCGTCAGGGCCGCGGTGCCACACCGATTTGTAGGCGGGCGCGAAGGTCGCTTTCGGGAAGTGCCGCAGTGCCAGGTAGTGGCCGCTGGCGAAGGGCAGGCCCATCACGCCGTAGCCGACGAATCGTTCGTCGTCTCCGTCGGGCAGGGTCGGGTGCTGCAGGACCGCCGTGGCGGCGTCGTAGGGGGTGTGGTGTGTGGTCATGGCGCAATGGTGCGCGGCAACGCCGGGGCCACACATGAGGCGACTGCCTCAACTTGGCGCGCGAGTGCCCCCGCGAGCAGACGCGAAAGCCCCCCACACGCCGCGCGGGCGGGGGCTTTAGCGGCGGCTCGCGGGGCTAACGCTTCTTGACCGATTTAGGCGGCTTGGCGCCGCGGCCCTGCTGTCGCGCAGCGG
>NZ_LZMH01000074.1 GCF_001673635.1 Mycobacterium asiaticum
TGGACTGGGCAGACTACGTCGGTGATCTGCGCGAGCGGGACGCCTCAGCCCCAGCGATCGAGGACGTCGGCGACGGGTAGGCCCGCGGCCAGGGCCGCCATCAGCAGCACGCGCGCCTGCGGCGGGCCCAGTCGCGGCACCAGCAGCGCGCCCGCACGCGCCAGGTCGTCGCCCGGCCCGTAACCGGCGCTCACCCGGCCGCTGGGCACCCGGGTGGACACGGCGACCGTCACCCCGGCGCGGGACAGGCGCCGCACCCCGTCGACGACGGCGACCCCGGCGTTGCCGGAACCCAGAGCCTCCAGCACCACCGCGCGAGCCCCGGCCGCCGCGAAAGCGTCCAGCGCGACCGCGTCACTGCCCAGATACGCCACGGCGATGTCGACCCGGGGTGCCCCGGCCGCCCGGATGTCACCGGCGAACGGTCGAACCTTGGCTCCGGTCAACGACACAACGCTGTCGGCGGTGCCGAGCAGCTGCCCGGCGAAACCACTGAGGTCCTGGGTTGCGGCCTTGCGCAGTCCCAGCGGTCGCAGCACCCGGCCGGCGAAACACACCAGCACTCCCAGCCCGCGGGCGGCCGGGTGGGCCGCCACCGCCGCCGCGGCCCGCAGGTTGGCGGGTCCGTCCGCGTCGGGCGCATCGGCGCTGCGCATCGCACCGGTCAACACGACCGGAACCTCACCCGAATAGGTCAGCTCCAGCCACAGGGCGCTCTCTTCCATGGTGTCGGTGCCATGCGCGATCACGATCCCGTCCGCACCGTCGGCGATCGCGGTATGCACCGCATCGCGCATCCGGTCCCAGTCCGGCGGTGTCAGTTCGGAACTGTCGACGGCCATCAGGTCGACGACGTCGACGTCGAGTCCTTGGGTGAGGTCGGCGCCCGAGTGCGCGGGCCGGCGCACGCCGTCGGCGCCGGTGCTCGTCGAAATCGTCCCTCCGGTGGTGATCACGGTGACGCGGCCCATCAGGGGATCATCCCGCACCCGCGGCGGCTTAGTGGATGATGGTGGGGTGCCTGACGAACCAACAGGGTCCGCCGATCCGCTGACTTCAGCCGGTGACGCCGTGTCAGCCCACGAACCCGAGGCAGCCCCGCCGCCCCGGCGGCTGCGTTTGCTGTTGGCGGTTGCGGCGGTGGTGCTTTCGCTGGACATCGTGACCAAGGTGCTGGCGGTCAAACTGCTGCCCCCGGGCCAGCCAGTGTCGATCATCGGGGACACCGTGACCTGGACGCTGGTCCGCAATTCGGGGGCCGCGTTTTCGATGGCCACCGGCTACACCTGGGTGCTGACGCTGATCGCGACCGGCGTGGTGGTCGGCATCTTCTGGATGGGGCGTCGGCTGGTCTCACCGTGGTGGGCGCTGGGGCTGGGGATGATCCTGGGCGGCGCGATGGGAAACCTGGTCGACCGTTTCTTCCGGGCACCCGGGCCGCTGCGCGGCCACGTGGTGGACTTTCTGTCGGTCGGCTGGTGGCCGGTATTCAACGTCGCGGACCCGTCCGTGGTGGGTGGCGCCATCCTGCTCGTTGTGCTGTCGATCTTCGGGTTCGACTTCGACACCGTGGGCCGGCGCAACGCCGAGTCGAAGGAATGACCAACCGCTCGATGCCGGTCCCCGAGGGGCTGGCGGGTATGCGCGTGGACGCCGGGTTGGCTCGCCTGCTGGGGTTGTCCCGCAGCGCCGCCGCCGCCATCGCCGAGAACGGGGGCGTCGAACTCGACGGCGTGACGGCCGGGAAGTCCGACCGTTTGAATTCGGGTGCCTGGCTGCAGGTTCGGCTGCCGGAGCCGCCCAAGCCGCCGGAGAACACGCCTGTCGATATCGAGGGCATGACGATCCTGTACTCCGACGACGACATCGTCGCCGTCGACAAACCCGCGGCGGTGGCCGCGCACGCGTCGATGGGCTGGACCGGTCCGACCGTGCTGGGCGGACTGGCCGCCGCGGGCTACCGGATCACCACATCCGGGGTGCATGAGCGGCAGGGCATCGTGCATCGCCTGGATGTCGGCACCTCCGGGGTGATGGTGGTGGCGATCTCCGAACGCGCGTACACCGTACTGAAGCGTGCGTTCAAGCAACGCACCGTCGACAAGCGTTATCACGCGCTGGTGCAGGGACATCCAGATCCGTCCAGTGGCACCATCGACGCCCCGATCGGCCGGCATCCCGGCCCGGAGTGGAAGTTCGCGGTCAAGCGGGATGGCCGGCACAGTATCACCCACTACGACACCGTGGAGGCGTTCGTCGCCGCCAGTCTGCTCGACGTGCACCTGGAGACCGGTCGCACGCACCAGATTCGCGTGCACTTCGCCGCACTGCATCACCCCTGCTGCGGTGACCTGGTCTACGGTGCCGATCCCAAGCTGGCGAAAAGGCTTGGTCTGGAACGGCAGTGGCTGCACGCGCGGTCGCTGGCGTTCGCCCATCCGGCCGACGGCCGCCGGGTAGAGATCGAGGCCCCGTACCCGGCCGACCTGGAGCACGCGCTGGGCGTGCTACGCGCCGAGGGGTGACGGTTTGCGCGCCTCGACGAGGACGCGCGCGGCATGCGCGACGAACGGCCCCTCGTGCTGGATGCGCTCGTGCAGTGCGCGTAACCGCTCGCGATAGCGGTCGACGGTGAAGTCGGGCACCGTCCAGATCACCTTGCGCAGGAAGTAAACGACGGCGCCGATGTCGAAGAATTCCTGGCGCAGCCGCTCGGACCGCATGTCCACGATCTGCAGGCCGGCCGCTTCCGCCTGTGCCCGCTCGTGATCCGGGTGCCGCCGCGCCCACGCTTCGGGCTGCGGCCCGATGAAGTATTCGACCAACTCCGAGACAGTGGCCGGCCCGATGTGCTGGGCGAGGTAGCTGCCGCCGGGCCGCAACACCCGCGCAATCTCGTTCCACCACACGGTGTTCGGATGGCTGCTTGTCACCAGGTCGAAGGCCTCCTCGGCGAACGGCAGCGGCGATTCGGTGGGTGTGGCGACCACCACCACACCCCGCGGATGCAGCCGTTTGGTCGCCAGCGCCGCGTTGGGCGGCCAGGACTCCACCGCCGCCATGGTGGGCGGAAATCGCTGCGCCCCAGCCAATACCTCGCCGCCACCGGTCTGAATATCCAGGGCGGCAGAAACTTCCGCCAGACGACTACTCATCAGCCGCTGATAACCCCAGGACGGCCGCTCCTCGGTCGCGCGACCGTCGAACCAGGAGAAGTCCCATCCGTCGAGCGGGACTGACTCGGCCTCGGCCACCAGGTCTTCGAATGTCCGATGCATGAAGGTAACTATCCAGGAAATGGCGTACTGCACAACCACTCCGCGCCAGCCGGGTGAGAAGGGTCAGAGTTGGTGTTTCCCAGCTTTACCGTTCACCTGCGCCAGAGTGCTCCAAATTTGGCATGTGCCGTGCGAATAGATCTCCACGATATTGCCGAACGGGTCCTCGCAATAACACACATAAAACCCGATGCCAGGAGCGAACTCCCACACCGCGCTGCGTTGCTTACCGCCGCTGTCAGCTATCCGCTTCGCCAGGCTCTCGACATCCGGATCGATGACGCAGAAGTGGAACGTGCCCGTCTTCTGCAGATAGAATTGCGTGTTCTCGTCTGCACCGCGCTGCTCGGGCTTTGGGTCCGAGAATTCGAATATCTCAAGACCGACTCCGTTTCCGGCGTCCATCATGGCGATCCTGCCGGATACGACGTGTGGCCCCAACATGTCCGCAACCAACCCGCCGAAGTAGCCCTCGCCCGCGGTGTACTCCTGTGGTTCGTGTAAGAGCTGAAATCCAAGCACGTTTCGATACCAGTCAATCGCGGCGTCGGCGTCCGTCACGGTTACGCCTACGTGGGTGATGGTTCGTGGCGGCTGCAAGCCCCAAGCCGATCCGGTCATGCGCTGTCCTCCTGTTGCGGCGAGGTGGCTGCGGCGGCCACACCGCGTAGTCAACGGCGGAGGTGGCGACAACGCCGTACGAATACCGGAATCCGCTACGGATGCGGGCGCTTTGCTATACCGGGGCGGATCATCTGTTGGTTGTGCCGTTCCAGTAATCCCGTGGCGTCGAGCCGAATCGATTACGGAACTCCTTGATGAAGTGCGAGGCGCTGGTGTACCCCACCCCATGGGCGATTTCTGACACACCGAGGCGACGATCGATCACGAGTTCGCGCGCTCTGTTCAGCCGCACATCTTTGACGTACTGGTACGGCGATGACCCGGTCACCTCGCGGAACGTCCTGGTGAAGGCGGACGGGCTCAAGCCCACCTGCGCGGCCATCGTGGCAACAGTGATCGGATCCGCCAAGTGGGCGTTGATGTAAATCAGTGCGGCACGAATCGGATTGCCCGCTGCCTGTTGCTCGGCAAAGTGGAGCATCCGCGCAAACTGTTCTCGCTGCAATACCCGGTAGACCAGCTCCCGCTGATACAACGGTGCCAGGACGCGTCGCTCGACGTCGGTGGACAGCGACCGCAGAAATCGCAGCACCGAACTCAACACCTCGTCGTCGAGGGTGGAAATCACACAGGTCTCGGCGAGTTCCCGGAGAGCGCCCGTCGAGATGCGGCGCTGCCCGGGCATCTTGTCCGAGATGCTGCGGACGGTGGAGGGGTCGATCTCGAGGACCAGGCACAGGCAGGGCCGGCCGGGTGAGGCCTCGAGAACCTCGCTTTGGAACTGTAAGTCGCCGTTGATGACCAGATAGTTGAACTGGTCATAGACGTAGCGTCTGCCCTTGTCGATGACCGCCTTGCGGCCCTGGGCGACGACGCCGATCGACAGTCCGCGAATCTCTTGCCACTCGGGTTCGGTGGGCTCGGTGAAACGGTAGATCGTCAGGCCCGGCCACAGGCCGACGTTCGCGCCGACATGCACCGCTCGGGTAGTTAAGTCGGCGACCAGATCACCCGACGTTATGTGCTGCTCGATGTGCTCGGTGGCGGTCAACGCGGCACCTCCTTGCGCAAAGGTATCCGACGGCAGACCCGTCCGCTCGGTGACAGCCCCGGGCCCACCGATATAGCCGTCGTGGCGGAATCGGCAAACATCGAGCAGGAATGTGATACCCCGGCGCTCGAGGATCAGGTTGGCTATTTCTATCGCCCCGGGCAGGCGTCGAAACGTTCATCGTTGAAATCGAGGAGGGATCATGCCGATGCGGGCAGCGCGCATGCACGGTTACAACCAGCCACTGCAGATCGATGAAGTGCCGGTGCCCGACGTCGGGCGTGATCAGGTTCTGATCAAGGTGGCCGCTACCGGCATGTGCCGCAGCGACTATCAACTCCTCGATGGTTACTTCCGGGACGGCCTGCCAGTGGAGTTGCCCTTCATTCCAGGCCACGAAGTGGCGGGAACCATCGCCGAGGTAGGCGCGGATGTGCCGGAATCCGCGGCGATCTCCGAGGGGGATCTCGTCGTGGTAGACCCGAACTGGGGCGACGGCACCTGCCGCCAATGCCACGAAGGCAACCAACAACTGTGCACCGATGGGCAACTCGTCGGCTTCGGCCCGAACGGGGGCTTCGCCGAATACATGGTCGCACCCTACGACCACGTCATCTCCGTTGCAGATCAACCGGATTCTCAACCCGAGTACTTGGCCCCGCTAACCGATGCCGGGCTCACCCCGTACCGGGGGATGAAGAAGCTGCGCGACGCGGGCAAGCTCGGCGCCGGTCGCACCGTGGTTGTCAACGGCATCGGTGGCCTGGGCAGCTATGGGGTTCAGTACGCGCGGCTGCTCGGTGCTGGGGCGACAGTGCTCGGCTTCGCGCGGAGCGACGAAAAGCTCGCTGTCGCAAGGGAACACGGAGCCCACCACACCGTCAATGTCCGGGACAAGTCCGCCGAAGATGTGCAGAACGAGCTGGAGGACCTGACCGGCCGGCGCACCGTCGATGCCGTCCTTGACTGCGCCGGGTCTCCGGAGTCGTTGGGGTTGGCGGCCGCCATCCTGGCCACCGAGGGCGCGCTGTCCCAAGTTGGCCTGATGGGTCAGCGCGTAGAACTGCCCCTGTTCCCCTTCGTCAGCGGGGAAAAGTCCTACTACGGGTCGTTCTGGGGCAACTACAACGACCTGCGCGAGGTCTTGGCCTTGGCCAGCCAAGGTTTGATCAAGCATCGTGTCGTCCCAGTCAAACTCGAGGACATCAACGAGACTCTGGAAGCCTTGGGTCAGGGAGACATTGTAGGTCGCGCGGTGGTCGTCTTCGACTGATCAGCAGTTGATCACCTTGTCCGGCAGACGAATTCGGTGCCGCTGAGATTCAAGGTCACCTCGCCCTGGTGTTCCCAGTATTCCGATCCCTGGCGGCCGTACCGGGCGCCGCTACCGGAGGGCTGAATGAACAGAATGACGCGGTTGCCCTTCCAATCCAGCACCGCCGTCTTCGGTTCGAGCTGGTTGTAGAACTGGGCGGTCAGGGTGCCGGCGTCCGGCGGGCAGTCGTAGGACACGACCGGCGGCGCGGCAGTGGCCGGGTCGGCGATGGCCAACTCGACCAGCCGTGTCTGGTAGGCCTCCAGCACACATGGCCGCATGTCGGCATGGTCCGCGCAGCCGTCCCTGGTGGCGACAAAGGCGTTTTGCGCGGCCGTGAGCGCGGGCTGGTCAGCGCCGGCGCGGGTCAGGGCCTGCTGATAAGCGGTCTGCACACGATGGTCCAGGTCAGTCAATTGTGTTTCGCTGCAGATCAATTGCTGCGCCTTGTTCGTGGGTTTAGCGCAATCGAACGTGCCGGCCGCGGCCGCGGGCGCGGCCGTCGTGGTATTGCTTGTGACGGAACTTGTGCGGGAAGAGGTGGGAGAACTGGGCGGGGCCTGCCCGCCGCAGGCGGTGACGACGAACGCGGCGACCAGGCAGACGGCGAACAGTTTCACACCGTCGACTATCCCGCACGTTGGGGAGTTCGCACGCGAGGCGCTCAGACTTTCGTGCTGCTGCTTTCGCCCGGTGCGATGTCTGAGGCCAGCGGCGCTATCGCTATCACACCTGCCTGCCTTTGAGCCGGCTCATATTGGTCCCGCTGAAGAAGCCGGCCAGTTGGGCATCGGCGAGCACGCGATCCTAGAAGTCGTCGACGACGGTTTCGATCGCCTGGTAGCCGCCGATCCGGTCGTAGATGCTGAGGCGTCTGCGGAGTGGGAAAAGCTTGAGTGGCGGCATCGCCCCAGTCGAACATCTGCCGGTTGCTGGACAGTTAGTCCGCCGTCACCACCGGATTATCCGGCGTTACAAGACGATTGTTTACATGCCGGCAATCTGTATAAATTGGCCCGCCGATGTCCTAGGTTGGCTTCATGACCTGTGTCACACCGTCCACACCGCCATCAGGAGCAACTGTCAATGAATCTTGGTGACCTCACGAATCTGGTCGAGAAGCCGTTCGCGGCTGTGTCGAACCTGATCAACACGCCGAACTCCGCGGGTCGGTACCGGCCGTTCTACTGGCGCAACCTGCGCGACGCGGTGCAGGGCCGCAAGCTCGAGGACGCGGTGGAAGGCAGGATCGCGCTGATAACGGGCGGATCTTCGGGCATCGGCGAGGCGGCCTCGCACAAGATCGCCGAGGCGGGCGGCACTGTGGTTCTGGTCGCTCGCACCCTGGAGAACCTGGAGAAGGTCGCCGACGACATCCGCGGCAACGGGGGCACCGCCCACGTGTACCCCTGCGACCTGTCCAACATGGACGCGATCGCCGAGATGGCCGACAAGGTGCTCGAGGACCTCGGCGGCGTCGACATCCTGATCAACAACGCCGGACGCTCGATCCGCCGTTCGCTGGCCCTTTCCTACGACCGCATCCACGACTACCAGCGGACCATTCAACTGAACTACCTGGGTGCGGTCCAGCTGATCCTCAAGTTCATCCCCGGTATGCGCGAGCGCGGCTTCGGCCACATCGTCAACGTCTCCTCGGTCGGTGTACAAACCCGCGCACCGCGGTTCGGCGCCTACATCGCCAGCAAGGCCGCGCTGGACAGCTTGTGCGATGCGCTGCAGGCCGAAACCGTCAGTGACAACGTGCGATTCACCACCGTGCACATGGCACTGGTACGCACGCCGATGATCAGCCCAACCACCATGTACGACAAGTTCCCGACGCTGACCCCGGATCAAGCCGCCGGCGTGATCACCGATGCGCTGATCCACCGGCCGCGGCGGGCCAGCTCGCCGTTCGGGCAGTTTGCCGCGGTCGCCGACGCCGTCAATCCCGCCGTCATGGACCGGGTGCGCAACCGCGCCTTCAGCATGTTCGACGATTCCTCGGCGGCCAAGGGCAGCGAAGACAAGGGTGATCAAAAGGATCTCGATCGCCGCAGCGAGACCTTCCTGCAGGCGACCCGCGGGATTCACTGGTGACCTCATGAGCCTGCCCAAACCGAACAAGAACGCGACCGTCGTCATCACCGGCGCCTCCTCGGGCATCGGCACCGAACTGGCCAAGGGCCTCGCCGGCCGCGGCTTTCCCCTGGTCCTCGTCGCGCGCCGGCGCGAACGCCTCGACGAGCTCGCCGAGCAGTTGCGTGCCTCCGACAAGGTCGAGGTGGAGGTACTGCCACTTGACCTGTCCGACACGGCATCCCGCGGGAAGCTGGTCGACCGCCTGCGCACCGATCCGATCGGCGGGTTGTGCAACAGCGCCGGATTCGGCACCAGCGGCAAGTTCTGGGAGTTGCCCTTCGAACGGGAAAGCGAGGAAGTCACCCTCAATGCGCTGGCGTTGACCGAGCTCACCCACGCGGCACTGCCCGGCATGGTTGAGCGCGGCGCCGGCGCCGTGCTGAACATCGCCTCGATCGCCGGTTTCCAGCCGATCCCGTACATGGCCGTCTACTCGGCCACCAAAGCGTTCGTCTTGACGTTCTCCGAGGCCGTGCAGGAGGAACTGCACGGCACCGGGGTGTCGGTCACCGCGCTGTGTCCCGGTCCGGTGCCCACCGAGTGGGCGCAGATCGCCGATGCCGAGCGGTTCAGCCTCCCGGTGTTCCAAACCACGCCGCATGAGGTCGCCGAGCAGGCGATCAAGGGCATGCTCGCCGGCAAGCGCACGGTGGTGCCGGGCACGGTGCCCAAGGTGGTCAGCACCAGCGGCAGGCTCATTCCGCGCAGTCTGCTGCTACCTGGCATCCGGATCGGTAACGCCCTGCGAGGCGGGCCGGGCCGCTAGCCGTCCGGCGGTATCTTCAAGACCCGGCCGGGCTGAACGAGCTTGTCTGATCTGTCGGAGACCGCTGACGTCAGGACGTAGAGGTTGTTCGTGGAGTCGAATGCGACGTCGTAGCTGTTCGCGACCAGGGGCACTTTGACGACGCTGCCACCGTCCACCGGCCATTCAAAAAATCCGCGGCCGAAGCCGTCGGCGATGAAGATGTTGCCCGCGCTGTCGAACGCCACATGCCGAGGCTCGATGAGGTCGGGGATCGGCAGCGCGGTCGCGGCAGTGGCGCCGGCCGCCAATTTGAGTATGCGGCCATGGCCCGTGCCCTTGACGCCGGCGCAGATGTAGATATTGCCGGCTTTGTCCACCGCCATGCCCCGAGGCAGGAAGATGTCACTGAAAGCCAGGTCGGTTGGCCGGTTTTCGCCGGGGGCCAGCTTTTTGGCGCCGTACTTCAGCGCCATGTCCTCGGTCAGCAGACCCCCGACCGCGTAGACGTTGCCTGCCGTGTCGACCGCGATGGCCTGGATCGACGAGAACCCCCGGAACGGCAATCGGATCGCCGTGGACTTGCCGGCCTCGATGAACCAGACCTGGGCGCCCACACTGACGTAGATGTTGCCTGCCTGATCGACAGTCAGGTCCGACGCCGAACGCAGATCCACGCCGGGGAACTCGAGGGTGGTGGGGCCGCTTCCCCCGGGCGTCAGCTTGAACAGTTGCGCGGGGTTCGAATCGAACATGCCGGCGTCGGGCGGTGGCGCGATCGAAGCCAGAACGTAAATGTTCCCCGCACCGTCCACCGCAAGGCTCTTCGTCGGATACATTCCCGGGAAGGGCAGTTCGATGGGTTGGCCGGCGTAGGTGCGCCGCGGCCCCGCGGGGGCCACCGTCGAAGTGGTGGACGCGGCCGGGGTGGAACCGCTGTGATGGACGAGTCGCGGAATGGCGATGGCCCCGGCCACCACCGCGCCGACGATGACGACGACGGCGAGCACCGGCGCGAGGCGCCGTCGCCGACGCCGCGGAGGTGGCGACGGTAGCGGGATCGGGCGGGAATGCGGATACGACACCGTGGGGGAGCGTCCATAGCCGGGATCCCATTGCGGCGGTGGAGGATTGGGGCTCGGTGGCGGGGGTGGCAGGTCGATGGTTCGGGTCGCGGCCTCTGACGGGCTAAACGGCGCGGGTGGGCCCACAGCGAGGGCGGCCCGGGCGGCGGCCACCAGTTCGGCCGCGCTGTGGTAGCGATCGTCGGGATTGGCGGCCAGTCCCTTGGCGACCACATCGTCGAACGCACCGGGTAGGCCGGCACGCTGCTCGCTGGGGCGCGGAACCGGCACGTCGGGACCGGCGGCCTGCGGGGGATGCCCGAGCAGGCACTCATACAACACCGCCGCCAACGCGTCGACGTCGCCTCGGTAGGTGGCCTCGGTGTTGGTGACCAGCGAGCGAGTGCGCTCGGTGGATGGCGTGGACCCACCACGGTCGCCGAGGAACACCGAACCGTCGCCGGCGAAATAGATGGTGTCGGTGCTGACGTCACGGTGCACGGTTTGGCTGGCGTGGGCGGCGTCGATCGCGGCCGCAACCCGGCTCACCACGTCGATCGCCCGCGCGGGATCAAGCGGGCCGCCCTGTGCGAGCACGCTTTTCAGGCTCTGGTTGGCCATCAGCTGGCACCGACCTTGAGCAACCGGGTGTTCTCGGTCAGGTAGATGTTGCCTGCGCCGTCGATTGCCACGCCGCCGAATGACTGGTTCTCCGGCGCGAAGAGCTGGGTCGATGTGGTGGCACCGGCCGGGAGCTTCAGCAACCGTCCCCGGTTGTCGGCGTTGTCGATGACGTACATCGTGCCCTGACCATCGACCGCGGCGCCCTGCGCCCGACCGAGCTGTCCGAACGGTAGTTGAGTCGGATTCGTATCGCCGGGAGCCAGTTTGAGCACTCGTCCCGACTGCAGGGCATAGACGTTGCCGGCGCCGTCGACGGCGACCCCTTCGTACATCCCGCTGCCGAACGGCAGCACGGTCGGGGTGGTGGATCCCGCCTCTAGTCGGAGCACCCGATCGTTCGCGGCGACGAATACCGTTCCGGCGGCGTCGGCCGCTACACCGTTGGGAAACAGCCGGCCGAACGGTAACTCCACCGGGTCGGCGGCGCCGGGGGCGAGCTTCCAGACCTTTCCGACGTTGTCGCCCTTCTGGAAGTCGGTCACGTAAATACCGCCGGCGCCATCGACACTGATCCGCTTGGGTCGGGTGAGCCCCCTGAACGGCACCTCGACTGGGGCGGCGGAGTCGGCGGCGAACCGGTAGACGCGGGCGGTGCTGGTGTCGACGACGAAGATGTCCCCGCCCGGGCCGATCGCGACACCGCCGAGTTCCCCGTACCCGATGATTGGCAGGCGGGTGGCGTTCAATGGCGGCGCGGCGCTGGTGACCGGCGCGGCGCTGGTCGGGCTGGCGCTGGCGCTGGTGCTCGGAGTTCGGCGCTCGGTGGGCCCGGGTGCGGCCACCACCGCGATGACGGCAGCGGTGACGGCAACCAGCGCAAGCGTCCCAACGGCGAGCAAGGTCCCGCGACGGGACTTGCGGCGCAAGGGCTTTGGTGCCGGGACGGGAGGCCGGGCAGCGGGCGGAACCGGTGGTGGGGGCGGGCTCCAAGGACGTGTGGTGACGGCTTCCTCGGGACCCCAGCCGCCCTGGTGCACCGGAGTGCTCAGGGCTCGTTGCGCCGCGGCGGCCAATTCGCCGGCCGTGCGGTAGCGGTGCGCGGGCTCTTTCGCCATACCCCGGGCGATGACCTCGTCGAAACCGACCGGAATGCCTGGGTGGTGCTGGGTCGGCCGCGGCGGCGGGGAGGTGAGGTGTGCGGCGACCAATGCGGGGATCTCGGTCCGGCCCTCGTACGGTGCGGATCCGGTCAGGCATTCGAACAGCACGCAGGCCAGCGCGTAAATGTCAGCGCCCGGCGTGATCTCGCCGGAGGCAAGACGTTCCGGGGCCAGGTAGGCGAACGAGCCGATCGTGGTGCCTTCACTGGTGAGCTTGGTGTCGGTGGCCGCGTTGGCCAGACCGAAGTCCACCAGACAGGCGAAGTCGTCATTGCCGAGCAGGATGTTGGCCGGTTTGACGTCGCGGTGGATCACGGTCTCGGCATGTGCGGCGTCCAGGGCCGCGGCGATCTGGCGCACGATGTTGACCGCCCGCGCCGGGCCCAGTGCACCCTCGCGGTCCAGGGTGCTTTGCAGGTCGGTGCCGTCGATGAGCCGCATGTCGATGTAGAGCTGCCCGTCGATCTCGCCGCAGCCGTGGATGGGCACGACATGTGGATCGTGCAGTCGCCCAGCCGTGCGGGCCTCGCGAAACAGCCGTTCCCGAAACGCCGGGTTGTGCGAATAGCTGCTGGACAGCAACTTCAGCGCCACCACGCGGTTCATTGCGGTGTCCTCGGCCTCGTAGACTTCGCCGAACCCACCGGTGCCGAGCAACCGTCGCAAGATGTACGGCCCGAACCGTGAACCCACCCGGGAACTCGAAGTCATTGCGCGGTACCTATTTCCAGCACCTTGCCGGTGGCGCACCCGTCGCCGCGATGGCAGTCGGCGACATAGAGGTTGCCGTCCTTGTCGACCGTTAACCCGAACGGATAGTTCAGCCCGGGAAAGGGCACCGGGGTGGCACTTGTGGCGCCGGGAGCCAGCTTGAAGATCCCGCGTCCCTCGACGTCGGAGACGTAGACGTTGCCCCTGTTGTCCACCGCCACACCGTAAGGCTGCTGGAGCCCGGCGAACGGCAGTTCGGTGGGGGTATCAGCGCCGGGGGGCAGCTTCAGTACGTGCCGGTCCTCGCCGTCGGCGATGTAGAGATTGCCGTCGTTGTCGACGGCGACGCCCGCCGGCGCGTTCAGCAGCGTCGTCGGCATCAACGCAGTGGCGCTCGTCGCGCCGGGAGCCAGCCGCAGTACCTGCCGCGCGGCCGTGTCCGCAACATAGACGCTGCCGTCCTTGCCGACGGCCACCCCTTCCGGTCGGATCAGGTGTCCGAACGGCGCCAGGGATGGCCCACGCGCGCCCGGCGACAGCTTCCACACGCCCGGACCGTGCAGGTCGGCGACATAGACATTGCCGCCCGGGTCGACCGCCAGGCCCGTCGGCACCAACTCACCGAAGGTGAGCTCGGTGGCCGACGTTTGACCGGCCGGCAGTTTCAAGACCCGCCCCTCGGGTGCGCGGCCGCCGACCTCGGTGGCGTAGACGGTCCCGGCCTCGTCGACGGCGACGCCGCGGGTGTTCACCAGCGCCGGGAACTTCAGCACGATCGGGGCGCTCGACGACGGCCGCTGTGCGGTGGGTGCCGCTGGCTGTGACGTTGCGGGGCCGCGCACGACCGCGATGATCGCCACCGCTGCCGCGACGGCGACGACGGTGATCGCGGCGGCGGCGATCACCTTGCGGCGCCGTGTGTTTCGGCCCGGTGGCCGCGCCCAGTCCGGTAGTGGTTGCGGCCGCCGGACCTCGGGAGGTTGCTGCGCCGGGGGAGTGGCCGCCGTCCACTCGCGGGTGGTGGCCGCGGGGTTGAGAGCCCGCAGGGCGGCCGCGGCGAACTCGCCGGCGGTGGAATACCGGGCGTCGGGATCCTTTGCCATGCCGCGGGCGATGACCGCGTCCAATTCGGCCGGGATGCCTGCGCGTCGCTCACTGACCCGCGGTATCGGCGCGTTCAGTTGCGCCTGCATCAAAGCGGCGATGTCTCGGTGCTCGGCGTAGGGCGGCGAGCCGGTCAGCAGTTCGTAAAGCACGCAGGCCAACGCATAGACGTCGCAGCGGTGGTCCACCGCGGCGCCGGAGAGTCGCTCCGGGGCGACGTAGTCGAAGGTGCCGACGGCTTTGCCGGGCTTGGTCAGCCGAGCGTCGCCGGCCGCATTGGCCAGTCCGAAATCGACCAAGCTGGCGAAATCGTCTCCGGAAAGCAGGATGTTGGCGGGTTTGACGTCGCGGTGAATCACTTGCTCGGCATGCGCGGCATCCAGCGCCGCGGCGGTCTGGCGGATCAGATTCACCGCGCGCGCCGGATCGAGCGGCCCCTCACGCTCGAGCACCGTCTCGAGGTCCACGCCGCGCACCAGCCGCATGTCGATGTAGAGCTGGCCGTCGATCTCACCGCAACCGTGGATCGGCAGCACATGGGGTTCGCGCAGTCGGCCCGCGGTGTGCGCCTCCCGGAAGAGCCGCTCGCGGAACACCGGATCCTGCGAGTAGGCACCGGTGAGCAACTTCAGCGCCACCGCGCGGTGCATGGCGGTGTCCTCGGCTTCATACACCTCGCCGAACCCGCCGCTGCCCAACAGACGGATCAGCCGGTACGGCCCGAACTGCGAACCCGTCCGATCCTCGACCACTAACCCTCCCTCCGCTCGGCCGACTCCGGCAGCTACGCCGCCGAGCGTAACCGCGCTGCCGTTACTCTCGCGACATGGCTTCTGTCGAGGTGACCTCTGATGTACCCATGAGTCCGCAGGACATGTGGGAGCGCGTGTCGGATCTGTCCCAATTGAGCGAATGGCTCGTCATGCACGAGGGCTGGCGCAGTGAGGTGCCCGAGGAGATCAGCGAAGGCACCCAGGTCGTCGGTGTGGCCCGCTCCAAGGGCCTGCGCAACCGGGTGACGTGGACGGTGACCAAGTGGGACCCGCCGCACGAGGTCGCGATGTCCGGCGAGGGGAAGGGCGGAGCAAAATACGGCGTGCGGGTCACCGTGACCCCCCACGAGGACGGTTCCACCATGGGCCTGCGCCTTGAGCTGGGCGGGCGGGCCCTGTTCGGCCCGGTGGGCAAAGCCGCCGCCCGCGCCGTCAAGGGTGACGTAGAAAAGTCACTGAAGAACTTCGTCGAGCTGTACGCGTAAAAAGCCATCAAGACACACTCGGCGACACGCCGATGCGGTGTCGGTACCCGGTCATAGACTGGCGTCCCTATGAACCAGTCGAGCTTCGTGCACCTGCACAACCACACCGAGTATTCGATGCTGGACGGTGCCGCGAAGATCAGCCCGATGCTGGCCGAGGTCGAGCGGTTGGGGATGCCCGCCATCGGCATGACCGACCACGGAAACATGTTCGGCGCCAGCGAGTTCTACAACACCGCCACCAAGGCCGGGATCAAGCCGATCATCGGCGTGGAGGCCTATATCGCGCCGGCTTCGCGCTTCGACACCCGCCGCATCACCTGGGGTGATCCCAGCCAGAAGTCCGACGACGTGTCCGGCAGCGGCTCCTACACGCACCTGACGATGGTGGCCGAGAACGCGACCGGCCTGCGCAACCTGTTCAAGCTATCGTCGCTGGCCTCCTTCGAGGGCCAACTGGGCAAGTGGTCGCGCATGGACGCCGAACTCGTCGCCGAACACGCCGAGGGCATCATTGCCACCACCGGCTGCCCGTCCGGAGAGGTGCAGACCCGGCTGCGGCTCGGGCACGAGCGCGAGGCGCTGGAGTCGGCGGCGAAGTGGCGCGAGATCTTCGGGCCCGACAACTACTTCCTCGAACTGATGGACCACGGCCTGTCGATCGAACAGCGAGTCCGGGAGGGCCTGCTGGACATCGGCCGCAAGCTCGGCATTCCGCCGCTAGCCACCAACGACTGCCACTACGTCACCCGCGACGCCGCCCACAACCACGAAGCGCTGCTGTGCGTGCAGACCGGAAAGACGCTGTCCGACCCCAACCGGTTCAAGTTCGACGGTGACGGCTACTACCTCAAGTCAGCCGCCGAGATGCGCCAGCTGTGGGACGGTCAGGTGCCCGGCGCGTGCGACTCCACCCTGCTGATCGCCGAACGGGTGCAGTCCTACGCCGATGTGTGGACGCCGCGCGACCGGATGCCGGTGTTTCCGGTGCCCGAAGGACACGACCAGGCGTCCTGGCTGCACCACGAGGTGATGGCCGGCCTGAAACGCCGGTTCCCCGACGGCGTCGGCCAGGACTACATCGACCGGGCCGAGTACGAGATCAAGGTCATCTGCGACAAGGGGTTCCCCGCCTACTTCCTGATCGTGGCGGACCTGATCAACCACGCGCGCTCGGTCGACATCCGCGTGGGTCCCGGCCGTGGCTCGGCGGCGGGGTCGCTGGTGGCCTACGCGATGGGCATCACCAACATCGACCCCATCCCGCACGGTCTGCTGTTCGAACGCTTCCTCAACCCCGAGCGCCCGTCGGCCCCCGACATCGACATCGACTTCGACGACCGTCGTCGCGGCGAGATGGTGCGCTACGCCGCCGACAAATGGGGCCACGACCGCGTCGCCCAGGTCATCACCTTTGGCACCATCAAAACCAAAGCGGCGCTGAAAGACTCGGCCCGGATCCACTACGGTCAGCCCGGCTTCGCGATCGCCGACCGGATCACCAAGGCGTTGCCGCCGCCGATCATGGCCAAGGACATCCCGCTGTCGGGGATCACCGATCCCAACCACGAGCGGTTCAAGGAAGCCGCCGAGGTCCGCAGCCTGATCGAGACCGACCCGGACGTGCGCACCATCTATCAGACGGCGCGCGGTCTGGAAGGGTTGATCCGCAACGCCGGTGTGCACGCGTGCGCGGTGATCATGAGCAGCGAGCCGCTCACCGAGGCGATCCCGTTGTGGAAGCGGCCGCAGGACGGCGCAATCATCACCGGCTGGGACTACCCGTCGTGTGAGGCCATCGGCCTGCTGAAGATGGACTTCCTGGGCCTGCGCAACCTGACGATCATCGGCGACGCGATCGAGAACATCAAAGCCAACCGGGGCATCGACCTCGACCTCGAGTCGGTGCCGCTGGACGACGGGCCGACCTACGAACTGCTGGGCCGCGGCGACACGCTGGGGGTGTTCCAGCTCGACGGCGGGCCGATGCGCGACCTGCTGCGCCGCATGCAGCCCACCGAGTTCAACGACATCGTCGCCGTCCTGGCGCTGTACCGGCCCGGCCCGATGGGCATGAACGCCCACAACGACTACGCCGACCGCAAGAACGGCCGCCAGCCGATCAAGCCCATCCACCCCGAGCTCGAAGAGCCGCTGCGCGAGATCCTCTCGGAGACATACGGTCTCATCGTCTACCAAGAGCAGATCATGTTCATCGCCCAGAAGGTCGCCTCCTACACCATGGGTAAGGCCGACGCGCTGCGCAAGGCGATGGGCAAGAAGAAGCTCGAGGTGCTCGAGGCGGAGTACAAGGGCTTCTACGAGGGCATGACCAACAACGGCTTCTCCGAAAAAGCGGTGAAAGCGTTGTGGGACACCATCCTTCCATTCGCCGGATATGCCTTCAACAAGTCGCACGCCGCAGGCTATGGCCTGGTTTCCTACTGGACCGCCTACCTGAAGGCCAACTACCCGGCGGAGTACATGGCGGGACTGCTCACCTCCGTCGGCGACGACAAGGACAAGGCGGCGGTCTACCTGGCGGACTGCCGCAAGCTGGGCATCACCGTGCTGCCGCCGGACGTCAACGAGTCCCTGGTCAACTTCGCCTCCGTGGGCAAGGACATCCGCTTCGGGCTGGGAGCGGTGCGCAACGTCGGCGCCAACGTGGTGGGCTCGCTGATCAAGACCCGCAGCGAGAAGGGCAAGTTCACCGACTTCTCCGACTACCTGAACAAGATCGACATCTCCGCGTGCAACAAGAAAGTCACCGAGTCGTTGATCAAGGCGGGCGCGTTCGATTCGCTCAACCACCCGCGCAAGGGACTTTTCCTGGTGCACACCGACGCCGTCGATTCGGTGCTGGGCACCAAGAAGGCCGAGGCGATGGGCCAGTTCGACCTCTTCGGCGGCTCCGACGGTGATGGCGCCGGTGACGCAGTCTTCACCATCAAGGTGCCCGAGGACGAGTGGGAGGACAAACACAAACTCGCCCTCGAGCGCGAAATGCTGGGTCTGTACGTGTCCGGGCACCCGCTCAACGGGGTGGCACACCTGCTGGCCACCCAGGTCGACACCGCCATCCCGGCGATCCTGGACGGCGACGTCCCCAACGACACCCAGGTACGCGTCGGCGGCATCCTGGCCTCGGTCAACCGGCGCGTCAACAAGAACGGGATGCCCTGGGCCTCAGCGCAATTGGAAGACCTGACCGGTGGCATCGAGGTGATGTTCTTCCCGCACACCTACTCCAGCTACGGCGCCGACATCGCTGATGACGCGGTGGTGCTGGTCAACGCCAAGGTCGCCATTCGCGACGACCGGATCAGCTTGATCGCCAACGAGCTTGTGGTACCCGACTTCTCCAACGCCCAGCCCAATCGGCCGCTGGCCGTCAGTCTGCCCACCCGGCAGTGCACCATCGACAAGGTCAGCGCACTCAAGCAGGTGCTGACCCGGCACCCCGGCACGTCCCAGGTGCACCTGCGGCTGATCAGCGGGGACCGGATCACCACGCTCGAGCTCGATCAGTCGCTGCGGGTGACCCCATCGCCGGCGTTGATGGGCGATCTGAAGGAGCTGCTCGGACCGGGCTGCCTGGGCGCTTAGGCGAACTCCACCCGCACAATCGCGCTGTCTGGCCACACGCCCCGGTCGCGCGCCCGTCGCAGCTTCTCCCGCAGCGGCAGATCGCGATGCACATTGGTCACGCCCGGAATCTTGAGCAGCGGCACGATATTCCACTGCCAGCCGTACCGCCGGTGCAGGATGCCGTTGGCGCGTTCGGCGTCGGGGCCCGCCAGTATCGTGGCGCGGCCGGTGACCTCCACCGCACCGGGTTGCACTCGGCCGCGGTAGTCGCAGACGGCGAGCTGCACCTCAGGGTTGTTGGCCAGCCGCTTGGTCTTGGGTCCCAGCTTCGTGCGGAACAGCAGAGCATCGCCGTCGAAGGCGAGCCAGATCGGGGTGTCGACGGGATTGCCGTCACGGCGAAAGGACCGCAGCAGGGCGTAACGGGCGTCGGTCAGCCCGGCGCGTGTAGTGGTGTGCATGGGGCCAGTCAACAACTTAGAGTTGACTCGAAGTCAAGCCTGGAGATTCGGATGCAACTGACCATCGGAGACGTCGCCCGCGACGCTGGTATCGCGGCGACCACCCTGCGCTACTACGAGCAGATCGGTCTGGTGCCCGCGCCGGAGCGCAAGGGCGGGCAGCGACGCTACGACGACTCGATCCTGAGCCGGCTCGAGGTGATCCGCCTCTGCAAGTCGGCCGGTTTTTCGCTGGAGGAGATCCAACTGCTGTTCGCCGACGAGGCGCCCGGACGCCCGGCCTCTCGCGCTCTCGCCGAGCGAAAACTCGTCGAGATCGACGCGCAGATAGCGTCATTGGCCCGCGCGCGGGAGGTCATCGAGTGGGGGATGCGGTGCACATGTCCGTCGATCGACGCCTGCAGCTGTGGGGTCCACCCCTGCTGATGGGGACCGTTACCTGTTGAAGGGCGGGGAGCCAACGCGTTGCAAATCGGTGGGTGGTCCTGCGTCCTTCGATGATCTGTCACGACTTGCCGGCTGCCCGACCGACACCGCGCAACGGCCAGTATGTTTTCAGTGCTACCAATAATCTGTTTCCGGTGATACCATCCGATTGTGTGACCAGATGTGCCTCGTCGAGGTGACACGCGCACCATCGGCCGTGAAGTGGTCGATGCGGATGATCGTTACTCATCGGAGGGAAGTCATGGAACATATTGAGCCCGAACTGTTTATTGCTGGACAGTTCCGCTCGGCTCGGGGTATCGAACCAGTCATCGAAGCCGCGACAGAGCGGCTGCTCGGCAAAGGGCCCAGCGCTACCGTCACTGACGTAGACGACGCGGTAGCAGCGTCCAGGAAGGCTTTCCCTGATTGGAAGGCGACTTCAGGGGCCGAGCGGTCGCGGATCCTCCAACGTCTGGCGGATGCCGTGGAGGCACGCGCCGACCACACGATCCAGCTGTGCACACGAGAGACGGGAATGCCGATCACGACCTCTCGGGCCTTTAGTAGCGCGCTCCCGGTTGCAGTGCTGCGCTACTACGCCGGCTTGGCGGCGCGCACCGATGAAGAGGATATCCGTTCAAATCCGGTCGGCCAGACAATCGTGCGGCGGGAGGCGGTGGGTGTAGTCGGCGCGGTCGTGCCATGGAACGTGCCTCAACTCCTCGGGGCAGCGAAGATCGGCCCTGCGCTGGCCGCAGGTTGCACTGTGGTACTGAAGCCATCGCCGGAGACCGCCTTGGACGCCAGGGTTTTCGGCGAAGCCGCAGTCGAAGCCGGCCTGCCGCCCGGGGTTCTCAACATCATCCCCGGTGGTGACCAAGTTGGCGCCTACTTGATCCGTCACCCGCAAATCGACAAGGTGACGTTCACCGGATCAACGAATGTCGGACGGCGGATTGCCGAAGCCTGCGGTCGCTTGTTGCGGCCGGTCACACTGGAGTTAGGTGGCAAATCAGCTGCCATCGTGCTGGAGGACGCTGACCTGGATCGGGTGATGGAGCAGCTGCGTCTGCTGTCGTTCGGTAACAACGGCCAGCTATGCATTGCGAATTCCCGTGTCCTGGCGCCCAAGTCGCGGTATCAAGAGGTGGTCGATGCACTGGCGGCCATGGCCCGCTCGCTGAGCATTGGCAATCCACTTGACGAAAGTGTCGATATCGGCCCGCTCGTCAGCTCACGCCAACGAAAGCGCGTCCTGGCTTACATCGAGATCGGAAAGGCGCAAGGTGGCAAGGTGGTCACCGGGGGAGGTGCACCAGCGACTCAGCGGCGCGGCTGGTACGTCGCGCCTACAGTGTTTGCCGGTGTCCACAACCAAGCCCGCATCGCTCGCGAAGAGATTTTCGGGCCGGTCGTGTCCGTCATTCCGTATGGCTCAGACCGAGAGGCCGTCGATATCGCGAACGATTCCGAATTCGGCTTAGGCGGCAGTGTCTTTTCGGCCGACGAAGATCGTGCGACCAATATCGCTCGGGCAGTTCAAACCGGAACCATCGGGGTCAACTACTACCACCCGGATGTCGGGTCGCCATTCGGCGGGGTGAAAAGTAGTGGCCTCGGAAGGGAATTCGGCCCCGAAGGACTAATCGCCTACCAGGCCACAAAGTCGATCTATCGGACGGCCGCACCCGCCGCGATCAGCTGACGACCGAACGACATTTATCAATGCCAAGCTCTGAGGAGGGACATATGACACGCACGGGTTACGACAGTTGGGACTTGCGAACAGGAGTCGGTACCACTGCCACGATGGTGGCCACGGCGCGGGCGGTGGCGACGAAACAGCTGGGCGGAGTCATCGACGATCCGTTTGCGGAACTGCTCGTCCGCGCGGTCGGCACCGATCTGTTTACCCAAATCATCGACGGCGTAGTTGATTTCAAAGATATCGGAGCTGGGTGGTTCCCCTTTTTCTTCGGAATCCGGGCGCGCGCATTCGATGACTATCTGGTCGAGGCTTGTCAGGGCGGGATTAGCCAAGTGGTGATCTTGGCGTCGGGCTTGGACTCCCGCGCCTTGCGCTTGGCGTGGCCTTCCGCGACCACGGTCTACGAGATCGATCAACCGGAAGTGATTAATTGGAAGCGCAACGTGTTGGTGAATCTCGGGCAAGAACCGTCAGTGCGACACCGAACCGTAGGAATCGATCTGCGGCAGGATTGGCCGGCAGCGCTACTCGGGGCCGGATTTGATGCCTCGAAGCCTACCGCCTGGGTAGTCGAGGGTCTCTTTGTCGGGTATCTGCCTCCCGCGGGACAGGACAGAATTCTCAACGCAATCACCGCACTGAGCGCACCAAACAGCCGCATTGCCGCCGATCACTTCATACAGCGAGACGATGTGGTCGGCAACGTCCTTGATCGACTGCACGACTTATGGCGCCAACATGACCCTAACATCAGTCTGCGCCGCTTGACCTTTCCTGGCGTGCGTCAAGACCCGGCAGTGCATCTGGCAATGCGCGGATGGAACACTCGAAATGCTCGCCTGGCAGATCTTCTCGGTTCCTATCGGCTTTCTGTGCACAACGTGCCGCTGCTACCTGACAGCGCGGAGTACTTGCGCTTCCTGACGGGGGTACTTGTTCCAAACTGATCGCGCTGGAAACGATTCGACAATATCATTGGAAACATATGAGCATACCGCAGCCATCGGAGGCATCGCCTACATCGGAACCCATACTGCAGGCAGCAGCAGAACTCATGCGTGTCGACGGTATCGACGGACTGTCCACCCGGGCCGTCGCTATTGCCGCGGGTGTGCAGCCGCCAGTCATCTATCGCCAGTTTGGTAACAAGAACCGACTTCTCGATGCGGTGACACTTTTCGTCTTCGAGAAGTACATTGCGGAAAAGCGACGGTTGATCGCAACGTGCCCCGACCCCCTTCGCGAGCTCAAGCAATTGTGGGACTTGCACGTGGATTTCGGATTGACGAATCCGGATTGTTATCTGCTTGCTTATGTGTACTCGGGTCGAACCACGGCATCGGCTTGCGCGGCCCAATCGTTCGACCTATTGCGAGAGGTTGTCGCTCAGTTGGGAAGTGAAGGCCGGCTGCGAATGAGCGTCGAAAGGGCGACCGCTCTCCTTCGCTCGTCCGCTAAAGGTGTCGTGCTCACGCTGATAGCATTGCCTCCCCAGGAGCGGGATCTTCAGGTCTCGCACATCATGCGGGACAATACGCTGGCCCAGATCACATATGACGAGCCCGAGCTGGTGGCCAGGCTTTCCGATATCTCGGCCCGCGCCGACGAGTTGCGTCAGCGGCTCCGTCACTACCGCAACTGCAGGCTGACATCGGCGGAACGCGCGCTCTTGGCTGAATGGTTACATCGGCTGGCCGACGACGCTTAGCGCGTTAGGCGCCGCCGTTGCGTGCCCGGCGTGCGCACCGGCGGGCTCGGGTCACAATGGCGGCTTCGAATCGAATCGAAATGCCGGCTTCGGATCGAATTGCAGTGGCTACCAGGTGTTCCAATGTGTGAGATGGGCAGCGGGTATGCGCTCGGCGCGCCGAAAGCCGGTGCCTATCGTGTAAGCGATCGGAATCAACCCGCCCTGGCTGTAGCTCTCGTAGGGGATCTCCAGGATCTCCGCAGCCCGCTTCTCACCGTCTCCGCTGAGGTGGAACGTCGTCCAGGCGGAGCCGAGGCCGCGAGACCGCAGCGCCAGCATGAAGCTCCAAACTGCGGGCAACAGAGATCCCCAGAAAGCGGCCGTGCCACCTGGGATGTGATCGACATTCTCCGGACGGCCTGCTAGGCAGGGGACGAGCAACACCGGCACCTCGTGCAGATGTTTGCTGAGGTATTTACCCGAACGGATATTCGCAGAGATTCGTTTGTCGCTCGCGTCGCCGTGGGGTGACTCGCCCAGGGCATCAATGTATGGGTCTGCCACCGACCGGTAAATTTCGGCAAGCGAATACCTCTTGTCGACATCATCAACGAAAACCCATTGCCACCCTTGCGAATTGGCTCCCGTCGGCGCCTGCAGTGCAAGATCCAGGCACTCCATGAGGATCTGGCGCGGAACCGGCCTGCGCAGGTCCAGTCGTCTGCGCACGGCGCGGGTGGTCGTCAGTGCCTGATCAACAGAAAGATCGCAGCTCACGACCCGAGGCTACTCCAGTGTGTTTCCGATGTAAACAGTGATATGATAACGATGGAAACACACCGCGCGAAGGAAATCGGACATTGCCAGAATCGCTCAGGACCGCGACCGGAACGCCGACGCCGCGAAATCACCGGTGTCTCGGGTCTCTCGGTTCGTCGGCAGGTAGGCCGACGGCCTCGCCAATGTGGCACTGCGAGGCGGTATTCGCCTTCTGGATCCTGCGGATCGTCGTCTACAGCCGGCGTGCGCCATGGCCGAGGATTAGGGTGTGGGCGTCACGTGTTTCGGTCGGCCAGGCGGACAAGCCATTCCAGCAACAAGTCGCGTTCCGCGGTTGTCAGGGGCGTGTCTTCGGCGCGACGAACCGTCTCTCGCAGCGCGACAGCGCGTGCGGTCAGAGCCGAGGACTTCGCCGCGGTCGCGCCCTTGATATTGACGATCGCTGACAGCACATTGTCTCTGGCCAGATTGGACAGCTGCATATCCCGGTTATCGGGAGATTCGGAGATGAGGGTCAGAACGATACCCACGCCGGCGGCATGGAAGAGCTTGGTCGCGCGGTCCACGCTCATACGCAATCGGCCCTCATCCCCGAGTCGAGCTATGGTTTGCTCCAACAGCTTGAAGGTCTCGGCCGCACCGGAAGTCGGTGCGCCTGGACGAGATTGCACGAAAGTCAGGACGTAGGTATCAGGATGCGCGAGCCCGAACTCGACGTGCGCATCCCATACCTGCCGAAGGTCTTCGACGGTATCGCCCGACGCGCGCAACAAACGGCGACGTTTGTCGCGCAGGTAATCCCCTAACACGTAGTGTGAAACCGCGTCCAGCAGTTCGTCTTTTCCCCCGAATTCCCGATAAATGACGGGTGGCTGGACCCCTGCTGCGGTCGCGACCGCGCGGGTGGAAACCGCATCGATGCCGCCCGTGCGCAGTAGCTCCGCCGCAGCCTGCAGCACCTTCTCGGAACGAGTCGGGGGCAAGGCGTCGACGCCCGTCCGGGGAGACCTGCGGCGTCTCGTCTGCTCTGGCATGTTAACGATGATATCGCTGACCCGCTATCGCGCATGTATGACGCGGTGCTCGGTTTTGACTGAGGGTTTTCGGGCGGTCGTTGAAGTACTGCGGCGGGGTGAGGATCTGCGTTCGGATGCCTAGGCAGACTTGATCAAGTCCGCAGCCCGTTCGGCAATCGCATAGACGGTGGCAGCGGTATTCCCAGACGGGATTGACGGCATCACTGATGCATCGGCCACTCGAAGTCCGTTGAACGCGTGGACCCGCAATTGGGTGTCGAGCACCGACATGTCGGTATCACCCACGGCGCAGGTCCCCACGGGGTGGAAGTACGACTGGAACGCGGTCTTTGCGAAGATTCCGAGCGCATCGTCGTTCTCAACGCCATTGCCGGGCATGGCTTCTGCGCCGCGCCACTCTTTAAAAGCGCTGGCATCGCCGATCTGTCGAGCACGCCGCAATCCGGCCACAACAGTGCGCAAATCTATGTCTTCATCGAAATAGTTGGGATCAATGATCGGGCGGTCGCTCGTGTCCGGTCCGGAAAGCCTGATGCTTCCCCGACTGAACGGCCGCATGAGTGCAGCAGCTATCGCATAGCCGGCCACGTGGCCGTCGTCACCCGGCAGGCCAATACGGGTGGAATTCAAGATCAATATCTGGATATCGGGGCCGTCGACGGCGCACTCGCTCTCGACCAGGCCGATAACCTCTGCATGCCCGCTGTGGCTGCTGGGTATCGGCCGCGCCGAGCTATAGGCCACTGGTACCAGGAGGTGATTTTGCAGGTTGGCTCCCACGCCCGGTAAGTCGCCCTCGATGCCTATGCCCATTGCGCCCAGATGTGCTCTCGGTCCGATGCCGGAGAGCATGAGCAGTTGGGCCGACCCGATGGAGCCAGCAGCTAGGATCACTTCCCCGGCCGACGCGGCACGAACCGATTTTGCCTGTGCGATGGTGTACTCAACTCCCACGCAGCGCCTCTTCCTAATCCGAAGGCGGTGTGCTGTCGCGTCAGCGATGAAATCGAGATTGGGTCGGCTCAGGGCCGGCAGCAGGTAGGCGTCCGCGGCGCTGAGCCGTCTGCCATCGACGATGTTGTTCGAGGTGGGTCCGAAACCCACATCAAGGCCCGCGCTGATGTCCCTGGCCCGCGCGTATCCACATTCGGCCGCGGCATCAAGGGCAGCTGTCGCCACTGGGTGCAGTGGGCTGATCTCTGCGACCCGCATCGGCCCATCCGATCCACGAAGGGCTGGATCACCCCAACGGGCCGACTCGCTGCGCATGAAGAAAGGAAGCAGATCGTCGAAACCCCAACCCTTAGCGCCCAGTCGCTCCCAGGCGTCATAGCTGCTTCGATGTCCCCGTACAAACATCATGCCGTTGATTGCGGAGGAGCCGCCGACCACCCGACCTCTTGGCATTCGCTCGGCCGAACCGCTGGCCGCCTGCACAGTGGTCCAATCTCCCCAGTCTGAGTAACCGCCAATCATGCTGGGCCACAGCGCTGGAACCGCACTGGCAGCTGGCGGCATCGCGCTACCGGCCTCGAGCAGCAGAACATTTACCTCAGAATCCTCGGACAGCCGGCTGGCAAGCACGCAACCAGCCGTGCCCGCTCCGACAATGATGAAGTCATATGTGCTCGCGTGTCTCATGCCATACCTCCGTTATCGATGATATCAATTTGATGATAACGGTGATACTAACTGGAGGGAAAGGGGCACGAGTATTGAATGCCGCACCTTCGATCCCGAATGTGAAGCGGGCCGACACCAGCGCCCGAAGGACGTAGGCTCACCCATGTGATGTGGTGCTTACACGAGCCCGCGGCCGCGGCCGCGGCACAACCGGCCTGAGGGGGACGAGGTGACTGCACGGGAGGTCGGCCGCAGCGGAGTACGAAAGCTTCTGCAGCGCACCGGGTTTGTCGACGAGTCGACGACCGCATTGCCAACCGACCCCGAAGCGGTGACTCAGTTGCTGGGGGCCCGATGGTTCGGTGAGCGATTGGATGCGCTGGCCGAGGAGCTCGGTCGCGATCCGGCGAGCGTGCGGGTGGAGGCGGCGGGCTACCTGCGCGAGGTCGCGGCGTCGCTGGACGAGCGTGCCGTGCAGGCCTGGCGGGGGTTCAGCCGATGGTTGATGCGTGCCTACGACGTGCTGGTGGACGAGGATCAGATCGCTGCGCTGCGCCGCCTCGACCGCAAGGCCACACTGGCCTTCGCCTTCTCCCACCGCTCCTACCTGGACGGCATGCTGTTGCCCGAGGCGATCGCTGCCAACCGCCTGTCGTCGGCGTTCACGTTCGGCGGGGCCAACCTGAACTTCTTCCCGATGGGCGGCTTCGCCAAGCGGACCGGCACGATCTTCATCCGCCGGCAGACCAAGGACATCCCCGTCTACCGGTTCGTGCTGCGCGCCTACACCGCCCAGCTGGTCCAGAATCACGTCAACCTCACCTGGTCGATCGAGGGCGGGCGCACCCGAACCGGCAAGCTGCGCCCGCCGGTGTTCGGCATCCTTCGCTACCTGACCGACGCCGTCGACGAAATTGACGGCCCCGAAGTGTATTTGGTGCCGACGTCGATCGTGTACGACCAGCTGCACGAGGTCGAGGCCATGACCACCGAGGCCTACGGCGCGACCAAGCGGCCCGAGGACTTCCGGTTCCTGGTGCGGCTGTCCCGCCAGCAGGGTGAGCGGCTGGGTCGCGCCTACCTCGACTTTGGCGAACCGTTGCCGTTGCGCAAGCGCCTCGAAGAATTGCGCGCCGATCCGTCGGGCACCGAGACCGTCGTCGAGCGGATTGCACTCGACGTAGAACACCGGATCAACCGCGCCACGCCGGTGACGCCGACCGCGGTGGTGAGCCTGGCGCTCTTGGGCGCCGACCGGTCACTGTCCATCAGTGAGGTGCTGGCCACCGTGCGACCGCTGGCCAGCTACATCGCGGCCCGCAACTGGGTCGTGGCGGGGGCGGCGGACCTGACCAACAAGTCGACGATCCGCTGGACCTTGCACCAAATGGTGGACTCCGGCGTCGTCAGCGTCTATGACGCCGGCACCGAGGCGGTCTGGGGCATCGGCGCCGACCAGCATCTGGTCGCGGCGTTCTACCGCAACACCGCGATCCACATCCTGGTCGACCGGGCCATCGCCGAGCTGGCGTTGCTGGCGGCGTCGGAGAACTCGAGCGACGGGACGGTGGCGCCGGCGTCCGTGCGCGATGAAGCGCTGAGCCTGCGCGAGTTGCTGAAGTTCGAGTTCCTGTTCTCCGGGCGGGCGCAGTTCGAGATGGAACTCGCCGACGAGGTGCGGCTCATCGGCCCGGTCGAGGACACCACCAAGGATGCCAAGGCCGAGGAGGTATGCAACCTGCTGGAGTCGGCGGATGTGTTGTTGGCGCATCTGGTGTTGCGGCCGTTCCTCGACGCGTACCACATCGTCGCCGACCGGCTGGCTGCCCTGGAGGACGAATCGCTGGACGAGGAAGCGTTCCTGGCCGAGTGTCTCGAAGTGGGCAAGCAGTGGGAACTGCAGCGCCGCATCGCCAACGCCGAGTCCAGATCGATGGAACTGTTCAAGACGGCGCTGCGGTTGGCCCGGCACCGCGAGCTGGTTGACGGTGCCGATCGGGCGGACATCGCCAAGCGGCGCCAGGAGTTCGCCGACGAGATCGCCACGGCGACCCGCAGGGTCAACACGATTGCCGAAATGGCCAGGAGGAGGGTCAGCCTCGCAGGTCCGTAGCGACCTTGAGCAGCAACCCGACCGCGACGCCGACACCGGCCCCGCCCAGCACCGCCGGCGCTGCGCTAGACGTCACCGCCCCGACAAGCAGCAGAGTGACCAGCCCGGCGATGACGGCGAACAGCTTGTGCCGCGGCCACGGGACGCCCGCGACCAGCACATCGCTCCTGTTCAAGGCCGGTTGAGTCATAAGAGTGAGTGTACCCAGCACTTCGAATTTCGGCTAATCGAAACATTCGATGCGGGCGCTCTCCGGCATAGAGTGATCAATATGCCGCTACAAGGTGAGTACGCACCCAGCCCCTTCGACTGGTCCCGGGAACAAGCCGACAAGTTCGTGGAATCCGGCGGATCCGAGGCCGCGGAGCTCAAGGGCAAGCCGATCATCGTGCTGACCACCGTCGGCGCCAAGACCGGCAAGCTGCGCCGCACCCCGCTGATGCGCGTCGAGCATGACGGTCAGTACGCGGTGGTCGCGTCGTTGGGCGGCGCGCCGAAGCACCCGGTTTGGTACCACAACGTCGTGAAGAACCCCCGCGTCGAACTGCAGGACGGCAGCGTCACCCGCGAATACGACGCACGCGAGGTGTTCGGCGACGAGAAGGCCGTCTGGTGGGAACGGGCCGTCGCGGCATGGCCGGACTATGCCGAATACCAAACGAAGACCGACCGCCAGATTCCGGTATTCGTCTTGACCCCGGTGAGCTGATACGGCCCCGTCGTGGCCATGGCACCATTAACCGGTGTCCGCCGAACTGAGCCAGCACCCGAGTAGGTCGCCGCTGTCCGCGGCCGATATCGACCGTGCGGCGCAGCGAATTGCCCCGGTGGTGACGCCGACTCCGTTGCAGCTCAGCGAGCGGCTCTCCGAGATCACCGGCGCGACGGTCTACCTCAAGCGGGAAGATCTGCAGGTGGTGCGCTCCTACAAGCTGCGCGGCGCCTACAACCTGCTGGTTCAGCTGTCCGAGGAGGAGCTGGCCGCAGGGGTGGTGTGCTCGTCGGCGGGCAACCACGCGCAGGGCTTCGCGTTCGCGTGCCGGTCCCTCGGCGTGCACGGCCGGGTGTACGTGCCCGCCAAGACGCCCAAGCAGAAGCGGGACCGGATCCGCTACCACGGCGGTCAGTACATCGAACTGATCGTGGGCGGAACGACCTACGACATGGCCGCCGCGGCCGCGCGCGCCGACGTCGAACGCACCGGCGCCACCCTGGTCCCGCCGTACGACGACCTGCGGACCATGGCCGGCCAAGGCACCATCGCCGTGGAGATACTCGCCGAGCTGGGCGGGGAGCCGGACCTGGTCATCGTGCCGGTGGGCGGCGGCGGGTGCATCGCCGGCATCACGACCTATTTGGCCGAGCGGACCGCCAACACCGCGGTGCTGGGGATCGAGCCGGCCGGCGCTGCCGCAATGATGGCCGCCCTGGCCGCCGGGGGACCGGTGACGCTCGAGCATGTCGACCAATTCGTCGACGGCGCTGCGGTGGCCTGCGCGGGGGCGCTGCCGTACGCCGCGCTCGCCGCCGCCGGAGACATGGTGTCGATCACCACTGTCGACGAGGGCGCGGTGTGCACCGCGATGCTGGACCTCTACCAGAACGAAGGCATCATCGCCGAGCCCGCGGGAGCGTTGTCGGTGGCCGGGCTGCTGGAGGCCCAGGTCGAGCCCGGGTCGACCGTGGTGTGTCTGATCTCGGGCGGCAACAACGACGTGTCCCGCTACGGCGAGGTGCTCGAACGTTCGCTGGTGCACCTCGGCCTCAAGCACTACTTCCTGGTGGATTTCCCGCAGGAGCCGGGCGCATTGCGTCGGTTCCTCGACGAGGTGCTCGGGCCCAACGACGACATCACCCTGTTCGAGTACGTCAAGCGCAACAACCGCGAGACGGGTGAGGCGCTGGTCGGCGTGCAGCTGGGATCGGCCGCCGACCTGGACGGCCTGCTGGCGCGGATGCGAGCGACGGAGATTCACGTCGAGACGCTGCTGCCGGGGTCGCCGGCGTATCGCTACCTGCTGCTCTGAGCTTCTGGCCCTGCTGGTGTGACGGGGCGCTCGCTTACTGCCCGTCCTTCCTTCTGCGGCGGTCCTTTCTGCCGCTCCTTTCTGCCGCGAAGGTGCGCAGATGTCCGGGATTTGCGGCGTGTTGCTGGCACGCTGCGCACCTTCGCGGGAGGGGTGTGCCGTCGACGGGCCGCCTAATGTCGCGAGGGTGCGCAGATGTCCGGGATTTGCGGCGTGTTGCTGGCACGCTGCGCACCTTCGCGGGAGGGGTGTGCCGTCGACGGGCCGCCTAATGTCGCGAGGGTGCGCAGATGTCCGGGATTTGCGGCGTGTTGCTGGCACGCTGCGCACCTTCGCGGGAGGGGTGTGCCGTCGACGGGCTTGCCTAGCGTCGCGAGGGTGCGTAGATGTCCGGGATTTGCGGCGTGTTGCTGGCACGCTGCGCACCTTCGCGGGCGGGGGTATGCGGGCAACGGTGGGCCTGCGCCCGGGCGACCCGTCAGCGCAGGTAGGACGGTAGCGGGGTAGCGGGGTCGAGATCGTCGGCCGGTTGGGCCGCTCCGGCGGCCACCGAAAGAGGCACCACACCTGCCCAGTACGGCAGGCTTAGGTCTTCCTCGTCGTCCGACACCCCGCCGAGGCGCAGCTTCGCCGAAACCTCGACCAGATCAACGGCCAGCACCGCGGTGGCAGCCAGCTCGCGGGCGTTCGGTGGCCGGCAGTCGCCGGCGCGGCCCGGCCGGATGTGGTCGAGCAGGGCATCCAGCGCGCGCCGTTTCTCGTCAGGATCTTCGACCAGGCGGGCGGTACCTACCACGACCACCGAGCGGTAGTTCAGTGAGTGATGCATCGCCGAGCGGGCCAACACAAGGCCGTCGACCAAAGTCGCAGTGACGCAGACGGGCATCCCGGACCAGCGCGCCGCCAGCATCGGGCCGCTGCCCGACGAGCCGTGCAGATAGAGCACGTCGCCCAGCCGCGCGTGCGTGGTCGGCAGCACTACCGGTCGCCCATCGTTGACGTATCCGAGGTGGCAGATCAACGATTCGTCCAGGATGCGGTGCACGGTGTCGCGGTCATAGCGCGCGCGGTCCCGGTACCGGGTCGGTGTGGTGCGGGGAGTGGGTCGGTAATCGGTGTCCACAGCAACGAACCCCTTGCCCTTTTGTTTGTTCTAGTACATACTTGTCTTTATGCCAGTACGATACAGCATAACCGGAACCGGCGCGGAGTCCATAGCCGCCAGCGTCGAAGAGGGCATCTCGGACGGTGCCCTGGCACCCGGCGATGCGCTGCCGTCGATCCGCGAGGTCGCGGCACAGCTCGGGGTGAACGCGAACACCGTCGCCGCCGCTTACCGGCTGCTGCGCGAACGCGGGGCGGTCGAGACCGCTGGGCGGCGCGGCACCCGGGTGCGGGATCGGCCGGCGACCACGCCGCGCTCCCTGCTGGGTCTCGCGGTGCCCCCGGGCGCGCGCGACCTGTCGACGGGCAATCCGGACCCGGAGCTGCTGCCCATCGCCACCGCGCAGCTTGCCCGCCCGGATACCGGTAAGCCGCTGCTGTACGGGCAGTCGGCGATGTCGGCCGAGCTGGCGAAGTTCGCCCGCAAGGATCTGGGCGCCGACCGGGTGCCGGCCGATTATCTGACAGTGGCCAGCGGCGCACTGGACGGCATCGAGCGGGTACTGGCCGCGCATCTGCGTCCCGGCGACCGGGTGGCGGTCGAGGATCCGGGCTGGGCCAACATGCTCGATCTTGTTGCGGCGCTTGGTCTTTCCCCTGAACCCGTCAAGGTCGACGACGAGGGGCCTTTAGTGCTGAGCATGGCGCGGGCGCTGCGCCGCGGAGCGCGGGCCGTCATCGTCACAACCCGGGCGCAGAACCCGACCGGCGCCGCGCTGTCCAAGGAACGCGCCGCCGCGCTGCGCAGCCTGCTGGCCGCCAAGACCGGTGACGTGCTGGTGGTCGAGGACGATCACTGCGCCAGGATTTCCGGCGCCCCGCTGCATCCGCTCGCCGGCGCCACCCGGCGCTGGGCGTTCGTGCGTTCGGTGTCCAAGGCCTACGGCCCCGACCTGAGGCTCGCGGTGCTGGCCGGAGACCGCCGCACCGTCGAGCGCGTGCACGGCCGGTTGCGGCTCGGCCCAGGCTGGGTGAGCCGACTGCTGCAGGACCTTGCGCTCCGCATGTGGACGGACGAGGCCGCGACAGAGATGGTGCACACGGCCCAGGTCCGCTACACCAAGAACCGCGAGGCGCTGCAGCGGGCCCTGGCCGAGCGCGACATCATCGCGCACGGAAAATCGGGGCTCAACGTCTGGATCCCGGTACCCGACGAGACGGTTGCGATCACCAGGTTGCTCAGCGCGGGCTGGGGTGCGGCACCGGGTACCCGCTTCCGGATGGAGACGCCGCCCGGGATGCGCATCACCATCGCGGACCTCAAAGACGATGAGATCGGCCCGCTGGCCGACGCCATCGCCGAGGCTGTGCACGGTACCGGGCCCGCGAGCGTGTGAGCTCAGGCCAGCAGCCAAACGAACAACGCAACGTAGCCGAGGAAGTGCGCCACCGACAGCGCCAGCCCGGCGATCGCCATGGCGCGGCCTTCGCGGTTCGCCGGCTCGCAGCGCTGCAGCGCGTTGAGCGCCAGCGGGATGGTGATCAATGACGTCGGGACGAAGAAAAGCAGGTACTGCAAGACGCCGACGGTCAGGCTGAGCAGGGCCAAGCCGTTGACCGCCCGCCGCTGCGGCGCGAAGACGGGGAAAGCGAATGCCGGGCTGATCGTCGTCATGTCACAAGACCCTCGGGCACGGTGCTTGCCGGATTCTTGTCGGATCCTTGACGTCAGCCGCTGCGCAGTACGGCGAAGGAATGCCCGGGCAGCTCGGTGGAGCTGTCGCCGATGTCCGGCGGATCCCACGCCAGCACCAACTCACCGGTGATCGGCACCCGAACCGGCTCCGCGCCCAGATTGCAGGCCAGGTGCAGCGTATTGCGCCGCAGCACGATCCAGCGCTGCTCTTCGTCATAGTCGACCGTCAGATGATCAAGCCACCGGTCGGCGAAGTCGGGCTCGTCGCGCCGCAGCGCGATCAGGTCGCGATAGGTCCGCAGCAGCCGGGCGTGTTCGCCGGAGTCCACCTCGTCCCAGATCAGCTTGGAACGCTGGAACGTCTGCGGGTCCTGCGGGTCGGGGATCTCGTCGGCGTCCCAGCCATGTTCGGCGAACTCGGCTTTGCGTCCGTCCCTGGTGGCCTGCGCCAGTTCCGGCTCGGGATGCGAGCTGAAAAATTGGAACGGGCTGGACGCGCCCCACTCTTCGCCCATGAAAAGCATTGCCGTGTAGGGCGACCCGAGTACCAGCGCGGCCTTGACGGCGAGCTGGCCGCCGGTCAGGTTCTGCGAGGGCCGATCCCCGAGCGCGCGATTGCCGACCTGGTCGTGGGTGCAGGTGTAGGCCAGCAGCCGGGTGGCCGGGATTCCGGTTTCCGCGGAGGTGTCCAGCGGGCGCCCGTGCCGGCGGCGCCGGAACGACGAATAGGTGCCGGCGTGGAAGAAGCCGTGCCGCAACGTCTGGGCCAGCGTGGCCAGCGAACCGAAATCGGCGTAATAGCCCTGCCGTTCGCCGGATACCGCGGTGTGGATGGCGTGGTGGATGTCGTCGGCCCACTGCGCGGTGATCCCGTAGCCGCCACGATCGCGCGAAGTGATCGTCCGCGGGTCATTCATGTCGCTCTCGGCAACCAACGACAACGGACGGCCCACTTGCCTTGACAGCCAGTCTGTTTCGGTGGCCAGCTCCTCCAGGATGTGCACCGCGGTGGTGTCCACCAGAGCGTGCACGGCGTCCAGGCGCAGCCCGTCGGCGTGGAAGTCGCGCATCCAGCGCAACGCGCACCCGATGATGTAGCGGCGCACCTCGTCGGAGTCGGCGTCGGCGATGTTGATGCCCTCACCCCACGGGTTGCTGGCCGAGGACAGGTACGGGCCGAACTTCGGCAGGTAGTTTCCGGACGGCCCCAGGTGATTGAACACCGCGTCGATCAGCACACCCAGCCCGCGGGCGTGGCACGCGTCGACGAGCCTGACTAGTCCGTCGGGTCCGCCGTACGGTTCGTGCACGCTGTACCAGAGCACACCGTCGTAGCCCCAACCATGGGTTCCGGCAAACGAATTCACCGGCATCAGCTCCACGAAATCCACCCCGAGCTCGACGAGGTAGTCCAGCTTGGCGATGGCGGAATCGAAGGTGCCCTCCGGGGTGAATGTGCCGACGTGCAGCTCGTAGATCACCGCACCCTCGACCGACCGGCCGGCCCACTCGCCATCGGTCCAGGCGGCCGCGCCGGCATCCCACAACTGCGAGCGCTCGTGCACCCCGTCGGGCTGGCGGGCCGACCGCGGGTCGGGCAGCACGGTGGTGTCGTCGTCGAGCAGGAAGCCGTACCGGGCGTCGGGTGGCGAGTCGACGGTTGCGTGCCACCAGCCGTCGTCGGATCGGGTCATCTCGTGCACGGCACCATCGAGGTCGAGGCGTACTCGCTCGGGCTTGGGCGCCCATACGCGGAAATCAGGCATTGCTGCGCTCCAACAGGACGACCGGCAGGTCGGCGAACAATTGGGCGGCCGAGGTGGGTCCGCTGGACATGGCTCCGGTCAGCCGGTCGGTCCACGAGCCCTCCGGCAGCGGCAGCACCGTATCGCCCCAGCCAAGATCAGCCAGCCGCACCGTCCAGCGGGTGACTGCGACCAGGATGTCGGGCCCGCGGCGGAATGCCACCACGTGATCGCTGGCCTGACCCGCGGCCAGGACTGGGACGTAGTCGCCGTGCAGGAAGCAGTCCGGGCGCGCGCGTCGTAGCCGCAGCGCGGTGGTGACGACACGAATCTTTGGATGCTGCAGGTCGTTCAGGGCGGTGCGGCGGACGGCATAGTCGACCTCGCGGCGGTTGTCCGGGTCGACCAGGCTGTCGTCCCACAACTCGGTGCCCTGGTACACGTCGGGGATGCCGGGCACCGTCAGGGCCAGTAGCTTCTGGCCGAGCGCGTCGCTGGCAGCATGCGGATTGAGCTGACCGACGAGTTCGGTCAGCGCGCCGGCCACCTGCCCGTCCAGCACGGTGTCCAGCCAGCGGTGGACACCGTCCTCGAAGTCGGCATTCGGATCGTTCCACGTCGTGTGCACCGCCGCTTCCCGGATCGCCTTCTCGGCGTAGCCGTGCAGCCGCTCGCGCAGCGAATCGGTGACCTCGCCGCTGACGGGCCAGACCCCGAAGATGTTCTGCCACAAGAACTGTCCGGTCGCCGGATCGGGGGAGGGGGCCTGGACCTCCCAGCGCGCGACGAACTCCGTCCACAACGACGGGACCTGGGAGAGCACGCCGATCCGGGCGCGGACATCCTCACCGCGCTTGGTGTCGTGGGTGGTCAGCGTGGTCATCGCCTGCGGCCACAGGCGGGCGCGGGTCACCGCACTCTGGTGGAACTCGGCGGCGCCGACACCGAAGCGGTGCGGTTCGCCGCCGACCTCGTTGAGCGAGACCAACCGGGCGTCGCGGTAGAACAGGCAGTCCTCGACCGATTTGGCGGTGACCGCGCCGCACAGTTGCTGCAGACGGGTCGCGGGCTCACCCCCGGTGGCCAGCGCGGCGGCCAGCACCTGCAGCGCGGGACCGTAGTCCGGTTGTGCCGCTTGCGTTTTGGCCAACGCCGTGGGGGGCGTCGCGGCCAGCCCCTGGTAGTCGGAACGGTAGACGTCGATGTAGGTGAGCAGCGTCGCTATCGCATCCGGCAGCAGCGGATCGTCGGCCTTGGCCGTCGCCACGATGCTGCGTCGCAGCCGGGCCAGCTCACTGCCGAGGGTTTCCGTCGCCGCCTGGATCTTCAGCTCGGCCAACCTCTGCGGCATTTCGTCGTAGTTGACACCGGCGGATTCGACCAGCTCGGTGAGCGCCGGCGCCCCGCTGGGATCCACGAACAGACCGCCTACCTCCCGCAGCACGTCGTAGCCGGTGGTACCGGCCACCGGCAAAGTCGGCTCCAGGGCCTCGTCGACGGCCAGGATCTTCTCGATCACGATCCAGGCCTCGGGTCCGAGCAATTCTCGCAGCCACACCAAATAGCCTGCGGGATCGGATAATCCGTCGGGGTGGTCGATCCGCACCCCGTCGACGATCCCTTCGTTGACCCACCGCGCGACCTCGGCGTGGCTGGCGTCGAACACCGCACGATCCTCTTGGCGAAGTCCCGCCAGCGAGGTGATCGAGAAGAAACGGCGATATCCCACCACGCCGTTCTTCCAGCCCACCAGCCGGTAGTGCTGGCGGTCGTGCACCTCAGGCCCGGCCCCGCTCCCGGTGCCCGGCGCGATCGGAAAAGCCAGATCACCAAGTCGCAGCAGGTCGCCGTCGACGGTCAGGTCCGCGACGTCGCCGTCAGATCCCAACACCGGCAGGATGATTCGTCCCGATTCCTCCAGGGTCCAGTCGATGTCGAAGAACGACGCATATTCGGAGTCCCGGCCGTGCCGCAGCACATCCCACCACCACGCGTTCTGCTCCGGTTTGTCGACACCGACGTGATTGGGTACGACGTCGACGATCAATCCCATGCCGCGGGCCCGCGCCGCATCAGCCAGCCGGGCCAGGCCCTCCGGCCCGCCGAGGTCAGCGGACACGGTCTCCGGGTTGGTGACGTCATAGCCGTGGGACGAGCCGCTCACCGCGGTCAGGATCGGCGACAGGTACAGATGCGACACCCCGAGTTCGTCGAGGTAGTCAAGCAGATTCTCGGCGTCGGCAAGGGTGAACGCGAAACCGCTAGACGCGCCGCGCAACTGCAACCGGTAGGTTGCTGAGATTGGAAAAGGCATGTGTCACAACGTCTTACGTAGGATCAGCACGGAACGCCCGGCCAGCGCGACTTCTTCGCCGTCCGTGACGACCCGCTCGGCCGCGCCGGTGGGGCTGGTGGTGTCGAGCTCCACCGTCCACTGCTGCGCGTAGTCACCGTGGGGCATGACGAAGGTGACCTCCTGGTCGTGAGCGTTGAAGCAGAGCAGGAACGAGTCGTCGACGATGCGCTCGCCGCGCCGATTGGGCTCGGGCAGCACCTGACCGTTGAGGAACACGGCGATGCTCTTGCCGAAGTCGTTGTCCCAGTCCTGCTCGGTCATTTCCTCGCCGGCCGGTGTCAGCCAGGCGATGTCGTGCACTTCGGCGCCGGTGCGTAAGGGGCCACCCTTGAGGAAGCGACGGCGGCGGAACACCGGGTGTTTCCTGCGCAGCCTCGTCACCCGCTTGGCGAATGCCAGCTGGTCGGAGTTCTTCTCCGCCAACGACCAGTCCATCCAAGACAACTCGGAGTCCTGGCAGTACACGTTGTTGTTGCCGTGCTGGGTGCGGCCGAACTCATCACCGTGAGAGATCATCGGGGTGCCCTGGCTCACCATCAGGGTGGCCCAGAAGTTGCGCATCTGCTGGCAGCGCAGCTCGACGATGTCGGGATCGTCGGTCGGGCCCTCCACGCCGCAGTTCCATGACCGGTTGTGGCTTTCGCCGTCGCGGTTGTCTTCGCCGTTGGCCTCGTTGTGTTTTTCGTTGTAGGACACCAGGTCGTGCAGGGTGAACCCGTCATGGGCGGTGACGAAGTTGATGCTGGCGCTGGGGCGCCGCCCGGTCGCCTCGTAAAGGTCCGACGACCCGGTCAGCCGGGAAGCGAACTCGCCAAGTGTTGCGGGTTCGCCCCGCCAATAGTCGCGCACAGTGTCGCGGTATTTCCCGTTCCATTCGGTCCACAAACCTGGGAAATTGCCGACTTGATAACCGCCTTCGCCGATGTCCCACGGCTCGGCGATCAGTTTGACCTGGCTGACCACCGGATCCTGCTGCACCAGATCGAAAAACGCTGAGAGGCGGTCGACGTCGTAGAACTCGCGCGCCAGCGTGGCCGCCAGGTCGAAGCGGAAACCGTCGACGTGCATCTCGAGCACCCAGTACCGCAGCGAGTCCATGATCAGCTGCAGCGTGTGCGGGTGCCGCACATTGAGGCTGTTTCCTGTGCCGGTGAAGTCCTTGTAGTGCCGCAGATCCCCGTCGACGAGGCGGTAGTAGGCGGCGTTGTCGATGCCGCGGAAGTTGATCGTCGGGCCGAGATGGTTGCCCTCGGCGGTGTGGTTGTAGACGACGTCGAGAATCACCTCGATGCCCGCTTCGTGAAACGTGCGCACCATCGACTTGAACTCTGCGACCGCACCACCGGGCTTGCGGGTGGCCGCGTACTGGTAGTGCGGGGCAAAGAAGCCGAAGGTGTTGTAGCCCCAGTAGTTTCGCAGGCCCAGGTCGAGCAGCCGATGGTCGTGCATGAACTGGTGAACCGGCATCAGTTCGATGGCGGTGACATTGAGCGACTTCAGATGGTCGATGATCGCCGGGTGCGACAACCCGGCATAGGTGCCGCGCAGCTCGTGCGGAATGGCGGGATGGGTCTGGGTCATGCCCTTGACGTGCGCCTCATAGATCACCGTTTCGTGGTACGGCGTACACGGTGCGCGATCCGATGCCCAGTCGAAGAACGGGTTGATCACCACGGAGGTCATCGTGTGGCCGAGCGAATCGACCATCGGGGGAGTGCCGGTCTCCGACGGGTTCTCGGCGGCGACCGCCAGGTCGTAGGAGTACAGCGCCTGGCCGAAGTCGAAGTCGCCGACGAACGATTTGCCGTACGGGTCGAGCAGCAACTTGCTCGGGTCACACCGCAGCCCGGCGTCCGGGTCGAACGGGCCGTGCACCCGGAATCCATACCGCTGGCCGGGGGTGACGTTCGGTAGGTAGCAGTGCCAGATGTAGCCATCGACCTCGTCGAGGTTGATCCGGGTCTCGGTGCCGTTCTTGGCGATCAGGCACAGTTCAACGCGGTCGGCCACCTCGGAGAACAGCGAAAAGTTGGTGCCGGCACCGTCATACGTGGCGCCGAGGGGAAAGGGCGCGCCCGGCCAAACCGTCGCCAGAGCGGGCGACGTGTCGGCCTCGTCAAAAGGACTTTCGTTCTTTCGCTCGGTCGAAGCCATTACTCGACCTTAATCGCGACGCGTCCCGGCCGGAGGTTGTCGTCACCACCAACCGGTGATTGCTGCGATCTGCCGTCCGAGCTCAGGCGCCAAGGTGCGCATGTAGGTCGCGGTCAGGTGATGAGGATCACGGTAGATCAGCACGTTGCCCTCGACGGCGCGGCACAGGTCGGGACGGCAGATCGCGTCGGACAGGTCCAGCGGCTTCAGCAGTGGGAACTGCCCGACGAAATCCAGCGTCCCGTTGCGATCGGAGAGCAACTCGCTGCGCTTGATCCCGCAGGACGTCGAGTTGCCTGCCTTGGCCAGGCAGTCGGCCGGGTTGAACGGTTGGCCGTCCTTGACCAGCCACGGGGTGTCCCGGACCGCCAGGACCGGAATGTTGTTGTCGGAGAACGTTTGCCAGATCCCGGTGTAGGTGGCTGGCATCACGTCGCCGGGCTTGATGTTCCACGGCCGGGTCGAGGTGGTGAACACGTAGTCGGGGCGGTCGCTGACGAGCTTGGCCATCGTCGTCTCCACCCATTCCCGGCACTGCGGGTACGGGGCGTTGTTGCCCATGATCAGGGGAACCTGTTCGGTGGACAACGCACAGCCCATCTTGAGATACGTCACCACCCGGAAGTGATGCAGCCGGCCCAGCAGGTCCAGGGCGGGCAGCCAGTGTTCGGCGTGCGAGCCGCCGGCCAGGGCGATGGTCCGCGGAGCGTTGTCGTCGCCGTAGGTGCAGTTGACGACGGCGGGGTTGGCGAAGTCGCTGATGCAGCCGTCTCTGGTGGAGGCGGGCAGGTCCTCCTGAACTTCGAGCACGGTCGGCCGCATCCGCAGCGAGGGCACCCGCACGTGGTTCACCAGCGCGCGTGCGCCGGGGTAGTCGTTGGCGCTCAGGCCACTGAGCTCCTTGCCGGACGCACGTTCGATCACCAGATGCTCGCGCCAGGTGAACGAGGTGGCGGTCAGTGTGACGCCGAGCAGCACCACGATCGATCCCAGCGCCATGGTGGGCCGGCGCAGGCGCTGGCGCCAGGCGACCGGCGCGGGGCGCGGCGCGTTGGCCCGGTAGCGCAGCGGGTCCTCGACGTGCCGAGTGGTCAGGTAGGCCAGCACACCGGATACCAGCAGCACCGCCGCGCCTTCGATGAAGTTGGCGTCCTTGTGGCCGGTGTAGGCGAGCCAGAAGATCAGCAGCGGCCAATGCCAGAGGTACAGCGAGTAGGCCATCGCTCCGAGCGTCACCAGCGGACCGACCGCCAGGATCCGGCTCGGCGCGGGCATCCGGCCGCGGGTGTCCGGGCGGGCCTGCATGTTCGCTCCCGCCAGGATCATCAGCATGGTGGCACCGACCGGCACCAGCGCCCATGGGCCGGGGAATTCCTGGACGCCGTCGATCAGCGCGCCGCAGGACAGGATCGCGGCCAGCGCCACCGTGGCGACCACCGTCCGAAACCACATGGGCCACCGGATGACGGGGACCACGGCGCCGACCAGCGCACCCAGCAAGAGCTCCCAGCCTCGCGCAAAACTGTTGTAGTAGGCGATCGGTTGATACTGGTTATGGGCAATGATCGCGTAGACGAAGGACGCCACTGTCAAAGCGGTCAACAGCACCACGAAGAAGGTCCGCAGGTGCTTGCCCAGCACTGCGCGCAGCAGATATGCGCTGCCAGCCACCAGGAACAGGAAAGCCAGATAGAACTGGCCCTGCACCGACATCGACCAGATGTGCTGCAGCGGGCTGACGGCCTCGCCCGCGCGCAGGTAGTCCGCGGACGAGTGGGCCAGCTCCCAGTTCTGGTAGTAGCCCAGGCTGGCCAGACTCTGGTCGGCGAACGTCTCCCATCGGGTCTGCGGCTGGATCAGGACAGTCAGGAGCGCGCACCCGGCCAGCACCACCACCAGGGCCGGGACCAGCCGGCGAACCAGCCGCACCACTTCGGTGCCCGGGGACAGGGAGCCGGCGAGCGCGGACCGCAGCACCTTGCCGCCGAAGAAGAATCCGGACAGGGCCAGGAAGACGTCCACGCCGCCGGACACGCGCCCGAACCAGACGTGGAAGGCGGCGACCAACGCGATCGCGATTCCGCGCAGGCCGTCGAGGTCGTGCCGGTAGAAGCCCGAAGAACGGGTCCCCATACCGCCCGGCTCCCCGCTGGTAGCCGGTCTGGAAGGCGGTGTCTGCGTCTGCATGATCACCGTTAACTTACCGAAAACCGCCACTCGCTCCTGAGCGCTCGTTCGGGCGAGGCGCTCACACTCTCGCTGGTCGGCGGCGCCGGCGGCGAGGGAGCAAGTGGCGGTGGTGCGGAAAGTTTACGGCGATTACCTGCCGGGGGCTGCGGGAACCGGCTGCACCGGGACCAGCTGCAACGGGGGCGTCGGGACAGGCTGCGCGGGCGCCGGCTGGGCCGGGACCGGCTGCAACGGCGCCTGCTGGCCGGGCAGCTGCGCCGGCGCTTGCGGGGTGAGCGCCTGCTGCTGCAGCGGCGCCTGTTGGGTCGGCAGTTGCTGCACCGGCGGTTGCTGCAGCGGCGCCTGCTGACCCGGAACCTGCTGCGCCGGGGCTTGGGGCGCCGGGGCTTGCAACGCCGGGGCCTGCTGCGCCGGGGCCTGCTGCGCCGGCAACTGCTGGCCCGGTAGCTGCTGGGCCGGGGCCTGCTGCCCCGGAACCGCCTGGGCCGGGGCCTGCTGTCCCGGAACCTGCTGCAGCGGCGCCTGCTGGGCCGGTGCTTGCTGTCCCGGAATCAGCTGAGCCGGAGCCTGCTGGGCCGGTGCTTGCTGTCCCGGAATCTGCTGAGCCGGAGCCTGCTGGGCGGGTGCCGGCGCCGCCGGCACAGTCTGTGCGCCCAGGATGCGCACCAGGTAGGGCGTCATGCCGCTGCTGCGTACCGGCGAAACCTGCACGACATCGCCGACCTCAAGCATCTGACCGTTGCCCAGGTACATGGCGACGCTCTGGGTGCCTTCGGGACCGTAGAAGATCAGATCAGCCTTGCGGGCCTGCTGCGGCAGTACCCTCTCCCCGATCCGGTACATCTGGCCGGAGGACCGCGGCAGCTTGAGCCCGGCTCCGGCGTAGGCGTATTGGATCAGGCCCGACGCGTCGAAGCCGACGGTGTTGATGCCGGACCCGGTGCCGCGAGTGGGGCCCGTGACACCGCCGCCGGCCCACGAGAACGGCACGCCGCGCTGGGAGAGCCCGCGCGCGATCACGGTGTCGGCCAGCTGCTGGTAGTCCGACGCCCGGGTGTAGGGATCGGCTGTGGCCAGCGCCGCGGTGGTCACCATGGGTGCGACCAGCATGGCCAGGCCGACCGCCAAGGCGTAGACGCGTTTCATGTCGTTCCCTCGTTTCCTGGGGCCTCGCGGCCCCTCTGTGCCTCAGCGCGGTGAACCGCGCATCCGCTGCCGTTCCAGACCGGCCGCCACGTCGGGGCCGAGCGCCGCTGGATGACACTTGGTGAGGTGAACGGCCCAGTCAGCCCGTTCTATTCACACCAGTCACTACAGACACTTTGGCAACAGAGATTAGCGAGGGCCAGAGGCGGCAAACATTCTTTGTCGTAACGTGACCGGATGGTGATTAGCCGGGCCAATTCCGTGACGGCAGTTGTGATTTCGGTCTCACAGATGTTGCCGCCGCGTGATGCTTCGCAGGCGGTCTAGTGCCAGTAGTGGCTGCTGAAATCGGTGAGGGCTCGACCGACCACTGAAGCCAGACTCAGGACGCCGACCGAGACGACCGGCCAGAAGGACATGAACCAGCCCTTGACCAACGAGACAAGCGGGCCCAGCAACGCCGCGGTGGCCGCGGCGCCGACGCCACCCCACACCAGCGGATAGATGTAGTAGTCGACGCCGAAGGGCACCAGTCCGCACTCTTCGCCCTGGCAGATGGTGTCGGTGAAGGCGAACAGCCGCGTCGGCCAACTGGTCATGGTGACCGCGGCGATCAGCAGCGCCAGCAGAACCAACATGGTGACCACGTCCCAGGGAACCAACCGCAGCCGGATGATCCGGAGCTCGGGTTCGTCCGCCGCTTGCTCGGCCTCGGTATGGGTGTCCGGGGACTCTTCAGGTGCGGTCATGTCCTGCATGCTTCCCGATGAACCGCTTTCCTGCGACCGATGGGGGCTTCGGCGGGGCGTTGCGGCTGCATTAGTCTCGGCTTCCATGGCAGCGGCCGGAACGTCCGGATCCAAGCTGACGCCCACGCAGATCAGCGCGATCGACGCCGCCCATCTGTGGCACCCCTACAGCACCATCGGAGCAGAAGCCGTCGCACCGGTGGTCGCGGTGGGCGCGCACGGGACCCGGTTGACGCTCGTCCGGGCGGACCAGCAGGTCGAGGTGATCGACGCGATGAGCTCCTGGTGGACCGCCATCCACGGCCACGGCCACCCGGTGCTGGACGCGGCGATGACCGCCCAGCTGGCCACCATGAACCACGTCATGTTCGGGGGCCTGACCCACGAGCCCGCCGCCCGGCTGGCCCAGTTGCTGGTGCAGGTGACACCGGAGGGGTTGGAGACGGTGTTCTTCAGCGACTCTGGATCGGTGTCGGTGGAAGTGGCCGTGAAGATGGCGTTGCAGTACTGGCGCAGCGTCGACCGCCCCGGCAAGCACCGCCTGATGACGTGGCGCGGCGGCTATCACGGGGACACCTTCACCCCGATGAGCATCTGCGATCCCGACGGCGGCATGCACTCGCTGTGGACCGACGTGCTGGCCGACCAGGTGTTCGCACCGCAGGTGCCGCGCGACTACGACCCGGACTACAGCGCGGCGTTCGAGGCGCAGCTGGCCCGGCACTCCGCCGAACTGGCCGCGGTGATGGTGGAGCCCGTCGTGCAGGGCGCGGGCGGGATGCGTTTCCATGACCCGCAATACCTGGCCGACCTGCGCGACATCTGCCGCCGGCACCAGGTGTTGCTGATTTTCGACGAGATCGCCACCGGCTTCGGGCGCACGGGGGAGTTGTTCGCCGCCGACCACGCCGGGGTGAGCCCGGACATCATGTGCGTCGGCAAGGCGCTCACCGGCGGGTACCTCAGCCTGGCCGCGACCCTGTGCACCGCCGAGATCGCCCACACCATCAGCGGAGGTGCGGCGGGTGCGCTGATGCATGGCCCGACGTTCATGGCCAACCCGCTGGCGTGTGCGGTGTCGGTGGCCAGCGTCGAGTTGTTGTTGAGCCAGGACTGGCGGTCGCGGGTCGCCGAGATCGGCGGTGAATTGGTCGCCGGGCTGGAACCCGCCCGGGCCGTGCCTGGAGTTACCGACGTGCGGGTCTGTGGCGGCATCGGCGTCATCGAGTGCGACCGGCCGGTCGATCTGGCCGTCGTCACGCCCGCGGCCATCGACCGCGGCGTGTGGTTGCGGCCCTTCCGCAACCTGATCTATGTGATGCCGCCCTACATCTGCACGCCCGTCGAGATCGCGCAGATCACCTCGGCGATGGTGCAGGTCGCGCGCCTCGTAGGCTGAACCGCGATGGCACCGATCGAAACGACATCACCGCTGGCCTGGCTGGACGCGGTCGAGTCCCAGCGCCGCGAAGCCGGCCTGCGCCGCTCGCTGCGGCCGCGTCCCGCCGTGGCAACCGAATTGGACCTTGCCTCCAACGACTACCTGGGACTGTCCCAGCATCCCGAGGTCATCGAGGGCGGCGTGCAGGCGCTGCGGGTCTGGGGTGCCGGTGCCACCGGCTCACGCCTGGTCACCGGCGACACCGAACTGCATCAGCAATTCGAGGCAGAGATTGCCGAATATGTAGGTGCGGCAACCGGTTTGGTGTTCTCTTCGGGGTACACCGCGAATCTGGGCGCGGTGGTGAGCCTGACCGGCGCCGGTTCGCTGCTGGTGTCTGACGCCTATTCGCACGCATCCCTGGTGGACGCCTGCCGGCTGTCCCGAGCGCGGGTGGTGGTGACTCCGAACCGTGACGTCGGCGCGGTGGAGACGGCCCTGGCGGCCCGCGCCGAAGAGCGCGCCGTGGTCATCACGGACTCGGTGTTCAGCGCCGACGGCGCCCTGGCGCCGCTGCGAGAATTGCACGAAGTGTGCCGACGGCACCGGGCCCTGCTCATCGTGGACGAGGCGCATGGACTGGGTGTACGCGGCGGTGGACGCGGACTGCTGCACGAGGTGGGGCTGGCCGGCGCGCCCGACGTGGTGATGACAACGACCCTGTCCAAGGCGCTCGGCAGCCAGGGCGGGGTGGTGCTGGGTCCGTCGGCGGTGCGGGCGCACCTGATCGACGCGGCCCGGCCGTTCATCTTCGACACCGGTCTGGCTCCGGCCGCGGTTGGTGCCGCCCTGGCGGCGTTGCGGATCCTGCAGGCCGAGCCCTGGCGGCCGGGAGCGGTGTTGCGGCACGCCGGCGAGCTGGCTCGGGCGTGCGACGTCGCCGAAGTCCCGCAGTCGGCGGTGGTGTCGGTGATCCTCGGCGATCCCGAGGCAGCGCTCGCGGCCGCCACGGCCTGCCTGGACGCCGGAGTGAAGGTGGGCTGCTTCCGGCCCCCGACGGTTCCCGCCGGGACCTCCCGGTTGCGGCTGACCGCGCGTGCCTCGCTGAGCGCCGACGAACTCGAACTCGCCCGGCGGGTGCTGACCGGCGTACTCGCCGAGGCTCGCCGCCCTTGACGGTCCTGGTCGTCACCGGGACCGACACGGGTATCGGAAAGACAGTCGCTACCGCTGCGTTGGCGTCACACGCCCGGCAGGCCGGCATTGACGTGGCGGTATGCAAACCGGTGCAGACCGGCACCCGCGACGGCGACGACGACCTCGCCGAGATCGCCCGCTTGTCCGGAGTCACCGACTTGGCCGGCTTGGCCCGGTATCCGCTGCCCATGGCTCCCGCCGCTGCCGCCGAGCGGGCCGGGACGCCGCTGCCCACCCGCGGCGAGCTACTGCGCTTGGTCCGCGGCGTCGACGGGCCCGGGCGCCTGACGCTGGTCGAGGGCGCCGGGGGAGTGCTGGTCGAGCTTGCCGAGGACGGTTACACGTTACGGGACCTCGCGGTGGACCTGGGCGCCGCGGCGCTGGTCGTGGTCAGCGCGGCGCTGGGCACCCTCAACCACACCGCTTTGACCCTGGAAGCCCTTGTTGCGCAGCATGTTTCATGCGCAGGGCTGGTGATCGGCAGCTGGCCGTCGCGGCCCGGGCCGGTGGCGGAGTCCAACCGGGCGGCGCTGGCCAGGCTGGCTCCGGTGCGCGCGGCGCTGCCTGAAGGGGCCGCGGCCGTCGGCGTGGACTTTGCCGCGCTGAGCGCGGCGGCGTTCGACCGTGACTGGGTCACGGCGTTGGTCTGCTGATGGCGCATTCGATCGAGCTGCTGTTCGACCCGGACACCGAAGCCGCGATCAGGCGGATGTGGGACAAGCTGGCGGCCGCGCGCATACCCGCCCGGGTACCGCCCGGCCGGCCGCACGTGACGGTGGCGGTATCGCAGCGGATCGATGCCGTTGTCGACGAGCTACTGGGACCGGTGATGCGGCGGCTTCCGCTGCGCTGTGTGGTCGGGGCGCCGCTGGTATTCGGCCGCGGCAGTGTCGTGCTGACGCGGCTGGTGGTGCCGTCTGGCGAGCTGCTGGATTTGCATGCCGAGGTGCACCGGATGTGCGGTTCGCACCTGCTGCCCGAACCGATGGGCAACAGCCTGCCGGGGCAGTGGACCGCGCACGTCACGCTGGCCCGTCGGCTCGACGGCGCCTACCTGGGCCAGGCGGTGGAGATCGCCGGGCGACCGGTTCAGCTTGACGGCCAGTTCACCGGGTTGCGTCGGTGGGACGGCGACAAGCGCGTCGAGTATCACCTCGGCTGACGTCATCCGCCGAACAGCAGGTACAAGCCCATGAACGTGTAGCCGACCATCACCAGCATCATGGTGAGCTGGCCGGTGAGCTGATGGTCCTTGGGCAGCAGCCGCAGCGCCTTGTCGTGCGCCGCGATGACGGCCACGATGTGCCCGGTCACCACGCAGGCCACCTTGATCGTTGACAGCACCGCGGGGTGCGTCGAGAGCAGGTAAGCGACATGCGCGTCCGCCAGGCCAAGCAGGTTCCACCCGCGGCCCAATGGGTCGGCGAGCGCGATGACGGCCTGCTGTCCGCGCTCCACCAGATAGGTCAGGTAGTGGGCGAAGATGTAGCCGACCACGATCGGAATCAGCGAGTGCGCCATTTGGCCCGGCAGGGCCCGGCGCTCCTCGGCATCGACGCCGCCCGTCGCGCGAGCCGCCAGGGAAAACGTGGCCGCCACAACCGAAATGAAGACGAGCAAGCCGGCGGTGCGCAGCACCGACGAGGTCAGCGTTTCCGGGACGCTATGTACGTCCCGGGCGATCCCTTCGGCGAAATTGCGCCAGGTGGGTGCGGCTGAGAAGCTGTCGAAGGCGGTAGATCCGAGCAGCACCGACAGCATCATCACTACGCCCGGACGCACCGGCAGCGACGGCAGGTGGTCGAACGGATTGCCGACCACGATCTTGCCCGTCTCGGGGTTACGCCAGAATGGGCAGAGCCGGGACACGGCCATGCTGTAGACCCCGAACGGGTCGACCCGGGCGAACCAGCGCTGGCCACACAGCCAGGCCCCGGCGAACAAGACCACCGTGTAGACCAGCAGCCATGTCTTGACCGCGGTTAGCGACGCCGAATCCGGGCTGGCCAGTTCCATCCAGACGAATGCGAACAACCCGAACGCTGCCGGGCGGTACCCCCAGCGCTCCGGATATGTCCACCGAGGCCGGCTGAACCGCTCCGGCAGGCCGCGGCGCACCAGCAGATACAGGGTCCGGACCGGCGAGACAACCCGCCAAACAGGCCCGAAGAACAGCGACACGGCGACCAACCCGACCCACAGCAGCACGTAAAACGCGCCCAACAGGCCATTGGCCTGGTTCTGCGGCCCCCACACCCCGGCGATCAGCACCCAGACCGCAAAGAGGAACGTCAGGCCGCCAACGATCCAGCGGACCGCGCGCGAATCGACCACGGCGGTAACCACGTCCGGCAGCGGGTGTCCGGGTTTGTCCGGATCGAACCGCGGTTGTTTCCAGGCCAGCGCCACCAACGCGAACGTGAACGTCAGCGCCCACGCCGCGCCGATCAGCGCGAAGGTGTATGGCACCGGGAGATCGTTCGACCCGCCCAAGCCGTGCGCCAGCACCGACACGGGGTGAGCGTCGGTCACGGCTGGACTTGGATGGTGGCGATCGTCCGCTTGAGGTGATGGAGTTCGACGTCCACGCTGCCGGGCACATCGACGCTGAACTCGAACTGTTGATGCGGTGCCGCCGCGATTTGGAACTTGTGGTCGGGCACCGAGTGCACGTGCAACTCGTCGGTGGCGTCACTGGTGACGTGCAGGACGATCTGTTGCTTCACCTTGGCCTGCAACGTGGCGTTGGTCGGGGTGACCTGCCCGTTGGCGATGGTGACGTCAATGGTCAAAGCTTCGGCGGGGGGCTTGCTGGGCGTGTTGCCGCCGCAGGCGACCAGCGCGCAGATCAGCAAGCCCGCCCACGCCGTGACGAGGGTGCGTCCAACCGTCATCGGGTTACGCCGCTTCTGGCAGCGGGTGCTTTTGCTCCTCCACCCGCTTCGGCCGGGTCACCTCACCGTTGATTCGGCCGGCGCCCCAGGTCAAGGCGGCGATCACCATCAACGTGAAGATCAGCACCAGGATCGAACCCACGGTGAACAACCACTGCGGCGCGCTCGGGTCCCGCTCGCGCTGCAGGATCGTGTTCTCAAACACGAACGGGCGGGTCATCTCCGGTTGAGCCGGCACCTCGGGGGCCGGGATCGCCTCGTCGGCCGGCTCGTAGATCGGCACGGCCGTCATGGTGTAGCCGTCCTGCACGCGCAGCAGCGTCTTCCATGTTCCCCAGACCGGGATGGGTTCGGTGGTGCGGTAGTGTCCGGGGCCGACCCGCTGCAGGCGGTCGATTATCAGACCGCGGTTGTTCTCCATCTTCCCCTGCCAGGACGTGATCGATACCCAGTCGGGGTCGTCCTTGATCATGTCCGGCGGGTTGATCTGGATATCGGCGGAGACCATGCGCTTACCGGGGTCGCTGGGCAACTCGGTCAGCTTGATGGTGGCGGTGTTCTGGCTCGGGATGAGGATGTGCAGGCCGTTGGCCACCGTCGCGCCGATCACCACCACCGTTGCCGCGACCAGCGAGATGCCGATCGCGCGGCGCGGCAGTGCTTGGCCGGTGAGCACCATGCCGGTCATAGCGCCGCAGACGCCCATCAAGATTGCCACCGGCACCGCCATCGCCAGGGCCTCGCCCCACATGCTGGTCGGCCACGGGTAGTGGTAGACCGCCCCGATCCACAGCGACTCCAGCCAGAGTCCGACGGTGCCGACCGCAAGACCGGTGACAGCGCCGAAGACGATCGGCCGCTTGAACAACGGGGTTAGCGCCAGGATCTCGACCACCAGGGCGGGCCCCAGGTACAGCGGGAACCAGTTGTGCGGCGCTCCAAGGATTGGACCGACGGTGAACGCGACGGCGCCGCGCAGCGCGATCGCGAACAGGGCGGCAATGATCGCCGCGCCCTTCCCCAGGGTCATGCGGGCCACGATCAACGCCAGCGCAGCGACGCCGGCGATCATCATCGGGTGGAATGCCAGCCGGAACTGCTGAACGCCGAAGTCGAATTCGATCTGATAGACGGACAGGCCGATCAAGAGCCCACCGCAGGACAGGTAGCGCAAGAACCGGACGAACGGCTTCTCCGGCGGCGCGTCCGGCAGCGCACGGCCGCCTTCGTACTCCAGCATCAGCACCGAGAACAAGGACAGCCCCGCGCCGCCGATCATCATCAGGTGCGTGGGGCCCCACAGGGTGACGTCCTGGCCGAAGATGCGGTGCCAGATGTCATCGAGCGGGAACCCGAACAGCGCGTACATGCCGCAGCCGGCCATCAACACGCCGCCGACCGGGGCGTGCCAGTTATCGGTGATGCGCACCGGGGCCGGTCCAGGCTCGTCGAACGGCAACGCAATCGCGATCATGCCGCCCAGGAAGATGCCGAACAGGCCGATGATGATGAAGTAGTGCGCGGGATTTGCCAGCGGCCCCGGATCGCGGCCTTCGCCGATGTGCCAGCTGACGTCCCAGATGAACCCGAACAGCGCGCAGATGATCGACGTCGTGTAGACCAGCACCGGCAGCGCCACCCAGGACGGACGCCGGAACTTGACGCCCAGCCAGTCGGCGAATTTCTCCAGCCACATGATCCGGCGGGTGCGGTGCGCCCAGCCGATGGCCAGCATGATCAGTGTGATGATCAGCGCAGCGACTGAAAGCCCGATTACCTGGCTCAGTTCGGCACCGCGAGCCGCTGGCGCCTCCGCAACAACCGACAATTCCACCGCGATCGCCTCCCGTTTTGCGCACGGCTGACTAGGACGAAGCTGTAATGCCCAATTGGGGCATCAGTCAATCCTGCTTTTCGCTGGAGCTTTTCCGGTTCCGCATTGCTATGTATAACACCACGCCGACGACGATCACTGCAGGTAGAAAAGCGGGTATCGCCAGCCAAATGCCGTGGTCGGCCAAATACTCGACGTGCAGGTCGGTCATAAAGAATTCATACCCGCACCGCCGACTTCCAACCCGGGCGGCTCGGGGTTACGTCCGAGGGCTGGACGGACCGCCCGCGCGGGATCCGTCGTCGTCGGGACCGTTACCCTAACCTGAACGGTTTTCCACCCGAGCCGCCCTCAGGGCGCGGCCATCGAGCATGGATCGCCCACGTTGCGTGCGATCAAGAAGTAGGGGAGTACCCGGTGACCCAAGCGCCGACTAGACCGACCAGCGATGCCGGCCCGGATGGCACCAGCGGCGAGGACATCCTCGCGGTAGCCCGCGAGCAGGTGCTCGAACGCGGCGAGGGACTGAGCAAGGACCAGGTGCTGCGGGTGCTGCAGTTGGCCGACGACCGGCTCGAAGAACTCCTCGCGCTGGCCCACGACGTGCGGATGCGCTGGTGCGGGCCCGAAGTCGAGGTCGAGGGCATCATCAGCTTGAAGACCGGCGGATGCCCCGAGGACTGCCATTTCTGCTCTCAGTCCGGGCTGTTCCAGTCCCCGGTGCGCAGCGCGTGGCTCGACATACCCAGCCTGGTCGAGGCCGCCAAGCAGACGGCCAAGTCCGGTGCCACCGAGTTCTGCATCGTCGCCGCGGTTCGCGGGCCCGACGAACGGTTGCTTGCCCAGGTCGCGGCCGGCATCGAAGCCATCCGCAACGAGGTGGACATCCAGATCGCCTGCTCGCTGGGCATGCTGACGGCCGAGCAGGTCGACCGGCTGGCGGCCATGGGCGTGCACCGCTACAACCACAACCTCGAGACCGCGCGTTCGTTCTTCACCAACGTGGTCACCACGCACACCTGGGAAGAGCGCTGGCAGACCCTGTCGATGGTGCGTGACGCGGGCATGGAGGTGTGCTGCGGCGGGATCCTGGGGATGGGCGAGACGCTGGAGCAGCGGGCGGAATTCGCGGCGGACCTGGCCGAGCTCGACCCCCACGAGGTCCCACTCAATTTCCTCAACCCGCGCCCCGGCACCCCGTTCGGCGACCTGGAGGTGCTGCCGGCAAGCGAGGCGTTGAAGGCCGTCGCCGCCTTCCGGCTGGCGTTGCCGCGCACCATGTTGCGGTTCGCGGGTGGGCGCGAGATCACCCTGGGCGACCTCGGCGCCAAGCAGGGCATCCTGGGCGGAATCAACGCCGTGATCGTCGGCAACTACTTGACCACTCTCGGCCGACCCGCCGAGGCCGATCTGGAGCTCCTCGAGGATCTGCAGATGCCGATCAAGGCGCTCAATGCCAGCCTGTAACCGGTGCTGATCGTGGCTGGTGAGCTGGGCGGTCCGGTGGCGGCCGGCGTCTACAACGTCTACACCGGCGAGTTGGCCGGCAGTGCCACGCCGACCGCAGCCCAGCTCGGTCTGGAGCCGCCCCGATTCTGCGCCGAATGCGGCCGCCGAATGATCGTGCAGGTCCGTCCGGACGGCTGGTGGGCCCGTTGTTCCCGCCACGGCCAGGTGGATTCGAACGACCTGGAGGCGCAGCGATGACCGGGGACCGCGTTTCCGGCGCGGAAGCCGAAATACCGCAGCCCGATGGTCCGCAACCCGAGGTATCGCAACCCGAGGGGCCGGTTGGGCCGCGTACCTCCCGCAACCGTGCCAGCGCCGTCGTGATGCTGGCCCTGGCGGCGTGCGGGGTGCTGGTGGGTGCGCTGTGGGCGTGGATCGCGCCGCCGGTGCACGCCGTGGTCGCGATCAGCCGTAAGGGCGAGCGGGTGCACGAGTACCTGGGCAGCGAATCGCAGAATTTCTTCGTGGCGCCGTTCGTGCTGCTGGGCCTGCTCGGCGTGCTGGCCGTGGTGGCGGCCGTCGCCGCGTGGCAGTGGCGCGATCATCGGGGACCGGAGATGGTGGGCGCGCTGACCGTGGGCCTGATCGGCGCGGCGGCCGCGGCAGCGGGCGTGGGCGCGTTGCTGGTACGCCTGCGCTACGGCGCGCTGGACTTCGACACGGTGCAGCTGTCCGGCGGCGACCATCAGCTGACCTATGTGCGGCAGGCGCCGCCGGTGTTCTTCGGCCACCTGCCCCTGCAGATCCTCGCGACGTTGCTGTCGCCGACCGCGGCCGCGTCGCTGGTCTACGCCCTGTGCGCCACCGGGACGGTCCGCGACGACCTGGGCGCCTATCCGCCGGTCAACCGGCCGGCGGCGGTGCTGCCGTCAGTACCCCCGACGCCGGTGCCCGACCAGCACTAGAGCGGGCGGCGGTGGATCTTGCGGCCGGTGATCACCTTCGCCGCGATCACTCCGAGCCGCGCCATCCCGGCGTAAGTCACCGGGTTGAACATGGTGGGCCACTTGGTGCGGATCAGGTGGTCGGTCAGCGGCCGGCCGGCGAAGCGGTCGATGAGCCAGCGCAGCGCCATCGGCGCCGACAACGGATGCAGCAGCATGTGCTCGTTGAACGCGTCGCGGTGGTAGGTGACGCTCGCGCCGCCCGCTGAATAGGAGTCGGCCAGCACGTCGATGTCGTCGACGGAGATGAGGTAGTCGTGCACCGCCTGGATAATCAGCACCGGCGGGGTCGGGACGGCGACTCCGAGAGTGGTGCTGTCGAAGACGTGCGCCACCGCCGGGGTGGCCAGGATGTCCTCGAGAGGTTCGTCGAGGAAGGTGCCCATGTCCAGGCGCGCCATCTTGACCACGGCCTCGGCCGTCGTCATCTTCTCCAGGCTGAGCAGCAGCTCCCGGCCCGCGTCGCTGGCGTGTTCCTTGATCATCCGGTCCAGGTCCGGATAGGTGTGGGCGAGGGCGGCGACCACCAGAGCCGGCAACCCGGCCAGCAGGCTGCCGTTGAGCCGACGGAAGGTGTTACCCAGGTTGCCGACGGGGGATCCCAGCACCGCGCCGACGATGTTCAGCTCGGGCGCGTAGTCCCCGCACAGTTCCGCGGCCCAGGCGCTGGCCAGCCCACCGCCGGAGTAGCCCCACAACCCCACCTGGGCGTCGGGGGACAGGTTGAACCGCTCCGAGCTCAACGTGGCGCGGATGCCGTCCAGGATCCGGTACCCAGGTTCGTAGGGTGCGCCCCACAGCCCGTTGAGTCCCTCGTGGTCGGGCACCGTGACCGCCCAACCCTCGGCGACCGCGGCCGAGATGAGCAGCAGCTCCAACTGCGCCAGGGACCCGATGGCCTTGGCGCGGCGCCGCAGCGCGTAGGAGGGAAAGCAGCGGGAGGTGATGGCGTCGATCGCGCACTGGTAGGAGATCAGCGGGATGGGCTTACCCGGCGCCTTATCGGCGGGCACCAGCACCGTCGTGACCGTTGCCTCGGGGTTGCCGTGCATGTCCGTCGTCCGGTACAGCAACTGGGTTGCGATGATGCGCTGCGGGATCAGGCCCAGGAATGCAAGCTCGACGTCGCGGGTGCGCAGCACGGTGCCGGGGGCGGCGTGCCGGAAGCCGGCCGGAGGCTGATAGAAGGGGTCGTCCTTGGGCAGCAGCGGGCGAACTTTGCGGTGCAGCTCCTCGTGTGGCGGCCGCCCGATCCACTCCGCGCCCGTCGCGCCTACCGCTTTGGCGAGCTCGACCATCAAGGCTCCCTTCGAGGCCCCGGCGTGCTCGCGCGCGTTCTGCCCTCGGTGGGATGGCGGCGCCGCCGGCCAGTCAGATTCCAGCACCAGCGCATGCCAAGCGCCAGCAGTTTCTTAAACAGCTCTTAGACAATGTACAGGTCTTGTACGGCTCGTCGAAACCAACGCGCGGTGTCGCCCGTCACAAGGCCGCACCCGGCGGGCGCAGCGCGGCGAACTCGTCGGTGACCCGCAGGTGCGAGTCGGTGAACCGGTACAGAGCCGCGGGGCGGCCGCCGCTGCGCCCGGATTGAGCGATGGTGCCGGTCTGGGTGATGACTCTGCGCCGGGCCAGCACCCGCTGCAGATTGGTCGCGTCGACCTGGTACCCCAACGCGGCGCCGTAGATGTCGCGCAGTGTCGACAGCGCGAATTCCTTTGGCGCCAGCCCAAACCCGATGTTGGTATAGGACAACTTGGCGACCAGCCGGGCGTGCGCGTGGGTAACCATGGGGCCGTGGTCGAACGCCATCTCCGGCAGCGAGTCCACCGGATGCCAGCGGGTGTCCGGCGGCAACTCGGGTGTGGCGGGGGAGGGGACCAGCCCTAGGAAGGTGGACGCGATCATCCGGGTGCCGGGCACCCGGTCGGGATCGGAGAACACCGCGAGTTGCTCCAGATGGGCTAGTTGGCGCACGTCGACTTTCTCGGCGAGTTGGCGGCGAACCGAGCTGTTCATGTCCTCGTCGTTGCGCAGCCGCCCGCCAGGCAATGACCACGCGCCCCGCTCGGGATCCCGGGCGCGTTGCCACAACAGCACGTTGAGCTGCGGTTTGTCCTTCCGGGTGCCACCGGCGACCGGCCGAACCTGGAACACAACCGCAAGCACCTCGTGGGCGGTGCTAGTATGGGGCATGTTTTCGATTATAAGTCGAAAACCTCCTGGGTGCGAAAGGAGTCACCAATGACGGTCCTGGCCCGCACGGTCACGTTCGCTGACGAGATGTCTTCCCGGATTATCGACTCGCAAACCGGCTACACCGGAGTCGAGGGAGACGCGAAGTGGGCCGCCGAAATTCGCCGTCTGGCCGAGCTTCGGGGTGCCACCATCCTGGCGCACAATTACCAGTTGCCCGCAATCCAGGATGTAGCCGACCACGTGGGGGACTCGCTGGCCCTGTCCAGGATCGCCGCCGAGGCGCCTGAGGACACCATCGTGTTCTGCGGCGTGCACTTCATGGCCGAGACGGCCAAGATCCTGAGCCCGGATAAGACCGTGCTGATTCCCGACCAGCGGGCCGGGTGCTCACTGGCCGACTCGATCACGCCCGACGAACTGCGCGCCTGGAAAGCCGACCACCCCGGCGCAGTCGTCGTCTCCTATGTCAACACCACCGCCGAGGTCAAGGCGCTGACCGACATCTGCTGCACGTCGTCGAACGCCGTCGACGTGGTGGCCTCGATCGACCCCGATCGGGAGGTGCTGTTCTGCCCCGATCAGTTCCTCGGCGCCCACGTGCGGCGGGTGACCGGTCGCACCAATCTGCACGTATGGGCCGGCGAGTGCCACGTGCACGCCGGGATCAACGGCGACGAACTCACCGAGCAGGCGCGGTCCAATCCGGACGCGGAGCTGTTCGTCCATCCCGAATGTGGTTGTGCCACATCGGCTTTGTACCTGGCTGGGGAAGGTGCCTTCCCCGCGGAGCGGGTCAAGATCTTGTCCACCGGCGGCATGCTCGACGCCGCCCACGAAACCCGTGCCCGCAAAGTGCTGGTGGCCACCGAGGTCGGCATGCTGCACCAATTGCGAAAGGCGGCACCCGAAGTCGACTTCCAGGCCGTCAATGACCGGGCCTCGTGCCGGTACATGAAGATGATCACCCCCGCAGCGCTGTTGCGGTGCCTGGTGGAAGGCGCCGACGAGGTCCACGTCGCTCCTGACGTCGCCGCCGCGGGCCGGCGCAGCGTGCAGCGAATGATCGAGATCGGGCAACCGGGCGGTGGCGAATGACGATCGCCCCGCTGTGGCGCGACGACGCCGACGTCGTGGTGATCGGCATGGGCGTCGCCGGACTGGCGGCGGCGCTGGCGGCCCACCGTGCGGGCAGCCGTGTCGTCGTGCTCAACAAGGCGGCCCAGACGCGGGGCGTCACGGCGACGCACTACGCCCAGGGCGGCATCGCGGTGGTGCTGCCCGACAACGACGACTCGATCGAAGCCCACGTCGCGGACACCTTGGCCGCGGGTGCGGGGCTGTGCGATCCCGACGCGGTGTACTCGATCGTCGCCGACGGCTACCGCGCTGTCTGTGAATTGGTCGGTGACGGAGCACAATTCGACGAAGCCGTGCCCGGGCGGTGGGATGTGACGCGGGAAGGCGGCCATTCGCGCCGGCGCGTCGTGCACGCGGGCGGGGACGCCACCGGCGCGGAGGTGCAGCGCACCCTCGATGACGCCGGACGGGTGCTGGACATCCGCAGCGGCCACGTCGTCCTGCGGGTGCTGCACGACGACTCCGCGGTGACCGGTGTCCTGGTGAACAGCCCTGACGGCCTCGGCATCATCACCGCCCCCGCGGTGATCCTGGCCACCGGCGGGCTCGGGCACCTCTACGGCGCGACCACCAATCCGGACGGTTCCACCGGTGACGGCATCGCGCTGGCGCTGTGGGCCGGGCTGGCGGTCAGCGATCTCGAGTTCATCCAGTTCCACCCAACCATGCTCTATTCCGTCGATGGCGCTGGCCGGCGGCCGCTGATCACCGAGGCGCTCCGCGGCGAGGGCGCGACACTGCTTGACAGTCAAGGTAATTCGATCACCGCCGGGGTGCATCCGATGGGTGACCTGGCCCCCCGCGACGTCGTGGCGGCGGCCATCGATGCCAGGTTGAAGGCGACCGGCGACCGATGCGCTTACCTGGACGCGCGAGGCATCCCCGGCCTCGAGGCGCGGTTCCCGACCGTGACGGCCGCATGCCGCAGTGCCGGCATCGACCCGGTGCGGCAGCCCATCCCTATCGCGCCCGGGGCGCACTACAGCTGCGGCGGCGTCGTGACCGACGTGTACGGCCAAACCGAGCTGCCCGGGCTCTACGCCGCGGGCGAGGTCGCGCGGACCGGCATGCACGGCGCCAACCGGCTGGCCTCCAACAGCCTGCTGGAGGGTTTGGTGGTCGGTGGCCGCGCCGGTAAGGCCGCGGCCGCGCATGCCGTTTTGGCGGGGCGCCCGAATGGGTCGGTGCGGCCCGACCTGGCCGTCCACACCGCGCTGCAGCGCGGCGAGCTGCAACAGGCCATGAGCCGCGACGCCTCGGTCGAGCGGGACGCCGCCGGATTGCGACGCCTGACCGAAATGCTCAGTGCCGCACCGGTTCGCACCGAGTTGGGTCGGCGCGACGTCGAGGACGTGGCCCTGACGCTGGCCGCCCGCGCGGTCACCGCCGCGGCCCTGGCGCGTACCGAAAGCCGCGGCTGTCACCACCGCGCCGAGTATCCGTCGCCCGGCGCCGAGCCGGGACGCAGCGCGCTGATCCGGCTGGCCCCCGACGGCAACGAGGTGCAACTGGAAGCGCTGGCGGCGGTCGGCTGATGTTCCTCGACGACGCCGAGCGGGCCGACGCCCGCGAGACCATTCGGCGCGGACTCAACGAGGACCTGCGCTACGGCCCGGACGCCACCACGCTCGCGACGGTGTCGGCCGGCGCGGTGGCCACGGCGTCGATGGTGCCCAGGGAGTGCGGGGTGGTTGCCGGGGTCGATGTTGCGTTGCTGGTGCTCGACGAGGTGATCGGCCGCGACGGGTACCAGGTGCTGCACCGGGTCGAAGACGGTGAGCGGCTCAAGGCCGGGGAGCCGCTGCTGACCGTGCAGGCCGAAACGCGCGGCCTTTTGACCGCGGAACGCACCATGCTGAACCTGGTGTGCCATCTGTCCGGCATCGCCACCGTGACCGCCGCTTGGGTGGAAGCGGTGCAGGGGACCAAGGCGAAGGTCCGCGACACGCGCAAGACCCTGCCCGGGCTACGCGCGCTGCAGAAGTACGCGGTTCGGGTCGGCGGCGGCGTCAATCATCGGCTCGGGCTCGGCGATGCGGCGTTGATCAAGGACAACCACGTCGCGGCGGCGGGGTCGGTGGTCGAGGCACTGCGCGCGGTGCGGGCCGCGGCCCCCAGCCTGTCCTGCGAAGTCGAGGTCGACTCGCTGGAGCAACTGGACGAGGTGCTGGTGGAGAAGCCCGAGCTGATCCTGCTGGACAACTTCCCGGTCTGGCAGACCCAGATGGCCGTGCAGCGCCGGGATGCGCGCGCGCCGGAGGTGCTCCTCGAGTCGTCGGGCGGGCTGAGCCTCGAGACCGCCAAGACCTACGCCGGAACCGGGGTGGACTATTTGGCCGTGGGCGCCTTGACGCATTCGGTGCGGGTCTTGGATATCGGCCTGGACATGTAGCTAACCGGTCAGCAACACGCGCGCAGCTGCCTTGGCGGCATGCAAAGCGGCCGCGTCACCGGTAGTACGGGACAGGATCAGCGCTCCCTCGATCAGCGAAATCACCGCCAGGCCAACCTGTTCCGCACGTTCCGGCGACCAGCCGTCGGACCGCAGCCGCTCCTGGATCGCCGCGCACCAGGAGCCGAACACCCGCGCCGAGGCGGCGCGAACCTCGGGGCTGGAATGGACCGCCTCGGTGGCCAGCGGTTCGACCGGGCAGCCGTCGCGGTGATCGTTGGCCAGTCCCGCCGCCAGCACGTCGATCCAGCGATCAACGACGTCGGCTACCGGATGCTCGCTGGCGAGGAACTGGCGCAGCAGTTGTTCGATGCCGGTTCCGACGTGGTCAACGACCGCGGCGGCCAACCCCTGCTTGCCCTGGGGGAAGTGGTGATACAGGGATCCGGGTTTGACGCCGGCCGCCTCGAGGATTTGGTTGAGGCCCGTCGCGGCGTAGCCCTGGCGCCGGAACAGGGTGGCGGCGGTGTCGATGAGGGCTGCACGGCTGCGATCGGGGCGGGGCACATTCCACACGATACTTGCTTTACTTGAGTGATTACTCAACAATGCTGACATGAGGCAGTTACGACACACCGAACCCGGCCGCTACGAATGGCGGGAGGTCGCGGATCCGACAATCGAGAACTCCGGGCAGGCCCTGGTCCGCCCCCTGGCGGTGGCGTGCTGCGACCTGGACGTCGCGGTCTCGCAGGGTCGGTTGCCGCTGCCGCCGGGATACGCCGTGGGTCACGAGGGCGTGGCCGAGGTCGTCGCGGTGGGTGACGGCGTGACCAGCGTGCGGGTCGGCGATCGGGTGGTCGTGCCATTCCAGATCAACTGCGGTACGTGCCGCGAGTGCCGCCGCGGCGTCACCGGCTCGTGCGGCTCGCTGCCGTTGCTGGCGATGTACGGCATGGGGCCGATCGCGGGGCTGGACGGCGGCGGATTCATGTCCGATTTGGTGTCGGTGCCCTACGCCTACGCGATGCTGATCCCGGTGCCCGACGGGGTCGACCCGGTGGCCATCGCCTCCCTGTCGGACAACATCCCCGACGGCTGGCGCACGGTGGCGCCGTTCGCCGACGAGCTGGCCGGCCTCGACGCCGCTGACCGCCGGGTGCTGGTCGTCGGCCGGCTGTCGATCGGGTTGTACGCCACCGCGTTTGCCGCTGCCCTCGGCGCGCAGGTCGACTACGTCGACACCGACGCCGGGCGCCTCTCGGCGGCCGAGAAGCTCGGCGCCACGGTGCACGACCGGCACAAGCCGGCCAAGGAATGGGATCCGTATCCGGTGACGGTGAACACGTCGGCCGATCCGGCGGCGCTGGTCGCGACGTTGCGGGCCACCTGGCCCGACGGCGTGTGCACCGACACCGGGATCTACTACCAGCCCGTCGACCTGGGTTTGCTGCCGCTGTACACCCGCGGTGTGAGGTTTGTCACCGGCCGGGTGAACGCCCGCGCCGCCATCCCGGCAGTGCTGGATTTGCTGGCGGGGGGAGCCGACCTGTCACCGGTGCTCGATCGCGTGGTCCCCTGGGAGGACGCGCCGTCGGTGTGGCCCGCGATGACCGGCAAGACCGTCTACACCAGGGCCTGATGCGGTCGCCCGTCAGGCGATGTCGGCGACGAAGATCGCCATCCGGCGCAGCTGCACTCGCGCCAGGAAGGGCAGCCCGTCGGCGCTGGAGCCGGCCTCCAGGATCCGCGGGTTGGTGATGTGCACCGTGCGGCGGGTGTAGTTGACGTCGGCTTCCCCAGCGGCCAGCACGTTCTTGACCCAGTCCGTCTTGCCATGGCCCAATGCGATGGCAAGCAGGTTGCCTTTGCGGAAGGTGGACACAATCGTCTGGTACTGCTTTCCGGACTTGCGGCCGCGGTGGGAGATGGTGGCGGTGCCGGGCAGATAACGCACGATCGGTTTGAGCGCCGGGTTGAGGTATTTGACTTGCAGGTTCTCGAACCACACCGGGTAGACCATCGGAACGCCTGGTGCGTTGTTGGGGTGCTGATTCTTTGCCGACATGGCGGCTCCACCTTTTCTCCGGCTTGCGCTGTTCAAACGGCAGACTACCGGTCGGATAACGACTTGAGCTGCTCTGGGACAATGGCTTATATGACCACTTCGACCGCGCTGCCGGCCCGGATGGATTTGCGGGGCCAGGAGTTGACGGCTGCGCGGCTGCGGACGGCGTTGCCGCGCGGCGGCGTCGACGTGGAGTCGGTGTTACCGACGGTGCGACCGATCGTGGCGGCCGTCGCCGAGCACGGGGTCGCGGCGGCGCTGGAATACGGCGCGAAGTTCGACGGGGTCCGGCCCTCGGCGGTGCTGGTCCCGCAGGCCGCGATGGACGCCGCGCTGAGCGGCCTTGACGGGGACGTCCGCGACGCGCTGCAGGTGATGATCGAGCGGACCCGGGCGGTGCACGCTGACCAGCGCCGCAGTAACACCACCACCACGCTCGGCCCCGGCGCGACTGTCACCGAACGCTGGCTGCCGGTCGAACGCGTGGGTCTCTACGTGCCGGGCGGAAACGCGGTCTATCCGTCGAGTGTGGTGATGAACGTGGTGCCGGCCCAGGCGGCCGGTGTCGGCTCGCTGGTAGTGGCCAGCCCACCGCAGGCGAACTTCGGCGGGCTCCCGCACCCGACCATCCTGGCCGCGGCGGCGCTGCTGGGAGTCGACGAGGTCTGGGCGGTCGGCGGGGCGCAGGCGGTCGCTCTGCTGGCCTATGGCGGCACAGACACCGGTGGTGCGACGCTGGCACCGGTCGACATGATCACCGGCCCCGGCAACATCTACGTCACCGCAGCCAAACGACTCTGCCGCTCGCTGGTCGGCATCGACGCCGAAGCCGGGCCCACCGAGATCGCCATCCTTGCCGATGAGACCGCCGATCCCGCGCACGTGGCCGCCGACCTGATCAGCCAGGCCGAACACGACGAGATGGCCGCCAGCGTCCTGGTCACCCCGAGCCTCGCGCTCGTCGAGGCCACCGAGGCCGAAGTGGCCGCCCAGCTGCAGACCACGGTGCACCGCGAACGGGTGACCGCCGCGCTGTCTGGCCCGCAGTCCAAGATCATCCTGGTCGACGATCTCGATGCCGGCGTGCAGGTGGTCAATGCCTACGCCGCCGAACACCTGGAGATCCAGACCGCCGACGCGTCGCAAATCGCCGGCCGGGTCCGCGCCGCCGGAGCCATTTTCGTCGGCCCCTATGCGCCGGTCAGCCTCGGTGACTACTGCGCGGGCTCCAACCACGTGCTGCCCACCGCGGGCAGCGCCCGCTACTCCAGCGGTCTGTCGGTGCAGACCTTCCTGCGCGGCATTCACGTCGTCGATTACACCGAGGCCGCCCTCAAAGACGTCTCTGGTCACGTCGTCGCGCTGGCAAAGGCCGAGGATTTGCCGTCGCACGGCGAGGCGGTACGCCGGAGGTTCGAGCGGTGAGCACCGTCAAACCGAGCCTCGACGACCTTCCGCTGCGCGATGACCTGCGCGGCAAATCCCCATACGGCGCACCACAACTAGATGTGTCGGTGCGGTTGAACACCAACGAGAACCCGCACCCGCCCACCCAGGCGCTGGTCGACGACGTGGTCCGATCGGTGCGGGAGGCGGCGGCGGACCTGCACCGGTACCCCGACCGGGACGCGGTGGCCCTGCGCACCGACCTCGCCGCCTACCTGACCCTGCAGACCGGTGTTCGGATCGGGGTCGAAAACGTCTGGGCTGCAAATGGTTCCAATGAGATTCTGCAACAACTGCTGCAGGCGTTCGGCGGTCCCGGGCGTAGCGCGATCGGTTTCGTGCCGTCATACTCGATGCACCCGATCATCTCCGACGCCACCCGCACTGAGTGGTTGGAAACGGTCCGCGCCGAGGACTTCGGCCTGGATATCGAGCGGGCGGTGGCCGCGGTCGTCGAGCGCAGACCCGACGTGGTGTTCATCGCCAGCCCGAATAACCCATCCGGACAGAGTGTTTCGCTCGACGAGCTGCGCAAGCTACTGGACGTGGTGCCGGGCATCCTGATCGTTGACGAGGCGTACGGCGAGTTCTCCTCGCAGCCCAGTGCCGTGACGCTGGTCGAGGAGTACCCGACCAAGCTGATCGTCACCCGCACCATGAGCAAGGCCTTCGCGTTCGCCGGCGGCCGGCTGGGCTACCTGATCGCCACCCCCGCGCTCGTCGACGCCATGCTGCTGGTGCGGTTGCCCTACCACCTGTCGTCGGTCACTCAGGCCGCCGCGCGGGCGGCGCTGCGGCACGCCGATGACACGCTGGGCAGCGTCGCGACCCTGATCGCCGAACGGGAACGGGTATCGACAGCCTTGCGCGGCATGGGTTTTCGGGTGATTCCGAGCGACGCGAACTTCGTTTTGTTCGGCGAGTTCGCCGATGCGCCGGGCGCCTGGCAACACTACCTGGATGCCGGTGTGCTGATCCGCGACATCGGCATCCCCGGTTATCTGCGCGCCACCACCGGACTGGCCGAGGAAAACGACGCCTTCCTGCGGGCGAGTGCCCAGATCGCCGTCACCGAACTGGCCAGCCCCACTCCGATACCAGCCCCACTCCGTTAGGACCACCATGACCACCACCGACACCCGGACGCGTTGGGCGCGCATCGAACGCCGTACCCGCGAATCCGACATCGTCATCGAACTCGACCTGGACGGCACCGGGCAGGTCGACATCGACACCGGAGTCCCGTTCTACGACCACATGCTGACGGCGCTGGGCAGCCACGCCAGCTTTGACCTGATGGTGCGCACCAAGGGTGACGTGGAGATCGAAGCCCACCACACCGTCGAGGACACCGCGATCGCGCTGGGTCAGGCGCTCGCGCAGGCGCTCGGTGACAAGAAGGGCATTCGGCGCTTCGGCGACGCGTTCATTCCGATGGACGAGACACTGGCGCATGCCGCCGTGGACGTTTCCGGCCGTCCCTACTGTGTACACAGCGGGGAACCGGATCACCTGCAGCACACCACGATCGCCGGCAGCTCGGTGCCCTATCACACCGTGATCAACCGGCACGTGTTCGAATCGCTGGCCATGAACGCCCGCATCGCGCTGCACGTGCGCGTCCTCTACGGGCGCGACCCGCACCACATCACCGAAGCGCAGTACAAAGCCGTCGCCCGGGCCCTGCGCCAGGCCGTCGAGCCCGATCCGCGTGTCTCGGGTGTGCCATCCACCAAAGGTGTTCTGTGAGTAGTAAATCCGTCGTAGTGCTGGACTATGGCTCAGGCAACCTGCGGTCGGCGCAGCGCGCGCTGGAGCGCGTCGGTGCCGACGTCGAGGTCACTGCGGACGGCGAGGCGGCGCTGGCAGCCGACGGGCTGGTGGTGCCCGGCGTCGGCGCGTTCGAGGCGTGCATGACCGGGTTGCGCAAGATCGGCGGCGAGCGGATCATCGCCGAGCGCGTCGCGTCCGGCCGCCCGGTGCTGGGTGTCTGCGTGGGCATGCAGATCCTGTTCGCCCGCGGCGTCGAGTTCGGCGTGGAGACAACGGGTTGCGGCCAGTGGCCCGGCGCGGTGACCCTGCTGGACGCCCCGGTGATCCCGCACATGGGATGGAACGTGGTCAGTCCCGCGTTGGACAGCGTGCTGTTCAACGGGGTGGACACCGACACCCGGTTCTACTTCGTACACTCCTACGCCGCGCAGCGGTGGGAAGGTTCTCCCGAGGCGATGTTGACGTGGGCGACACATCAGGTGCCGTTTCTGGCGGCGGTCGAGGACGGGCCCCTGTCGGCGACGCAATTCCACCCCGAGAAGAGCGGCGATGCCGGCGCGCTGATTCTGCGCAACTGGGTCGAGGGGCTGTAGGGATGTCGCTGATTCTGTTGCCGGCGGTCGATGTCGTCGACGGCCGCGCCGTGCGCCTGGTGCAGGGCAAGGCCGGCAGTGAAACCGAGTACGGCTCGGCGCTGGACGCCGCGCTGGGCTGGCAGCGTGACGGCACCGACTGGATTCACCTGGTCGACCTGGACGCCGCGTTCGGGCGCGGGTCCAACCGGGAACTGCTCGCCGAGGTGGTGGGCAAGCTGGACGTGCAGGTCGAGCTGTCCGGGGGTATCCGCGACGACGAATCCCTGGCCGCTGCGCTGGCCACCGGGTGCGCGCGGGTCAACGTGGGCACGGCGGCACTGGAAAACCCGCAGTGGTGTGCCCGGGCGATCGCCGAGCACGGTGACCGCGTCGCGGTGGGACTCGACGTGCAGATCGTCGACGGACAACACCGGCTGCGCGGCCGCGGTTGGGAGACCGACGGCGGCGACCTGTGGGAGGTGTTGGACCGCCTCGACGCCGAGGGGTGCTCGCGCTACGTCGTCACCGACGTCACCAAGGACGGCACGCTGGCCGGCCCCAACCTGGACCTGCTGGCCCAGGTCGCCGCGCGTACCGATGCGCCGATAATCGCCTCGGGCGGCGTGTCCAGCCTGGACGACCTGCGCGCCATCGCGACCCTGACCGACCGCGGCATCGAGGGAGCGATCGTGGGTAAGGCGCTGTACGCCGGGCGGTTCACGTTGCCGCAGGCACTGGACGCGGTGCGGGGGTAGCCGCGCAATGGATTTGGATGCATTGGTGGCCGAGGCGTCGGCCGTCCTGGACGACGCGGTTGAACCGTTCCTGGCCGGACACCGCGCGGAGTCGGCAGTGAGCAAGAAGGGCAACGACTTCGCCACCGAAGTCGACCTCGCCATCGAGCGCCAGGTGGTCGACGCGCTCGTCAAGGCCACCGGAATCGAGGTGCACGGCGAGGAATTCGGCGGCGCGGACGTCGACTCGCCGTGGGTCTGGGTGCTCGACCCGGTAGACGGCACCTTCAACTACGCGGCCGGGTCGCCGATGGCCGGGATCCTGCTCGGCCTGTTGCGCGACGGTGAGCCGGTGGCCGGGCTGACCTGGCTGCCGTTCATCGGTACGCGGTATACCGCCGTGGTCGGGGGACCGTTGATGAAGGACGGCGAACCGCAGCCGGCCCTGGAGCCCGCGTCGTTGGCTGACGCGCTGATCGGCGCCGGCTCGTTCAGCGCGGACTCGCGCGGCCGCTTTCCCGGCCGGTACCGGGTGGCGGTGCTGGAAAATCTCAGCCGGCTGTCCTCGCGGTTGCGTATGCACGGCTCCACCGGCCTCGACCTGGCCTATGTGGCCGACGGAATCCTGGGTGGCGCAATCAGTTTCGGCAGCCACGTGTGGGATCACGCGGCCGGGGTGGCGTTGGTCCGGGCGGCCGGCGGCATCGTCACCGATCTGGCCGGCGAGCCGTGGGTTCCGGCGTCGAAGTCCGCTCTGGCCGCGGCGCCCGGTGTGCACGCCGAGATCCTGGAGATCCTGCGCAGCACCGGCCAACCCGAGGACTACTAATGCCGAGCAGACACTTAAGTCCCCGACACGCCGACGAAAAAGGCGCTTTAGCGTCTGCTCGCGGGGGAGAGGTGCACCCCGCGCACACGGATGGGGACGGCCTGGCGGTGCGGGTGATCCCGTGCCTGGACGTCGACGGCGGGCGCGTGGTCAAGGGGGTCAATTTCGAAAACCTGCGCGACGCCGGCGATCCGGTCGAACTCGCGGCCGCCTATGACGCCGAGGGCGCCGACGAACTCACCTTCCTCGACGTGACCGCGTCCTCCTCGGGCCGGGCCACCATGCTGGACGTGGTGCGCCGCACCGCCGAGCAGGTGTTCATCCCGCTGACGGTCGGGGGCGGCGTGCGCACCGTCGCCGACGTCGACGTGCTGCTGCGCGCCGGCGCGGACAAGGTATCGGTCAACACCGCCGCCATCGCCCGCCCCGAGTTGCTCGCCGAAATGGCAAGACAATTCGGCTCCCAGTGCATCGTGCTGTCCGTCGACGCCCGCACGGTCCCCGCCGGCTCGCCGCCCACCACGTCGGGGTGGGAGGTCACCACTCACGGCGGTCGTCGGGGCACCGGCATCGACGCCGTCGAGTGGGCCGCGCGCGGCGCCGAGCTGGGGGTGGGGGAGATCCTGCTCAATTCGATGGACGCCGACGGCACCAAGGCGGGCTTCGATCTGGCCATGTTGCGCGCGGTCCGCGCGGCTGTCACGGTGCCGGTCATCGCCAGCGGCGGCGCGGGCGCCGTCGGGCACTTCGCGCCGGCCGTCGCCGCGGGAGCCGACGCCGTGTTGGCCGCCAGTGTGTTCCACTTCCGCGAGCTGACCATCGGCGAGGTCAAGGCCGCGATGGCCGCGGAAAAGATCACCGTGCGGATGGCCGCGCCATGACGCTGCACCCGGACATCGCCGGGCGGTTGAAGCGCAACGCCGACGGCCTGATCACCGCCGTCGTGCAGGAGCGCGGCAGCGGCGACGTGTTGATGGTCGCCTGGATGGACGACGACGCGCTGGCCCGCACGCTGGAAACCCGTGAAGCCACGTACTTTTCGCGGTCCCGCGGCGAACAGTGGATCAAAGGCGCCACCAGTGGGCACACCCAGCGCGTGCACGAGGTGCGCTTGGACTGCGACGGCGACACCGTGCTGCTGACCGTCGACCAGGTCGGCGGGGCGTGCCACACCGGCGATCACAGTTGCTTCGATGCCGCGGTGCTGTTGGAGCCGGGCACGGATTAGCCGGCCGCGACGTCCAGCCCGTTGGCGGCCACCAGGGCGGCGCGGGTCCATTCGCGGCGCTCGACGGCCGGCGCGATGCGCTCGCGACGGATCTCCTCGACGTCGATCGGCTTGCCCACGGTGGCCGCCACCGGCACGTGGAAGGCGAATGAGGGCCGGTCGGTGGCGATGGCCAGCAGCGCGTCGTGGTCGGTGAAATCGTTGGCGCGTAGGGTGCGCTCGGCCCAGCGCGTCGGCTTGAACTCACCGAAATCGTTGACGTAGACGACCCACAGCTTGATGCCGCGGGTGTCCTCGAGTCTTCTGAGGTCGCGCTCGATCACGGCACGTTCGGCGGGCCGCAGCACCCGGGCCTCGTCCGTTACCTGTTCGGTCAGATGCAGCGTCGGTGGCGCCGAGTTGTTGCCGGGCGGCGGCGCCGAGTGGGTGCTGGTGCCGCCGCCGCTGGGCTTGCCGGCCGGAGCGGCGGCCGGGTCGCCGGACGGACCGTGCAGCGCCACCAGGCCGAGCACCGCCGCGGCCACCACCAGCGCCACGGCCACCAGCGACGCGATCAACGTGCCGTGTCCGCGGTGGTGCGGAGGCGGCGGCAGCGGGGCTATGGGCGGGGGCGGGACAACCCCGACCGGCGGGTACAGAGTGCCCGGGGGTGCCGCCAACGCGGCCGCGAACTCTGCACAGGACGCGAACCGGCCAGCCGGCTCCTTCGCGAGCGCCCTGGTGATGACGGCGTCGAGGTGGGCCAGATCCGGACGTCGGGTGCTGAGCAGCGGCGGCGGCGCGGACAGTTGCTGGGCGATCACCACCGCCAGGTTGGAGTCCTGGAACGGGGCCGCACCGGTGAGCAACTGGAACGCCGTGCAGCCCAGCGCGTACTGGTCGGCCCGACCGTCCAGGTCGAACCCCTGCAGTTGCTCGGGCGCGCAGTAGGCGCTGGTGCCCATCGTCATATTCGTGGCGGTCAGACCGCTGCTCTGGCCCAGTTCGCGGGCAATGCCGAAATCGGCCAACAGAATCCGGCGCTTCGGCTGGCCGTCGCCGAGCAGGATGTTGGCCGGTTTGACGTCGCGGTGCAGCAAACCCCGCGAGTGCGCGTAGTCGAGCGCGTCGGCCACCGCCGAGACGATTTCGACGACCTCGGGCAGCGGCATCCCGGACGGGTACCGGGTGCGCAGCAATTCGTTGGCGTCGGTGCCCTCGACGTAGTCCATCGAGATCCACAGTTGGCCGTGATACTCGCCGCGGTCGTGGATGCCGACGATGTGTTCGTTGTACAGGCTCCCAGCCAGATCGGCCTCGCGGTTGAAGCGCTGGCGGAACTCGGAATTCGCGGTGAACTCCCGCGGCAGGATCTTCAGCGCGTCCCGGCGCGGCAGCCGTGGGTGCTGCGCGAGATAGACCTCGCCCATCCCGCCGGCCCCGAGCCGGCGGACGATGGTGAAGCCGGCGAACAGCTCGCCTTCTTTGAGGCCTCCGCCTTCGCCGGCGCTTGTTGGCATGGATGCATGCTAACGAGCCGTCCCCGGCAAAGCTCAACGATTGCGCAGCGTCGCCAAAGCCTTGTCGGCGTGGGTGTCCATGCTGATCTCGCTGGAGATCACCTCGAGCACCTTGCGGTCGGTGTCGATGACGAACGTGGTCCGTTTCACCGGCAGCAGTTTGCCGAGCAACCCGCGCTTGACGCCGAACTGGGTGGCGACCGTGCCGTCGGCGTCCGAGAGCAGCGGGTAGTCGAATTTCTGCGTGTCGGCGAACTTGGCCTGCTTCTGCACGGGGTCGGTGCTGATGCCGACCCGGTTGGCGCCGACGGCGGCGAACTCGGCGGCCAGGTCGCGGAAGTGGCAGGCCTCCTTGGTGCAGCCGGGGGTCATGGCCGCCGGGTAGAAAAAGAGCACCACGGGCCCGTCGGACAACAACTCGCTGAGTCTGCGCGGCGTGCCGGTCTGATCGGGAAGCTCGAAGTCGGCCACGGTGTCACCAGGTTTCATGGTCGACACGCTACGCGGGCTGCCGCCCAGCAATCTGGTTGGATGGTTCGGTGCACGCCAACCTCGCAGCCACGATCACGCGGGAAGAATTCCGCGCGCTGGCGGCCGAGCACCGGGTGGTCCCGGTGACCCGCAAGGTCTTGGCCGACAGCGAAACTCCGCTCTCGGCCTACCGGAAGCTGGCCGCCAACCGTCCCGGGACTTTCCTGCTCGAGTCGGCCGAGAACGGGCGGTCATGGTCGCGCTGGTCCTTCATCGGGGCCGGCGCCCCGACGGCGCTGAGCGTTCGCGACGGGCAGGCCGTGTGGCTGGGCGCCGTACCCAAGGATGCCCCCGCCGGGGGCGACCCGCTGGACGCGCTGCGCGCCACGTTGGAGGTGCTGGCGACCGCGGCTCCCCAGGAATCGCGCCCGGGATTGCCGCCGCTGTCCGGGGGCATGGTCGGGTTCTTCGCCTACGACATGGTGCGCCGCCTGGAGCGGCTGCCCGAACTCGCCGTCGACGATCTGCAACTGCCCGACATGCTGCTGCTGCTGGCGACCGACCTGGCCGCCGTCGACCACCACGAGGGCACCATCACCCTGATCGCCAACGCGGTGAATTGGAACGGCACCGACGAGCGGGTCGACTGGGCCTACGACGACGCCGTCGCCCGGCTGAATGTGATGACCGCGGCGCTCAGCCTGCCGGTGCCGTCGACGGTGGCGACGTTCGCCCGGCCCGAGCCGCGCCACCGTGCGCAGCGCACGGAGGACGAGTACGGCGCGATCGTCGAGTATCTGGTGGAGCAGATCGCGGCCGGTGAAGCGTTTCAGGTGGTGCCGTCGCAGCGTTTCGAGATGGACACCGACGTCGACCCGATCGACGTCTACCGCATGTTGCGGGTGACCAACCCCAGCCCGTACATGTATTTGCTGCAGATACCGGATAGCCAAGGCGCTGTTGACTTTTCGATCGTCGGATCCAGTCCCGAGGCGCTGGTGACCGTGCACGACGGGCGCGCGACCACCCATCCGATCGCCGGGACCCGCTGGCGCGGAGCCACCGACGAGGAAGACCTCCTGCTGGAAAAGGAGCTGCTGGCCGACGAGAAGGAACTCGCTGAGCATCTGATGCTGGTGGATCTGGGCCGCAACGACCTCGGCCGGGTCTGCGCGCCGGGCACCGTCCGCGTCGAGGATTACAGCCACATCGAACGCTATAGCCACGTGATGCACCTGGTGTCGACGGTGACCGGGCTGCTGGCCCAGGGGCAGACCGCGCTGGACGCCGTCACCGCCTGTTTCCCGGCCGGAACCCTGTCCGGTGCGCCGAAGGTGCGGGCGATGGAGCTGATCGAAGAGGTCGAGAAGACGCGTCGCGGCTTGTATGGCGGCGTGGTGGGCTACCTGGACTTCGCCGGTAACGCCGACTTCGCGATCGCCATCCGTACGGCGCTGATGCGCCGCGGCAAGGCCTACGTCCAGGCCGGTGGCGGCGTTGTCGCCGACTCCAACGGGCCCTACGAATACAACGAGGCCAGAAACAAGGCGCGGGCGGTGCTGAATGCGATCGCCGCTGCCGAGACACTCGCCAGCCCCGATATCGGCAACTCCGACTTCAGCGCGGTGCCTGGCGGTGGCTGATCGGCGGCGCCTCCCGATCGGGGTCGCCCAGGTGCTCCTGGTGGTGGCCGCCGGCCTGCTGTGGGGCGCTTCGCGGCTGACATGGGTGCTGATCCGGTCCTTCGACGGCCTGGGGCCACCCAAAGAGGTGGCGCTGTCGGGCACCACCTGGTCGAGCGCGCTGCTTCCGTTGGCGATCGTCGACCTGGCCGCAGCGGTGGCGGCGCTGGCCGTGCGGGGCTGGCAGTTGCGCGCCCTCGCCGCCCTGCTGGCGGCCGCGAGCTTTGCCACCGGCTATCTGGGCGTCAGCCTGTGGGCGGTGCCGGATGTGGCCGCGCGGGGCGCCGACCTCGCGCACGTCCCGGTGGCGACGCTGGTCGGCAGCGCGCGCCACTACTGGGGAGCCGGTGTCTCGGTGGCGGCGGCGCTCTGCACGCTGGTCGCCGCCGCGCTATTGCTGCGCGCGGCGTCGGGGGCTGGATCCGGCAGCACCAAGTACCTGGCGCCCGCCGCCCGTCGCTCGGCAGCGCGCGGGGGCGAGGCCGACGCGCAGCACGAAGGCGCCGAACCGGAGTTATCTGAACGGATGATGTGGGATGCTCTCGACGAGGGCCGTGACCCTACCGACCGGCCACCCGAGACGGACACCGAGGGGCGGTGACGGACCCTGTGAAGAGGGTCGCTACCCTTCTTGCACGTCGTCGCAATCGGTCGGCGCGTGGGGTGGTGGTGGTTCGCAACAGGGCCACTAAAGGCCACAGAGGGAAGGGAAACCGCAGGTATGAGTCCGGCCAACGTGCTTGACTCCATTCTTGAGGGAGTCCGGGCCGACGTTGCCGCGCGCGAAGCCCGCGTGAGTCTTTCGGAAATCAAGGCCCGCGCCGCCGCGGCTCCGCCGCCGCGCGACGTGATGGCCGCACTGCGTGAACCCGGCATCGGCGTCATCGCCGAGGTCAAGCGAGCCAGCCCGTCGAAGGGGCCCCTGGCCACCATCTCCGATCCAGCGAAGCTGGCCCGCGCCTACGAAGACGGCGGTGCCCGGATCATCAGTGTGCTGACCGAGGAACGACGTTTCCAGGGGTCACTGGACGATCTGGACGCGGTGCGCGCAGCGGTGTCAATCCCGGTGTTGCGCAAGGACTTTGTGGTGCAGCCGTATCAGATCCACGAGGCGCGCGCGCATGGCGCGGACATGCTGCTGTTGATCGTCGCCGCGCTGGACCAGTCGGCACTGGTGTCCATGCTGGACCGCACCGAGTCGCTCGGCATGACAGCGCTCGTCGAGGTGCACACCGAGGAGGAAGCCGACCGCGCGCTGAAGGCCGGAGCCAACGTAATCGGCGTCAACGCCCGCGATCTCACCACGCTCGAGGTCGACCGGGACTGCTTCGCGCGGATTGCACCCGGCCTGCCCAGCAACGTGATACGGATCGCCGAATCCGGTGTGCGGCACACAGGTGACCTGTTGGCCTACGCCGGTGCGGGCGCCGACGCCGTCCTGGTGGGTGAGGGTCTGGTGAAGAGCGGGGACCCGCGGGCCGCGGTCGCCGATCTGGTCACTGCCGGTACCCACCCGTCCTGTCCGAAGCCGGCTCGCTAGTTGTTGATGTGCCGCGCGCGCGTTGAGTCTTTCTGATGGCAGATCTATCCCCGGATATTCCGCGTACCAGCGCCGCCGTCGTCGAACGCACCCACCACGACCCTGACCAGGGTGGGCATTTCGGCGTCTACGGCGGCCGCTACGTTCCCGAGGCGCTCATGGCAGTGATCGACGAGGTCACCACCGCCTACGAGAAAGAACGCGTCAACCAGGATTTCCTGGACACCCTGGACAAGCTGCAGAAGCACTACGCGGGTCGCCCGTCGCCGTTGTACGAGACCACCCGCCTCGGTGACCACGCCGGGGGAGCGCGGATCTTCCTGAAACGAGAAGACCTGAACCACACCGGTTCTCACAAGATCAACAACGTGCTCGGCCAGGCATTGCTGGCTCGCCGGATGGGTAAGACCCGGGTGATCGCCGAGACTGGGGCAGGACAGCACGGCGTCGCCACCGCCACCGCCTGCGCGCTGCTGGGTTTGGACTGCATCATCTACATGGGTGCGGTCGACACGGCGCGCCAGGCGCTCAACGTGGCGCGGATGCGACTGCTCGGGGCGAAGGTTGTGTCGGTGGAGACCGGGTCCAGGACGCTCAAGGATGCCATCAACGAGGCGTTCCGGGACTGGGTGACCAACGCCGACAACACCTACTACTGCTTCGGGACCGCGGCGGGCCCGCACCCGTTTCCCACCATGGTGCGTGACTTCCAGCGCATCATCGGGCTGGAGGCCCGTGTGCAGATCCAGCAGCAGGCGGGCCGGCTGCCCGATGCGGTCGTGGCGTGTGTCGGCGGCGGATCCAACGCGATCGGCATCTTCCATGCGTTCCTCGACGACCCCGGCGTGCGGCTGGTCGGTTACGAGGCCGCCGGCGACGGCGTCGAAACCGGCAGGCACGCGGCGACTTTCACCGGTGGATCGCCGGGTGCGTTCCAGGGGTCGTTCTCCTACCTGCTGCAGGACGAGGACGGCCAAACCATCGAATCGCACTCCATCTCAGCGGGTTTGGACTATCCCGGGGTCGGGCCCGAGCACGCCTATCTCAAAGACATCGGGCGGGTGCAGTACGCGCCGATCACCGACACCGAGGCCATGGAGGCGTTCGGTCTGCTGTCACGGTCCGAAGGCATCATCCCGGCAATCGAATCCGCACACGCCGTCGCGGGCGCGCTGAAGCTGGGCGCCGAATTGGGCAGGGGTGCCGTCATCGTGGTGAACCTGTCCGGTCGCGGTGACAAGGACGTCGAGACCGCCGCGAAGTGGTTCGGCCTGCTGGACGAGTGATGACAGTGGAGCACAGCGCAGTAAGCAGACTGGGGTCGTTGTTCGAGGCGTGCGCGGCGGACAACCGCGCGGCGTTGATCGGTTATCTGCCGACCGGCTTCCCCGACGTGCCGACGTCGGTGCAGGCGATGACGACGTTGGTCGAATCCGGTTGCGACATCGTCGAAGTCGGCGTGCCGTATTCGGATCCGGGCATGGACGGTCCGACCATCCAGCGGGCCACCGAGCAGGCGTTGAGCGGGGGAGTGCGGGTGCGTGACACCCTGGCCGCGGTCGAGGCGATCAGCAAGGCCGGCGGACATGCGGTGGTCATGACCTACTGGAATCCGGTGCTGCGCTACGGAGTTGACGCCTTTGCCCGGGACCTGGCCGCGGCAGGCGGGCGGGGTTTGATCACGCCCGACCTGATTCCGGACGAGGCACAGCAATGGCTGGCGGCCTCCGAGGACCACGGCCTGGATCGCATCTTTTTGGTGGCGCCGTCGTCGACGCCCGAACGATTGGTCGCCACGGTCGAGGCGTCCCGCGGGTTCGTCTACGCGGCCTCGACGATGGGAGTGACCGGTGCGCGCGATGCGGTGTCGCACGCCGCGCCTGAGTTGGTGGGGAGGGTGAAGGCGGTGTCCGACATACCCGTTGGCGTGGGCCTGGGCGTGCGATCAGGACAGCAGGCCGCCCAGATCGGCAGCTACGCCGACGGCGTGATCGTTGGGTCGGCGTTGGTGTCCGCGCTCGGCGAGGGTCTGCCAGCGCTGCAGGCGTTGACCGAGGAACTCGCGGCTGGTGTGCGCCGGAAGGCCTCAGCATGAGAACGACTTTGCTTGCTTACATTCCCAGCCCGCCGCGCGGGGTCTGGCACCTTGGGCCGCTGCCCATCCGGGCCTACGCGTTCTTCATCATTCTGGGGATCCTGATCGCGCTGTTGATCGGGGACCGACGCTGGGCGGCCCGCGGCGGCGAGCGCGGAGTGGTCTATGACATCGCGCTGTGGATAGTGCCGTTCGGTCTGATCGGCGGCCGGCTGTATCACCTGGCTACCGATTGGCAGACCTACTGGGGACCCGGCGGCGCCGGTATCGGTGCGGCGATTCGGATCTGGGACGGCGGCCTTGGCATTTGGGGCGCCGTCGCGCTGGGCGTGGTGGGCGCCTGGATCGGTTGTCGGCGTCGCGATATCCCGTTGCCGGCGTTCATCGACGCCGTCGCTCCCGGGGTGGTGTTGGCCCAGGCCATCGGCCGGCTCGGGAATTACTTCAACCAAGAGCTGTACGGCCGCGAGACGACGCTGCCGTGGGGTCTGGAGATCTTCTACCGCCGCGACCCAGCCGGGTTTGTCGACGTGCATTCGTTGGACGGGGTGTCCACTGGTCAGGTCGCGCTCGTCGTGCAACCGACCTTCCTTTACGAGTTGCTGTGGAACCTGCTGGTATTCGCTGCCCTGCTCTACCTCGATCGCCGATTTGCGCTCGGCCATGGACGACTGTTCGCGTCGTACGTGGCGCTGTACTGCGTCGGGCGTTTCGGCGTGGAGTTGCTGCGCGACGACACCGCCACGCATATCGCCGGCATCCGCATCAACACATTCACGTCGACGTTCGTGTTCATCGGCGCGGTCGTGTACGCCATCCTGGCGCCGAAGGGTCGCGAGGATCCGGCGTCGCTGCGGGGCCGATCCGGCGCCGACGAGCGGGAGCCGGAATTGGCGACCGTCGGTGCGGGGAACGCGGCGGCCGCAGCCGCTGAGGGTGCTGACTCGGCAGAGAGCACTGGGTCCGTCTCTGCGTCCTCCGAAGGCGAGCCGGAGCTGGAGATCGCGGAAGTCGAGGCGGCGCTGGCCGAGGCGGAGCAGGACGGGGAGGCCGAGCCGGAGGCCGAGGAGCCCACGTCTGAGCAGGCCGAGGCAATCGTCGATGCGGCCGAAGCATCGGACGCCGACGAGGCTGATGGTGAGGCGGTGCTGGAGGAAGCCGAGGCCGAATCCGCCGAGGCTGACGCTGTCGAGGAAGCGATCGAGGAGGCCGAAGCTGCCGAGCCCGAGGTAGCGGCCGGGGAGCCCAAGTCCGAGCAGGCCGAGGCTATCGAAGCGGCAGCCGAGCAAGCTGAAGAGTCCGACGCCGATGAGGCCGATGCCGAGGCGGTGCTGGACGAACCTGAGGAAGTCGAGCCCGAACCCGCCGAGGCTGACGCTGTCGAGGAAGCGGTCGAGGAGGCCGCAGCTGGGAAGCTCGAGCTAGCGGCCGAGGAGCCCAAGTCCGAGCAGGTCGAGGCTATCGAGGAAGCAGCCGAGGAAGACGAGCCCGAGCGGGCCGAAGCCATCGAGGAAGCAGCCGAAGTAGCGGCAGCCGACGAGCCGGAACTCGAGGAGCCCGAAGCCGACCCGGCCGACGCCGCCGAAGCCGAGGCCGAGGTGTTGCCGGAGGAGCCGAAGTCCGAGCAGGCCGAAGCTATCGACGATGCAACCGCCGAAGATGTCGAACAGGATGAGGACGTCGAGGACTCTGCTGAAGCCGACGCTGAAGACGAAGCAGTGGCCGACGAGCCCGACGAGCCCGACGAGTCCGGGGATGCCGAAAGCGAATCGGCCGCCGATCAGCCGGAGAGCGCTACCGAGGAGCCGGCGACCGAGCAAACGACCTCAGACGCCGACGACGCCGCTGCCGACGAACCCGAACCCACCCCCGCCCCGGCTCCGCAGCAAACCGCCGAACCAGAACGGCGGCGCTGGTCATTGCGGCGCAGACGGCAGCGGCCGTAACGCCCACCGGCCAGCGGCCGACCCTTCAGCGACGGCAACGCAGGTCCAGCCAACCTCGGCGAAGATCTGGCATGCTGAATCCGTGACTGAACAGCCCTGGTCCGGTGCTCCGCAGCCCGGCCCCTCCTACGAGGGGCAGGGATATCCGCCACCGCCCTTCCCGCCGCCATACCCGTCGTACCCGCAATACGCAGCGGGCTACGACCCGTCGGCGCCGTACGGTCGGCATCCCATTACCGGCCAACCCTATTCGGACAAATCGAAGACTGTCGCCGGCCTGCTGCAGCTACTCGGGCTGTTCGGCCTAGCGGGCATCGGGCGCATGTACGCGGGCTACGTCGGGCTTGGCGTTGCGCAACTGCTCGTCGGCTGGCTGACGTGCGGGCTGGGTGCGGTTGTCTGGGGCACCATCGACGCGCTGCTGATTCTGACCGACAAGGTCACTGACCCGCTGGGTCGCCCGATGCGCGATGGCACCTGATCGGAATAACACCGGTACGACCCGGGATCGGCGTCGCGGCCCTGCCGTCGTCGGCGCCGCCGCGGCGCTCTCCGGCGCCCTGCTCTACATCGGGCTCGCCGACCCGCACAGTCCCCACGCCGTCTACCCGCAGTGCCCGTTCAAGTGGCTCACCGGCTGGAACTGCCCGGCCTGCGGCGGTCTGAGGATGACCCACGATCTCCTGCACGGTGATCTTGCGGCCAGCATCAACGACAACGCGTTCCTGCTCGTCGCCGTCCCGTTGCTGGCGGCGTGGGTCCTGGTGCGCCGGTTGCGCGGCCAGTCCTGGTTACCCGTGCCCACCGTCGCCGTAGTCGTGGTCCTGATGACCGCTTGGACGGTCGTCCGCAATTTGCCTGGCTTTCCATTGGTGCCCACCGTCCTCAGCGGCTGACGACGCACGGATGATTCCGCCGCGCTGTGCGTTCCCGGCACCCATCACACAAAGCGCGACTATGCTTTGACGTCGTGACTAGACGCGGAAAGATCGTCTGCACTCTCGGGCCTGCCACCCAACAGGATGACCTCGTCAAAGCGCTGGTCGAAGCCGGTATGGACGTCGCCCGAATGAACTTCAGCCACGGCGATTACAGCGATCACGAGGCCGCCTACAAGCGGGTTCGCGCCGCTTCGGACGCCACCGGACGCGCGGTCGGGGTGCTCTGTGACCTGCAGGGGCCGAAAATCCGGTTGGGGCGGTTCGCCGACGGGCCGACGCATTGGCGGGACGGCGAGACCATCCGGATCACCGTCGCGGACTGCGAAGGCAGTCACGACCGCGTGTCCACGACGTACAAGAGATTGGCCCAAGACGCTTCGGCCGGTGACCGGGTGCTGGTCGACGACGGCAAGGTCGGCCTCATCGTCGACCACGTCGACGGGGACGACGTGGTCTGCAAGGTCGTCGAGGGCGGACCGGTCAGCAACAACAAAGGAATCTCGCTGCCGGGGATGAACGTGTCGGCGCCCGCCCTGTCGGAGAAGGACATCGAGGACCTCACGTTCGCGCTGAACCTGGGTGTCGACATGGTGGCGCTGTCTTTCGTGCGCTCGCCTTCGGACGTCGAACTCGTTCACGAGGTGATGGACCGGGTGGGGCGGCGGGTTCCGGTGATCGCCAAGCTGGAGAAGCCCGAAGCCATTGACAACCTCGAAGCGATCGTGTTGGCGTTCGACGCCGTCATGGTGGCCCGCGGCGATCTGGGTGTCGAACTGCCGCTGGAAGAGGTCCCGCTGGTGCAGAAACGGGCCATCCAGATGGCCCGGGAGAACGCCAAGCCGGTAATCGTGGCGACGCAGATGCTCGATTCGATGATCGAGAACTCGCGGCCCACCCGCGCGGAGGCTTCGGACGTGGCCAACGCCGTTCTCGACGGCGCGGACGCCTTGATGCTGTCCGGCGAAACCTCGGTGGGCAAGTATCCGCTGCAGGCCGTGAAGACGATGTCTCGGATCGTGTGCGCGGTCGAGGAGAATTCCACGGCGGCGCCGCCGCTGACGCACGTGCCCCGCACCAAGCGGGGGGTGATCTCCTACGCCGCACGCGACATCGGCGAGCGGCTCGACGCCAAGGCGTTGGTCGCGTTCACGCAGTCCGGCGACACCGTGCGCCGGCTGGCTCGCTTGCATACACCGCTGCCGCTGCTGGCTTTCACCGACCTGCCCGAGGTACGCAGCCAGCTCGCGATGACGTGGGGCACCGAAACGTTCATCGTCCCGCACATGAAGACGACGGACGGCATGATCCGCGAGGTGGACAAGTCGCTGCTGGCATTGGGGCGGTACAAGCGAGGTGACCTGGTGGTCATCGTCGCCGGTGCGCCGCCGGGCACCGTCGGCTCCACGAACCTGATCCACGTGCACCGGATCGGCGAGGACGACGTCTGATTGTCTGATTTCCAGGAACTGCTGGATGTATTGAGCCTCAACAGAATTGACGAGCATCTATTCAGCGGCTCCCATCCCAGCAAGACCCCGATGCGGACGTTCGGCGGGCAGCTCATGGCGCAGTCGTTCGTTGCCGCCAGCCGTACCCTGACCCGCGGCGACCTGCCGCCGAGCGCGTTGTCCGCGCATTTCGTCAACGGCGGCGACACGTCGAAGGACATCGAGTTCCACGTCGTGCCGCTGCGCGACGAACGCCGTTTCGCCAACCGGCGCGTCGATGCCGTGCAGGACGGAATGTTGTTGTCCTCGGCGATGGTTTCGTACATGTCGGGTGGCCGCGGCCTCGAGCACGCCGTCGACCCGCCCGCCGTCGCGGAGCCGGAAACCCTGCCGCCCATCAAGGAGTTGCTGCGCGGCTACGAGACGACCGTCCCGCTGTTCGTCAACGCGCTGCAACCCGTGGACTGGCGCTACACCAACGACCCGGCCTGGGTGATGCGGGACAAAGGCAATCGACTGGACTACAACCGGGTTTGGCTCAAGGCGCTGGGCACGGTGCCCGAGGATCCGGTGCTGCACACCGCGACGCTGCTGTATTCCTCGGACACCACCGTGCTGGATTCGGTCATCACCCGACATGGGCTGTCGTGGGGGTTCGACCGGATTTTCGCTGCCTCGGCCAATCATTCGGTGTGGTTTCACCGGCAGGTCGACTTCAATGACTGGGTGTTGTATTCGACGAGCTCACCGGTCGCCGCGGACTCGCGCGGACTGGGCACCGGGCACTTCTTCGATCGCTCGGGGCAGGTCGTCGCCTCGGTGGTGCAGGAAGGCGTCCTGAAATACTTCCCCGCCGTCCGCTAGTCCCCGCGCGAGCAGACGCTAAAGCCCCAAATCCCCCGGCGTGTCGGGGACTTTCGCGTCTGCTCGCGCTGGGAACGGGAGGCGTAACGTCGTGGTAGGCGCAGCTCGACGAGGAGGTGCGGGTGAAACAGCCGACGGTCCATTTCCTACCCGGCCTGCACGCATTGCGTGCGCGCGAACGTGTTGTCCTGCACGCCGATTCGCTGCGCGCCCGCTACACCAGTGCGGTTGCTCTGCTGCTCGCGGCATGCCTGCTGTTCGCCGTGCTTGCCCACTCCGGTCGACTGGGGTGGTGCTTGACCATTTTGGCGGCGGCGATGCTGATCACGCGCGGGATTTTCCTGGGGCGCCCGGTCACGGCGATGCATGCGGGGGCCGCCGCTGCTTTGCTGGTAGCGGGGATGGGGGCGCACGTGCTGTCGCTGGATGTGCTCGGTCAGACCATAATCGCCGGATGCGGCTTGGCCCTGATGTGGCCGACGGTCGCGCGTCCGAAACCTGCCGATCTGCCGCGGGTCTGGGCGCTGATCGATGCCACCAAGAACGATCCCTTGTCACCGTTCGCCATGCAGACGGGCAAGTGCTATCACTTCGACGTCACCGGCACCGCGGCGCTGGCCTACCGGACCCGATTGGGATTCGCGGTGGTCAGCGGGGACCCCATCGGTGACGAAACGCGGTTCGCGGACCTGGTGACCGACTTCGCCCTACTGTGTCACACCCGCGGCTGGCGGATCGTGGTCGTCGGCTGCGGTGAGCGTTGGCTCTGGTTGTGGACTCCCGCCGCCATCGGACAATCGTTGCGCCCCATACCGATCGGTCGGGATGTCGTCGTTGACGCGACCCATTTCGAGCTGGCTGGGCGGAGGTTTCGAAATCTGCGTCAGGCGGTGAAACGCACCCACAACTTCGGAATCAGCACCGAAATCGTCGCCGAGCGCGAAGTCGACGATCGTCTGCGCGCGGAGTTGAGGTCAGTGCTGCTGGACTCGCGGAAGGGAGCGCACACCGATCGCGGTTTCTGCATGAACCTGGACGGCGTACTGGAGGGCCGCTATCCCGGGACGCAGCTGATCATTGCCAGGGATGCGTCGGGCACTGTGCAGGGCTTCCACCGATACGCGACGGCGGGCGGCGGCAGTGACCTGACGCTCGACGTGCCGTGGCGCCGCCGGGGAGCGCCCAACGGCATCGACGAACGGCTTGCCGTCGATATGATCGTCGCCGCCAGAGAAGCTGGGGCTCAACGGGTCTCACTGGCCTTCGCGGCGTTCACCGATCTCTTCGGGGACGAGCGACGTGGCCTGGTAGCGCGGTGCTGTTATCTGCTGCTCCATCAGTTGGACCCGTTGATCGCGCTCGAGTCGCTGGATCGGTATGTCCGCAAGTTCCACGCCATGGACACGCGGCGCTACGCCTTGGTCACTCTTGCCCAGACGGTGCCGCTGGCTTTCGTCCTGCTGACGCTGGAGTTCATGCCGCGTCGACGACGGCTTTGATCACAAGCTCCGCACACCGAACGTCTTTGGGTAAGTGGTGAGTCGCCACCACCACGGTTTTGCCGTCGCCGATCAACCCGGCACCCGGAACCAGCAGCCGGCGCAGCACCCGTTCGGAGTCGGAAGCGTCGAGATGCTCGGTGGGTTCGTCGAGCAGCACGACGCCTGCGGGGGACAGGATCGCTCGGGCCAACAGCAACCGCCGGCGCTGGCCGGCCGAGACGGCTTGCGCGCCACCGGTCAACACGGTGGACAACCCGTCGGGCAGACCGGCCAGCCAGGCACCCAGCCCCACCGCTTCCAGTGCGTCGGTCAACTCCTCGTCGTCGCAGTCACCGCGGACCACCAGCAGATTGTCTCGCACCGTGGTGGCGAAGATGTGTGCGTCCTCGGCGAAAAAGCAGACCGCCGAACGCAGTTCGGATTCACGGATTCGCTGCAGGTCGACTCCGTCCAACGTCACCGCGCCATCCACCGGCGGCAGCAGGCCGGCCAGCGTCATCAGCAGCGTCGTCTTACCGGATCCGCTGGGTCCCGTCACGGCCAGCCGGGCGCCCGGCGCGAGGTCGACCGTGACGCGGTTGCTGACGGCCGCGGAGTGACCGGCCACCACGTCAGCCGACAGCCGCCCGACGGGCCGGCCGGGTGACACCGCGGCCTCGGCCGGACCCTTGGTGACGGGCGGGGCCAGCGTCAGCAGGCGGTGAGCGGCGATCCTGGACCTCGTCAACTGCACCGCGGCCGCCGGCAACACACTGGTGGCCTCAAAGGCGGCCAGCGGCAACAACATCAGGACCGCCAGGGTCGTCGGTGCAACCCCGGGGCCCATGCCGATAGCGGCCACCACCGCGCCGAGCACGCTGACGCCGATGGCGGCGGTCGGAATGGCTTCGGCGAGCGCGGCCGGCCGGGCGGCGGTGTCGGCCGCGGCGCCCCAGGCCCGTTGCTGGCGTTGCGATTCGGCGATGACGCCGGGCAGCGCACCCGCGACCCGCAGTTCGGGCGCGTGCTGCAGCGCCAGGATCGCCGCGGTGTCGCGCTCGGTGTGGTGCTGGTCGGCGACCGCTTCCTGCGCGGCGGCGGCGCGGCCGGCCAGGCCCGGCGCCAGCACCCCGGCCATGGCCAAACAGACCGCCAGCACCACTGCCGCCGGCGGCGAGATCAGCCCGACGGCCACGACGCCTGCCACCGAGAGCACCGCCGCAACGCCGATCGGGACCAGCGCGCGCACCAGCACGTCGGCCAGGGCATCCACGTCAGCGCCCACCCGGGCCACCAGCTCGCCGCTGTGCAGCCGGACGGCGCCGGCCGCCGGCCCCGTCGCCAGGCGGCGATAAATCTGTGCACGGGCGCTGCCAGCGGCCCGCAACGCGGCGTCGTGGGTGGCCAGGCGCTCGCAATAACGCAGCAGGCCACGCGAAATCGCGAACGTCCGCACCGCGACCACGGCCACCGACAGATCGAGCACCGGCGGCATTTGTGCGGCCCGGGTGATCAGCCATGCCGAAACCCCCGCCAGGGCCAGCGCGCTGCCCAACGACAGCACCCCGAGCGCGATGGCTGCCAGGAGGCGGGGGACACGTGGCCGCAGCAGCTCAGCGACGGCTGTCCGAAGCTCAGACCGGCGCATACCGCGCCTCGCTGCCGGCGAATACCTCGACAACCTGGTCACCGATGGCCACAACCGGCCCGCGGTGTCCGACCACCACGACCGTGGCACCGGCGCGGGCGCGCGCGACAATCGCCCGCAGCACCCGCTCCTCGGTGGCGGCGTCCAGGTGCGCGGTCGGTTCGTCGAGCAGCAGCACCGGTGCCGACGATCCCAGTGCCCGGGCCAGACCCAGCCGTTGCCGCTGGCCCAGTGACAGTCCGACCCCGCCGCGGCCAAGCATCGTGTCCAACCCGTCGGGCAGGGTGGCCAGCACATCATCGAATCCCGCTGCAGCACAAGCGGTGTCGATATCATCGAGATTGCCGAGCAGCAGCAGGTTTTCGCGCACCGTTCCCGGAACCAGCACCGGACGCTGTGGTAACCAAGACAACTGGCGCCACCACCGCGCGGGGGCCAGTTCGGCGAGGTCGACGCCGTCGACGGTGACCCGGCCCGACGCCGGCGTGGTGAGTCCGGCGATCACCTGCAATGTGGTGCTTTTGCCCGCGCCGTTCCGGCCGGTCAGCACCGTCACCTGGCCGGGTTCGACGACCGCGCTCAGACCGTCCGGCGCGTAGCCCTTTCGGGTTGCAACAGTGAGGTTTTCCAAGCGGATCCGCGCGCCGCGGGCGGTAATCGTGCGTTGCGCGGACGCCGCCGGTTCCGGTTCTCCGATGAGCGCGAACGCCCGGTCGGCCGCCGCCCGCCCGTCCTGGGCGGCGTGAAATTCGGCTCCGATGCGGCGCAGCGGCCAGTACACGTCCGGCGCCAGCAGCAGCACTGTCAACCCGACCGTGAGGCTCATTTCGCCGAACACCAGGCGCAGCCCGATACTGACCGCGACCAGCGCCACCCCTAGCGTGGCCAATAACTCCAGCACCAGCGCCGACAGGAACGCGATCCGCAACGTCGCCATCGCCGAACGTCGATGCGCCGCACTGAGTTCGCTGATGCGTCGCTCCGGACCGGACGCCCGGCCCAACGCCCGCAACGTGGGGATGCCGGCGATCAGATCCAGCAGCCGCGACTGCAGAGTCGTCATGGCCGTCAGGGCGGCGGCCGACCGTTGGGCCGTGGCCAACCCGATCAACACCATGAAGATCGGTATCAGCGGCAGCGTCACCACCACGATGACCATCGACGTCAGGTCGTACAGCGCGATCACCAGCACGGTGGCCGGGGTCAGGATCGCCGCGAGCAGCAGGGTGGGCAGATACCCGGTGAAATAGGGCCGCAGCCCGTCCAGCCCGCGGGTGACCACCACCGCGGCGGAGTCACGCTGCTCGGCCAGCTCGTGGGGCTGGCGGCCGGTCACCGCGGTCAGCACCTGGCCGCTGAGGTCGGCGATCACCGCGCTGGCCCCGCGCTGCCCCAACCGTGCCTGCAGCCAGTGGGCAATCGTGCGAATAGCCCACAGTCCGAACACAATCGACATCGGGACCGCCCAGCAGCGCAGGCAGCGCGCCGACGGGTCGGTCGCCACCCGCGCCACCATGCCGCCCAGCACGATCGCCGCCGCGATCGCGCAGCCCGAGATCACCACCCCGCAGCCCACCGCGGCCAGCAAGTAGCCACGTAACGCCGCGGATGCCCGCAACAGCCGTGGGTCCAGTGGCGCTCGAGAGCTACTCAGGACGGACGCCTTCTGAGCCCGATCGAGGCCGGGATCCGGTCAGCGGAGATGCGTTGCCGGAACACCCAATACGTCCACCCCTGATAGACCACCGTCAGTGGCACCATGATCGCGGTCACCCAGGTCATGATCTTGAGCGTGTAGGGCGTCGACGAGGCGTTGTAGATGGTGACATTCCATTGGCTGTTCAGGGTCGAGGGCACCAGGTTGGGATACAGCGAGCCGAACAGCAATACCACCACGCTGGCGACCACCAGCAGCGTGCAGAAGAAAGCCCACCCGTCGGACACGCGTCGCCACACCAGCAGCACCGCCGCCGACATGGCGACCACGGCCGCGCCCAACGGTGCCCAGGTCCAGTTCTTTCCGTGCGCCAGCTGCGTCCAAATGCCAAACCCGGCGACCAAACCCGTCGCCGGGAGCGTCAGCCACAGCGCGAACCGGTGAGCGTCGTCGCGGATGGGGCCCTCGGTTTTCAGCGACACGAACACCGCACCGTAGAACAGGAACAAGCCGGCCGTGGCCAGACCGCCCAGCAGCGTGTACGGGTTCAGCACGTCACCGATCGACAAATGCACCTGTCCGTCGGCGTCCACCGGCAGGCCGCGCAGCAGGATCGCGAATGCCGTGCCCCACAACACGGCTGGCAGCCACGACCCGGCGGCGATCGCCAGGTCGGCCCAGCCCCGCCATTTCGGGTCGTCCACCTTGCCGCGCCATTCGATGGCCACGACGCGGACGATCATGCCGAACAGGATGGCCAGCAGTGGTAAGAACAGGGCCGAGAACATGGTGGCATACCAGCCCGGGAAGGCGGCGAACATGGCCGCACCCGCGGTGATCAGCCACACTTCGTTCGCGTCCCACACCGGGCCGATCGTGTTCAGCGCCGCACGTCGATGAGACTCCTTGTCGCCCTTGCCGACTAACGCAAAGGGCGCCATCAGCATGCCGACACCGAAGTCGAAACCCTCGAGGATGAAGAAACCGAGAAACAGCGCTGCGATGAGGCCGAACCACAACTCCTGCAGATTCATCGGTCAGCTCCTTTCGCGGGACGGCCCGCCGGACGGCTCAGTAGCGCTCAGTACGCGAACGACAGGGGTTTCACCTGCTCCGCATCCGATTCCTGGTTTGATGGCGGCGCCGCGGGTTCGGCGTCGTGTTCCTGGGGGCCTTCCACGATGTAGCGCTTGAGCAGCCAGAACCAGATGACCGCGAGCACGGCATAGATCAGCGTGAAGGTGGTGAGCGAGGTGATCACCATGCCGGGCGCGTGGTGGGAGACCCCGGCAGCGACGTTGAGGTGCACACTCTGGTCGCCGGTGGGATTGGGCACGACAAGCCAAGGCTGGCGGCCCATTTCGGTGAACACCCAGCCGGCACTGTTGGCCAGGAACGGGGTGGGAATGGTCAGCAGCGCGAACCACGCGAACCAGCGCTGACCAGGGATCCGGCCACGGCGGGTCAGCCACAACGCCACCAAAGCGAACAGCACCGGAACCGCCAGCAGGCCGATCATCATGCGGAACGACCAATAGGTGACAAACAGGTTGGGGCGGTAGTCATTCGGCCCGAACCGCTGTTGGTAGTCCCGCTGGATGTCGCGCACGCCCTGCAGCTTGACGCCGTCGAACTTGCCCTCGGCCAGGAACGGCAGCACGTAGGGAACTTCGATCACGCGGGTGAGGGCGTCGCAATTGTTCTGCCGACCGACCGTCAGGATCGAGAAGTCCGGATCAACCGCGGTGTCGCACAACGATTCTGCCGACGCCATCTTCATCGGCTGCTGTTGGAACATCAGCTTGCCCTGGAAGTCGCCGGTGAAGAACAACCCGACGGCGGCGAGCAACACCACCCAGCACCCCAGCACGGTGGCCGGGCGATACATCGCTCGGGTGCCCGGGTCCACAGGGCTCGTCTGCGACCGGACCAACCACCATGCGCTGACGGCGGCGACGAAGGTGCCCGCGGTCAATAGCGCGCCGGCGACGGTGTGCGCGAAGGCGGTAAGGCCGGTGTTGTTGGTGAGCAACGTCAGGATGTTGGTCAACTCGGCCCGGCGGGTCTCCGGGTTGTAATGCACACCCACCGGGTGCTGCATGAACGAGTTCGCCGAGATGATGAAGAAGGCGGACACGTTGACGCCGATGGCGACGATCCAAATGCAGGCCAGGTGCACCAGTTTGGGCAGCCGCCCCCACCCGAAGATCCACAAGCCGATGAACGTCGATTCGAAGAAGAACGCGAGCAGACCCTCCATCGCCAGCGGTGCGCCGAAGACGTCGCCGACGAAGCGCGAATACTCGCTCCAGTTCATCCCGAATTGGAATTCCTGGACGATGCCGGTGGCCACCCCGATGGCGAAGTTGATCAGGAATAACTTCCCGAAGAACTTGGTCAGCCGGTACCACGCGACATTGTCGGTGGCCACCCAGGCGGTCTGCATGACCGCCAGCAGCGGCGCCAGACCGATGGTCAGCGGCACGAAAATGAAGTGGTAGACGGTGGTGATACCGAACTGCCACCGCGATATGTCGACGACATTCATTGTCATCTCCCGGGGCCGCGGGGATAAGCGTAGTAACTACGACAGAGTGTAGTAGTTAGCCGGAGCGCGCGCTAGCGCAAGGTGTGTGATGCCTTGCGGATGCCGAACGCGGAGACGACCTCGAACACGCCGATCACCACCAGCCAGATGCCGACCACCAGGGCCAGCGTGATGATCGACTCGAATGGCGAAGCCATCACCACGATCCCCGCGAGCAGGCTGATCACGCCGATGAAGATCTGCCAGCCCCGACCGGGCAGGTGCGGATCGCTGATCGCCGACACCGTCGTCGCGACGCCACGGAAGATGAACCCGACCCCGATCCAGATCGCCAACAGCAGCACGGCGTTGCCAAAATGCCGGAATGCCAGCACTGCCAGGATCAGTGATGCGGCACCGCTGATGAACAGCAGGATGCGGCTACCGGCCGAGACGTGCAGCGAGAACGCGAACACGACTTGGGCGGCGCCGGTGATCAGCAGGTAGACGCCGAAGGCAATGGCCGCCGCGAGCACCGATATCTGCGGCCATGCCAGCACGACGACACCCAAAACGACCGACAGGATTCCCGACACCAGAGTCGACTTCCACAGGTGGGGCAACAGACTGGGCGGCGACTGCGGTGCGGGGGTTGTTGCAGGACTTGATTCCATCGCACCAGTGTGACGCATGTGGCGGTTTCGGTATAGGGTCTTTCGGTCCTACACACGCGCCGCGCGCACGTCCTCGGTACGCATGTCAGCGGGCTCGTCCACCGGCTTGCGGCCGACCAGATACCAGGTGCGCATCAGGCCTTTGCCCTTGACGTCGATGAGGCCCCGTTCGCGCAGCACGAAGTCGTCCTTGAGCCGTTCGTAGACTTCGTCGGGCACCTGGATCTGGCCGACGGAGTCGGTGGTCTCCATCCGGGAGGCGACGTTGACGGCGTCGCCCCACACGTCGTAGAAGAAGCGGCGCGAACCCACCACGCCGGCCACCACCGGACCGCTGGCCAGACCCACTCGCAGCGGGACCGCCCGCCCGTGCGGGTCCTTGAGAGATGTTGCGACGTCAACCATTTCGAGAGCGAAGTCGGCCAGCGCGTGCACGTGGTCGGGGCGTGGCCGCGGCACACCGCTGACCACCATGTAGCAGTCGCCGGTGACCTTGATCTTCTCCAGGTCGTGTTTGTCGACCAGTTCGTCGAAGGCGCCGTAGAGACGGTCCAGGAAGCGGACGAGGTCGGCCGGCGCGGTGCTGCTGGCGCGTTCGGTGAAACCGACGATGTCGGCGAACAGCACCGAAGCCTCGTCGTACTTGTCGGCGATGACCTGCCGTTCGGGTTCCTTGAGCCGCTCGGCAATGCTGGCCGGCAGCATGTTCGCCAGCAGCGCCTCGGAGCGGTCGTACTGCTCCTCCATGACCGCCTCCGCGCGTTCGGTGTCACGCAGGGCGAACCACATCGTGACGACCACCATGACGCACGCAGAGATCGTGGTGATGATGAAACCCGCCGATTGGGCCCAGGGCGGCTGCAGGCCGGTGTCGCGGGGGATGACGAATTCGGTCGTGATGACCAGCGCGGCGGCCACCGCCGCCAGGAAACTGGCCAAGACGATGTGTTCGGTGCCCAGCACGAGCACCACCAGGCAGGCGCCCACGATGAAGAACAGCTGCGCGCCCGAGCTGGTCCCCACGTCCCAGCAGCTGGCGAACACCGTGACATAGGCCGCGGTGATGAACGTCAGTGGGGCCACCAGGTCACCGAAGCGGTGCAGGGTCGGCACGATCGCGAAGATCAGCGCCGCGCAGATGTTGATTGAGACGACCTGCCACAGCCAGGTGCCCAGCAGCAACTGCATGAGGACGAAGCTGGCGCTGACGATCACCGCCAGCCAGGAGGTGATGTTGAGGATCCGGGCGCGGCGCGCAGCGCTGGCCGCGTAGTGCTGACGGATGTCGCGCGTCTGCGTGCGTACGGCGGCGACGCAGTCTGGCCGGCTTGCCGAGTGATCATCGCCAGCTGAAAGGGCACCGCAATTTTTCGCGGCCACGTGTCAAGAGTAACCGCCGAACTCGGCGTTTACCTCGCGTGCCGACAGGGACGGTTCGGCCGCGGGATTTTGCTGGCACCCACGGAAGAGGGGACTAGTCGAAGATGTCGGACTGGGCCGCCACCACTCTTGCGATCTCGCACAGCTTTACGTTCAGTTTTTGCGACGACGACCGCAGGATGTCGAAGGCTTCTTCGGCCGAGATGTTCCGCCTACCCAACAGGATGCCGTGGGTTCTGGCCGATTAGGTCACGGCTGTCGATCGCTTGATGCGGATGAGCCCTCGCAGTGTGCGTTTCGTGGCTAGCGCGATCATTTTCGTTTACGGCTGGGACCGTAGGGGCACGTGTTGCACAGTGGGCGGCGACCGGCAAGGGTTGAGCTGGTGTCGCCTGCGAGGCGGTCGGCGGGGTCAACCCCGTTGTTGAGCAGACAGCTCTGCCTTGCCGCCCGTCGCCCAAACGGCGTTACAAGGCTGCGCGGATGCTGTCTTGCGGCCGGCCGACCTGCGGCGTTGGTGCCCTCGGTGAGATTCGAACTCACACTGTACGGGTTTTGAATCCGTTTCCTCTGCCAGTTGGGATACGAGGGCTGGGTCCGGCTACCTACCTTAGAGGAACCCCCCGAGCGCCCGTCACAGCCGTCACGACACAATGTCCGTCATGACCGGCCCCACCACCGACGCTGACGCCGCCCCGAAGCGGCGGGTCCTGATCGCTGAAGACGAAGCGCTCATCCGCATGGACCTTGCCGAGATGCTGCGAGAGGAGGGGTACGAGATCGTCGGCGAGGCCGGCGACGGACAGGAAGCCGTCGAGCTGGCCGAACAGCATCAGCCGGATCTGGTGATCATGGACGTGAAGATGCCCCGCCGTGACGGCATCGACGCGGCGTCCGAGATCGCCAGCAAGCGCATCGCGCCGATCGTGGTGCTGACCGCGTTCAGCCAGCGCGATCTCGTCGAGCGCGCCCGCGACGCCGGCGCGATGGCCTATTTGGTCAAGCCCTTCACGGCCAGCGATCTGGTGCCTGCCATCGAATTGGCCGTCAGCCGCTTCAGCGAGCTCACAGAGCTCGAACGCGAGGTGGCGACGCTGTCGGATCGGCTGGAGACACGCAAGCTGGTCGAACGCGCCAAAGGGCTGCTGCAGGTCAAGCAGGGCATGACCGAGCCGGAAGCCTTCAAGTGGATTCAGCGGGCGGCGATGGATCGGCGGACGTCGATGAAGCGGGTCGCCGAGGTCGTACTGGAGACCCTCGACAAGCCCGAGTAGCTGGGCGAGCAGACGCGAAAGCCCCCCCCCGCCCGGCGTGTGGGGGGCTTTCGCGTCTGCTCGGCACCCCTACCGCACCCTTTAGCGCGCGACGATCACCGACGAGCCGTGCCCAAACAGACCCTGGTTCGCGGTGACGCCAACCTTTGCGTTCTCCACCTGCCGTCCGGTGGCCTGGCCACGCAGCTGCCAGGTCAACTCGCAGACCTGCGCGATCGCCTGCGCCGGGATCGCCTCGCCGAAGCAGGCCAGCCCGCCGGACGGGTTGACCGGCACCTTGCCGCCGAGCGCCGTCGCGCCACTGCGCAGTAACTGCTCGGCCTCACCCTTCGGGCACAGGCCCAGGTGCTCGTACCAGTCGAGTTCCAGCGCGGTGGACAGGTCGTAGACCTCGGCCAGGCTGACATCCTCGGGTCCGATGCCGGCCTCGGCATAGGCGGCGTCGAGGATCTGGTCCTTGAACACTCGCTCGGGCGCGGCCACCGCTGCGGTGGAATCCGTTGCAATGTCGGGCAATTCGGGCAAGTGCTGCGGGTATTGCGGGGTGACGGTGCTGACCGCGCGCACCGACGGGACCCCGTCGAGGGAACCCAGGTGCTTGCGGGCGAACTCCGCGCTGGCCACGATCAGCGCCGCGGCACCGTCAGAGGTCGCACAGATGTCCAGCTGCCGCAACGGGTCGCTGACCACCGGGCTGGCCAGCACGTCCTCGATGGAGGACTCCTTGCGATAGCGAGCATTCGGGTTCTGCAGGCCGTGCTGGGAGTTCTTCACCTTCACCTGTGCGAAGTCCTCCGACGTCGCGCCGTACAGATCCATCCGGCGCCGCGCGAGCAGCGCGAAGTACACCGGGTTCATCGCGCCGATCAGGTGGAAGCGCTGCCAGTCGGGGTCGTTCTTGCGTTCACCGCCGACGGGCGCGAAGGCGCCCTTGGGTGTGGTGTCGGCGCCGATCACCAGCGCGACGTCGCAGAAGCCGGCCAGGATGTGGGCCCGGGCGCTCTGCAGCGCTTGCGAACCGCTGGCGCACGCGGCGTAGCTGGAGCTGACCGGTACGCCGTTCCACCCGAGCTTCTGCGCGAACGTCGACCCGGCGATAAAACCGGGGTAGCCGTTCCTGATCGTGTCGGCCCCGGCGACCAGCTGTATTTGCCGCCAGTCCAGACCAGCCTCGGCCAGCGCCGCCCGCGCGGCGACCACGCCGTATTCGGTGAAGTCCCGGCCCCATTTGCCCCACGGGTGCATGCCCGCGCCGAGGATGTAGAGCGGCTCGGGAGTACTCATGACGACGACACCTTCCAGGCGTGCACCAGGCGTTCAACACCGTCGGCGTCGGTGAACAGCGGCATAATCGTCAACTCCATCTCCATGCCCACCTTCAGATCCGCAGCCAGCGTCCCCTCGACCACCTTGCCGAGCACGATGATTCCCTCGTCGGCCAGCTCCACGGCGGCGATGGCGAACGGTTCGAACGGCTCCTGCGCGGGGTAGGGCGCGGGCGGGGGATAGCGGTTCTCGGTGTAGCTCCACAGCTTGCCGCGACGCGATAAGGCGACGGACTCTAGTGAGTCGCTCGCGCATGCCGGGTTGGGGCAGTTGTTCTCCCGCGGCGGGAACACATAGGTGCCGCACGCCGGGCACTTGCTGCCGATCAGGTAAGGGTTTCCGGCATCGTCGGTGGCGAACCACCCGTCGATCGCCGGCTGCTGGTAGGTGACCTCTGGCACCGGCTCAGCGTACCCAGCACCGGCGCAAAACTGAAACGTGTTCCAGTTCTGGCGCCGCGAGGAGCGTCGTACCGGGTGCCTAGAGTGTGAGCCGTGAGTGCCCCGCCTTCGAAGAGCGCAGAATCCACGAAACCGACGCTGATGCTGCTGGATGGCAACTCGCTGGCGTTCCGGGCGTTCTATGCGCTGCCCGCGGAGAACTTCAAGACTCGCGGCGGGCTGACCACCAACGCGGTCTATGGGTTCACCGCCATGCTGATCAACCTGCTGCGCGACGAGGCGCCCACGCACATCGCGGCGGCGTTCGACGTGTCCCGGCAGACGTTTCGTTCCGAGCGCTACCCGGAGTACAAGGCCAACCGGTCCTCGACGCCTGATGAGTTCCACGGCCAGATCGACATCACCAAGGAAGTCCTTGGCGCACTTGGCATTACCGTGCTGGCCGAGCCGGGTTTCGAGGCTGACGACATCATCGCGACGCTGGCCACCCAAGCCGAGGGCGAGGGCTACCGGGTGCTGGTGGTCACCGGCGACCGCGACTCGCTGCAATTGGTCAGCGACGACGTGACGGTCCTCTATCCCCGGAAGGGCGTCAGTGAGCTCACCCGCTTCACCCCGGAGGCCGTCGTCGAGAAATACGGCCTGACTCCCAAGCAGTACCCGGACTTCGCCGCGCTGCGCGGCGACCCGAGTGACAACCTGCCCGGCATCCCCGGGGTGGGGGAGAAGACCGCCTCGAAATGGATCATCGAATACGGGTCGCTGCAATCCCTGGTCGACAACGTCGACTCGGTGCGCGGCAAGGTCGGCGACGCGTTGCGTGCACACGTCGCCAACGTCGTGCTGAACCGGGACCTCACCGAGCTGGTCCGGGATGTGCCGTTGGCGCAAACCCCCGATACCCTGCGCTTGCAGCCCTGGGACCGCGACCACATCCACCGGCTCTTCGACGACCTCGAATTCCGCGTCCTGCGGGACAGGCTCTTCGACACGCTCGCCGCCGTCGAACCCGAGGTCGACGAGGGGTTCGACGTGCGCGGCGGGGCGCTGGATCCGGGCACCGTCGGGCAGTGGCTGACCGATCACGCCGGTGACGGCCGCCGGTCCGGGCTGACGGTGGTAGGCACCCACCTGCCGCACGGCGGTGATGCCACCGCGCTGGCCATCGCCGCCGCCGACGGGGACGGCGCCTACCTCGACACCGCCACGCTGACACCCGAGGACGACGCCGCGCTGGCCGCGTGGCTGACCGACCCGGACAAGCCCAAGGCCCTGCACGAGGCGAAGCTGGCCATCCACGACCTGATCGGCCGGGGCTGGACCCTGGCCGGCGTCACCTCCGACACCGCGCTGGCCGCCTACCTGGTGCGGCCCGGGCAGCGCAGCTTCACCCTCGACGACCTCTCGCTGCGTTACCTGCGTCGCGAGTTGCGCGCGGATAACCCTGAGCAGCAACAACTTTCGCTGCTCGACGATATCGACGGGGTGGACGAGCAGGCGGTACAGACCAGCATTCTGCGGGCCCGGGCCGTCGTCGACCTCGCCGACGCCCTGGACGCCGAGCTGACCCGCATCGATTCCACCGCCCTGCTGGGCGAGATGGAGCTGCCGGTGCAGCAGGTGCTGGCCGAGATGGAACATGCCGGCATCGCGGTCGACCTGGCCAAGCTCACCGAGCTACAGACCCAGTTCGCTGACCAGATCCGCGACGCGGCCGAGGCCGCCTATGCCGTGATCGGCAAACAGATCAACCTCGGCTCACCCAAGCAGCTGCAGGTCGTGCTGTTCGACGAACTCGGCATGCCCAAGACCAAGCGCACCAAGACCGGCTACACCACGGATGCGGACGCCCTGCAGTCGTTGTTCGACAAGACCGGCCACCCGTTCCTGCAGCACCTGCTGACCCACCGCGACGTCACCCGGCTCAAGGTCACCGTCGATGGCTTGCTGAACTCGGTGGCCGGTGACGGCCGCATCCACACCACCTTCAACCAGACCATCGCGGCCACCGGCCGGTTGTCCTCGACCGAACCGAACCTGCAGAACATCCCGATCCGCACCGACGCCGGCCGCCAGATCCGCGACGCGTTCGTCGTGGGACGCGGCTACGAGGAGCTGATGACCGCGGACTACAGCCAGATCGAGATGCGGATCATGGCGCACCTGTCCCGCGACGAAGGCCTGATCGAGGCGTTCAACACCGGCGAGGACCTGCACTCGTTCGTAGCGTCCCGCGCTTTCGGCGTGCCGATCGAGGAAGTCACCGGCGAGCTGCGGCGGCGGGTCAAGGCCATGTCATACGGTCTGGCCTACGGGCTCAGCGCTTACGGGCTGGCCGCGCAGCTGAAAATCTCCACCGAGGAAGCCAAGGTCCAGATGGACCAGTACTTCAACCGGTTCGGCGGTGTGCGGGACTACCTGTTCGCGGTGGTCGAGCAGGCCCGCAAGGACGGCTATACCTCGACGGTGCTGGGCCGCCGGCGGTACCTGCCCGAGCTGGACAGCAGCAACCGGCAGGTGCGGGAAGCCGCGGAGCGGGCGGCGCTGAACGCTCCGATCCAGGGCAGCGCGGCCGACCTCATCAAAGTGGCCATGATCGAAGTGGACAAGGCGATCAAAGAGGCCGGGCTGACCTCTCGCATGCTGCTGCAGGTGCACGACGAGCTGCTGTTCGAGATTGCGCCGGGGGAGCGCGACCAGCTCGAGGCGCTGGTCCGCGACAAGATGGGCGGCGCGTACCCGCTGGACGTCCCGCTTGAGGTGTCGGTGGGTTACGGCCCGAGTTGGGATGCTGCGGCGCACTAGGCGGCGAACTTAAACTGCACGGGTGTCGGAACCGGCCCCGCGACCGCGACAATGCAGAGCGCAGCGATGAGGTGGCGGCACCTCCCGCCTGCGGGGAAGAGCGACGCAAATGACCAGCGACCGCCGCTGCTGCGTTATCCGCTGGTTGTCGCCTCGAAGCTGTTCGGCCTACTGCCGGCGCCGGTCGCCGACGCGCTGTTAGCCGTCGTCGCGCGGCTGGTGTACTGGCGCGGCCGCGCCCAGCACCTGCACGTACTGCAGGACTTTCGCGACAACGTGGACCCGACGGCACAGTTCTCGTCCCGCAAGTGGCGGCCGGTCCAGGCGATGTACCGGGCGCTGGTGCGCAACGCCAACGACGCGATCTGGTTCCTCGCCGCACCGCACGACGCCGCACTTCGCCGGTTCCGCATCGCTGACCCGGCGCCCATCCACGCCGCCCTCGAAGCCGGCCGAGCGGCCGGTGTCGGCGTCATCGTCGCCTTCCCGCATCTGGGCTCCTATGCAGCGCTGCCGATCGTGCTCGCGCTCAACGGGCTGCCCACGACGGTGGTCGCCAACCGGCAGCGGGCCTTGATGCAGTGGGTGATCCACCGTGGCGCGCAGAAGGCCGGTCTGGAACTCATCGTGGTCGAGCGCACCGGCGGCGCCAGCATCACCGCGGCCATGGCGGACGCGCTGCGCCGTGGCCGGATCGTCGCGATCGCCGGCGACTATTTCCGGGCCCGCGAGGGCGCCCACGGCGGGGCAAGCGCCGGCATCCACGTCGACCTCGCCGGCATCAAGCGACCGGTCGGTCCGGGACCGGCGCTGCTGGCTCTGCGCACCGGAGCGCTGATCGTCCCCGGCGCGGTCTTCCAGCGCAGACACCAGCGGGAACCGGTGTTCGGCGAGCCGATCGCCGCCGAGGTGCCCCTGGGCGGGGACGACCACAGCGTGCGCGACGCCGTGCAGCAGACGTCGCAGCGCGTCGCCGACGCCCTCGCCGAGTTCATCCGGCGTGAGCCGGATCAGTGGCTGATGCCCGGCGGGCTGGTGTCGGACTCGGTCGGCCGCCGACGGCGGTAGATCCGAATCGTCGAGCGTGGGGTTTATGCACGTCAGCAGCGTGGATCACGTACCGAAGGCTTACGGCGGGCGGCCAACTAGCCAGAGAAATGGGCCGCGCGTCGGTGCGGATACGCACACGGTAGTCTGATCATGATTTCGACCGAGTTTGTCCAGCGTGTAGGCAGTCGAGTAGCCTCGACTGGTACCCGTTTGCGCTCGATCGCGGGTCACACCAATAACTCAAGTCCCAAGTCCCTACGATGAACCCTGTCCGGAGCAACCCAACAATATGCCGAGTCCCGCCGTCACCTCGCCGCAAGTAGCCGTCAACGACATAGGCACCAGCGAGGATTTTCTTGCCGCAATAGATAAAACGATCAAGTACTTCAACGATGGCGACATCGTCGAAGGCACCATCGTCAAAGTTGACCGGGACGAGGTGCTCCTCGACATCGGCTACAAGACCGAAGGGGTCATCCCCGCCCGCGAGCTCTCCATCAAGCACGACGTCGACCCCAACGAGGTCGTTTCCGTCGGTGATGAGGTCGAGGCCCTGGTTCTCACCAAAGAGGACAAAGAAGGCCGACTGATCCTGTCCAAGAAGCGCGCCCAGTACGAGCGCGCCTGGGGCACCATCGAAGAGCTCAAGGAGAAGGACGAGGCCGTCAAGGGCACCGTCATCGAGGTCGTCAAGGGCGGCCTGATCCTCGACATCGGGTTGCGCGGCTTCCTGCCCGCCTCGCTGGTCGAGATGCGCCGCGTGCGTGATCTGCAGCCCTACATCGGCAAGGAGATCGAAGCCAAGATCATCGAGCTGGACAAGAACCGCAACAACGTGGTGCTGTCCCGCCGTGCCTGGCTGGAGCAGACCCAGTCCGAGGTGCGCAGCGAGTTCCTCAACCAGCTGCAGAAGGGCACCATCCGCAAGGGTGTTGTCTCCTCCATCGTCAACTTCGGCGCGTTCGTCGACCTGGGCGGGGTGGACGGTCTGGTGCACGTGTCCGAGCTGTCCTGGAAGCACATCGACCACCCGTCCGAGGTGGTTCAGGTGGGCGACGAGGTCACCGTCGAGGTGCTCGACGTCGACATGGATCGCGAGCGGGTTTCGTTGTCGCTCAAGGCGACTCAGGAAGACCCGTGGCGTCACTTCGCCCGCACGCATGCCATCGGGCAGATCGTGCCGGGCAAGGTCACCAAGCTGGTTCCGTTCGGTGCGTTCGTTCGCGTCGAGGAGGGCATCGAGGGTCTGGTGCACATCTCCGAGCTGGCCGAGCGCCACGTCGAGGTGCCCGACCAGGTGGTTGCCGTCGGCGACGACGCGATGGTCAAGGTCATCGACATCGACCTGGAGCGCCGCCGGATCTCGCTGTCGCTCAAGCAGGCCAACGAGGACTACACCGACGAATTCGACCCGGCGAAGTACGGCATGGCCGACAGCTACGACGAGCAGGGCAACTACATCTTCCCCGAGGGCTTCGACGCCGAGACCAACGAGTGGATGGAAGGTTTCGACGCCCAGCGCAACGAGTGGGAGGCCCGCTACGCCGAGGCGGAGCGCCGGCACAAGATGCACACCGCGCAGATGGAGAAGTTCGCCGCGGCGGAGGCTGCCGACCACGGTGCCGGCGGCCAGTCGTCCTCGAGCAGCAGCTCCTCGGAGAAGTCCGCGGGCGGATCGCTGGCCAGCGACGCCCAGCTGGCGGCTCTGCGGGAGAAGCTCGCCGGCAGCGCATAACACGCACGGATGCTGCGCATCGGGCTGACCGGCGGTATCGGCGCCGGGAAGTCGGCGCTGTCCAAGACGTTCTCGGAGTGCGGTGGCATCATCGTCGACGGTGATGTCATCGCGCGCGAGGTCGTCGAGCGGGGCACCGAGGGGTTGAAGTCGCTCGTCGAAACGTTCGGCGAGGACATCCTGCAGCCCGACGGGTCCCTGGACCGCCCGGCGTTGGCGGCCAAGGCCTTCGCCAGCGAGGACGAGCGCAAGAAGCTCAACGGCATCGTGCATCCGCTGGTTGCCCAGCGGCGTGCGGAGATCATCGCCGCGGTGTCTCCGGATGCCGTTGTGGTGGAAGACATTCCGCTACTGGTGGAGTCCGGCATGGCTCCGCTGTTCCCGCTGGTGGTCATCGTGCACGCCGACGTCGAACTCCGGTTGCGCCGACTGGTCGACCAACGCGGCATGTCCGAAGAAGACGCGCGGGCCAGGATCGCCGCGCAGGCCACCGACGAGCAGCGGCGGGCCGTGGCCGATATCTGGTTAGACAACTCGGGCACCCCGGAGGCGCTGACCGAACGAGCCCGCGACGTGTGGCGCAACCGGATCGTCCCGTTCGCGCACAACCTCAGCGAGCGCGCTCATGCCCACGCGCCGGCGCGGGTGGTGCCCGCCGACCCGAGTTGGGCGGATCAGGCCCGACGCATCGTCAACCGGCTGCAGACCACCTGCGGCCACCGGGCGGTGCGGGTGGACCACATCGGATCGACAGCCGTGCCGGACCTCGACGCCAAGGACGTCATCGACATCCAGGTCACCGTCGAATCCCTGGACGTCGCTGACGAACTCGTCGAACCGTTGCTGTCCGCGGGCTATCCGCGTCTCGAGCACATCACTCAGGACGCGGCGAAATCCGATGCCCGCAGCACCGTACCGGGCCTCGACCACAGTGACGATCCGGCATTGTGGCACAAACGCATTCACGCCTCCGCCGACCCGGGACGACCGACCAACGTGCACATCCGCGTCGCCGGCTGGCCGAATCAGCAGTTCGCACTGCTGTTCGTGGACTGGCTCAAGGCCAATGCCGAGGTGCGGGAGAAATATCTGGGGGTCAAGCGGGCGGCCGACGGGAGCGCCCGTGGCGACACCGTGCGCTACGTGACGGCCAAGGAACCCTGGTTCCGCGAGGCCTACCGGCAGGCCTGGGAGTGGGCCGACGCCACCGGCTGGAAGCCCTGAGTCGGCCATGCCGTTCGTCAGCGACATCCTGGGTCCGCGGCGGCCGGTCCTCGACGAGGCGCCGCCGCTGACGGACGGCCGCCGGCGACGCACCAGCACCATCGACACCCATCCGGACGGAACGCGCGGCAAGCTGGTCGACCTGCGGGCCCGCGACGCGTCGGCCGAGAGCGCGGCAGAGGTCCGGGTCACCGCGCACCTGACCGATCACGTCATCGACGACATCCGTTCGGACAACGCCGATCTGGACGCGCTACTGGGCTGCCGGGTGGGTGCGGGTTTCCGGGCGAAGATGACCCACTTGTTTCCCGAGGAGTTGCGGCGGGCCACCCTGCTTCACCTGTTGCTCGACGATTGGGTCGGTGCCGCGCTGGTATCCGGATACGCGGCGCAGCACGCGTCGATCGTCGACGGCGTCGAGGCAAAGATGCCGGTGGGTGTCGCCGACCGGATGGCCGGGATCTGCGCCGGCTTCGCGCCGGACGCGTCGTTGATCGCCTACACCCGGCGACACGACGTCATCCCGACCGGCCGCGGGCCGGTGGCGCCGGGGCTGCACGGGCTGCACGACGTCGATCCGCTGCGGGAGCGGGGGATGCGCCGGTTCCGGCGGCTCGACGTGTGGCCGGTGAGCGCCGAGTCGGTGGGCTTCGACGCCCACTTCCGCGACTCGCACATGGACGACGAGCTGGTCGAGACGATCGTGCACGAATACACCGTGGTCGGCACGGTCGACGCGTCGACGCGGACCATCACCGCGGTAGATGCCGAGGTGCGAGTGCTGCCCTGGCGGGAATGCCCCGCCGCAATCGGCAGTGCCGCGCGAATCCAGGGCATGGCGCTGACCGAGCTACGGGACCGTATCCGCGGCGAATTCGTCGGCACCAGCACCTGCACGCACCTCAACGACACTCTCCGCGCGCTCGCCGACCTGGATGCGCTGATAGATAGCCGGTAAGCAGCGCGACGATCTCGTCTTCGACCTCGCCGAAGTCCACCGGATCGGTCCCGACATCGGGCCTAGTGACCAGCCGGTGCACCAATGAGTCGATCGTCGCCACCACCAACTGCGCGTTCAGTCGGCTGTCGGCGCGAACTTCGGGGTGCTGGTCGAGCAACCGCGCGGCCGTGTCCACGCTGAACTGTTCCAGATCGTGCAAGCGGTTCAGAAACTCCGGCGCCCGTGGTGCCTCCTCGAACAGCACCCGGTGCAGGCGCGGGTTGTCCCGGTGGTTGTCGATGGCCGCCCGGACGAACAAGCGCAGCATGTCGTCGAGTCGTTCCGGCAAGCCACCCGACAACCGCTCGGTGAGCAGCCGCGCGCCGGCGTCCACGTGCGCGTCCATCAACGCGCGCAGGACGGCGTCCTTGTTGGGAAAGTATTGGTAAACCGAGCCGATCGACACCCCGGCCCGCTCGGCGATGCGGTTCGTGGTGCCCGCCGCATAGCCGTGCTCGGCGAAAACCTGAGCCGCCGCATCCAGGACACGCTGCCTGGTCTCGGCGGCCCGCTGCTGTTTGGGCTGCTTACGTTGCCGAAATCGGTCTGTGGGTGCGATCGCGAAACTCCCGGGCAAAAGCGAGTAGTCATCCGACGCCGACCCTAGCAAAATTAGGTTGCCCTAAGAAGGAGTCCGCGATGCGCACTGTTCACGTCGAAACCGTCCTGCCCACCAGCGCCGACCGCGTCTGGTCGGCGATGCTGTCGCCTGCCACCTTTCTCTACGTCTGCAAGGGTCTGTTCGGGTTCCCGTCGCTGGCGGGACGTACGGAGGCATTGCGGCTCGGCGAGTCCGGCACCGGTTGGCTGTTCGCCTTCCACGTCATCCCGGCCTACCGGCACACCATCAACGTCGTCGAGGTCGACGAAGCTACAGGAAGCATCCGTACCAACGAATACGGCGGCCTGCTCAAGGCCTGGAACCACACCCTGCACGTCGAACCGATCGACGCGCATTCCTGCCGCTACAGCGACACCGTCGACATCGACGCCGGAAGGATGACAGGAGTGGTTGTGGCGGTCGCACACGGGATCTACCGATACCGGCAGCGCCGCTGGCGCAAGCTGGTGCGCCGGCACATGTCGCCGGTTACGCCCGCCGCCACGTGAGCTGTATGTCGTGCGAGCCGAGCCAGCGGGACAAGTCGTACCCGTTGCGGGCCAGTCCGTCGATCGCCGCCACGGCGCGCCGCACCGCCAGCTCGGCCACGTCGGGCGCCAGCAGCCCCTGCCGCACGGCGGTGAAAAGCTCGTCGACGTCGGCTAGTTCGGCGTTGCGGCCGGTGCGCACCTCGATGTCGAGGTAATGGTCCTCCGAGCGCCACACCGTCGGGCCGGGGGTGTACTCGCCGATATCCAGGTAGTGATCGTGGTCGCGCTCGTGGCCCGGATTGAAGTGAAATATCGTGGCGCGCAAGCCCAAAGACGGCAGCAACCACGATTCGAGGTAGTGGAACTGAGCGCGGCCGGGCGTCGGCCGGGCCAGGTAGAGGCCCCAGGGCTGCAGGACGTACTCGTCGACCGCCCGCACGATTCCCTTGGGGTCCGTGTTGGTGCGGGCAGCGAGGTCGAACGTCTCGTGCTTGGGCGGGTGGATGGTCTCACTCTAACGACGTAACCGGATCCGCCACCGCACGAAGCAGGCGTAGAACAGCGAGAGTCCGGCCAGCATGCCCATGTCGGTCAGCCAGCTCTTTGACGTGTGCTCCCAGAACCGGTCCTGGGACACCAGCGAACCCGGCACCAGGTGGCGCAGATCGACCGTCGAAGCCGCCGCCGCATAGCCCCACCGCGCGGGCGTGGCGAAGGACAGCTGATTGAGCCCGAGTCGGCCGGTCACCGGGACCATCCCGCCGCACAGCACGAGCTGCGCCATGACCGTCACCACGAACAGGGGCATGATCTGCTCGCTGGACCGCACCAGCGACGAGATGGCCAGACCCAGAATGGCCGAGGCGACACAGGTCGCGGCGACGGTGGTGAACAGTTCCACCGAAGCCCCGAACGTCGAGTGGCCCATCAGGACCCCACCGCGCGTGGGCGCGCTCTTGCCCAACACCACGATCGCGGTGATGATCGCCGACTGCACGACGGCGAAGCCGCAGAACACCACCGTCTTGGCCAGCAGATAAGCCGTCGTCGAGAGCCCAACAGCCTGCTCGCGCTGGAAGATGGCCCGCTCGCCGACCAGGTCCCGGATCGTCAGCGCGGTCCCCATGAAGGCGGCGGCCGGCAGCAGCAGCGCCAGAATCTGCGCGGCTTCGTCGGGCGTGCCCGCGTTGGGGCCGGGGACCCGAAAACCGTTGCTGCCCGGCACCGTCAGCGACAGCGAGCCCAGGATGAACGGCAACACGGCCAAGAATATGAAGTACGCCCGGTCGGCGACGACCAGGCGGACCTGCCGCCGGGCGATGGTCGAGATCTGCCGTCGCACGCTGGTGTGCACCGGTTCACCCAGGTCGGCCGGCTCGGCGGCCCCGGCCGCGGGCTGCCGCAGGCTCTGCGCTTCGTTCTGGGCCAGGAAGCGGCGATTGGCCTCGTCCGGGTCGGCTCCCACCTGGCTGAAGATCTTGGCCCAGTTGGTGGTGCCCATCGCCTCGCCAATCTGGTCCGGCGGACCGCAGTACGCGGTCTTGCCGCCCGGCGCCACCAGCAGCAACTGGTCGCAGGTGTCCAGGTAGGAGAGCATGTGCGTGACCACGATGACCACCCGACCGGCGTCGGCGAGCTGACGCAGCATCGTCATCACCTGGTGGTCGAGCGCGGGATCCAGGCCCGACGTCGGTTCGTCCAGGATTAGCAGCGACGGCCCGGTGAGCAGCTCCAGCGCGACCGAGGCCCGCTTACGCTGCCCGCCGGACAACTTGTCCACCCGGGTTTCGGCGTGCTTGGTCAGATCGAGTTCCTTGAGCACCTGGGTGACCACCCGGCCCCGGTCGGACTTGCTGGTGTCGGGGGGCAGCCGGAGTTCGGCGGCGTAGCCCAACGCCTGGTTGACGGTGAGCTGGCGGTGCACCACGTCGTCCTGCGGGACGATCCCGATCCGGCTGCGCAGCGACGCGTACTCGGCGTGAATGTCGTGGCCCTCGAAGGTGACCGAGCCTGAACTCGGACGGGCATAGCCGGCGATCAGCCGGGCCAGGGTGCTCTTTCCGGCACCGGACCCGCCGATCACCGCGGTCAGGGTCCCCGGCCGGGCCACCAGGGAGATTCCGTCCAGCAGCCGTTTGCCGTTGTCGACGGTGTAGTTGACGCTTCGCACTTCCAAACCGCCTGTGCGGGTGGCGGTTTCGCGGCGCGGAACGAGGGTGTCGTCACGGAACTCCAGGTCGACGTTGCCGATGGTGACGACGTCACCCTTGGACAGGATCGCCGATCCGACCCGGGTGCCGTTGACGAAGGTTCCGTTGATGCTGCGGTCCTGGATCTCGGTGCCCAACGGCGTGTCACGCAGGACGGCGTGCTGTCGGGATGCCAGCACGTCGGAGACGACGATGTCGTTGTCGTTGGCCCGGCCGATTGTCAGGGTGCCGGCCGCCTTCGTGGACCCGGACGCGCCGGCTACCCGGGGCGCCAAGATCCGGACCATCCGGGTGGCCAGGCTCGACACGTCGGCCGACTTGATGTCGATCTCGGTCATCTCGGCCCGTTCCGGCTGGATGTTGACCGAGGTGACTTCGTCGGCCGGCGGCAACGGCGGTACCGGCTGCCGCTGCGGACGGCGCGGTGTCGGTCGGGGCGGCGCCGGATGCACCGGTCCGCGTGGGGGCCCGACCGGCGGGCGTGGTGGCGGCGGCGTGGTCGTCCATGCCAGGGTGGGCGGGCCGCTGTCGTGGGCGGTTCTGGGCTTGGCGACGGGCGGGCGGGTCGCCGATCCGTGCTGTTGCCCGATCTCGAAGGTCAGCCGCGGCCCGGCCGGATTCCCGACATTGATGCTCTGGCCGTCGTGGATGTCGACCACAGGCATCCGGTAGCCGTTGACGTACGTCCCGTTCAGCGAACCGTTGTCGATCGCCAGCCATCGGCCCTGGTCGAATCGCAGCACCAGGTGTGCCCGCGAGATGCGCGGGTCCGGGATGCGCAGATCGGCGTGCAGGTCCCGTCCGATGATCACCTCGTACCCGGGAGCGAACGAAAGTTGGGTACCGTCGTGTCGGATGGTCAGCGCGGGTGGGGCTGGTCGACTCACCAGACCAGTATCGGCGGAAAGTCTGAGTGAGCTCTGTGTGACGCAGCTGTGAATCAGCTATGTTTCGGTTCGATCACTCACAGCTGCTACATAACTGGTATTTCCCCAGTGGCGGGCCAACTTCCGGCATGATTCGACGGTAGGGGAAATGTCTGTACGGCCGAGCGGACAACTCAAGGTCCTCGGCGTACTGCGATGTCGCCGAGCCCGAGCCCGAGCCTGAGCCGAGGCCGCGACAGCCAGCAAGCATCAGAGGGGAACAGCTATGGACGACCAGAGCGGCGCCACCCGGCGCTTGCACGCGGGTCGACGGCTGCTGACCAATCCGCGTCAGGCGCGCGCGGCGCTGCGGGCGGGTTTCCAGGCCTTGCCGTCGGCGACAGTTGCGCACCTGCGCCGTCGCGCGGTACCGCCGCCGAGCGCGCCCGCGAACCAGCCGCCGCCCCCCAAGCAGGAACGGCAGGACGTCGCCGTCGTCGAGGAAGCCGGCGCTCGCGTCGGGCTGTCCCGCGGCGCCGCCTTCGCCGGCTACACCATCCTTCGTCAGCTGGGCGCCGGCGGCATGGCCGAGGTGTATCTGGCCCTACATCCCCGGCTGCCCCGCCGCGACGTGATCAAGGTTCTGGCCGAAGCGATCACGGCGGACACCGAGTTTCGCGAACGCTTCAACCGGGAAGCCGACCTGGCCGCCACGCTCTGGCACCCCCACATCGTGGGCGTGCACGACCGCGGCGAATACAACGGCAAGCTGTGGATCTCGATGGACTACGTCGAAGGCACCGACGCGTCCCGGCTCGTCAAGGAGCAGTATCCCGACGGCATGCCCGCGGATGAGGTGTGCGCCATCCTCAGCGCCGTGGCGGGCGCGCTCGACTACGCGCACGACCGCGGCCTGCTGCACCGCGACGTCAAGCCCGCGAACATCCTGCTCACCCATCCCGAGGACGACGAGCGGCGAATCCTGTTGGCCGACTTCGGTGTTGCCCGGCACCTGGGGGATATCAGCGGGATCACCCAGACGAACGTCGCGGTCGGCACCGTCGCTTACGCGGCGCCGGAGCAGCTGACGGGATCCAACATCGACGGTCGCGCCGATCAATACGCGTTGGCGGCCACGGCATTTCACCTGTTGACCGGCGCACCGCCGTTTCTGCACCCCAACTCGATCGCGGTGATCAGCCAGCACCTTAACGACGAGCCGCCCCGGCTGAGCGAGCGCCGACCCGATCTGGCCTACCTCGACGAGGTGTTCATCCGGGCCCTGGCCAAGGACCCGGCCGAAAGATACGAGCGGTGCCGGGCCTTCGCCGCCGACTTCCGCGCCCAACTGCCCGACGGTTGCGACGAGGACAGCGAGACCGATTCGGCGGGGGAGCTCGGGCAACGGGGCGTGGTGGCGGCGTTGGGCCGCAGGTTGTCGGCCCGGACCCGGATGGCGGCCGCGCTGGTCTGCGCGGTGCTGATCGCGGTGGCAGCAACCTGGTCGATCCTGTACTCGTTCGAACCCGACCCTTCGAGCACCCCGCAGCCGAAGCCCGCGCTGGCTGCCCGGCCCGCCGCCCCGGAGGCGCCGCCCGCTCCAGCTCCGGCGCCGGTCGCCGCTACCGGCATGCGTGTCCTCGACGGCACCTATCGGCTGGACTATGACCGGTCCAAGAAGACCAGCAACGGGCTGGGCATCCGGCACGACGGGTCCACTACCGACTGGTGGGCGTTCCACTCCGTGTGCACCACCAACGGGTGCGCGGCGACCGGCGTGCAGTTGGACAACACAAACCACCAGATAGCCGCCACGGCCGGCGGCGGCCAGAACGACACCCTGCGGTTCGTCGCGGGGTACTGGCAGGGCGCGCCTCAGCAGGAGCGGGTGGCCTGCCGTCAGCCCAACGGTCCCGCCGGAGCCACCCAGCAGGAAACCGTGGCCTGGTCGTTGGCGCCGCAGGCCGACGGCACACTGCGCGGCATAGAAACCGAGACTGTGCTCAGCAACGAGTGTGGGGCGCAGGGGGCGGTGCTGCGAGTGCCGGTGGTGGCCACCCGGGTCGGGGACCCGCCGTCTGGGCTGAGGTTGGCAGATCCGGCGCAGACGCTCGCGGCGCCCGCCTCGCCGGCCAGCAAGCCGGCGCCACCCGTGCTCGGCGGCGCATGCAGCGACGTCGACAAGCTGGCCTACGACCAGACCAGCAACGAGCAGGTGGTGTGCGAGGGCGGTACGTGGGGGAAAGCGCCGATCACCACTGGGGTCCACGCCGTCGGTAGCTCGTGTAACCGCCCGGACATCCCGGTATTCGCCATGTCTGCATCGAACGACGGTTACCTGATCGAGTGCAACCCGTCGACCCGGGTCTGGGCGCGACACGGCTGACTCGGTCAGCCCGGACCGCGCGAGGGTGCGCGGATGGACAGCGACACGCCGCTGAGAGCGGCATTCTTCGCACGCTCAGCGCCCAAGGCGTTTTTCGCGTGGTGAGTTTTGCCATTTGCCCACGTCGTTGACGCTTGCGTTGATAAGTTGCGTCCCCAACGGGGGTCATCGGCCTGAGGAGGCTTGGATGTCGTTTGTGGTCGCTGCGCCCCAGTTGGTTTCGGCCACAGCCGCACAATTGGCCGGGATCGGCTCGTCCCTGAATGCGGCCAACAGCAGCGCCGTCGCCACC
>NZ_LZMH01000075.1 GCF_001673635.1 Mycobacterium asiaticum
CAGGGGGCTCGTTCGGTTAACTTCGGCACCACACCGCCCTGACAAGCCGACGATCGCGCCGAGGCGCAACCTGGTGCCGCCGGCACCCCCGGCGCTACCGGTGCCGCCCTGCCCTCCGGTGCCACCGGTACCGCCGTCGATCGAGAACGCTTTGCCGTCGCTGCCCGACGAACCTATCGACCCCGACGAGCCTTGCCCGCCTTGCCCACCGACACCGCCGCTGCCACCCTGTCCGCCGTTGCCACTGTTGGTCCCACCGTCACCGCCGATACCTCCGACGCCGCCGGTACCGCCAACGTTGCCGACAATTCCCTTACCGCCGGCACCACCGCTTCCACCATTTCCGCCGTTACCACTGAGCACGGCGTCACCACCCCGTCCTCCGGTGCCGCCGATCAAGCCGCCATCGCTCCTGCCGCCGCTGCCGCCGTTGCCACCGTCGCCGCGAGTGGACCCGCCCAGTCCGCCATTGCCGCCAGCACCGCCCGTCGCGCCGCCGGCGAAGAGCTCGCCGCCGCCGTTGCCGCCATTGCCCCCGTTGCCGCCGTTGCCGACCGACCCGCCGTTGCCGCCATTACCACCACGCCCAGCCTCGGTGTGCCCGTAGAGACTGTTGCCATTAGAACCGTTGCCCCCGTTACCGCCGTTGCCGCCGCTATTCGGGCTGCTCCCGGCTGGTCCCGAGGTGCCGTTGACCGAGGCGCCACCCTGACCGCCGGCACCCGGGTTGCCGCCGTTGCCGCCGTCGCCACCTGCCACGACAACCTGCCTCACAGGGTTCAATATCCCGTTGCCGCCGTTGCCGCCGTCACCAGCAACACCACCGGCCCCACCATTGCCGCCCTTGGCCATGGGCGCCGAGGCGGCACCACCGGCACCACCAGAACCGCCGTGACCGCCGTTTCCACCGTTTCCAGCGACAGTAGAACTGTCACTGCCAGCACCTCCTGCGCCGCCGGTGCCGCCTTGGCCGCCGGTCCCGCCGTCGCCGGAAATCCTGCCGCCGTTGCCGCCGGCACCGCCCTTGCCACCGTCACCGCCGTCACCGCTTGCCGCGCCGGTAGCGCCGTTGCCACCGTTGCCACCGTTGCCACCGTTGCCGCGCGCGCTGGCGTGGCCGCCTTGTCCACCGTTGCCACCGGTGCCGCCTGGGGTGGTGGCGTTGGCGCCGTTGCCGCCATTGCCCCCGTTGCCGCCTCCGCTGCCGAGGGCTCCGGCGGTGCCGTCGGCGCCGCGAGTGAAGCCGGCGCCGCCGCTGCCGGCGTTGCCGCCCTCGCCGACGTAGCCGCCTTCGCCGCCGCCGCCGCCGTTGCCGGTGCCGCCGTTGGCGAACGAGCCGTCCTTACCGTTGCCGCCGTTGCCTGCGTTGCCGCCGGTGCCGCCGTTGCCACCGTTACCGCCGCCACCTTGGGCGCCGTCGATTCCCGAACTCGACAGAGCCTGACCGGCCGCGCCGCCGTTGCCGCCGTCACCGCCCGCTCAATGCCTGATATTCGCGGGCGTGGCCGGCGAATAGTGCGGCGAGCGCCACCGAAATCTCATCATGAG
>NZ_LZMH01000076.1 GCF_001673635.1 Mycobacterium asiaticum
TCGCATGCCGAAGTCCACGGGGATCTGTTCGAGGCGGATCGAGTAGGAAAAGCCTGTCATGCCTTGGGCGTCGCCGCGGACGAACATCCCGTTGTTCATGTTGCCCGAGTTGCCGATACCGGTGTTGATGTTCCCGGAGTTGCCGATACCGGTGTTGAGGTTGCCGGTATTGAACCACCCGGTGTTGGTGTCACCACCGTTGAAATCACCACTGTTGAAACTGCCCGCGTTGAAGCTGCCGGTGTTATAGCTACCGCGGTTACCGATACCGGTGTTGAAATTGCCCGGATTGAACAACCCGGTATTGCCGATACCGGAGTTACCGATCCCGGTGTTGTAACTGCCGGTGTTGAACAACCCCGAGTTACCGACCCCGGAGTTCGAAATGCCTTTCAGGTCAAAGCCGGAGTTGGCGATCCCGACGTTGCCGTCTCCGGTGTTGAAGAATCCGATGTTGTTGTCGCCGGTGTTACCGAACCCGATATTGCCCGTACCGGTATTGCCGAAAATATCGGTGACCGCCGCTTCGGCCGTGCCCGGGCCCACCGTCAACAGACCGTTCAACTTGGCCGACAAACCCGTCCCACTCAGCAGGCTGCTGATAGCCGGATTACTCAACAGGCCGCTCACCGTCGGACTACGCAACAGATTGCCCACCGCCGGACTACTCAGCAGATTGGCCACAGTCGGGCTGTCGAGCAGGGCGGTCAAATTGCCGCTGCTCAGCACGCTGTTCAACGCTGCACTGCTCAGCACGCTGCTCAGGCGCCCACCGGACAGTGCGGGGACGAACGCCTGTATGCCCGAGCCACCGAAGTGCCCCCAGGAGCCAAGCGAGAAGTGGCGGCCGTAGGACCCCCAGCGCCCAGCAGCCGCCGCACCGGTGCCACTGTCACCCAGACCTAGGTTGTGCAAGTTCAAGTTGGCGAGGTTTCCAGTACCCAGTCGCAGACTGCTCAGCAACCCGCCGAGGTTGAAGCCACCCAGCAGGCCGCCCAACCTCCCATTCACCGCAGCCAGCACGGCCCTGGCGCCGCCCTTGTTGAAAGTGCCGGCCAGGCCGGCAAGTTCCGTCGCCGCGGCGTTGACCAACCCGCCGACGCCGGCCAACTGACCTAGCGGCAGTTTGGTGAACGGCGTTAACGCCGCCGCGGCCGACGAAGCCCCGCCGTGATAGCTCAGCATCGCGACGATGTCCTGGGCCCAGAACTCCTCGTAAGCCGCCTCCGCCGCCGCGATCGCCGGCCAGTTCTGGCCGAACAGGTTTGAGATCGCAAGCCTCACCAAGGAATTGCGATTACCAGCGATGAGTGCCGGATGCACGATCATCGATCGGGCGGACTCGAAGGCGGATACCACCGCCCGCGCCTGAGTTGCGGCCTGCTCGGCTGCCGCACCGGCAGCGCTCAGCCACGCCGTGTAAGGCGTGGCCGCCGCCGCCATCTCCAGCGCAGCCGGACCCTGCCACACATCATTGACCAGACCCGAGGTCACACCCTCGAAAAACGACGACGCCGAACCCAACTCAGCAGCCAAACCATCCCACGCCGACGCGACCGACGCCATCGGCGCCGAACCCGCGCCCAACAGCATGTTCAGCGAGTTGATCTCGGGAGGCAAGGTCAGAAAACTCACCGGCTCAATCCTCTTCCTTACATTGCAGGAAAGCTTCTTTGGGGTAGGAGGTGCTACAGAACATCGGTCGACCACATGGGACGGGGAAACACGTCATCAGCCGGCCACCCAGTCCGCCAGCGTTTCCTGCAACGCGCTCATCTGGCCGTGCAAGAAGCCGGAGACCTGGCTGCCGATGTTGCCGATACCGGAGATCAGGGCCGGGGCGTTTGCGGCCAGCGTGCTGGTGTTGGCGAAACCGGAGATGGCGTTGCCGATGTTCTGGAAGCCCGACAGCAACGAACCGGAGTTGTACCAGCCCGAGGTCAGCGCCCCGTTGGCGTTGGCGAAGCCCGAACTGAGATCGCTGGAGTTGAAGAAACCGGAAGTGCCGCTGGAATTTCCGTTGAAGTAGCCCGACGACAACGACCCCGAGGA
>NZ_LZMH01000077.1 GCF_001673635.1 Mycobacterium asiaticum
ATCCAGGGTCGCCGAGGCGCTGCGCGCGGCGTCGATGGCCGGCGAGCTGACCAGCACGATGGAGTGTGCGAGGTCGAGAATCGCCGACATCGCCGAATGCATGATGCCGGTGCCGCAGTCGGTCAGGATGATGTTGTAGAAGTGTCGCAAAATGTCGACGGTGCGCCGGTAATCTTCGGCGCCGAAAACCTCGGACACCGCTGGATCCTGTTCGCTGGCAAGCACCTCGAGGCGGCTGGTGGCCATCAGGGTGTGATTGCGAACGTCGGCGTAGCGGTGAATGTTCGGGTCGGACAACAGGTCACGCACGGTTGATGGCGTCGACGCGTCACCCACCCGCTCCCCCAGCGTCCCGCGGTCCGGGTTGGCGTCGACGGCGATCACCCGGTCATGGCGCACGGTCGCCAACGCCGAACCCAAACCGAATGTGGTGGTGGTCTTTCCGACCCCACCTTTGATCGAGAGCACCGCGATGCGGAAGTCCCCGACGATCGGCTGCCGGATCTCGGCGAGCAGATGTTCCTGTCGGCGTTCTTTCCGGGAGGCTCCGGGGTTGACATGGCCCGACGTGGCTTTGTGCACAACGCGGCGCCAACCCGACGGCGGCGCAAACCGACCGGGATCGGTGATCTCGGCCTCATCTATCGACGGTGGCACACGGTAGGGCTGGTACGGCGGCGGGGCCGGCGCCGATGGCGGCGGCGGTTGAATGGGAGCCGGCGCCGCGGCAGCTGGTCGCGCTCTTGGCGTCAGAGGC
>NZ_LZMH01000078.1 GCF_001673635.1 Mycobacterium asiaticum
CGGGAGCAGGAGCCACTCAGCACACCGGTGAGCATGGCCGACATCAATGACGCCTTGGGCCGGATCGCCGGCGAGGACTTCGGTGTTGGCGAGATGCGTTGGAGCTCAAGATTTCTCAGTGAGCGTCGGCAAGCCAGGCGGTACCGGGTCGGACGGGTCTTCCTCGCCGGCGATCCGGCCCAAGGCGTCATTGATGTCGGCCATGCTCACCGGTGTGCTGAGTGGCTCCTGCTCCCGCAGCCGGTCCCAGACGATCGCGCGATACCAACCGTCGCCGAACGGCAGCACCAGCACCACGCCCTCGTTATTGGTCCGGGCGAACATCAGCTCCTCGGGCGGCCTGGTCAGTCGCACGTCGGCCAGCATGATGTGCGTCGCGTATTGCTTGCCGACGAAGTCGATGTTGAGCAGGCGCCGCACCGCGCTGTGCGCGCCGTCGCACCCGACGACGTAGCCGGCCCGAACTCGCTCGCCGTTGCCAAGGGTGATGTCGACGCCGCCGTTGCGCTGGTTGAGGTCCTGCTCGAGCCCGGCGACTTCGGCGCCGCGGATCACCCGGACGCCGAGCCGTTCGGCCCGGGCGGCCAACACGTGTTCGGTGCCGCTCTGCGGAACCATCAGAATGAACGGGTAGCGCACCCGCAGTTCCTCGGCCAGCGACACCGTCGCGCCCGGCACCGGCGCCACCGAGCCCACCGCGAAACCCCTCTTCAGAACGTCGTCGACCAGCCCGCGGCTGTCGAGCAGTTCGAGGGTGCGTGCGTGGATGGCGAATGCTCGGGTGATGTTCGTCGATTCCTGGCGCCGTTCCAGCACGGACACGCGAACTCCGCGCATCGCCAGCTCACACGCCAGCATCAGGCCGGTCGGCCCGGCGCCGATGACGGCGACATCAAGGTTTGCAAGCTTGCTCTCAGGCATCGGTGGCTCCTTCGTCGTTGGTGCCCTCAGCTTCGCGCCGGCGCGGTGCCGTTCGAATCAGTGAAGTCACCAGTCCTGTTCGCCGGTCACCCCTACGATCAGTGCTGTGCTGCACGGCCGTGAGCGGGAATGCGCCCAGGTAGATCGCCTGCTGGCCGCCGCACGGGCCGGGCACAGCGGCACGCTGGTGTTGCATGGCGAGGCCGGCATTGGCAAGTCGGCGCTGCTGGAGTTCGCCGCCGCCAATGCCGCCGGCATGCGACTCTTACGCACCTGCGGCGTCCCCACCGAAGGGCAGTTGCCGTTCGCCGCGCTGCACACCCTGCTGCTGCCCGTGCTGGACCACAACGACGCCATTCCCGATCGGCAGCGCGCCGCGCTGCTCGGCGCGTTCGGCCTGGGCCCGGCCACCGACGAGGGCCGCTTCCTCACCTCGCTTGCCGTGTTGAGCCTGCTGGCCGAGACGGCCGAATCGGGTCCGGTGCTGTGCCTGGTAGACGATGCCCAATACCTCGACGGCCCGTCGGCGGATGCGCTGACATTCGCCGCCAGACGGGTGCACGCCGAAGGCATTGTCATGCTCTTCGCCGCACGGGACGATCCCGCGCGCCATTTCGCCGCCCCGGACCTGCCGGAGGTGCGGCTCGACGGGCTGGGTCCCGACGCGGCCTCGGCCATGCTGGCCGAACACGCAGGCGCCCCGGTAGCCGCGCCGGTCCGGGACCGCTTGGTTGCCGACACCCTGGGCAATCCGTTGGCGCTGACCGAACTGGCGCGATCGCTGTCCGCGGACCACATCGCGGGCCGCACTCCCCTGCCCGACCCGCTGCCGGTCAGCACCGATCTGGAGCGCTTCTATCTCGATCGGGCCGGGGACCTGCCCCCGGAAACCCAAACCATGCTGCTGGTGGCGGCAGCCCACGACAGCGGGCAACTCGACGGGATGCTGCGCGCCGCGCAAGCGCTGGATATCGGGCCGGGCACGCTCGATGAAGCCGAAGCGGCCGGGTTGTTGCGGGTGAAATCCGGAGTCGTGGCGTTCGCCCAGCCGTTGATGCGGTCGGCGATCTACCGCGGCGCCAGCGCGCAGCGGCGGCGCCAGGTCGAGCGCGCCCTGGCGGCCTGTCTGGACGACGACGCCGATGCGGACCGCAAGGCATGGCATCTTGCCAAGGCAGCGGCCGGACCGGACGCCGACGCGGCCGAGGCACTGTATGAGGCGGGCTGCCGAGCCGGCCTGCGGGGCGGACATGATGCGGCCGCCGCCGCATTCGAGCGGTCGGCGGCGCTCAGCGGTGCTCCCGCGCTGCGGGCGGCCCGACTAACCGATGCCGCCGCGGCCGCCTGGTCGGCGGGACAACCGCAACGCGCCCGGGGCTTGCTGGATCAAGCCCTGCCGTTGGCCGATTCGCCACAACTGCGGGGGCGCATCGCGCACCTGCACGGGCAGATCGAAGCGCACTGCGGAAGCCCATCGGCCGCATACGCCATCCTGGTGGGCGGGGCGGAGCTGGTCGCCGCGCTGGAACCGGCGCAGGCAGCGCAGATGCTCGGCGAGGCGGGTCAGCTCGCCTGGGCGGGTGGCGACCTGATGCGTCTCAACGAGGTCGGCGGCCGGCTTGCCGCGCTGCCCGCGGTGCAAGACACGAATTTCGTCGCCGCACACGTGATCCAAGGTTTGGCCGGATTACTTCGCGGCGACACCACAGCCACCGCGGCGAAGCTGCGCGCGGCAGTCGACATGGCCACCGTGAGCCGGGAGCCCCGCGTGCTGATGGGCGCCGCCGCGGGCGCGATGTTCCTCGGCGAGGATTCGCGGGCCATCGATCTGTTCAGCACTGCCGTCGCCAAGACCCGCGCCGCCGCCGAGTTGGCTCTGTTGCCTCTGTTGCTGGGTCCGTTAGCCATGGTCGAGATGTTGACCAGCCGGTACGCGACCGCCCTGGCGGACGCCACCGAGGGGCTGCGGCTGGCCGAGGAGACCAGCCAGCACAATCCCGCCGCACACCTGCACAGCGTGCTGGCCTTGATCGCGGCGGTGCAGGGCCGTGCCCAGGATTGCCGCGATCACGCCGGCGCCGCGCTGGCGCAGGCGATCTCCTTCCGCCTCGGACCGCACGCGGCCATCGCCTCCTGGGCGCTCGCGATGCTCGATCTGGGCGCCGGGCGCCCGGCCGAAGCGTTTGACCGGCTCGAGGCGCTGGCCGGCGCGGCACCCGGCGAGGGCAACCAGATGGTCAGTCTGATGGCAACTTCGGACCTGGTTGAGGCGGCGGTGCGAACCCAACGATCGGCGGTCGCGGCCACTCACCTGGACAGGCTGCAGATGTGGGCGCACGACACCGGCGCGCAGTGGGCGCAAGCGCTCGTCGCCCGCTGTCATGGCCTGCTGGCAACCGATGACGAGCAGGACCGGCAGTTCGGCGTCGCACTGAATTTGCATGCGCAGGGGGGACGGCCGCTCGACACCGCCCGAACGCAGTTGCTGTACGCCGAGCGCCTGCGGCGGCGCCGGCGCCGCAGCGAGGCGCGCAAGTTACTGAGTTCAGCACTCGAAACGTTCGACCGGCTCGGGGCCGCGCCGTGGGCCGAACAGGCCCACGGCGAGCTCCTGGCAACCGGGGCCACGGCACGCAAACGCGACCCGGGCACCACAGAGGAGCTGACACCGCAGGAGTTGCAGATTGCCCGGTTCGTCAGCGCGGGCGAGACCAACCGCTCGATCGCGACGCTGATGTTCCTCAGCCCCCGCACCGTGGACTACCACCTGCGCAAAATCTTCGTGAAGTTGGGGCTGTCGTCGCGCGCCGAGTTGATCCGCATGTCGTTGAGCGACGATGCTGGACAACTGACATGACCGCCAGCGGCAGCGCAATCACCATCTTCCACACTCCGACCGACCCAGGCCGATTCGATGCCTGGGTCGGCCGGTATGTTGCCGCCGCCGGCCGAGCCGCCGGTTTCGTCGGTGCCCGCCGGTCGGTGCACAGCGGCGGGCATCTCGATTGGGCGGTGGAGGTGCGTTTCACCGACATCGCATCGCTCGACTCGTGGCTCGACGGCGCCGAACGCCGAGCCGTCCTCGAAGACGGTGCGGCACAGGGTTTCTGGCCCGCCACGGTGGATCTGATCCTTGCCGAGGGTGAGCTGCCACCGGTCGAGGCGGGCGTCTTCCTGCACCAGGTCACACCCGGGAAGGAAGCGGAATTCATTGTTGCACAGCGTGATTTGACGTCGGTCAGTTCGACGTTCCCGGGATACGAAGGTACGGTGCTGTTGCCGGCCGACGACTCCGGGCAGTGGATGTCGATACTGCGCTTCCGCACCCCGCGGCAGCTCGCGGGCTGGATTCAATCCAGTGCCCGCCGAGAGGCCCTACCTCGCCTACGCGAAGAATTGACCAGAGACTTCGCCGAACTGCCCCGCAGCGCGCCGTTCGGGTCGACGGTCCGTGTCGCCGACGGACAGACGAAGATCACGCCGGCCTGGAAGTCGGCGATGCTGGTGGTGCTCTGTCTCTACCCGACGGTGGTGTTGCTGTCCAACTGGCTGTCACCCGAACTCAGCCGGCTCGGCATCAATCCGGCCGGTGAGATCTTCATCGGCAACGTCATCAGCGTCGCGTTGCTGCAGTGGGTGCTCGTCCCGGCCGCGTCGCGCCCGTTCCGGCGCTGGCTGGACCCCATCGACGGGGCATCGGCTCGCGTCAGCGTGGCCGGGTCGGCGGTGATCGTCGTCGGTTATGCGCTGCTGCTGGTGTTCTTCTCGCTGGTCGGTTAGTCACGCGCCGATCATCGTGTGCAGTTCGTCCACCGACCACGGTGGGCTGTCCCGGTGGTCCCGGTAACCCAGCAGCCGCGGCGCGGGCCGATCGAATCGGCCGACGAAACCGCCTGCGGCAACCAGGATCTGACCGGTGACATCGCGTGCCAGATCGCTGGCGAGGTAGGCGTACACCGGCGCCACGTAATGCGGCGGCGGAGCGTCGAGCGCGGCGCGCATGGTCATCTCGTCCAGCAGTCCGCGGCGATGCAGGTCCTCGATCTGCTGCCGGTAGTCCGGGCCGGTGGAGATCCGGGTCCGGGCCCCAGGGCAGACCACATTGGCCCGCACCCCATGCCCTTTGAGCTCCGCGGCGATGGCCATTGTCAGGCCGTTGACCGCGCCCTTGCCCGCGGGATAGCCGGTGCCGGCGTAATCGCCGAGGAAGGCCACCGAACTGGTGTTGATGATCGCGCCGCGGCCCTGGGCGGCCATCACCGGAGCCGCGACCCGGCAGGTGTGGAACACGGTGCCCAGATGCGCGCCGATGAGCGTGTCGAACTCCGCCGGCGAGATCTGCAGAATCGACGAACCGGACGGCTCAGCGATTCCCGCACAGTTGATCAGGATGTCCAACCGTCCGAAGGTATTGGTGCACTCGTCGATCAGGGCCGCCGCGACGCGTTCGTCGTCCGCGGCACCGGGCACACCGGTGGCTCGGGCTCCCGCGGCATGCAGCACGTCCACGGTCTCCTGGACGGCGGCCTCGTCTCGGCCGTTGACCACGACGGCGGCCCCTAGATTGCCGAGCAGTTCGGCGACCGCCCGGCCGATGCCGCGGCTACCGCCCACCACCACCGCGCTGCGGTCGGCCAGCAGAGCGTGCTCGCTCATGCGCCGGCGGTCACCGGTTCGCGCTCCGGTTCGTCACTGACCACTTCGCGCGGCCACCACAACCAGCGGTCTAACACGACTATCACGGCCGGCAGCATAAAAGTGCGCACGACGAGGGCATTCATCAACAGGGCCACGCCCACCGTTACGCCGATCTGCGCCAGGCTGAGCACGCTGCTGGCGGCGAGCGCCAGTGTCGTCAGCCCGACAACAATGCCCCCTCCGGTCACCACCACCCCCGTCGCGGCGAAGGCTCGGATGACGCTGGTGCGAACACCCGCGGCGTGTCCTTCGCGAATTCGCAACGGGAACAACAGGTTGCCGCCGGAGGCCACTCCCACCAACGACAGCAACGCGATAGGTGGAACCGACCAATGCAATTCGTGGTGCATCAAGCGCTGCCAGATGAGCGCGCTCGCACCGAGAGCGGCGAGATAAGAAACGCCGATGGTACCCAACACGATCAGACCGGCGATCGGACTTCGCAACAGCACCGCGGCGATCAGAAGAATGACACCGAGACTGATCAGCGCCACGAGGGCCAGGTCCCTACCCACGATGTCCTGTAGATCGCGAATTGCCGGTCCCACGCCCGCCATGTCGACCGTGGCCGGCTGCAATGTGCTGTTCTTGACGGCATCGGCTACAGCTGCGCTTATCTCACGAGCGCGGACAGCGCCATCGTTGCCCCACTCTTGTCCATCGCCGTAGACGAACAGCCGGGTGGCATGACCGTCAGGTGAGAACAGTTCGCCGAGGACCGGTCGGAACTTGGGATCGGTCAGGATCGTCCGGGATGCGTAGAGGGCCGAGCCCGGACCGTTCGCAGCGGATGCGGCGAGACCTTGCAAATACCCGGCGAGGTCCTGCGCGGGGACGGGACGCGCGCTGCGCAGAATGTCCTTGAAATTCGCCGCGATCGTTCGCGTCTGGGCGAGCTGCTCCCACACACTCTTCGTCATCGTGGGTAGGCCAGGACCCGCGGACGTGGCACCGTCAACCGTTGCCGCGATCAGTTGCTGCGCCGCACCGATCACCTTGTTAGCGCTGTCCACCACCGCATTGGCCCATTGCACCGCCTCCTGTGCGGCCGCGCACACCGGAGTAGTGGGACAGTCCGGGATCGCGCTGACGAAGCTGCGCAGCGAATCGAAAACTCCCGAAACATCCGCGGACCTGGCTTGAACCTTGTCCGTGGCTTCCTGGGTCAGATGCACTGCCAGGCTCACGCCGCCAATAGCAAAGGGTCCCGCTGACATGCCCGATTGGATGAGATCCACTTGGGAAAGCAGCTCATCTACCGCTGCGGCGAGATCGTTGAGCACGGGTCTGGAGCTGATCTGATCGGCGAACTCATCGAGGCGATCCCCGAAATTTCCGGCTGTGGCGGTCAGGGCAGCCTGCTTTGAGACCATCCCAGCCGGATGGCTCGCGGACTGCACCATACGCACGCCGGAAATCCCCATGATGGCGGCAGTGACCTGCTCGATGGCTCTGAGCCCAGCCGGGTTGCGTAGATCGTGACCGGTTTCGATCGTTACGACGTCCGGGTGCAGTTGGTTGGGGCCGAAATGCGCGTTGACCGCGCGATAACCACGGTTTGCTTCCGTCTCGGGCGAGGTGGCCGAGGTTTCGTCCCACCCGATCGGGATGCCGGGCAGGCCGATCGTCAAGACGAGCACGAAAACGCCGCTGGCTACCAATATCGGGGCCGGCCAGCGCGCCACGTTGATGCCCATGCGCCGCCAGCGCCGACTCTGGCTTCTGCCCGGGGGTGGCTCGAGCAGGCCGGCGCGGCTCGCGAGCGCCATCAACGCCGGTGTCAAGGTCAATGCGGACAAGCCGACCGCGAATGCACCGAGCGCGCACAGCACGCCGGTGGTGGCGAACATGCTTATCCGAGCGATGCTCAGCCACCCGACTGCGCCCAGGGGCGCCACGACAATGAGGGTCGACCCGATGATCACGGGTGCGACGGCTCGGTAGGCGTCAGCTAACGCGAGCGGCGGGGCCACGTCGTGGCTGCGCTGCTCGTGGTAACGCCCGATCAGGAATATGACGAAACCCGTCCCAGCGCCGACGATCACTGCGACGCTGACCGACAGCGAAAACAGCGATACATCCATCAGGTCGTGGGCGGCGAGTTCTGAGACCACCGGTCTGCAGACTGCGAGCGCCATCAGTACCGAGACCAGCGGCACCAGCGCGGTGATAAGCGAGCGGTAGAAGATCAACAACAGAAGCACCAGCACCGCAATGGCGAATACGGTGAATATCTGCACCTGCCGGTCCACCGCGCCGAACTCATCCATGATGGTCGCGCCGGCGCCGGTGATGTAGACGTGTAAGCCGTCCGGGGGTGCTATGTGTGCCGCGATGTTGCGGGCGGCAACGATCGAATCGGCCGCGTCGGAGGTGCCGACCATGCCGTTGAGTCGCATAGTCGCGGTGACAACGTGGTGATCACTACTCACGGCGGTGGAAGCAGGCGTCTGCCACCAGTCCATCAAGCCGAGGACATGCCGCGAGTCCGCCCTCAAGGCCGCGACCAATTGGGCGTAGAACTCTCGATCCTGGTTGTTCAGGCCTCCGTCGCCGGCACGTTCGAGCACCAGGTACGCGATGTTGTCGGTGGCCGGTTGGGAGAAGGCATCGGCCGACCGCTGCACGGCAAGCTCGGTCGAAGTTCCCGACAACAAGAACGGCTGGTCCTCGTTGGCGATCACCTGATCGACGGGCGGCGCAAAACTGTTGCCGACTATGGCCACAACCGCCCACGCAGCGACGATCAACAATGCGAACCGATAGATAAACCTACCAATCACTGCATGGGCCTCAGCTGCGCCGCGGGGGAGGTATCACGCGGTAGCCAGTCGCATCCAAGTGGCGTATCACCTTCTCAATCGACCTCAATCGACCTCAATTGACCTCAACCGACATATGTCGGGACCCCCGAACAAGTCGGCTAATTCAACCACCCCGACCGTGAGACCGACAGTGGTTTTCCCCGCGCCGGCGCACCGCCTCTGCCGTCAACGCCAAACGCTGGTCCCCGCATTCCTGAATCGCTGAGGTCTGCCGTCATGCGCCTGTTGCGGTTCCTTTGGGGCCGTGTGCTGGCATTCGACCGCATCGGCTCCCGCATCCCGCAGCTGATCCAGGTATGGCTGCTGGAATTGTTCTTCGCGATGCCGTTGACATTTTTCATCGCAAAAGTCATCGACATCCACGGCGCGTTCGGCGTGGCGGGCACCCGCGAGCGGCTCGACGGAGTGTTCTGGGGAGCTTTGGCGGTGGCGCTGTTCTTCGGGTTCCTATTCGTGCGGTCACTGCTGAAACCCCGCGTGGTCGAGGGGTCGTGGACTCCGGCCGTGCATGCCGACATCGGCTCGGTGTCGGTCTACGGCAGCAACAAGGCCTGGGCGGTGACCTATCCCTACCTGACCAGCCACCCGTCCTACGCATTGCTGTTGTTGCTGACGATGCCGATCCCGGCGGTGATGTTCGCGGCAACGCTCAACCAGGGCGACAGCACTTTCTATTTCCGCGTGTCCGGCATTGTCGGGTTGATCATCCTCGCGTGCATGGCATTGGCGCGCATCATCACCTGGTATGTCCTCGGGCGGCGCGCACTCCAGGCGCAGCTGCGCGGCTCGCCCACATCGCAACGACGGCTGGGCTGGGAGATGGCCTGGAAACCCGTGCTCGTCCTGGTCGTGCTGATCTATGCGATCGTCTGTCTCCCGTTCGGGCTGATGTGGCTGAAGGAGGAACGCACCATCGCCGCGCTGCCCGTCGTGACCGTCGCCGACGCCGAGCATCCCGGTGACTACCGCCGGGTGCAGGGGACGCTGGCGTCCGAAGCCGTCTACTGGGCGCCGCGCGGCACCGGCCGTGGGGGCAACAACTATGCCGGTGCCGGCGTACTGGTGTCGTTGCCCTCCGGCGGCGAAGCGCTGCTGCTCGCCGAAGCGCTGTCGGTCCCAGACTTCAAGGGCATGATGGCCGACGTCCATAACGGAGCGCTGAAAGCCAGCGGAAAGGTGATCGACGGCATCACCAGCGTGCAGCGCGAGTACTACGGCTTCGACGAAAAGGCCTTCGCGCAGCCCCCTTCTGGTGGCCGGGTGCTGCTGTTGCTGTCCAACCCGTAGGAACGCCGGGCCGGATTGCCGGATTCGGCCGTGCATGTGTCGTACCGTTCTCACCAGGTCCCGGGCAGACCTCGATGCGCCGCGCCGTCCTGAAGGGGGCTGACGAATGAGCAGGCCAGTCGTTGTGGTCATGGCATGCGCCGCGCTGCTGCTATCGGCCGGGTGTAGCAAGCCCAAGGCGCATGAGTCCGGGCACCGAACACCCGCGGCCGAGACATCGGCGGCGACCTCGCAATCCGAACCAAACGAACCGGCGGCGGTGGGCAAAATGACTTTCCGCTACGAGCCCGCGGACACGCCCGACGCGCAACGCGGTCGCCAGATGATGGTCGAAGCAAAGCTATTGGAGACCGTGGCCGGGCACGTCAACGACACGCTCAACTTGCCGCACGACGTGGCAGCTGTGGGCAAGCAGTGCGGCGAAGCCAATGACTACTGGGATCCCAACGTCAACGAGATTCAACTTTGCTACGAAGACATTCAGCAGAGTGAACAACGCTTCGCCAACAATGGAAATCAGGAGGCGGTGACGGCCGCCGTCAATGCGATGATCTCCGGCTTCTACCACGAACTCGGGCACGCCACGTTGAGCATCTACGAGCTGGCTTTCACCGGACGCGAGGAGGACGTGGCCGACCAGTTGTCCGCGTTCGAGCTGCTGGCCCCCGGCGCCGACGGGAAGCCCTATCCCAACGGTGTCCGGATCGCGATGGACACCGCCGCGGACTGGAAGTTGAGCGCCAAGGAGGCTGGTGACGCCAACGAACTTCCCTTCTGGGACGGGCATTCAATGGACATCACCCGGATGTACAACTGGGAGTGCTGGATCTACGGGTCGGACACCACGGCCAATGCCGGCATCGTCACATCCGGGGACCTGCCCGAAGACCGCGCCGGCAACTGCGAGGAGGAGTTCCAGAACATGTCCAGGGCGTGGCAGCAGATGCTCGGCCCGCACCTGAAGAAACCGAGCTGACCCGGAGTTCATGCAGTATTCAGGCATTCGTGGGACTGCGCTGGTGGATCGCACACACGTGCCGGATTTCCTCACGGTATGCGGGTGGTTCAGGTAGCCAACTTCTACGGGCCTCGTTCCGGAGGGCTGCGCACCGCGGTGGACCGACTCGGCGCCGAGTACCGTGCGGCCGGCCACGAGGTGTTTCTTGTGGTGCCGGGTCCCTGCGCCCAACGGGACCGACTGGACACCGGAGTCGTGCGAATCACCTTGCCCGCCAGGCTGCTTCCCTATACCGGGGGCTACCGGGCGATCATGCCGGGGCCGGTGCGGGCGCTGTTGGCCGTATTGCGGCCGGATGCCCTGGAGGTGTCCGACCGGCTCACCTTGCGGTCGCTGGGTCAGTGGGGCCGCGAGCACGGTGCCACGACGGTGATGATCTCTCATGAACGGCTGGATCGCCTTGCCGGACAGGTGCTTCCGGCTCGAAGCGCGCAGCGGCTCGCCGACTTCGCCAACCGCCGTACCGCTGCCGACTATGACACCGTTGTGTGTACCACCGAATTCGCCCGGCAGGAATTCGACCGGATCGGCGCGACCAATACCGTAACCGTGCCGCTGGGAGTCGACCTGCAGACCTTCCACCCGCGACGACGGTCCGCGGCGTTACGGCGCCGCTTCGCCGGCCCGGGGCAGGTGCTGCTGGTGCACTGTGGGCGGCTATCGGTGGAAAAGCGCGTTGACCGCAGCATTGACGCCCTGGCCGCGCTCTGCGCCGCGGGCGTCGATGCGCGGCTGGTCGTGGTGGGTGCGGGACCGTTGCGCACCAAGCTGGAGCGCCATGCCGCCGGCCTGCCGGTGGATTTCACCGGCTTCGTCGCGAATCGGCGGACCGTAGCCGGCCTGTTGGCCTCGGCGGATGTCGCGGTGGCGCCCGGGCCGCACGAGACATTCGGGTTGGCGGCCCTCGAGTCGCTGGCCTGCGGCACCCCCGCCGTGGTCTCGCGCACGTCGGCCATGACCGAGATCGTCACCACCGACAGCGGCGCGGTGGCCGACAACGATCCAGTGGCGATCGCCGACGCGGTCTGCGAGCTGGTGGGCCGACCCGAACAACACCGTCGCGGGTGTGCGCGACTGCGCGCGGAGATGTTCACCTGGCAGCGCTCGGCCACCGGCATGCTCAACATACTGGGTGCGGCTTGAGCCGGGCGCGTCGCTACGCACCAATCAGTTTGCCGCGGTGCAAGATTCGATCAACGCGGGCCCGTACGTGGCAGAGCCGCATTCACATTCCCAGCGGACATGTGGACCACAGGAACACGGGACGGTGACGACGATCATGTGTCCGGGCAGCAGCCAGTGACCACGCGAACAGCGCCGGGGTGGCCGGTCCATCCACTCGGCACGCAGCACGTGCGACAACTCGCCGACATCAGCACTCACGCCGCCCACCGTCGCATCCATCCCGCCGCGAAATCCAGCGCGCCAGCTGAATCGTTACTCTTCGTTGCCTCTCGTTGACCGTGTCGTTGTATCGCGGCCATTTCCCTCGCGGCGATGGCATCAAAATAAATGGCTTGATTTAAACCGGCGACGGTAGTTCACTGAAGCGATGGCCACGGCGCGAGCGGTACGGACCGACCGCTCGGCGGTCACTCGCGAAGCCATCCTTTCCGCCGCTGAATGGCTGCTCGCCGAGCGCGGCATGTACGCAGTCTCGAACCGGCAGATCAGTGAGGCCGCCGGACAGGGAAACAATGCCGCCGCCTGCTATCACTTCGGCAGCCGGATCGAGCTGTTGCGGGCGATCGACGGCAAACACCGGCTGGCCATCGAGGAGCTGCGCGCCCAAATGCTGGCCGGCATCGGTGAATCCACCGAACTGCGGGACTGGGTGGGCGCACTGGTGCGGCCGGTGACCGAGCACCTGGCGCAGCTCGGCAGCCCCAGCTGGTATGCGCGCTTCGCCGCACAAGCCATGGCCGACCCCACCTACCGGCAGGTTGTGACGAAGGACGCGCTTGCGTCGCCCACGCTGGTGCAGACCGTCGACGGGATCAACCGTTGTCTCCCCGACCTGCCGAAGCGGGTGCGTTCGGAACGAATTGTCATGGCCCGCAACCTGTTGATGCACACCTGCGCCGAACATGAAGGCGCACTGGCCGAGCATGGGCCGCACGCGCGGTCCGGCTGGCCGGTCGCGGGCGAAAACCTGATCGACGCCATCGTCGGGCTGTGGCGCGCACCGGTGCATCTGCGCGCGACCACCGGCTAGCCATCACGATCGAGGAGCAGGATGACCGAGGTAGCGATCACGACAGACCTCCCCGAGTTTCCGATGACCCGGGCCGTCGGCTGCCCCTTCGCGCCACCGCCGAAGGTGTTGGAGCTCAACGCCGACCGCCAGCTGAGCCGAGTGCGGATCTGGGACGGCAGCACGCCGTGGCTGATCACCGGCTACGAGGCGATCCGCTCGTTGTTCACCGATTCGCGAGTCAGCGTCGACGATCGCCTGCCGGGCTATCCGCACTGGAATGAAGGAATGCTGGCGACAGTGCACACCCGCCCGCGTTCGGTGTTCACCTCTGACGGTGAGGAGCACACCCGATACCGGCGAATGTTGTCGAAGCCGTTCACCTTCCGGCGGGTCGAAGCGCTGCGGCCGGCAGTGCAGCAGATCGCCGACGACCACATCGACGCGCTGCTGGCCGGACCCCAACCGGGCGACATCGTCGCCGGATTGGCCCTGCCGGTCCCCTCCCTGGTCATCAGCCAGCTGCTGGGAGTGCCCTACGAGGAGGCCGACTTCTTCCAGGAGCAAGCACAGCGCGGCATGGGCCGCTACGCAACCGAAGAAGACACCGCCCAGGGCGCCGCCTCCTTGGCCCGATATCTGGCCAAGCTGGTTCGGATCAAGATGGAAACCCCGTCCGAGGATTTGGTGTCCGATCTCGCCGAACGGGTGAACGCCGGGGAGCTCAGCGTGCGCGAGGCGGCGCAGCTGTCCACCGGCGTGCTCATCGCCGGTCACGAAACCACCGCGAACATGCTCAGTCTGAGCGTGGCGGCGCTGCTGGAACACCCCGATCAGCTGGCCCTGCTGCGCGACACCGAGGACCCAAAGGTCATCGCGACCGCCGTCGAGGAATTGATGCGGTACCTCAGCATCATCCAGACCGGCCAGCGGCGCATCGCCATTGCCGACATCGAGCTCGGCGGCGAGACGATCCGGGCCGGCGACGGCATCATTCTTGATGTGGCACCGGCGAATTGGGACAGCCGCCAGTTCCCGGCACCGGAACGGTTGGACCTGACCCGGGACGACGGCCCACACGTAGGTTTCGGCTATGGCCGCCACCAATGCGTCGGCCAGCAACTCGCCCGCATGGAGTTGCAGATCGTGCTGCCCACCCTCTTCCGGCGTATCCCGACGCTGCGGATGGCGGTACCGGTCGAGGAGTTGCCGTTCAAACACGATGCGCTGGCCTACGGCGTATACGAGCTGCCGGTGACCTGGTGAGGCGCTGAGATTGTGACGCCGCAACTCGCCGCCCGCGGTCCGGTGATCGAGATTCCCGACGAACCCGACCGGGCGCGGATGTATGCCGAGATCGGTGCACGGCTGCGCTCGGCGATGGTTGAGCACCATGTAGACGCGCTCATCCTGTTGCTGAACGGCTACGTCGGATACGCCAGCGGGGCGAGCTGGCCGCTGCTGGACGCGGGTCTGTCGCATGTTGAGCGCCCGGTGGCGGTGGTGCTGGCCGACGACGAGCACCCGCACCTGTTCATGCCGTTCCGCACCGGCGCTGCCGCGCACCATCAGGTGCCGCCGGATCACCTGCATGGCCCGGTCTATCTCGAATTCGACCAGGGCGTCCTGGATTTCGCGCGGGTGCTGGCCGAACTGATCCCGTCCGGCGCGCGGATCGCGGTGGATGAGCTGACCGGCGCCATGCGCCGTGCCGAACGGACGTTGTTTCCGTCGGGCCCGCCAACGGAAGCGGCGGTGGTGGTGGGCGCCGCGCAGCTGGTCAAGACGCGCGACGAGATCTCTTGTGTCCGGCGGGCGTCGCGCATCACCGAGCAATCGGTGGCCGAAGTCCAGCCGTTGTTGGCACCCGGAGTCCGCCAGATCGATCTGTCGGCAAAACTCGTGCGGCGCGCATTCGAACTGGGTGCCACCGCGAACATGCTGGAGGCCATCTGGCAGGTGATGCCGACGTCGCGGGCGACCGGGGTGTGGACCACGCACGGCGACCTGGCGTTACCGCTGCTGACCACCGATCGCCAATTGTCGGCCGGGGACGTGTTGTGGACCGACATCAGCATCAGTTATGCGGGCTACTGTTCGGATTTCGGCCGTACCTGGGTGGTTGGTGAACAACCCTCGGCGCGCCAGCAGGACCAATTCGCCCAGTGGCGGGCCATTCTCGATGCGGTGCTCGCGGTCACCAGGGCCGGCGCCACCTCCGGCGACCTGGCCCGCGCCGCGATTGCAGCCAACGGCGGGCGCAAGCCCTGGTTGCCGCACTTCTATCTCGGTCACGGCATCGGCACCTATCCCGCCGAAATGCCCATGATCGGAACGGATCTCGGGGAGGAGTTCGATGACAACTTCGTCTTTCCACCGGGCATGGTGCTGGTCTTGGAGCCAGTGGTCTGGGAGGACGGCACCGGCGGCTACCGCAGCGAGGAGATCGTGGTGATCACCGACAACGGCTACACGCCGATCACGGACTACCCGTACACGCCCTATGACGACTGACGTGTCGCCCGACCCGCGCCCGCTGCGGATCGCCCGGCGCGAGCGCGCGCTGGCTCAGATGGCGGCCGACCATCTCGATGTCCTGGTGCTGGGGCGCCAGGCCAATATCCGCTACGTGACCGGCGCCCCCCAACTGTGGATCGCGGGCACCCGGCCGTTCGGCCCGATGTGCGTCGTCGTGCGCGACACCGGCGAGATCTATCTCAACGCCACCGACGACGAGGGCGTCCCCGAGGAGATCGACCACGACCACCTCTACGGATTGGCCTGGAACCCGATGACCCTGATCGAGGTGATCAGAGGCATCGACGGGGCCGCCACGGCGCGGCGGGTTGGGACCGACGCGCTCACCCCCACTTTCGCCGCGCTGCTGCCACAGGCATTTCCTCTGGCAGAGATCGTGGACGGGGAGAACACCATGCGTGCGGCCCGCCGCATCAAGACGCCGGACGAGATCGGTGCGCTGGGCACCGCCTTGCGGGTGGCCGAGCGCGGCCTCGCCGCCGGTGTCGGCGAACTACGGCCGGGTGCGTCCGTACAGACGTTGACCGGCGCCGTGCTCGAGGCGATGGCGGCGGGCGGCGTCAGCACGCCGGCCACCCAGGACGCCGCGTGGGTGACCCCGCGGGATCGCCCCTCGGGTGCCGGCAGGCCGGTGGTCTGCGACGGCGACCTGGTCGCCTTTGCAGCGGGTGCATTGGCCGACGGGTATGTGGCCGAAGTTGGCCGCACCTGGCCCGCCGGAGAATCCGCGGGTGGCGCAGTTCGCCGGCTCTATGCCCGGCTGAACACGGTGTACGACAAGCTCATCGACGCATGCCGCCCCGGCGCCCCGGCCGAGCGGCTGCTTGCGGCATACGCCGCGGCCGGTGAACCGCTGCCACCCATGGCCGTCGCGCATGGCCTTGGCCTCGGTTTCGACCCACCGGTGATCTCCGGAACACTTCCGGCCGCCGGCGGCGAGTGCCTGGAGACCGGTATGGTGCTGGCCGTCACCGGGTATGTCTGGCAGCACGGGGTCGGCGGGGCACTCCGCCGGGACACCATCCATGTCGCCGAGCACGGTCCGGAGGTCTTGACCGCAAGTCCGTCCTGGGCGGCGGGTCAGGCGACCGCACCGGCCTCGCCCAGCGCCTCGTCGAGCAGGTCCCCTACTCGATGATGCGACCATAGCGACAGCACGTTGCACAGCATCTGCAGTGGCGCTCGCACGCTTTCGTCATCGCTGATCCGGTGATCGGTACGGTCGGCCGGCATGTCCGGCCCGAATCGCTTGTGCAGCAACGCCGGAACATCCATCAGCCAGGCGACCCCCATCGTCGCGGCGTAGAGCAGCGTGTGGCGGCGCAAGCGGTCGGGGTCGAGCGCAACACCGCCGTGCCGGTGAAATTCGGTCACGAAAAGGTCCAGCAGTTCACCGAAATGATCTCGCCAGAGCTGGGTTTCGGCCCCCGACATCGCACCCCAGAGCGCCATGCCCAGGTTCATTTGGCTGACACAGCCCCAGTCCAGCAGACCACAGTGCAGCGTTGCGGTGTCGTCTCGCCAGAACCAGGCGTTGTCCACGTTGGCATTCCAATGGCAGAGTGCCACGTAGCCGGTATCGGCGGCGAGTTGACTCAGGATGGTTTCCTCGTGCCGGGCCAATCGGGGCGCGTCGTGCCGTAACCGCGCGGCGAACCGCCGATCCGTCGCGAGCGCGGGCAACAGGCCCGGATGCTGTTCGGCGAACCCGGTCAGCTCGGCGATTCTGCGGCTGAGCTTCTCGGCGGTCCAAGGCGGGCGCTCCCCCACCGTCGCCGACCGCACGTCGAGCGGGAACCCGGCGGTCAGACCGGCCGGCAACAAGCCGGATCGATGCGCACCGGCCAGCCGGGCCAGGGCGGATACCAGTGCCCGGTAGTGCTCGACTGGTTGTGGCATCAGGAAATCCAGGCATTTGTGGTATTGCGGCTCGATTCCGTTGCAACCGAACGCGATTCGCTCGGTGATCAGCAGTCCCGTTCCGGTGTCCTGGTGATAGTCGGCAAAGAGAACGCGGGGTACCGCGATGGGGAATCCGGGCGTCCGGGACAGCCCCGCGAACCGCACCTCCGGCTCCATCTGCGTCTTGCCGCGATCCCGGACCGGGTTGTTCACATCCCGGGAGAACTTGACGAAAAGCTCCGTGGGCAAACCGTTTTCGCTGCGGCGATACCGCACGCTCAGGGCTGCCTTGCGTCCGGTGCTGCCGCCGGCGACCTCACCAAACGCATTGATGACGGCCACGAAGTCGTTCTCGGCCAAGGTGCCCGCTGCTCGGAAGGCAGCCGTCAAGAAGGTGGGGCCGCCGCGACGCAGCGCATCGGGATGCACCGGCATCTGTTGCCCTAGTGCGTCGCCGGTGACCCACTCGGCGTTGTCCTGGTGCATGATTCACCAAGTCTGTTCGGCCGCGCGCACCAGCATGTGGTTGACGGCGACCCGGCGGTCGCGGGTGACCATGTACAGCACGGCGTCGGCGATGTCCGCCGGGCGCAACTTCACCATGTCCGCGGTTTGCCGTTCGAAAGTCTCTCGTGCCGGTGCCGCCAGATGGCTGAAGATCTCGGTGTCGACGGTGCCGGGGCCGACGACGCCGACCCGGACCCGCTTGCCCAGCACCTCTTGCCGGATGCCTTCGCTGAATGCGTTCACTCCGAACTTGGTCAACGAGTACACCGCGGTGCCGGGTCGGGCCACCCACCCGGCCGTGGAGCTGATGGTGACCAGATCGGCCACCCCGCGCGGCGAGTCACCGGCCGCCTCGATCAGATGCGGCAGCGCGGCGCGGGTCACGTATAAGACACCCTTGATGTTGACCTCGATCAGGTCATCCCAATCCTGCAGGGCGGCTTCGCTGGCCGGCCCCATCCGCATCAGGCCGGCGTTGTTCACCACGACGTCCAGCCGGCCCAGCTCGCTGACCGCGTATTGCACCGCCGCGGCGACTTGTTCGGCGTCGGTGACATCTGCCGCCGTCACCACGGCCGTGCCACCCGCGGCGTCGATCTCGTCGCGCAGCTCGCGGAGCCGGTCCGTCCGCCGGGCCAGCAACGCCACCGCCGCACCGTGCGCGGCAAGAGCTTTGGCCGTGGCGGCGCCGATCCCGCTGCTGGCACCGCTGACCAGGGCGCCGGTGCCGGTCAGCGGCGGTGTCGCAGATGTCATGGTCGGGCTCCCGTGTTGCTCGCGTGCAGGACGTAGTCGTTGTGCTCACCCAGATCGGGGGCGCCCCGTGCGATTTCGGCCGGACAGTTCACCATTCGCCACGACGGCCCTACGATCGGGCGCTGGCCTTCGCGGTGATCGGTGACGAAGCGGTACAACTGGCGGTCCCACAACAGTGGGTCGCTGATCACGTCGAGAGACGTTGCGCTCTTGGCGGCCGGCACTCCGGCCAGCCGGAGGCGCTGGGCGAGTCCCTCCGCATCGTGGGGCCCGGTGAGCGCCGCCAGTGTGGAGTCCAGCGTGTCGCTGTGCCGGTGGCGCTCGCCGCCGGTCGCGTACCGCGGGTCGTAGGCCAGGTCGTCCGCTTCCAGCACGTCGCACAGCCGCCGCCACTGCTCGTCAGTACCGACGGCCAGGCTTATCCACGCGCCCTCGGCGCACGGGTAGCACCCGTGCGGGCATATGTCCGGATGACGGTTGCCCTCGGGCAGCAGTGCGCCGCCGGTGTAGCTCTGGTGCAGCAGGCAATCCCCGATCATCGAAGACAGGGTCTCGACGGCCGAGACGTCGACGAACTGACCCCCTCCGCCGGCTTCGCGATGCAGCAGCGCCACGACGGCAGCGTATGCGGCGGCGGCGCCCACGGTGGAATCTCCGTACCGCATGCTGGCGCCGAGCGGCGGGCCTCCGGGGTGACCGACCAGCGAGGCGAGCCCGGCCAGCGCGGCGAAACACGGCGCGTAGCCCGTCTGGTGCCCCAACGGTCCGTCATTGCCCCACATCTTGATCGACACCGAGATGATGTCGGGATTCAGGGCCTGCAGTTGCTCGTAGCCGAGTCCCTGCCGCTCCATCGCACCCGGTCGCAGATTGTTGATGACGATGTCGCTGTGCCGGATCAGCTCGTGCAGCCGGGCCATGCCCGCGGCCGATTTGATGTCGAGGTCGACGCTGAGGATCTCGGGGTTGATGCTCAGGAAGAACGGCGCGTGGTTGACGTCGGTGCCGCCGTAGGCCCGCATCTCCTCGGGAACCGCAGCGGATTCGACCTTGATCACCTCCGCGCCCAACAGCGCCAACAGTTTTCCGGCGTAGGGGCCGGCCCACACCTTGGTGAGTTCCACCACCCGCACGCCTGCCAGTGGGCCGCCGCGATGATTCATGGTCGTGCGCGTCGACCGTGCCCGGTGTCGAAGGCGTGCCCTGGCCGGCGCATTGAGTATCGACGCGGTGTGCTCCCCCAAACGAGGTGCGGCAGATGCCAATTCGGCCGGGGTGGCGCTGAGGGCGTAGGGCACGGTCGGATAGGCAGCGGTGCCCAGCACCGGGTGCCGTAGCTGGCGGAAGAACCGGCGGTGTAGGTATTGCGGGGAGCGGTGCAGGTCCTCGGCGCCGTTGACCGGGACCAGCGGTACCCCCAGTTGCTGAGCCCGGTCGGCGGCTGCTTCCCGCGGCAGGTCCTTGACCCACGCCGCGAAGCCGCGCTGGAAGGTGGCGACCTTCTGCGGGGTGACGGAGAACTCCAGCCAGTCGTCGTCGAATGCGTCCAGCCATTCCGGTTGTCCCAGCAGCTCCTTCACGCCGATCCAGTGCGCCCGGTTGGTCACATACAGGTAGACGAAACCGTCCGCGCAGGCGAAGAAGGACGCTGGACCCTGCTGGTCGTAGTCACTCCGCTCGCCGGTCGCGGGGGATTCTCCGGTGAGGAAGCGGCCGACGATGCAGTCACTGCGAGACACCAGCACGGCCTGCTGGGAGATGTCGATGGATTCACCCTGCCCGGTGCGTAATCGGCGCAGCAGCGCCGAGGTGACGCACAGAGCGGCCTCGAGTCCCGCCTCGTAGTCGGCCAGGAACCGGCCGGGACCCTGCAGTGGCGGCTCCGCCGGATCGGCGTGGCTGGGCGTGTGGTAACCCCAGCCGCTAGCGTGGAAAACGTTGATGCTCGCGGCGTTTTGATACTCGCGGGGCGCGCTTTGACCGAACGGGGTGATCGAGCAGAACACCACTTCCGGATGCCGTTCGGGCAGGCCGGGGATCTCCGCGCCGAGCACCGCGTCGGCGTTGCTCAACAGCTGATGCAGACGCTCCTGGCCGGCGTTGTCGGTGATGTCGAGCGCCACCGAGCGCTTGTTGGTGTTGAGGTACGCGAACAGCACGCTGCCTTCCGGTGCCGGGGCATACCCAGGTCGGCGGGCGAGTACCGGCGCCATCGCCCGGGTGCGGCTGCCGCACCCGGGCTTCTCGATCTTGACGACTTCGGCGCCGAAGTCCGACAACAACTTTCCGCAGTATTCGCCGGCCACCGAGTCGGCCAGCTCGACAACGCGGATCCCCGTCAGCGCCGACATCACGGCATCGTGGTCAGGGCTTTTGCCGACCCGAGCGGCTCAGCCGCCACTCCGGCGGGAAGTTCAGGTCGTTGTCCTTTACCACGTTGTTGAGGCCTTTGCTGAAGGTGCCTTCGGTCAGGTCGACGTCGTTGTCCTTGTCGTTGGCGATCATCGGCAGCATTCCCTCGACCATGCCGGTGAGCAGGCTGCCGAAGTACTCCCCCTTGTGCTGCTTGTACAGCTCCAGGAAGGTCTTCTGCACCGCGACGGTGTCCGTCGGACGGGATCGCGAGCAGGCCAGCGCGTACTTCGCAGTCTCCTCCTCAAGCTTGTCGCGGGGTACCACGCTGTTGACGAAGCCGCAGTCGTACATTTCTTTTGCGCTGAAGGGCCGCCCGGTGAACAGCATCTCCGAGAACTTGCGCAGGCCCATCGTCTCGGCCCACCACCACAGCCGCGGACCCCAGCCGACGTAGCGGAACGCCGGGTGCCCGAACAGGGCGTCGTCGGAGGAGATCACCAGGTCGGCGTCGCCGGCCTGATAGAAGTGCCAGCCGTAGCAGTAGCCTTTGGCCTCGATGATGCTGATCTTCCGAAGTTCCTGCAGCGGGCGGTTTCCCGCGCGCGCCTTGGCGTAGAAGTCGGTCACCGTGGACAGGTAGCGATACGAACCGCCCGGTGGGTATTTGACGTCGTCGTCGTTGATGGCGAGCTCGTGCAGCAGCGGCATGCCGGGGTTCTCCAGCATGCCCCGCTGTTCGGGCAGGTCACCGCCGCTGCCGAAGTCCTCGCCCTCGCCGCGGATCACGACGACCTTCACGTCGTCGTCCACGTTGCACTTGTGGATCAGGTCGGCGTAATTCTGCCGCATCCCGAGGGTGGTGGAATTCTGTGCGTCGGGGCGGTCGAAGGTGATGTAGGCGATTCTGTTCTTGACGTCCTTTTCGAACTTGATGTACTGCTCGGCTTCCTTCTTCATCTCTTCGTAGTCGTATTCGGGCATGTCTTTCTCCACTTCTGTTGCCTGGTTGAGTGTCTACTTGAGCAAAGCGCCCGCGTCGACGGGTAAGGAAACGCCTGTGACATAACGTGATTCGTCGGAGGCGAGGAACAGGACGGCATTGCTGATGTCGACGGCTTCCACCCACGGCACCGGCAAAGTGTGTGTCATCTGTGAGAACGGCGCGAAATCCTCCGGACCCGGATTCTCCAGGTCCGGCCGGAACAGGCGGAATGTCACCTCGTTCATGGTCATCGGCGTGTTGACCTGGCTGGGATGCACCGAGTTCACCCGGATGCTGTGCTGGCCCAGTTCGACGGCGAAGCTGCGCATCAGCCCCATCACGCCGTGCTTGGCGGCGATGTAGTGACCCGTGTAGGCCAGCGCTTTGTGTGAACCGACCGAACCGGTCAGCACGATTGAGCCCCCTCGCCCACCCTTGATGACATGCGGCACACCGGCTTTCACGGTTTTCCACACGCCGGACAGGTTGACGTCGATCATGTCCTGCCAGATGTCTTCGGGCAACTTGTGCAGCTTGTTGCCGAACGTCCCGATGCCGGCGTTGGCGACGATGATGTCGAGGCGACCGAGTTGCTGCACGCCGTCGTCCACCGCGGCCCGCAGCGCGTCGAAATCGCGTACGTCAACCTCGGCGGTGACGATGCGCCGACCCACGGCCTCAACCAGGTCGGCGGTCTCGGCGAGATCGGCCGGCGTCGAGGAGTCGTAAGCCAGGTTTTCGATGGGCCCGCAGATGTCGACCGCAATGATGTCGGCGCCTTCCTCGGCCAGGCGGACCGCGTGGCTGCGGCCCTGCCCGCGCGCAGCGCCGCTGATGAATGCGACCTTGCCTGCAACCCGTCCGGACCGTCCCGCGCGTCCGTTCATTGGGGCACTACAGCCGGCATGGATTCCCAACCGCGCACCGTAGACGTCGGGCTCAGTTTGGCGTTGCTCAGGTCGACCTCCCACTCGGGGAACCGTTTGAGGATTTCCTCCATGGCGACTCGTCCTTCCAGGCGGGCCAGCGCGGAGCCCAGGCAGAAATGCGTTCCGACGCTGAACGTCAGGTGCGGACGGGCGACACGGTGGATGTTGAACTCGTCTGCGTCGGGACCGAATTGGCGGGGGTCACGGCATGCCGCCCCGATCAGCATCATCAGCACGCTGCCTTCGGGCACCGTCCGGCCGTGCAGGGTGACGTCGCGGGTCACATACCGGGACACATGCGGTGCCGGCGGTTCATAGCGCAACAGTTCCTCGATGGCCTGCGGGATCAGCGCTGGGTTGGCGACGATTTCGCGACGCTGGTCGGGGTGTTCGGCGAGCACCTTGCCCGCCCACCCGATCAGCCGGGTGGTGGTCTCATTGCCGGCCCCGGCGACGACGTTCAGGTACACAAGTATTTCGTCCCGGGTCAGCCGACGCGTGGTGCCCGTCTCGTCGACGAACTCGACATTGAGCAACTCGGTCATGATGTCGTCGGAAGGATTGTCGGCGCGCCAGTCGATGTAGGCGGCGAACTGCTCGCCCACCGACAGGCCCTGTTCGGCGGCGCGCATCGGCTTGCCCGCCTCGGTGCGGAGCTGGGCGTTACCCCGGTCACGGATGTACACCTGGTCGTCCTCGGGAATACCGAGCAATGCGCTGATGACCTTCATCGGCATCAGCGCGCCGAGATCGGTGACGAAGTCGAACCGGCCCGATCCGACCAGCGGATCGAGCAATTGCGCGCAGAACTCGCGAATCATCGGTTCGAGCGCGCCGATCTTGCGCGGGGTGAACATCCGCGACAGCAGTTTTCGGTGCACGTCGTGGATAGGCGGGTCTTCGAAAATCAGCATTCCGGACGGGATGTCGAGGTTGGCCTTGATCAGCTCCAGGATCGCGCCGCGGGCCGAACTGAAGGTGACGTGGTCGACCAGCGCCTTGTTCACATCGGCGAAGCGACTCAGCGCGAAGAAATCGTATTGGGCGTTGTAGTAGAGCGGCGCCTCGTCACGCAGTCGCCCGAACATCGGGTAGGGGTCGACGATGAGCTCCGCGTCGTAGGGATCGAAACGGAGCTGGCTGTCGGTGCTTGTGGTCACGGAGAACTCCTACCGCCGGCCTCCCCGTGCACCCAGCCATGCCGACCAAATCGGCGGTGGGACGGGGGTTTTGGCCAATTTCTACACTTCGCTTAATTGGGCTGTCCGATGGAGCACGAGGACGTCGGCTTTTCTCTATTCTCGTAGAGAACCATACAGCGGGTGTTGTGACAAGGCTCCACTCAACGCCGCCTACTCCCGCGCGCCGGACGCCGCCCGTCGGTGCGGGTCAGCTCTCCCTGGTCCGGACTCTTGAGCACACCGGTGGCGATTGCCGCCAGGATCCCGTCGAGTTGCGCTGCACTGTCGACGATTCGGTCACCGTGCGCGAACCGCAGTAACAGGCCGTTGATGAACGTCAGCGTGATGTTGCTCAGGTCCTCGACCACCGCCGATTCCAGTTCGGCACCGCGCGGCATCAGCTGGACCAGAATCTCGCGGTGCAACTTGGTGAAAGCATCGGTCCCCTGCTGCAGCGTGGAGGCCAGCGCCGGGTCGCGCGCGGCCTGCATGGTCAACTCGTAGCGCGCCCTGGTGCGAGAGAGTTCCGGCTCGCGGCCGGACTGGATGACCACCTGTGACAGCAGGGACGGCGACCCCGCGTTCTGGGAGTTGCCCGAGTTGTCCGCCACCGCTTGCAGATTCGCCATGTCGAGCTCGGCCAGGCGCTCGGCGACAGCCAGCAGCAACGCGGAACGCGTGCGAAAGTAGAACGAAGTGGTGCCGTCGGGCACCCCGGCTTTCCGGTCGACCTTCAGGTGGCTCAGTCCCTTGGCGCCGTCGTCGGCCAGCAGTTGGATCGCCGCATCGCACAGATCGCGGCGGCGTTCGGCGGGGTTTGGCTTGCGTCGCTTGTCCATCGGCACCTTCGTCGGCTTGGCTGCAGAGCGTACTCTACATTTGTAGTGTCAGCCAAGCGCTGTCAGATACCAACAGACAAAACCCCCGCCCGGCGGGATGCCGAAGCGGGGGGTCTTGTTTCAGCTATCGATCAGATGGCGATCAGGTGCACGGTATGCCGTGCGGGCCACCGACCCACTGGCCAGGCGGGGACTGCCACGGGCAGAACTTCTTGATCTGGCCGGGTGCCGGACCAGGGCCCCACCAATTGATCGGGTTGTCGATACCCGGTCCCGGCGGGTTGGGCGGGCCCGGGATGTGCGGGCCGGGTCTAGCGTCGGCCATACCTGCGCCGAGACCCAGCGCGGCTGCACCCAACGCACCCAACACGGTCGTTTTTCCAGCGAATTTCTTGATGTTCATTCTCGACCTCCTCGCGGGTCCGCTCGCCCGGCGCGTCTTGCGGCACCGCGTTGACCTGCGACGACGGCGGACCGTCGATTTTCGGTTGGATCTTGATTACCCGCGCGCCATCCCTGTCAAACGCCACTGGGACCGTGGCACCGGGGTAGCCGCACAAGCGCCCAACGTGGGCCCTATGGCGGCGTCGAGCGCGATTCGCCTACCCAAGACCCACGCTCGACGGCTGGTGGAACTCGCCCAGCTCAGGCTGGCTCGCGCAGCGGCAACCCGGCAGCGCCATAAATCGCGTCGATGACGGTCATGTTCTCGACGGCATCTTCCGGCGTGGTCTTGACCGGCTGACCGTGCAGCACCGCGGCCGCGAATGCGTCGAGCTGATACGCGTAGGAGGCACGCCGCGACAAGCGCTCCACCCGCCTGCCGTTCGACGATTTCACTGTAAGTCGATGAAACAACTGCGGCACAACAGGATTGAGCACCCGCAACTCGCCGTCATCGCCGATCACTTTAACGCTCATATCCAGTAGGCGCGTCGACCACATCGAGGTACGGACCCGACCGGTGTGCCCTCCGGCGAATCGGAGTTCGGCCGTCATGGCCCGGTCGACCCGCGGGTCGCGCAGCTTCGCCTGTGCGGAAACGACTTCCGGAGTGGAGCCGCCGAACGTGCGAACCATGTGGACGGCGTAACAACCGGCGTCCATTGTGGCGCCACCGGCAAGGGAATAGTCGTAGCGGATGTCGGAGAACTTGGGCAGCGGAAAGCACATGGCGGCCTCAACCCGGCGCAGGGTGCCCAGCTCGCCCGACGCGATGATCTCCTCGGTCCGCAACGTCAGTGGGCGGTAGCGGTAGTGGAATGCCTCCATCACCACCTTGCCCGATTCTGCTGCCGCGGCTGCGATCTCGCGGGCCTCGGCAGCGTTGGCGGTGAACGGCTTCTCGCACAGCACATGCTTGCCCGCGGCCAGCGCGGCGCGGGTCCACCGGCCGTGCATGCCGTTCGGCAACGGGTTGTAGATGGCGTCGATGTCCGGGTCGGCAATCAGTGCGTCGTAACTGTCATGGACGCGGTCGATGCCGTGCTTGGTCGCGAATGACTGTGCGCGCGATACTTCGCGGGCCGCCACGGCGGCCACGACCACCTCGGCGTTTGCTTTCGCCGGATTCACCAGCGCCAGCGGCGCTATGCGCGCTGCGCCGAGAATGCCGATGCGCATGGACACCGGTTCACGCTAGCACCGCACTGCGCCACTCAGCGGCGCGCGAATGCGGGAGCGCGCTCGGGCAGGACTCCGACTCCGATGAAGTACGCCGGCAGAAACGAGACCCACGGGAAGCGCTCGATAATGCGCAGCACCGAATCCGGCGGCGCGGGGTCCGCGCCGCGCAGCAACGGTCCGAGCAACCGCCGATGTAGCACAAGTTGCACGAATTGCGTTATGGCGGTGGGGATTGCCCGGCGGCGGCGGATCCTGGCCAGATCACGGTCGGTGACCCGGTGCCGCTGCAGCGGTTCGGCGAGGATGGTCGCGGCCGCTACGGCGTCCTGAACCGCCAGGTTGATGCCGACGCCTCCCATCGGGGACATGGCGTGAGCCGCATCGCCGATGCACAGCAAGCCTGCGCAATGCCAGCGTCGCAGGCGATTCACCCGGACATCGAGGTGCTTGACGTCGTCCATGGACTCCAGCGCGTCCATCGATCCGGCCGCTTCCGGCACCAGCGCGGCGACCTCGCGACGGAATGCCTCGATGCCCTGCGCGCGCAGCTGCGCGTCGCTGCCCTTGCGTCCCAGGTAGGCGATTTGGAAGTAACCCTCCCGCGGGATCACAGCCAGCGCCTTGCCTGGGCCGGTGCGGGGCAGGAACGAGAATTCGGTGTTGTCGTTGCGGGGCAGCTGGAACCACCACACGTCGAAGTTCACCGGAAATTCGCGGGTCGGCAGGCCGGCCTCCTGTCGCGCGATGGACCACCGTCCGTCGCAGGCGACGGTGAGCTCGGCCCGCAGTTCGCCTTCGCCGTCGGGACCCCGATACCGGACCCCGGTCACCCGGTCACCCTCCCGCAGCAATCCGGTGACCTCGGTGTTCATCCGCAGGTTGAACGTCGGCTCCGCGGTCGCGGCCTCGGCGAGCAGATTGAGCAGGTCCCACTGCGGCACCATCGCGATGAACGGATGCGGTTGGTGTAGCCGGCCGAAGTCGACGTAGGTCACCGAGCGGCCATTCGACTCGAATGCCGCATTGCGGACTTCGGTGTACGACAGCTTGGAAAAGGGTTCCCACAGACCCAATTCGTCGAGCAGCCGCATGGTTGTGCAATGCACGGTGTCGCCGCGGAAGTCGCGCAGGAAGTCACCGTGCTTCTCCAACAGGGTGACGTCCACGCCTGCCCGGGCCAGCAGCAGCCCAAGGACCATGCCCGCCGGGCCGCCTCCGATGATCGCGCACGTCGTCTTCTCGGCCATGACGGCTCAAGCATAGGTCTCGCCCGGACGCGGATTGAGTCCGTGCCAGGTTGACGCCATCGCGAAGCGTGGCTTGTCATAACCTGACAACTGCAATTTTCAACTATCGGCGGTGCCACGCCGGCCGGCAGGAAGGTGCGCTGGTGGTGACGACGCGACGAGTCGCTCCGACGCGACCGGCTCACGGCAATCAGGTCCGGGCCGAGCGCACCCGTGCCATGGTGATCGACGTGACGGTGCAGATCGTGCTCAGCGAGGGCATCGCGGCGGCCAGCGGCCGCCACATCGCCGACAGCGCGGGCGTCACCTGGGGAGTGATCCAGTACCACTTCGGCGACCGGGACGGCCTGCTGATGGCGGTGGTGGACCAGGGTTTCGACGAGTTGCTGGACGCGCTGCGATCCGTGCCGGCGGCGACCGAGGGCACACCGACCCGCGATCGGGTGGAGGCGGTGGTCACCTCGGCGTGGCGGGCCATGTCCAGCCCGACCGCACGTGCGGCAACCGAGATTCTGATCGGCACCCGCGCCACCCGCGGCACCGTAGCCACCGGGCACATCAAACGTCTGGCCAAGACGTTCAATACGCTGGGCGCCGCGATCGATCGCAACCTCAGCCCGAACCAGCGTGCGGCCATCGGCGAGCATCTGCTGACGGCCTTGCGTGGCATGATCACCAACCAACTGGTCATGCACCGGCCCGTCGACACGACCAAGGACCGGCGGCTGCTCGTCGACATCCTCAGCTGTTACATCGACACGAACCAGCAACGGGCGGAGCCGGATTCATGACCGAGACCATGCAAGCGCTACTCGGCCAGCGGATGTCCGGCGCCGGCATCGCCGTGAAATTCGGTGACCTGCGCTGGACCTGGCGTGACTATCTCGCCGAGTCGGTGGCACAGGCCGCAGCGCTGCTGGCCGCTGCGGACCGGGATCGGCCGATGCACATCGGTTCTTTGCTGGGCAACACGCCGGACATGCTGACGCAGATGGCTGCGGCCGGCCTCGGTGGTTACGTCCTGTGTGGGCTGAACACCACGCGCCGCGGCGAGGCGCTGGCCGCCGACATCCGGCGCGCGGACTGTCAGATTGTGGTGACCGATGCCGAGCACCGCCCGCTGCTGGACGGCTTGGACCTTGACGAAACGCGGGTCCTCGACACCTCCAGCGAACAGTGGAAAGAGCTGATCGCCGGCGCCGGTCCGCTGGTTCCGTACCGTCAGGTCGAGATGATGGACCCGTTCATGATGATCTTCACGTCCGGCACCAGCGGTAACCCGAAGGCCGTCCAGGTCTCGCATTTGATGCCGACCTTCGCCGGGCGCAACCTGGCCGAGCGCTTCGGGTTGACCGAGCGGGACACTTGCTATGTGTCCATGCCGCTGTTCCACTCCAACGCGGTCGTCGCCGGCTGGGCCCCCGCGGTGGTCTCCGGTGCCGCAATCGTGCCCGCGAAGTTCTCGGCAAGCAACTTCCTGCGCGATGTCCGCCGGTACAACGCGACGTACATGAACTACGTCGGCAAGCCCCTGGCCTACATCCTTGCCACACCCGAACGCGAGGACGACGCCGACAATCCGCTGCGGGTGGCCTTCGGAAACGAGGCCAACGAGAAGGACATCGGGGAGTTCGCCCGCCGTTTCGACGTGCAAGTCGAGGACGGGTTCGGATCGACCGAAAACGCGGTGATGGTGATTCGCGAACCGGGCACGCCGTCCGGATCGATCGGTAAAGGCGCCGTCGGGGTGGCCATATATAACAGCGACACCAACACCGAATGCGCCATCGCGCGGCTCGACGAGAACGGTGCCCTGCTCAACGCTGACGAGGCCGTCGGCGAATTGGTGAACACCACGGGATCGGGCCTGTTCACCGGTTACTACAACGACCCGCAAGCCAACGCGGAACGGCTGCGGGGCGGGATGTACTGGTCGGGCGACCTGGCCTACAAGGACGCACAGGGCTGGATCTACCTGGCCGGCCGCACCGCCGATTGGATGCGGGTGGATGGGGAGAATCTCGCGGCAGCGCCGGTTGAGCGAATCCTGCTCCGGCACAAGGCCATCAACCGGGTTGCGGTGTATGCGGTCCCGGACGGCCGGGTCGGGGACCAGGTGATGGCGGCGGTCGTGCTGCACGAGGGAAGCGCCTTCGACCCCGAATCCTTTGAGGCCTTTCTCGACTTACAGCCCGACCTGTCTCCCAAGGCGTGGCCGCGCTACGTCCGCATCGCTGCCGACCTGCCCAGCACCGCCACCCACAAGGTGCTCAAGCGTCAGCTGATCGCGGAGGGCACCTCGGTCGGCGCGGGAGAAACCCTGTGGGAGCGTGCGGAACGCGGTACCGCTTACCGGACGGTTACCGGACGGTGATGTCATGACCGAGAACGGCGGGACGCGGGTGGCGGTTTATTTCGACTTCGACAACATCGTCATCTCCCGTTATGACCAAGTGCACGGCCGCAATTCGTTCCAGCGGGATAAGGCCAAGGGGCTCGACCAGGAGCGGTTGCGGGTCGCCACGGTCGATCTGGGCGCCATCATGGACTTCGCGTCGTCGTTCGGCACGCTGGTGCTCACCCGCGCGTACGCCGACTGGTCTGCCGAGGTGAACGCCGCGTACCACGGCCAGTTGGTGGGCCGCGCCGTCGACCTCGTGCAGCTGTTTCCGGCGGCCGCCTACGGCAAGAACGGCGCCGACATCCGGCTGGCCGTCGACGCCGTCGAAGACATGTTCCGGTTACCTGACCTGACCCACGTGGTCATCGTCGGTGGTGACTCCGACTACATCGCCTTGGCGCAGCGCTGCAAGCGGCTGGGGCGCTATGTCGTCGGAATCGGGGTGGCCGGAGCCAGCAGCCAGTCGCTGGCCGCGGCGTGTGACGACTTCCTCACCTACGACGCGCTGCCCGGCATCTCACCCCCCGTCGCGGCGACCCAGCCGAAAAAGCGCGGCCGCCACGCCAGCGTCGCCGAGCCCGACGACGAGCCGGCACCTCCGGATTCGCAAGCCGCGGCAACCGCATTGCTCGAACGCGCCCTGCGCATCAGCCAGGAAAAGGATGACGCGGACTGGCTGCACAATTCGCAAGTCAAGGCGCAAATGAAGCGCATGAACCCGTCGTTCAGCGAAAAGGCCCTAGGATTCAAGTCTTTCAGCGATTTCCTGCGTTCCCGCGCCGATCTGGTCGAACTGGACGAGAGCACCACGACGCGGATGGTGCGCCTGAAATCTGACGCGTCTTAACGGTCGATCTCACCGGCGATGCCGCGCTCAATGGTGCTTCGGGTGACGTCGGGCAGCACGATGAGGCCCTCGAGTTCGGTACGCGCCAAGCCGTAGGCGTGCTGGCGTTCGGCGGCCGTGGCGCCGGAGTCCGCGGCGATCCGGAGCAGGTTCTGGGCGCGCGACACGCGCTGCTTCTCCTCTTTGGAGAAGTCGTTGGTCCGCCTGCGCATCGCCTCGGCTTCGGCGGCGTTGAACGCCGTCACGTAGTCCTCGACGGCATCGAGGTATTGCCGCGCGGCGTCCCGGTCGTCGGAAAGATCCTCGGCACGCAGTGGCTTGAGCAGGTCGGCCCGCAGTTTGGCCTTGTGGAAACGGGTGGTCAGCGGGTCCCGCATGTCGGTCATCACCGGAAAGTCCAGCAACCGTGACGGGTCGAGTTCGTAGGCCAGCCAGCGCGCGTCGGTGTCCTCATGCGCCTCGAGCGCGCGTCTGATAGCGCGCCAGTGCGCCGCTGGATTGCCGGCTGAGCCCGTGCCGCCCGGGGCGTCGGAGATCGCGTCCGGGCCCGAACTCCTACCCGACTCCCCCGCCCGCTTGTTGAAGGAAGAGATTGCCTTGATGCCGGCCGCGATCAAACCGACCAGCGGCAGCAACAGCAGTAGCAACTCGAGCAAGCGGAACAGCACACCCACGAAGCCAGGATGCCATCAGATTTTCAGCGCTTGTCGAGCTGCCCGGCGGCGACCTGGTCGGCCGCCTTGGCGGTCACATTTCCGGCCAGACGGGAGGCCACTTCGGGAGCATTCGCCGCGAACCGTGCCAGCGCCCGCTGACGCAGCGGTGCCACGGTCACCTCACCGCGATTGCGCTCGATCGCGCTGACCACGGCGGCGCCCACCTGCTCCGGCTTCCCGGTGCCGATCAGCGGCGGCGCGTCAGCTCCTGAGTCCGCGAACATGCCGGCGCCACTGATCGCCCCGGGACTGACCACCGAGACGCCGATCCCATCCGGGCGCAGGTCGTCACGCAGGCACAGGGCGAAACCGCGCAGGCCGAACTTGGTCGCCGCGTACAGCGAGGCCCGGGCCGTCGCCGTCTTACCCGAGATCGACGAGATGTAGACGAAGTGACCCGACCCGCGGGCAATGAAGGCCGGGATCAGCTCGCGAGTCATCTGTACGGGCACCTCGAGATTGACCCGTAGCGCGCGGTCGACCTGCTCGGCGGTGTAGCTGTCCAGCTTGCCCGAGGCCGGCAGTGCCGCGTTGGATACCAGCACGTCGATCGGGCCGGCTTCGGCAAGCAAGGCCGGGCCCGCACCCGGTTCGGCGAGGTCGCTGACGATCGTCCGGTGGCCGGCGCCCGGCAGCGAGGCTACCAGCTCGGCCAGCTCCTGAGGCTTGCGTGAACTCACGATCAGGTGCGCTTCGCGCTCGGCGAGCGCCTTGGCGATCGCGCGGCCGAGGCCACCGGTCGCGCCGGTCAGCAGAACAGATTTTCCGGTCAGCTCCATGCCGCTGACGCTAGCCGATCTCGCTGAGAGCCCGGTACTCGAAGCGGTTGAGCACGTCGTAGGACCCCCCGACGGTTACCGAGAACACTCGGTAGAGCAATCGCACGGCGGTGACGGGAATCCTGTCGTACCCGGCCAGCACGGGTCGCCGCTCCACCAGGTGCAGGCTGGGGTTCCAGTCCTGCAGCTCGCGGGCGTCGCGGATCCCCCACTTGACGATGCCCTTGGTGAACGCCTTCGACGCCAGCGGTCCCAGCGGCGAAACGGTGTCGAAAAGCATTTCACCGCTGTTGAATTGAGCTGTGAGGCGGGCGAGCAACTGCCGGACCTCGGTTGGTGGCAGGTACATCAGCAGGCCTTCGGCGATGACCAGGGTGGGCCGCCCGACCGGGATGTCCGAGAGCCACCCCGGGTCGGTCACCGACGAGCCGATCATTCGGTAATTCGCGGTGTCGGTGTACAGCCGGCGGCGCAACTCGATCACTTCCGGCTGGTCCAGGTCGAACCACTGCACGGACTCCGGCACCGACAGCCGGAAGACGCGGCCGTCCAGCCCGCAACCCAGGTGCAGCACAACGGCTTCGGGATGCCGACGCAGGAAGTGCGCACACCAGTCGTCGAGCTGCTTGGCACGCAACGCGACGAGATACTGGTTCAACACCGGCAACGACATGCGGTGTATCCGCTTGAAGTCGTAATCGATGCGCTCGACCGCTTCGGCCGCCGCGCGATCGCCCAGAATCGGCTGCTGCGCCCGGCTTACCCGGCTTACCCGGCTTTCATAGGCCCGCAGGTAAAGGGTGACCAGGTTGGTCCACTCCACCGAGCCCCACCGGACCGCACTGAAATCGACCTTGTCCCGCGTCACAGCTCCACCCTACGGAGGCTGGGTCAGCAGGCCGCCGCCGCCGTCGGCGCGGCCCGGCAGTGTGGCTGCACCGCACGGTTGATCGCGGTGGCGACGCAATGCGGCGCGTCCAGCAGCAACATGTGCCCGGTGGCCGGTTGCCGCACATGCCACGCGCCGGGTATGGCCGCGACCAGGTCGCGGGCGTGCGCATCCGGGGTGGTCATGTCCGCCCCGCCGCTGACCACCACGGTCCTTGCGGTGATCGAGGAAAGGCAGTCGTACACATCGTAATCCCGGAGATTGAGCAGGAATCCCGCGGCGGCGGCCGGTGATACCGCACGCGTCGATTCCACTGCCACAGCGGCGAAGCCGCGTCGTGCCGCGCACTCCCGGCCGGTCAGGGCGGCGCGAAGAGGGCGGATGACGCCCCTGATGGTCTGTTCCGTGCCGTGCCGCGGCATCCGGTTGACCAGATCGAACAGCACCCGGGGTGCGGGGGTAGCCAGCAGCCGGCCCAGTCCGCGCTCGGACAGCCGTCCGGCCGCGGACGCGATCAGCACCAGCCCATCGGGCTGCACCGGCCGGTGCGGCCGGTTCAGGTACGCGAGCGCCGTCATCCCGCCGAGGGAATGACCGGCCAGGGTGAGTGGACCGCTGACGCGCAAAGTGGTGAGGACGTCGGCGAGATCGTCGGCCAGCCGCTCGACTCGGTAAGTCTCCATCGGGGCGCCCGTCGAGCGGCCGTGACCCCGGTGGTCGTAGCTGATGATCCGCACGGCGTTACCCCAGCGATGGGTCAGCAGGCGGACCTGTAGCGCCCAGCTGTCTTGCGTCAGGCACAGCCCGTGCAGCAGCACCACGGTATGCAGGCCGCCCGATCCCGCGTTGTAGTCGCGGACCGCCAGGCGCACCCCGTCGCCGGCGATCACCGTCCGCTCGGCATAATTGATCTGTGGCACAGCCACTTTCGATTTGGTAGGCACGGTTGACTCCTCGTTGTTGCGGTTGAAGTTACGCAACGGCTGCACCCGGCGCGCGCTTGTGCGCAATAGCCACGCAACGAGCGATTTTCAAATTCTGCGCATTGTGATCGCACGGGAGGGGCGGCCTTGGTCGGCCGATATGCCACGATGACAATTCGTCCACTCAAGGCCCGACCCAGTCAGGAGATTCAATGCCGAACCGATTGACCGACAAAGTCGCACTGATCAGCGGCGGGGCCCGCGGCATGGGCGCATCCCATGTCCGGGCGCTGGTGGCCGAGGGCGCCAAAGTGGTGTTCGGCGACATCCTCGACGACGAAGGCAAGGCGGTCGCGGCAGAGGTCGGCGACGCCGCGCGCTACGTGCACCTCGATGTCACCGAGCCAGATCAGTGGGACGCTGCGGTCGAGACGACCCTGAGCGAGTTCGGTGGTCTGGACATATTGGTCAACAACGCCGGCATCATCAACATCGGCACGTTCGAGGATTACGCGCTCTCGGAATGGCAACGCATTCTGGACATCAACCTTACCGGCGTGTTCCTGGGCATCCGCTCGGTCGTCAAGCCCATGAAGGACGCCGGCCGGGGTTCCATCATCAACATCTCCTCGATCGAGGGACTTGCCGGCACCATCGCCTGCCATGGCTACACGGCGACCAAGTTCGCCGTTCGCGGCCTGACCAAGTCGGCGGCGCTGGAGCTGGGGCCCAGCGGGATTCGGGTGAACTCGATCCACCCCGGCCTGATCAGGACACCGATGACGGAATGGGTACCCGAAGACATCTTCCAAACCGCGCTGGGGCGCATCGCGGAACCGCAGGAAGTCTCCAACCTGGTCGTCTACCTGGCCAGCGACGAGTCCAGCTACTCAACCGGCTCGGAATTCGTGGTGGACGGCGGCTGCGTTGCGGGCCTGGGCCACAAGGACTTCTCCGCGGTGGACACTGCCGAACAGCCGGAGTGGGTCACGTAACGGTCAGTACGCGTCGGGATCCCGCTGAACCTCGACCGGCACCGGATGCTGGTACAGCAGTGACGCGTTCTCCCAGGTGATTTTGCGGATCACGTGGTCGGGCAGCCCGCCGATCTCCTCGTGGATGGTGTGCTGGGTGTGCGGCCACGTGGAGTCGCAGTGCGGATAGTCGGCTTCCAACATGATGTTGTCCACGCCGATACGCTCGTACTGCACGAACGACGACTTGTCCTCCACCGCGCAGAACCAGAAGTTGCGCGCGAAAACCTCTGCGGGCGTGAGCTTCTCACCCAGCGCTTGCCAGGTGCCGTACATCTCGTGGTAGCTGAGCATGTGGTCGAGGCGGTCCAGCAGTCCCGCGACCCAGCCGATTCCCCCCTCGGACAGGCAGATCTTCAGGTCGGGGTATCGGCTGGGCAGGCCCGAATAGAGCCAGTCCACCGCCGCGGAGATGGCGTAGGCGAAGAACAGCACGCCCTGCACATCCGGTGGCGCGTCCGCCGTCGTCGACGGTGACGAGCCCGAGGAGCCGATGTGCAGATTGACGACCGTGCCGGTCTCGGCGCACGCCGCCATCATCGGCTCCCAGTAACCCGAGTGGATGCTGGGGAAGCCGAGCATCGCCGGGTTCTCGGTGAAGGTGACGGCGTGGAAACCCCGCTCGGCGTTCTCCCGGATCATCTCCGCGCCCAGCTCGGGATCCAGCAGCCAGGGCAACTGGCACGGGATGATCCGACCCGGATACGACCCGGCCCACACCTCCAGGTGCCAGTCGTTCCAGGCCCGCACCGACGCCAGGGCGAGCTCGCGATCCTTGGTCACCTGCTGCAGGCGTTGCCCGGCGAATCCCGGCAGGAACGACGGGAAGTTCAGCGAAGCGTAGATGCCGTTGAGGTCCATGTCCTTGACTCGTGCATGGATATCCCAAGCACCCCTGCGCATTTCGTCGAAACGGACGGGTTCGAAACCGTACTCGGACACCGGCCGCCCGACCACGGCGTTGAAGCCGACATTGGGCAGCACCTGTCCGTCGTACACCCAGGTCTGCCCGCCCTCCGGGGTGTCCACCACCCTGGGCGCCCGGTCGGCGAACTTGCGCGGCAGCCGCCCGGTGAAGGTGTCCGGCGGTTCGACGATGTGATCGTCCACCGAAATCACGGTGTAGCGGCGGGCCGCCCTGGGCGGGTCGGGCAAGAGCGTGACCGTGCGGTCCGCGCCGGTCTTGGCGGTGGTGAAGTTCAGGTCGGTGGCCAGGTCGTCGATCGACTTCATGCGGGGCGGTCTCCTTGGGTGGCCGAGCGGTGGGACGCCCGGGGGCCCACTGGGGCCCACGGCGACACATGGGGGCACACGGGGCTAGTTGAGGACATCAGGGTCGGCCTTGATCGTCATGCGCGCCGCGCCGGCCCAGTAGACATCGGCGGCGCGCTCGATCAGCGAGGCCTGCATACCGACCATGTCAGACCAATTCATCTGCGTCGGTTGCCGGCCGGTCAGCATGACGTCGTAGGCCAATTTGCAGACACGCTCGATGGACGCCGCCCGGTAGACCGCCTCGGGCAGCGTGCGGCCGGTGGCGATCACACCGTGATTGGCCAGGATCGTCAGGTTGGCACCGCCGATGCGGGCCGCGAGATCTGCCGCGCGAGAGGGGCTGTCGACCTCGCCGTCGTACGCCTCGACGAGGCACATGTCGTCCAGGAACAGCGACCCGGTTTGGTGGATCAACTCAGGCAGCGTCCCCAGCGCGGCCAGCACGCACACGTAGTACGGGTGATTGTGGATGACCACTCGGGCATCTTCGCGGGCCCGGTGCAACTCGGTGTGAATATGGATGGCCGGGGTGACGTCCCAGCGGCCGCGGACCACGCGGGCATCGGCATCGACCACGCAGATGTCCGATGCGGTGAGTTCCTGCCACCAGAGCCCCCACGGGTTGACCAGCATGTTGGTCTGGCCGTCGAGTTGCCAGGTGATATGGCCGGCCATGTTCTCGGCGAAACCCGTTGAGGCGAGGTGGCGGAACGCCACCGCGAGCGCCTGCTCGTCGGACAGATCCACTCCGATCGGCGGGACGACCGACGGCGCCCACACCTCCAGACCGCCTCGGCGTGCGTTAGGAGAGTTCACTGCCGGCCTCCATCCTGGATCGGACATCTTCGCGCAGTTGGCCTTTGGCGATTTTGCCGCCGGAGGACCGAGGCAGTTCGTCCACCACGACGAGTTCCTCGGGCAGCAATTCCTTGGACACCCCGAGTGACAGCAGATGGGCGACCAGGTCGTCGAGGTCGAGGGTGTGGGAATCGACGAGTTCGGCATACAGGCAGACTTTTTCACCGAACACCGGGTCGGGCATCGCGACCGCCGCCGCCACCCCAACCGCTGGATGCGTCATCACCGCATCTTCCACCTGGCCGGCGCTGATGTTCTTGCCGCCCCGCAGGATGAAGTCGGAGGTCCGCCCCGTCACGCGCAGGTACCCGTCCGCGTCGATCTCGCAGATGTCGCCCATCCGCATCCACCCGTCGCGGGTGAACAACTTGTCATGGTCGGTCCCGTTCAGGTAGCCGAGGCTGGTCGCCGGGCCACGGCAGGCCGGCTGCCCGTGTCCGGTCTGCGTGACGTCTTGCTCACCGTCGAAGAGGCGCACCGACATCTCCGGCACGATGCGGCCGGCGGTGCGCAGTCGACGGTCCGGCGGGTCGTCCAACGTGGTCCCGCTGAGCAACCCGGTCTCGTTGGAGCCGTAGAATTGCAGGATCTTGGCCCCAGTCAGTTCCTCGAATTCCAGCGCCGGCCGGTACGGCAGCGCCTCTCCGCCGGTAAACACCACCCGCAGCGAACTCAGGTCGTACTCCCGGCAGCCGGTATCGGCCATAATCATGGTCAATTGTGTACTGACGCAACACAATACGCTGGCCCGGTAGCGGGCTATGGCCGCGCAGGCCGCCCTCGCGCTGAACCGGTGCAGGAGCAGCGCGGTGGCACCGAGCTGGATCGGGGTGGTGTGGCTGGTCCAGATCCCAAACCCGAACGGCATCGGTATGACCGGCAAGAAGATGTCGTCGGGCGTCAGCAGCCCGTTGGCAATCGCCTTCTGATGGAAATAGTGCCAACGGTTCTGGGTGTGCACCACGCATTTGGGGAGCCCAGTGGTGCCCGAGGTGGAGTTGATCAGGAAGACGTCATCCGGACCGAGCTGGGACCCGGCCGGCCTGGGCAGCACGTCGACATCCAGGCATAGTGCGCCGCTCTCCCCCCACAACAGCAGGACCGGCGTGGACTGGTCGGCCGCCACCTCGGCCGCCGCGGCGCTGCGGGGTTGGTCGCTGATCAGCACTTTCGGTCCGGTGGTCCGCAGCAGGTGACGAACCTCGCGGGTCCCGGCGCGCGCACCGATCCCGACCACCACCGCCCCGCAGCGTTCTATGGCGACGAACAGCACGTGAATGGCGGCCGAGTCGCCATGCCACACCGCCACCCGATCACCCCAGACCACGCCGCAGCCGGCCAGCTGCTCGGCCAGAGCCGTTGCGGCAGCATCGAATCCGGCCCAGGTCAGGATTCCGTCGTCGGGATCGTCCTGGTCGTGTTGCGGTACATCGATGTATGCCGCGCGGTCCGGAGACGTTGCGGCGTTGACGCGCACCGCGTCGGACAGCGTCGATGAGGACCACCAACCCTCGGTGCGATACCGCGCCACGTCATCGGCGGTGAACGCCGGGGACCGCACGATGTTCGGCGCGCCGGCGGTCATATGCAAATGATAGGTAAGCGTTCGGTGATCCAGATCACCGCTGTCGCGCACGCCGAACGTGGGCGCCAGGCAGCCGATCGCTGGAATCGCTCGCGATTTTGCTACCCAGGGCCCACGCTCGGCACAATGGCGCAGGGTACTGCAGCGAGTGCCCCTGACCTGGACTCCAAGAATTCGCCAAGAAGGCTCCAAGGTCGAGCCTGGACTCTGATCCGGGCCGATCTGGGCCCCGACCACCGCCCGAGAAGACCGCACAGGAGTACAAGGACCCCCATGGCGATCGTCGATCAACCGACACACCAGCACCCGCACTTCCCCGGTCCCCACCCGGCTGGAGCGCACGGCGTTCCTCCGCACCGCCACCCGTGGGAGATCGGGCTTCTCGTCCTGGTCATCGTTTCCAGCGCCCTGCTCTACCTGATCGCGTTCGCGGTGGTGCTCTCCGGCAAGGTAAGCGTGTTGTGGCTTTCGGTGCTGGCCGCCCCGATCCTGCTGTACCTGGGACGTGGCCTGAACTACGGCCAGCAGCGGGCGAACGGGGTCAAGATGTCCCCCACCCAGTTCCCCGAGGGCTACTGGCTCGTCGTCGAAGCCGCACAGCGGTTCGGGCTCGCCGAGGTGCCGGACGCCTACGTCGTCCTGGGGAACGGTCAGATCAACGCGTTCGCCAGCGGTCACGGCTTCCGGCGTTACGTGGTGGTCTACAGCGACCTGTTCGAGATCGGCGGCCAGGCCCGCGACCCGCAGGCGCTGGCGTTCATCATCGGCCACGAGGTCGGCCACATCGCGGCCGGGCACGCCTCGTACTGGCGCCAGCTGAGCCAGCTGGCCATGAAGATCCCGTTCCTCGGCCAGGCGCTGTCCCGGTCGATGGAGTACACCGCCGACAACTACGGCTATGCGTTCCGCCCGGATGGGGCCCGGCGCGCCATCGGCGTCCTCAGTGCTGGCAAATACCTGCTGCGCTGGGTCGACTTCGACGGCATGGCCGACCGTGCCGGGTCCGAGACGGGCTTCTTCGTCTGGCTCGCCAACATGCTGGCATCACATCCGGTGAACACCTGGCGCGCCGCGGCGCTGCGCAATCGCGCGGTGGCGGGTTCCCTGTTCTTCCGGCCCCAGCTGCCGCCGCCGGCGCCGTAGGTGCCGAACCACCACGCGGGTTGGCCCCACTGACCCCGCGGCCGTCCGGGACCGCATAGTCGCGCTGTAACGTCGTCGCGGTGTGCGATCAGCTCCCGCGGGTAAACACTGAGATGACTTTGGATCAGCACCAGCTGGCGAAGAGAATGGCCACCCTGGCCCAGACCGTGGCCCTGCCGAACAAGGTCGACGACATTCTGGCCACCGTCACCGCGACCGCCGTCGAGCTGATACCCGGCGCCGACACCGCGGGAGTGTTGCTGATCCGGGCCAACGGCAAGTTCGAATCGGTCGGCGACGTCACCGAGCTGCCGGCCAAGCTCGACGCGCTGCAGCACGACCTGGAGGAGGGCCCCTGCGCGCAGGCCGCCCTGGCCGACACGATCGTCCGCACCGACGACTTCCGTTCTGAAACCCGATGGCCGAGCTACGCGCCGGCTGCCGTTGAGCTGGGTGTGCTCAGCGGCCTGTCGTTCAAGTTGTTCACCGCCGAGCGCACGGCAGGCGCGCTGAACCTGTTCGCATTTCAGCCCCACGCATTTGACGCCGAAGCTGAAACGGTCGGAGCCGTGCTCGCCGCGCACGCCGCGGCGGCGATCATGGCTGGCCGCCACGACGAGCAGATGCAGGCCGCCCTGGCCAGCAGGGACCGGATCGGTCAGGCGAAGGGCATCATCATGGAGCGCTACGGCGTCGACGAGGTCCGCGCCTTCGAGATGCTGCGGGTACTTTCCCAGGAAGGCAACGACAAACTCGTCGACATCGCGCACCGGGTCATCGAAACCCGCGGCGAGGGCGGCTAACTCAGCGGCTAACTCAGCCGCCGCCCTTCAGCCGGATCTTCCACCGCACGAAGCCCAGGTAGAAGATGCTCAGCACCACCAGCATCGCCATGTCGAAGCTCCAGGCACCGGCCGTGTGTTTCCAGTGCGAGTCCTTTGGCACCTGGGGCACCGGACACAACTTCGTCAGGTCGATGGTCGATGCCGAGGTGGCAAAGCCCCACCGCGCCGGGGTCAGCCAGGACATCTGATCGAGCCCCAGGCGGTTGGTGACCGGAATCATGCCGCCGGAGAACACCAGCTGCGACATGACGGCCACCACCAGCAGCGGCATGATCTGCTCGTTGGATTTCGCCACCGACGACAACACCAGCCCCAGCATCGCCGAGGCGACAGTGGTTGCCGCGATGTCGACGTACAACTCGATCGCCGAGCTGCCGAGCAAAACGGCGCTCTCCTTCGGACCCGGCTTGCCGAGCAGCGCGATCACCGTGACGATCGCCGACTGGATGAGCGCCAGCACGGTGTACACGCACACCTTGGCCAGCAGATAGGCCGTGGTCGACAACCCGACCGCTTGCTCACGCAGGAAGATGGCGCGCTCACCGATGAGGTCGCGGATCGTCAGCGCCGTTCCCATGAAGACCGCGCCGACGTTGAGCAGCACCAGGATCTGGGCCGGCTCGGTGGGCGCTTCACTCGTCAATGGCGGGGCGTTGAAGCCGACGTCGCCGGGCACTGACATCGACAGTGCACCCATGATGAACGGCAATATCGCCAGGAAGATGAAGTAGCCGCGGTCGGAAATGATCAGCCGCAACTGCCGTCTGGCGATCGTCGAGAACTGCCGGAACAGGCTGGTGTGCGCGGCCTCGCCGAGCTCGGCGGGTTGTTCCGTCGGCGGTGCCGGCGGCGGGGGACCCGTCTGCGCGAGATAACGGGCCTTGGCGCCGTCCGGGTCTTCGGCCACCGAGCTGAAGATGTCCGCCCAGTTGGTCGTCCCCATCGCCGGCCCGATCTGGCTGGGCGGCCCGCAGAACGCGGTCTTGCCCCCGGGGGCCAGCAGCAGCACCTGGTCGCACACATCCAGGTAGGTCAGCGAGTGGGTGACCACCAGCACCACACGACCGGCGTCGGCCAACTGGCGCAGCATCGTCATGACCTGCCGGTCGAGCGCGGGGTCCAGGCCGGAGGTGGGCTCGTCGAGGATCAGCAGCGACGGGCCGGTCAGCAGCTCCAGCGCCACCGAAGCGCGCTTGCGCTGACCGCCCGACAGCTTGTCCACCCGGGTCTCGAGGTGCTTGGTCATCTCGAGTTCCTCGAGGACCCGGGCCACCACCTGCTCGCGGTCTTCCTTGGTGGTGTCCGGCGGCAGCCGCAGTTCGGCGGCGTACATCAGGGCCTGCTTGACGGTCAGCTGTCCGTGCACCACGTCGTCCTGGGGCACCATGCCGATCCTGCTGCGCAGCGAGGCGTATTCGGCGTGCACGTTGTGCCCCTCGAACGCCACTGTGCCGCTGGTCGGGTGGGTGTATCCGGCGACCAGCTTGGCGAAGGTCGACTTGCCCGCGCCCGACGGCCCGATGACCGCGGTGAGCATTCCGGGCCGAGCGGTCAGCGAGATGTTGTCCAGCAGCGTCTTGTTGCCCTCGATCGTCCAGGTCACGCCCCGTACATCGAGGCCGCCGGTGCGCGTCTCGAGCAGGCTTTCCTCGCGCCGGGACAGCGCGCCGTTGGCGAAGACGAGGTCGATGTTGCCGATCGTCACCACGTCGCCGTCGCGCAGTTGCGCGGAATCGACGCGGGCCCCGTTGACGAACGTTCCGTTGATGCTGCGGTTGTCACGGATCTCGGTGCCGTGGGGTCCCGGGATCAGAGTGGCGTGGTGGCGCGAGGCCAGCACCTCGGGAATGACGATGTCGTTGTCGTCGGCGCGACCGATCTTCACCGCACCTGGCGGCAGGTCACCCGCGCTCCGCCCGGGCCGCAGGATCTTCATCATCGAGGTCCTGCTGCCCGCCTCGGCCGTGCGACCGATCACGGGAGGCGGCTGCTGCTGCGCTGAGGAACGGTAGATCTGCGGTGCCGGCTGGGGCCCGCTGGGGTATTGACCGCCCGGTGAGTGCATCTGTTGCGGACCGGACGGGTACCGGGGCTGACTGGGATGCGCGCCGGTGGGCGGCGGCGACGGCATCCGGCTGGTGGACGGTTGCTGCGGCGGCCCGCCCCAGTTAGCACCGCTCGGGGGGCCGGACGGGACGGGCCCGCTCGGCCTGGCCGGGATCGCCATGGCGGTCGTTGGTGGCGGCCGGCCGACCGACCCCTGGTCACGGCGGCCGACCTCGAAGTCCAGCGCCGGCCCATCCGGGTTACCGATATTGATGCGCTGACCGTCCTGGATGTCGACCGCCGGAACACGTCGCCCGTTGACGTACAGCCCGTTGAGGCTGCCATTGTCGATGGCAACCCATCGGCCCTGGTCAAAGCGCAGCAGTAGGTGTACCCGGGATATCAGCGGATGCGCGACACGCACGTCGGCGCGCAGGTCGCGGCCAATGACTACGTCGTTGCCTGCGGCGAAGGTGCGTTCAGCTCCGTCATACCGCACGGTCAGCACAGGCGGGGCGGCTGTTTGGGTCATCGCAGGCAACTCTATCGGCAGGAATGCCAACTGCAGAAGCAGAACGTGAAATATGGGTTACCGGCGCGACTTTGCCGCGTCACGGCAGTCCGTTGCTGCGCAAAATCTCCTCGCGGCACTGACGCCGGGTTTGGCCGGTCTGTTGCATGCAGATGCGGATCGGCCCCTCCTGCTCCGTCGGCACCGGCGACTCGCTCGGCTCGGGCGCTGAGCTGACGGTCGCGCTGGCGACGGTGTTCTCGGTCAACGACCAGATAGTCGCATCGGAGTCCTGCAGCTTCGAGCAGTATGCGGTGGCCCCGGTCTTGGTTATGCCGGTGCTGCCCAGAGGTGCACACACGGCACCGATCGCGACGACGGGCACGGGAACCGCCGGGCCCGTCGTGGCGGACCCCGTCGGGGCCGGCGTTTGCTGCGCGGGCACGGACGCGGGGGCGGAGGTTGTGGCCGACGAGGTCCGCGCCCCGGGCGCGGCGTGCTCTTCTTCGTCGGCCCTCTCGTACTCGCGGATCGCCAGCGCAACGGCGATGACCAGCAGAATCGCCAGCACCGCAGGGATCAGTACGGCGGGACGCAGCGAACCCTTGGGCGGTGCGGTGACGGGCATGGAGGCGCTGGTGGCCTCGGCGTCGCCGACATCGCCGAGATGATGGCCGAGGGCCCGCGCGAAATCGACGCACCGCAGATACCGGTCCTTGGGATCCTTCGCCAACGCCTTGGCGAATACCGGATCGAGATTGGCCAGCGCCGGCCGGCGGTCGCCGATGGCTGGCGGCGACGCGCTGAGGTGCTGACTGATCACCACGGCGGGGTTCGAATGCTGAAACGGTGGCGCCCCGGTCAACAACTGGAACGCCGAAGCCGCCAGCGCGTATTGATCGGCGCGCCCGTCCAGATCGTTGCCCATCAGCTGTTCGGGGGCGGCGTAGGCCACGGTGCCGACGGTCATGTTGGTGGCGGTCAATCCGGTGGACTCACCGACCAGCCCGGCGATCCCGAAATCCGCCAACATAATTCGTCGATCCGGCGAGTCGGGTCGTGCGATGAGGATGTTTGCCGGCTTGACGTCGCGGTGCAGCAGCTTGTGCTCGTGCGCGTAGTCGAGCGCTTCGGCCACCGCGGTGATGATGTCGACGACCTCCGGGCCGGGCATGCCGCCGGTGTACCGCTCCTCCAGCAACTGACCGGCGTCGGTGCCGTCCACGTAGTCCATGTCGATCCAGAGCTGGCCGTCGGTCTCACCCCGGTCGTGCACGGCAACGATGTGCTGGTGCCACAGGGCCGCCGCGGTGTCGGCTTCGCGGTGGAACCGCTCCCGGTATTCGCGGTCGGCGGAGACGTCGGTCCGCAGCACCTTGAGCGCGTCCTGCCGGGGCAGTCGCGGGTGCCGGGCCAGGTAAACCTCGCCCATTCCGCCGGATCCCAGCCGCCTGATGATGGTGTATCCGGCAAACGTCGAACCTTCGTCGAGCGCCATGGCGGCATAGTAGCCCGCAGTCTCGGCCGGGAAACCGAGGATTCCCGCGCCGCCGCAGGGCTGGAGTTTTGTCCATGGGGTGTCGGGTAATCCGGCGTCCATGTACGACCGCGCAGAATTCCCCGACGATGTGCCCATCCCCGACGCGGCCGAGCAGCAGCGGCCCACCGTCGATTCGCTGTTCGAGGAGGAGTCCGAGGTGCAGGAGTCCGGTGACGTGCCGCTGGAGGCCGACGCGGCGGACTGGCAGGAACAGCAGCGGACGGTGCCGGTAGATCCTGAGCTGGAAGAGCCCGATCGGCGCGAATGAGGACCGGATCGCCGACTCAGTTGTTCGGCGGCGGCGGACTGTAAATGTGCCGTCAAACTCTCGTAAAAAGGGCCTGAAAAGGGCCCGGCCGCGTCGCGCCCGGGACCCGGTCGGCATACGTTTGGATCGGCCGTCGATCGGGGGGCGCCTTGGCCAGTCCCCCTTCGTAAGGAGGTAGTCATGCCGAAGGTTGAGGCGCGACTCCGCCAGCAGTTGCGCAATTACGCCGTCGAGTTGCGCCAGGTGGCCTACACCCTGCCCAACGGGGTGGGCGAGCATGATCTGCTCCGGTTGTCCGACCAGATGCGTGCCGCTGCCGATGAGGTCGGGTCCGTCAGCGCCTGACGGCCGGTGCTCAGCTGACCGTCACCGGGATCCCGTTCAGGACCCCGTTGCCGGACGGTTCGTCGACGAACGTCGGCGGCGACAGCACATTGGTGTTGACCCCGGGTGAGGCGCTGGCCACCGACAGCCGGGTCCCTGGTTTGTCGTGTCCCCACCCGTGCGGCATCGACACCACACCCGGCCTGATCGCATCGGTGATCTCGACCGGCACCTTGATCTCGCCGGACTCGGACTTGACCGTGACGATGTCCTCGTCGGAGATGCGGCGGCGGGCCGCGTCCTGCGGATGCATCAGCAGGGTGCAGCGGTCCTTGCCCTTCATCAGCGACGGCACGTTGTGCAGCCAGGAGTTGTTGGAGCGCAGGTGCCGACGGTTGACCAGCACGAGCGGGTCGGCCGGCCGGTCCAACCGGGCGGCGAGCCGGGGTAGGTCGTCAAGCAGGTACTGCGGCGCGAGCCGGATCTTCTTGTCGGGAGTGCCGAGGATCTCGGGCAGCTGCGGCACCATCGGCCCGAAATCGATTCCGTTCGGATTGGCCTTGAGGAGCTCCAGCGTCAAGCCACCCGGGTTCTCGCCGTAGCGATCACCGAAGGGCCCGGTACGCAGGGTGAGGTCCAGCATTCGTTCGGGTCCGCCGTTGTTTTTGAGTCCGCCCTGGTCGTAGTGCCGGCGGATGGTGGCACCGTCGAGGCCCCTGGTGAATGCCAGATAGTCGAAAAAGCCGTCGTCGATGGCGACGACGTCGACCTCCTCGGCGGGGGTGCCGGTGCACAGACCGGTAAGCCGGATCAGGATCTCCCACTCGTGCGGGCGGTCACCGGGGTCGAACACCGGCGCGGAGTAGTTGGCAAAGCTTCCGATGGCGAACTGCAGCACCAGGTCGTCGTGGTGCGGCTGCTCGAGCGGCGACAGCCCGGGCAGGATCACATTGGCGTGCCGGGTGGTCTCGTTGACCCAATTGTCAACGGAGATCATGGCTTCCAGCATCGGCAGGGCTTCGTCCAGCTTGTCGCCGGCCGGCGAGGACAGCACCGGGTTGCCCGCGACGGTGATCAGCGCCTTGAGTTGCCCCTCCCCCGGTGTGGCTATCTCCTCGACCAGGCACGACACCGGAACCTGGCCCAGGACTTCCTTCGCCCCGCGCACCCGCGTTTGCCAGCGGCCGAATTCCGGTGCGCCGCCTTCGAGTCCCGGCAACGGCTGGGTGGTGATGGACCAGGCCGCAGGCCGCGGGAACATGGCGCCGCCCGGCACGTCGAAATGCCCGGTGAGAATGTTGATGACGTCGACCAGCCAGCTGGCCAGGCTGCCGAATTCCTGATTGCACAGTCCGATCCGGCCGTATACCACCGATTTCTCGGTGCCGGCCAGTTCCCGGGCCAACTTTTTGATGCGCTCCTCGTCGATACCGGTGACCGCACTCACCCGACTCGGCGGCCACTGGGCGGCGACCTCGCGCATCGCGTCCAGGCCCTCGACGTATGGCGCTGCGTGCACCAGCCCTTCGGCGAACAGCGTGTGCGCGACCGCCAGCAGCAGCGCCGCGTCGGTGCCCGGCACGATGGGCAGCCACTCGCTGGCGTGGGCGGCGGTGACGGTGCGCACCGGGTCGACCACAATCACCTTGCCGCGCTTGACAATCGCATCGATGAGACCCATGACATTCGGCGCGGCAAGTAGTGAGCCCTGCGATGCCGCCGGGTTGGCGCCCATGATCACCAGCAGGTTGGTTCGTTCGATGTCGGGTACCGGGAAGTTCCACCAGCCGCCATACATCAGATGTGATGACAGATTCTTGGGCCACTGGTCCACGGTGCCCGGCGAGTAGGTGACCGGCATCCCGGACATGCCCAGCAGCACACCCGTGTACCGGGCCAGCGAGAACGAATGGGCCAGCGGGTTGCCCGTGTAGGCGGTGACCGCGCCAATGCCGTATTTGTTGATCACCGGTGTGAGCAGCTCGGTGCAGCGACGAAACGCCGCGTCCCAAGTCACTTCCTGAAACTGTCCGTCGACCTTGATCAGCGGCTGCCGGATTCGGTCGGGGTCATCGTGCAGACCGGCCAGGGAGGCGCCCTTGGGACAGATGTGACCGCGGCTCCATACGTCGTCCCGGTTGCCGCGGATGCCGGCAACCTTTCCCTCTTGCACTCGAATCTCCAAGCCGCACATGGCTTCACACAGTGGGCAGGTGTGCAGATACCTGCCGTCTCGGGGGCTGCTCACCCACCCACTGTATTCCGCTACTACGGGTATCGGAAGCCCTAGACGTAGCCCAGCGCCACGTTCTCGGCGCGGATCCGGACGTTGAGTACCGCGGCGTTGGCGGCGCTGAACACGAGCGCCGTGACCCAGGCCGAATGCACCAGCGGCAGGGCCGCCACCTCCGCCGCGACGGCGGTGTAGTTGGGGTGCCGAATCCACTTGTAGATCCCGCCGGTGACCAGCGGCGCACCTGGAATCACGATCAGTCGCGGATTCCAGCGCTTGCCCAGGGTCGCGACACAGCGCCACCGAACGACGGTGCTCAGCGCGACGATCGCGACCATGGGCCAGCCCAGCCAGGGGATGAACGGGCGGTGCAGTGCCCAGACCTCACCGACGCACGAGACGAGGAGCAGTCCGTGCATGCTGACCATCACCGGATAGTGACCGCGGCCGAACTCCCGGCCGCCCCGCGCAATCGACCATGCCGCGTTGCGCCTGGCGACCACGAGCTCGACGAGTCGTTCGACGCCGATGGCCAGGATGAACAGGAAGTAGAACATGTCCTGTCCCCTCACCAGCGCAGCAGCAGCAGTTCGAAGCAGAAGCCGGGGCCCATCGCCATCATGACTCCGAACGAACCGTCCGACGGCGGATCAGCAACCGTCCGGCGCAGCACGTCAAGCACCGACGCCGAAGAAACGTTCCCGTTCTCCCGCATGGAGTTTCGGCTGTGTACCACGGCTTCGGGTGGCAGCCCGAGGGCGTTCTCGATGGAGTCGAGGACCTTCGGCCCGCCGGGATGGCAGATCCATGCCGAGATGTCGGCGATCGACAATCCGTTCTCGGCCAGGAAGTCGTCGACCTCGCCACGTAGGTAGTCGTCGGCCATCTGCGGGACCTCACGGCCCATCACCAGCCCGAATCCGTTGGAGCTGATGTCCCAGCCCATCACGCTGATGGTGTCCGGAATGACCCGACTGCGGGTGGCGACGACCTGAGGCTGACGGAACTCGGTGCGTCGCTGCGGAACCCGATCGGCGCCGGTCGCGACTACCGCAGCGGCACCGTCGCCGAACAGGCACACGCCGATCAGCGCGGGAATGGAGACATCGTCACGCTGCAGCGTCAGCGAGCACAGCTCCACCGACAACAGCACTACCACGTCGCCGGGAAAGCCCCGCAGGTAGTCGTGCACCCGAGCCATCCCCGCAGCACCCGCCACGCAGCCCAGCCCGAGCAGCGGAATGCGCTTCACGTCGGGCCGCAGTCCGACCCGCGAGATCAGTCGCGCATCGATGGTCGGTACCGCCATCCCTGTGCTGGAGACGACCACGATCGCGTCCACTTCGCGTGGTTCGATGCCGGCCGCGTCCAGGGCCGAAAGTACCGCTCGCTCACCAAGTTCCGTCGCGACTTCGATGTAGGCGTTATTGGCCTCGGTGAAGCCGCTCAGTTCCGGGTAGCGCGTGAGAGGAAGGGCCAGATTGCGTTCGTCGACACCGGCGGTGCTCGCGAAGCGCATGAAATCCGGGCCCGTCACCCGAGTCAGCACGCGTGCGACCTCGTCTTGATTGTGCCGGTGCGGCGGAAAGGCCACCGCGGTGCCGGCGATCCGGGGTGCGCCGTGGTCGTGGCGGCCGGCTTGGTCGGCTGATCGGGAATACGTTGTAACAGTCATAGTTGGGCCACGAGGACCGATGGCTCGTTAGTTCATCAAAAGACGGTTACCTGGAACACATTTCGCCTTTTCCGCTCCGCACAACAGATTGGCAGCCGCCTCTGAGGTGCTTTTCAGCCATCGCGCGTATGGTGCCATCGCCTGCCGAAGCCCTTGTCACGCTTAATCTTTGGTGACCGCACCGAACTAGGCCGCGTGTTCGCCGGCGCACGGGGTGGCGGTGCGGCCGTCGGCAACGCCGCCCGCCGAGCCTGGGTGGCCCTGCCGCGCGGGTCGCCACTCACCTCGTGCCGGGCGCGACGGTCGAGCGTCGTCTCGAGCCGGCATCGGCGCAACTATTTGTTTTCGCAGGTGTGAACATCGGCATGGTGGGGAACCCGTTAGCTGACGTCTCGTCCGGCGCCACCTCTGATCGTGAATCTATCGCCACTCGGTGAACGAGTGTATTCTGTGCTGTAAACGCTCCGGCACTAGATACGCGCTGTTTATTTGATATTTCTATGCCGCCGGGTTTGTTTCAGTAAACATCTGTGTACTCTTGGCATATGGCGGAACGCGGAGCCCAGCCCCAAGTACCTCGTGGCCGTAGATGGTTTCTGAAAGCGGTGCGGAATTTATTCAAGCCGCTTCAGCCCGACGACTACATCGAAATGATCAACCCGCTGTGGACCACCAAGGAGCTGCGCGGGAAGGTCGAGCGTGTCGAGCCGCAAGGCTCGGAGGCCGCGAGCGTGCTGATCCGGCCGGGCTACGAATGGCCGGGCCATAAGCCGGGCCAGTACATCCGGCTCGGCCTGGTCATCGACGGTGTCTACCACTGGCGCGCGTACTCGCTGACCTCAGATCCGGAACCGGCCGATGGCCTGATCAGCGTGACGCCCAAGAAGGTGGACAGCGGCGTCGTCTCGCCGTATCTGGTCGAACGGATCCAGCCCGGCGAGTTGGTGCGCCTGGGCGAGATCGAGGGCGTATTCACGCTGCCCGAGCCGTTGCCGGCCAAGATGCTGTTCATCAGCGCCGGAAGCGGCATCACGCCGATCATGAGCATGCTGCGCAGCCTCGACCACCGCAACGAGATGAACGACGTGCTGGTGATTCATTCCGCGCGCACCCGCGAGCAGATCATGTTCCTGTCCGATCTCGAGGAACTCGAGAGACGGCACGAGGGGATGCGACTGGACCTGCGTCTGACGTCGGATCGCGGCCGGCTCAAACCCGGCGACCTGGACGAGGTGTGTCCGGACTGGCGCGAGCGGGAAGCGTTCTGCTCGGGGCCGGAGGAAATGCTTGATGCGCTGATCGAGCACTGGGAGAACAACGGCGATCCCGATCGCCTGCACTTCGAACGGTTCCAGCCGAAGATCGGCGGGGGCGCCGGCGACGGTGAGGGTGGCGAAGTCAGCTTCCTGAAGAGCGACAAGACCGCCGAGTGCGACGGCGGTACGTCGATCTTGGAAGCCGGTGAGAACGCCGGGCTAGAGCTCAACTTCGGTTGCCGCATCGGCATCTGCCACACCTGTGTGGGAACGCTCAAGTCGGGCAAGGTGCGGGATCTGCGCTCCGGTGACGTCAGCGAGCCCACCGGACAGGACATCAGGATCTGCATCAACAGCGCCGAGGGCGACGTCGAACTCGAACTCTGATCGAAAGGTATAGGCAGTGACTTCAACTCTGGAACGTCCGAAAAGCCCGTTCGCCCACCTCGGGGAACAGGAGCGGGAGAAAATCGGTAAGGAATTCGACGCGATCCACGACGAGGTGTTCGCCGACCTCGGTGAGCGGGACCGTCGCTACATCAAGACAGTCATCTCCGTGCAACGCCAGATCGTGGTGCTCGGCCGCGTGCTGCTGCTGGGTTCGCGCTCGAAGACCGCCTGGGTGCTGGGGACCGCGTGTCTGGGCATGGCCAAGATCCTGGAAAACATGGAGATCGGCCACAACGTCATGCACGGGCAATGGGACTGGATGAACGATCCCGATATCCACTCATCGAAGTGGGACTGGGACACCGCGTCCACCGCCGAGTCGTGGAAGCATTCACACAACTACATCCACCACACCTACACCAACATCCTGGGCAAGGATAAGGATCTCGGCTACGAGATCATGCGGATCGACCCGCAGCAGAAATGGCGTCCGTACTACTTGGGGCAACCGCTCTACAACCTGTTGCTCACCATTTTGTTCGAGTGGGGCGTGGCGGTGCACGACATGGACATCGAAGCCATTCGGGCCCGCGAGAAGCCGTGGTCCGAGGTACGCAAGGACCTCAAAGGCATTGGCGTCAAGGCACGTTCGCAGGTCATCAAGGACTACATCGGGTGGCCGTTGATCAGCGCCGGGGCGTTCACGCTGGTGCAACTGGCCCTGGGCGGACGCCTCGAGCAGCCTGCCACATCACGGATCGGCCGGCGACTGCGGCGCATCTCGGCCAAGGGCCGAGTCGGCAAGACCGCAAGCTTCCTCGACAAGGTGTCCGGCGCGGAGAGCACCTACCTGCGCACGCTGGCCGCAGATGCGCTGGCCAATGTCATCCGCAACGTCTGGGCCCACGCCATCATCTTCTGCGGCCACTTCCCCGACCAGACCTACACATTCACCGAGGAAGAGGTGGAGGACGAGACGCGCGGCGAGTGGTATCTACGTCAGTTGGTGGGCGCGGCCAACATTGAGGGCAGTCCGCTGTTCCACGTCATCAGCGGCAATCTGGGCTATCAAGTCGAGCATCATCTGTATCCCGACATGCCCAGCAGTCGGTACTCCGAAATCGCACCGAAAGTCAAGGAGATCTGCGAGCGCTACGAGCTGCCGTACAACTCCGGCCGGTTCGGCAAGCAGTGGTACACCGTGCACCGCACCATCTTTCGGCTAGCGTTCCCCGGCGGCAAGCCGCGTGCCAAGCCCGGGCCGTACCGGGGTAGCGAGCGGTCGCCAGAGACTCAGGAGCCCGGTGAGGCAAGCCGGTTCCGGGACCGGGTGCCTGCCGAGCACCCAGTGGCCGGTCCCGAGCACGAGTCCAGCGGCGTGGAGGTGCAGCCTCCCCCGCGCGGTAAGGACTGAGGTCGCGCGGACCCGAAGCGCCTCAGTCGAACATCTCGAACACCGACACCGGCTCGAGCACCACGCCGTTCTCCTCGACGTATCGGTCCCAGAGCGCCAGCAGCTCGGCCAGCTTCTCGGGATGCGCGTCGGACTGGTCGTGAATCTCGCCCGGGTCGCTGGACAAGTCGAAGAGTTCCCACCTGCCGGGGCCGTACGGGGCGGGCAGGTAGAGCGCTTTCCAGTCACCTTGACGAATCGCGCGGCGGCCGAACAACTCCCAGCCGGTGCCTGTCCGGCCGTCGTGCACCTCGTCGGCGGCGCCGGACAGGTACGGCAGCAATGAGCGACCGCGCATGGGCACCACATCGCGGCCGGCGTAGTGGGTGCCGGGATGTTCGACGCCGGCAAGCTCCAGCACGGTGGGCGCAATGTCCATGACGGTGGTGAAGGCGGTGCCGATCTGTCCCCGGCGGTCGAAGCCGGGCCACCGCACGAACCCCACCACCCGGATTCCGCCCTCGGTGGTGAACGCCTTGTGCAGGCGCGACGGTGCCGTTGCGGCTTGCGCCCAGCGCGGTCCGTACCAAATGTAGGAAGTGGGGCGGCCCAAATTGTCCAGGCTGTTGTCGCAATGCTTTTCGATCTGGGCGGCGATCTGGGCGCCGCGCAATGGCATCGCTTCGACGATCGCTCCTTCGGCGCCGTTGTCCGACAGGAAGACCACCACGGTGTCGTCGAGTTCGCCGGTTTCGGTCAGATAGTCGATCACCCGCCCGATGTTCCAGTCCATCCGGTCGACCATGCCGGCGTAGACCTCCATGCTGCGAGCCGAGCGGGCCCGCTCGTCCTCGCTCATGTCGTCCCACTCGGGGGCGCCGTCGGCAACCACGGGGTGGGCCTCGACGTCCGGCGGGCACAGGCCCAGCCGCCCCAACGCCACCAACCGCTCGTCGCGCAGCGCGTCCGGACCGGCGTCGTAGCGGCCGCGGTACTTGGCCACCGATTCGTCCGGTGCTTGCAGCGGCCAGTGCGGCGCCTGAAAGGGCAGGTATGCGAAGAACGGCCGGTCGTCGTCGGCGGGCCGCTCGCGGAGGTAACGCAGCAGGGTGTCGGTGTAGGAATCCGATGAGTAGAAGTCGTCGCCAACGGTGACGAACCGATCGTCCTCGGTGTATTGCGTCGGTATCGGCGAGAATCCGGCCCCGCCCGCGCCACCGTAGTGGCTGGCGCCGGCGGGCAGCAGGGCGAAGGAGCGGTCGAATCCGCGTGCCCACGGGGAGGTTTCGATCGTCGCGCCCAGATGCCACTTGCCCGACATGAGCGTCAGGTAGCCGGCGTCGCGGAGCAACTCGGGCAACGCAACGACGCGGTCGTTCAGGTAACCCTCGTAGCCGGGAGCGCCCTGAAAACCCGGGATCGCGACCTCGAGCATGGTGCCGATGCCCGCGACGTGATGATCGGTGCCGGTCAGCAGCATCGCGCGGGTGGGCGAGCAGGCCGGCGCCGAATGGAAGTCGGTGAGCCGGACGCCGTCGTATGCCAGGCGGTCCAAGTTGGGCGTGTCGATCTCGCCGCCGAATGCACCGATGTCGGAGAAGCCGAGATCGTCGGCCACTATCACCAGAAAGTTGGGTCGCTTCACCTGGAGCATCCTGTCAGCATCGGTGACCGTGACCGAAGATAGACGCGTGATGACGTCGGCTGAGTTGTTGACCGGGCGGGTGGCGGTGGTAACCGGCGGTGGGGGTGGCATCGGCGCGGCCACCGCGCGGTTGTTTGTCGAACACGGCGCCCGCGTGGTCATCGCCGACATCGACGCCGGTCGGGCGGAGCAGGTGTCCACCGAGATCGGCGACCCGGCAGTCGCGGTGCCCACCGACGTACGGGATGCCGAACAGGTCGCCTCGTTGGCACACACCGTGCTGCGGCGCTACGGGCGCGTCGACGTGCTGGTTAACAATGTGGGTGACTGGGTGCGGCACCCCGGCGCTTTCGCTGGCACCGACCCGCAACTCTGGGACGAGCTCTACCGGGTGAACCTGCATCACGTCTTCCTCGTCACCCGCGCGTTCCTGCCCGCGATGGTCGAGCGGCATGCGGGTGCGATCGTGAACGTGTCGTCGGTGGAGGGGTTACGCGGATATCCGGAGGATCCGGTCTACGCGGCCTTCAAAGCGGCCGTCATCCAGTTCACCCGCAGCCTCGCGGTGCAGGTCGGTCGCGACGGCGTGCGGGTGAACGCGATCGGCCCGGACGTCACCGAGTCGATACAGGTGCCGTACACGCAGTGGCTCTCCCCCGACGAGCAGCAACGGTGGCCGGACTGGGTGCCCGTCGGGCGGATGGGTCGGCCGGAGGACCAGGCCCGGGTGATCCTGTTTCTGGCCTCCGAGCTGTCGGCCTTCGTCACCGGCCACACCATCCCGACCGATGGCGGCACCGGCGCGGCGGGTGGCTGGTTCCGTTCATCGCGGCGCGAAGGCCGGGAATGGACGAATCGGCCTTTTCAGGCATGACCGGCACGGCGCCGGGGGTCAGCCCAAGCTGGTGTGCATCAACATCACGTCGTAGGCAGACCACAGCGACAGGTTGAAGTACACGTCCTTGCCCGTGGTCCAGGGATGCATCATCGGGGCGTAAATGCCGCCGGGCATTGAGAAGCTCGACACGAGAAGATGCTCCGGACTGTATGGTCCTTGGGGCGCCGGCGCGGTCCTGGCCACGACGTCGTTGGCGCCGTTGGTGTACATCACCAGGTACTGCTTGAGGTAGGTGTTGTACTGCGCCGACATTTCGGCGACCGGACCCGGGATCACCGGAGTGGCCGCCGAGGGCCTGTTCGGCACCCAGGAGTTCGAATCACCGTTCCAGTACTCGTATTTGGTGAGGTCCGGAATGAAGCGCGGCTGCACCCTGGACAGATGGGCAGCGCCGCCGCGACCGTTCGGTGTGCCGAACGAGTACAGGTAGCCGTCGCTGCCCTTGACGTAGGCGCCCATCTGGAAGTTCTCGTTGCCCTCGACGTACGGGACCCGCGCGGCGTCGGGCCCGTTCGCGCGGATCGTTCCCGGATAGACCGCCCAGGTCTGGCCGTTGTCGGTGGACATCGCGATTCCGGAGTAGTTCGTCCACCACTCTCCGTCCCGGCCCCAGTCCTTGATCGACATGAAGTTGATGTATTGGGTCTTGCCGATGGAGATGGCGGCGGTCGGAATGATGCCGGTCTCTTCCTTGGCGTACTTGATGCTGTTGATGACTTGTCTGGAGAACCCTGGCTGCTGGGTCGGCGAGCCGGCGTAGCGATTGTTCGGATCGCCCTCGGCCACGTGCAAGCCGTGCGACAGATCATGGTCGTTACTGCGAAACAGCACGTTGTAGCGCCACTGGTCACCCTTGACAGCGCAGTAGCCGAAGGTGTCACCGAACGCCATCAGCACTTGATGGTTCGCCGGATCGCCGTTGTCCCAGAGAATTCCGAGGTCGGTTCCGGAGATGCCGAACCGCTCCAGGGTCTTGTTGGGGCCCTCCGGACCGGTCACCCACTCGACCAGCGACGTGTTGGAACCTCCCAGTGCGCCAAGCGCATCGGGCGCACCCTCCGGCGGAGCCGCTTCCGGCACCGGCGCCGGGTTCGGCGGCGGAGCCGCGTCTGCCGGCGGAGCGAGCTGGGCGGCCGGCGGTTGCGCTCCCGCGGCCGGTGGAGCTGGAACCGGTGGAGCCGGGTTGGCGCCGGGGACAAGCGCTTGTTGTTGCAGCGGCGCGGAGTACCTCTGACCCTGTTGGGGTACCCGCTGCAGCGGGCCCAGCCTGGGCAGCGGCGCACGGTCGTTCGCACCGCGCGGCCGTTTGTTCAACGGGCCGAGCACCTTGCCCCCGGGATTCGTCACCACCGCGTTCGCCGGTGGCGGGACATTGGCTGCGGGGGCGCTACACGGCAAGGCGTTCGCCGACGGAGCGAGGCCGAACGGGAGGATGAGTCCGATTGCGGCCGTCGCTGCCAGCGATACCGAAACAAAGCGGGGAACCGCCGACATGTCACACCTCTCAGGGGTCGGACGCCAGATTGACGTCCGCAGTGGTTGATGTGACGATAGTGAGCGGTGAGGTTGTTGTGACCAGTGATCAGTCAATAGGTATGGGTCCGTGACCGTGTCGCAACCCTAGCGATCACACGCCGGCCCGACCCGCTGTCACGAACAGTTGTCATATTTTGAGTTCAATTTGAAATCGACAGGCGCGCAGGCATTTCGGCGGGTTCCGGAAGGCCGCCGCGACGACCGCGTTTGTCGTCTGCAACGGGTCGAAACTTTGAGAGCAATCTCATGCTTAGCCCGGCACATCAGCGGATATACAGTCCCCCGACCGCCGATGTTCACAGTCCGGTCCAATCCAGGAAAACAGGAGGCACGGTGGTTACCAGCGGACAGCAGCATCCCGGCTCTCGTGACGAGGAGCGACCGGAGGTCTGGCCCGGCAAGGCCTACCCGCTGGGCGCAACCTACGACGGGTCGGGGACCAACTTCGCCGTCTTCAGCGAGGTGGCCGAGCGGGTGGAACTGTGCCTGTTCGACGACGACGGCGCAGAGACGAAGATCCCCCTGCCCGAGGTCGACGGCTTCGTCTGGCACGGCTTTTTGCCCAGCGTCGAACCGGGGCAACGGTACGGGTTCCGCGTACACGGGCCTTACGACCCCGGCAACGGCCAGCGCTGCAACCCCAACAAGCTGCTCGTCGACCCGTACTCGAAAGCGATCGACGGGAGCTTCCAGTGGGACCAGTCGCTGTTCAGCTACAACTTCGGCGACCCCGACAGCCGTAACGACGAAGATTCCGCGGCGAACATGCCCAAGTCGGTGGTGATCAACCCGTACTTCGACTGGGGCGTCGACCGGCCGCCGGGCCACGAATACGCCGACTCGGTCATCTACGAGGCCCACGTCAAGGGCCTGACTCAGACGCACCCCGACATCCCCGAGCGCATTCGAGGCACCTACTCGGCGATCGCTCACCCGGCGATTATCGAGCACCTCACCAATCTGGGCGTCAACGCGATCGAGTTGATGCCGGTGCACCACTTCGCCAACGACTCGACGCTGATCGACAAGGGCCTCTCCAACTACTGGGGCTACAACACGATCGGCTTCTTCGCCCCCGACTTCAAGTACACCGCCAGCAACAATCCCGGCGGGCAGGTGCAGGAATTCAAGGCCATGGTCCGCACCCTGCACGAGGCCAACATCGAGGTCATCCTCGACGTGGTCTACAACCACACCGCCGAGGGCAACCACATGGGGCCCACGTTGTCGATGCGGGGCATCGACAACGCCGCCTACTACCGTCTGGTCGATGACGACAAGCGGTACTACATGGACTACACCGGCACCGGAAACAGCCTCAACGTCGGGCACCCGCACACCCTGCAGCTGATCATGGATTCGCTGCGCTACTGGGTGACCGAGATGCACGTCGACGGATTCCGCTTCGATCTCGCCTCGACCCTGGCCCGCGAGTTCTATGACGTGGACCGACTGTCGGCGTTCTTCGAACTCGTCCAACAGGATCCGATCGTCAGCCAGGTGAAGCTCATCGCCGAGCCCTGGGACGTCGGGCCCGGCGGGTATCAGGTGGGCAACTTCCCGCCCCAATGGACCGAATGGAACGGCAAGTTCCGCGACACCATCCGTGACTTCTGGCGTGGCGAGGACGCAATCCTGAGTGAATTCGCTTCCCGGATAAGCGGTTCGGCGGATCTCTACGAACACACCGCGCGCCGGCCGGTGGCCTCGATCAACTTCGTGACCGCGCACGACGGATTCACGCTGCGAGATCTGGTCTCTTACAACGAAAAACACAACGAGGCCAACAAAGAGGACAACAACGACGGCGAGTCACACAATCGGTCGTGGAACTGCGGCGCGGAAGGCCCGACCGACGACCCGGAGATCAACGCCCTGCGCGCCAGGCAGCAGCGCAACTTTCTCGCGACGACCATCCTGTCCCAGGGTGTTCCGATGATCTGCCACGGTGACGAGCTCGGACGCACCCAGAACGGCAACAACAACGGGTTCTGCCAGGACTCGGAGCTGACCTGGATCGACTGGGACAACGCCGACACCGACCTGATGGAGTTCACTCGGTCGGTGACCGCGCTGCGGGCCGCCCATCCGGTGTTCCGCAGGCGGCGCTTCTTCACCGGTGCTCCGGTGCGCCGGCGGGGTTCGCAGGGCATCCCCGACATCTCGTGGTTCCGGCCGGACGGTTCGGAGATGAGCGACGAGGACTGGGACTCCGGCTTCGGCAAATCGGTCGCGGTGTACCTCAACGGGCTGGGCATCCCCGGCATGGATGCGCGCGGCCAACGCATCACCGACGACTCGTTCGTGCTGTGCTTCAACGCCCACCACGAGCCGATCGAATTCACGCTTCCGCCGGACGAATTCGGCGCCAACTGGCGAGCGGTGCTGGACACGTCGACCGCCACCGGGCAGGTCGAGCACGAAGACGCCATTGGACCCAAGGGCAACATCACGGTTGCCGGCCGGGCGATGATCCTGCTGCAGCAGGTCCACGACGAATAGACCCAGAGAACGAAGGATCGTCATGAGTGCAAAGTCCAAAGCCCTGTACATGCCGCTCTCGATTGTCACCAGCGTGACGGGCGGCCTGCTGGCCGGGGCCGTGTTCAGCCAGGTGTGGAAGCGGTTCAGCGATGACGACCAGGCGCCGCCGGATCCGAAAGACCTCAGCAACTCGACCCGTTCCGCCCTGATCGGCGCGGGTTTGCAGGGCCTGATCTTCGGCGTGGTGCGGGCCGCGGTCGACCGGGTGGGCGCACGCGGCTACCAGGCCGTCACGCACGAGTCTCCCGCTCCGTAACTCCCGGCCCGGGCGGTCGATAGAACGTGTTACAGTTTTGCCGACCGCGCCGGTTTCCTGGGATGACCGGGCAGTGTGGCAAGGAGACCCGGATGTTAGCTGCTGGCCCAAAAGCGCAGTCGCAGAAGTGAACCGGGTGCCATGACCGCAACGATGGGCAAGGCCCGATCGCTGACGCTGGTCACCGTCGCATATGTGATAGCCATTGGCGTAGCCGCCGCCTGGTTGGCGTGGGGCCCGCGCACCGGGCGGCTTTGGCTGGACACTTTCGTCGCCGATGTGCTGGCCACGGTGGTGGTGTTCGCATTCAGCCGCGCTTACCGCAACTCGAGCTTCTACGACGCCTATTGGAGCGTCATCCCGCCGTTGCTCAGCTTCTACTGGTGGAGTCAGACCGGGCCGGGTGTCGACCAACTGCGGTGCTGGCTGGTGGCCACGCTGGTGACCTTGTGGGCGGTGCGCTTGACCGCAAACTGGGTTTACGGCTTCCCGGGACTTCATCACGAGGACTGGCGCTACCCGATGTTTCGCGAGCGGGCCGGGCGATGGGAGTTCCTCGTCGACCTGGTCGCGATCCACCTCATTCCGACGACCCAGGTGTTCGCCGGCATGCTGCCGGTGTACGTCTGCCTCACCCATGCCGGCTCCGGCATCCGGTGGCTCACCATCGTCGCGTTCGTCGTTGGTGTCGCCGCGGTGGCGCTCGAACTCATCGCCGACGTCCAGCTGCACCGATTCGTGCGGGACCGGCGCGCCGGCGAGGCCATGACGCGCGGGGTGTGGAGCTGGTCTCGGCATCCGAACTACTTCGGAGAGTTCAGTTTCTGGTTCGCGCTGGCCCTGTTCGGGGTCGCGGCATCGCCCTCGGACGCATGGTGGTTGTTCGTCGGTGCGGCGGCGATGTTGGCCATGTTCCTGGGTGCCAGCATCCCGATGATGGAGACGCGGAGTCTGCAGCGCCGCCCGGAGTATCAGCAGGTGATTGATCGGGTGCCGCGCTTCGTGCCCCGGCCGCCGCGCCGAGTCGCTGCGTGAGCCGCAAACGCGTCGTGGTCGCGGGCCTGGGCGACGTCGGCCTGCTGACCGCCATCCGGTTGGCCCCGCACGCCGACGTGGTGGGGATCTCGGTCAAGCCCGGGCTGGTCAGCGGCCAGGAACTCGGTGTCCGACTCGCCCGGCCCGACGACTGGGCGCGGGACTACTGGATCCCGTTCGACAGGTTTCGCCGACTCGACCGGGTGCGGACCGTGCAGGGCGAACTGACCGGCGTCGACCTGGCGGCCCACACGGTCGCCGGCCGCCGTCCCGACGGCACCACCTTCACCGAGGGCTACGACGCGCTGGTGATCTCCACCGGTGTGAGCAATGGGTTCTGGCGCCAGCCGACGCTGCAGTCGCCCGCCGATGTAGGCGCGAATCTGTATGCGGCACATGAGCAATTGGCGACCGCGAAATCGGTCATCGTGGTCGGCGGCGGAGCGGCTGCGGTGAGCTCGGCGGTCAACCTGGCCACCACTTGGCCGGACAAGCGAATCGACCTGTACTTTCCCGGTGAACGCCCGCTCAGTGAGTACCACCCGCGGATCTGGAAGCGTGTCCAGGCCCGGCTGGAGCGACTCGGGGTGGGGCTGCACCCGGGCCACCGTGCTCTGATCGCAGATCATTTCACCGGCGACGCGATCACCACCGAACCGATCCGCTGGAGTTCCGGACAGACCCCGTCCGTCGCCGATGCCGTGCTGTGGGCGATCGGTCGGGTCCGGCCGAACACCGGCTGGCTACCGCCGGAATTGCTGGACGAGCGGGCATTCGTCCGGGTGACACCGGAACTGTCGGTACCGGGTTATCGCGATGTCTTCGCGGTCGGTGATGTGGCGGCCACCGACCCACTGCGCAGCTCCGCCCGCAACCGGGGAGATGCGTTGCTGGCCCGCAACATTCGTGCCACGTTCGCCGACCGCCCGCTGCGTGCGTTCCGGGCGCCGGCCCGGCGGTGGGGCTCGCTGATCGGGATCCAACCCGACGGGCTGGAGGTGTTCCTGCCCACCGGCCACGCATTTCGGTTCCCGTTGTGGTCGGTACAACGGGTGGTCATGCCGCTGATCGTGCGTTGGGGCATGTACCGCGGGGTACGGGCGAACCGCCCGTTCGGGTAAGGAGAAGCGGTAGTGGAGATCTGGGAACTTGTTGCGCGGGAACAGATTCGCGACACGTTGGCACGCTACAACTGGTCGGGCGACGCCGGCTTGGTGGACGACCTTGCCGCGACATTCTGTTCCGACGGTGTGCTGGAAATCCGCGGGCGGCAATCACTGCACGGCCGCTCCGAGATCGCGAAGTTCCTCGGCGGCCTCACCGGCGGCATCGCCACGGGCACCGATGTCAAACCCATCGTCCGGCACAACGTGGTCAACGTGTTGTTCACCGGGCTGACACCGGAGCGGGCCTTCGTCTCGTCGTACTTCACCGTGACGACACACGTCGGGCTCGACCATTTCGGGCGGTACCGCGACGTCCTGGTACCCGACGCCGACACGTGGCTGATCAAGCACCGGAAGGTGTCGACCGACTGGGCCGCACCGAATTCCGCGATGGCCCGGGGCTGATCGCGGCGCGGGCCGATGCCGCCACGGCCACAAAGCAGGCCAATGCCGTCCACCCGGCGACACCGGTCATCCCGTGCTTGGCGAGCAGCACCACCAGAACCCCTGCGACACATACCAGCACCCCGGCAACCGCCGTCCGGGGCCCGGCGGAGCGGATCGGGCCGTCCCACCACGGCAGCCGTCGGTGCTCCAGCGGTGAGAGCAGCCGGAACAACACTGCCATGACGACGGCGAACACCACCGCCCGCAACGCGAGCAGGCCCCAGAACCCGGGGGCGTGCACGTCGTAGGCGTCCAGGCCGATCGCGTGCAGGCCGACGGCGGCCAGGGCGATCGCCGGGATGTGCCACAGGTACAGCGTCATCGCTCCCCCGTTGCCCACCGCGACGGCATACCAGACCCGCGGCCGCGCCGCCCAGCGCCGGATCGGGGCCGCGGCGGCCACGAACGCACACGACATCCAGGTGCAGTGCAGGGCCAGCAACAGCGTCGGCGGGGCGACATTCGACATGCGCTCCGCGCCGGTCACCACCAGCGAGACCTCGTACCTGCCGGCAACCGCCAGCAGCACCTGGCCCGCGAACGCACCGACGGCCGCGATGACAGCGGCACGCACACCGACCAGTCCGCGCGCATACGCGACACCGATCACCACCGGGATCAGCCACACGATCAGGAAGTTCGCCACCCCGGATTCGGCTGTGCCCACGGCGAATCGGATCCCGTCGACCGCGGCGGCCAGGCCGAGCAGGCCGCCCAGGGTCAGGGCGAGCGAACGGCCGGTACGCAACCGGGTCAGCGCCGGCACGAACGCCAGCACCACCAGGTACACGCCGAGAAACCACAGCAGCGCCACACATTCGCGGCCGAGGTCCGCCGCCGATTCCTCCCCAACGGTTTCGCGTACCACCAGCAGCGCGACCGTCCACGCCGCGAGGTACCAGAACACCGGGCGGCACAACCGCTGCGCGCGACTGAACAGCCACGAACCCCAGGCCGCGCCCGGGTGCCAGCCGTAGGCACCGGCGGCGCCGCCGGCCAGGAAGAACAGCGGCATCACCTGCACGATCCAGGTCACCGGCGCGATCGCGGGCATCGCGCCGAGCAGATTGCCGATCCGCACGCCGCCGGCGTCAATGGTGCCGAGCAGCAGCGCACAGTGGCCGAACATCACGACGACCAGGGCGGTAAGCCGCGCGACGTCGACGGCCCGGTCGCGCGGGCTGGCGGCCGCCTCATTTGAGGCGGGACCGGGCACGCCGGTGGGAGTGGAGGTAGCGAGGGGCATTCGACCAGCATGCCGATCGGTGGGCCGCGGCGAATGAGTAGTACTACCCGACCCGCTAACCAGCGAGTTCTGTGCGTCTATCTCCCTGGCTAGCTGCCCTCCTACCTGCCAAAGCCCGCGTCGCGCAGCGCCTGAGCCATCGAATTGCCCGCCGGGGCAGCCTCGCGGCGACCGGTGTGGTTGCCGCGGGCCCGCGGTGCGGGCGACCGGTCCTTGCGCTGCTCGCGCGGCGCCCGGTCCTGTAGACGCAGGGTCAATCCGATGCGCTGGCGTTCCACGTCGACATCGGTGACGCGCACCCGCACCACTTGCCCGGACCGCACGACATCATGCGGATCCGCCACGTAGCGGTCGGACATCGCCGAGACGTGAACCAGGCCGTCCTGGTGCACCCCGATGTCGACGAAGGCACCGAATGCGGCCACATTGGTCACCACGCCTTCCAGCACCATGCCGGGCTTGAGGTCGGTGATCTTCTGCACCCCGGCCGCGAACGTCGCCGAGGTGAACGCGGGCCGGGGGTCGCGGCCAGGCTTTTCCAGCTCGGCGAGGATGTCGGTCACCGTCGGTACACCGAACGTGTCGTCGGCGAAGTCGGCGGCCCGCAACTTCCGAAGCGCGCGCTGATCACCGATGATCTCGGCCAGCGACAGACCGCTGCGGTCCAGGATGCGCCGGACCACCGGATAAGCCTCGGGGTGCACACCGGAGGCATCCAGCGGGTCGTCGCCGTCGCGGATCCGCAAGAAGCCTGCGCACTGCTCAAAAGCCTTGGGCCCCAACCGAGGAACGTTGAGCAGGGCACCGCGGTTGGCGAACGGCCCGGTGCCGTCGCGGTGGGCCACGATGGCCTCGGCCAAGGAATCCGAGATGCCCGATACCCGCGCCAACAGCGGGACGGACGCGGTATTGACGTCGACGCCCACCGCGTTCACCGCGTCCTCGACGACGGCGTCCAGGCTTCGGGCGAGGATGCCCGGCGTCACGTCGTGTTGGTATTGACCCACGCCGATCGATTTGGGCTCGATCTTGACCAGTTCGGCCAGCGGGTCCTGGAGGCGCCTGGCGATGGAGACCGCTCCACGCAGGGTGACGTCGAGGCACGGTAGCTCGTGCGCCGCATACGCCGAAGCGGAATAGACCGATGCGCCGGCTTCGCTCACCATCACTTTGACAGGCGCGCTCGCCGGTCCCCCGGCCGCCCGGATATCAGAGATCAATTCGCTTACCAGAGCGTCGGTTTCGCGCGACGCGGTGCCGTTGCCGATGGCCACCAGCTCGATATCGTGCCGGGCGATGAGCGCGGCAAGGGTCCCCTTGGCCGCATCCCATTGCCGCTGCGGCTGATGTGGGTAGATCGCGCAGGTGTCGACCACCTTGCCGGTGCCGTCGACCACGGCGACCTTGACACCGGTCCGGAAGCCCGGGTCGAGGCCGAGCGTCGGGCGGGCGCCGGCGGGTGCGGCCAGCAACAGGTCCTTGAGGTTCTGCGCGAATACCGCAACGGCTTCCTCTTCGGCCCGCTGCCGCAACCGGACCCGGGCATCGACGGTCGCGGAGAACATCAGCCTGGTGCGCCAGGCGAAGCTGACCGTGGTGGCCAGCCAGCGCTGGGCGGGGTGGCGATCGGCGGGCCGGGCCAGGTCGATGCCGAGGGCACGCGCGATCATTACCTCGTACTCATCGTCGGGACCGCCGTCGAAATTGCAGGCCAGCACCTTCTCCTTCTCGCCACGCAGGATCGCCAGCACCCGGTGCGAGGGCATGTCCCGCACCGATTCGGTGTGCTCGAAATAATCCCGGAACTTCTGCGCAGCAGGGCTTTTCGCCATTTCCTCGGAGGCTGGGCCGGTGCGCAGGCTAGCCCTGCCCCAGAACGTCTCGCGAACCGAGCCGACCAACTCCGCGTCCTCGGCGGCGCGCTCGATGAGGATGTGCCGGGCGCCCTCCAGTGCGGCGGCGGTGTCGGCGACGGCGGCGCCGACGAATTCCCCGGCAGCGGTTTCCGGCGTCAGGGTCGAGTCGGCGATCAGTCGATCGGCCAGTGGCTCCAGGCCCGCTTCCCGGGCGATCTGTGCCTTGGTCCGCCGCTTGGGCTTGTAGGGCAGGTAGATGTCTTCGACGCGTGCCTTGGTGTCGGCGGCGATCAAGGCGCCGCGCAGCTCGTCGGTGAGCTTGCCCTGTTCCTTGATCGAGGCCAGCACCGCAGCGCGCCGCTCGTCGAGTTCCCGCAAATACCGCAACCGCTCCTCGAGGTGACGAAGTTGCCCGTCGTCGAGGCTGCCGGTCGCCTCTTTGCGGTACCGGGCAATGAACGGGACGGTGGCGCCGTCGTCGAGCAGCTTGACGGCCGCGTCCACCTGGGCCTCGGTAATCGCGAGTTCCTCAGCGAGACGGGCATTTACGGGTTTGATGCTGGCTGTGGGAGTCACCCGAGGGACCCTACCGAACGCCTCTGACAGCCCCCCGCAACCCTGGCCCCGGCGAGCCGGTTTACCGGCGCGGGTACCCGCGTCGGACGGTGCGGTCCAGGATGCCGAGCGTGGCCCGCAGCGCGCCTTCGGAGATGACCGGGAAGATCCCGGCTTCACGCCACGTGGAGTCGATGTTGGACCAGTCGTAGAACGACGTGACCACGGTGGCCGCGCCGTCCTGAGTCGGCTGTAGCCGGTAACCGTAGATGTGACCGATTTGCGGCCGGATCTGACCGAGAATGGTCCAAGCGATCAACCGATCGCGTTCGAACTCCGAGATCTCGACCGTGACGTCGTACTTGCCCAGTTGCGGGTAATCGTTCAGCGCTTCCCGATCCATGTGGACTACGAAGGTGTCACCGACGGCGGCCACCGGGCCGCCTTCGGCGTCCTGCAACATTCCTGATGAGTCGATCGCCACATGGCCCTGCGGGTCGCATAGCACCGCGAAGATGTCCGCTGCCGGCGCGGCGATGGTGCGATCAATCTCGATGCGTTCGGTCATTTGCAGTCAGCCGATCAGCTTGGTGAGCCAGTTCGGATTCTGTAGGTCCACCCCGCCGGTGCCGTCCCATACGAACGGCGTGCCCTGGGCATTGAACCCGGCCAGGGTCGCGCTGGAATTGTTCGCTTTGATCTGCGCGGTGCCAAGGTCCATTCTCGATTTGATGCAGTTGGTCGCGTTGGTGTTCGCCCCGACGGACTGCGCCAGCCGAGCCAGCTCGGCGTCGGTCCTATCCGATGCGGCACCCTCCTGCGGCTGGAAGTCGCTGCCGAACAGAGCGGAGTAGAAATTGGTGTAAACCTTCGGGTCGTTTTGGCCCGCAACGCAATAGGAGGCCGCCACGGCCCGGGTCGAGTAGTTCTTGGTGTGCGACTGGTCGTCGAGGAAGTTCAGCAGGTGGTAGCGCACCGCGAGCTTCTTGTTCGCCACCGCGGCATCGATGTCGCCGGCGTAGGACCTGATGAAGGCGCCGCACGGCGGGCAGATCGGTTCGTTGAAGACGTCGATCGTCGCGACCGCAGCGGAACCGCCAACGAACACACCGTCGTTGAGGACGTTCAACGTGACCGCGTCCGCGGCCGGCACCGCCGTGGAGGATTTGGGCGGCTGCGGTGACTCCCGACGCGGCGAGAAGCCGATGATCACCCCACCCACCACCGCCACGATCACGGCGATCGTCAGCCCCGCCCAGAACCAGGGTTTGCGCAGCAGCTTGGTGGGACGGGCTTGCTGCTGGCCCCACGGCGGCGTGCCGACGGTGCCCGCGGGTGCACCGCCCCAGCCCTGGGTGCCCGGCCACTGCGCCGGCAGTGGGCCACTCGAGGGCGGCCCGGGCGGCATGGCCGCGAACGACGACGGGGTGGACCAGCCGTGCGACGGCGCCGGCGACGGCACAAACCCGCTAGGTGCCTGCCCCGCGAAGGACGGCGGCACCTGCGCCACCTGACTGCGCTGCAGGATGTCGCTGGCGCGGTCCTTGTCCGGAGTGGCCAGGGCGGCGTAGGCCGCCGCGGACAGGTCGCTGCAGGTGGGATAGCGGTCTACCGGGTCCTTGGCCATGCCGCGGGCGATCACCTCGTCGAAGGCGGCGGGGATGCCCGGGCGCGCGACACTGGGCCGCGGCGGCGGCTGGTTGAGATGCGCACCCATGACGGCAAGCTGGTCGCCACGGAACGGCGGGGTCCCGACCAGGCACTCGTACAAGACGCAGGCCAGCGCGTAGATGTCGGCCCGGTAGGTGACTTCGGTCTCGCCGAAGCGCTCCGGAGCCATGTAGTAGAGCGTGCCCACCGTGCTGCCGAGTTGGGTGAGCTTCTCGTCGGTGCCGGCGCTGGCGATCCCGAAGTCCACGAGGTAGGCGAAATCGTCGGCGCTGACCAGGATGTTTTCCGGCTTGACGTCGCGGTGGGTCACTCCGGCGGCGTGCGCCGCGTCCAGCGCCGAACCGATCTGGCGCACCACGGCGACCGCGCGCGGCGGGGGAAGCGGGCCGTAACGCTTCAGCAGGGCGGCCAGGTCCTTGCCGTCGATCAGGCGCATGTCCACATACAGCTGGCCATCGATCTCGCCGTAGTCGTGAATCGGCACGACGTGCGGTTCCTGTAATCGGCCCGCGGTGCGCGCCTCGCGCTGCATGCGCGTGCGGAAGACCGGATCCTGGGAGAGCGTCTGCGACATGAGCTTCAGTGCGACGACCCGCTCCCGCACCGTGTCCTCGGCTTCGTAGACGTCGCCCATGCCGCCGCGACCCACCAAGCGTCGCAACAGATATGGTCCGAATTGCGTGCCTTCCCGCGAACCCTCGGTCGTGTCACCCATCGCCGACTCCTTCACCCGCCTTTCGCGCGGCTAACCGACCCGAAGCACCTGCACGCGCCCGACCGTGGAGGCGTCGGACCCGAGTACGCGGTGGCGTGCCAGGCATAAGGCTAATGGTTGGGGTGCTCCAAGCGTGCAAATGAGCAGTGCTTCGGCTTGGCGAAGTGTTCCAGCAGAGCTACGGCAACCCGTCCGACCCGTTCCGTCCCAGCAGTACGCCGCCGATGCCGCCGCTACCGCCGAGGTAGAGCGGGGTCCCGCTGTTGCCGCCGTTGCCGCCCACGCCGATCAGCACGGCATTGCCGCCGTTGCCGCTGAGCACGGTGTTGCCGCCCCCGCCGCCGACCGCAGGGCTCTGGCCACCGGCGCCGCCCGCCCCGCCGATTCCTATCAGCGCGCCGGCCCTGCCGCCGTTGCCGCCGTTGCCTGCCGTGCCGGAGTTACCAGGAAGCGACGCACCGCTCGAGCCACCGGTTCCTCCGGCGCCGCCGCAGCCGAGCAGGGTCGCGTTGCCGCCCGCGCCGCCGTTGCCGCCGAACAATCCCTGGCCGCCGGTGCCGCCATCGCCGCCGGACATCAGCAGCCCGGACATGCCGCCGGTTCCGCCGGTGCCGCCCGTGCCGAGCTGGCTGAAGCCGCCGCTTCCGCCGGCGCCGCCGTTGCCGAACAGCGTTCCGCCGTTGCCCCCGGCCCCGCCCACGCCACCGTTGCCGGGTGTCGCGGCATTGAACCCGCCGACACCTCCGGCGCCGCCGGCGCCGCCCGGCCCGCCCAGCAGGCCCGCGTTGCCTCCGGCGCCCCCGGCACCGCCGTTGAACAAGCCGTTCCCGCCGGTTCCACCGTCCCCGCCACCGGCGCTGACGAGCCCGGCCAGCAGACCGCCATTGCCACCCCGACCGCCGGTTCCCGCGGTGCCGTCCTCGCTGAATCCGCCGACGCCACCGCCGCCGCCGGCGCCGAATAGCCCACCGCCGCCGCCGATCCCGCCGACGCCGGCACGCCCGTCCACGACTCCCGTCCCGCCGGTGCCACCGACACCGCCGTTACCGAGCAACCAACCCCCGGCGCCCCCGGCCCCGCCGGCGCCGGCCTGACCGGCCACGCCTGGCGAGAACTGGCCCGGTCCGCCTGATCCTCCGGTGCCGAAAAGCCCAGCGTTGCCGCCGCTTCCGCCGCTCTGACCCAGCGCACCTGCTGAGCCACCCGCGCCGCCGTCGCCCAGCAACCATCCGCCGCCACCGCCACTGGCACCCGACCCGTAGGCGCCCGGTGCGCCGTTGCCGATCAGCGGGCGCCCGGTCAGCAGCCGGGCGGGCGCGTTGAGCGCATTGAGCGCGTTCTGCTGGAAGGTGTGCCATTGCGAGGTGCTGGCCGGGGCGTTGAAACCGTCCAGCCCCAGCAGCACTCCGCTGGCACCGCCGACGCCCAGCACGTTCCCGACGCCGCCGTTGCCGCCGTTGCCGATCAGGAAGGCATTGCCGCCGGCGCCACCGGAGACGGGGAGGACGTTGCCGCCCAGGCCCGCGGTACCTCCTGCCCCGCCATTCCCCAGCAACAGACCGCCGTAGCCGCCGGCGCCACCACGGCCACCGGACAGGGTCTCGGCCATTCCGCCGGCGCCACCCACTCCGCCGTTGCCGATGAATCCGGCGTTGCCGCCGGCTCCGCCCTTGCCGCCGCCGTCGTCGCCAAAACCGCCGGTGCCGCCGGCTCCGCCGCTGGAGATGAACAACCCCGCGTTCCCCCCGCGGCCGCCGCTGCCGCCGATGCCTCCGACCGGGCTGTATCCGCCGTCGCCGCCCGCGCCGCCGGCGCCGAACAGCAGTCCGCCGTTGCCGCCGTTTCCGCCGCTGCCGCCATTACCGCCGGCCTGAAGGACGTGGGTGGCAGCCCCGCCGTCGCCGCCCGAACCGCCGAACCCAGCGATCAATCCGCCGCTGCCACCTGCCCCACCGTTGCCGCCAGAGACGAAGCCGGCGCCGCCCGCTCCGCCGTTGCCGCCGCCGGAACCGAGGAATCCGCCGAGCAATCCGCCGTTGCCGCCGGCTCCACCGGCACCGCCGGTCCCGTTCGCAGGTCCGGTACCTCCGACGGTGTTCGGGCTCAATCCGCCGTTACCGCCGTTTCCGCCCCCGCCGAGTAGACCGCCGGCCCCGCCGCTTCCCCCGGCTCCGCCGCTGCCTGAGATCACCCCGCCGGTCCCACCGGTGCCTCCGGCACCACCGTTACCGGCCAGCCAACCGCCCGCCCCGCCGTTGCCGCCGGCGCCGCCCGCGCTCGTCGTGGTGGCCGCGCTTCCCCCGGCTCCGCCGGCTCCGCCAGTGCCCAATAATCCTGCGGCACCCCCGTTTCCGCCCCTTTGGCCCGGAGCGCCTGATCCGCCCGCGCCGCCGTCACCCATCAGCCAGCCGCCGGGGGCTCCGTCGAGCCCGGACCCGGGTGCGGCATTGGCCCCGTTGCCGATGAGTGGACGTCCGGTCAGTGTCTGAAAGGGTACGTTCACCGCATCCAAGACGGCCTGCAAGGGCGCGGCGTTGGCGGCCTCGGCATTCGCGTAGGCGTTGGAGCCGGCGGCCAAGGCCCGGACGAACCGCTGGTGGAACGCCGCCGCCCGCGCACTGAGGGATTGGTAGTTCTGCCCGTGTTCAGAGAACAGGGCCGCGATGGCCGCCGACACCTCGTCCTGAGCCGCCGCCAATATCCCGGTGGTCGAGGCCGCTGCGGCCGAATGAACCTCCGCGACGGTCCAGCCGATCCTGGCCAAGTCCTCGGTCGCTGCACCCATCACATCCGGTAATGCAACCAACAACGACATCGAATAACCCCCAAAGCGGCTCAGCAGGAAACGCGCTTCCCATTGCGCGTCACCATATCCCGGGCACGCCGGCATTTCTGCCCGAATGATCACTCTGCGCCAATGAATTTCTGCGTTGTCGATCCGGGTCGCCGGACGTGAGGGCCGGGAATCACCAGGTCCGCGGTTGCGGCCGGCCCCCACGCCCGACGACGGTCCTCACAGGATGTAGAGCATCTCCTGATAGGTCGGCAACGGCCAGAGGTCGTCGGCGACAACGCCTTCCAAGGTGTCGGCCGCGGCCCGCACCGCCGCCATCGCGGGCAGCAGTTCGTTCTGGGCATGCGTCGCCTCTTCCAGCGCCGAGCTCGCGGAGTGCTGCGCCAAAGCCGACTTCAGGGTGGCCAGCGCGGCGGTGAGTTCGGCGAGCGGAGCCGAAACAGCTTTCAGTGCAGACATTTCCGGCTCGATACCGGCCGCATTCAACGTCGCGACGTTCTGGGCGAGCTCGGTCTGGTAGCGGATGGCGGCGGGCAGGATGATCGTGGTGCCCATCTCCAGCGCCAGTTTCGCCTCGACCGCGATCGTCAGCGCGTACTGCTCCAGTCGGACCTCGTAGCGGCTGTGCAGCTCGCGTTCGCTGAAGACACCGTATTTTTCGAAGACGGCGACCGCCTCGGGCTTGATCAGCTCGGGGATGGCGTGCAGCGTGGTCTTGAGGTTGGGCAGCCCCCGCTCGGCCGCCTCGATCTGCCAGTTTTCCGAATACCCGTCACCGTTGAACACCACCGCGCCGTGCTCGGTGATGACGTCGGTGAGCAATTTCTGCACGGCCGCATCGAAGTCTTCGCCGTCCGCGACGGCCTGCTCCAGGATCGTAGCCATGTGGTCGAAGGAATCGGCCATGATGGTGTTGAGGATGATCATCGGCACCGCAACCGTCTGTCCGGAACCCGGTGCGCGGAACTCGAATCGGTTGCCGGTGAACGCAAATGGGCTGGTGCGGTTGCGGTCCCCGGGATCCGTGGGTAGCGGCGGCAAGGTGTCCACCCCGATGATCATGGTGCCCTTGCCCTTTGACGAAGTGGCCGCGCCCTTGGCGATCTGCTCGAAGACGTCGGCGAGCTGCTCACCGAGGAAGATGGAGATGATCGCCGGCGGCGCCTCGTTGGCGCCGAGCCGGTGGTCGTTGGTGGCCGAGGCTACCGACACCCGGAGCAGGCCGGCGAACTTGTGCACGGCACGTATCACCGCGGCACAGAACACCAGGAACTGGGCGTTCTCGTGCGGGGTGTCGCCAGGCACCAGCAACGAGCCCAGCTCGGCGTTGCCGACCGAGAAGTTGACGTGCTTGCCCGAACCGTTGACCCCGGCGAACGGCTTCTCGTGGAACAGACATTCCATGCCGTGCTTCTTGGCCAGTGTCTTGAAGACCGTCATCAGCAGCTGCTGGTGGTCGGAGGCGAGGTTGGCGCGCTCGAACATCGGCGCAACCTCGAACTGGCCGGGAGCGACCTCGTTGTGCCGGGTCTTGGCCGGTATGCCGAGTTTGAACAGCTCACGCTCGGTGTCCATCATGAATCCCAGAACACGCTCGGGCACCGCGCCGAAGTAGTGGTCGTCGAATTCCTGGCCCTTGGGTGGCTTGGCGCCGAACACGGTGCGGCCGGCGTTGATCAGGTCCGGTCGCGCCAGGAAGAAGTGCCGATCGACCAGGAAGTACTCCTGCTCCGGGCCGCAGAACGACACCACCTTCTCGGGATCGCCGTGCCCGAACAGCTTGAGGATCCGTTCGGCGTGCACACCCATTGCCTGCTGGCTGCGCAGCAACGGTGTCTTGTAGTCCAGCGCTTCACCGGTCATCGAAACGAATACCGTTGGGATGCATAGCGTATTGCCGTTCGGGTTCTCCAGGATGTAGGCCGGGCTGGTGACGTCCCAACCGGTGTAACCGCGCGCCTCGAAGGTGCTGCGCAGTCCGCCGGAGGGGAAGCTGGATGCGTCGGGCTCGCCCTGGATGAGCGTCTTACCGGCGAATTCGGCCAGCGTCTGCCCGTCGGAGACGGGTTCGAGGAAGCTGTCGTGCTTTTCGGCGGTCAGACCGGTCATTGGATAGAACACGTGGGCGTAGTGCGTGGCGCCCCTTTCCAGCGCCCAGTCCTTCATGGCCGCCGCCACCGAGTCGGCGACCGCCGTGTCCAGCTTGGCGCCCTTCTCGATCGTCGCCAGCACCGACTTGTACACCGACTTGGGCAGCCGCACCTGCATCTCGGCCTTGGTGAAGACGTTGGAGCCGAAGATCTCTCCCGGAGTTTCGCCCGGCACGAAGCTGATGGCCGGGGGGACGTAGGCCTCTACATTGTTGATCGCCTGCAGGCGGACCGCGTTTCCGCTCAATTGAGCTCCTTCGTACGGGGTCCGCGGTGATCGGCGGACGCTGGACCGCCTCACCGTAGAGAGGTTCGATGGCAGAACTGTTACGACGGCGTCAACGATGGAGCAGTATTGGTTGCGACCGTGAGACACGCCTGTCGAAGCGGACTCGAACGTCAAAGGGGGACCCGCGGTGCAGCAGCTGAGCTGGAGCGACGACATGATGCTGCGTGCCGAGGGTCCGGCGACGCCGCTGCAGATCCAGATGCTGCTGATCTACGACCCGTCCACCGCTCCGGGCGGCAGGGTGACGTTCAAGGGGATCCTCGAGGAACTGGACACGCGGCTGCATCTGGCGGAGGTTTTTCGGCGCCGCCTGACCGAGCTGCCGGGCGGACTGCACATGCCCTACTGGGTCGACGACCCGAACTTCGATCTCGAATATCACGTCCGGCACATCGGGCTGCCCCAACCGGGCGATTGGCGGCAATTGTGTATTCAGGTGGCCCGACTGCACGCCCGGCAGATCGACCTGCGCCGTCCGCCGTGGGAGATCACCGTCATCGAGGGCCTCAACGCCGTTCCCGGTGTGCCGAAAGGTTCCTTCGCGATGGCGCTGAAATTGCATCACTGTGCGGTCGACGGGATGGCGAGTGTGCAGATGATCGCGGCGCTGCACGATCTTGCCGCGGACGGCCCACGCCCCGCGGGTCCGGACCGGCCGTGGCAGCCGGCACCGCTCCCCTCGACCTCGGATCTGCTGTCCCGCACCGCGGTCAACGCCGCGCTGTACCCGCTGCGGGCGGGCCGGGTCGTCCTTTCGAGTACGCCGAAGATCGTCCGCGGCCTGCTGGGTGTGCCGGGCAAGCTCGTCGGTGGCGTCGTGAGTAGCGTCGCCGAGGGCAGCAGGCCCTCGTTTCCGCCCAAGACCCGCTTCAATCAGACCGTGTCACCGCACCGGGTGTTCGAGGCCAGGTTTCACGATCTGGCTGATTTCAAGAAGATCAAGGCGCGGGTGCCGGGCGCCACAGTCAACGATGTGGCGCTGGCCTACGTCGGCGGCGCGCTACGCGAATATCTGGCCGGACACGATGAATTGCCCGACGAATCGCTGGTTGCCGCGTGCCCGATTTCGCTGCGCGAAGCCGGCGACGAAAGCGGCAAGGGGAACATGCTGTTCGGCCGTCTGCAAGCGCTCGGCACCGATATCGCCGATCCCCTGGAACGGCTCGCCACGATCGCCGCATCGACGGCCGAAAGTCGTTCGGAGACCGAGCATTCCAGCAGGGCGCAGCTGCTGGAACTGGTGGCGACGTTGCCGACGGCGCTGCTCGGGGTGACCGCGAAAGCCGCCAGCGTGCTTCCGTTCTCGGGCCCCACCGTCGCCAACACAACCGTTACGAATGTGCCGGGTCCGAGCGTCCCGATCTTCTTCCACGGCGCCCGGCTGCTGCGCGCCGCCGGCCTCGGACCGCTGATCGGCGGCCTGAACCTCTGCCACGTAGTCGCCAGCTACGACGGAACCCTGTCGATCAGCGCGACCGCCGACCGCGATGCCCTGCCCGACCCGGCCAGGTACGCCGAATGCATGGAGCACGCCTTCGATGATCTGCTCGCCGCCACGGGGTGACCCCGTACCGTGGTGAGGTGACCGCAGAGAAGGCGCCCGCCTCCGGTAATGGTGTCGGGTTGCGGCGCAGCCTGGGTGTCGCCGATGCCGTGGTGGTCGGGTTGAGTTCGATGCTGGGAGCAGGCATTTTCGCCGCGCTGGCCCCTGCGGCCCGCGCCGCCGGCGCCGGCTTGCTGATCGGCTTGGCGGTGGCGGGACTGTTGGCGTACTGCAACGCCACCTCCTCGGCCCGGTTGGCTGCGTTGTATCCCGCATCCGGTGGCACGTATGTGTACGGACGGCAACGGCTGGGCGAATTCTGGGGTTACCTGGCCGGGTGGGGTTTTGTCGTCGGCAAGATCGCCTCCTGTGCGGCGATGGCGCTCACGGTCGGGTGGTACGCCTGGCCCGCCCACGCCCACCTGGTCGCGGTCACCGCTCTGGTGGCGTTGACGGTGGTGAACTATCTGGGCGTGCGTAAGTCAATGTGGGTCTCGCGGATCATCGTCGCGGCGGTGCTGGTGGTGTTGGCGGGTGTGGTCGCAGCGGTGTTGGGCACGCGCACAGGCGATTTCGCTGCGCTTACCGATTTCGCAGGTGTGTCCGGTGGCGGGGTGCTGCAGTCGGCGGGATTGTTGTTCTTCGCGTTCGCCGGCTATGCCCGCATTGCCACCCTGGGTGAGGAAGTCCGGGATCCGGCCCGCACCATCCCCCGTGCGATCGGGATCGCGCTGACGATAACCGTGGCGGTCTATGCCGCGGTTGCCGTCGCCGTGCTGATCGCGTTGGGGCCCGGGCCCCTTGGCGCGACCGCGCGGCCACTGGTGGAGGCGGCGCGGGTAACCGGCCCGCCGTGGTTGCTGCCGTTCGTCGCCGGCGGCGCTGTGCTGGCCGCGCTGGGCTCGTTGCTGTCACTGATGTTGGGGGTTTCCCGCACCACCTTGGCGATGGCGCGCGACGGCCATCTCCCGCGTCGACTGGATGCGGTGCATCCGCGGTTCGAGGTTCCACACCGCGCCGAACTGGCCGTCGGAGCGGTATCCGCGGTGCTGGCGGCGACGGTCGATCTGCGCGGCGCGATTGGATTCTCGTCGTTCGCGGTGCTGGTGTACTACGCGGTGGCCAATGCCTCCGCGTTCACGCTGGGCCCCGACGAAGGCGCACCACCCAGAATCGTTCCGGTGTGCGGGCTGTTGGGTTGCGTGGTGGTGGCCGTCGCGCTGCCTCTGACGTCGACGATCGCGGGCGCCGGAGTGCTGGCCCTGGGCGCGGCGCTGTTCTGGGCCCGCTCCCGGCGGCGGTAGGTCTTTGGTGAGGCTCCGCTTGCTGGCGCGATCCGCGCCGGTGCGGTTGGCTCTACCCCGTGGTTGATGACCAGCTTGACGACGGGCGCGGTGCGCATCCGGCCGAGCCGCACGCCGACGGCGCGATGGACCGCCTCAATTGGTTGCGGGCGGCCGTGCTGGGCGCCAACGACGGCATCGTGTCGGTGGCCGGCATCGTGGTCGGTGTCGCCGGTGCCACCGCGCAGCGCGGAGCGATCTTCACCGCAGGGTTAGCGGGCCTGGTGGCGGGCGCGGTGTCGATGGCGTTGGGTGAATACGTTTCGGTGTCCAGTCAGCGCGACAGTGAACAGGCCCTGCTGACCAAGGAACGCCGCGAACTGCTGCAGGCTCCCGACACCGAATTGGCCGAATTGACCGCCATTTTCGAGGACAAAGGCCTTTCGCCCGAGACCGCCGCTGCGGCGGCGAAGGAGCTGACCGCCCACGATGCATTCGCCGTACACGCCGAAGTGGAATTGAAGCTCAATCCCGAGGATCTGGCCAACCCGTGGCATGCCGCGGCCGCATCGGCGGCGTCCTTCATCGCCGGGGCGCTGCTGCCGCTGGTCGCGATCCTGTTGCCGCCCGCCACCTTCCGAGTGCCGGTGACGTTCGTCGCGGTGCTGGTCGCGCTGGGTCTCGCCGGTGCGGTCAGCGCCCGCATCGGCGGGAGCGGCGTGCGCCGCGCGGTACTGCGGGTCGTGCTCGGCGGCGCCGCGGGTTTGGCGTTCACCTATGGTGTCGGCCATCTGTTCGGCACCGCGATCGGGTGAGGCTAGTCGCCGGTTCGCGAGAACTGCACGTCGACCGTGGTGCTGGGGCACGACGTGCCCGTGATCTCCTCATTGCCGTGACCGGTCAGCAATGAGATCGGATCCTCTGCTGGCTGCGGCAAGGCAAAGGGCACAGTGATTTTCACGTGCGCCATACCACCCTTCCAGCATTTGGCATCGAATTCCCGTTCGTACGTCCAGGTTCCGTCGCTGTAGAGCAGCACCATGGCGGTCGCCGGCGCGGTGTGGAACAGGGTCAGGCATCTGGCCCCGGTGCGAAGGCAGTCGGTCCGCGCCGCGAAATCCTGCTGCTCCTTGAACCCGTTGGGCTGGGTGCTGTTCTGTCGGTAATGACCGTGCACTCCGGCTGCCGGTGAGGGCACCCGCGCGGGCAGTGTGGCCGGGTCGGGCAGACTCTTGAGGTCGACATCACCGGTGCGGGTGAAGGTGACGGGGCGTTTGTTCGTGCAACCCTTGGCCATGGTCTGGATGGCTTCGCCGGAGAAGTTGCCGCCCGGAAGCGGTTGCAGGGTAAAGGTTTCCCAGACGTCGCCGACCAGGTTCCCGCAATTGGTGGAGCCGGTACTGACCGCGACCCAGTTGCCGCCGATCTGGTCCAGCACCATCGTCGGCGCTTGCATCGTCTCACCGCTGACCCTTGACGCGGTCGCGACGCAACCGGTGGAACCGCAGACCGACCGCACACCCCACAACTCGGTGGTCGGGGTGACGGCGGCTTCGGCGGGCTGGTCGTCGACGCCGGTGACGACCCCGTATTCGACCTGATAGACACCCGTGAACGGACCGGTGTTGGGCGGCGGTGCGGCGCTGGTCGGCGTCGGGTTGCCCGATGCCTGCGGGTGTGGCCGAGAGGTGAGCTTGATGCCGGTGAAGACGGCGCCGGCGATCAGCAGTGCCGCGCAGAGCACAGCACCGGCCAGCACACCGCGGCGCCTGCGCGGCTTCTTGTCGGAGTCGGGAGTGACCGCGGGCAGGGCCGGCATGGTGGCGCTGAGCGGCTCCGGTCGATACGTGATGCCGGTGTCACCGGGGATCTCGTCGGCGTAGGCGAATCCCGGGGCCAGTTGGCGGGCCAGGTGGTCGGTGAACTCGCGGCAGCTGGCGAAGCGGCGGGATGGGTCTTTGGCCATCGCCACGGCGAACACCCAGTCCAGGTCCGCCAGGTGTGGACGAAGTACGCCGATGGACGGCGGCGGCGCGCTGACGTGTTGCGCGATCACCACCGCCGAATTGGAATCGCCATAGGGCGGTGTTCCGGTAAGCAGATGAAAAGCGGTGCAGGCCAACGCGTATTGATCGGTGCGGCCATCCAGCGCCTCGCCCTTCAACTGTTCGGGTGCGGCGTAGTCCACGGTGCCGACCGTCATGTTGGTCGAAGTGAGCCGGGGGGTCGCATCGTCCATGCGGCGGGCGATACCGAAGTCGGCCAGGTAGACCTGTTGGGGCTGCGCGTCGTCTTCGGCCAGCAGGATGTTGGCCGGTTTGACGTCGCGGTGCAGCAGCCCCCGTTCGTGGGCGTAGTCGAGTGCGGAGGCGACGGCGGCGATGATGGGCAGCGCTTCGGTCAACGGCATGCCGCCGGGGAACCTGTCCTTCATCAACCGGGCGGCGTCGGTGCCCGCGACGTAGTCCATCGACAACCAGAACTGTCCCTCGTGTTCGCCGCGGTCGTGGATGCGCACGATGTGGGGGTGGTCCAGGCCGGCGGCCAACTCGGCTTCCCGCTCGAACCGGGCGCGATACATCGGATCGTCGCTGAACTGGCTGGGCAGGATTTTCAGCGCGTTCTCGCGTGCCAGCCGAGGATGTGCCGCGAGGTACACGGTGCCCATTCCCCCGGCACCCAGGACACGAATGATCGTGAAACCGGCGAACACCTGCCCGGTGGTCAGTATGTGGGGGTGGGTGGTGTCCACGTCGGTCCCTTTTCTGTGCGGTAAGCGTGCAAGCGGCGCCGGCCAAGGCGACCGACACCAGGTACCTTGCCGCCCGACGCTTGCCGCATCTAATAGAAATTCTTGCGAGATTCTTGCGTCAAGAGCTGCCTTCGCTGAATCCGAACCGCTGGTGGATGCGGGCCAGGGGCTTTGGAGCCCACCAGTTGAGGCGACCGAGCACATGCATGAAGGCCGGCACCAGCAGCATCCGAACCAGAGTGGCGTCGGCCAAAACCGCGACCGTCAACCCGAACCCGAACAGCCGCATGAACGACACCTGCGCAGCCATCAAGGCGGAGAAGGAGATCGCCATGATCAGGGCCGCGGCGGTGATCACCCGGGCGGTGTGAGCCACGCCCAGCGCGACGCTTTCATCGTTGGCTTGCGGGCCGAAGTCCGAGGCAAGCCAGTACTCCCGGATTCGCGATATCAGGAACACCTCGTAGTCCATCGAGAGCCCGAAGGCGATGCAGAACAACAAGACTGGCAGCTGTACGCCTAGGGTTCCGGTTGCGGCGGTGCCCAGTCCGCCCAGGTGTCCTTCCTGAAAGATCCACACCAGCGCACCGAACGCGGCGGTCAACGACAGCGTGTTCATCAGCACCGCCTTGACCGGCAGCACCACGCTGCCGGTCAGCAGGAAGATCAGCACCAACGCGATCACCGCGATCAGGGTGATCACCCAGGGCAGCCGAGAGGCGATCGCGTGCACACTGTCACGGTTGCTCTGTGCCACACCGGTCAACCACATTTGCGTGCCCTTGGGCGTGGGCACGGCGTGCAACCGGTCCAGCTGGGTGGTCGACGCGGCGGTGTACAACGGTGCGGTGGTGCGCACCGTCATGAACGCGCTCCCTTCCCGGAAACCGTAGGGGGCCGAGGGTGGTCCGAAGCGCCCGCCGTCGACGAAGGTGCCGCCCAGTGCGGACACCCAGGAAACATCCGGCACGCGGGACAGCGCGGCGGCGTATCCGTCGATCTCGGACGGACTCATGTTGTCGGCCCGAGGCAACACCACGGTGATGTCCGGAACGCCGCGATCCGGGAAGCCCTGTCGCAGTAGGTCGCCGACCTGGCGTGCCGACGCGGAAGTGGGCAGTATCCGGTCGTCGGCGAACCCCCACTTGGCCCGGTGGAAGGGCGAGCCGAGCAGCAACAGCACCGCGACGATGACGACGCCGACCGGCACCGAGTGGCGCATCACCGATTTCGTCCATTCGTACCAGGAGCGACCCTGCCACGGGCTGGTCTGTTGGCCAGTCCCCCACATGATGCGGCGCATCGGGGGGCGAACGTCCCAGGCGTCCAGGCGCCGGTCCAACAGCACGATCGCCGCCGGGGTCACCGTGATGGCCGCAGTCGCGGCGAACGCGACCACCGCCGTGCCCGCGTAGGCGAACGACTTCAGGAAATACGGCGGGAACAGCACCAGCGTGGCCATCGACAGCGCGACCGTCACCGCCGAGAACAAGACGGTACGGCCGGCGGTGGCCATCGTTCGCAGCAGTGCCGCCTCGCGCGACTGGCCGTCGTCCAATTCATCCCGGAAACGGCTCAGGATCAGCAGCGTGTAGTCGACGGCCAGCGCCATGCCCATGGCGACAGCGAGATTCAGCGCGAAAATCGACACGTCGGTGACCAGCGCGATCGCGCGCAGCGATGCCAGGGCGCCCAGAATCGCGGAGATCCCGACCGCTACCGGCAGCGCGGCCGCGATCAAGCCTCCGAAAACCCAGACCAGCACCAAAAAACTCATCGGCAGCGCCACCGACTCCATCAAGAACAGGTCCCGTTGGGTCTGCGCATTCACCTGCCAGTACACCGTCGCGTCTCCGCCTGCGCGCACCGTGACACCGTCGCGGTCATGCACGAGTTGTTCGGACAGGCGCATGGCGTTGCGTTGGGCGTCGCTCTCGCCACCGGAGATGGCGGCCACGATCAGGCCGGTTTTGCCGTCCTTGCTGATGAATGCCGACACCGCTTCCCGGGGTGCGGTCCACGCCGACTGCACTTCGGATACGTCTGGCGAATTCTTCAGTAGCGCAACCAGTTCCGTGCCCACCGTGCGGGCCTGCGGCCCTCGAGCACCGGCGTCGGAGGTGAGGGCGATCACCATGGTCAGATCGCCCTGGTCGAATTTCTGCGATAGCAGCGCGGACGCTCGTGACGATTCGGCGTTGGGGTCGGTTTGACCGCCCGCGGACAGGTGCCGGATCACCGGTACCCCGAAGATCGCGGCACCGATCATCACGAGTACCGCCACGGCGATGACGCGGCGTGGCGCGGTGATGGCGAGGTGGGCGATCCGGGACAGCACGACTATTCCTTCCGCTCAGTGCCGCACGAGTTCGTGTTCGATGAGGTCGCGGTAGACGGGGGTGTTCAGGAGTTCGGCGTGGGTACCGGTGGCCTGGATCCGCCCGTGCTGAAGAACCAGGATCTGATCGGCGTGGGTGACGGTGGACAGCCGGTGGGCGACGACGAGCAGGCTGCGCTGACCGCGGGCTTGCAGCAAGTTGCTCATCACGTCGTATTCATTGGCGCGGTCGAGGTGGGCGGTCGGTTCGTCCATCAGGATCAGCTCCGATCGGGACAGAAACGCCCGGGCCAGCGCCAGGCGCTGCCGTTGCCCGCCGGAGAGGCTGCGCCCGCGCTCGAGCACCGGGGTGTCGAGTTGGGCCGGCAGCCGGGCGATCTCATCGGCGATGTTTGCCTGTCGCAGCACCTGCCACAACTCGTCGTCGGCGGCGGTCGGATCAGCGATGAGCAGATTGTCGCGAATGGTGCCGTGCAGCACGGGCGCATCCTGCTCGAGCAGCCCCAGCCGGCCGCGCAGTTCCCGCAGGCCGATCGTCCGGTAGTCGCGCCCCGCCCAGCGCACGGTCCCGGTGGTTGGATCGTGGAAGCGGCACAGCAGCGCAAGGATCGTCGATTTGCCGGCGCCGGACGGGCCGATGAGCGCGGTGGTCTGGCCGCGTTGCAGGATGAAGGACACATCGTGCAAAACGGTGGCCGTCCCGGGTCCGTAGCCGAACGAGACGTGATCGAACTCGACCAGCGGCGCACCCGTCTCCTGCGTGGGCCGGACGGCCACCCGTTCGTCGTGCGGTGAATCGCCTTCCGGCAGTTCGGCCAAGGTGGCGGTCAGGTTCTGATAGGCACCGGCCGCGGTGCGCAGCGTGGCCAGCGCGGTGAAGCCGGCGGTGATCGGAAACACGGCGTACATGGCGAACGCGAAGAGGCTGACGAACTGCCCGGCGGACAATCCCCCGCCGGCGACGCGGCGCCCGTCGATGATCATGATCGCCAAAAATGAACCTGTGACGCCCAACCGGATGGCGAGCAGGTTGATCGCGGTCGAGGACGCGATGCGGACGCCCGACCGGTAAGCCGCTCGCGCGCTGTGGCCGATGAACGTCACCTCGCGGTCCTCGGCGCCGAACAGCTTCACCGTGCGTGCCGCACCGAGAGCTCGATCAAGTCCAGCCGAGTAAGTACCCAGCGCGACTTGACGATCCAGTGCGGCGCGCTGAATCCGGGACAGGAACGGATTCCCGGCGCCGAACGCCACGGCCATCACGACCACCACCACGACCACGGTGACCGGATCGATCACGATCATGAAGATTCCCGCGCCGAGCAGGGTCAGGATGCCGAACACCAAGTCACCGACACCACGCGGCATCTCACGCAGCAGGCTCGCGTCATTCGTCCCGCGGGCAAGCAATTCGCCGGTGCGGCCGCGGTCCAGGACGCCGATCGGCAGGCGCACCACATGATCGGTGAAGTCCTCCCGCAATCGCAGCACGATACGCTCACCGGTGCGGTCCAGGCGAAAGTGGCCCACCGCCTCCAACAGCAATTGTCCGGCGAGGGCGGCCAGTAACACCGCGGCCAGCGCGGCATCGGGCGAGCCCGCCGTGGCCCGGTCGACCAGGTGGCCGGCCAGGACAGGCTGCAGCAGAATGAGTCCGGTCGCCGCGGCGAGCAGCGCAACGCTCGCCAGCATCGAAAGCCGGTGTCCACGCAGCAAGGTGAGCATCAGTCGAGTAGCCCGAGCAACTGCAGATCGGTGATGTACTGCAGGATGTTCGACGCACCAATGCGCGGAATGTCTTTGTCGGGGCCGATTTTCGCTTTCCGTACGGCGGCGCGGAACCGGTCGGTCGAGGCGTAGGCCCCGCTGCCGGGCTGGAGTGGACGCGCGGTGACGGATTCACGCATCAGCAGCATCGGTAACACCGAATGCCGGCGCTGTTGCTCCGGCAGAGCCTGCAGCGCTTCCTCGAACTGGCGCACCCACTCGCCGAAGTCGTCAACGCGGCGGATACGGTAGCCGGCCTCGATCAGCCAGTCGACGTACTCGTCGAGGCCGATGCCGTCGTCGTGCGGGTTCATCACGTGATACGTCCGGAACGCGGACGCCTCGGGCGACGCGACCGGCAGTCCCAGCGTGGCGATGGCTTCGGCGACGAATCCTGCCGGCACGCCGTCGAAGTGCGCGCTCACCCGGTTGCCGGCGGCATCGAGCTGATAGAACGAGTGGGGCGCGATGCCGGTGGCCAGCACGCTCAACACCATCCGGCTGACGGTGTCCGACACGTTCAGCAGGCCCGAGTAGGCGGGGTCGGCCAGAATCATCCCGCAGCGGAATACCGCGACCGGCAGGTTGCACAGGTCGTTGGCCTCGCGCAGCAGGATTTCACTGGCCCACTTGCTGTTCCCGTAGCCGTTGGCGGGCAGGGCGTTGACGGAGCGGTGGGGGCTGATGGTGCGGATGTCGGCGTCCTCGGTGAACATCGCGGGTGCGATCTGGGTGCCGACGTCGGCGGTCGAAACGTAGACGTAGGGCTTCAGGGTGGTGGTGAGCGCAAGCCGCAGCAGTTCGGCGGTGCCTGCGACGTTGGGCCTGAACAACTCGGCGTAGGGCAGGGCGGCATTGACCACGGCCGCGGCATCCACGATCAGGTCGACGGTGTCAGCCAGTCGCCGCCAGTCCTGGTGGCCCAGCCCGAGGTTGGCTTCGGCTTTGTCGCCCGCGATCACTTCCAGATGACCGGCGGACAGTCGGCGGAAGTGCCGTAACAGGTTTGGATCACCGGTGTCGTAGATCCGCTCCAGGCGCCGGTGGGCATCTTCGTCGGAGTCGGCCCGCACCAGGCAGATCAGTGTGCCGCCGACGAGTTCGAGCCGCTGTAGCCACTGCAGAACCAGATAGCGCCCGACGAAGCCGGTCGCTCCGGTCAGCAGCACGGTGCGCACCTCGGCGCTGGGTCCCGGGAGCGCGGGCGCGCTGCTGCGCGTCGGTGCGTCGAGGAATTTGTCCAGCGTCAGATCGCTTGCGTAGACCGTGGTGGGGTCGCTGCCGTGTACGGCGCGGAACAGCGGATCCTCCGCTGACCCGGTGGCCGCCTTGCCGGCCAGGCCCCTTACCGATGGCGCGTCGAACAGGTCGCGCACCTGCAGCCGAACTTCCAGGGCCTGGTTGACCGCGGCGATGAGGCGCATCGCGGAGATGCTGTCGCCGCCGAGGTCGAAGAACGAATCCTGCGCCCCGACCCGCTCGAGCCCGAGGACCTGTGCGTAGACGTCGGCGACGATCCGTTCGGCCGGTCCCACCGGGGCGACGTAGCGTGCGGGGTCGCTGTAGTCGGGCGCGGGCAGCGCCCGGGTGTCGAGTTTGCCGTTGGTCGTCAACGGCAACTCGTCGACGACCACGACGGCGGAAGGAACCATGTAGGGCGGCAGCCGTTTTGCCGCCTGTGCCCGGACCGACGCGGGATCGGCCGTGCCGGTGACGTAACCAACCAGCCGTGTCTCGCCGGGCCGGTCCTCGCGCGCGAGCACCGCCGCCCGGTCTACGCCGTCGGCCGCGGTGAGCGCTGCCTGCACGTCCCCGAGTTCGATCCGGTAGCCGCGGATCTGCACCTGTTCGTCGGCGCGTCCGACGTACCGCAGGTGTCCGTCGGGTCCCCAGTAACCCAGGTCGCCGGTGCGGTACATGCGTGACCCCGCGGCGAAGGGACAGGCCACGAATCGCGCAGCCGTCAGTCCCGCCCGGCGCCAATAGCCGACGCCGACACCACTTCCGGCCACGTAGAGCTCCCCCACCACACCCGGGGGCACCCGACGCAAGGCGTGGTCGAGCACGAACACCGCCGCGCTCGAGATCGGTGCACCGATCGGCGGGCCACCGGATGACCCGGCGGTCAGCGGCGCGCTCCTGCAGGCGTCGACCGTCGTCTCCGTCGGGCCGTAGGCGTTGACCATCAGCCGGCCGTCGGCCCACTGGTCTACCACTGCGGCTGAACAGCTCTCGCCACCAACCACCAGCGCCATGTCGTCCAGGCCGTGCCGCGACAACGCAGCCACCGCGGACGGACTGTGATCAAGCACCGTGACCCGTTCTGCGACCAGCAAGTCGTGGAAGTCAGTCGGCGAGGCCGCCACCTGTTCACTGACCATCACCAACCGGCCACCGCGCAACAACGCGCCCCAGATCTCCCAGACCGAGACGTCGAAGGCGTAGGAATGACATTGCGCCCACACCCCGCCGCGTGGCAGGCAGGCGTCGAGGGACCTCACCAGCTCGACAACGTTGCGATGGGTGATCGCCACGCCTTTGGGCGTCCCGGTGGTGCCCGAGGTGTAGATCAGGTAGGCGAGGTCGTCCGCGACCGGGCCTGGCACGTCGGTGCCCGGGTAGGTGGCCAGTGCGGGGTCGCTGACATCGATGATCGGCAGGTCCTGCCCGTCGAGCCGATCGACCAGGGCCGCCTGGGTGAGCACGGCGATCGGTGCGGCATCGGCCAGCATCAGCCCGACCCGCGGCGTCGGTGTCCCGGGGTCGATCGGCAAGTACGCGGCGCCCGACTTCAGCACCGCGGCAATGGCCACCACGGCCTCGATGGACCGGGTCAAAAGCAAGGCGACACAACGTCCGGGACCCGCATGATAGTCAATTAGCAGGTGCGCCAACCGATTCGACGCCTCGTCGAGCTCCCGGTAGGTCATCGAGCGGTTCGCGCCGCGCACCGCGACCGCGTCCGGTGTCCTCGCCACTTGGGCATTGAGCGCTTCGGGAATCGAGACGTCAACGGGGACGGGCCGGGTCAGAGCTGCCCGATTGCCCCACTCGTCCAGTCGGGAACGCTCGTCGTCGCCGAGCAGGCTCACCGACGAGAGCCGGGTCCCGGGATCAGCCGTGATCGCCGACACCACGCGGTGCAACCGATCGACGAGTAGCTCGATGCCCGCGGCGTCGAAGACGTCGGTGCGGAACTCGACCGTCCCGCTGATGCCCGCGAGATCGCCTGCTGCCGTGAATCGTTCGGCGAGGGAGAACCCCAAATCCATCCGTGCGGTGCGGGCTTCCTGCGGTACCGGCGTCACCCGCAGCTCACCCAGCTTCAGGTCGGGCACGGTGTTGTTCTGCCACGCCAGCATGACCTGGACGAGCGGGTGGTGGCTTTGTGATCGTGGCGGGTTGATGCGCTCCACCAGAACTTCGAACGGCACGTCCTGGTGTTCGTATGCCTCGAGACTGCGCCGCCGCACCTGTTCCAATACCTCGGCGACGGTGGGGTCACCGGTCAGATCCACGCGCAGGATCAGCGTGTTGACGAAGCAACCGACCAGCTGGTCGAGGGCGGAATCGTTGCGACCTGCGATCGGGAACCCAACCGCGACATCCGAACTCGCGCTGAGCTTGGCGAGCAGAACCGCCAGCGCCGCCTGCATCACCATGAAACTGGTGGCGTTGTGCTCGCGGGCCGTCTCGCGCACCCGGCGTTGCAGGTGCGCCGGCCAGTCGATCCCCACGCTGGCCCCGCGATAATCGGCAACCGGCGGGTAGGGCCGGTCGGTGGGTAGCTGCACGCGCTCGGGCAGGCCGGCCAAATGCCGTTGCCAGTAAGCCAATTGGGTCGCAATCCGGCTGTCCTGGTCGTCGGGGTCGCCGAGGGTTTCCCGCTGCCACAGTGTGTAGTCGGCGTACTGCACCGGCAACGGATACCAGCCGGGTGCCCGGCCCGCGCACCGGCTGGCGTAGGCAACACCCAGGTCATGAGCCAACGGTGCCACCGACCATCCGTCCGCGGCGATGTGGTGTACCACGATCACCAGAACGTGTTCATCTTCGGTGATCCGATAAAGGGTTGCCCGGAAAGGGATTTCATTGGAAAGGTCAAACGGTTGCCGCACCCCGGCACTTATCGCCTGAGTCAGCCCGGCCGGCGGCCACCCGGTGGTGTCGACGATGGTCCAGCCGAACTCTGCGGTGTCGGCCGTTAGCACCACCTGCTGAGCCACACCCGCCGGTGCGCTGAAAACGGTCCGGAGGCTCTCGTGCCGGGCGACCACGTCGGCCAGCGCCGAACCCAAGGCGTTGCCGTCGACGCGTCCGTCGAGGCGCAGCGCCACTGCCATGTGGTAGACCGGCGAAGGTCCCATCAACTGGTCGAGGAACCACAGCCGGCGTTGCGCGAATGACAGCGGGATGGCCTCAGGCCGTTGCCGAGTGGTCAACGGCGCCACCGCGCCGCCCGCCCCGTTGAGGTGGTCGGCCAGCAGCGCGGGCGTCGGCGCGTCGAAGAGGACCCGCACCGGCAGGCGGACGTCGAAAGCCGCGGCGATCGCGGTGAGCACGCGCATCGCCGACAATGAGTCGCCGCCCAGGTCGAAGAATGAGTCGTCGATGCCCACCCGGTGCAGTCCGTGTATCCGGGCGAAGATGCCGGCCAGGATCTCCTGCGCTGGCGTGGTGGCGGCCCGGAAGCGTTCGCGGGGTTGATATTCCGGTGCCGGCAGGGCGCGGGTGTCGAGCTTGCCGTTGGTCGTCAGCGGCAGTTCGGTCAGGACCAGCACCGCCGCGGGAATCAGGTAGGCCGGTAACCGCTCGGCCAGTTGGGTACGCGCCGCTGCCGGGTCTACGCTCCCGGTGACGTAACCAACCAGGCGCCGGTTGCCGGGTTGATCCTCGCGGGCGATCACCACAGCCTGCTCCACGCCGTCCAGGGCGGCCAGTGCCGCGCGCACCTCGCCGAGTTCGATGCGGTAGCCGCGGATCTTGACCTGTTCGTCGGCGCGTCCGAGGTAGTGCAGTTGGCCGTCGGGGGTCCAGGACACAAGGTCGCCGGTACGGTACATGCGGGTTCCCGGTGCGCCGTACGGGCAGGCCAGGAATCGTGCGGCGGTCAGTCCCGCGCGGTGCAGGTAGCCGACGCCGACGCCGGCGCCGGCGACGTACAGTTCGCCGACAACGCCGGCCGGCACCGGTCGCAGCCACCCGTCCAGCACCAACAAGGCCGCGCCCGGCACCGGTGCCCCGATCGGCACCGCCCCGGTCCCGGCCCGCAGCGGAGCACTGGTCGCGGCGTAGATGGTGGTTTCGGTGGGGCCGTAGGCGTTGATCAGCACGCGCCCGGGCGCCCAGCGATCCACCAGTTCTTCCGGGCAGGCCTCACCGGCCACCACCACCGCGGTCGATCCCAGCCGTTGCGGGGACAGCATGTCGAGCGCCGAGGGGGTTTGGCTGAGGATGGTGACGTTTTCGGTGGCCAGCAGGGTGTGGAAGTCTTCGGGTGAGCGGGCCA
>NZ_LZMH01000079.1 GCF_001673635.1 Mycobacterium asiaticum
AGTTCGATCCCGCAGCGGGAGGGGCAGGCGCCTACGACACCCCGCTGGGCATCACCAACCCGCCCATCGACGAGCTGCTGGATCGCGTCTCGAGCAAGTACGCGCTGGTGATTTACGCGGCCAAGCGGGCCCGGCAGATCAACGACTACTACAACCAGCTCGTCGATGGGCGGGTTGGTGATGCCCAGCGGGGTGTCGTAGGCGCCTGCCCCTCCCGCTGCGGGATCGAACTGGTCGGGGACGGCGGCCAACGAGGCGTCGGACGGCGAAATACTCACGAAAAAATTCTCCTGGCGGCATAGAGCGGGTTTACGAGTAAGAACTTAAGGGGCTTACGCCGGCTGCGGCGCGTTTCCCACCAGCAAGGATACCAATTCGGCGCACGCAGACTCTAATCGGCGATTCACCACCACCACGTCGAAGTCGTCCTGGGCTGCCAGTTCGATGCGCGCGGTGTCCAGTCGCCGGCGGATGACCTCGGGTGTCTCGGTGCCCCGGCCGACCAGTCGGGCTTCCAGATCCTCCCAGCTAGGTGGGGCCAAAAAGACGCTGGTCGCCTCCGGCATGGCTTTTTTGACGGCGCGGGCGCCGGCCAGATCGACCTCGATGAGAACGGGATGACCGGAGCCGGTGGCGGTGCGCACCGGCTCGGCCAGGGTGCCCGACCGGTGCAATCCCCCGTGGATTTCGGCCCATTCCAGCAATTCGCCCTGGTCGATCAGTTGCTGGAAGCGGGCCGGGGTGACGAAGTGGTAGTCGACCCCGTCGACTTCGCCCGGCCGCGGTACCCGAGTCGTGGCCGAGACGCTGAAGTGCAGGTCCGGGATCCGCTCGCGCAGACACCGGACCACCGTCGACTTACCGACCGCGGAGGGACCGGACAGGACGACTGTTCTTCCAACAGGCGTCGTACCATCCGGTCCCCCGCCGGCGCTCATTGGCGCTCCTGGGTCGGTTCCCCCACCACAGGCCGGTTGGCCTGCATAGTCAGGGGGTTAGGAGCCGAACTTTTCCAGCAGGGCCTTGCGCTGACGGTCGCCAAGGCCACGCAGCCGGCGGGTCGGCGCGATCTCGAGCTCGGTCATGATTTCCTGCGCCTTGACCTTGCCAACCTTCGGCAACGCCTCCAGCAGCGCAGAAACCTTCATCTTGCCCAGAACTTCGTCGCTCTCGGCGTCCTTGAGCACCTGAGTGAGGTTGGTGCCGCCACGCTTGAGCCGATCCTTGAGCTCAGCTCGTGCTCGACGTGCGGCAGCAGCCTTCTCCAACGCGGCAGCGCGCTGCTCGTCGGTCAACTGGGGAAGGGCCACGATTCCTCCGTCTCTCATCGATAACCATCGATCGTTATTTGTCTCGGCCGGGTACTCCAGCCAGCGCAGACGACCGTACTCACGCTTCCTGACGAAATCTAACCCGACCCCCCGATATCGGGGTCATTTGTCCAGGTGAGTCCCACGTCGAGGCGCTCTTCGGCGCACTCCGGCGTCTCCCGCAGCAACCTTCGCGACGGCCCAGCGGGTCGGCCCACCTCGTCGGTCGTCTGGCTGACATTGACCGAAATAGAGCCGCTGACCTGCGGATTCAGCAATTCACCGGCAATCGGCGAGGCGGCGCGTACGGCGCGCGGCGGCGCCGACCGCAGCCAACCGCGGCAGCCAGTGCCGTGGATCACGGAATCTTGCGACGTGTCGCGCGTGTCGCGCGGCGCGTCACGCCAGGTAGGCGACGGCTTCGAGCAAGTGTTGAGCAGCGGCGCGCAGCGCCGAGACGTCCGGTCCGGCCCGCAGCACCTCGCGCGCCACGGCCGGCCACAGCTGGTTCGGGGCCGCGCCGCCCAGACCGGCCAGCGCCTCGGGACGACCGCCTTGGGCACCCACACCGGGCACCAGCACCGGCCCGCCGATAGCGACGAGGTCAGGTGGGTCCAGCACGGTGGCCCCGACGACGACGCCGACAGAGCCGGGCTGGGCGTCGGCGTTGGCAGCCGCGACGTGGTCCACGATCAATTGGGCCACCGTTCGGCCGCCGGCATCAGCGCGCTGCACCGTCGGACCTTCGGGGTTGGAGGTGGCCGCCAGGACGAACACGCCGCGATTGTGCGCGGCAGCGACCTCCAGGAGGGGCCGCAACGACCCGAACCCCAGATAGGGCGAGGCCGTCACGGCATCCGCGGCCAGCGGCGAGTCGCCCGCCCACGCCGCGGCGTAGGCGGCCATGGTCGAACCGATGTCGCCCCGCTTGGCGTCGGCGAGCACCAGGACGCCGTTCGCCCGCAGTTCGGCGATGGCGCGTTCGAGCACCGCCAGCCCGGCCGAACCGTAGGCCTCGAAGAACGCCACCTGAGGTTTGACCACCGCGAAGCCTGCGAACGCCTGCACACAGATGTCGCAGAACGCGGCCAGGCCGTCGGCGGTGGTCGGCAGGTCCCAGGCTCGCAGCAGTTCGGGGTGCGGGTCGATGCCCAGGCACAGCGGACCCCGACTCGACCTGGCCTCGGACAGCCGGGTCCCGAAGCTGGGTCCGGAACTAGTCACCGTGAGAGTTTCGCGTGCCGAATGAGCGGTGCAGCTCCTGCAGCGACAGCACCCCGATGTCGCCGCGGATACCCGCCTCGATGCCCTGCACCGCCGCCGAGGCGCCCTGAACCGTTGTGATGCAAGGGATGTTGACGGCCACCGCGACCGAGCGGATCTCATAGCCGTCGATGCGCGGCCCGGAATTGCCGTAGGGCGTGTTGATCACCATGTCGACCTCACCGGCCCGGATGGCGTCGACCGCCGACAATGCCGGCCGCCCTTCGACCGGCGACTCGAAATGTTTGCGTACCTCGTCGCACGGAATGCCGTTGCGGCGCAACATTTCCGCGGTTCCCTCCGTGGCCAGCACCCGGAACCCCAGGTCCGCCAGGCGCTTCACGGGGAAGACCAGCGACCGCTTGTCCCGGTTGGCGACGGACACAAACACGGTGCCCTCCGCCGGCAGCGACCCGTACGCCGCGGTCTGGCTCTTGGCGAAAGCGGTGCCGAAGTCACGGTCGATGCCCATCACCTCGCCGGTGGATTTCATTTCCGGACCCAGCAGCGAGTCGATGGCGGCACCGTCGGCGCGGCGGAAGCGGTGGAACGGCAACACCGCTTCCTTGACCGCGATCGGCGCGTACGGTGCCGCGCTGGCGCCGTCCCCGGACGCCACCAGCATTCCCTCTTCACGCAGCTGAGAAATACTGGCGCCCAACATGACCCGCGCGCACGCTTTCGCCAGTGGGATGGCGGTGGCTTTCGACACAAAGGGCACCGTGCGGCTCGCGCGTGGGTTGGCTTCCAAGACGTAGAGCACGTCGTCCTTCAACGCGTACTGCACGTTGAGCAGGCCCACGACGCCGATACCGTGCGCGATGGCCTCGGTCGCGAGGCGAACCTTCTCGATGTCGCTGCGCCCCAACGTCACCGGCGGCAGCGCGCACGCCGAGTCCCCGGAGTGCACGCCGGCTTCCTCGATGTGCTCCATGATCCCGCCGATGTAGACCTCGGCGCCGTCGCACAGCGCGTCCACGTCGATCTCCACCGCGTCTTCCAGGAAGCGGTCGACGAGCACCGGGTGTTCGGGTGAGAGCTCGGTGGCCCGGTTGATGTAACCCTCGAGGGTGTCCTCGTCGTAGACGATCTCCATGCCCCGACCGCCCAGCACGTAGGACGGGCGGACCAGCACCGGGTAGCCGATGTCGGCGGCGATGCGACGGGCCTGGTCGAACGTGGTCGCCATGCCGTACTTCGGCGCAGGAAGTCCCGCGGCGGTCAGTACGTCACCGAACGCGCCGCGATCCTCGGCCAGGTCAATGGCTTCCGGCGGGGTCCCGACGATCGGCACCCCCGCGTCGTACAGCCGCTGAGCGAGCCCCAACGGGGTCTGGCCGCCGAGCTGAACGATCACACCCACCACGCCGGGCCCGCCGGCACCGGACTGGTCCTCGGCGTGGAACACCTCCAAGACGTCTTCGAACGTCAATGGCTCGAAGTACAGCCGGTCCGCGGTGTCGTAATCGGTGGACACGGTTTCGGGGTTGCAGTTGACCATCACCGTCTCGAAACCGGCCTGGCTCAACGTGGTTGCCGCGTGCACACAGCTGTAGTCGAACTCGATGCCCTGCCCGATCCGGTTGGGCCCGGAGCCCAGGATCAGCACCTTGGGCTTCACCACTTGCGGGGCCACCTCGGTTTCGGCGGCCGGGTCAAGTTCGTAACTGCTGTAGTGGTAGGGCGTCTTGGCCTCGAACTCGGCCGCGCAGGTGTCCACGGTCTTGTACACCGGGTGGATGTCCAGCCGCTCGCGCAGTGACCGCACGCCGTCTTCACCGGCCAGTTCTGGTCGGAGCGCGGCAATTTGACGATCAGACAATCCGCAGTGCTTGGCATGCCGGAGCAGGTCGGCGTCCAGCACCGGCGCATCGACGAGTTCGGCGCGCAGTGCCACCAGTTCGTCGATCTGCGCGACGAACCAGGGGTCGACACCGCTGGCCTGGGCGACCTGCTCCACAGACGCGCCCAACCGCAGCGCCAGTTCGATGTCGTACAACCGGCCTTCGGTCGGAGTCTTTAGCCGGGCCAGCACGTCGTCGACATTGCCGGCCGGGTCCGGCTTGGTCCAGAACCCGGCTCGGGTGGTTTCCAGTGACCGCATCACCTTGCCGAGCGCCTCGACAAAATTGCGGCCCAACGACATTGCCTCGCCGACCGACTTCATCGTGGTGGTCAGGGCCGGATCCGCCCCCGGGAACTTCTCAAAGGCGAAGCGGGGCGCTTTGACGACGATGTAGTCCAGGGTCGGTTCGAAGCAGGCGGGGGTTTCCTTGGTGATGTCGTTGACGATCTCGTCGAGGGTGTACCCGATGGCCAGCTTCGCAGCGATCTTGGCGATCGGGAAGCCGGTGGCCTTGGACGCTAACGCACTCGAGCGGGACACCCGAGGGTTCATCTCGATGACGATGAGCCGCCCGTCGTCCGGGTTGATCGCGAACTGAATGTTGCAGCCGCCGGTGTCGACGCCGACCTCGCGCAGAATGTCGATGCCCAGATCGCGCATCGTCTGGTATTCCCGGTCGGTCAGGGTCAGCGCGGGCGCCACAGTGACCGAGTCACCGGTGTGCACGCCCATCGGGTCGACATTCTCGATCGAGCACACAACCACGACGTTGTCGTGGCCGTCGCGCATCAACTCGAGCTCGAATTCCTTCCAGCCATAGATCGACTCCTCGATGAGCACGTTGGCGCTCGGGCTGGCGGCCAGGCCCGCACCGGCCATGCGTTCGACGTCCTCGACCGACCGGGCCATGCCCGAACCCAGGCCGCCCATGGTGAAGCTGGGCCGCACCACGACCGGCAACCCAAGGTCCTCGACCGTCTCGCGAACCTCGTCCATGGTGAAACACACACGGCTACGGGCGGATTCGCCGCCTACCTTGGTGACGATGTCCTTGAACCGCTGGCGGTCCTCGCCACGCTGGATGGCATCGATGTCGGCGCCGATGAGTTCGACTCCGTGGCGCTCCAGTGCACCGTTCTCGAAAAGCGCGACCGCGGTGTTCAGGGCCGTCTGTCCACCCAGGGTGGCCAGCAGCGCGTCGATCTTGTTGCCGCGCTCGGCCTGCTGGGCAATCACCTTCTCGACGAATGCCGGGGTGATGGGTTCGACGTAAGTGAAGTCGGCGTACTCGGGGTCGGTCATGATGGTGGCCGGGTTGGAGTTGATCAGGCTCACCTGTAGGCCCTCGGCACGCAGCACCCGGCACGCCTGGGTGCCCGAGTAGTCGAATTCGGCCGCCTGGCCGATGATGATCGGCCCGGAGCCGATCACCAGGACGTGATTGATGTCGGTCCGCCGGGGCACTAGCGCCGTCCTTTCCGGGCACGAGGGTGCGCAGCTGAACGCTCGCTACGGCGTGTCGCTGTACAGACACGCACGGTCGCGGTGGGGGTGGTGATCATTTCTCCCTCGCCATCAGGTCGACGAACTGGTCGAACAGGTAATTCGCATCGTGCGGGCCCGCCGCGGCCTCCGGGTGGTACTGGACCGAAAAGGCGCGCCCATCAGCGAGCCGCAGGCCTTCGACCACTCCGTCGTTGGCGCAGGTGTGACTGACCGTCGCGGTGCCGAAAGGCGTGTCGAAGGACTGCCCGGCCTCGCCTTCGAGCGCGAACCCATGGTTCTGCGCGGTCACCGCCACCCGCCCGGTGGCGTGGTCAATCACCGGGATGTTGATCCCGCGATGGCCGAACACCATCTTGTAGGTCGACAACCCGAGCGCGCGGCCCAGGATCTGGTTGCCGAAACAGATGCCGAACAACGGGATTCCGGCGCCCAGTACCTCGCGCGTGAGCGCGACGGTGTGGTCGGCGGTAGCGGGGTCGCCAGGACCGTTGGACAGGAACACCCCGTCCGGTTTGATCTCGGCGATCTGGTCGAAGGTTGCCGACGCGGGCAGCACGTGGCTGCGAATCCCGCGGAGGGCGAAGTTGCGCGGCGTGTTGGTCTTGATCCCGAGGTCCAGCGCGACCACGGTAAAGCGCTGCGCGCCTTCCGGTTCGATGACGTAGGTCTCCGGGGTGCTGACCTCACCGGCCAGGTGGGCGCCCAGCATCGGCTGCTGGCCACGTACCCGCTCGACCAGTTCCTCGGGCTCGGCCAGGGCCGCGCCGGAGAACACGCCCGCCTTCATCGAGCCGCGGCTGCGCAGGTGGCGTACCACGGCGCGGGTGTCGATGCCGGCGATCCCGACGATGCGCTGGCGCACCAACTCAGCTTCCAGCGAGCCAGTGGCCCGCCAGTTCGAGACGCGTGGGGACGGGTCGCGCACCGCGTAGCCGGCGACCCAGATCTTGTCGCCACGGCTCTCGGCGTCCTCACCGTTCCATCCGGTGTTGCCGATCTGCGGGGCGGTGGCCACCACGATCTGACGGTGATAGCTGGGGTCGGTCAGCGTTTCCTGGTAACCGGACATGCCGGTGCTGAACACGGCCTCCCCCAGCGTCTGACCGATCGCCCCGAACGGCGTGCCGGTGAAGACGCGGCCGTCCTCAAGCACCAACAGGGCTTTACTCATGAGCGCCACTCATCTAGCTCGATGTCTCCTCTAACCACTTCGCGTAGTCGTCTCGATTGTCCGCCCGGAACCCGGTGCAGATCTCGGTACCTGACGGCAGCCGCCATTGGATCGCCAGGAGTCCGTTGCGAGCGGCGACCTTGCCCACCAGACCGCGCTCGGTGCGGATATTGACTATTGATTCCTGAGGAATCCAAATCGGTTGCGCGCGAATCCGTTCCACCAGAATTCCGTTGGTGTAACGGGTCAGCACCGCTTTGCTTCGGTATCCCAGATCCCCGACCACGACCCGGTCGTTCAAGGCCGGCGACAGCGTGCAGCCGACGTAGAGGCCCGGTGTGGTGACGGTCGCGGCGCCGAAATCGATGGGCAGTTCCGGCAAGTCGCCCACCAACTCTACCTGGCGTTCGGAGCGTCGCCGCCAGCCGCGCATCATCAGGTGGATCGCCACCGCGAGCAACACGACCAGCACCGCCGCGAAGATCAGCGATCCCACCAGCGTGCCTGAGTTCATGCGCGCCGCTCCTCCTCATCGCTGCGCTCTGCATCGTCGCTGACGCGGTTCATGCGCGCCGCTCCTCCTCATCGCTGCGCTCTGCATCGTCGCTGACGCGGTTCATGCGCGCCGCTCCTGCCGGCAGCTTCGCTGTGCACGGTCACTGGCGCGGTTCATGCCGGGCTCTTCCCATCCCGGGCAGTGACCTTCCCGCGGAGCAGCGTCGCGGTCACCCTGGCGGGCAACGTCATCGACTCGTACGGTGTGTTGGCCGACCGACTGGCCAGGTCGGCACCGGCCACCGTCCAGGTCGCGTCGGGATCGACGACGGCCAGATTGGCCGGCTCGCCCACCTCGAGGGGACGGCCCTGATCGGGCAACCGAACGATCCGCGCCGGGTTTTCACTCATCACCCGGGCGACGTCGCGCCAGCTCAGCAGGCCCGGCTGCACCATGGCCTGCGCCACCACCGACAGCGCCGTCTGCAAGCCCAGCATGCCCGGGCGGGCCGCGGAGAACTCGACGCACTTCTCGTGTTCGGCGTGCGGCGCGTGATCGGTGGCCACACAGTCGATGACGCCGTCGGCGAGTGCCTGCCGCAGGGCGATCGCGTCAGACGACTCGCGCAGCGGCGGGTTGACCCGATTTCGCCCGTCGTAACTGGCCAGCCTGCTGTCATCGAGCAAGAGGTGATGCGGGGTCACCTCGGCGGTGATCGAAATGCCCTGATCCTTGGCCCATCGAACGATTTCGACGGTGCCGGCGGTGGACGCGTGGCAGATGTGGACCCGGGCTCCCGCGTCCCGCGCCAGCAGGGCATCGCGGGCGACGATGGATTCCTCGGCGGCCCTGGGCCAGCCGGCGAGCCCGAGGCGGGCCGCGGTCGGCCCCTCGTGCGCGACGGCACCGACCGTCAGCCGGGGCTCCTCGGCGTGCTGGGCGATCAGAACGCCCAGACCGGTGGCGTATTCCAGCGCACGGCGCATGACCAGCGGGTCGTGCACACAGATTCCGTCGTCGGAGAACATCCGCACCCCGGCGGCGCCGGCGTTCATCATGCCCATCTCGGTCAGCTCGACCCCGGCCAAACCGACCGTGACCGCGCCGACCGGATGCACGTCCACCAGCCCGACCTGCTGGCCGCGGTGCCACACGTGGTCGGTGACCACCGGGCTGTCGGCGACGGGATTGGTGTTGGCCATCGCGAACACCGCGGTATAGCCACCCAAAGCCGCGGCCGCCGAACCCGTTTCGATGTCCTCGGCATATTCGCGGCCCGGCTCGCGCAGGTGCGTGTGCAGATCGACGAACCCGGGCAGCAGCACCTGGTCGGTGGCGTCGATGACGTCAGCGGTGTCGGGTATATCCAGACCTGGCCCGATTTGTGCGATTTGGCCTTCGTAGCCGGGCGCGTCGACCAGCACATCGACCCGGTCACCCTGGCCGTACAGCCGCACATTCCTGATCAAGACACTCATGCCGCGACTTCCTCCGCCCCCACCAGCACGTGGAACAAGACCGCCATTCGCACATGCACACCGTTGGAAACCTGCTGCAGCACAGCCGATTGCGACGAGTCGGCTACCGAGGACGAGATTTCCATGCCGCGCAGCATCGGACCCGGGTGCAGCACCACGGCATGGCCGGGCAGCAACGCCTGTCGCCGCGCGGACAAACCGTAGAGCGTCGAGTACTCGCGCACCGACGGGAAGAAGCCGCCGTTCATTCGCTCGGCCTGTACCCGCAGCATCAGCACGGCGTCGGCGGCGGGCAGCTCGGCATCGAAGTCGTTGGAGACGGTTACCGGCCAGCCCTCGACACCGCGCGGCAGCAGGGTCGGCGGCGCCACCAGGACGACCTCGGCGCCCAGCGTGTGCAGCAGCATCACGTTGGAACGGGCCACCCGGCTGTGCAGGATGTCGCCAACGATCACGATGCGACGGCCATCAATGCCGCCCAGCCGCTGGCGGATGGTCAGCGCGTCGAGCAGTGCCTGAGTGGGATGTTCGTGAGTGCCGTCGCCGGCGTTGATCACCGACGGGCCGCCACGGTTCTCCGCTGCCGGACCGTGGGAAGTCCAGTCGGCCAGCAGATGCGCCGCACCGGAGGCGGGATGGCGGATGATCAGCGCGTCGGCGCCCGCCGCCCGCAGCGTCAGCGCGGTGTCGCGCAGCGACTCGCCCTTGCCCACCGACGATCCCGATGCGCTCACATTGACCACGTCGGCGCTCATCCATTTGCCGGCTACCTCGAACGACACCCGGGTGCGGGTGGAGTTCTCGTAGAACATGGTGACCACGGTGCGGCCCCGCAGCGTCGGGAGCTTCTTGACGTCGCGGCCGACCAGGGCCTGCGCGAACCGATCCGCGTCGTCGAGGATGGCGGTCGCCTCGTCCCTGGTCAGATCGCCCGCGGCTAGCAGGTGTCTCGGAGTCATCGGGTGATCACCACGCCATCTCGGCCGTCGTCCTCGCTGAGTTGCACGTGCACGCTCTCGCTGCTTGAGGTCGGCACGTTCTTGCCGACGTAGTCGGCGCGGATGGGAAGTTCACGGTGGCCGCGGTCGACCAGCACGGCCAGCTGCACGATCCGGGGTCGGCCGACGTCACGCAGAGCGTCCAGGGCCGACCGGGTCGAGCGGCCGGAGTACAGGACGTCGTCGACCAGGATGACCAGCGCATCGTCGATCCCGCCGGGCGGGATCGACGTCGCTTCCAGGGGCCGCGGCGGCTTGATCATCAGGTCGTCGCGGTACAGGGTGATGTCCAGCGACCCGTGCTCGACGGTGACGCCGCTGTATTCGGCGATGTTGGCGGCCAAGCGGCTGGCCAGGGTCACACCTCGCGTCGGGATCCCGAGCAGCACCACCCGGGTCGCGTTGGGACCGTCCAGCGCGGTCTTCTCGATGATCTGGTGCGCCATGCGAGAAATGGTGCGGCCGACGTCGGCCGCTGACATCAGTTCCCGCGGTTGCCGGCTTGCTGCAGCACCCATGCGAAAAACTAGACCTCCTTCTCCGCCTCTCTGGACGGTCCGTTAAAGGATGTCGACTGCCGGGGAGCCTAACACGAACCAGCGATAGCTCTGCGTTCGCGAGTCGGTGACTTCACATGGTGGCACGGCATTTCGTCACACCAGCACCATTTGCCACAGGGGCCGGGCGGCTACGCGCAGGGCATCCCGTTGATCCGGCAATTCACCGGCGGCGAGTAGGTGCCAGTGAGCACACCCCGCATTCCACCCGTGGCCGTACCGCCGGGCGGGATGACGCGATTCCAGTTCGCCGGGGTCACCACGAAGTGCGTGCCGGCTTGACTGACGGTGCTGTTCCACGCGTGCGAGACGGATTGGCCCACCGGCATGTCGAATTCGAGCCGCCAGTCGCTCAGCGGCGCGATGCTCACGTTGGCGACGGTGTAGCGGGCGATGAAACCGGTCTGCCAGGTGTGTTCCACCACGAACGTCGCCGTGGCCGCAGCCGCATGAGCGACGGGGGCGCCGCAGAGCCCGAGGACCGCAGCGACAATCGCCGATGCGGCCACGTGAAACGCTGTGCGCCAGCGCTTCTCGACCCTGCTCCGTCCGTTCATAGGACCCAACACTATAACCGAGCAGGCGAAATCCACCCTTCCGCCGCCGATAAGCTGCCGTACCTTTGCCCAATCGAAACCATGATGAAATCTCAACTTCGAGCACGATATTCGCGTCGACAGCATGGCAGCTGGCCTTCAAGCAACGCCTGTTCGGGCCACACCGCGCCGCGGAGCGGATGCGCTGCGTCCCCGATAAGTCGTGAGAACCGCGGTAGCCTTCCACGCCGGTACTGAAGAATCACTATCTGATAAGTCACGGCGCGCGTCCTCTAGAACCGCAAACAGGTGTGCACCCGTGAGACGACCAGCGAACGACTGATTCTTCCGATGAACCGGGGAGTGCCTGGCACCGCTGTCTCATTTCTCTAGATGTGGGATCGCTCTAGGCCCCGCAGAACCTGGTGCAGCGCACGTCGGAGCTCGTCACGCGTGCGCTTGCGCTTTCTAGCCGGCGCCTCGACGAGAGCGATACCCGCGTGGGTAATCATCCCGGTGAGTAGCTGTGCCATCGCCTCGATCGGGGTATCGCCGGGAACCGCGCCAGCGCCAACAAGACCTCGCAGCAGTAATTTGACGTTGCGACTGGTGTAGCGCGCTTCGCAGGCGCGCCAACGGCTCCACCCCAGGCCGACTGGTCCCTCGGCGTAAATCAGCCGTCCGGCGATTGGGTCCATGCAGACGTCCAATGTGGCCTCCAGGCCTGCCAGCGCCGCCTTCCGCAGATCCGTCGGATGTGTGGCGATCGCATCCAGCACCTGTCGTTCCGCCGCCTCGTTGCACCGATCCAGGACCGCCTCAAACAGGCCCACCTTGTCCGAAAAGTGATGGTAAACAGCGCCCTTCGTGACCCGCGCCGCGCCGGCGATCTGCGTTATGGACGTGTTCGCGAAGCCGTTTTCGGCGAACTCGCGGGTGGCAGCGTCCAGTAGGGCCACCCTGGTCTGTTCGGCGTACTCCGCCCGCCGGGTCTTGACACCATCCACACGCCCAACAATAGTCGACTAAAGACCATTCACATACCGCGGGTATCTGACATCTATAAGGTATGCAAACGCGAGGGTAGGTCACTAATCGTGGACCTCAAAGCACTCCAGGCCCACCGCCGGAGCACCACGACCGCCTCCGGACCGGTGAGCTACCTCGACGTCGGCCAGGGTCGCCCCGCCGTCTTTATCCACGGTCTAATCGCCAACAGCCTGTTGTGGCGTCACGTCATCTCCGCCGTCGCCTCCGCTCAACGCCGCTGCATCGCAATAGATCTCCCTGGGCACGGGCATACCCCGCCCGCAGAAGTGAACGCCGACATATCCCTGACAGGGCTGGCATGCCGCGTCATCGAACTCTGCGACCACTTGGCTCTAGACCGCTTCGACCTGGTCGCTAACGACACCGGCGGCGCGGTCGCACAGATCGTCGCAGCCCACGCCGGCGAGAGGGTATCGACCTTCACGCTGACCAATTGCGACACCGAGGGCAACACTCCGCCCACCCTGTTCAGACCGATCACGATCGCAGCTCGGCTCGGACTTATTACCCGGGTCGGTCCTCACCTCGCCGCCAGACGGCATCTGGTGCAGCGTGTACTAGGCATCGGGTATCAACACCCCCGCCGACTCCCGGACCAAGTTGTCGACGCCTACGCCACGCCCGTCCTCGGCACGGAAGAATCGTCACGTGCGCTAAGTCGCATCATCACCGCATTGTCCTCGGCCGACCTCGTCGCCGTGCGCCCACAACTGGCCACCCTCACCGCGCCCACCCTGATCGTCTGGGGAACCGGGGACCCCCTCTTCCACACCAAATGGGCATACCGCCTCGCTCAGCTCATCCCCTCAACCGTCGCCGTGCGCCTCCTCGACGGTGTGCGCATGCATTTCCCCGACGAACACGCACACCTCTTCGTCCCCCACCTCCGTCAGCACTGGGATTCACCCGCCGAGCCAGCGAGCGCACACCAGGACCGTTAGCGCACAACACCATTCGAGGCAGGTACTCGGGCCGGTGCCGTCAGCGGTCCGGGTCCCAGCCGCGGCGGCCCTCATGCGCCCAGGCCAGCATGTCCGGTGCCCCGAGCTGATTGATCCGGTCGTTATAGCGCCGGTACTCCGCGTAGGTGAAGTACTCCTGCCACTCCCCGTTCTCGCCCCGGCGGAAGAACTGCGCGTCGCTGTGCCAGATGCCGTCAGTGGTGTTCGGTGCGACTTCTGTAGCGCGAGAACGCATCTCACCCAGCGTGGCGTACCGGGCGAGCTCGCGGGCGCGTTCCTGGCTGAGTCGGTATCCAAGTACCGCAGCCAACCGCATCATCTCTCCCACCAGGTCCGCCTGGTAGTCGGCGTAGTGGAACAGCGCAACGTTGGGCAGGTGCCGCCGCTCCCACGCCTTGTTGAACTGGTCGATGACGTTGGCCAGCGTGCCGATCCCCTTGGGCGGGGTAAAGCCGACCCCGGGCGGCGGCAGGGCCGGACCCTCCAGCCAGTGCCGGAACTCCTCGATCGGGGCGCTGCCGGAGCCGGGTTCGGGTGGGGGCGCTCCCAGCCGGTGTTGCGCAGGGACCGCCGCCTCATGCAGCGCACGCACGCGGTCGCGGTCCATGTTGGTGGTCTGGTGCAGCATGGAGACGGCGGCGTCGCGCGGATCGCGTCCGACGCAGATGTAGGTCACGCGGTCGTCGAGCACGAGACCGTCCAGCGGCGTGTGCGTCTTGATGAATCGCCGGTGCCGTTGCGCGTCGAGAACCGCGACCACTTCATCGATCGGGCGGATCGTCTGATCCAGCCAGGGTGACACCGTCGACAGCGGTCCGGGCAGGTCTGGTCCGTCGAACACGATCAGTGACACCAGGCGCTGGGTCCAGGTCATGCCGCATTTGGGCGGTGTGGAGATGATGATGTCGCCATCGCGCAGCCGCAGGGCGTCCCAGCGCAAGTTGTCGGTCATCAACTCGCGGTAGAGCACCCGGTCGTGAAGTTGAGGGTTCATGTCGGTCACCGCCGGATGATGTCGAAGAGAATGCCCTCGACGGTGACGCCCGGCGCGAACGCGAATGCGACACCAGTCGAGATGGACTTTGCCGAGTCAGCTTGCCGCACCATCTTTTCCAGCACGAAGATCAGCGAGACACTCAGCATGTTGCCGAACCGGGCCAGGATGTCCCAGCTTTGGGCGGCGCAGCCGGCGGGCAGACCCAGCGACCGCGCCGACTGTTCGATGATCCGGGGACCACCCGGATGGATTGCCCAGAGATCGATGTCGGCCCTATCCAATCCGTTGTCCCGCAATACCTCGGCGACGACGGGCTCGACCCCGCGGTAGATGTAGTCGGGCAGGTTCTCCGACAGCTCGCAAGTGATGCCGTCGTGATTCACGCCGAGCACGATGCCGTCCTCGGCCTCGTCAAGCAGCTGGGTGAAGTGGCTACGGATCACCACCTGTCCTGGCGGCAGGGGCTGCTGAACTTGACTGGCCCCCAGGACCATGGCCCCGCACCCGTCGCCGAACAGACTGTGGGTCACGACGTCGTTTACGTCGTCGGCGAAAACCGCGTTCACCGAGCATAATTCGATGCAAACCACCAGCGCCTTCATGCTCGGGTGGGCCCGAACGTAGGCGGCAGCGGTGCGGGTCGCGTTCATGGCAGCCGCGCAGCCCATGAAGTTGACCACCACACGCGACACCGAGCGGGACAACCCCAGTTCCTTGACCAGTGCGACGTCCACGCCCGGCGCGACGAATCCGGTGCTGGTGACGAACACCAGCAACCCGATCTCGTCGGGACCGTACGGCGTGCACGCCAGTGCTCGCCTACTCACCTCGGCCGCCAGTGGCACCGCGTGTTGGAAGAACAGGTTCATCCGGTCCCGGATGGTCCCCGGATCCCGCCGGAAGACGTCGAAGGTAGGGTCCAGCGGGTCGACCGCCATCCGACGGGTGCCGATCCGGGTCTTGTGGTAGAGCCGCGGGATCCGTTCCCGCTGTTCCGGATCGACGAACAGCGCGGCTACCCGATCAGCCGCGTCGGACTGCTCGACCACTCGCGCCGGCGCACCGGTGGCGATGCCCTCGATCACCGCCACGGTGGTCGGCGGAGCGGGCGGCAACTGTGCGAGGTCGACCTGCGCCTCGTACTGCGGGGTGCTCATACCGAACCGATCCCGACGAAACCGGCCGCCACGTAGCTGACGCTTTCCTTCCACGCCGCGGGCGACAGATGCTCACGCAGCAATCCCCAATTGCGTTGCCTGGCTTCGCGCGACGGCGAGAGCAGATAGGTCCGGCTGAGTTTGGGCAACCGGTCGGTGAGGAAGCTCTTCGCGGGCAACCACGCGACACCCGACTTGGCCGCTTCTTCGCGTAAGACGTCCTCGGTAACTATGTTGGCGAATCCGCTGCGCTGGAACGGCAGTACATGGTGGACCCGGTGCGAACTCAGGCCGGCCGACAGGAAGCAGTCGAGGTAGCGGTTGCCCACCACTTTCAGGTCGTTGGCGTGCTCGACCTGGTCGACACCCCAGTCCTCGCCCGCCGCCGGGCACCCCTGCAGCTCATCCTCGAATTCGTGGCTGGCCACCACCATGAAGGTGCTCAGCCACAACGTCGCAGCGAATTGCAGTGCCCAGGCCCAGAAGTCACCGGCAGCCAGGAAGACAATCAGCTCGGCGATCAGGAGCAAACGGACCGCCGAAGACCCGAGGAAGTGGGGCAACGCGTTACGCCAGCTGCCGTAACCCTCTTTCACACCCACCTTGCGCGTCATGTTCCACACATCGGCCAGCCGCACGGCCATACCGGTGACGGTGTGGCCGAACTTGTGCAAAGTGTGCACCGGAACCCGATACAACCGGGGTAACCGCATCATCATGGTGAAGACGTTCTTCTTGATGTCGACGTCACTCTGGGTGTACGGGTGATGCAGCAGGGTGTGTCCGTCGGCGACGACCAGTGACAGCGCTATGTAGTTCAGGTCGAAAGCGTTGGCGAAGAACCTGTTCCAGCCTCGTTGTGCCCGGTGTAGTGCGTAGTGGCCATACCCGACCAGCGAGCTGCGCAGCACCACCATGGCAATCACGAAGGCCCACAACGGCATATACCGCGGTTCCGCCAGTCGCAGCCCCTGCACCCCGAAGTAGGCGATCGCCAGGAGCACGACGACGACGTTGAAAAGCCGGTCCATCCGCTTGATCCGGGCGGCCAATGCCGGCTCGGTGAGCCGCGCCTTGACCCGGTGCATCAGGTCCTTGTGATCGTCGAATCGATACTTCGGAGTGTCACGCCAACTGTTGAAGTCGTCCTTGAACAGGAATGGGGGCGCATTGTGTTTGGGGTGGATGTCGCGTGGTGTGGCATCGCGGCCCAACGAGTAACGCCGCTCCAGAATGCGCTCGACCACGGCCGGATCCCGGTGGTAGGAAGCGATAATCGCGGTGATGTCCCGGTTCTTGGTCCGGCCGATGAAGAAGGCGCCGCCGGGATGCTTGGCGATCCAATCGCTCAGGTCGTATGCCCGCCCGTTGTATACCCACACGTCCGGCAGCAGTGGCGGCCCGCCCGGCGGCGGCCCAGGGCGTGGCGCGGGCCCGCGCTCCTGGACCTCGGGAAGGTCGTTGGTCATTCGTGTTCCTCCGGTGTCTGATGGGTGAGTTCAACTGCCGGCCAGTGGTTCCGGCAAGCTGGCCCAAGAGTGTTTGCGCGGCCTTGGAGGATCCTCAAAGAATTCTGGTTGCGGCAGCACCGAGTTCGTCACGGGTGCCCCGCCATGCGGTCAAACGGATGGGAACCAGCCTCGTGACGCGCCGGTTCCCATCCGGACTGCCCTGTCGTGGTTTAACCCGCCGGGTTCGGAATCGTAACCGGCGCTCCCCAACTGGACAGGGTGATGGTGACGTGGCCCTGGTCCTTGTCGAGCACCATCCGCACCAGATACGGGCTCGGCGGCGTGCCGGGCGCGTTCGGGGCTTTCACGTCGACGATGTAAAGCGTTACCGGCAGCGGGCCTTTGGCGTCCCTGCCGATCTGCGGGACCAGCGGGTCGACGATGGCCGGATCGACGGTGCCGGTCACCTTCAGGGTGACCACACCGTCGATGGTTTCCGTCCCGGCCGACTGCGCGCCGTTGACCTTGCCGATCACCGCACCGATGCCTTTGTCCTTGTCCAGGACGACACCTGGGTCATAGATCTTCTCGGCCGGACCGACCGAGGTGTACTTGCCGGTCTCGTCCTTGGTGTACATGGTCTTGTTGGAGACCAGGAACTGCTTCGGGACCGCGGGTGTTTTCGGCTGCAAGCGGATCATCGCGTCGCCGACGGCCTGCCCGTTGCCCTGGGGCTGGTTGGTGATGTCGGCGTTGACCATCTCCATCGGAAGCGTGGTGATGTTGGTGGTCTGCAGATTGACGTGCAGGGAGTGCAGACCGGTGGTCGCCTTGGAGGCGTCCTTCAAGAGCTGCTGCGCTTCTGGTGACGGGGTACCGGATGTTCCGGATGCCGCACCCGATGTGGCCGAGGCGGCGGAGGAACCGGCCGCGCCCGAGGTGGAAGAGCTACCAGTGGAGGATTTTCCCCCGCATCCCGTGATGACCGTCGCGACAAGTGCTGTCGCGAACAGGAGCACGGCAGGCACCCGGGTGAAGGGCCGACGGGAGAAGGGTCGATGCGAAATTTGCGCTTGTGAGATCAAGCCATTCATGGCCAGCCTTTGCTGAGTTGTCCGACCGGTGAAAGTGAGCAGCGGAGCGCTACCCTCGTCGTACGGTATGGCCGGAGCCCGCACATCAGGCTCCGGTCCATGGTGGCGGGTCTCGGTGACTGCATCCCCGCACCCTGGGTTCACCAGCAACGACATCTTCGATCACACGTCGCCGCCCTCACAGCCCGTTCCCCAGTTCGCATTTGCCAGAGAGCGCGAATTTAGCATGCGACACGAGACCTGGAAACCGATACGGCAAAGTAACTGTCGCTGGCCCGGACCGGGTTCCGAGCACCTGCAGAATCTTTGCGGAGCGCCCGTTTCGCTGGTTTCGGACGGGCAGCGGCTAACCTGAGGCGGGTGAATCTCGACGGCAATCAGACGACCATCCGCGAGGTGTGTGAGGCGGGTCTGCTCGCGGGGGCGGTCACCGTGGTATGGCACCGCGGAGAGCTGCTGCAGGTCAACGAGATCGGGTATCGCGACGTCGAGGCGGGACTGCCGATGCGGCGCGACACCTTGTTCCGCATCGCTTCGATGACCAAACCGGTCACGGTGGCCGCGGTCATGAGCCTCGTCGACCAAGGAAAAGTGACTTTGCGCGACCCGGTCGTGCGGTGGGTTCCCGAACTGGCCGACGTGCGAGTGCTCGACGACCCGCTCGGCCCGCTGGACCGGACTCATTCGGTCCGGCGTCCCATCCTGATCGAGGATCTGCTCACGCATACCAGCGGCCTCGCGTACGGCTTCTCCGTGTCCGGGCCAATCTCACAGGCATATCTGCGACTGCCCTTCAACCAGGGGTCTGATGCCTGGGTGGCCGAACTTGCCGCCTTGCCCCTGGTGCATCAGCCCGGCGAAAGGGTGACGTACAGCCACTCCATCGACCTGCTAGGCGTGATTCTCTCGCGAATCGAGGACAAGCCGCTCTACGAGATATTCGACGAGCACGTCCTAGGCCCAGCGGGCATGCCCGACACCGGTTTTTTCGTCACGCCCGAGGCACGTGGTCGCGCGGCCACGATGTACCGGCACGACGAGCACGACAAGTTACGCCACGATGTGATGGGGCCCCCGCAAGTCAAGCCGCCGCAGTTCTGCAATGCCGGCGGTGGGCTGTGGTCGACCGCGGACGATTACCTGAGGTTCGCCCGGATGCTGCTGGCGGACGGGGTGATCGACGGCGTGCGGGTGCTTTCGGCGGAGTCGGTGCGCCTGATGCGCACCGACCGGCTGACCGATGAACAGAAGCGGCACAACTTTCTGGGGTCCCCGTACTGGGTGGGACGGGGCTTCGGGCTGAATCTGTCCGTGGTCACTGACCCGGCCAAGGCCACGCCGTTGTTCGGCCCGGGGGGCGTCGGGACGTTCACGTGGCCCGGCGCCTACGGGACGTGGTGGCAGGCCGACCCGAGTGCCGACCTGATCCTGCTGTATCTGATTCAGTACTGTCCCGACCTGACGGTCAACGCCGCCGAGGCCGTCGCCGGCAATCCGGCGCTGGCCAAGCTTCGGACGGCACAACCGAGGTTTGTGCGGCACACCTACCGAGCGCTGGGGCTGCAAGCATGACCGAATCCACCGTATTGATCAGCGGCGCGGGGATCGCCGGTCCGTCTTTGGCGTTCTGGCTCAACCGCAGCGGATTCCGCACCATCGTCGTCGAGATCGCCGAGGGCATCCGGCCCGGTGGTCAGACCGTCGACCTGCGTGGCGCCGGCCGGCAGGTCGTCGAGCGGATGGGGTTGCTCGATCAGATGCGTGCCCGCAGCCTGGATCAGCGCGGCATCGCCTGGGTGAAGTCCGATGGCCGGCGACGCGCCGAGATGCCGGTCGAGGCGTTTCACGGCAACGGGATGGTGAGTGCGCTGGAGATCCTGCGCGGCGATCTGACCGATGTGCTCTATCAGGCGACGGCCGGCGACACCGAATACCGCTTCAACACGCGGATCATCGAGCTCGATGAAACCGAGAACGCCGTATCTGCAACGTTGTCGGATGGCACGACCGTTCAAGCCGATCTGGTGGTCGGGGCGGACGGTCCCCATTCGGCCGTGCGGCGACTCGCCTTCGGGCCGGAGGAAGAATTCGTCCGGCCCCTCGGGGGTTACAACGCCTGGTTTACCGCACCCGACAACGTCGGGCTCGACGGGTGGTACCTGATGTACCAGGCGCCGGGGCTGAACGTGTCGATGCGGCCGTCGCACGACCCCACGAAATGCAAAGCGGGCCTGGCTTTCCGGTCGGAACCGATCAGTTACGACCGTGCTGACCTCAACGCCCAGCGCGATCTGCTTGCCACCCGTTTCGCCGGCGCCGGCTGGCATACCGATGCGTTGATCGACGCGGCACGACACGCCGGGGATTTTTACTTCGACGCGTTCACCCAGGTGCATATGAAGGATTGGGCGGCCGGACGGGTCGCGCTGGTCGGTGATGCCGGCTACTGCGCGTCGCCGCTCAGCGGGATGGGCACCAGCCTGGCGCTGGTCGGGGCGTACGTGTTGGCCGGCGAACTCGGCGCACAACCGTTGTCCGCCGCGCTGCAGCGCTACCAGAAGGTGATGCGGCCGTATGTCGACCGGTGCCAGAAGCTGCCCAACGGAATCGACGGATACCTACCGAAGTCGGCGTCGGACATCCGAGTGACGGCGATGGTGATGAAGTGCATGCAGCGCTGGCCATTTCGGCCGATCGCGGAGCGGAAATGGTTCACCACCGCAGCGGCCGTGGACCTGCCCGATTATTGAGCGGGCGGGAATTTCAGTATGCGGTGGCCACCGCGGTCGGTGACGAAGAGGTTGCCCGCGTTGTCGACCGCAATGTCGTAGGGATCCACGAGACTCTCGAGTAGTAGGTCTGTCGCGGTCGGTGCGTTCGCGGTCAACTTCATCACCCGGCGGTGGCCGCCGTCGACGACATAGACGTTGCCGGCGCTGTCGACTGCAACTCCCTGCGGTTGGGAGAGCTCCGGGAACGGCAACGGGGTGGGCGTCCCGTCGACCGCGATCTTGAACACCCTGTTACCGCGGGCATCGGTGACATAGACGGCGCCGGCCCGGTCCACCGCGACGTCGGCGGCCGACCCGTTGTCGGGAACCTTGAAAACCTCAGTCGCCGTTTTAGTTTCTGCCGCCATCTTCAACACCCGCCCGGAAGATTGTTCGGTGACGTACGCGTTCCCGGCAGCATCGACCGCGACACTTCCCGAGGACACACTGCGAAGGGGCGTGGCACCGGTGAACTTCGTATGACCCCGGTCCGCATCATGTTCCGCCGTATAGACCCAGAGCATCCCCCGGTCGGTGATATAGAAATCACCCGCACTATTGAGGGCTATGCCGTCGGGGTTGCCCAGCACGCGGGGCAATTGGTTGGTGGCACTGAGCAAACCCGGGTCCAATCGCAACAACCGTCCGGCCGGTGCATCAAACGCGGGGGGCCCAGGAAAACCCGGCACCGCAGGGGTGGTGGTCGAAAATCCGGGGATGCCCGGCGGACCGATCGGGAACCCCGGGGCCCTCGACGGTGACTTGGCCGGCCCGTCACAGACGTAGACGTATCCGTCGGCATCGATCGCGACGCCGCCTGGGGCGTTGAGCTCGTAGAACGGCACGCGCGGTAGCTCCGCCTCCGCCTCGGCCCGGTCCGCTTCGGCTGCCAAGTGTCGTTCAACTGCGGCATAGGAGATCCACATCCCACCGCCGATGAGTACCAGCATGGCCGCGATGGGCGCCAACATGTTTCGTCCGCCGCCCGGGATCAGGACCGCGGTCGAGGGATCGGCCGGATCGTAGTGGACCTCCACATCGGCTCCGGCTGGATACCGTTGCAGCAGAGCCCTGTTTTTGGCACGCGAGGCGGACGAATGGCCGACTTGCAGAACGTCGCCGTATTGCCGGACCCCGTTCACCTCGTAGCGATATTCGACCCGGAACTCCTCCTCCTCTCCGGTGTCAACCGTCTCGGATTGGGTGATCTGCCCGGGTACGGTCGGCCAGGCGCGGTTGCCGCGGCTGACCTGGAGCTTGACGAAGATCTTCACCAGTCGCCAAGCACCGGACAACACCATCGCTCCGCCGGCGACCAGATACAGCCATTCGCCCTTCATCACCAACCTCCAAAGTGATGCGGACAATGGTCGCACCGCTGTGGCGGTGTGTGGGGCGTTTCGCCGAACCGGTCACCAGCGAATCAGGCGGCGTTGGCCAACGTCGCCCCGGCTTGCGCGGACTGATACGCATGCCCTATGCGCAATACCGTCGGCTCGTCAAATGCCCGACCGATGATCTGCAGACCGACCGGCAGACCGGCACTGGTAAAGCCGCACGGCACCGAAAGAGCCGGTAGCCCAGCCAAATTCGCTGGCGCCCAGAACCGGATATAGGCATCCACCGGATCTTCGGTAACCCCGTCGGGCCACCGCACCTGCGGCTTGGCTGCGTCCATTGCGGCAACCGGCACCGTCGGTGTTAGCAGGACATCGATATCGTCGAAGATCTTCCGCCACTGTTGGCGAAATCGTTCCCGCTTCTGTTGTGCGTCTAGGTAATCCGTGGCCGAGACGGAGAAGCCGGCCGGCAGTGCCCGGCGCGCGCCGACCGCCACCGCCGCCGCCGATCCGCCGCTGGAGCCACGTTGGCCAGGGTCAGTTCGAAAGGTTGCATTACGCTAGGCAACCTTCGCCTGAAGTCCGAGGGTCCAGCGCAGCCAGCTGCCCATCTCGGCGATCGCGCGGTCGACTGCGTCGATGCGGCCCGCTCCCATGATGAAGGAGTGCTGTCCCTCGTCGAGTTGCCGCAGAACGACGTCACTGCCCGCTTCCCTTGCCTTTTGCGCGAAGGCGACAGCATCCGAGGCGAGCAGTTCGTACTCGCCGTAGTACACCAAAGTGGGCGGCAAGCCGGACAGGTCGGCGCCAAGCAGATGCACACGCGGGTCGGTGTATTCCACGCCGGTGCCGTCCAGCCAGGACGACCGGAACAGCTCCATCAATCCGCGGGTGAGCAGCTTGTCCCGCCCCGCGTTGGTTTCGACGGATTCGCCGGACATCGTGGTGTCGGTCCAGGGCGAGATGGACAGCACCGCGCCGGGCAGCGCCTCGCCCCGATCCCGCAGCCGCAGGGCGAGTTCGACGGCGAGGTAGCCGCCGATCGAGTGGCCCACGCTGCCGATCTTGCTGGGCTGATAACCCTGTGCAAGCAACCAGCGGTAAGCGCTTTCCACGTCTTCCACCTGCGCCGGGTACTTGTGTTCCGGGGAGCGCCGGAAGTTCACTACCAGTGAACGCGTACCCGTTGCTTTCGCGATGTGCGCGGCCGCTTTTCGGTCGGAGTGCATGGACATCAGCACACTGCCGCCCATGTGGCTGTGTAGGAGGACCGATTCCGGGTCGCTGTCGATGGGGATACACCACAGCGCTTCGACTCCGCCGGCGTCGACCTCGGCGTAGGTGACACCCTCGGGTTCCTTCGTCACCACATGGATGTTCTCGGCGACGTCCCGGATCGTCTCCAGCTCGAAATTGGGGTTCGACGACCGCCTGCCGATCTCCGCGAAGATCCCCGCCAATACCGCCTGCTCGTCTGCCATACGTGTGTCCCTTCCTAGTCGGACCTTAGAATAACGATCACTATATAACGATCGCTATGCCATGACTAGTGCATGTTCGGGCGGGCGCCGAACGTGGGTCTACGCAGGAGAAATGGTCACAGCGCCGCCACAGCCCCCACGCTGGGCGGCAGGATTTGACTACGCGCTCACGCCATCGAGCGCGCGACGAGCGTAGGCCCGCACGTCGGCGTCGTTGTCCTTGAGTGCGATAGCGAGTGCGTCGCGGGCGGCGGACTCGCCGGCCCACCTGGTCAGACTCAGCACCGCCGCCTTCCGCACGTCCAGATGCGTGTCCGCGACGGCATCAGCCAGCTGCGGCACGGCGAGGTCGCTCGCCGCACCGGCAAGCGCCCGCGCCGCCCCCACCCGCACCTGCCAGGCCGTTGCCCGCAGCGCCTGTTTCACCGCATCGAAATGAATCTCATCGCAACCCAATTCAGACATCGCCGCGAGCGCGGCGGCGCGCACCAGCGGGTCCGGGTCGTCAATCAAGACGCCGATGGCATCCCGGCTGCGCGCCGATGGCTGCATAGCGGCCAATCCCCCGGCCGCGGCGATCCGGACTTCCCGGTTCTCGTCAGCCGCGGCAGCGACGACGCCGGCCACGTCGTCGACGGAGACCAACGCGCGCACGGCCTCGATCCGCACATGGTGAATATCGTCGTCGAGCCCGCGCCGGTACTCCGGCGCCGAACCGGCGCGCCGCGCCGCGAGCACATAGATTGCCGCGGCGCGCACCACCGCATCCGGTGAGTCCAGATGCGGGCGGGCCTCGGCGGCATCCGGCAGCACTTCCACCAATTCCCGGATCCCGTCGGCGGCGGTCCGGCGCACCGTGACATCGGCGTCGTCGAGCGCGGCGAACAGGGCCGGCGCGTAGCCGTCCGGTGTGTGCTCGGTGACGGTTGCCACCGCGGTGCGGCGGACTCCGGCGTCGGGATCGCTCAGGTAGGGCCGCAAGTCCGCGGTGGTCGGCTCGTCGAGAGCCAGGACCTCGGCGATGCGCGGCGACGGGGCGTGCACCGTCGTCGCGATACGGGTTCGGGTGGTGGTCGGGGCTTGGCCGCCCATAAGCGGCGGCTGCTCCACCTCGACCACGCGCCCATCCGTCGGCGGCAGCGCATCGAACTCCGGGACCGAGACCAAATAGGGGGCCACCGGACGCTTCAAGAACACCATCCGACCGTCACCGGGGTGCTTGCGCAGGTTGAGGTGATAGCCCCATTCGCTGTCGTCCCGCACGGGCAGATCGGCGCGGTCGTGGTAGAGCCCCCACCGTGACTCGGTCCGGGTGAGCGAGGACCGAGCGGCCATCTCCGCGCAGTCCCGGATGAAGGACACCTCGACCGCGCGCATCAGCTCGTGTGGGGTGCGTGCCCCCATTTCAGCGATCTCGTCGCGCATCCGATCGAAGGTGCGGATCGCGATCGACAGCTTGGCCGCGGTCTTGGGTGGCGCCACATAATCGTTGACGAAGCGCCGAAGCTTGTATTCGACCTGCGGCTGCGGCGGCCCGTCCGGGTGCCGCAAGGGGCGGTAGATCAGCTCGTGCGCCGCACGCAGCTGGTCCTGCGGCAGTTGTTGTGGCGCAGTGGTTTCGGCGATCGTCGAGGCGGCGTGTTCGCCCGCGAGGTCGCCGAAGACGAAGGCCCCGATCATGTAGTTGTGTGGGACGCAGGCCAGGTCCCCAGCGGCGTACAGACCCGGAACCGTGGTTCGGGCGTGCTCGTCGACCCACACGCCGGACGCGGAATGCCCACTGCACAGGCCGATTTCGGAGATGTGCATCTCCACGTCGTGAGTGCGGTAGTCGTGACCCCGGTTGGCGTGGAAGGTGCCCCGGGTGGGCCGCTCGGTGGTGTGCAGGATGTTTTCCAGCGCCGTAAGCGTCTCGTCGGGCAGATGCGACACCTTCAGGTAGATCGGTCCGCGAGCCGAATCGATCTCGCTCTTGACCTCGGCCATCATCTGACCCGACCAGTAGTCGGAGTCGACGAACCGCTCGCCGTGCGCGTTGACCTGGTAGCCGCCGAACGGATTGGCGACGTACGCGCACGCCGGCCCGTTGTAGTCCTTGATCAATGGATTGACTTGGAAGCACTCGATCCCGGACAGTTCGGCGCCGGCGTGATAGGCCATCGAATAGCCATCACCGGCATTGGTCGGGTTCTCGTAGGTGCCATACAGATATCCGGAGGCGGGGAGGCCGAGCCGTCCGCACGCGCCGGTCGCCAGGATCACCGCTTTGGCGCCGATCGCGACGAACTCCCCGGTGCGCGTGTGCAGCGCGGCGGCGCCGACGGCCCGGCCATCGGCGGTCAGCACCCGCACCGGCATCAGCCGGTTCTCGATCCGGATCTTTTCCCGCATCGAGCGTTGCCGCAACACCCGGTAAAGCGCCTTCTTGACGTCCTTGCCCTCGGGCATCGGGAGCACATACGAGCCGGAGCGGTGTACCCGGCGCACCGCGTACTCGCCGTGCTCGTCCTTCTCGAACTTCACCCCATAGCGCTCCAGCCGCTGCACCATAGCGAACCCGCGGGTGGCGGTCTGATACACGGTGCGCTGGTTGACGATTCCGTCGTTGGCCCGGGTGATCTCGGCGACGTAGTCTTCCGGTTCGGCCTTGCCGGGGATGACGGCGTTGTTCACGCCGTCCATGCCCATTGCCAGGGCGCCCGAGTGGCGCACATGCGCCTTCTCCAGCAGCAGCACCTGCGCACCGTGGTCAGCCGCGGTGAGGGCCGCCATGGTGCCGGCGGTACCACCGCCGATGACCAGTACGTCGCAGTCCAGCCGGAGCTGCGGCTCGTCCGCGGGTATCTGCATCATGCCGCCACCGAATGGTTCAGCGCGGCAATGACTTCGGCGCGCAGTTCGGCCCGTGCAGCGGTGCTGCGCGGATCCGGCACGCCGAGCACCGCACGCAGCGGACGGCCGGCTTGGCCCAGCACGGCGATGCGGTCACCGAGGGCCAAGGCCTCGTCGACGTCATGGGTGACAAAGACGATGGTGGTGGGATGCGCTCGCCAGGTATCGACGAGCAAACGTTGCATGGCTGAACGCGTTTGAGTGTCCAGCGCGCCGAACGGCTCGTCCATCAGCACCGCGCGCGGCGCACCTGCCAGACCACGGGCCAGCTGAACACGTTGACGCATTCCACCGGACAGGCTCTTGGGCAGGTAGTGCCCGAAACCGGTGAGACCGACCTCGGTGATCCAGCGTTCGGCCTGGGCGCTGCGGGTGGTGCGCGGCACCCCGCGCAACCGCAACGCAAGTTCGATGTTCGACCGTACCGTGCGCCAGGGCAGTAAAGCGTTGTCCTGGAACACCATGCCGCGGTCGCCCGATGTGCTGACCACCTCTTCGCCGTCGGCCAGCACCCGTCCGCCGTCGGGTCGCTTCAGACCCGCCAGGGCCCGCAGCACCGTCGACTTGCCACACCCCGAGGGGCCGGTGAGCACCAGGATCTCCCCGGGCCGCGCCGCCAGACTCATCTCGTCGATGACTGGGATCCCGTTGTACGACAGGCGTACTCGATCCAGTTCCAGACTCATGCCTCTCATCGCTTCGCTTCCTCTCCCCTCGGCAGCCACCGGGTGGCCCGCCGCCCGACAAGTTCGATCGACGCCGATGTCGCGAAACCCAGGACGCCGATTGTGATGATGCCGACGAAAACCTGCGGGTAGGCCAGCACCGTGTAGTTCTGCCACGTGCGGTAGCCGACACCCAGCCGTCCCGAGATCATTTCGGCGGATATCACGCAGATCCACGCCACCCCCATACCGACCGACAGTCCGCCGAACACTCCCGGCAGGATGCCGGGCAGGACGACCTGCCTCAGCACGTCCCAGCGCCCGCCCCCGAGAGTGCGCACACTGTCCTCCCACAGGGTCGGCAGGGCACGCACGGCGTGCCGGGTGCTGACCATGATCGGGAAGTAGGCCGCCAGGAACGTGATGAACACGATCCCCGCCTCGTCGGTCGGGAACAACAGAATCGCCACCGGCACCACTGCGATCGCGGGAATCGGCCGGGCCAGCTCGGTCAGCGGGCCGAAAAGGTCGGCGAACAACCGGGAGCGCCCCAACAGCACACCGGTCGCGACACCAGCCGCCGCAGCCAGACCGAAACCGGTGAGGATGCGCAGCAGCGACTGGGCGAGGTCCAGCCAGTATTCGAAGGCACCGAGTCGCCGGGTGAGCGCGGTCGCGATCTCCGTGACGGTGGGCAGCGTGTCGAATCGCAGCCAGAACCGCATCTTTTCGGCGGTGAGGAGCTGCCAGAGCCCGAGCGCGAGAGCCACCGACGTCAGCCGCAGCAGCCGCGACCGCCACGGTGAGGCGGACCTTCGCGGCGCGGCGACGGGTCTGGCGGGGCCCGCAATTCGGTCGGCCAGTTCGGCGGTCATAACGAACTCCCCACTGCCTGCTCGTATTCCACGGTCACCGCACCCGGATGCGCGGACAGGTAGCGACGTGCCCCGGCCACGGTGCCGAACGGGCGGTAATCGGCGCCGTCGCGCACCCACACCGCCTTATCGGCGAACCATCGGGTGCCCAGTTCGGTGTCGGGCACATAAACGGCCCGGATTCTTGCGCCGCGCGCTCGCGCCGCTTTGATCGCGTGGAGCAGGGCCGTCGGGTCGGCGAACGTCTGGGTCGAATCGGAGCCGTCCAGCCACAATTCGCTGGCCAGGGCCGGGTCGCCACTGAGCGCCGACGGATTGTCGGTACGGGCGCGGCCGGCGTCGTAGTCCAGCCCGCGAGCACCGAACACCGCGCGCAGCGGCCCGTCCTGTACGAATCCGTCGACGTCGAGATCGGCGAAATCGCCGATCGACTTCAGGTATGGCACATCGCCTTTGAGCGCTTCAATCTGGGATGTCTTGAGCGTGCTGTCGAACGAGGTGCCGCCGGGACCGTTGTAGAGGTATACCACCTCTTGCGGCAGACCGCTGGCGTCGGCGACGATGCGGGCCGCCTGCAACGGCTTGGTGTTCAAAAAGTCGGTGGCGTCCAGTTGTGCCTGCAGGAACGCCGCCAGCACCTCGGGATGCGCGGCCGCGTAGGAGCGACGCACCACGACACCGTGCAGGGTGGGCACGTTCAGCTCCGCACCGTCGTAGAGCAACCGGCCCTTGCCCTGGTACACCAACAGCCCAGGCCAGGCGACAAATTGCGAAAGCGCCTGCACCTGGCCTGATTCCAGAGCAGAAGCGCCGACCTGTGGCTGCTGGTTGAGCACTTCGGCACCGTGAATCCCGGCTCGGTCCAGCGCCCGGACCAGGGTGCCGTGACCTGCCGAACCCACACTCGCCGAGACTCTGGCGTCCTTGAGGTCGGCCAGCGTCGTCGCCGACGAACCCGGCGCCACCACAACCATGTTCAGGGCACCCTTGGGGTGGTAACCGGTGACCGACACCATTTCGGTGCGGGCCAATGGATTAACCCGGGTTTTCGAGCCGTTGATCAGCAGGGGGTAATCCCCCATCGAACCGATGTCGATCTTCTCGGCGAGCATCTGCGCGGTGATCGGCGCACCCGTGTCGTAGTCCTGCCACCGCACGGCGTATCTGGTGCCGGTGCGGTGGGTGACATCGGCGAGCCGGTGCTCGAGGTAACCCTGAGCGCGCAGCAGTGTACCGGCCGTCACGGTGTTGATGGTCTTGGACTGGTAGCCGACGACGACGTTGACGACTCCGTCGGACTCGGCCAGCGATTCCAGCGAGCAACCGGACAGCGATAGGGTGAGCGTCACCGCGACGGACAGCAGGCGGAGCGCATTCCTCTTCATGAATGTCCCTGATCCAGAACGTGGTTCAGCGCAGCAGATAGGGCATGTTCACCGTGACCGCCCCGGTTGGGCAGCGCGCCGCGCACGGCCCGCAGTACCAGCATTCGTCGACATGCATGAACGCCTTGCCGGTGTCGGGATTGATCGCCAGCGCATCCAGCGGGCACACCTCCACGCACAGGGTGCAGCCGTCGATGCACAGCGATTCGTCGATGGTGACCGGCACGTCGGCTCGGGTGTTGTCGATCAGCGTCAAGGCTTGCTCCTAATCAGGTTGCCGCGCATGGTGATTCGGTCCCCCCGCATCCTGATGTACTCCAGGTCGACGGGGCGGCCGTCGTCCAGGCTGGTGAGGCGCTCCAGCATCAGCAGCGGCGCGCCATTGGGCACTTGCAGCGCCACCGCCGAATGGGCGTCGGCGGGAATGGCTTCCAGCGCCAGTGCCGCTGACCCGAGCGGTCGCCCGCTCACCTGCTCGATCAATGCGAACAGATCGTTGTCTTCCAGCGGATGTCCCAGGATCTGCGTGCCGATGTCCGGGGCCAGGTAGGTCAGGTCGAGGCTGAGCGGCAAGTCACCCAGGTACCGCAGTCGCTCGATGAAGACGGCATGCTCACCGGGGCCCAGCCGCAGTCGGTGTGCCACCGACGGAGGGGCCGCGACCAGCATCGCGGCTCGCACCTGGTTGCGGACCTCGCCCCGGCCGTTGAAGGTCTCCTTCAGCCCGAGCAGCGTGTCCAGGCCGTGCGTGTACTTGCGCTGCGCGACGTGCGTTCCGATCTTCGGTCCGCGGTCGATCAGGCCCTCATGCTTCAGGACGCCGAGCGCTTCACGAACGGTGTTGCGGGACGCCGAGAACTCGGCGGCCAACTCGCTTTCGGTGGGTAGCCCGTCGGGGTAGGCGCCGGCGTGAATCTGCTGACGCAGCACGTCGGCAACCCGGCGGGCCCGGTCTGCCCGGGCGCCCTGGATCGGCACTGGATCTGCCACGCCGCCACGCTAATGCAGGTCAACGGCGCAATGTCGGGACCGATAGCGGCGCGACTGAGGGTCCGGACCATTGCGCCGGGCACCGTAGTGCGTCACCTGCGATGTCCGGCTCCCGAAGCGCTATTGCGCCACCCCGGACCCACACCCGCAGTTCTGATCGCGCTGAAACTAATGCGGGTGACAGCCAGCTCGATCTCAGTTCACCCGGACGGTGTGCTCGTTCGCCACCATCGGCGCCTCGGGCGCCCGCGAGGGCTCCGATCCGTTGCCCGATACCTTTGCCCGTGTCACCGCCTTGCGCTGCGCCTCCATCCGCGCCAGCGCCTCCTCGGTGAACACCGACAGGCCCAGCTCGTGGTTGTATCCGTGGATCTCCTTGACGTCGAGCTGGGCCAGGAAGTAGACGATCTCTTTGGACACCACCTGGCCCGGCACCAACACGGGGAATCCCGGCGGATAAGGAACCACAAACGTGGTGGACACCAACGTCTTTCCCTCGGCGATGCGGCGACCGGCGGTGCCGATCAGCACGTACTCGCGGTCCGATTCCTCATACCCGGCATAGAACGCCGACCGGGTGTCGCCGTACACACTGCCCTCGGCGGGACGGAACGCGACGTCGAACTCGCTGAAGTCCGGCAGGTGCGGCAGATCTTCGGTGATCTCCTCGACGCGGCGCTCGTGCAGCGCCCAGTCGGCCGCGCTCGCGGCCTCCTTGGTCCGGTCGAAGTCGGTGGCCACCCGGCGCAGCACGTCGAGCAGATGGTGCACGCTCGACCAGGTCACGCCGATGGTGAAGATCAGCAGGACGCTGTTGATCGAGGTCTTGTTGATCTGGATACCGAACCGGTCCATCAGGATCTTCTCGCGGAAGTCGTAGCCGTTCATGCCGGTCTTGCCCAGGAACAGGGTGACCCTGGTGGGGTCCAGCACGAACTGGTCGGATCGCCAGGCTTCGTTCCACTCGTCGAGGGCGCCCTGGCGCACTTCGCGATACGAGCTGACGTGCGACGCCCGGTATTCCTCGGGTACCAGGTCGGACTCGTCGAGAATGCGGAACCACTTGCTGATCAGCCGGTCCTTGCGGACCCGGTGCCGGAACACCAGCGCCATGTCGTAGACCTGCCGGACCAGCTGGAAACCCTCGATGTCGACCTGGCGCCGGGCCAGGTCCAGAGACGCCAGCAGCTGCTGGTTCGGCGAGGTTGATGTATGGGTCAAAAACGCCTCGCCGAAGGCGTCGCGGGCGCGGGCGTTGAAGTCCTGGTCGCGCACGTGGATCATCGACGCCTGCCGGAAGGCCGAGAGTGACTTGTGCGTCGAATGCGTCGCATACACCCGTACCCGTGCCTTGTCGGGGTCGGGCAGCAGTCGGTGGTTGACCCACTCCGAACGCGGAATGCCCTCCATCGACGCGGCCCACAGCCGGTACTCCTGGGCGTACTGCGGGGAGTCCAGCATCTGTTCGAGCTTCTCGGCCGACACCATGGCCGTGCGCTGGCGGGCCCACGGCACCGCGGTGGCGAACGCGAACCAGGCCTCGTCCCACAGGAAGCAGATGTCCGGCTTGATCGCCAGCACCTCTTCCATCACCTGCCGCGGGTTGTAGACGACGCCGTCGAAGATGCAATTGGTCAGCAGCAGCATGCGGACCTTGTCCAGCTGCCCGGCCGCTTCCAGGTCCAGCAGCGCCTTCTTGATGGTGCTCAGCGGGACCGCCCCGTAGATCGCGAACTGCGGCAGCGCATAGGACTCCAGGTAGCGCGGGTAGGCGCCCGCCAATACCAGCCCGTAGTGGTGCGACTTGTGGCAGTTGCGGTCGATCAGCACGATGTCGCCGGGCCGCGTCAACGACTGCACCACAATCTTGTTCGCGGTGGAGGTTCCGTTGGTGACGAAGTAGGTGTGGTTGGCATTCCACGTCACCGCGGCCTTGTCCATCGCCTTCTTGATGTTGCCGTGCGGGTCGAGCAGCGAATCCAAACCGCCTGAGGTGGTGGAAGTTTCAGCCATGAAGATGTTGCGGCCGTAGAATTCGCCCATGTCTTGCAACGACTTCGAGTTGAAGACGCTGGCACCACGGGCGACCGGTAGCGCGTGGAACTGGCCGACCGGTGCCGCGGCATAGGCGCGCAGGGCGTCGAAAAACGGTGTGGAGAACCGGTTTCGCAGCCCGGCGATCACGGTGCTGTGCAGGTCGGTCACATCGTTGAGCCGATAGAAGGTGCGGTCGTAGACGTCGGGCTCGTCGTCGCCGCCTGCGGCGATCGACTCGTCGGTGAGCAGGTACAGGTCGATGTGCGGCCGCAGTTCACGGATCCACTCGCCGCATTCGACCCAGTCGTGCGTGCGGTCGGACACCGGTATGTCGTCGTTGGCGCCGAGCAACGTGTTCATCAGCGGCACCCGGTCGCGCGAGCGCAACGGCAGATCGTGGCGGATGATCGCGGCCTGGATCTCGCCGTTGAGCGCCACAGCGGTGATCGCGTCCTCGACACTCGGCGCCACCAGGATCTCGAACTGGATGTCCTCGGCCGCGTTGCGCAGTTGGCGCAGCGCATCGACCAGGCAGTCCGGAGCGGTGCACGGCGAATCGTCGGCCAGCAGCACGGTGTAGAACTGCTGCTGCTTGGCCTGGGCCACCAGCTCCTGGTCGGCCAATGGCGCCGAAAGGTCGAATAGTGCTGTGCGGTCGCCGTATTCGGACAGCAGCCGCACGGCTTGCGACACTTCTTCGGCCAGGCGCACGGTGGACAGGCTCTCCAGATGAGAGCGGAACGTCGCCAGATTGTCGGCGCCCGGATACAGCCAGTACCGCTCGTAGGCGGCGATGCGGTCCATCAACCGCTTCACCTTGGCGATGTCGTGGGTCTTGTCCAGGCCGGCCAGGTCAACCTCGGCGAGGTGGCGGCAGGCGTCGTCGAGCAGGTTCCAGGTGTCGATCCGCGTGTATGACGGGTTGGCCACCGCGGCCAGCGCCGAGACGCGAAGTCGCCGCGGACGGGCGTTGTATCTGGTCATGTCGTCACCCTTCGGCGTCAGTGCAGTTCGTAAGCATCGCGGGAAAGACGGAAATAGTGGCCGGTGCTGTGATCCGTGCAGGTGATGCCGGACTCCTGGCTCTCGCACGTTATCGAGTTGAATGACCGAGTCTGACCGTACTGCAGCACCGGGTAGCCGGTGCCGAGGATTGTGTCACTATGACAAGACATTTGGGCTGGGGCGCCCTGGTGCATGCTGATCCTGCTCCCCCACGCGCCCATGCAGGGGTTGGGGCGCGGCGGCACCGGGTAGGAGTGCTCACGGATCTCGCAGCCGGCGAAGGCCGAGCTTTCCATCGGCCCGATGCCGCAACCGATATTTCCCGACGGCGTCTGGAAGAACTCGAGGCCGGCGGCGTGCGCCGTCGGCTCCGGCGCTGCCAGCGCTGCCACGACGAACGCCGCGACGAATCCGGCGCTCGCTCTGTTCGGCATCATTGCCGACAGTTTTCCATCACGCCGCTATTGTGTCTCCCCCTCCCTCGACGCACGAGCGTTTCGGCGGTTTGGTCTTCAGCGGCCGACCCAGCGCAGCGGGTCGAACTCGCGCAGGCTCTGTGGCTGCTTCCCGGTGGTGACCTGTTCGGCCAGATACCGCCCGGTCACCGGTCCATGCGTCAATCCCCACATGCCGTGTCCACCAGCGACAAACACCTTTGGTGCCACCTCGCCGATCAGCGGACGTCCGTCGGGCGTGATCGGGCGGGCACCAACCCAAACGTCACTGCGTTCGTCCCAGCGCATGCCGTCCAACAACCGACTTGCCGAGCTCACGATCGACGCCACCCGTTCGGGAAAAACCCGCTCCCGCGGGTTGCGGAACTCCATGGTGCCCGAGACCCGCATCGCGCCTCGGTACGGCGTGCAGGCCACCCGGGCACCCGGCAGGTAGATGGGCCCCGGGATGGGGCGATCCACGGGCACGGTGAACGAGTAACCACGACCGGCGCGCACGGGCACGCGCAACCAGCGGGCCGTCAGTTGGGGCAGCTGCGCGCCACTGGCGATCACCACGGCATCTGCCCGCAACGGCTCGCCGTAATTCGTCACCACCGCAATGCCATTGCCCGAAGGGACGATTCCGGTGACCTCCAAGCTGTGCAACAGCGCGCCCCGTTCGGTCACCGCTCGTCCCAGCGCCGTCACGAACCGGCCGGGATCGAGGAAGCGCTGGCCGTTGATGCTGAGCCCGGACGTAGCCGCCGGCGCCGCCAACGGCACCTGTTCGTGCAGGGCGTCGCCCGACAGTGTGGTGACAAACGTTGTCTGGCTAACCTGTTGAAGTTCGTCGAGTTCCTTCAGTAGGTGTCGGGCCCCGGCGCTGGAATCGAACAAGGCAGTGATCGGTGCGTCTGTCACCGGCACGTCCACCCCGTTGTTGACCAGGACGTCGAACGCATCGATGCAGTCCTCGTTGAGGACTGTGTTCGCCCGTAGCGCCCGACTCCACGACGATCGCCGACAGTTCGCGGCGAATTGCATCAGGAAGAGCCAAAGTCGCGGGTCTCCGGTCATCGGGATGTGGAGCGGCGCATTCGCGTCGAACAGGGACCGCAACCCGTAGCGCAAGACCGCCGGAGAGTTCAGCGGCAGGACCAGACCCGGTGCCACCCACCCGGCGTTGCCAGCGGACGCGCCGGCGCCGACACCGCCGCGGTCAACCACCGTGACATCGACGCCACGCTCTTGCAGGAACCACGCCGTCGACAATCCGACGATGCCCGCGCCTACAACGATTACCGTGCGGGGTCCACCGTCGATATCTTCGACACCGGCCATCAGACACCTCCATAGCTGAGCCTTCGGTTCGCAATCACCGGTCCCTCGCGCCGGCCGTCACGCAGTCGCTGCACGACCGCCCAATTGCCGGCCAGAAATATCGCGGCCACCGCGGAGACACTCAACCAGGTGGACAGGGCGGCCGCCGCGGCCTCATCCAGCGGGGTCCGGGACGGCAGCGCGACGTGGTTCCCGTCCTGGTCCGCCCAGATGTCCACGGAATCCCCGGCTTTCACGCCTCGGGGCGCTGTCACGTCACCTGCGTGCTGGATCCCGCCGGCGAACCACCGGGCCGGCACGGCGACCGTCCGGGGGTCCGACATCTCTTGGCGCGAGCCGCTGACCACCACCGCCGTCACCAACTGCCGGGTCTGCGCCTGCTCGCCCAGAACGCGAGTGCGCGACTCATAGACCGAGAGGCCCACGACGCCGGCCAACGGCAAGCCGACCAGCAAGGTGATCGCAATCCAGATCGCGGTCAACATCTCGGTTCCGTCGGCGATGCGTGCGTGGTGCCGGATGCGGGCCACGATGCGCTGTCCACGTTCGGAACGCAGCGTGTGCATATTAGCCACCTTCGGAGTTGATTGCTGACAACTCCATGGTGATCGCTAGTTGCGCCGCAGGCATTGCCCACCTGGGACAGTGCGGCGCTCGTGCGTTGTCGGTCTGCTACAGCGACCGGCCGTCGGCGTCGTCTTCACTGTCGATGGTCTGCTGGTTGCCGCGGTTGCCGAGCGAGTTCTCCACCCACTTGAGCATCGGCAGTTGCGGAAGTTCCCAGCGCCGTCCGGGGAGGTCGGTGACGTCGCCGAGCGAGCGGACCACGCCCTGGGTGAGGCCCATGATGGCGGCCATCACCGGCAGCAGCGGCTGCAGCGGTTTGGCCGCGGTGCGTACGGTACTGATGCGGCGGGCCAGGATCAGGCGTTCGATCGTGTGATACACCAGGGCACCCACTCCGAGCGCGAATATCGCCAGCACCGAGGCGACGATGGTCCACCCGAATGCGGCGCTGACCACCGCGCCGACCACCACCGCCACGGCCGCCAGGACGGCGATGACGACACGCAGCTCGAGGCGGGTCATGTACCCGCTCCGCGCACGGCTTGGGCCGCCGCGCGGATCTGCGGCGTGACCAGCATGACCTGGCCCAGCACCCCGTTGACGAAGCCGGGCGAGTCGTCGGTGGACAACTCCTTGGCCAGCTCCACCGCCTCGTCGACGGCGACCGGTTCCGGCACGTCCTCGGCATAGAGCAGTTCCCACACCGCAACCCGCAGGATTGCGCGATCCACCGCCGGCAGGCGGTCCAGCGTCCACGCCTGCAGGTGCGAGGTGATCAGCTCGTCGATGTGCGCGGCGTGCTCGGCCACCCCGCGCGCCACCCCGGCCGTGTAGGGATGCAGCGGCGCCACGTCTGGGTTGGATTCGGCGAGCGCGGTGCGTACGTCGACCAGTTCGACCGGGCTCATCCCGCGCGCCTCGGCCTCGAACAGCAAGTCGACCGCACGCTTACGCGCGCTGTGCCGGCCCTTCAGCGGCTGGGACCGGCGGCCCGGCTTACTCGCTTTCCCCTCCGGCATGTCAGGTGTTGACCCGACCCAGGTAGCTGCCGTCGCGGGTGTCCACCTTGAGCTTGTCGCCGGTGTTGATGAACAGCGGCACCTGGATCTCCGCTCCCGTTTCCACCGTCGCCGGCTTGGTGCCCGCGCTGGAGCGGTCGCCCTGCAAGCCCGGCTCGGTGTGAGAGACGACGAGCTCAACGGAGACCGGAAGTTCGATGTACAGCGGTGCTCCGTTGTGGAAGGCCACCTGCACCGGCAGGCCTTCGAGTAGGAACCGCGCCGCGTCGCCGACGAGCGACTCCGGCAGCGGGTGCTGCTCGTAGTCCTCGCTGTCCATGAAGACGAAATCTGAGCCGTCGCGGTAGAGATAGGTGGTGTCGCGCCGGTCGACGGTGGCGGTGTCGACCTTGACGCCGGCGTTGTAGGTCTTGTCGACGACCTTCCCGGACAGCACGTTCTTCAGCTTGGTGCGCACGAAAGCCGGCCCCTTGCCGGGCTTGACGTGCTGGAACTCGGTGATCGTCCACAACTGGCCGTCGATGACCAGGACAAGTCCGTTCTTGAAGTCAGCAGTGGTCGCCACGTTCTTTTACTTCTCCTACAAGATGGCCAGTTCCTTCGGGAACCGGGTCAACAATTCCGGGGTCTGCCCGGTGGTCTGCGAGTTAGCCGACGCCCTACTTGGCACCACCAGCGTGTCCTCGATGCGGACACCGCCGCGGCCGGGTAGATAGACGCCGGGCTCCACTGTCACCACGGAGCCCGCAAGTAGTGTACCGGCGGAGGTTGCCCCGATGCCTGGCGCTTCGTGGATCTGCAGACCGACTCCGTGCCCCAGACCGTGGCCGAAGTGCTCGCCGTAACCCGCGTCGGCGATCATCTTTCGCGCCGCACCGTCGACGTCACGCAGTTCAGCGCCCGGATGCAGGGCTTCGCGGCCGGCCCGTTGCGCTTCGGCCACCAACTCGTAGATCTCCAGCTGCCAGTCGGCGGCGTTGCCCAGCACGAACGTCCGGGTCATGTCCGAGTGATAGCCGGCCACCAGCGCGCCGAAGTCGATCTTGACGAAATCACCCGCGGCCAGCGCCGCGTCGGTGGGCCGGTGGTGCGGGATAGCGGAATTCGGCCCGGCCGCCACGATCGTCTCGAACGAGATCGCATCGGCGCCGTGATCGAGCATCAGGTTCTCCAGCCCGCGGCTGACCTCGCGTTCGGTGCGGCCCGGGCGCAGTCCGCCGCGCTCGATCAGATCGGCCAGGGCGGCGTCGGCCGCCTCACACGCCAGGCGCAGCAGTGCCAGCTCACCGGCGTCCTTGACCTCGCGCAGCGCCTCCACGGTGCCCGACGCGCGGATCAGCTCGGTGTTGTGGCCCTCCAGAGCCGCGGACAACGCGTCCATGCCGTCGACGGTGACGACATGGCTTTCGTAGCCCAGTTTCCCCACGCCGTCCTGCCCGGCCCGGCCCGCCAGATACCGGCCCACCGCCCGCTCGATGACCACTTCCAGATCGGGGGCCTGCTGCGCCGCCTGGGTGCGATAACGGCCGTCGGTGGCCAGCACGGCCTCCCGATCGTCGGCAAACACCAGCAACGCGCCGTTGGATCCACTGAATCCGGATAGATACCGCACATTTATCAGGTCCGTGACCAGCATCGCATCTAGTCCGGCGGCACCGATTTTGGCTTTGAGGTTGTGTCGACGCTGGGAATGTGTCACGACCCTTGACGGTACTCGCTACGCTGTTTGCCCATGAACAAGTGGATGGTGCGTGGATTGGTCTTTGCCGCCGCGATGGTCGTTCTTCGCCTTTTCCAAGGAGCGCTGATCAACGCGTGGCAGACGCAGTCTGCGCTGATCAGCATCGTGCTGCTGACACTCTTCGTGATCGCGTCGGTGTTGTGGGGCTTCCGCGACGGCCGCGCCGACGCCAAGGCCAACCCGGACCCGGACCGCCGTGAGGACCTCGCAATGGTCTGGCTGCTGGGCGGCCTGGTGGCGGGCTTGGTCAGCGGCCTGGTGGCGTGGATCATCGCGCTGTTCTACAAGGGCATCTACACCGGCGGGCTGCTCAACGAGCTAACCACTTTCGCCGCATTCACCGCTCTGATCGTGTTCGTCTTCGGCATCCTGGGCGTGGCGGTCGGCCGGTGGCGAGTCGACCGCAACGCCCCGCCCCCGGAGAAGCATGACGGGTCGCACGACCGCCAGGACACCGACGTGTTCTCCGCGGTGCGTGAGGACGAAAGCCCGACGGGTGAGATCCCCCGGCAATCGCAGGGCGGCGCCCAGACCGAAGAGCGCACCTCGCCGGTGGCCACCGCAGAGCGCGATGAGCAGACCGAGGTCATCCGCACCGGCGACCGCGGCAGCGAGGACAAGACCGAGGTGATCCGCACCGGTGACAGCAGCGAGGCCAAGACCGAGGTGCTGAACCTGGACGAGGCGACCAGGCCGCACAAGAAATCTAGCGAGTAGCCGCCAGGTAGCGCAGGGCCAATAGGTAGCCCTGGACGCCCAGTCCCACGATGACCCCGGTGGCGACCGGACTCAGGTAGGAGTGGCGCCGGAACTCCTCGCGCGCATGCACATTCGAGATGTGCACCTCGATCAGTGGTGCGCTCAGCTCGGCGCAGGCGTCACGCAGCGCCACCGACGTATGGGTGAGGCCGCCGGCGTTGAGTATCACCGGTTCGGAGGCATCGGCGGCGCGGTGAATCCAGTCCAGCAGTTCGGCTTCGCTATCGGTTTGCCGCACAACGGCGTTGAGGCCGAGGTCGGCGGCTTCACGCTCGATCAGGGCGGCCAGTTCGTCGTGGGTGGTGCTGCCGTAGACGGCGGGCTCGCGCTGGCCGAGGCGACCGAGATTCGGGCCGTTGAACACGTTTACGTTGCTCATGGCGCGCACACTCCCGCGTAGGCGGTCACCAGCAGGCCCGGGTCGGGCCCGACCAGCCGGCCCGGTTTGGCCAGCCCGTCCAGGACCACGAACCGCAGCACACCGGCGCGGGTCTTCTTGTCCCCGGCCATGTATTCCAGCAGCTGGGGAAGGGCGTCGGCGTCGTAGGTGACCGGCAGCCCCAGGGAAGTCAGGATGGCGCGGTGGCGCTGTGCGGTTTCGTCGTCGAGTCGGCCGGTGAGCCGGGCAAGCTCGGCGGCGAAGACCAGGCCCACCGACACGGCGGCACCGTGCCGCCACCGGTAGCGCTCCCGGCGTTCGATCGCGTGCGCCAAAGTGTGCCCGTAATTGAGGATTTCGCGGAGCTCGGATTCCTTCTCGTCGGCCGCGACGACTTCCGCCTTGACGGCGATGGCGCGCCGGACCAGTTCGGGCAGCACGTCGCCCTCCGGGTCGAGTGCCGCCTGCGGGTCGGCCTCGATGAGGTCCAGGATCACCGGGTCGGCGATGAACCCGGCCTTCACCACCTCGGCCATCCCGGCCACGATCTCGTTGTGCGGCAACGTCTTCAGCGTCGAGATGTCGACCAGCACCGCCAGCGGCTGATGGAACGCTCCGACCAGGTTCTTGCCGGCGTCGGTGTTGATGCCGGTCTTCCCGCCGACCGCCGCGTCCACCATGCCGAGCAGCGTGGTAGGCACGTGCACGATCGATACCCCGCGCAACCAGGTGGCTGCGGCGAACCCGGCGACATCGGTGGCCGCGCCGCCGCCCAGGCTGACCAGTGCGTCCTTACGACCGATTCCGATGCGGCCCAACACTTCCCAGATGAAGCCCACGACGGGTAGGTCCTTGCCGGCCTCGGCGTCCGGGATCTCGATGCGATGCGCGTCGATCCCCTTGTCCGCCAACCTGGTTCGGATGGTCTCCGCGGTCTGCGTCAGCACCGGCTGATGCAGGATGGCGACCTTGTGCCGGCCGGCCAGCAGCTCGTCGAGTTCGCCGAGCAGCCCGGTGCCGATCAGCACGGGGTACGGCGGGTCGACGGCCACCTCGATGGTGACCGGCTTGGTTGTTTCTGTCATTTGGCAGCCTCTACCTGGGTGTTCAGCCGCGACAGGATATAGCGGACGACCGCGCCGGGGTTGCGGCGGTTGGTGTCCACCCGGATGGTCGCGACGCGGCGGTACAGCGGAACGCGCTTGGCCATCAGCTCACGGAATTTCTCGGCCCGGTCCGGCCCGGCCAGCAGGGGCCGCACGGTGTTGCCCCCGGTGCGCCGGACGCCTTCGGCGGCGCTGATCTCGAGGTAGACGACGGTGTGGCCGTTCAGCGCCGCGCACACCCCGGGGCTGGTGACCGCTCCCCCGCCCAGCGACAGCACGCCGTCGTGCTCGGCCAGGGCCGCGCGGATCACCTCTTCTTCGATGCGCCGGAACTCCTGCTCACCGTCGGCAGCGAAGATGTCGGCGATGGTGCGCCCCGTCTTCTGCTCGATGGCCGCGTCGGTGTCGAGCATGCTGACCCCGAGTGCCTTGGCGAGCCGACGTCCGATGGTCGACTTGCCGGAACCGGGTAAGCCCACGAGTACCGCTCTGGGAGCCATCGGCGGCTAGCTTCCGGCGGCGCGGGCGGCCGGGGCCTCCCGGTCGGCGACCGTGCGCTGGTAGGCCTCGATGTTGCGCCTGGTTTCGGTCAGCGAATCACCACCGAACTTCTCCAGCGCCGCGCGGGCCAGCACCAGCGCAACCATCGTTTCGACCACCACGCCGGCGGCCGGCACCGCGCACACGTCGGAGCGCTGGTGGATGGCGACGGCCTCGTCGCCGGTGGCCATGTCGACGGTGGCCAGGGCACGGGGCACGGTGGAGATCGGCTTCATCGCCGCGCGCACCCGCAGCGGCTGGCCGTTGGTCATGCCACCCTCGAGTCCGCCGGCGCGGTTGGTCGAGCGCACGACGCCGTCGGGTCCCGGATACATCTCGTCGTGGGCGCGGCTGCCGCGGCGGCGGGCGGTCTCGAAACCGTCGCCGATCTCAACGCCCTTGATCGCTTGAATGCCCATCACCGCGGCGGCCAGTTGGCTGTCGAGCCGGTTTTCGCCGCTGGTGAACGAGCCCAGGCCGACCGGTAGACCCAGGGCCACCACCTCCACGACCCCACCCAGGGTGTCGCCGTCCTTCTTGGCCGCCTCGATCTCGGCGATCATCGATTTCTCGGCCTGTGCGTCGTAGGCCCGGACCGGGCTGGCGTCGATGGCGGGCAGATCTTCGGCGCGCGGCGGCGGGCCGTCGTAGGGTGCCGACGCCCCGATCGAGATGACGTGCGAGAGCACCTCGACGCCGAGGGCTTGACGCAGGAACGCCCGCGCGATGGTGCCGGCTGCCACCCGGGCGGCGGTCTCGCGGGCGCTGGCTCGCTCCAGCACAGGCCGGGCGTCGTCAAAGCCGTACTTGAGCATGCCCGCGTAGTCCGCGTGGCCAGGCCGCGGCCGGGTCAGCGGTTCGTTGCGCGCGCTGTTTTCCAGATCGGCGGGGTCCACCGGGTCGGGGGCCATCACGGTTTCCCACTTCGGCCATTCGGTGTTGCCGATCTCGACGGCAATAGGTCCGCCCAGCGTGCTGCCGTGGCGCACACCGGCCAGGATCGTCACGGCGTCGCGCTCGAACTTCATCCGGGCGCCGCGCCCGTAGCCCAGGCGGCGGCGGGCCAATTGGTCGGCGATTTCTGTCGACGTGACGTGCACGCCGGCGACCATGCCTTCGACCATGGCTACCAGCGCGCGGCCGTGGGACTCCCCGGCAGTGATCCAGCGCAACACCCGAACATCTTCCCATGTACGACTCAGCGCCAGTTAATCCAGCAGAGCCAAGCCCGCCGCTGCCGCGGTGGCGGCCACCATCGACGGACCGTGCGGAACGGCGTGCGCGCGGCAGGCCACCGCGACCGACGCGGTCAGCAGCGGTGCGGCGATCGCCGCGAGGTACCACACGTCGACGCCGAAGCACCCGGCCAGACCGCCCAGCCCGATCGCCAACTTCACGTCGCCGGCGCCCATCGCCCCGGGGGCGACCAGGTGCACCAGCAGATACGCCGCGGTCAGCGCCGCCGCACCGGCCAGCGCCGGGACACCGCGCCCCGCCAGTACCGCGCCGGCCAGGATCACCGCGGCGCCGGGCAGGGTGAGCACGTTGGGCAGCCGTCGCTGCCGGATGTCGAAGCAACACAGGACCGCCATCCAGGCCAGCACCAGGGCCGCCGCTGCGATTCGCATGCAGCGGCAGGTTAATCCAATTCGGCCAGGGCGCAAGTCATCGCTTCGCGCGGCGCGGCCAGGCCGGTGAACTGCTCGACCTGCGCGAACGCCTGGTGCAAGAGCATCTGCAGGCCGCTGACCACCCGGCCACCGGCGGCGCCGACGGCGGCCGCCAGCGGCGTGGGCCACGGGTCGTAGATGGCGTCCAACAGCACCGGGACGGCGGCGAACGTGTCGGCATAGCGTGCGGCCACATCGGCCGGAATGGTGCTGACCAGGACCGCCGCGGCGGCTACTTCGTCGGCCAGGCCGGCGTCGTCCAGGCCGCAGTACCGAGTCGCGACACCCACTCGGGCACCCAGCTCCACCAGCCGCGCGGCCTTGTCCGGATCGCGGGCCACCACGGTGATGCCGCTGACGCCCAGCGTGGCCAGCCCCACCACGGCCGCCGGGGCCGTTCCGCCCGAGCCACACACCAGCGCATGCCCGTGCTGTGGCCCCAGCGCCCCGGCCACGCCGTCGATATCGGTATTGTCGGCCCGCCAGCCGGTCGCTGTGCGCACCAGGGTGTTGGCCGAGCCGACCTGTTCGGCGCGCCCGGTGCGCTCGTCGGCGAACCGCAGGGCGGCAAATTTGCCCGGCATCGTGACCGACAGCCCGACCCATTCCGGCCCGAAGCCGGCCACCACCTCCGGCAGTTCCTCGGCGTCGCACTCGATGCGTTCGTAGGTCCAATCGGTCAGCCCCAGCGCGCGGTAGGCGGCCAGGTGCAACAGCGGGGAACGGGAATGGGCGATCGGTTTGCCCAGCACGGCCGCTTTACGAGCGGCTCCGGCGGTGCTAGCGGGAGGAATCGAGGACACCGTTGTGCTTGGCCAGCTCGATGTTCGCCAGATGCTGCTGATAGTCCCGGGTAAACAGCGTCGTCCCCTGCGCATCGATGGTGACGAAGTACAACCAGTCGCCGGGCGCGGGATGTTCGGCTGCCTGCAACGCGTCGACACCGGGTGAACAGATCGCCGTGGCCGGCAGCCCCTCGGCCATGTAGGTGTTCCATGGGGTCCGTAGCGAGCGGTCGGCGTCGGTGGTCGCCACTTCGCGACGGTCCAGCGGGTAGTTCACGGTCGAATCGAACTCGAGCTTGCGGTGTTCGTGCAGCCGGTTGTAGATGACCTGGGCGACCTTCGCGAAGTCGCCCACGTTTGCTTCCTGCTGCACCAGCGACGCCACCACCAGGATGTCGTAGGGCGACAGGCCCAGCGACTTGGCGGTGTCCACCAGCCCCGAGGTGAGGTAAGACATGCTGCCGGCGTTGATCAGGCTCGCCAGGATCGTCTCGGCCGATGCCGCCGGGTCGATGTTGAACGTGCCCGGCGCGACCAAGCCTTCCAGCCGCCGGTGATCATCGCCGAGTTCCCGCACCGGCTCGACGGCCCAGTCCGGTACCTGCAGTGCCGCCGGCGTGCTCTTGCCGGCCGCGGTGCGCAGGTCGGCGACCGACACGCAACGCTCGTTGCCGTCGAGGTCAACGCAGGTGGCCCGGGAGATCAGCGTCAATATCCCGGGTGTCGTCTTATTCGTCTTCATGTCGGTGGTGTCGTCGAGCTGGCGCCCTTCTGGGATCACCAGCCTGCCCACCCGGCTGTTCGGGTCGATCAGCCGCTTGACGGCATTGGCCGCCGGGATCTCGGTGCGCATGCGGTAGAACCCCGGCTGAATCGCGGTGATCGCGGCATTTCCGTGGGCGGCGTCGACGAACGCACGCACCGTACGCACCACGCCGCGCTCGAGCAGCGTCTGCCCGACCGCAGTGGTCGAGTCACCCGCCTGGATCTGGATGACGACGTCGCGCTTGCCGTCGCCGGTGAAGTCGTCCTCGTTGCCCGACACCATGTGCCACAGTTTCGAGCCGACCAGCACCGCGGCCACCACCACGACGACGAGGAGTCCGACCGCGAAACCCCCGGCGAACCGCCGCCTGCGGCGGGTGCGCTCAGCTTTTTTTCGGTCGGTCCGCGACTTGCGATGCCGGCTCGCGCTCACCGCCGCGGGCTTGGCCTTTTCGCGCTCAGACATTGGCCGCTTCTGCGCCGGGGCCACCGATCAGGGCGCGACGCTGGTCAAGCCACCCCTGCAGGATCGCCACCGCGGCGGCCTGGTCGATCACCGACCGCTGCTGCTTGGCGCGGACACCGGCCTCCCGAAGCGAACGCTGCGCGGTGACGGTGGTCAACCGCTCGTCGGCGAGCCGCACCGGCGTGGGCGCGACCCGTTCAGCGAGCTCGCCGGCCACCTCGATGGCGTCCTGGGCGGACTGACCGATGCGATCGGCCAGCGTGCGGGGCAGGCCGACGATCACCTCGACCGCCTCCAGCTCGGTGGCCAGCGCGGCCAGCCGGCGGACATGCTTTCCGGACCGGTCGCGGCGCACGGTCTCCAGCGGGGTGGCCAAAATGCCGTCCGGGTCGCTGGCCGCCACGCCGATGCGCACGGTGCCCACGTCTATTCCGAGGCGCCGGCCCCGGCCTGGGTCTGACTCTCCGGGCCGGTCAGGGTGCGGGTCGCGTCGCCCTGACTTCTGCGGTGATTCGACCACTCAGCCAACCCGCGCTATCTCTGCCCGAACCGCGTCCAGTGCGGCGTCGATGCCCGTCGGGTTCTTGCCGGAGCCCTGCGCCAGGTCGGCCTTGCCGCCGCCGCGCCCGTCGACCGCGGCAGCGAGCTGCTTGACCAGGTCGTTGGCGTTCAATCCCAGGTCCTGCGCGGCGGGATTGGCCGCCACGGCGTAGGGGACGGTCTGGCTCTCGCCCTCGGCGATCAGCGCCACCACGGCAGGATCGCTGCCGAGCTTGCCGCGGATGTCACCGACCAGGGAACGCAGGTCCGCCGCCGTCATACCGCTGGACATGCGCTGCGCCACCACCCGGACGTTACCGATGCGCTCGGCTCCGGCTGCGGCGTTGGTGGCCGCCGCGCGGGCGTTCGCCAGCCGCGCCCGTTCGAGTTCCTTCTCGGCCGCTTTGAGCCGCTCCACCAGGCTCGCCACCCGGGCGGGCACCTCTTCCGAGGGCACTCGTAGTGACGACGCCAGGCCGGCCATCAACGCGCGTTCCTTGGCCAGGTGCCGGAAGGATTCCAGCCCGACGTACGCCTCCACCCGGCGCACCCCGGAACCGATGGACGACTCGCCGAGGATGGTCACCGGGCCGATCTGCGCCGAGTTGTGCACATGGGTGCCGCCGCACAATTCCAGGGAGAACGGTCCGCCGATCTCGACCACCCGCACCCGGTCGGGGTAACTCTCGCCGAACAGGGCCATCGCGCCCATCGCCTTGGCCTTGTCAAGTTGCTCCTCGAAGGTGTGCACCTCGAAGTCGGCCTGCACCGCTTCGTTGGTGACCTCCTCGATCTGGGTGCGCTGCTCCTCGCTCAACGGCCCCTGCCAGTTGAAGTCGAAACGCAGATACCCCGGCCGGTTCAGGGACCCCGCCTGAACGGCGTTAGGGCCCAACACTTGCCGCAGCGCGGCGTGCACCATATGGGTGCCGGAGTGACCCTGGGTGGCACCCCTGCGCCAGCCCGGGTCGACCGACGCGACAACGGTGTCGCCTTCGACGAATTCGCCGGACTCGACGTTGACCCGGTGCGCGTGCAGGGTTTTGGCGATCTTCTGCACGTCGGTGACCGCCGCTCGGGCGCTGCCGCCGGACCCGACGCCGCTGATGCTGCCGGCGTCGGCGATCTGCCCACCGGACTCGGCGTACAGCGGGGTCCGGTCCAGGATCAGCTCAACCCGGTCGGCCTCGGCCGTGTCGCCGTGCGAGACCACGGGCACCCGCTTGCCGTCCACGAAGATGCCGAGAATCTTGGCTTCCGAGGTCAACTCGTCGAAGCCGGTGAATTCCGTCGGGCCGGCGTCGACCAGCTCGCGGTAGGCGGTCAGGTCGGCGTGCGCGTGCTTGCGCGCGGCGGCGTCGGCCTTTGCCCGCTGGCGCTGCTCGGCCATGAGTTCACGGAAGCCGGCCTCGTCGACGGTGAGCCCCGATTCAGCCGCCATCTCCAGGGTCAGCTCGATCGGGAACCCGTAGGTGTCGTGCAGGGTGAACGCGTCGGAGCCGGAGACCGCGGTGGCACCCGCGGACTTGGTGGCACCGGCGACGTCGTCGAACAGCCTGGACCCTGACGCCAGGGTGCGGTTGAACGCGGTTTCCTCGGCGACCGCGATCCGATTGATCCGTTCGAAGTCGGTGACCAGCTCGGGATACGACGGGCCCATCGCGTCGCGCACGGTGGCCATCAGGTCGCCCATGATCGGGCTGCCTGGATCGTCGACGCCCAGCAGCTTGGCGGACCGGATGACCCGGCGCAGCAGGCGGCGCAACACGTAGCCGCGGCCGTCGTTGCCGGGGCTGACGCCGTCGCCGATCAGGATGGCGGCGGTGCGGCTGTGGTCGGCGATGATGCGGTAGCGGACGTCGTCAGCGTGGTTGCCGATGTCATAGCCGCGGGGAGCCCGGGCGGCGACGAGATCGATGACCGGGCGCAGCAGGTCGGTCTCGTACACGTTGTGCACGTTCTGCAGGACCAGCGCGATGCGCTCCACGCCCATGCCGGTGTCGATGTTTTTGCGGGGCAACGGCCCGAGGATCTCGTAGTCCTCTTTCGAGGTGCCCTCGCCGCGCTCGTTCTGCATGAATACGAGGTTCCATACCTCGAGGTAGCGGTCTTCGTTGGCGATCGGACCACCGTCGACGCCGAATTCGGGGCCACGGTCGTAGTAGATCTCCGACGACGGCCCACAGGGGCCCGGGATACCCATCGACCAGTAGTTGTCGGCCATGCCGCGGCGCTGAATCCGCTCGGCCGGCAACCCGGCGATCTCCTGCCACAGCCCCGCGGCTTCATCGTCGTCCAGATAGACGGTGGCCCACAGCTTTTCCGGGTCGAGCCCGTACCCGCCGTCGTCGACCGGGTTGGTCAGCAGCGCCCAGGCGAGTTCGATGGCCCGACGCTTGAAGTAATCGCCGAACGAGAAGTTGCCGGCCATCTGGAAGAAGGTGTTGTGCCGGGTGGTGATGCCCACCTCGTCGATGTCCGGGGTGCGGATGCATTTCTGGATGCTGGTCGCGGTCGCATACGGCGGGGTGCGCTGGCCCAGAAAGAACGGCACGAACTGCACCATGCCGGCATTGACGAACAACAGGTTGGGGTCATCCAGGATTACCGAGGCACTCGGTACCTCGGTGTGACCCGCCTTCACGAAATGATCAAGGAACCGCTTCCTGATCTCGTGTGTCTGCACTTCCGCTTCCTTAATTCCGGTCCTTGATGTCCGCGCGCATGGTCGCGGTCGCTACCAGCCTATTCGCCGCAGCATGGCTGCCGAAGTCGTATTTCGGCCCGCTTAGCCTCGCATTTACCCTTCGACGAAGCTCAACCGGACCGACCGCTTCGGATTGTCGCGGTTGAGGTCGACGAGCACGACGCTCTGCCAGGTGCCCAGCTGCGGCTCGCCCGCGGTGACGGGAACCGTCACCGACGGCGAGACGATCGCCGGCAGCACGTGATCGGCCCCGTGGCCGTACGAGCCGTGGGCGTGCCGGTAGCGATCGTCGCGCGGCAGCAGTCGTTCCAGCGTGTCCACCAGGTCGTCGTCGGAGCCGGCACCGGTCTCGATGACGGCGACCCCCGCGGTCGCGTGCGGGACGAACACATTGCAGAGGCCATCACCCAGCGAAGAGCAAAAGCTGCGTAGCGCGTCGGTCAGATCGACGATCTGGCGGCGCGAAGTGTCGACATCAAGCACGTCGGTCTGCATTCAATAAAGCCTACGACGGCCAGGGATTCCGCGATGTGACCATTGCCACACCCGGCCGGCGGGAGGAAGGTGGGTGGTGGGACCGCGCGGCGCCTTATTCCGATTCCCGCGGGCGCCGCTCCGAACATAAGGAGGGGTCGGCCGTGTACGCACGCTCCACCACCATTCAGGCACAACGCTCATCGATCAACATGGGCATCGCCCACGTTCGCGACGTGGTGATGCCGGCCCTCCGAGAGATAGAAGGGTGCCTCGGCATCTCGTTGCTGGTCGACCGTGACTCCGGCCGGTGCATCGCCACCAGTTCCTGGGAGTCGGAGTCCGCGATGCAGGCGAGCGCCGAGCGGCTGTGGCCGGTGCGCTATCGCGCGGTCGAGGTCTTCGGCGGCAGCGCGGTCGTCGACCAATGGCGCATCGCTTCGCTGCATCGCGACCATCACTCTGGCCCGGGCGCCTGCGTACGCGCCACCTGGCTGCGGGCGCGGCCCGAGCAATTCGAGCGCGCGCTTGATTTCTACCGGTGGGCGGTGTTGCCGGCGGTCGAGGACTTCGACGGCTTCTGTAGCGCGAGCCTGCTGGTGGACACTACGTCGGCCCGGGCAGTGGCCTCGGTGACCTACGACAGCGTCGATGCGATGGAGCGCAGCGCCGAGTCGGCCCGGTCGCTGCGCACCGCGATGCTGCGCGATCTTGGCATCGACCAGGACGATGTGGGCGAGTTCGAGCTGGCGCTGGCTCACCTACGGGTGCCGGAGCTGGTGTAGCTAGCGCGCGGTAACTAGCGCGAGCAGACGCAAAAGCCCCCGCACGCTCGGCGTGTCGGGGGCTTTTGCGTCTGCTCGCGGGGCAACCCTAGGGCAGCGCGTCGCCGGGGAAACCGAGGCACGGGTGCACCTCGTAGCCGAACACCCCCGCCGCGACGCCCGGATCCTCGTCCATGATCGCCGTCGTCTCCTGCACCGACGCGGCGAAAACGCCCACGCCACAGACGTCGGACTCGTCGGTGGTGGGCAACACCACCGCCAGCACCCCGTCATCGCGCAATCCGAAATTACGCCGACCGTGCTCCCAGATGATCGGCGTCGCGGTCTCGTCGCCGTAGTTGGGCCCGCGTTTGAGGATCACCACGCTGTAGGTCTTGGCAGTGGCCAGCAACGGGGCCATCTCGTCGTCGGTGAAGGTTCTCATGCCCGGCCCCGCTTCCCACGGATAATCGCACGCAACCGGTCCAGGCGGCCGGAGATCTCCCGTTCACCGCCGCGACCGGTGGGCTGATAGTAGTCCACACCCACCAGCTCGTCCGGCGGATACTGTTGAGCCACAACGCCATCCGGGTCGTCGTGGGAGTACTTGTAACCCTGAGCATTGCCCAGCGCCGCGGCGCCCGAATAATGCCCGTCGCGCAGGTGGGGTGGCACCAGACCGGCCTTGCCGGCCCTGATGTCCCCCATCGCCGCGCCCAGCGCCGTCGTCACGGCATTGGACTTGGGGGCGGTGGCCAGATGAACGGTCGCGTGCGCCAACGTCAGCTGGGCCTCAGGCATACCGATCAGCGCTACCGTCTGCGCGGCGGCGACCGCCACCAGCAGCGCCGTCGAGTCCGCCATGCCGATGTCCTCACTGGCCAGGATCATCAGCCGGCGCGCGATGAATCGCGGGTCCTCTCCCGCCACCAGCATGCGGGCCAGATAGTGCAGCGCGGCGTCCACATCCGAGCCGCGTACCGACTTGATGAAGGCGCTGACGACGTCGTAATGCTGATCGCCGTCCCGGTCGTAGCGGACCGCGGCCCGGTCCAGGGACCGCTCGATGGTTTCGACGACCACGTGATCGGAAGCCTCCGCGGCCACCTCGAGCGCGGTCAGCGCGCGCCGGGCATCACCGGCCGCCAGTTGCACCAACAGCTCGACCGCTTCGGGCGCAACGGTGACCTGTCCGCCCAGTCCGCGCGGATCGTCGATCGCCCGCTGCACCACGGTGCGGATGTCGTCGGGGGTCAACGGCCGCAATTGCAGGATCAGCGATCTCGACAACAGCGGCGCCACCACCGAGAAGGAGGGATTCTCGGTCGTTGCCGCGACCAGCAGCACCACCCGGTTCTCCACCGCCGCCAGCAGCGCATCCTGCTGAGTCTTGGAGAACCGGTGCACCTCGTCGATGAACAACACGGTCTGCTCGCCGCGCAGCAACGCCGTCCGCGCCTTATCTATTACCGCGCGAACGTCTTTGACGCCGGCGGACAACGCCGACAACGCCTCGAAGCGGCGGCCGGTGGCGTGCGAGATCAGCGCCGCCAGGGTTGTCTTGCCGCTGCCCGGCGGGCCGTACAGAATGGCCGACGCGACACCGGATCCCTCGACAAGCCGACGCAACGGCGACCCGGCCGCCAACAGATGCTCCTGCCCGACCACCTCGTCCAGCGACGCCGGACGCATGCGTACGGCCAGGGGCGCGCCGGCACCCGACACGCTCAGGCTGTGATCGGCCGATTCCGGGGCACCGGGCAGGTCGAACAGACCGTCGGACACGACTTCAGGCATACCACGCGGCGCAGCCGGGCAGGACGAGCGGACGCGGCCCTGAATAAATGCCTCAGCCAGAAGCCTGCCAATGCGGGCGTGTTGGGCACATATTTGCTAAGTTCCGCTTTGCTACGCCCCGATCGGAAGCGAACTACGAGGCAAATAGGACAGCAATGAGCCAGCCGCCAGAATATCCAGGCAATCCGTCCGACCCTCAGGGTGGCCATTCCGGCTACCCGCCACCTCCGGGGCGCCACAGCGCACCCCCGCCCGACTACGGGCAAGCGCAGGGTCCGCCGCCCGGTCAGTCCGGCGGTTACCAGGCCCCCGGCTACACCGCACCGCCGCCGCCGCCCTACGGCGGCCCGGGCGCACCCCCACCGCCCCCACCCGGATATCCGGCGGGCTTCGGTGGCGGACCCGTTTCCGACTTCAGCGTCGGCAACGCCTTCAGCTGGGCGTGGGCCAAGTTCACCCAGAACATCGCCGCGCTGGCGGTGCCCACCCTGATCTATTTCGTGGCGCTGGGTGCGGTCATCGGTATCCCGTTCGGTATCGCGATGGCGACATCGGAAACCACGACGACGACCTACGACTACGGCAGCGGCTATGCCTACGAAGCCTCGACCTCGAGCTTCTCGGCGATCAGCTACATCGTGTTGACCATCGGCTACATCGCCGCGTTCTTCGTGGCGATGTACATGCAGGCCGCGCTGGTCACCGGCGCCCTGGAGATCGCCGACGGCAGGCCGGTCAGCATCGGAACGTTCTTCAAGCCGCGCAATGTGGGCGGCGTGCTGCTCGCCACGCTGCTGCTGGGTCTGGCCGCAGTGCTGACCTCCTGCACCTTCGTCGGCCCGCTGATCATCACCTTCTTCGCGCAGTTCGCGATCGCGTTCGTGGTGGACAAGGGGTTGTCGCCGGTCGACTCGATCAAGGCCAGCTTCGCAACGGTCCGCGCCAACCTGGGGCCCAGCGCGCTGTCCTGGCTGGTGCAGTACGCGGTGGTGCTGGTCGGTGAGATCGCCTGCTTCGTCGGCCTGATCGCCGCGCTGCCCGTAGCCTCGCTGATCCAGGTCTACACCTACCGCAAGCTCACCGGCGGCCAGGTGGTCGAGGACAGCCAGCAACAACCCGGCTACCCTGCCGGTCCGCCGCCCGGACAGTACCCGGGACAGCAGTACGCCTGACCAGCCGTTCACCACGAGCGGCTGACCGACGAATAGCTGCCGCCCGCAACGCAAGCCGATATCGGCGCGCGCTGCGGGCGGCAGTCTTCTGTGATGGGATCAGCGGTTATGAGTATCAAAGTTGCGCTGGAGCACCGCACCAGCTACACCTTTGACCGGCTGGTCCAGGTTTATCCGCACGTCGTGCGGCTGCGTCCGGCACCTCATTCCCGCACCCCGATCGAGGCCTATTCGCTGCGGGTCGAACCCGCCGAACACTTCATCAACTGGCAACAGGACGCGCTCGGTAACTTTTTGGCGCGGTTGGTATTTCCCAAGCCGACCCAGGAGCTGACCATCACGGTCGGCCTGATCGCCGACCTCAAGGTGATCAACCCATTCGACTTCTTCATCGAGGACTGGGCCGAGATCTGGGCCCCCGCCAACGGATCTCTCTACCCCAAGGCGCTTGCCCACGACCTGGAACCCTTCATGCGGCCCGTCGACGAGGACGGAGACGGCTCGGGGCCCGGCGACCTGGCCCAGGCGTGGGTGCAGAACTTCTCCGTGCCCGAGGGCACTCGCACCATCGACTTCCTTGTCGCGCTGAACCGGGCCATCAACGCCGATGTCACCTACAGCCTGCGGATGGAGCCCGGCGTCCAGACACCGGATTTCACGCTGCGCACCGGCGTCGGCTCGTGCCGGGACTCGGCCTGGCTGCTGGTGTCGATCCTGCGCCAGCTCGGCCTGGCCGCCCGGTTCGTGTCGGGCTACCTGGTGCAACTGGCCTCCGACGTCAAGGCCCTCGACGGGCCGTCCGGGCCGGCCGCCGACTTCACCGACCTGCACGCGTGGACCGAGGTGTACATCCCGGGCGCGGGCTGGATCGGCCTGGACCCGACATCGGGATTGTTTGCCGGCGAAGGCCATATTCCCCTGGCCGCCACCCCACACCCGTCGTCGGCGGCACCGATCACCGGCAGCACCGACCACTGCACCTCGACGCTCGAGTTCTCCAACACCGTCACCCGGGTCCATGAGGACCCGCGCGTCACGCTGCCCTACACCGACGAGGCGTGGGAGGCGATCTGCGCGGTCGGCCGCCATGTCGACCAGCGCCTGACCGCCGGTGACGTACGGCTCACGGTCGGCGGCGAGCCGACGTTCGTCTCGGTGGACAATCAGGTCGACCCGGAATGGCGCACCGCCGCCGACGGTCCGCACAAGCGGATTCTGGCGTCGGAGCTGGCCGCGCGGCTCAAGGCCCAGTGGGCGCCGCAAGGCCTCGTGCAGCGCAGTCAGGGCAAGTGGTACCCCGGAGAACCGTTGCCGCGCTGGCAGATCGGCCTCTATTGGCGCACCGACGGACGGCCGCTGTGGACCAACGACGCGCTGCTGGCCGATCCCTGGCGGCGGGACGCCGACGCCGCCGCGGCCGACAACGAGACGGCCTACAAAGTGCTGGCCGGCATCGCCGAGGGCCTGGGTTTACCGCTGACCCAGGTGCGCCCGGCCTACGAGGACCCGCTGCTGCGGCTGGCGGCCGCGGTGCGGTTGCCCGACGGCGACCCGGTGCCGCCCGGTGACGATCTCGACGACGACAGCGCCGCCGCCCGCGCTGCGCTGCTGGGCCGCCTCGACGAGGCCGTGACCACGCCGTCGGCGTACGTGTTGCCATTGCACCGCCGCGACGACGGCCGCGGCTGGGCCAGCGCCGACTGGCGCCTTCGCCGCGGGCGTCTGGTGCTCACCGAGGGTGATTCGCCGGCCGGTCTGCGCCTGCCGCTGAACGCGATCAGCTGGACTCCCCCGCCGGCCCAGTTCGACGCCGACCCGGGAACCGTGGGTCGGGGCGAATCACCGGACCCCGCCGGCACCGGGGAGGCCGCCACCCTGGTCGACCCGCAGAACGCACCCACCACCGCGCTGGTGGCCGAGGTCCGCGACGGGCTGCTCTACATCTTCCTGCCGCCCACCGGCGCGCTGGAAGACTTCATCGACCTGATCAACCGCATCGAGAACGCGGTGGCCAAGGCCGACGCCCCCGTCGTCATCGAAGGTTACGCACCGCCGCCGGACCCGCGCCTGACGTCGACGACGATCACCCCCGACCCCGGTGTGATCGAGGTGAACGTCGCGCCCACCGCAAGTTTCGACGAACAACGCCGGCAGCTGGAGATGCTCTACGAGGAAGCCCGGTTGGCGCGGCTTTCCACGGAGTCGTTCGACATCGACGGCACCCACGGCGGCACCGGCGGCGGCAACCACATCACGCTCGGGGGCGTCACACCCGCCGACTCGCCGCTGCTGCGCCGTCCGGACCTGTTGGTCTCGCTGCTGACCTACTGGCAGCGGCACCCATCGCTGTCCTACCTGTTCGCCGGGCGGTTTGTCGGCACCACCTCACAGGCTCCCCGGGTGGACGAAGGCCGCGCCGAGGCGCTCTATGAACTCGAGATCGCGTTTGCCGAAATCGCCCGTCTGTCACCGTCTTTCGGAGGCGGCCGACCGCAGCCGTGGGTGACCGACCGGGCGTTGCGGCACCTGCTCACCGACATCACCGGCAATACCCACCGCGCGGAATTCTGCATCGACAAGCTCTATAGCCCCGAGGGGCCGCGCGGCCGGCTGGGCCTGTTGGAACTGCGCGGTTTCGAGATGCCACCGCATCTGCGGATGGCGATGGTCCAGTCGCTGCTGGTGCGCTCGCTGGTGGCGTGGTTCTGGGAACGGCCGCTGCGCGCCCCGTTGATCCGTCACGGCGCTAACCTGCACGGGCGATACCTGTTGCCGCACTTCCTGATTCATGACATCGCCGATGTCGCGGCGGACCTGCGTGCGCAAGGCATCGGGTTCGAGACCAGCTGGCTGGACCCGTTCACCGAGTTCCGTTTCCCGCGCATCGGCACCGCCGTGTTCGACGGCGTGGAGATCGAATTACGCGGGGCCATCGAGCCGTGGAACACCCTCGGCGAGGAGTCCACCGCCACCGGTACCGCCCGTTTCGTCGACTCGTCGGTGGAGCGCGTTCAGGTCCGGATCATCGGCGCCGACCGGCACCGCTATGCGGTGACTTGCAACGGCTACCCGGTGCCGCTGCTGGCCACCGACAACCCCGACATCCACGTCGGCGGCGTGCGATTCAAGGCGTGGCAGCCGCCCAGCGCGTTGCACCCGACCATCTCCACCGACGTCCCATTGCAGTTCGAACTCATCGACCTGACCACCGGAACCTCGCGGGGCGGCTGCACTTACCACGTCGCGCATCCGGGGGGGCGCGCCTACGACGAGCCGCCCGTCAACGCCGTGGAAGCCGAGTCGCGCCGCGCCCGCCGTTTCGAGGCGACCGGCTTCACCTCGGGCAAGCTCGACCTGGCCGCCTTCCGGGAAAAACAGGCGCGTTTGTTAACCGATGTCGGCGCGCCGGGCATCCTCGACCTGCGTCGGGTGCGTACCGTGCAGCAGCAGTGACGTTTTCGGGACGGCACGGGATTGGCGCAAGGATGGCACTAGGGAGCGGATCGCCGGCGATCGCCGGGGAGCGGTACGACGTGGACCGCCTGCTGGCGGGATACCGCACCGTGCGCGCCCAGGAAGCCCTGTTCGATCTGCGAGACGGGCCTGCCGGCGGCTACGACGAGTTCGTCGACTCCCAGGGCGACGTCCGGCCCGGCTGGGACGAACTCGCCGACGTCATCGCCGAACGAGGCCGGGCGGGGCTGGACCGGCTGCGCTCGGTGGTGCACAGCCTGATCGACCACGACGGCATTACTTACACCGGGGTCTCGGACGGCCCGGTCACGAGGTTGCCGGACGGCCACATCCAGCCTCCCGAGCCCGGCCCGTGGCTTCTGGACACGCTTCCGCTGGTGGTTTCGGCCGCGGACTGGGAGGCACTGGAGGCCGGCCTGGTGCAGCGGTCGCGCCTGCTGGATGCCGTGCTCGCCGACCTGTACGGACCGCGCAATCTGCTCACCGAGGGCCTGCTTCCGGCGCAACTGGTGTTCGTCCATCCCGGATATGTGCGCTCCGCCAACGGCATCAAGGTCCCCGGGCATCACCAGCTGTTCATGCACGGCTGCGACCTCAGCCGGCGTTCGGATGGCAGCTTCCAGGTGAACGCCGACTGGACCCAAGCGCCCTCGGGAGCCGGGTACGCGCTGGCCGACCGGCGGGTGCTGGCGCACGCGATCCCGGACCTCTACGAGCACATCGCCCCGCGCCCGAATACGCCGTTCGCCCAGGCACTTCGGCTGGGCTTGATCGACGCCGCCCCCGACGTGGTGCAGGACCCGGTGGTGGTGGTGCTCAGCCCCGGTATCTATTCCGAGACGGCGTTTGATCAGGCGTACCTGGCCAGCCTGCTCGGTTTTCCGATGGTGGAAAGCGCCGATCTGGTGGTCCGCGACGGCAAGCTGTGGATGCGGTCGCTGGGCACCCTCAAACAGGTCGACGTGGTGCTGCGCCGCGTCGACGCGCTCTACGCCGATCCGCTGGACCTGCGCGCCGACTCCCGGCTCGGGGTGGTCGGCCTGGTCGAGGCGCTGCACCGCGGCACCGTCACGGTGGTCAACACCCTGGGCAGCGGCATCCTGGAAAGCCCTGGGCTACTGAGGTTTCTGCCCGAGTTGGCCGAGCGCCTGCTCGGCGAGGAATTGCTGTTGCACAGCGCCCCGACGTACTGGGGCGGCATCGCCGGTGAGTTGTCCCACCTGCTGGCTAACCTGTCGTCGCTGTTGATCAAGCCCGTTGCCGGCGGGGAGCCGCTGGTCGGGCCGTCGCTTTCGTCCGCACAGCTGACCGAGCTGGCGGGGCGCATCGAGGCCGTGCCGTGGCGGTGGGTGGGCCAGGAGTTGCCCAGCTTCTCCTCGGCGCCCACCGACCACGCCGGTGTGCTGTCGTCCGCCGGTGTCGGCATGCGGTTGTTCACCGTCGCGCAACGCGGCGGCTACGCGCCGATGATCGGCGGCCTGGGTTACGTACTGGCGCCCGAGCCGTCTGCCTACACGCTGAAAACCGTTGCAGCAAAAGATATCTGGGTGCGCCCAACGGAGCGGGCCATCACCGAGACGGTGATGCTGCCGTCAGTGCCGGCACCGGTGAAGACCGGAGCGGGAACCTGGGGCGTCAGTTCACCCAGAGTGCTGTCGGATCTGTTCTGGATGGGCCGCTACGGCGAGCGCGCGGAGAACATGGCCCGGCTGCTGATCGTGGCGCGGGAGCGCTACCACGTCTACCGGCACCATCAGGACAACGAGGAGAGCGAGTGCGTGCCGGCCCTGATGGCCGCGCTGGGAAAGATCACCGGCACCGATACCGGCGCAACCAGCGACGGCGAGTACGACCCGGCCGAGATGATCGCCGTAGCGCCCTCGATGCTGTGGTCGATGACCGTGGACCTGGACCGGCCTGGATCGCTGATCCAATCGGTGGAAGGGCTGGCGCTCTCAGCGCGGGCGGTGCGCGACCAGCTGTCCAATGACACCTGGATGGTGCTGGCCAATGTCGAACGGGCCGTGGCTCTTCGGTCCGACCCGCCGCAATCACTGGCCGAGGCCGACGCCCTGCTCGCCAACGCACAGTCGCAGGCGCTGGCCGGCATGCTGACGCTGGCCGGGGTGGCGGGCGAGTCGATGGTGCACGACGTGGGCTGGACCATGATGGACATCGGCAAGCGGATCGAGCGCGGCCTGTGGCTGACCGCACTGCTGGGCGACACCCTGACCCGGGTGCGCGGCACCGTCGCCGAGCAGTCCATCGTCGAGTCGACGCTGGTGGCCTGCGAGTCCTCGGTGATCTACCGGCGCCGCACGCTGGGCAAGGTCAGCGTCGCCGCGGTGACCGAATTGATGCTGTTCGACGCGCAGAACCCGCGGTCACTGTTGTTCCAGTTGGAGCGGCTGCGGTCCAACCTCAAGGACCTGCCCGGTTCGTCGGGGTCGTCGCGTCCCGAGCGGCTGGTCGACGAGATGAGCACCCGGCTGCGCCGCTCGGATCCCGGTGAGCTGGAAGAGATCACCGACGGGTGCCGCGAGGAATTGGCGGAGCTGCTCAGCGCCATCCACGCGGCGCTGCGCGACCTGGCCGACGTCATCACCGCGATACAGCTGGCCCTGCCCAGCGGCATGCAGCCGCTGTGGGGTCCCGACGAACGCCGGACGATGCCCGCCTGATCAGGCCGCGTTGGCCGCGGCGGTGGTCTCCTCGATCACCGCGTGGACGAACTGCATCTTGTCCAGCACCGCGGGCGGCAACACGAACGGATACAGGTCGTCGTGACCCATGGAACGGTTCACCATGTTCAGCGACCACGACAACGGCAGCCACATCTCGATGATCGTGGCAAACGCGCTGGGGCCCACCGGCGGTCGGTCGAATGTCGCCGCCGCCGGGGCCAAGCCGCAGGACGCCGAGGTGTCCAGGGTGTCGCGGATGTGGAGGTAGTGCGCGAACGTCTCGGCCCAGTCCTCGGCGGCGTGCATGGTCGCGTACGACGAGACGAAGGTCTCCTGCCATCCGTCGGGGGCGCCTTCGCTGTAATGACGGTCCAGCGCCGCCTGGTAGTCGGCGTCGGGATCGCCGAACAGCTCGTTGAAACGTGCCAGGTGCTGCTGCGACGGCGAGATCAGCCGGTAGAAGTAGTAGTGCCCGACCTCGTGCCGGAAGTGCCCCAACAGCGTCCGGTAGGGCTCTTCCATCTCCACCCGCAACTGCTCGCGGTGTACGTCGTCACCTTCGGCCAGATCCAGTGTGATGACACCGTTTTCGTGTCCGGTGAAGACCTTCTCGTGGGCACTGGACAGCAACCGGAAGGCCAACCCGTAGTCCGGGTCCTCGTCCCGCCCGACGATCGGCAGCTTCAGTTCCTTCAGCTCGGCGATCAGGCGCCGCTTGGCCGCCTCGGCGCGCGCGAACTCGGCCAAACCCACCGTGTCCTGGTCGTTGGGTCGTTCGATCGTCAACGCGCACGACTCGCACAGGCCACCGGGATGATCGACCGGAACGATCCAATTGCATTCGGCCAGGTAGAGATTCGCGCACAACTGGTATTCGTTTGCGGGTACGGCGCCGGCGTGGTCGCTGTCCTGGTCCCGCTTTGCGATCACCAGCAGTGAGATCTGGTCCAGCGAGAACCCCAGCGCGCTGCCGCAGGACAGGCACTCGGAGTTCTCAAAGGCCAGGCGCTGGCCACAGTTGGGGCAGTGAAAGTCACGCATGGAGCGCGTCACCTTCGAACGGGACGACGTCGACGCCGACGTCGATCACACTGCGCTCGGAGTTGGTGTAGATGATGCCGCGCAGCGGCGGCACATCCGCGTAGTCGCGGCCGCGTCCGACGACGATGTAACGCTCGTCGACCAGCGCGTCATTGGTGGGGTCCAGGCCCAGCCACTCGAACTGACCCGGCTGCTGGGGCGTCCACACCGACGCCCAGGCATGGGTCGCGTCAATGCCTATCATCCGATCCTTTCCCGGCGGAGGGTCGGTGGCCAGATACCCGGATACGTAGCAGGCCGCCAGACCGTTGGCGCGCAGGCAGGCGATCGCCAGCCTCGCGAAGTCTTGGCATACCCCCTCGCGGGCGGTCAGAACCTCACTGACTCGGGTGGAAACGGTGGTCGATCCCGAGCGGTAGGTGAAGTCGTGGAAGATGCGCGACGAGAGGTCGCGCAGCACGTCCACCAACGGGCGTCCGGGCTCGAAACTGGGCGCGGCGTACTCGCGGACCTCGTCGGTGATTTCCGGCGGGTTGAGGTCCAGTGTGAAGTCGACCTCCAGCGCTCCCTGGCTACCGCTGGGGCGGGCCTCTTCCCACGGTCGCAGGGCCGGCCCGGCGTTATACAGGTTCGATGCCTGCATCACGACGTCGACGATGGAGTCGCTGGTGATCGTCAGCGTGCGGTGCGGTTCGGTGACGTGGAAATACGAGCTGATGTTGCCGTAGGTGTCACGGCTGGTGGAGCTGTCAGCCGGGGCTGGGTCGATGACCAGCCGGTGCGCGACGCATTTCTGCCGCAGCGAGTCGCGCGGGGTGAGGAATCCGCGGCCGTATGAGCTGGTCACGACGTCGGAGTAGCGGTACTCGGTGCGGTGCGTCACTCGGTAGCGCTTGGTGTCCAGGAAATCAGCGGGCACCGACCAAACCTACTGCCAAGCGCACTACCAGGCGTTCACTCTGCGTGAAGGGCGCGTCTGCTTCGGAGCTATGCGCCCTGGATGCAGTATCGACGCGAAAATGGGGAACACTTGTTTACTGAAGGCAGAAAGGAGCCGCTCAGTGCAGGGACACGAGATCCGATCACTGGCCGATCTGGCGGGCGAGGGCACGCGTGTGCTGACGACGCTGGTCCGGGACATGCATCACGGGATCGCCGGCCGGGTGTTCAACTCGATAGGACCGGTGTCGAAACCCGTTCAGCTGGTCCACGACGCGACCGCCTCGACCATCTACCGTGCGGTCGACGGCGCCGTGCGCGGCTCGCTGTACGGCGCGGGCGCGCTGGCCGCGGGAACGGTGAGCAACGACGACGACGAGACCGTCCTGGCACACCCGCGGGTTGCGGGCGCGATCGCCGCGGTCAACGGCATCTATGGGGACGAGCTGGCCAACCGGGACAACGGGTTCGCGCTGGCCATGGGCATTCGCCGCAAGGGCCAGCCCGTCGCACTGACCGCGGACTCGCTGGCGACCGCTTTCCCGAAGGCCACCGGACGCATCGCCGTCTTCGTCCACGGCTGGTGCATGACCGAACGGTCCTGGTGGCGCAACCCGCGCACCGGAGAACCGCTGCGCCCGTACGGTAAGCGGCTGCGCAAGGACCTGGGTTACACGCCGATCTTCCTGCGGTACAACACCGGCTTCCACATCTCGCAGAACGGTCAGGAACTGGCTGACCTGCTCGACCGGGTGCACACGCTCTGGCCGGCGCCGGTGGAGGAAATAGTCCTGGTGGGGCATTCGATGGGCGGTTTGGTCTCGCGCAGCGCCTGCCACTACGGGCTCGCGCGCGACCACGCCTGGACCCGCGCCGTGCGCCACGTGGTGTGCCTGGGCTCGCCGCACCTGGGCGCCGACCTGGAAAAAGGCGTCAACCTTGCCTCGTGGGCATTGGCGAAACTGCCCGAGACCCGCGGGATCGCACAGTTCCTCAACGCCCGCAGCTCCGGCGTGAAGGATTTGCGCTACGGCGCGCTGCTGGACGAGGACTGGCGCGACCGCGACCCGGATGAGGTACTGCGGGACCGTTGCGGCGAGGTGCCCTTCCTGCCCGATGCGGTCTATCACTTCGTCTCCACCACCGCCGCCCCCCGCGCGCTGGGCCTGCTGGTGGGCGATCACCTGGTTCGCCCGAAGAGCGCCGCCGGCCGTGGACGGGTCCGCAAAATCCCGTTCGATGCCGCGCACGGGCTCACTCTCACCGGTCTCAACCACTTCGACCTGCTCAACCACCCACGGGTTTACGACAAGCTGCTGGAGTGGCTGAGCCAGGCGCCCGCCACCCCGCAAGCCGTCGGATAGTTCACCGATAGGCGTTCCGAAACCGGGCGCTCGGGCGCACAATCAAAAACGTGGCTACCTGGGCCGACGTCGCCCGCATCGTCGCTGAACTGCCACTGACCGTTGAGCACGCACCACGTGACTGGCGGGTCGGCAAGAAGCTGATGGCGTGGGAACGGCCGCTGCGCGGATCCGACCGCGAAGCGTTGATGCGAGCCGGGGTGGAGCCGCCCAGCGGCGACATCCTGGGTGTACGGGTGTCCGACGAAGGGGTGAAGCTGGCGCTGGTCGCCGATCAGCCCGAGGTGTACTTCACCACCCCGCACTTCGATGGCTATGCGGCGGTCCTGGTCCGGCTGGCCGAGATCGACGTCGTCGACCTCGAGGAACTGATCATCGAGGCCTGGCTGGTGCAGGCGCCGAAACGGCTGGTCAAGGAGTTCCTGGCGGAACGACCGAGCATCAGCCCCGCGGACAGTCAATAACCGCCTGCAGGTCGTCGGCGCAGGTAAGCACGATTTCGGCGAGCAGAACCTCGGTCGGGTTGCGGGCCGCCGCCGCCAAACTGGCGGCATGGTCGCGCGCGGCCGCGGTATGGGCACACGCGGTGGCCTCGTCGGTGTCCGCCGCCGACGTCGCCTGCGCAAGCTCGCCCACCGCGCCGCGCAACGGCTCGGCCAGCCACGTCCCGACCGGCGGCGTGATGGTGCGGGCCAGCTGCAGGACGGCGCTGGCGAACAGGCCCAACCGTGCGGCCTGGTAGTCCACCGCCGCGATGGTCTTTTGCATCGCTATCCGCAACGGGGCCCTACGCACGATCAGCCTGGCCGTGCTGCGGGCTTCGATCAATCCGCCCAACTGGTTGTGGAGCCGGTCGACACAACTCAGCGGCCAGTCCGCCGAGACGCGTTCCGGGTCGGCGGTCACGTCGTTGATCTCCACGAGGGTGTCGTGCAGCGCACTCATCACGCCCGCCCGCGCGCTGGCCAACAGGGTCAGCGGGTTCGCCGGAAACAGCAGGATGCTGAACACCAGCGCCAGCCCGCCGCCGACCAGCGCGTCGAAGAGCCGCTCACCCACGACACCCGCGCTGTGCGCGAAAGCCAGCACCAAGGTCGCCGACACCGCGGTCTGATTGACGAACATGCCGCCCTGAGCGATGAAACCCGTACCGATCAGCACGGCAACACCCAGCGCCACGAAAACGGCCACCGTGAACGCCAGGCCGTCGGTTCCCAGCATCACCTGCACGGCGGCGCCGAGCACGATGCCCAGGGTGACCCCGACGATCATCTGCCCGGCCCGCCGAGCCCGCAGCACGTTGCTGGCCGACATGCACACCACGGCGGAGATGGGCGCGAAAAACGGCTGCGGATGGTGCAGCACGTCGTGGGTGAGATACCACGCCAGCCCGGCCGCCACCGAGGTCTGGGCGATGGGCCACAGTGCGGCGCGCAACCGGTGGGCGGCCGCCGCCGCGCCAACCCCAACCCGATCACGCAGCGAGGTGCTCACACCCTTCATCTAATCGGGCGCGGCGGTTCACTGCCCGAGGTCGATCACCCTTTGCAAGTCGTCGACACACGTCTGTACCCCCTCGGCCAGCGCCCAATCCCGTCCGCCGTGCGCGGCCGACGCCAGACTCGACGCGGCGCGACGAGCTGCGGCCACGTGTTCGGCTGCGGCGGTGCGGTCGGTTTCGGCGAGGGCGACCCCGGCTGCAAGTTCGCCGACGGCGTCGGGCAGGGCATCCGGCAGCGGGCCGCCGATGGCGGCCGTGGCGACGCGCGCCAGGTGCAGCGCCGACCCGGCGAGGACGGCCACGTGCGCGGTCTGCTGGTCGGCAATACCGGCCCGCTCCCGCACGCTCCAGCGTCGGGGCGCGGCCAGCGTCTGCCGGGCAGAGACCCGGGCCTGCATGAGCAGGCCCAGCTGCTGGTTGACCCGCTCCACGTCCGGTAGCGGCCAGCCCGGCTCCGGGACGCGGCCACCGACCGCGTCAGCCGAGTGGACCAGGACGTTGTGGACAGCGGCCAACAGTCCGACGCGGGCATTGTGCAGCACCTTGAGCGGATTGCCGGGGAACAACAGCGCGGCAAACATGATGGCAAGACCGCCGCCGATCAGCGTGTCCAGCAAGCGATCGATCACATCACCGCTGCGCGACACCGCGATCACCAGCGTCGCCGAGACGGTGATCTGGTTGAAGAACATCAGTCCCTGGGCGATGTACCCGTGCCCGATCAGCACCGCACCGCACAACGCGATCAGCACCGCGACGCCGATGGCGATCGCCCCGGTACCGAGCAGGGTTTGCACCGCCGCGCCCAGCGCGATCCCGAAGGTGACCCCGATGATCATCTGAACGGCGCGTTGCGTGCGCAGCACGTCGCTGGCCGACAGGCAGACCGCCGCGGCGATCGGCGCGAAGAAGGGTTGGCGATGCCCGACCACATCGTGCGCCAGGTACCAGGCGAGGCCGGACGCCGTCGCCGTCTGCGTAATGGGGAACAGCACGCTGCGCAGCCGGCGCAGGGCCGCGGTACCGGTTCCGGCAGTCCTGGTGAGGAGCGAAACACCCATACCGCTTACTTACCGCAGCAGCAGCGGCAATACGGAGACGCTCGCCGGTGTCAGTTGCGCTGCAACTCGAACAGTGGGATGACTCTGCTGGTCTTGGCCTGGTACTCGGCGAAACCGGGCGCCGCGGCAACGATCTTGGGAAAGATCTCCTCGCGCTCGGCGGGCGGCAGCTCACGCGCGGTCACGTCGAAGGCGTCGGTACCAACCTCGATGCGCGCCCGCGGGTTGGCCCGGAGGTTGTGCACCCAACCCGGGTGGAAGTCCGCGCCGGCGAAGGACCCGATGATGATCAGCTTGCCGTCGACGCGGAAATAGGCCAGCGGGGACAGCCGGGGCTGGCCCGACTTGGCGCCGGTCGTGGTGAGCAGCAATATGTCGGAGTTCTCAAACGGCCCGCCGACCTTGCCCTGGTTGGCGCGGAACTCCTCGGCGATCTGCTGGTTGAACGCTTTGACCGTCTCGGTATCAGGCATGCCCTGGGAAGTCATGCCCCGTCAACAGGTTTCGGCTTCGCGTCTATTCCCGATTCCTTGCGCTGCTGAGCGGTGATGGGCGCCGGCGCATCGGTGAGCGGATCGACACCGCCGCCGGTCTTCGGGAACGCGATCACCTCACGGATCGAGTCGAAACCGGCCAGCAGCGCGTTGATCCGGTCCCAGCCGAACGCGATGCCGCCATGCGGCGGCGCACCGAAAGTGAAGGCTTCCAACAGGAATCCGAATTTCTCCTCGGCCTCGGCCTTGTCCAGACCCATCACCGCGAACACCCGTTCCTGAATATCCCGGCGGTGGATACGGATCGAACCGCCGCCGATCTCGTTGCCGTTGCAGACGATGTCGTAGGCGTCGGCGAGCGCGCCACCGGGATCGGACTCGATGCTGTCGTGGTACTCGGGCTTGGGGGAGGTGAACGCGTGGTGCACCGCGGTCCAGGCCCCGGAGCCGACGGCCACGTCGCCGGCGGCTGTCGCGTCGTCGGCGGGCTCGAACAGCGGCGGGTCCACCACCCACACGAACGCCCATGCGGTCGGATCGATCAGGCCGAGCCGGTGCGCGATCTCAATGCGCGCCGCTCCCAATAGCCCGCGCGACGACTTCACCGGGCCGGCCGAGAAGAAGATGCAGTCCCCCGGACTCGCGCCTACGTGCGCGGCCAGGCCGTCGCGTTCGGCGTCGGACAGGTTCTTGGCCACCGGACCGGCCAGGGTGCCGTCGTCGCCGACCAACACATAGGCCAGCCCGCGGTGCCCGCGCTGCTTGGCCCATTCCTGCCAGCCATCGAGGGTGCGGCGCGGCTGCGATGCCCCGCCGGGCATCACCACGGCACCCACATAGGGCGCCTGGAACACCCGGAAGGTGGTGTCGGAGAAGAACTCCGTGCACTCGACGAGCTCCAGCCCGAACCGCAGATCGGGTTTGTCGGAACCGAATCGGCGCATCGCGTCGGCGTAGGTCATCCGCGGGATGGGGGTCGGGATCTGGTAACCGATCAGCGCCCACAGCGCCGACAGGATCTCCTCGGAGATCGCGATGATGTCCTCGACGTCGACGAAGCTGAGCTCCATGTCGAGCTGGGTGAATTCCGGCTGACGGTCGGCACGGAAGTCCTCGTCGCGATAGCAGCGCGCGATCTGGTAGTAGCGCTCCATGCCGGCGACCATCAGCAGCTGCTTGAACAGCTGCGGGCTCTGCGGCAACGCGTAGAACGTGCCCGGCCGCAGTCGCGCCGGTACCAGGAAATCGCGCGCCCCTTCTGGGGTCGAGCGGGTGATCGTGGGGGTTTCGACCTCGACGAAGTCGTGGCGCGCCAACACCTCGCGGGCAGCGGCATTCACCTTGGACCGCAGCCGGATAGCGGCGCCGGGACCATCACGCCGGAGGTCGAGGTAGCGGTACTTGAGCCGAAGTTCCTCGCCGGCGGGCTCGTCAAGCTGGAACGGCAGCGGCGCGCACTCCCCCAACACGGTCAGCGTGGCGGCGTTGACCTCGATCTCACCCGTCGCGATCTCAGGATTGGCGTTGCCCTCCGGGCGGATCTCCACGACGCCGGTGACCGCCACGCAGAACTCGGCGCGCAGCCGGTGCGCCTGCGCCAGCACCTCCGGTTCCCGGAACACCACCTGTGCGACACCCGAGGCATCCCGCAGGTCGATGAAGATGACCCCGCCGTGATCGCGGCGGCGCGCCACCCAGCCGGCCAGCGTGACCTGCTGCCCGGCATCCCCATCGCGTAGCGAACCTGCGGCGTGGCTGCGCAGCACAAATACTCCTTTATCCAGGGCGAGAACGACTGCTCAGTCTAGAGGGCCGGTCCGGACGCAGTACGTTGGCTGCATCGCAACGCACCCGAAAAACATCGCTGTCGTGGGGCCCGGTGCGGTCGGCACGACGATTGCAGCTCTGCTGCACGCCGCCGGTCACCGGGTCCTGTTGTGCGGCCACCGGCCCCGGTCCGGCGTCGAACTGCGTCCCGACGACGGGGAACCCATTGTGGTGCCCGAACCCGTGCATACCGACCCGGCGGAGGTCAGCGGGCCGGTCGACGTGCTGATCCTGGCCGTGAAAGCAACCCACAACGAGCAGGCTCGCGGCTGGCTGGCGCGACTGTGCGACGAACACACGTTGGTGGCCGTTCTGCAGAACGGGGTGGAACAAATCGAGCAGGTGCAACCGCTGTGTCCCGCCTCGGCCGTGGTTCCGAGCAGCGTGTGGTTCTCCGCGGAGACGCAGCCCGAGGGCTGGGTGCGGCTGCGCGGCTCAGCGGTGCTGAAACTGCCGACCGGGCCGGCGGCGGAGGCGCTCGCCGAGCTGCTGCGCGGAGCGGGGTGTGTGGTGGACTGCGACCCCGACTTCACCACCGCGGCCTGGCGCAAACTGGTGGTCAACGCGCTGGCCGGGTTCATGGCGCTGACCGGTCGGCGCTCGGGAATGTTCCGCCGCGACGACGTCGCGCAACTGTCGCGCCGCTACGTCGCGGAGTGCCTGACGGTGGCCCGCGCCGAAGGCGCCGAGCTGGGCGACGAGGTGATCGAGGACTTGGTCAACCTGTTCCGGGCCGCGCCCGAGGACATGACCACGTCGATCCTGACCGACCGCGAAGCCCGCCGCAGGCTGGAATGGGACCTGCGCAACGGCGTCATCATCCGCAAGGCCCGGGCGCACGGCCTGGCCACGCCGATCAGCGATGTGCTGGTGCCACTGCTGGCCGCGGCCAGCGACGGCCCCGGTTAGGGTGAGCCATGCACCCGTGCGAGCGCGTCGATCTGGACTTCATCGAGAACGCACCCTTCCGCTTCCGCAACAGCGTCGACCTCGCCATCACCCCCGAGCAGCTGTTCGAGGTGCTCGCTGACGCCGAGTCGTGGCCCCGGTGGGCCAAGGTGATCACGAAGGTGACCTGGACCAGCCCCGAGCCGCGCGGCATCGGCACCACCCGCACGGTCGAAATGCGCGGCGGAATCGTCGGCGACGAAGAGTTCATCGCCTGGGAACCGTTCACGCACATGGCCTTTCGTTTCAACGAGTGCTCGACGAAGGCCGTCGCCGCGTTCGCCGAGGATTACCGGGTCGAGGTCATCCCAGGTGGTTGCCGACTGACCTGGACGATGGTTCAGAGGCCCGCGCGCGGCGCCGGGCTGGGCATGGTGGTGTTCGGGCCGCTGCTCAACGTGACCCTGCGGCGATTCCTGCGCAATCTGCGCGGGTATACCGACACTCGATTCGCCGCTTCGCAACAGCATTAGGCTGGGTTCGCCGTGAGAATGGGGAGCATGCAATGACCTTCAACGAGGGTATGCAGATCGATACCAGCAGCGCGTCATCGTCCGGCGGCGGCGGGATGGGCCGGATGGCCATCGGCGGCGGCATCGGCGGCCTGCTCCTCGTGGTGGTTGCCATGCTGCTCGGCGTCGACCCCGGCGGCGTGGTCAGCCAGCAGCCGCTGGACACCCGCGAAGACGTCGCGCCCGGCTTCGACCTGAGCCGGTGCAAGACCGGGGCGGACGCCAACAAGTATGTGCAGTGCCGCGTGGTCGCCACCAGCAACTCGCTGGACGCGGTATGGAAGCAGTTGATGCCCAACTACACACGTCCCCACCTGCGGCTGTTCAGCGGATCGGTGAGCACCGGGTGCGGCCCGGCCAGTAGCGACGTCGGCCCGTTCTATTGCCCGGTGGACAAGACCGCATACTTCGACACCGACTTCTTCCAGGTGCTGGTCACCCAATTCGGTTCCAGCGGAGGGCCTTTCGCCGAGGAGTACGTGGTTGCCCATGAGTACGGCCACCACGTGCAGAACCTGCTGGGCGTGCTGGGCCGCGCCCAGTCCGGGGCGAAGGGTGCCACCGGCAGTGGCGTGCGCACCGAGTTGCAGGCCGACTGTTATGCCGGGGTGTGGGCCCATTACGCCTCGACCGTCAAGCAGGAGAGCACCGGCGCGCCGTTCCTGGAACCGCTGAGCGACAAGGATATTCAGGATGCCTTGTCGGCGGCGGCCGCCGTGGGCGATGACCGCATTCAGGAGCAGGTGAACGGGCGCACCAACCCCGAATCCTGGACACACGGCTCATCGGCTCAGCGCCAGAAGTGGTTCACCACCGGATACCAGAGTGGTGACCCGAACAAGTGCGACACCTTCAAGACCAACGACCTGGGCTAGTCAGTTTCACGCACCCTTCAATAGATCCCGCAACTCACTACGGCCGGACTCGTCGAGCGGGAGCAGCGGCGCCCGCGGATCGCCGGCCGGCACACCGAGCAGCTCCAGGCCCGCCTTCACCGTCGTCGGCAGCCCCCCCGCCACGATGAACTGCAGCAACGGCTTGAGGTCGTCGTAGAGAAGCTGGGCCTTCTCCAGGTCGCCGGCGCGTACCGCCATATACAGGTCGATGCACGGCTGAGCCCGCAAATTCGGTGCCGCCGTGCACCATCCGGCGGCGCCGACCTTCAGCGCGTCCAACACCAACGGGTTGCTGCCGTTGTAGAACGGCAGCCCGCCCTCGCTGAGCTCGGCGATGCGTTGCATCCGGGACAGGTCGCCGGTGGATTCCTTGACCATGGTGACGTTGTCGATGTCGGTGAACATCGAGACCAGCAGTTCGGGGCTCATGTCCACGCCGCTGGTCGCTGGGTTGTTGTAGGCCATGATCGGGATGTCGATCGACGCGCCGATGCTGCGGTAGTGCTGGGCGATCTCACGGTCGGTGAGCTTCCAGTAGGAGACCGGAAGAATCATGACCGCGTCCGCGCCCGCCTGTTGCGCGTACTGCGCGCGCCGAATTGTCTTGGCGGTGGTCACATCCGAGACGCCGACGATGACGGGCACCCGACCGCTGACGGTGGCGACGGTGGCGTCGACGACCGTGTCGAACTCGGACTCGTCAAGGTAGGCGAGCTCGCCGGTGCTGCCCAGCGGAGCGACGGCGTGCACGCCCGCGGACACCAGCCGCTCAACGAGACGGCCGTGGCGATCGGTGTCGATGCCGTCGGCGGAGAACGGCGTCACCGGGTAGGCGATGATGCCGTGAATCTTCGGCGTGTCAGACACGGGCGGACTCCTCGATGGAGATGGCGTCGGGGTGGCGGACCAGGGCGCGGCGGGCGTAGTAGGCGAAGTTGGCCCGACTGCGCGCGGGCGTCAACGTCCAGTCGTGGGCCTCGCGGGCCAATTCCTCCGGCAGCTCTTTAACCGCGCCGGCGGCCATTGCGGCGAGTTGCAGTTTGGCGGCCCGCTCGATCAGCACCGCCAGCGAGCAGGCTTCCTCGATGCTGGCACCGGCCACCACCTGACCGTGATGCGCCAGCAGTGCCGCCTTCTTGTCACCGAGGGCGGCCGTGATGATCTCGCCCTCCTCGTTGCCCACCGGCACGCCCGGCCAGTTGGCCAGGAACGCGCAGTCGTCGTAGAGCGGGGTGGTGTCCATATGCGAGACGACCAGCGGCACCTCGAGCATCGACAGCGCCGCCACATGGAAGGGATGGGTATGCACGACGCACTGCACGTCCGGGCGCGCGCGGTAGATCCAGCTGTGAAAGCGGTTGGCGGGGTTGGCCATTCCGTCACCCTGCAGGACGTTGAGATCCTCGTCGACGAGCAGCAGGTTGTCTTCGGTGATCTCGTCAAAGCCCAGGCCGAGCCGCTGGGTGTAGTAGGTGCCGGCCTCCTCGGCACGGGCGGTGATCTGTCCCGCCAGCCCGGAATCGTGACCCGCATCGAACAGGGCCCGACACGTCAGCGCCAGCTTTTGGCGGGTGGTCAGGTCCGACTCGACTTTCTGGGCTGTCAGCCGCTCCTGGGCTCGCCGCATCAGCTCGGGTTTGGAGTGGGTGAAAGTCGTCGCCATGTGACACACTGTACCCAACAGGAAACTTTGTGTCATCAAGGAGGTCCGCCGATGACGGCACTGCTGCGGGCGGTCCGCCGGCAACGCGGTCTGACGCTGGAGCGTCTCGCCGAACAGACCGGCCTGACCAAGAGCTACCTGTCCAAGATCGAACGCGGTCACAGCACGCCGTCTATCGCGGTCGCGCTCAAGGTCGCGCGCGCACTCGACGTCGACGTAGGGCGGCTGTTCTCTGACGAGGCCAGCGCAGAGAAGATCACCATCGACCGGGCTCAGTCCGACGCCGCCGACGCCGACACCGGGCTAGACCGCTACCGCGCGCTGGCGCCGAGCATGCTCGGCAAATCCATGTCTCCGTTCCTGGTTCGACGCAGCGGAGCGCACTCCGACCTGCCACATGCCGAACACACCGGCCAGGAATTCGTGTTCGTCCATGCCGGAACGGTGGAGCTCGACTACGGCGACCAAACCATCACGCTGGACACTGGTGACAGCGCCTACTTCGACGCGTCAGTCAGTCATAAGCTGCGCGCGGTCGGCACCGGCCCGGCCGAGGTCGTTGTCGTCACGCAGAACGACTCCCGATAAGCCGTTACCAGGGTCGGGTCGCACAGGTGACCGCGGTGGTGGCCTTCTGCGTCACTACAACCTGGCCGTCCACCGCGATCTCGCATTGCAACTCGGCAATGTTTCCCGAACTGCAGTCCGGCCAGCGGCAGGACCCACTTGCGGCGACGAACGCCCACTGATTCGGGTTAGCCAGGGTGGCGTTGTAGACCACCGGCTCCCCGGCGCTGAATGTCGTTCCCGCGGTACTCATGAACTGTGACGAGTTGGCGTCGAAGGCCGCCTGGCTGGGCGGATCGCTGTTCATGTACCGCACACTGCCGGTGAGATTGCCGGTGCTGGTGATCGTGTAGGTCACCTGGTGACCGGCGGGATCCGCATGTGCGGTCACCGGGACAAGACTCCCGAAAATTCCCGCAACCGCCAGCGCGGCCGCGCTCGCCACTATTCGCACGTTGGTCATATCGGAAAAGCTACCCGATTCGTTACTTCGGCCATTTTCTGCGAACGCCCCGGCGCCTACCATGCAGCTGTGCCCACAGCATTCGTGTTGTCCGGGGGTGCGAGTCTCGGCGCGATCCACGCCGGAATGCTGCTTGCCTTGGCCGACGCGGGGATCACGCCCGACCTGATCGTCGGCACGTCCGTCGGGGCGGTCAACGGCGGTTGGCTGGCATCCCGGTCCGACAGCGCTGGCATCCGCGGGCTGGCCGATCTGTGGATCTCGCTGTCGCGCAAACAGATTTTCCCGGCCCGCCCTATCGCCGGAGCACTCGGCATGTTCGGCCGCCGTACCCATCTGGTGCCCAACGCCGGTCTACGCGCCCTGCTGGCGGAGAAGTTGGAGTTCACCCGGCTCGAGAACGCACCGACTCCCCTGCATGTGGTGGCGACGGACGTGATTTCGGGCACCGACGTGCTGTTGTCGTCGGGCGACGCCGTTGACGCCATCGCCGCCAGTGCCGCCATCCCGGGGATCTTTCCGCCCCTGCGTATCGACGGTCGTGACCTGATGGACGGCGGCGTGGTGAACAACACGCCGGTCTCCCATGCGATCGCCCTGGGGGCCGACCAGATCTGGGTGTTGCCCACCGGGTACTCCTGCGACTTGCCGGCCGCGCCCAGGTCGGCGGCCAACATGGCGCTGCATGCGATGACCATCGCCCTGAACCACCGGCTCGCTGTCGATATCGCCCGCTTCGAAACCGAGTACGAGCTGCGCGTCATCCGGCCGCTGTGCCCGGTCTCCATCTCCGGTCTGGACTTCTCCCACGCGCCCGAGCTGATCGAACGGTCGGAGGCCGCAACCAAGGAATGGCTGGCCGCGAACCCGCCGACGGTCGGCCAAGCGGCGCTGCTGGAGCCGCACCGGCATTAGGTCGCGACCGAAGTTCCGCCGGCGTTCACCCGGTTCGGGTATGAAGCACCCATGAGCGAGGAGCCGGAAGAGGCGACCGAACGGCCGCCGGCCGCAGTGAGCCGTCGCACCCTGCTGGCGACCGGCACCATGGCCGGTGTCCTCGGTGTGGGCGCAGGAGTGGGCGGAGCCGCGCTGCTCAGGCCGCATGCCCCAGACATCTGGTCACGGCCCGATGTCTCCGGCACCCCGCCGGTAGCTGGGCTGCATCTGCAGTTCGGCCGCGACGCGAGCAGCGAACTGGTGGTCTCCTGGCACACCACCGACGCCGTCCGCAACCCCCGGGTGATGCTGGGCACCCCGACATCCGGCTTCGGCAGCACCGTCGCCGCCGAGACCCGCACCTACCGGGACGCCAAGTCCAACACCGAGGTTCGCGTCAACCACGCCCGGCTCAGCGGGCTCACCCCGGACACCGACTACGTCTACGCCGCGGTGCACGACGGTGCGCACCCGGAACTGGGCACTGCCCGAACCGCACCGGCAGGACGAAAACCCTTCCGCTTCACCAGCTTCGGCGACCAATCGACCCCCACTCTGAGCAAGCTGACCGACGGCAAGTACTTCAACGACCACATCGGGTCGCCCGCGGCCGGTGATACCACGATGGCGATCGAACGGATGGCGCCGCTGTTCAATCTGGTCAACGGTGACCTGTGCTACGCCAACCTCGCCCAGGACCGGATCCGCACCTGGTCGGATTGGTTCGTCAACAACAGTCGCTCGGCGCGCTACCGGCCCTGGATGCCGGCCGCAGGCAATCACGAGAACGAATTGGGCAATGGGCCAATCGGTTACGGCGCCTATCAGACCTACTTCTCGGTGCCCGATTCGGGATCCAGCCCCGAGTTGCGCGGCCTCTGGTATTCGTTCACCGCCGGTTCGGTGCGGGTGATCAGCCTCAACAATGACGATGTGGCCTATCAGGATGCCGGCAACTCGTATGTGCACGGTTACTCCGGCGGCGAGCAAAAGCGGTGGCTGGCTGGTGAATTGGCTGCTGCGCGGCGCGAGCCGGGCATCGACTGGGTGGTGGTGTGCATGCATCAAACCGCTATCTCGACCGCCCAGGCCAACGGCGCCGACCTCGGGATCCGCCAGGAGTGGCTGCCGCTGTTCGACGAGTACCACGTCGATCTGGTGCTATGCGGACACGAACACCACTACGAGCGCTCACATCCGCTGCGCGGCACCCTGGGCACCGACACCCGAACGCCGATCCCCGTCGACACCCGCAGCGACGTGATCGACGCGACCCGGGGAACCGTGCACGTCGTCATCGGCGGGGGCGGCACGTCCAAACCGACGAACGGATTGTTCTTCCCTGACCTGCGGTGCCGGGTCATCACCGGTGTTGGTGACTTCGATGCCGCGCTCGGGCACAAGCCGCCTATCTATGTGCTGGAGGACGCGCCGTGGTCGGCGTTTCGCGACCGCGAAAACCCCTATGGATTCGTCGCTTTCGACGTCGACCCGGGCACATCCGGCGGCAACACGACAATCAAGGCGACGTACTACGTGCTGCAGGGCCCATACGGAGTAGTGCGAGCCGTGGACGAATTCACGCTCACCAAACCGCGCGGCTAAAACAGCGTTTCCTGGACAGGCTGGGGGCTGCGCACCGCTTCGGCTGCCGCCGAGAACGGTCGGTGGTCGCCCTTGAGCCCGTACTTGGCGACCAGCGGCTGGGCGCGTTCCCGCAACATCTCGCGGTAGCCCGGCGGCAGATAGGCACCGCGCCGGAACAACTCGCGGTAGATGGCGACCAGTTCGGGGTGCGCGCGGGCCAGCCACGCCATGAACCAGCCCCGCGTGGTGCCGCGCAGATGCAAGGCGAACACGGTGACGCTGGTGGCGCCCGCCGCCGCGATCTGGCTCAGCAGGCCATCGAGATGCTCGACGGAGTCGGTCAGGTGCGGAAGCACCGGCGCCACCATCACGTGGCAGTCGAGGCCCGCGTCGCGGATCGCGGTGATGAGCGCCAACCGTGCCTGCGGTGTCGGCGTGCCCGGTTCGACGTCGCGGTGCAGCTCCGGGTCCCCAACCGCCAGCGACACCGCCACCGACAGCGGCACCTGTTCCGCTGCAGCGGTGATCAGCGGTAGATCTCTGCGCAGCAGGGTGCCCTTGGTCAGGATCGACATCGGCGTACCCGACCCGGCCAGCGCGCTGATGATGCCGGGCATCAGCGCGTAGCGGCCCTCCGCCCGCTGGTACGGGTCGGTGTTGGTACCCAGCGCAACGGTCTCGCGCTGCCAGGACGCGCGGCGGAGTTCACGGCGCAGCACCTCGACGACGTTGGTCTTGACCACGACCTGGCTGTCGAAATCAGCGCCGGGGTCGAAGTCCAGGTATTCGTGGGTGGGCCGGGCGAAGCAGTACCGGCAGGCGTGTGAGCAGCCGCGGTAACCGTTGACGGTGTACCGGAACGGCAGCATGGCGGCGTTGGGCACCTTGTTCAGCGCCGACTTGCACAACACCTCGTGGAAGGTCATGCCCTCGAACTGCGGCACCCGCACGCTGCGCACGAGACCGATCCGCTGCAGCCCCGGCAGCGCCCCGTCGTCGACCGGCGCGCCGTTGACCGCCACCGCCTGACCAGCCCAACGCATGCCTTCATTCGAACAACAGTTCGATGGCGAGTCAAGTGCTTGGCCACCCGACCAGCGATCCGCCGGAGAAATAGGGTCCGGCTCCCGGTGTCAGCGAGGAGTAGCCGGCGTTGACGATGGGCTGCAGCACCGCGTTCAGGCCGTTGATGATCGGCTGTGGAACGCCGAGCTGGACGAGTGGCAGCAGCATGGGCAGTGTCGGCGAGGGAATCATGTAGGTGGTGACCGTGCCGCCCAAAGAGTTTGTCACGCTGGACAACTCCACCGCGTTCGACATCGCGGCCACCGACGTTGCGTTGTGCTGGTACAGCGTGCCGAACACCGAATTCACCATCGCGGGAATATTCCACGGCCGGTCGGGCGGGTTGCCGAAGAAGTCGTACTGACCGAACACCACGCTGACGTTGTACTGGCTGGCGGCAAGCGGCTCGACGGTGTAGCCGAGCAGCGGCACGGTCATCCCGGTCGGCAGGTACGTGGCGGCCAGGCCGAGCTCAGGACTGGAGAACAAGGCGAACTCCAGGGCACCGGGCGGCGGGGCGCTCGGGCTGCTCGCCAGGTACGCCAGCTCGCGGTTGACGACGAGGGACCCCATCGACAGCCCGGCGATGTGCACCGGGGCACCACCGCTGCCGGCGACCGCACTCGTGATCATTTGGTCGAGCGTGAGCCGCCCCATCGCGACGGCCTGATTCACGGTCGGCGCGAGCGGACTGCCGCTGAAGATGCCCATGCTGGCCGGGTAGTTGACCACCTGAGCCAGGCTGTTGGGGAACCAGTTTTCGCCGATCAGCGGGTTGAGCAGGTTATAAGCCTGCAGGATCGACACCGACCAGGGCGCGGCGACGCCTTGCAGAGCGATCTGCCCCAGGACGGGCAACTCGGTCAGCAAACGCGGCGCGTACAGCGGGCCCGCACCCCCAACCGTGAGCCGGACGCCGGCCGCCGGCAGCGACGGCTGGGCAGCGTTGAGGATTTCGGTGCCAAGGTAAGCGTCGGCGTTCGCCGCCAGGGTGCGTACCAACCGCTCACCGTATTGCGCCGCCTGTGCGCTGACCGCTTGGTAGTCGCGGCCGTGCGCACGGAACAGATCCGCAATGCGGGTCGACACCTCGTCGGCCCCGGCCGTCAGTAGCGACGTGACGGAGTGCGCCGCTGCCCTGTTCGCCGCGTCGACGGCGGTCCCGAGGGCACTCAAATCGCTTGCGGCACAGACCAGAAAATCCGGTGCTGTCACCACATACGACATCGAGGGGCCTCCTTGCCCGGCAACCGGGCCCGATCCGGTCGCTTAGACGCAAACAGTAGGTGAGGCTACTCGAACAGCCGGAAACGCATCGGCAATTCCGAGGAATCGGTTGGGCGGCTATGAGTTGAGCAGCGAAAGGACTTCTGCGACAACGGAATTCAGCGGAACCGATATCTGATCCCCGGTCGTGAGGTCCTTGACGCCGACGGTGCCGGCGTCGATGTCGCGGTCGCCGGCAACCAGTGCCAGTCGCGCGCCGGAGCGGTCGGCCGCTCGCATGGCGCCTTTGAGCCCGCGGTCGCCGTAGGCCAGGTCGACACGCACGCCGGCCGCCCGCAGGGCGCCGCCCAGCACCGCCAGGCGCAGCTTGGCCGCCTCACTCAACGGCACGCCGAACACGTCGCAGCGGGCGGGCTGACCCACGCTCTTACCTTCGGCACGCAGGGCAAGCAGCGTGCGGTCCACACCCAGGCCGAACCCGATCCCGGACAGGTCCTGCCCACCCAGCTGCCGCATCAGCCCGTCGTACCGGCCGCCGCCGCCGATACCGGATTGCGCGCCCAGCCCGTCGTGCACGAACTCGAACGTGGTCTTGGTGTAGTAATCCAAGCCGCGCACCATCCGCGGGTTGATGACATACGGAACACCCAGCGCGTCCAGGTGCGAGAGCACGGTGTCGAAATGCTGCTTGGCGGCATCGGAGAGATGATCGAGCAACACCGGCGCGTCGGCGGTCATCGCCTTGACCTCGGGGCGTTTGTCATCAAGCACCCGCAGCGGGTTGATCTCGGCCCGCCGCCTGGTGTCCTCATCGATGTCAAGTCCAAACAGGAAGTCCTGCAGTAGTTCTCGATACTGCGGTCGGCAGCTCTCGTCGCCCAGGGAGGTGATCTCCAGCCGGAACCCATCCAGGCCCAGGGACCGGAATCCGGCGTCGGCCACCGCGATCACCTCAGCGTCCAGCGCCGGATCGTCCACACCGATCGCCTCGACACCCACCTGCTGCAATTGCCGGTAGCGGCCGGCCTGCGGCCGCTCGTAGCGGAAGAACGGTCCGGCGTAGCACAGCTTGACCGGCAGCGCGCCGCGGTCCAGGCCGTGCTCGATCACCGCGCGCACCACCCCGGCGGTGCCTTCGGGCCGCAACGTCACCGACCGGTCACCGCGGTCGGCGAAGGTGTACATCTCCTTGGACACCACATCGGTGGACTCGCCGACGCCACGCGCGAACAGGGCGGTGTCTTCGAAGATCGGCAGCTCGATGTCGCCGTAACCGGCGCGGCGTGCGGCGCCGAGCAGCCCGTCACGTACCGCGACGAACTGCGCGGAATCCGGTGGGAGGTAATCCGGAACACCTTTGGGCGCAACGAATTCCGTCACGAACTCAAACCTTCGAGGAACGGGTTGAACCGGCGCTCGGCGCCGATGGTGGTGGCGTTGCCATGCCCGGGTAGTACCACGGTCGGGTCGTCCAGCACCAACAATTTATCGACGATGGAACGCAGCAGGTCCCGGCCGCTGCCACCGAACAGATCGGTGCGCCCGACCGACCGCTCGAACAACGTGTCGCCGGTGAACACCACGTCGGCGTCGTTCTCGGCGGCCTGCCGGATCCGGAAGCACACCGAGCCACGGGTGTGGCCGGGCGTGTGGTCGACGTTGACCGAGATGCCGCCCAGGTCGAGCTTGTCCCCGTCGCGGTCCAACTCGACGACCTGCTTGGGCTCGCGAAAGAACGCGCCGGCCATTAGCTGGGCGACCCGCGGACCGAGACCGTGGATCGGGTCCTTGAGCATGAACCGGTCCTCGGGATGAATGTAAGTCGGGCACCCGAAGGTGTCCGACACCTTCTGGGCCGACCACATGTGATCGATGTGACCATGGGTGATCAGCACCGCGGCCGGGGTCAGCCGGTGCTTGTCGAGGATGCCGCGCAGCTGGCTCATCGCCCGCTGGCCCGGGTCGACGACCACGGCGTCGGATCCAGGCCGCTGTGCCACCACGTAGCAGTTGCACTGCAGCAACCCGGCGGGGAATCCAGCGACCAACATGGTCCCAGTTTCCCATCCCCAGCGTCATGGAATGATGGCGGCCGTGCCAACGAACCAACAGCGACGTGCGACGGCCAAGCGCAAACTCGAGCGGCAGCTGGAGCGCCGCGCCAAGCAAGCCAAGCGGCGCCGGATCCTGACGATCGCCGGGGGCGCGGTGGCCGCGGTGGCGGTGGTTGCCGCCGTGGTGGTTGCCGTCGTCGTCAGCAAGGACGACCACAAGGGCAATCCGTCGGCTTCGACCACGCCCAGCAGTTCCGCGCCGGAGTCACCGACGGCGGCGGGCCTGCCGCCGGTGCAGCTCGGCAACGCGGTGCCGCTGCCGCAGTTCAAGGCGCCGCCGAACCTGGGCGCGAACTGCCAGTACCCCGCCTCGCCCGACAAGGCCGGCAAGGAGGTCAAGCCGCCGCGGACCGGCAAGGTGCCCACCGAGCCGGCGCAGGTCAGCGTCAGCATGGTGACCAGTCAGGGCAACCTCGGCCTGATGCTTGCCAACAACGAATCACCTTGCACGGTGAACAGTTTCGCGAGCCTGGCCAACCAGGGGTTCTTCAAGGACACCAAATGCCACCGGCTGACCACGTCGCCGTCCCTGTCGGTGCTGCAGTGCGGGGACCCCAAGGGTGACGGCACCGGTGGACCGGGCTACCAGTTCGCCAACGAATACCCCACCAACCAGTACCCGGCCAACGACCCCAAGCTCAAAGAGCCCGTCATCTATCCGCGCGGCACGATCGCCATGGCCAACGCCGGTCCGAACACCAACAGCAGCCAGTTCTTCCTGGTTTACCGCGACTCGGCGCTGCCGCCGGAGTACACCGTGTTCGGGACCATCCAGGCCGACGGACTGGCTACCCTGGACAAGATCGCCGCGGCCGGCGTGAAGGGCGGCGGCGAGGACGGACCGCCGGCCCTGGATGTGACCGTAACGTCGGTGCTGCTCGACTAGGAGATTCGTGGCCGAAACCGAATTCGGTCGCTACCAGCTGCAGGGACTGCTGGGGCGCGGTGGCATGGGCCAGGTCTATCGCGCCTACGACACCGCGACCGACCGCGTCGTGGCCATCAAGGTGCTGCCCCCGCACCTGGCGGAGGACAAGGAATTCGAGCAACGCTTTCGCCGCGAGGCCCGCACGGCGGCCGGCCTCAATGACCCCCACATCGTGCCCATCCACAGCTTCGGGGAGATCGACGGTCGGCTTTACGTCGACATGCGCCTGGTCGAGGGCCGCGATCTGGTGCGGTTCATCGCCGAGAACGGTGGCCGGGTCAGCCCCGCCAAGACCGTCGCGATCATCGAACAAGTCGCCGCGGCGCTGGACAGCGCGCACCGGGCCGGGTTGGTCCACCGCGACGTCAAACCGTCCAATGTGTTGGTCGCCAACGCGCGGGACTTCGTCTATCTGATCGACTTCGGGATAGCCCGCGCCACCACCGACACGGCACTGACCAACACCGGGCACACGATGGGCACCCTGGCCTATCTCGCACCCGAAAGATTCAGCGGCACAACCGATCCCCGCGCCGATGTGTATTCGTTGGCATGCGTGCTGTACGAGTGCCTGACCGGGCAGCGGCCGTATCCGGGCGAGAGCTACGAAGAGCAGATCAAAGGCCACCTGCATACCCCGCCGCCGCAGCCGACGGCGGTCGCGCCCGACATTCCGCCGGCCTTCGACGCGGTGGTGGCCCGCGGTATGGCCAAGGACCCGCAGGCGCGGTATCAGACAGTCCTCGAGTTGGCCGACGCCGCTCGCGCGGCGCTGGGCGGCGCAGGTTTGGCACTCCCCCCGCCGCCGCCGTCGCCGCCTGCCGGGGCGTACCACCAGGCGCCCGCAGGTCAGTTCGATGGCCCGACCGGGCCGGTTCAGGCGGGCAGCCGTAGCGCGCTGGTCCTGACCGTCGCCGGTTCGGGGCTGCTGCTGCTGCTGGTGGCCGTGGTGGTCGCTGTTTTCGCCAGCAACGACGATCCGGGCCCGAGCAACGCGCCAACCACCACCATGACCACCACCCCGGCGCCGACGACGACCGAGACAACAGACGTCACCGACACGACCGAGACCAGCGACATCACCGACACCGCAACCGGCGGTCCAACGCCGTAACCAGCGCCGTCAGGCGGCCGCTAAGCCGCTGAAGTCACCCGATACACGTCGTAGACGCCTTCGACGTTGCGCACCACATTCAGCAGGTGCCCCAGGTGCTTGGGGTCGCCCATCTCGAAGGTGAACCGGCTGATCGCCACCCGGTCACCGGAGGTGGTGACCGACGCGGACAGGATGTTCACCTTCTCGTCGGCCAGCACCCGCGTCACGTCGGAAAGCAGCCGGTGCCGGTCCAGCGCCTCCACCTGGATCGCCACCAAGAACACCGAGGACGGGGACGGCGCCCACAGCACCTCGATGATGCGTTCGGCCTGCTGTTGCAGCGACGCGGCGTTGGTGCAGTCGGTGCGGTGCACGCTGACTCCCCCGCCGCGGGTCACAAAGCCCATGATCTGGTCGCCCGGCACCGGGGTGCAGCACTTGGCCAGCTTGGTCAGCACGCCCGGGGCGCCGGGAACCGAGACGCCCACGTCTTCGGTGCTGCGGGGCCGGCGCGGCATGGTCGCCGGAGTGGACCGCTCGGCCAGATCCTCCTCGGCCTGGTCGATCCCACCGAGTTCTGCCAGTAGCCGCTGCACGACGTGCCGGGCCGAGACATGCCCCTCACCGATCGCGGTGTACATCGCCGAGACGTCGGTGTAGTGCAGCTCGCGGGCCACCGCGGCCATCGATTCGCCATTGACCAAGCGCTGCAAGGGAAGTCCGCCGCGCCGCACCTCACGGGCCATGGCTTCCTTGCCGGATTCCAGCGCCTCCTCGCGACGCTCCTTGGCGAACCACTGCCGGATCTTGGTCTTGGCACGCGGGGACACCACGAACTGTTGCCAGTCCCGCGACGGTCCGGCGTTCTGCGCCTTGGACGTGAAAACCTCTACGACTTCGCCGTTGTCGAGCTTGCGTTCCAAGGCCACCAGGCGGCCGTTGACCCGCGCGCCGATACAGCGATGTCCCACCTCGGTGTGCACCGCGTAGGCGAAGTCCACCGGGGTGGACCCGGCCGGCAGGGTGAACACGTCGCCCTTGGGCGAGAAAACGAAAATCTCTTGCACCGCAAGGTCGTAACGCAACGACTCCAGGAACTCACCGGGGTCGGCGGCCTCACGTTGCCAGTCGAGCAGCTGACGCATCCAGGCCATGTCGTCGATCTCGGCGGCGGCGTGCGGATGCGGAACACCGTTGCGGCCCTTGGCTTCCTTGTACCGCCAGTGCGCGGCGATGCCGTACTCGGCGGTGCGGTGCATGTCGCGGGTCCGGATCTGCACCTCCAGCGGCTTGCCCTCCGGGCCGACCACGGTGGTGTGCAGTGACTGGTACACCCCGTATCTGGGCTGCGCGATGTAGTCCTTGAACCGGCCCGCCATCGGCTGCCACAGCGAATGCACCACGCCCACAGCGGCATAACAGTCACGGATCTCGTCGCACAGGATCCGGATGCCGACCAGGTCGTGGATGTCGTCGAAGTCGCGGCCCTTGACGATCATCTTCTGATAGATCGACCAGTAGTGCTTCGGCCTACCTTCAACCGTCGCCTTGATCTTGGAGGCGTTCAGCGTGTTGGTGATCTCGGCGCGCACCTTGGCCAGATAGGTGTCCCGGGACGGCGCCCGACCGGCCACCAACCGGACGATCTCGTCGTACTTCTTGGGATGCAGGATCGCGAACGCCAGGTCCTCCAGCTCCCATTTGACGCTGGCCATCCCGAGCCGATGCGCAAGGGGTGCAATGACTTCCAGCGTCTCGCGGGCCTTGCGGGCCTGCTTTTCCGGCGGCAGGAAACGCATGGTGCGCATGTTGTGCAGCCGGTCGGCCACCTTGATCACCAGCACCCGCGGGTCGCGGGCCATAGCGGTGATCATCTTGCGGATCGTCTCGCCTTCGGCGGCGCTGCCCAACACCACGCGGTCCAGCTTGGTCACGCCGTCGACGAGGTGGCCCACCTCTTCGCCGAAGTCCTCGCTCAACGCCTCCAGCGTGTAGCCGGTGTCCTCCACCGTGTCGTGCAACAGAGCTGCCACCAAGGTGGTGGTGTCCATGCCCAACTCAGCCAGGATGTTGGCGACGGCCAACGGGTGGGTGATGTAGGGATCTCCGGAGTGCCGAAGCTGCGACGCGTGGCGCTGGTCGGCGACCTCGTAGGCGCGCTGCAGCAGCGACAGATCGGCTTTCGGGTAGACCTCGCGGTGCACCGACACCAGCGGTTCGAGCACCGGGTTGATTGCGCTGCTGCGGGCGGTCATCCGGCGGGCCAGCCGCGCCCGCACGCGTCGGGACGCGCTGCTGCTTGTCTTGACCGGCTCCGCCGGTGGCTCCGGCACCTCGCTGACCGGCAACGGCTCCGTGGGCGGGGCAGCTTGCAGCGTGCTTTGGTCGTCCGCCACGTTCGTCACCTCCGAACTAGAGGATATCGCGGTATTCCGGTTACTAAACGCGACTCAGGCTGTGCACCGACAAAGGCGTCAGCGCCTCGCGACCACCCAGTTCCACCAACTCCACCACCACCGCCGCCGATGTCACGGCAGCGCCGCTGTGCTCGAGCAGCCGTTGCGCGGCGCCCACGCTGCCGCCGGTGGCCAGGACATCGTCGATGATCACCACGCGCCGGCCGGCCAGCGCGATTCCGTCGGCCGGGATTTCGAGGGTGGCGGCGCCGTACTCACGCTGGTAGTTCTCGCTGAGCACCGGCGGCGGCAGCTTGCCGCCCTTGCGGATGGCCAGCACGCCGGTTCCGAGACGGACCGCGACGGCCGCAGCGAGCAGCAACCCGCGCGCGTCGATGCCCGCTATCAGGTCGGCGCCGTCGGCCACCTCGGTCAATGCGTCGGTGATCGCCGTCATCGCATCGCGATCGGCGAACACCGGGATCAGGTCGCGAAACACCACGCCGGGCTTGGGGAAATCGACGACCTCCCTGGTTAGCTCCGCCAGCATGGCGGACAGATCGGTCACTGCACCAGGGCCCATCTATCCATATTCCACCCGGCGCCCCAGCGGGTCGGGTTTCGGCTGACGGCGTACATCTTCTTCGACATCAACAGGGTGCGCTGCTGCCGGTACAGCGGCAGGGTCGGCATGTCGCCCCAGAGCACCGGCGCGGCCTCGCTGAGCAGTCTGGCGCGTTCGGCCGGATCCGCCGAGACCGCCAGCGCCCCGATGATCCCGTCGATCTGGGGGTTGGAGTAGCCCGACAGGTTGTTGCCGTTGCCGCCGTGCAGCGCGTAGGCGTCCATCGAGGACGACCCAGTCGATCCGCTGCCGCTGGCACCGCCCGTGCTCGCGACCAGCACGTCGATCTTCCCGTCCCGCAGGGCCTGGGGTCCTGAGGTATCCAGGATCACGTTCGTCACGGTGATGCCCGCCGGTGCGCACGACGACGCGATGGCCCCGACGGTGGCCGCCAGCCGGGCGTTCGGTCCTCGGTAGCCGATCCGGACGTTCAGCTTGGCGTTGCCGAGCGCCGTGCGTGCGGCGTTGGGGTCGGCCCGGTTGAACTGCGCCGCCTCGGCGACACCGTCGGCGGCGGCGACCGCGTCCTCGGCGGCCGGGCTCAGCCGCGAGTTGGCGATCGCGACCCCGGCGTCCTTGGCGATGACGTCCCGCGGGGTGCACAGCGCGAACGCGGTGCGTGCGGGCCGCGCCGCCAGCGGTCCCTGCGAGGCGAAGATCAGTTGCTCGATCCCCGCCGACGCCGAGTCGCTGCGCTCATAGTTGTCCGGCGTGGCCAGCGCACCGGAGGACCCGGCCGCGACGTCGACCACGTCGACACTGCGGTTGTTCACCCGGTCCTGGATGTCGCCGCCCTGCGGCCAGACGGTGATCCGCTTGGTGATCGCCTTGGCGCCCCACCAGCGGTCATTGGAGACCAGCACGACGGCACCGCCGTCCAGCACCCGTTCGATCTTGTACGGCCCCGACGACGGGAAGCGTTTGAGGTCGATCCCCGGCTTGAGGTCCCAGGTGGTGTTCCACAGCCGAGCCACCTGTTCGATCACCGACGCCTTGTTGGTGAGCAGGGCGGTCGTGATGTCGGTGCCCAGCGTGTCCGCGATGACGTGCGACGGCATCATCGAGGTGGCCGTGAACAGCTGCGTGTAGTCGACGACGCCGCGGTCCGGGATGAACGAGACCCGGGCCTTCTTCTGTCCCGGCGTGCACTCGACGTTGGCAATGTCGACGTACCCGGCCTGGCTGGCGGCATCGAAACCACCGAAGCGCCCGGACTGCGCCGCCCAGGCCAGCACAAGGTCGTCGCAGGTCACTGGCTTGCCGTCGGAATAGACGGCGTTGTCAGCGATTTGGTAGTCCAGCACCAGGGGTGAGCCGCCCACCATCGAGACGGTGCCGAAGTCGTGGTCGGCGACCACCTGTCCGTCGGGCCCGTGGTAGCCGAAGCCGGCGAGGGTCCGGGCGAAGGCCTGGGCTCCCGCCGAGGCCGCGCCGATCACGGTGTTGGTGTTGTAGCTGGACAGCGTCCCGTCGACGACGTAGTCGACCTGACCGGCGGCGGTGCCCGAACACGCGGTCAGGGTGGACGACGTCAGCGCTGCCGCCGCGGCCGTGACCACGGCGGCTTTCCGCCAGCGACCCCAGGCGGCCATCGGCTACCGCTTGCCGGCGTTTCGTTTGCCGGTGGGACGCCGCGTACCGGTAGGACGCACCGGGCGAGCGCCTGGGGCCGGCTTGTTGCTGGGCGTGGGCTTGTCGGCCTTGGCCGGGCGGGTGGCCGCTTCTACCGTTTCGGTGGCCGTTTCGGTGGTCGTCTCGGTCGTCTCGGTCGTCTCGGTCGTCTCGTCGGCAGCTTCGTCGTCGTCCTCGGCGGTGTCCGCCTTGGCCGAAGCTTTCTCGGTGGTCGCCGCGCTGCCGCTGTTCCGCCGCCGCAGCACGCGGCGGGTGTGGTTGCGCACCAGTTCGGTGCGCTCGCGCAGCGTCACAAGCAGCGGGGTGGCGAAGAAGATCGACGAGTAGGTGCCCACGATGATGCCGATCAGCTGCACCAGGGCCAGGTCCTTCAGGGTGCCGACGCCGAGCAGCCAGACCGCGACCACCATCAGCGCCAGCACCGGTAGCACCGAGATCAGGCTGGTGTTGATGGACCGCATGAACGTCTGGTTGACCGCCAGGTTGGCGTGCTCGGCGAAGGTACGCCGGGTGGTGTGCTGGAACCCGTGGGTGTTTTCTTCGACCTTGTCGAACACGATGACGGTGTCATAGATCGAAAAGCCCAGGATGGTCAGCAGACCGATCACGGTGGCCGGGGTGACCTCGAAACCCACCAGCGCGTAGACGCCGGCGGTCACCGTGATGTCGAAAATCATTGCCGCCAGCGCCGACAGGGTCATATAGCGCTCGTAGCGCACGGTGATGTAGACGGCGACCAGCACCAGGAACACCACCAGCGCGATCACCGCTTTCTTGGTGATCTGACCGCCCCAGGTCTCCGACACCGCCGCGTCACTGATCGCCTTCTTGCTGGGGTTACCGTCGGGCCCCTTGGGGTGGAACGCGTCGAACAGCGCGGTGCGCAGCTTCTCGGTCTGCTCGTTGGACAGCGTCTCCGAACGGATCTGGACGGTGGCCGAGGAACCCTTGCCGACCGTCACAACCGACTCGGGGTCTTTTCCGATGGTGTTGTTGAAGACGGTTTCGACCTGCGTGACGCTGATCGCGCCCTCGGTGCCAACCGACGGCATGGACACCGTGGTGCCGCCCTTGAAGTCGATACCGAAGGTGAACCCGCGGATGAGGATTGCCAGGATGGCGATCGCCATCATCGCGCCGCTCACCCCGTACCACAGCTTGCGGCGGCCCACCACCTCGAACGCGCCGGTTCCGGTGTATAGCCGCGACAGCCAACTATGTTGCACCGCAGGTGTTTTCGCTTCGTTGGCGGCTTTCTCGAGTGTCTTTGGTTTGGACGCCATCACTTATCCCGTCCCGTCTTTGCGGCACCCGCGGTGGCGGCACGGCGTTCGCGTGCGACCTGCTGAACGGCGCCGAGCCCGTTGTACGCGGGCTTGCCCAACCTCTGCGACTTCGACGCCAGGTACACCAGCGGCCAGGTCACCAGGAACACGACCACGACGTCGAGGATCGTCGTCAGGCCGAGGGTGAAGGCGAATCCCTTGACCTGGCCGACAGCCAGGAAGTACAGCACCGCAGCCGCCAGGAAGGTGACGGCGTTACCGGACACGATCGTCTTACGGGCCCGCGCCCAACCGCGCGGCACCGCCGAGCGGAACGAACGGCCTTCGCGGATCTCGTCTTTGATGCGCTCGAAGAACACCACGAACGAGTCGGCGGTAGTCCCGATACCGATGATCAGACCGGCGATGCCGGCCAGGTCCAGGGTGTAGTTGATATACCTGCCCAGCAACACCAGGATCGCGTAAACCATTGCGCCGGAAGCGACCAACGACAGCGCGGTCAGCAAACCCAGCACCCGGTAATACAGCAGTGAGTACACCAACACCAGCGCCAG
>NZ_LZMH01000080.1 GCF_001673635.1 Mycobacterium asiaticum
GAGCCGGCGGACTGTTCGGCGGTGTGGGCGGAGCCGCCTGATGCGCCGTCGGCACCGTTGGCGAACATGCTCGAGCCGCCCGCTCCGCCGCTGGCAAATGCTCCGCCGGTTCCGCCCTGGCCCCCGGCGCCGCCGTTGATGCTGCCGAACCCGCCGGTGCCGCCGGCGCCGCCCACGGCGAACAGGCCACCGGCACCGCCAGTGCCGCCGACGCCGCCGGTCGCGCCGCTTTGACCGCCGGTTCCCCCGGCACCGCCTGCACCGCCGAACAGGCCGCCGGCGCCGCCGTTGCCTCCCGCCGAACCGGCGGTTCCGCCGGTGCCGCCGGCTCCGCCCACACCGCCGAACAGTCCGCCGGCTCCCCCGTTCCCACCGGCCTGCGCGCCGCCACCGGACCCGCCGGCCCCGCCATTGCCGAACAGCCAGCCGGCGTCGCCCCCGTTCGCCCCGGTCCCCGGTGCGCCGTTGGCGCCGTTGCCGAAGAGGGGGCGTCCGGTCAGGAACAGGCTGGGAGCATTGACGACGTTGAGGAATTCCTGCTCGAGGGCCTGCAGTGGATTCGCGGCGGCGGCTTCGGCCCCGGCGTACTGGGCGGCCCCGCCGCTGAGCAGCCCAACGAATTGCTGGTGGAAGGATTCCACCTGGGTACTGAGCTCTTGGTAGGCGTGCCCGTGTGCGCCGAAAAGGGCGGCGATGTTCGCCGAAACCTCGTCGGCCGCGGCGGCCAACACGTTCGACGTCGGTCCGAAGGTGGCGGCATTGGCCGCCCTGATTGTCGAGCCGAGGCCCGCGAGATTTTCCGCCGCCGCCGCGACGTATTCCGGTGTGGCAATCACATACGACATAGCGAACCCCCAGTTAGTCGGGCTTTTCTGGGGTCAGTGTGCGCCGGTTGTACCGCCGGATTGATCGGGAGAATTCCCTATGTTTGCGGCAGTCGTGCCCGCAGCCGGGCCGCGGCTTGGGTGCGATTGTCCACGCCGAGCTTGGCCAGGATTGCCGCGACGTGGTGTCCGGCGGTCTTCGGGCTGATGCTCAGCTTCGCCGCGATCTCGGCGTCGCTGTCACCGGCCGACAGCAACGCCAACACCTCACGTTCGCGGCGCGTCAACCCATGCGGATCGGATAGCGTGTCGGCGCGTCGACCGCGCCGGCTCGAGCCGCGCATTTCCGCCAACCGCTGCTGGGCCCGCCGGGCCGCCGCGCGCGCACCGAGGTGACGGAACGTGGCCAGCGCCGACTCCACCGCCCCGACGTCCCCGCCGAGCTCCGCGATGGCGGCATCGTACGGGCAGCCAAGGTCTCGCCAGGCCCGCGCGGCGGCGTGCCAGTCACCGCTGACTTCCAGCTGAAAGGGCGTCATCGGCTCGTCGCGTTCGATGGGCATCGCCGCGGACCCCGGCAGCTTCGCCCACCGGCGCAGCTGCCAGAGCAGCCACGGATTGCGGTCGTCGCCCATCTGGACCAACGCGATGCGCGCGACGGAGCGGGCGGTGTCGTCATCACCGGCCAACCACGCGGCTTCGGCCCGGGCAGCCCAGACCGGGAAAAACCGCTGCTGGTCGAGCTCCGAACTTGATTCGATGTCGTCGAGCAGCGAGTCGACCGGTTGGTTGCCACAGCGGGCGTTGACCAGCGCCAGGGCTATCCGAGGTGCGAGCAGGTTCACCAGAGTCAGCCCGGGGCGGCTGAGCAGGTCTTCCGCGCGGGCTTTGACGCGAGTCCACTCCCCCCGGTGCAGCCCGACCAGAGCGTCCGCGCCGCCGGCGATGCCCTCGAACAAGTAGATGCCGTGGTCACGGCAATATGCGACGGTTTCGGCGGTGAAGCGGTCAGCCCGATCGGGGTTGTAATGCATCGCCGCGATGTAACCGGTGACCGCACCGAGAAAGGCGGCCGTCTCGCCGCGGGTGTCCTTGGCCATTGCATCCAGCCAGACCGCTTCCAGCTCTTCCCAGCCCGTGTCGGTCCGCACCACCTCCGCCAGCGCCATGTACCCACGCGCGCGCAGCACCACCGCGTCGTCACCGAGCTGGTCGCCGACGGCGATCGCCCGCCTGGCGTAGTCGGCGCACGCCGGGTCGAAGTTCCACAGACCCTGCTCGGCCATGTTCACCAGCGACCACGCCAGCGCGGGGCACGCATCGCCGCCTTCCAGCAGTAGCAGCGAAGCCCGCCCCGCAGCAGCGCACTCCCGGACGCGGCCCAAGCCCCACAACCCGTGGGACAGCCAGCGCAGGTCGTCACCTTCTCGCAGCCGATCGCCGAGCTCACCACGAAGCTGGATCGCCGCGCCCCACGACGTCACCGCATCCTCACCCCGCCCGGACAGATAACAGGCCTCCGCGTGCTGCTCGAGCCAGGCCGCCCGCTGCCCAGGAGTAACGGTGTCGGCATGCCGCAGTGCCAGCGCGTACAGATCCGCGGCCTGCTGATGGGCTCCCAAGTCCGCGGCGCGTTCCGCCCCAGCCACTCCGTACCGGATCACGGCGGTCGCATCACCCACCTGGTTGGCATGAAAAGCCAGTGTTGCCAATGTGTTCGGGTCGATTGGCGGTTGCGCCAGGGCGTTCAGCGCGCGGATGTGCAGAGTCCTGCGCTGATGGTCGGGAATCTGGAGCAGCGTCGCGCGCCGGGCAAGTTCGTGGCGAAACCCGATCGCGTCCCATTCACTGCGCAGGACTCCGGCGTCCAGGCATTCGGCCAGGCCCGTGCCGGCGGCCGGGCAGACTTCGTCCAGCAGGCTCGGATCTACCCGCGGGCCGCAGACGGCCACCGCGTGCGCGGTGTCGCGGGCATCGGGCGACAGTCGGCCGAGTCGTCCCCATACCGCCTCGGTGATGTTGCGCGGCAATGTATTTCGGTGTAGCGCCTGAGGTCCGGCCGCCAGCACTTCGGTGGCATAGAACGGATTGCCGCCGGTGAGCTGGTGCAGTTGATCGGCTTTGACACCGCTGTCGGCGGCCAGTATCGCGACCGCCTCGCGGCTGAGCGGCTTCAGGCCGATCCGGCTGATTGCGGCACAGGTCGCTATGTCGCCCAAGGCGATTGACAGCGGGTGCTGCCGGTCGAGCTCATCATCGCGATACGACAGCACCAGCAGCAGCGGCAGTGAATCGATTCGGCGGGCAACAAAACGCACCAGATCAAGCGTGGCGCCGTCGGCCCAGTGGCAGTCCTCAATCACCCAGACCCAGTGGTGTCCGTCGCGCAACACGGTCAGCAGTCGCCGGTACAGCGCCGCGGTGTCGCCGGATTCGATCGCCGCGTCCAGCGCCCGAGCGGCCCGGGGACCGACCCCGGTCAGTGCGTCCAGCAGCGGGCCCAACGGCCGCGGGGCGGTCAGCGGGTCACACCAACCGCGCAGCACGGTCAGGCCGGCATCCAGACCGGCATCCAGACCGGCAGTGAAACGGGTGATCACGGCGGTCTTGCCGACCCCGGCCTCACCGCGCAGTAGCACCACCCGGCCCGTTCCCCGTCGCGTCGCGCGCGTCAGAGCGCTGAGCTGGCTCAGCACCGCCTTCCGCTCCAGCAAACGCTCCATGCGCGCACCTTACGGACCGTGCGGCCGGGCTGCGGCCGCTAATCGATGTGCAGAATCTGTGAGTTCGGCGCCGAAATGCTGTGCCGCTATTGGAGGACGAAATCCGTGACGACAGCGGCCATGTCGTCGATGGCGCTACGGGCGATGACCTCGAAACCATGGGTGCTCAGGGTGGGTAGGCACAGCAGGCCCGCGCGCGGCGTGAGGCCGGCGCTCTTGGCGTGTGAAGCATCGGATTCGAAGGCCCCCAGCACCGCCGCTTGCGGGGCGAGCCCACGGTCGCGGGCGATCTTCATCAGGCGGTCGGCGACACCCTTGTCGTAGACACATTGCGCGTCGCTGTAGCCGACGATCGGGCCGCCTGCGACGCTGGTGGCGTACTCCTGCTCCGTCGGGCCGACCTCCAGAGCCAGGGTGAGTGTGCCGGGCAGCGTAACGCTGGCGTAGGAACCGCCGATCCCGCCCACCTCTTCGCTCGTGGTGAAGACGAGGAACAGATCCTCGGCGGGGCGTCGGTCGCCGTCGTGCAGCAGTCGCGCAACCTTGAGTAGCGCGGTCACCGCGGCGCGGTCGTCGAGGAAGTAGGAGCCGACGTAGTCGCCGATTTCGACCAGGGTTCGCTTGCTGCGATGGACGCAGACCCGGGTGCCGGGCTGGATGCCGGCGGCCGTTAATTCGTCCGGACTGCGGCCGGTGAACACGTACACGTGCTGCCAATCCAAAGCCCGGTCACCCTGATCCGGTTTGGTCTCCCAGATCCGCGTGCTCTCCTTGGTGGTGTGCTCCGAGCCGAGGGTGAGCACCGCGGTGAGGACGTCGTGGTCGCCGAGCACCGCGACCGGGCCCAGCCCGAAGTTGCCCGGATACATCACGCCCAGCTGGGTCAGGTGCAGCGTGCCGTCGGACTCGACCCGCTTGACCAGCATGGACAACTCGTCCAGGTGCGCCATGACCCGCGTCCCCGCGCCCGGCCCGCCGGCCGGGTTCCACCGGTACCCTGCCGGCGCGTCGCTGTCCTCGCCCGCGTGTTCGCCCCGGATGTAGCCGATGAGGTTTCCCGCGTCGTCGGTCCACATGTCGTCGACGAACGGACGCAGTTCACGGGCACAGACCGCGCGCACCTCGTCTTCCTGGCCGCAGGGACCATAGGTCCACAGCAGTTCCTGCAGTAGGGCGTCGGTCGAGTCCGGTGTCGGTGTCATGGAATCCTCTCCGCGACCGAGCGCTCAGAATGCGTAGCGCACCCGGCAGGTCGGCAGCTTGACCGCAAGCAGATCGGTGAGCTCCTGTACCCACCGGCCCTTCCAAGGACTCTTGTACCGCACATTCCACTGACCACTCTGGCTGCGCTTGAGCTGCTGCAGGTCGGGGCGCCACAACAATTCTTCCGCCTTGGGGTGCCAACCGAGATTGACCTCGTGCAAGCCCTCGTTATGGGTCAGGAAAATGATCTCGGCCGCCAGCTGCCGCTTGGTGCGCTCGTTGGTGCCGTCGGCGATCTGCTGGAGAAGTTCGGCCCAGTCCTCCTGCCAGCCTTCGTGGACGATGACCGGGCTGAAGTTCAGGTGCACCTCGAAGCCGGCCTCGACGAAGGCGTCTAACGCGGCGATCCGGTCGGCCACCTTCGACGTGCGGATGTCGACCAGGCGCGATGTCTCCTGGGGCATCAGGCTGAACCGTACCCGGGTGCCGCCGCGGGGGTCGTAGTCGAGCAGGTCCCGGTTGACGAATTTGGTCGCGAAGCTGGCCTTGGCGTTGGGAATCCGCGCGAAGAGGTCGACGAGATCGCGGACGTTGTCCGACACCATCGCGTCCACCGAGCAGTCGCTGTTCTCACCGATGTCGTACACCCAGTCGACCGGGTCGCACTGGTTGGGCTCGGGCTTCACGCCCTGGCGGGCGGCGTGCCGCTCGAGGTACCCGGCGATCTTGTCGATGTTGGCGAACACCGTGATGGGGTTGGCGTAACCCTTGCGGCGCGGCACGTAGCAGTACGAGCAGGCCATTGCACAGCCGTTCGCCGTCGACGGCGCGATCCAGTCGCTCGATCGCTCGTTGCGGCGGGCCGACAGACTCTTCTTCTCCCCCAGCACCAGCGTCTCCCGCTTGATGCGGACCCAGTCCTCCACATTGCCTTCGTTGCCGTACAGGCCCGGTATCGCCTGGTGTGAAGCGACCTCGATGCGCTCGGCGTCCGGGAATCGGTCGAGAACCGCGCGGCCGCGGTCGAACCGCTCGATGCCAGGTTCGTGGTAGATGCGTTTGATGTCGAGCAGGCGGTCGGCCAACTCAACCGGCCGCCGTTCGCGAGTTTCGTGGTCTGGAAGCGTCGCAGTCATTGCCCCGTCCAACGGACGCGCGTCCGGTGGGGTTCCCGCCGCGGACCGGTCGCTGCGCGCCGATCGGCTACCTTCGAGGACATGTCTGAACTCTCTGGAACCGACCGTATTGATGACGTCTCCCCCGGCGATGTCATCGCGCTGGACCGCGGCAAGGGCGAAGGGTCCTACAAGGTGGTGTTCAAGGACGCGGCCAGCGGCGGCTTCATCGTCACGCTCGAGGGAGACGAGGGCGAGACCTTCCAGATTGAGTTGGCGGCCGGGACCACGGTGAAACGGTCGCTGGCGTCGAAGTGGGAATCCGCGCAAAGTCCGACGGCGAACAGCCGGCACCACTGAAACCGGCGTGGGCGGGCGCCGCAAAATCAGTTCGAGGAAAATGCCGCAATTCGCGTTAGGCTCTGCGACGTCAGGGTCACATCGCGGATCGGGAGCCCACCATGAAACACGACGACGAGGACTTTGATCTGAAGAAGGCGCGTCAAGACGCTCAACGGCTGCGCGGCTTCTCCGCCTTCGAGAAGTTTTCGGACGGTGACCTCGAACGCTTGGTGCGGGCGGCCCATCACAGTTCGCAGTCGGTGCCCTGGCCGCTCATTCGGGAGCAGACCCCGTCGGACGCGTGCTACATCCTGCTCAGCGGTGAGGCCGGGGTGTACGTCGGCGACGACCGCGTTGCGGTGGTCGGGCCGGGTGAGGTGATCGGCGAATCCGCGCTGCGGCAAGGGAAATTGCGCTCCGCGACCGTGACCACCATCGGGCCGGCCGAGATGTTGCGCATCGAGCGCGACGACCTGGCCCGGCTGCTCAGTGAGATACCGGCGCTGCGCGAGACCATGGAAGCGACCGCGGCCCGCCACGTGTCGGAGGCCCCGCCGCCGAGGCCCAAGCCGACCCGTTCGCGGGTGAATGCGTCCATCCCGACCGAGATCGTCGAGCAGTTCGAGCGAGCCGCCGATGACGCCGGGATCGATGCGGCGACGGCGCTCGAGGACGCGCTGTCGCAGTGGATCGAGCAGCACACCACCGCGCAGTCCGCGCGCTGAATACCGCTAGGCCTCCCGCTCGGCGATGAGCTCGGCGAGCGCCAGGATGCGCTGCGCTTCGCGCACGTGCAGGCTTTCGATCATGCGCCCGTCGACGGTGATCACGCTGTTGCCGAGCGCTCGGGCTTCGTCGTAGGCCGACACCACCTTGCGGGCGTGCGCGACCTCCTCCTCCGAGGGTCCGAACACGTCGTTGGCCGGACCGATCTGGGACGGATGGATGAGCGACTTGCCGTCGAAACCCATCTCGCGGCCCTGGCGAGCCTCCGCCCGGAAACCCGCGTCGTCGGTGATGTCGTTGTAGACGCCGTCCAGGATGACCTTCCCGGCCGCACGCGCCCCCAGGACCGCCAGCGCCAGGGCGGGTACCACGGGGGCACGTCCGGGTAGGTGGACCGCGTGCAGTTCGTTCACCAGGTCGTTGGTGCCGATCACCAGCACCGCCAATCGTTCGCTGGCCGAGACGATCTCGTCCACCCGAAGGAAGGCGCGGGGTGTCTCGATCATCGCCCACAGCTGCATAGCGTCGGGCGCGCCGAGCCGGTCGAGCGCGCCGGTCAGCGCCGTGACCTGTTCGCCGGTCTCGACCTTGGGCACCAGCACTCCGTGGGCGCCCGAATCGGCCGCGGCGACGAGATCATCGTCGTGCCACTCGGTCCCCAGCCCGTTGATGCGCACCACCACCTCGCGGGGTCCGTAGCTGCCCGAGGACACGGCGTCGCGCACCTGGGTCCGGGATTCCGCTTTTGAGTCCGGTCCCACGGCGTCCTCGAGGTCGAAGATCAACACGTCCGCCGGCAGCGCCTTGGCTTTCTCCAGGGCCCGGGGCTTGTTGCCCGGCAAATAGAGCGCGGATCGGCGGGGACGCACTGTCGGTGCCATGCGGTCGATCACTTTCTGTCGGGTTGCCGGTCGGGTGGCGAACGTCGCGTTCCCGGCTGCGGGGCGCCGGTGTTGGGTTACCCCCGGAAGTGGGCACCCCACGTCTATGACCAATGTTCCGACAGTCACTCTCAACGACGGAAACGCGATCCCGCAGCTGGGCTTCGGTGTCTTTCAGATTGAACCCGATCAGACCGCCGCCGCGGTGCGCGCCGCGCTCGAAGTGGGTTATCGCCACATCGACACCGCGCAAATGTATGGCAACGAAAAGGAAGTGGGACAAGGCATCCGCGATGCCGGCGTCGACCGCGCCGACGTCTACATCACCAGCAAACTCAACAACGGCTCCCACCGGCCCGACGACGCGCGCCGGGCGTTCGACGAGACACTATCCGCGCTGGGTTCGGATTACGTCGACCTCTTCCTGATCCACTGGCCACTCCCAACGCTGTACGACGGGGATTTCATCTCGACGTGGAACGCGCTCGAAGAGTTCGCCCGCGACGGACGCGCCCGCAGCATCGGCGTCTCCAACTTCCAGCCCGACCACCTCGATCGGCTCGCCGAGGGCTCCCAGATCGTGCCCGCTGTCAATCAGATCGAGGTGCACCCCTACCTCACCAATGAGCGGGTCAGGGCCTACAACAGGGAACACGGAATCGCGACCGAGGCGTGGTCGCCCATCGCTCAGGGGAAGGTGCTCGACGACGAGGTCATCACCCGGATCGCGGGAAAGCTGGGTAAGACTCCGGCGCAGGTGGTGCTGCGCTGGCACATTCAGCGCGGCGACATCGTGTTTCCGAAGTCGGTGTCACCCGACCGGGTGAAGTCCAACTTCGAGGTCTTCGACTTCGACCTGGCCGACGACGACGTGGCTTCCATCACCGAGCTGGACCGGGGCGAGAACGGCCGCACCGGCGCCCACCCGGACACCTTCGACTACATCCCGGACTGACGCCGGGCTCAGTGGTGCGGGCCCTCCGCCGGCGGCCAGGGGGCACCGGGTGACGCGTCGCCGGGTTCGGCATGGTCGCCGCGGGCCAACGGCACCCACTGTTCGGTCGGGGCGGGCTGTTTGGACGACGGGAAGTCGCGCAGCTTGCCCGACGGCTTGGCGTCCCATTTGGCGAACGTCAGCGGCGTCTGCAGCCAGCAGTGCAGCAGGTTGTACGTCGCCTCCAGCGAACTCATGTGGGTTCGCTCCCAGCCGTGGCTGCCGTCCAGGCCGAACCCGACCAGCGCGGCGCGGGTGCCCGCGCCGGCCTCGATGGCCGCCGCGGCGTCGGAGCGGTAATAGCGGAACACGTCACGCGCGTGTGGAATCCCGTGCTCCTCGGCGAGGCGGCAGAGCTTCCTGGTGAGGTGGTAGTCGAACGGGCCGTGCAGGTCGGCCATCGGAATCGTGACGCCGTCCTCGAGGGAGTGCTGGCCGGGCGCACACACGGCGTTGTCCACCGAGATCAGCTCGGCCACGCCGGCGGGCAGGCCGTCACTGGCGCCGTGGCCCACCTCCTCGGTGATGGTCACCATGATCGTGGTGCGATGCGGTAGCACCACCTTGTTCTCGGAAAAGTTCTTGGCCAGGGTCAGCGCGACGGCCACGCCCGCCTTGCCGTCCAGGTGACGGGACACGATGAAGCCGTCGGCGGCGAGTTCGGGGCTGGCGATCAGCGCCACGAAATCACCCACGTGCAGCCCCAGCCGGACCAGGTCCTCCCGCGAGGACACCTTGCGGTCGACGCGGACTTCGACGTGTTCCCAGTCGGTGGGCTGCGTGTCGATCTCGTCGCCGAAGGCGTGCCCGCTGGCCTTGAGCGGCATCACGGTACCGGTGATGAATTCGTCGGGGTCGTCGATGAAGATCCGGACCCGGGCGCCCGCGGCGAACCGCGCGGAGAACGTGCCGACCGGCACCAGCTCGAGGCGGCCGTTGTCCTTCAACCGACGCACCATGCAGCCGATCGTGTCGGCGTGCACGACCAGTGCCCGGTCGGTGGTCTCCGACTTCCCCGCGAGTTCGGCGGTCAACGCTCCGCGGCGGGTCAGCGAGAACGGCACGCCGAAGTCGTCGAACGTGTCGCCGATCAGCTGCATCACCGCGTCGGTACGCCCGGACGGACTGGGCGTCTGCAGCAGTGCGAGCAGCGTGTCGATCATCCACGCGCGATCAGCCTCGGCCATGGCCGCGGTTTCGGGCACCGTGCCTCCTTTTCTTCCCGGGAACGGTGTTCAACTTATCGGGTTAACGGCACCGATTGATCGGGTGGCTGCCGGGGCCGGTGGTGCGGCTCACCCTTTGCGTTCGCGCCATTCCCGCTCGAACGGCAACCGCCACGCGTTGGGGGCGATCAGTTGATGAATGGCGTTCGGGCCCCACGTCCCAGGCTGGTACAGCTTGACCGGCGGCGGGTCGGTGAGTAACTGCTCGGATCGCTCCCACAGCGATTCGATGCCTTCGGCGGTGTTGAACAGCGTGTGATCCCCCCGCATCGCGTCCAGGATCAGCCGTTCGTAGGCCTCGAGCACGTCTTCGGCCGAGTCGGTCTCCTGCGTGGAGAACTGCATGGACAACTTGTCCAGCTTCATACCGGGGCCGGGCCGTTTGCCGTAGAAGGACAACGAGACCTTCGAATTGTCGGCCAGATCGAACGTCAGGTGGTCGGGGCCTTGGGTACCTACCCCCGAACCGGGCGGGAACATCGTTCGGGGCGCTTCCTTGAAGGCGATCGAGATGATGCGGATCCCCTCGGCCATCTTCTTGCCGGTCCGCAGGTAGATCGGTACCCCGGCCCAGCGCCAGTTGTCGATCCCGACCTTCAGCGCGATGAAGGTCTCGGTGTCTGAATCCTTTGCCACGCCCTTCTCCTGGCGGTAACCGGCATATTGGCCGCGCACCACATGGGACGTCTCGACCGGCAGCATGGACCGGAAGACCTTGTTCTTTTCCTCGCTGATGGCGCGCGGCTCGAGCGCCGTCGGCGGCTCCATCACCACGAACGCCATCACCTGGAACAGGTGGGTCACCACCATGTCCTTGTAGGCGCCGGTCTCCTCGTAGAAGTTCGCGCGCTCATCGAGTCCGAGAGCCTCGGGAATGTCGATCTGGATGTGGTCGATGAAGTTGCGGTTCCAGATCGGCTCGAAAAGCCCGTTGGCAAAACGGAACGCCAGGATGTTCTGCGCCGCCTCCTTACCGAGGAAATGGTCGATGCGGAAAATCTGGGATTCGTCGAAGGTTTCGTGCAGGAAGTCGTTGAGGGAAACCGCGCTGTCCAGATCGGTGCCGAACGGCTTCTCCATCACCACCCGGGAGCGGTCGACGAGGTCGGCGTCGCGCAGCATGGTGATGACGGCGCGCGCAGCCTTGGGCGGGACGGACAGGTAATGCAGTCGCCGCACGTTCGTACCCAGATTCTCCTCAGCGCGGGCGACCGCTGCGGCCAGGGCTTCGGGGCCGGCGCCCTGCGGAACGTAGGTGACGATCTTGGCGAAGTTCGCCCATTGTTCGTCGGTCAGCTTGTGCGTGCCGAACGAGTCGATCGCCTTCTTGGCCAGCTCCCGGAAATCGTCGTCGCTGAGGTCTTCCAGCGACGTCGCGACGATCTCGATGTTCGGTGCCAGCTCGGACTGGTCCAAATACGCCAGACCGGGCAGCAGCTTGCGTTTGGCGAGATCGCCGGTGGCGCCGAACAGCACGATGACGTGCGGGTCGAGCGGCTCGGCATCGTTTCGGTGCGGGCGATGGTCGGGAGCGGGATAGGCGATCGTCTGCGGTTTCTTGGAGGGCACCCTCGCGATACTTCCACCGCCCCGCCTGATGTGCACCAGAGTTGCCCGCATCGCATCGGTGTGAACGCCGCGGTTGGCGGGAACGGACGGGTATGGCCCCCAGCGGAACTGATGATCCCCGCACCGAGGCCCGCACTGAGGACAAGGAGCGGGCACCGGATCCCGACGACCCGAGCAAGCCGGAGTCTCCGCACGACCTGACCTGGGCATCCTGGCTTTTCGTGCTGCGCAAGACGGCACGAGAGTTCGTCACCGACCAGTGCACGGATCTGGCCGCGGCCTTGACGTACTACGCGGTGCTGTCGGTGTTTCCGGCGGTGCTGGTGATGGTGTCTCTGCTGGGTGTCTTCGGTGAGGGGCGGCGAACCACCGATGCGTTGCTCAACGCGGCCGGTGATCTGGTGCCGGCCTCGGCGGTCGACCTGTTGCGTCAGCCGATCGAACAGGTCGTCGAGAACCAGTCCGCGGGGTTCGCGCTCGTCTTCAGCATCCTCGCCGCGTTGTGGTCGGCCTCCGGTTATGTCGGCGCGTTCGGGCGGGCGATGAACCGGATCTACGAGGTCGTCGAAGGGCGGCCGATCTGGAAGCTGCGCCCGCTGCAATTGGCGCTCACCCTGGCGGGGCTCGTGCTGGTCGCCGCGGTGGCACTGATGCTGGTGATCAGCGGGCCGGTCACCGACGCGGTCGGGGCGGCGATCGGACTGGGCGAGGCCGCACAGACGCTGTGGACCATCGCGAAATGGCCGGTCATGCTGGTGTTCGTCTCGTTGGCGGTGGCGATCCTCTACTACATCACTCCCAATGTGCAGCAGCCGAAGTTCCGCTGGCTGAGCATCGGCGCGGCCATCGCGATTCTGCTCTGGGCGGTCGCGTCGTTCGGATTCGGTTTCTACGTCAGCAATTTCAGCAGCTACAACAAGACCTACGGCGCGGTCGGCGGGGTCATCGTGTTCCTGCTCTGGCTCTATCTCACCAACCTCGCCCTGCTGTTCGGCGCGGAGCTCGACGCCGAGCTGGAGCGCGGCCGGCAGTTGCAGGCGGGGATCGCGGCCGAACGGCAACTCAAGCTGCCGCCCAAGGACACCCGCGCCGTCGAGAAGAACGAGGCGGCCGAGGAGAAGGACATCAAGCGCGGGCGGTGGCTGCGCCGCACCCGGGGGCGGCGAGGCTAGCCCTGGTTCAGGAGCGGCCCGCCGCCGCGTCGATCGCTCGGTAGATGCGCTGCTCGCTGACCGGGCGTGGGGTGCCGAGTTGTTGGGCCCACAGGCTCACCCGCAGTTCCTCGATCTGGCGGCCGATATCACGGACGTCGGCGGCCGCGGCCCGGGCCGACGGCAGGGTGTGCACGAGGTCCTCATAGGCGCGCTGGACCGCGTGCACTCGTTGCATCCGTTCCCGGTCGGCCGCGAGCGCATGCGGCAGCCGCTCGAGGCGCCGTTGGATCGCGGTCAGGTAGCGGGCGAGGTCGTCGAGGTGCCCCCGCCCGGTGCCGGTGACGAACCCCGGTGGCAACAGCCGGTCGAGCTGGGCCCGGATGTCGGCGATCGCCTGCGCCTGCGCCTGTGGCGGCTGGGTGGGTAGCAGCAGCTCTACCTCCCGCGTGGCGGCCAGCACCCGTTCGCTGCGGCCCACCAGGTCCATCGTCGTGGACACCAAAGCCTGCCCGACGCGATCGCGCAACGCCGCGAACTCCGCACCCGTCCACACCGGTTCGGGCACCAGCGCGTCGGTGGCGGCGTCGGCGCAGTCGTTCAGCAGCGCGGCCAGGGATCCGTCCGGGTTGCTCCCCAGCGTCAACCGAGTGCGCGGATCAAGTTGCCGTTCAACGCTTTTGATGGGTGAGGGCACGCTCAACCGGAGCAGTCGCCGCAGTCCCGGCCGCATCGCGCTCTGCTGCTCGGCCGGGGTCGCAAACACCCGCAGATCGACGTCGGTCCCCGTGTCAACCAGTGCGGGGTAGCCGCGCACCGCACGCCCGTCCACCGCGCGCTCGACGACCCGCGGCAGTTCCGCGAGATCATCCGGCCAGGTGCGTAATGCGGTCCGTTCCAGCTCGGCTGCGACGGTGCGGGCGACGGCCTGGCGGGCCGGGGCGGCGAGCCGTTCCTGCAGCGCACGCAGGTCCTTGCCGCGAGCCACCTCTTTGCCGTCGGCGGACTCCACGGCAAACGTCACCCGCAGATGTGCGGGCAGCTTGTCCAGGTCGAAGGCCTCAATCGGCACCACAACCCCGGTGCCACGGCGCAATTCGCGCTGCAACGCCTCCAGCAGCGGCTCCTTGTCCGGGTCGATCCGGGCCAGCACCGCGCGTGCGGTGTCGGGTGCCGGAACGAAGTTGCGCCGCAGATCTTTTGGCAGTGAGCGGATCAGCGCGGTCACCAGTTCCTCCCGCAGCGCCGGTACCTGCCAGGCGAATTCGTCACCGCCGAGGCGGGCCAGCACGTCGATCGGGACGTGCACAGTGACGCCGTCATCGGCGGCGCCGGGCTCGAACCGGTAAGTCAACGGCAAGGCGGCGTCACCCGTGCGCCAGGCATCCGGGCGGTCGCTGCCGTCGGGATCCTCGGTGCGCAGCAAGTCGTCCCGGGTGAACGTCAGCAGGTCCGGGGTCTTGTGCCGCTGCTTCTTCCACCAGCCGTCGAAGTGCCGGGCAGAGACGACCTCGGCCGGGATGCGCGCGTCGTACCACGCGAAGATCTCCTCGTCGCCGACCAGTAGGTCGCGGCGGCGCGCCCGCTCTTCCAGCCCCTCGAGTTCGGTGCGCAGCCGGGTGTTGTCGCCGAAGAAGTGGTGCCGGGTGTGCCATTCGCCCTCCACCAGCGCATGCCGGATGAACAAGTCCCGCGCAGCCGCCGGTTCCACCCGCGCGTACCCGACGCGGCGGCGCGCCACCAGCGGCAGGCCGTACAACGAAACACGTTCGAAGGCCATCACTTCCCCGCGCTTAGCGTCCCAGTGCGGCTCGCTGTATGCGCGCTGCACCAGGTCGCCGGCGACCCGCTCGACGATCTCGGGCTGAATGCGGGCGGCGATCCGGCCGTAGAGGCGGCTGGTCTCCACCAGGTCCGCGACGACCACCCAGCGCGGTGGCTTCTTGGTCAGCACCGAGCCCGGCGCCAGCACGAACCGCGCGTTGCGGGCACCGAGGTATTCGCGCCCGTCCTCGCGGCGCATCCCCACATGAGACAGCAACCCCGCCAGCAGCGCCGCGTGAATCTGAGCGGGTTGGGCCGGCTCGTCGGACTCGACGATGCCCAGGTCGCGGCAAATGCTGCGCAGCTGCCCGACCAGGTCCTGCCATTCGCGGATGCGCAGGTAGTGCAGGAATTCGGTGCGGCACATGCGTCGAAAAGCATTACCGGACAATTCTTTCCGCTGCTCGCGCAGGTAGCGCCACAGGTTCAGGTAGGCGATGAAGTCGGAGTGTTCGTCGGCGAAGCGGGCATGCTTCTGGCGGGCGGCGTCCTCACGGTCGGCCGGCCGTTCCCGCGGGTCGGGGATCGTCAATGCCGCTGCCAGCACCAGCATTTCGCGCACGCAGTCCTCGGTCTCGGCCTGCAGGATCATCCGGCCCAGCCGGGGGTCGACGGGCAGCCGGGCCAGCCGCCGGCCCAGTTCGGTGATCGCGCCGTGCTGGTCGAACGCGCCGAGTTCCTGCAGCAGTTGGACGCCGTCGCGCACGCTGCGCCGGTCCGGCGGGTCGAGGAACGGGAAATTCTCGATGTCACCGAGTTGCAGCGCGGCCATCTGCAGCAGCACCGCGGCCAAGTTGGTCCGCAGTATTTCCGGTTCGGTGTAGCGCGGCCGGGCGGTGTGATCCTCCTCGGAATACAGCCGGATGCACACCCCGGGCGCCACCCGACCGCAGCGACCGGCCCGCTGGGCGGCCGATGCCTGCGAGATCGGCTCGATCGGCAGCCGTTGCACCTTCAGTCGCCGGCTGTAGCGTGAGATGCGGGCATTGCCCGGGTCCACCACGTAGCGGATCCCGGGCACCGTCAGCGATGTCTCCGCCACGTTGGTGGCCAGCACGACGCGTCGCCCGGTATGGGGCGCGAACACCTTCTGCTGCTCGGCGGTCGGCAGCCGGGCGTAGAGCGGCAGCACCTCGGTAGGTATCGGCCCGCTCCGCAATCCACCCAAAGCCTCTGCAGTATCGCGGATTTCGCGTTCGCCGGATAGGAACACCAGGACGTCGCCGGGCGGTTCGGAGCGCAGTTCCTCGATGGCGTCGACGATCGCCTCGACCTCGTCGCGGGTTTCGGTGCGCACGATCTCCCGGTCGGGGTCGTCGGGATCGTCGTCCGGGCCCGCCGCGACGGGCACTTCCAACGGCCGGTAGCGGATCTGCACCGGATAGGCCCGCCCGGACACTTCCACGATCGGCGCCCCACCGAAGTGCGCCGCGAATCGCTGCGGCTCGATGGTCGCCGAGGTGACGATCACCTTGAGGTCCGGGCGGCGCGGCAGCAATTCGCGCAAGTAGCCAAGCAGGAAGTCGATGTTGAGGCTGCGCTCGTGCGCCTCGTCGAGGATCAGGGTGTCGTAGCGCAGCAACCGCCGGTCGCGCTGGATCTCGGCGAGCAGGATGCCGTCGGTCATCAGCTTGACCAGGGTCCGGTCGCTCACCTGGTCGGTGAACCGGACCGTGTAGCCGACCACGTCACCGAGCGGGGTGCGCAGTTCGTCGGCGATGCGCTGGGCGACCGTGCGGGCCGCCAGCCGCCGCGGCTGGGTGTGCCCGATGGTGCCCCGCACCCCCCGGCCGACGTCGAGACAGATCTTGGGTAGCTGAGTTGTCTTGCCCGAGCCGGTTTCGCCCGCGACGACCACCACTTGGTTCTGTTGTATCGCCGCAGCGATCTCCTCGCGGCGCTCGCTGACCGGCAGGTCGGGGTAGGTGATTGTCGGGACGGCGGCCCGACGGTTGGCGACCAGGGTCTGTGCGGCGGCGATCTGGTCGGCCAGCTGTTGCAGCTTTGCCGGGTTACCGCCGCGCATGTTCTGCAGGCGTCGGCGCAGCCGGGTGGCGTCGCGGACGGTCACGTCGCCGAGGCGGCTGCGCAACTCCGCGAGGGTCAGTTCGGCCACTCGGGCCAGGATAGGCGGCGGACCGAACGTCCGCGCCCTGCCCGCTACGTTGGTGGCATGGCACCGAAATTCGCGACCGCCGACGCGGTGAGCCAATCCGAGTTGCTGGATTTCATCCGGCCGCGACACCGCATGCTGCTCACCACGTTTCGCGCCGACGGGTCGCCGCAGAGTTCGCCGGTGACCGGCGGTGTCGACGCGCAAGGCAGGCTGGTGATCGCGAGTTACCCGCAGCGCGCCAAGAGCGTGAACATCCGGCGCACACCGGAAGCCAGCGTCGTGGTGCTGTCCGATGATTTCAACGGCCCCTACGTGCAGGTCGACGGTGCCGCCGAAGTGATCGACGTGCCCGAGGCGATTGAGCCGCTGGTCGACTATTACCGCGCGATCGCCGGTGAGCACCCGGACTGGCAGGACTATCGGCGCGCGATGGCAGACCAGGGCAAATGCCTGATCCGGGTGACACCGCGCCGCTGGGGACCCGTGGCGACCGGCGGATTTCCGCCGCCGGCGAGCTGAGCCGTTATCCGGCCGGCGGGATCAGCGGGGGCCGGCAGGTGTTGGTGCCGGGATCCCACCAGAAGCCGTTGTCGCATGCCAGCGGTTGCGGTCCCACCCCAAGCGGGCGGCACACATTCGCGGTGGGGTCCCACCATTCGCCCGCCGCGCAGTTGAGCGGCTGCGGTCCCACGCCCAGGGGGCGGCACACCTTGCCGGTCGGATCCCACCATTCGCCGTCGGCGCAGTCGGCGTGACTCACTCCCGGCGACACGGCGGTGATGACCGCCATCGGCGCCAAAACCATGGCCGCGACGGCCATCAGACGGCAAACGACTGACCACATGGCACACCTCGCTTCGTGCAACGGTTCATGCAACCTAGGGCGCTAGCGCACTGCTATATCTTGCCCTCCGGGGCAGATCCCAAACTCAGCAACCGCAGGAACCCGACCGGCTCGGCAAATCCCTTCAGCGCGACCGTTTCCCGGCGCGCCGGCACACCGGCCAGGAGCCGTTGCACCGCCGGATCGGCGGCTACGGCCTCGGACAGCACGATGTCCTCGCCCTCGCTCTGGCCCTGCAACCGCGCGGCCATGTTCACCGTCGAGCCGAAGTAGTCCAGGCGGTCGTTCAGCGTGACGACCACGCTCGGTCCCGCGTGCACACCCACCTTCAGCACCAAATCCTCGCCGCCATGTGCCGACGACGCGATCCGGTCCTGCATGGCCAGCGCCGCGCGCACCGCTTGCGCGGGATCGTTGAACGACGCCATCACCGCGTCCCCGATCGTCTTGACCACCGCGCCGTCGTGTTCACGCACGATCATCGCCAGCAGGGTGAAGTGCTCGCGCACCAGGTTGTAGGCGGCGGCATCACCGACCCGTTCGTACAGCGCCGTCGAGCCGCGCAGGTCGGTGAACAACAGCGTCACCTGGCTGACGCCGGCGTCGTCCCCCGGGCGCAGCGTCGCCTCGGCGAACATGTCGCGAAAAGCCTGCAGCGAGATCACTTCCGGGGCGCTCAGGGTGTCCCGCGTCCAGGTGCGGTTCTCTACCACCGCGGCCAGCTCGAAGCCGGCGTCGTTGACGAAGGTCACGGTTCCCGGCTCGCCGGTGACGGGCAGCAGCTCCACCCCCGACTCGGTGATGCACAAGCCCGGGAAGGATCCGGACTCGTAGTCGACGTCGACGACGTCACCGGGATGCAGGGTGCGCAGCCGGTAGGAACCGGGCGGCAGGTCGATGGCGACCGTGCGCTGCTCCCCCGGGCTGAGCAACACCTGAATCGCCACATGCGGTGTGGCCAGCGGGCCGGACAGGCAGAAGTTCCCCATGGGCAGCGGGCGCACCGCCGGTGCCGGGGCAAACGTCAGCTCCACGTTGCGCTCGAAGTCGCGTTCGTAGTCGATGTTGCACGACGAACAGTGCGCGCCCCGGGGCAGGTCGGCGAGCGTGGTGACGCTGGCCTGGGCGCCACGGCAGTTGGGGCACAGCACATCCCATTTCATATTGAGCAGACCGGCCTTGACCCCGGAGAAGCAGGCTTCAGCCGCGGCGCGCGGTGGCACGCCGAAATCCCTGGCCAGGCTCTTGGGCCGCAGCCGGGCCAGATCGGCGGCCATGCCGCGCAGGACGAGGTCGGCAAGCGGGCCACCGAGTCCGTTTCCGTACGGGTTGCGGTCGATTTCGCGCGTCATCGCGGTGGCCCGCTCACGCGCGCCGAAGGGCAGTTTCGGCTCCGGGACGACGAACGGGGTGAGGCGCTCCGCGTCCCGGTCGCCGCGTGCGAAGGCGACCGCCTCCAGGATGCGCTTGGCCGCGTTCTCCCCTGCCTGGGTCGCCAGACGCGCACCGAACATCCGGCCCGTCAAGCTCAGCGGTTCCCATTCCAGCGCGTAGCTGACCCGGGAGCCGCCCTGACCGTCGGGTTCGAGGTCGAAGACCGGCCCGAAACGACGGAACGGGCCCTTGCTGAACACCCGGGAGTGGCTGAAGTGCCGGCCGGTGACCCAGTTGTAGGGCTTCTCCTCCCATTCCAGCGCGAAGCCGGCGGCCTTCCCCCGGCCTGTGCGCAACACCGTGCCGTTGGGTTGCGGCGTCTCCTCGAGGGTGTACGGCGGCAGGCCGAGCGCTTCGTTGAGCCGATTGGTGTCGGCCAGCAACGGCCAGAGTTGCTCCGGCGGAAGATCGAATGTCCAGGTCCAGGTGCGGCGCATCGCTTGCGACTGTAACCCTCGGCGGCTGGGTAGGGACACGGCCAAATTAGAACGGATACATTTAAGTATATAATACTTGACTGTATACAATACATCGATGTAGCTTATGCAGTGGGCACGCCCCGCCTCGATTCCCCCACCCAGGCGAGAGACCTCGATGACACTGCACAGCACGCCTACGACCGAATGGTTTTCCGTGGTAGACAGCAGATTGGCACCGCAAACCCGTGAGTTGATCCGGCAGGGAGCCTGGATCGCTCTGAACCCCAGCCCGGAATGGCTCGCCGAACTCGACCGGGCCACGGTGGCCGCAAACCCCGCCCTCGCCGGCGACCCCACCCTGGCCGTGGCGGTCAGCTCGTCCAACAGGGCAACCCTGGTGCACTTCGCCACCAGTCACCTGCGTGACCCGGGTGCCCCCGTCACCGCGTATCTGGGCCCCGAACCGCTGCGCATGGCACGGGTCCTGGTGCGCCGTGGGCTCGGGGCGTCCGTGCACGACGTCTTCCGCATCGGCCAGAACGTCGCGCTACAACGGTGGATGGACATCGTCTTCGACCTCACCTCGACGCCGCACGAGTTGCACGAGTTGCTCAATCTGGTCGCCAAGTCGGCCAGTGACTTCGTGGACGCCACCCTGGCCGGCATCACCAGGCAGATGAAGTTGGAGCACACCGAGCTGGCCCAGGGGGCGCTCATCGAACGCCGGAAGATTGTGGAGTTCATCCTTGCCCGCGAGTCGATGAACCACAAGCGCGCCGAGGCCCGGCTCGGCTATTCCCTCGCCGGATCGCATACGGCAGCGGTGATTTGGTGCGACGAGTCCGACGACGAATACCGCATGTTGGATCGAACCACCGCCGCGGTGTGCCACGCCGTTGGATCTGCGCAACCACTCACCGTATTGGCCGCCGAGGCGACCCGGTGGGTGTGGTTCAAAGACGTCAGCGATATCGACAGCGATCAGGTTCGCCCGGTGCTCGACGAAACGCCCAAGCTACGCATAGCAATTGGGACCAGCGCTCGCGGTGTGGAAGGTTTCCGGCGCAGCCATCAACAGGCCCTCGCCGCACAGCACATGATGGTCCGGCTGCGGTCACGACAACAGGTCGCGTTCTTCGACGACGTGCAAATGGTTGCGTTGCTCACGCAAAAGCCGGACTACGCAGACGATTTCATCACCAGCACCCTGGGCGCATTTGCGTCGGCCGGCTCGGTGCTGCGGGACACCCTGCTGACCTACATCAACGAGCAATGCAACGCTGCCCGGGCCGCCCAACAGCTCTACATTCACCGCAACACGCTGCTGAGCCGCCTCGACACGGCACAACGGCTACTGCCTCGGCCATTGGACCGCACCACTGTTCGGGTGGCCGTCGCGCTGGAGGCGTTGAAATGGTCTGGTAGTCAAGAACAAGACCTCAGCAACGACACCTTGGCCTGAGGCGACCGTCTTGGCCGCCTCAGGTGGTGCGACCGGCGTATGCCAGGATTCTCGGCATGACTTTGCGCAGCTTGGCACGTTTCGGTGGAGTTCTGATCGTGGCGATGTGGGCGTTGCTGACCGTGCCCATCGCGAGCCCGACCGCCGCGGCCGACCCCTGTTCGGACGTGTCGATCGTGTTCGCCCGCGGCACCCATCAGGAGCCCGGACTCGGCAACGTCGGCCAGGCGTTCGTCGACGACCTCACTTCGCAGATCGCCGGGCGTTCCGTCGAGGTCTACGCGGTGAACTACCCCGCCAACGACGACTACCGGCACAGTGCACCGAGCGGCGCCGATGACGCGAGCGCGCACATTCAAGGCACCGTGGCCAGCTGCCCCAACACCAAGATCGTGCTGGGCGGTTACTCCCAGGGCGCGACCGTGATCAATTTGGCCACCACTGAGATGCCGGCCCCGGTCGCCAACCACGTCGCCGCGGTCGCCTACTTCGGTGAACCGTCCAGCGGGTTCTCCAGCGCGCTGTGGGGCGGACCGCTGCCGGCCATCAGCCCGCTTTACAGCGGGAAGCTGATCAGCCAGTGCGCCCCGGACGACCCGATCTGCACCGGCGGCGGCAACATCATGGCGCACGTGGTTTACATCGAGAACGGCATGACGAACCAGGCCGCCACGTTCGCGGCAAACCGGCTCAAGTAGCTGACGAGCAGACGCGTAAGCCCCCGACACGCTGCGCGTGCGGGGGCTTACGCGTCTGCTCACCGGGCTGGGCCGCACGACTCACGGGGCGAGCAAGCGTCGCTTCTGCTCGGTGAACTCGTCCTGGGTCAGGATGCCCGCGTCGCGCAGCGACGCCAGCTCGCGCAGTTCTGCGGAGATGCTGGTGATTGGCCCACCCGCCGGGACCGGCGCTGTCGCCGCCGACTCCTCGGTCGGCTCGGGCGGTTGCACATCGGTCTTGGTCACCGCGACCCGCTCCCGGGTGCGCGGGCCGGCGCCTCCGCCGCCGACGGTGCCCGCCATCGCCCGGCCGGCCAGGCCGGCGAGCGCCATCTGGCTGAACAGCGTTCCCGCGCCGCTGGCGGAGGTTTCCGCGGCGGCGGCCGCGGTGGTGGCGGTGTTGGTCATAGGCAGCGCCAACGCGGCCAGCCGGGTGGCCGGGGCCGCGGTGGTCCACCCGGGCGGTACCGACAACGTGCCGATCGTCCTGGCCTCGCCAAGGCCGGCAGAGGCGGTCGACCCCACATTGGTGATCACCGGGAACGGTGTCGGCGGCACCGCAGCCGTGCCGGGCCAGCTCTCGACCCCCGCCCAGCCGCTGACGATGTCGTCGGTGTGCAGGCCGACGAAGTACCCGTTGATGTCATAGGGCAGTGCCGCGCCGGCCAGCACCGCGTCGGTGGACAAACCGGCCGTGCCGATGCCTGGGTCGAGGAACAGGCCACTGAGGTCGCCCAGGATGTCCAGGACCTGGATCGGGTCGACCGCGTCGGCGGCCGCCGCCGGCGCGGCCAGGCTGGTCAGCGAGTTCGGCACCGCCGAGAACGCCTGGGCGGCATTGGCGATGCTGCTCTGCGCATTGCCCGCCGCGGTGCCGGCGGCCTGACTGCCCGCCGTGGACTGCGTGGCCGAACCCGCTGGGTCGGTGGTGGCGGCCGGCTCGCTGAACGGCGAGAGCGTGGTGGCTTTGGCTGCGGCGCCGGCATAGCCCTGCATGGCTGCGGTGTCCTGGGCCCACATGTCGGCGTACTGGGTTTCGGTCAGCGCTATCAACGGGGTGTTCTGTCCGAAGAAGTTGGTGGCGACCAGCGTCATCAGCAGCAACCGGTTGGCCGCGACCACCGGGGGCGGTACGGTTTCGGCGAACGCCGTTTCGTAGGCGACGGCCGCGGCGGTGGCCTGCGCGGCCGTCTCCTCGGCCTGCAAGGCGGTGCCTTGCAGCCATGCGACGTAGGGAGCGGCGGCCGCGACCATCGCGGCCGACGACGGGCCGATCCACGGTCCGGCGGTCAAGGTGGAGATCACCGATTGATATGCGCTGGCCGCCGAATACAGCTCGGTCGACACTTCGTCCCAGGCCGCGGCGGCGGCCAGCAGGGACCCCGAGCCGGGCCCGGTGTAGATCCGGGTCGAATTGATCTCCGGTGGCAACAGTGCAAAGTCCATCGCACCCTCTCCGATCGGTCTCGCGGCTGCTAGCCGCCCTGCACGCGGTAATCGGCGCGCCGCGCCACCGCCGGCGCATGCAAGGCCCGGGCTACCAGCTAGTCGCTTGTTGTTCCCACAGCGGTCACAAATAAATCACACATTTCGTCTTTGCGGCCCGCCTCGCTGCACCGCCGCGCCGGCAGCCAGACCGTGGCAGTTACCGCTCGAACTCCAGGTGATGGCGGATTTCCTCGGCGGCCGCCTCGAGGTTGCGGTTCACCAGGCCCCGGCCGATCCATTCGCTGAGCCGGGCGAGGCCCAGGCCCTTGGTCGAGAACGTCAGGCTCAGGGTGAGCCGGCTGCCGTCGGCCTCGGGCTCGACGAGCGCCATGAACGAGTGCCGGGTGCCCTGCACCGACCGCCATTTGAGCAGGCTGCCGCGGGGCGGAGCGATCAGCACCCGGCCACCGAGCTGAATCGTGCCCCCGTCCATATAGACATCCCAAAGTTCGCCGTCCGCACGGGATTTCACGAACCGGCACCGGCTGAACGTGGATACCTGCGGGATCAGCTGGTGCGGGTCGGTGACGAAGCTGCTGCTCTCGTCCAGAGGGCAGCGGACATGGCGGCTAACCGTGATGGTCTGGGTCATCTCACCGGACCAGCGGAACGATGGTCTTGCTGGCCAGTTTCGAAAGCCCGACCTGCATCACACTGGAGACATAGTCGTAGGCGTGATCCCAATCGGGGTCGTCGCCGTATCGCTCACGCAGGTCCACCGGATCGAGCACCTGCATGCGGATCTTGGCCGGCAGCGGGAAGTGTGGCAGGGGCACCGGCGACAGGCCCCACGGAATGCTCAACGTCATCGGCAGGCTTTTGACCCGGGCGAGTTTGTCCAACCGCAGCAGTTGTGCGGTGCGGCGGCCGTCGTTGAGCACGATCAACGTGTCGTGGCCGCCCGTGGCCACCACCGGGACGATCTTGACGTTGCACTTGTGGGCCAACCGTAGGAAACCTTTTCGGCCGGACAAGACGATCTTGTTTCGGTCGCGCCAGGGTCGCAGCGCCTCGACGTCGCCGCCGGGATAGACCAGCGCTGAGCCGCCGCTGTTGAAGACGCGTTCGGCGAACGAGTTCGCGGCCGGAACCACACCGAGCTTGCGGGTCAGTCCCCCGATCCCTGGCGCGGCGGTGATCGTGTCATGGGCGAGGGCGTAAAGCGGGCGGCCCTCGACCGTGAAGTATGTGTTGTAAGCGAGCAGGAAGATGAACGTGTCCGGGGTGGCGCCGCCACCGCTGTGGTTCCCGACGAACAGCACCGGCTCGTCGGGAACGTTCTCAAAACCGTGCACCTCCGCGCGGAACCACACGGTGGCCGCCAGCCACAGCGGGGGCAGGACGGAGCGGATGAACTCGGGATCTCGCTGGCGAAGTTCCTGCGGAAGGCGTTGCCGGGTCACCCGATTGACACTATCCCGCGGGGCGAAGTTTTAATCACGATCGTTGGCGGTGGCCGCACCGGGGTCTGCGCGAGCAGCGGCTATTGTTGCGACGGTGCCTTTCGGGGGTTGGGTTTGCGTCGATTAGCTGATCGAACTATCATCTGGACACATGTCCAGTTTGCTGTCGCGGCCGTTGCGGACCCGTTGACCGCAATGCACCCGGCGCGTTTCCGCGGTGGCCCGCTGGCAGCGAAGGGTTGAGTATGCGAATTGCTCTGCTGTCCTACCGGAGTAAGGACCACTGCGGAGGGCAGGGTGTTTACGTGCGGCATCTCAGCCGCGGCCTGGTGGATCTCGGTCACGAGGTTGAGGTGTTCTCCGGCCAGCCGTATCCCGAGTTACTGGATCCGCGGGTGCGCTTGACCAAGGTGCCCAGCCTGGATCTGTACCGGGAACCGGACCCGTTCCGGGTGCCCCGCCCGAGCGAGATCCGTGATTCGATCGACCTGCTGGAACTCGCGACAATGTGGACCGCGGGATTCCCCGAACCGCGCACGTTCACGCTGCGGGTAGCGCGGCTACTGGCCGAGCGGGCGGGCGACTTCGATGTCGTGCACGACAACCAGAGCCTGGGCACCGGCCTGCTCACGCTCGCCGAGACGGGGATGCCGGTGGTCGCCACCGTGCACCACCCCATCACCCGCGACCGGCTGCTCGACCTGGCCGCCGCGCGCTGGTGGCGAAAGCCGTTGGTACACCGCTGGTATGGGTTCTCCAACATGCAGAAGCAGGTGGCCCGCCAGATCCCGGACCTGCTGACGGTCTCGTCGTCGTCGGCCGCCGACATCGTCACCGACTTCGGCGTCTGCGCCGAGCAACTGCACGTGGTGCCCCTGGGGGTCGACACCGAACTCTTCAAACCGGGATCGACCGCGCGGCGACCGGGCCGGGTGATGGCGATCGCCAGCGCCGACACCCCGTTGAAGGGCGTCAGCACCCTGCTGCACGCCGTCGCGAAGTTGCGGACCAGCCGGGATCTCGAATTGCGTCTGGTCGCCAAGGTGGAGACCAACGGCCCCACGCACAAGCTGATCGCCGAACTCGGGATCTCCGACATCGTGCACATCGCCAGTGGCCTGCCCGACGCGGAGCTGGCCGCCCTGTTCGCCTCGGCCGAGGTCGCGTGCATTCCGTCGCTGTACGAAGGGTTTTCGCTGCCCGCGGTGGAAGCCATGGCCAGCGGAACACCGATCGTCGCCAGCCGGGTCGGTGCGCTACCCGAAGTCCTTGGCACCGACGGTGCGTGCGCGGAACTGGTGGCCCCCGCCGATGTCGACGCCCTGACCCAGGCCCTCGGCAAGCTGCTTGATTCGCCGGAGCGACGCCGGAGTCTGGGCGCCGCCGGGCGGGCGCGAGCCGTCAATGTGTTCAGTTGGGAAGCCGTGGCCGCGCAGACGGTGCGCGTCTATGAGCGGGCGATCGCGCGTCGCGGCGCCATCGAGGGCGAAGCGCGATGCTGACGGTTGACTTCGACCGGCTCGGCATCGGCCCGGGCACCACGGTGATCGATGTGGGCTGCGGCGCCGGCCGGCACGCTTTCGAGGCCTACCGGCGGGGTGCCGACGTGGTCGCGTTCGACCAGGATGCCGCCGAACTGCGTTCGGTGGACACCCTGCTGCGGGCCATGGCCGAGACGGGCGAGGCGCCGGCGGCGGCATCGGCGAAAGTGGTGCGTGGCGACGCGCTCAACCTGCCCTACGCCGACGGCATGTTCGACTGCGTCATCGCCTCGGAGATCCTCGAGCACATCCCGCACGACGACGCCGCGATCGCCGAACTGATCCGGGTGCTGAAACCCGGTGGGACACTTGCGGTCAGCGTGCCGCGCTGGTTGCCCGAGCGGGTCTGCTGGCTGCTGTCCGAGGAGTATCACAGCAACGAGGGCGGCCACGTCCGCATCTACCGGGCCTCCGATCTGCGCGACAAGATCGCCGGCCGCGGCATGGAATTGACCCACACCCACCACGCTCACGCACTGCACTCGCCCTTCTGGTGGCTCAAATGCGCCGTGGGGCCGTCGAAGAACGACCATCCCGCGGTCACCGTTTATCACAAGCTGCTGGTCTGGGACCTGATGCGGCGGCCCAAGATCACCCAGCTCGCCGAGACGGTGCTCAATCCACTGGTGGGCAAGAGCGTGGCGATGTATTTCACCAAACCGCTGACCGCGAAAGCCGAAGCGCCGCAGGGGTACTCAGTTGCGTCGGGATAGCGTGCCGGCCGTTGCGGGAGTCCTGACGCCCGAGCAGTGCCGACAGACCGCGCTGTCGATTGCTGCCGCGCAGGAGCCATCCGGGGCCATTCCCTGGTTCACCGGTGGGCACACCGATCCGTGGGATCACGTCGAGAATGCGATGGCGCTCACCGCGGCGGGCCTGCTCGAGCCGGCACGGGCGGCTTACGACTGGTGTCGCCGCGCGCAGCGGCCCGACGGATCCTGGCCGATCCAGCTGCGCGCGGGTGTGATCGAAGATGCCAACAGCGACAGCAACTTCTGCGCGTACGTTGCCGCTGGCGTCTGGCACCATGTGCTTGTCACCGGTGACGAGAGCTTCGCGCAGACTATGTGGCCGGTGGTGCAGCGGGCGATCGACTTCGTCATCGACCTGCAGACCGGATACGGCGAAATCAGTTGGGCCCGAAGCGAAGCCGGGCCGTTATCAGAGGCGCTGTTGACCGGGTGCGCCAGCATTTTCCACAGTATCCGGTGCGCGCTCGCGCTGGCCGCCCTGATCGGGGAACCGCAACCGGAATGGGAGCTGGCGCTGGGCCGGCTGGGCCACGCGATCGTCGCGCACCCCGAGGCTTTCACCGAGAAGGACCGTTACTCGATGGACTGGTACTACCCGATTCTCGGTAGTGCCCTGCGGGGTCCGGCGGCCGAAGCCCGAATCTCCCAGCGCTGGAACGACTTTGTAGTCGGCGGGCTCGGTATCCGCTGCGTGCTGGACCGGCCGTGGGTAACCGGTGCGGAGACCTGCGAATTGGTGATGGCCCTGGATGCCATCGGCCAAAGGTCAGCCGCGCACCAGCAGTTCGGCGCGATGCAACATCTCCGCGAAAACGACGGGTCCTACTGGACCGGACTGGTGTTCGCCGACGGCAAGCGGTGGCCCGAGGAGCGCACCACCTGGACCGGTGCGGCCGTGATCCTGGCTGCCGACTCGTTGTCTGACACCACACCCGGCAGCGGCATCTTCCGCGGCGACGGACTGCCGATGGGGCTGCAGACCGACTTCGACTGCGAGTGCGTGTCTACCGGCCCTGGTCGCTGAGAACCTCGACCGGCTCCCCGGCCGCACCGCCCACCCGCTGCAGCACCCGCAGCGATCCCGTCACACCGAGCTCACGGAATTGGCCAGAATCTATTGCACGGCAATAGATTTGATACGGCGCGCGGCCGCCGTCCGCGGGATCGGGAAACACGTCGTGGATCACCAGTCCCCCGCCGGCATCCACCCACCTGGCCCAGCCCTCGAAGTCACGGGCAGCGGCCGCCTCGGTGTGACCGCCGTCGATGAACAGGAACTGCAACGGGGACCGCCACCCGCGGGCGATGACCGGTGACTTGCCGACGACGGCGACGACATGGTCGTCGAGTCCGGCGGTGTCCAGCGCCCGGCGGAAGGCCGGCAAGGTGTCGAACAATCCGGTGACCTCATCCACCAGCGACGCGTCGTGGTATTCCCAGCCCGCCTGATGCTCCTCGGACCCGTGGTGATGGTCGACCGTGTACAGCACGCTGGCGGTCTCCTGCGCCGCCGCGCCCAGCAACAGCGTGGACTTGCCGCAATACGTGCCGATTTCGACGCCGACCCCGCCGTTCAGGAAGCGCCGCGCCGCCTCATACAGTGCCCGGCCCTCGTGGCTCGGCATGAATCCCCGAACCTGCTCGGCCAATGCGAACAAGCGCTCGGTCGAGGTGGTGTGGTTGTCACCCATCAGCCGAACCTATCGGGCGCCCAAGCGGCACCGACAGCCTGGTCGCAGTCCTTGCTGGCGCTTGGTGTTGCCGATGCTTGCTGGACAGCCGTCCGGCGCAGGCCTTAGCCGTGCGGCGCCTCGGAAATCTTGCTGTCCGGCTTCCCGACCGTCTGGCAGTAGGCTTGCACCGAAGCCCGGGTCGCGGTGATCTCCAGCGAACTCGGCTCAGCCCCGCTCTTGTCCTTGAGCATCTTGCTGACTTCCTCGCTCTGCTTCTTCTCGTCTTGAGTCGTGTAGTCCTTGCACTTGGTGTCGCCACCGGTATTGATGACTTCTGAGGCCGAACACCCACTGAACATCAGCGCGGCGATGGCGACCATGGCAGGTGCAAGGCGCTTCATCATTACCCTTCCTCAAGTCGGAGTCTCAGCTGTTAATTATCCGCCGCGCGGTTCCCCCAAACGCGCTATTTCTGCAGCGTGAACTGGTTGACGTCGATATAGCCGGTGCGGAAGGCGTTCGCGCAGCCGGTCAGGTACCTGCGGTAGCGGTCGTAGACCTCCTGGCCCTGGATCGCGAGAGCCTCGTCCCGGCGGGTTTCCAGTGACTGGGCCCAGATGTCGAGGGTCTTGGCGTAATGCTGCTGCAGCGATTGGCGACGCGTCAGCCGGAAACCCGCGTGCGCCGAGCCTTCCGCCACCATGTCCACCGACGGCAGGCGTCCGCCGGGAAAGATCTCGGTGCTGATGAACTTCACGAAGCGGATGTGCTCCATGGAGATGGGCAAGCCGCTCGCCAGCAGCTCCGTCATGGTCAGTCCGGTGATGGTGTGCAGCAACATCACCCCGTCGCCCGGCAGCAGCTTGGTGACCCGCCCGAAGAAGTCGTCGTACCGGTCGTGGCCGAAGTGCTCGAATGCCCCGATGGACACGATGCGGTCCACCGGCTCGGCGAACTCCTCCCAACCCTGTAGCAGCACCTGCCGGCTGCGCGGGGTCTCCAGCTGATCGAACATCCGTTGCACGTGGGCCGCCTGGTTCTTGGACAGGGTCAGGCCCACGACGTTCACGTCGTATTTTTCGATCGCCCGCCGCATCGTCGCGCCCCAACCGCAGCCGATGTCCAGCAGCGTCATGCCCGGTTCCAGCCCGAGCTTGCCCAGCGACAGGTCGATCTTGGCGAGCTGGGCTTCTTCCAGGGACATGTCGTCGCGCTCGAAGTAGGCGCAGCTGTACGTCTGGGTGGGGTCGAGGAACAGGCGGAAGAAGTCGTCCGACAAGTCGTAGTGTGCCTGCACATCGGCGAAATGCGGCGTCAGTCGCTCAGACATGAGGGTGTGCCTTTCTGGCCCGAAGCTGCCCGAAACTGCCCCGGAGCTGCCCCGAAGCTGCGTAAGTCAACCCGCGCGCCCTACGCCGGCCCGCAGCAGAATTCCCGCCGCAGCCGCGGCCAAACCGAGCGATGAGTTCCGCGCGCGCCGCCGGTCATAACTTCTAGAACGAACGGATCAACAGCGAAGGGGAATGCCATGCCGAACGCCCTGCCGCCGGTGGCGGACCTGCAGACCTGGCGTGCCGAGCTCGACGAGCTGCGCAAACGCGAGAAGGCCGCCACCCGTGAGCTCGACGCGATCGCGGCCCAGCGGCGCCGGCTACCGATGGTCGAGTTGCCCGACTACACCCTGATCGGTGCTGACGGACCGATCCGGCTGGCCGATATCTTCGCCGGCTGCGCGCAGCTGATCGTCTACCACCACATGTGGACGCCGGGCGCCGAATGGCAGTGCGGCGGCTGCACCGGGTTCACCTCGCAGTTCACCCGGCTCGAATTTCTGGACAACTACGACGCCCGCTTCGTCATCGTCACCAACGGCGCGATCGACGAGGCGCTGGCCTACAAGCGCAAGGTGGGCAACACGATGGAGTGGTACTCAGCTGCCGACAGCACCTTCGGCGCCGACATGGACGCGCCGCCCGGCGGCGGGTTCGCGGTGAACGTGTTCCTGCGCGACGGCGACACCGTCTACCGCACCTGGCACACCGCCGGCCGCGGCACCGAGCAGCTCAGCCACTCCTTCGCGCTGATCGACATCCTGCCCTGGGGCCGGCAGGAGGAATGGCTCGACTCGCCTGAAGGCTGGCCGTCGCGGCCCACCTACTCGGGCTGGCTCGACTCGCCCGACATCGCTCGCGCCTACGGACCCGGATCCGCCGACGCCGAGCGTGGGGCTTAGGCGGAGACCGCCCCCCAGTTCTTCGTACGTGAGCCCCACTTTCGGCGCTCGCAAAGTCTTGACCGACTCCAGATAAGGGCGAAATATAGGGGTTTGTGTCCTCAGCCCAGGATTACGCCGCGCAGTTGCGGATGGCGGATTTGCGGGTGACGCGTCCTCGGGTCGCGGTGATGGAGGCGGTGCGCGCCCACCCACACGCCGACACCGACACGATCTTCTCGGCGGTGCGGCAAGGGCTGCCCGACGTGTCGCGCCAAGCCGTCTACGACGTCCTCAACGTGTTGACGTCGGTGGGCCTGGTGCGCCGAATCCAGCCGTCCGGCTTGGTCGCTCGTTACGAGGCGCGCGTCGGCGACAACCACCACCACGTGGTCTGCCGGTCATGCGGGGTGATCGCCGACGTCGATTGTGCGGTCGGCGACGCGCCATGTCTGACACCGTCCGACGAAAGCAATGTCTTGGATGGTTTCGTTCTCGACGAGGCCGAAGTCATCTATTGGGGCCTGTGCCCCGACTGTTCTGATTCCTGATCAGCCCGATTCACCAACACCCGGAAGGAATGCAGTGTCATCCGATACATCCGATAGCCGCCCACCCCACCCCGACAACTCGGCCAGCACCAGCGAGAGCGAAAACCCGGGAATCCCGTCGCCCAAGCCGGCGTCGGACACGCCGCGCACCATCCAGGACTGGTGGCCCAACCAGGTCGATGTGTCGAAGCTGCACCCGCACTCGCCGCAGGGCAACCCGTTGGGCGACGACTTCGACTACGCCGCGGAGTTCGCCAAGCTCGACCCCGAGGCGCTCAAGGCGGACCTGGTCACGTTGATGACCACCTCGCAAGACTGGTGGCCGGCGGACTACGGCCACTACGGCGGTCTGTTCATCCGCATGAGCTGGCACGCGGCCGGCACCTACCGCATCTACGACGGACGCGGCGGCGGCGGCCAGGGCCTGCAGCGGTTCGCGCCTCTCAACAGCTGGCCGGACAACGCCAGCCTGGACAAGGCGCGCCGGCTGCTGTGGCCGGTCAAGAAGAAGTACGGCAACAAGATCTCCTGGGCGGACCTGTTGGTCTTCGCCGGCAACGTGGCCCTGGAGTCGATGGGCTTCAAGACATTCGGGTTCGCCTTCGGCAGGCAGGATGTCTGGGAGCCGGAGGACATCCTCTTCGGTGAAGAGGACGAATGGCTGGGCACCGACAAGCGCTACTCGGGCAAGCGCGAGCTGGCGCAACCGTACGGTGCGACCACGATGGGCCTCATCTATGTGAATCCCGAAGGCCCGGAAGGCAAACCGGACCCGATCGCCGCCGCGCACGACATCCGCGAAACGTTCGGCCGGATGGCCATGAACGACGAGGAGACCGCGGCGCTGATCGTCGGTGGCCACAGTTTCGGCAAGACGCACGGTGCCGGCGACGCCGAACTGGTGGGACCCGAACCCGAGGCCGCCCCGATCGAGCAGCAGGGCCTGGGCTGGAAGAGCGCCTACGGCAGCGGGGTGGGCAAGGACGCCATCACCAGCGGTCTGGAAGTGGTGTGGACGCCGACACCGACCAAGTGGGACAACAGCTTCCTGGAGACGCTGTACGGCTACGAGTGGGAGCTGACCAAGAGCCCCGCCGGGGCGTGGCAATTCACCGCGAAGGACGGCGCCGGCGCGGGCACCATTCCCGACCCGTTCGGCGGGCCGGGTCGCAACCCGACGATGTTGGTCACCGACATCTCAATGCGTGAAGACCCGATCTACCGGGAGATCACCAGCCGTTGGCTGAAGAACCCCGACGAGTTGTCCGAGGCCTTCGCCAAGGCGTGGTACAAGCTGCTGCACCGTGACATGGGGCCGATCTCCCGCTACCTCGGGCCGTGGATTCCCGAGCCGCAGCTGTGGCAGGATCCGGTGCCGGCCGTGGACCACGAACTGGTCGACGAGCAGGACATCGCGGCCCTGAAGGCCAAGGTGCTCGAGTCCGGTCTCTCGATTCCTCAGCTGGTCAAGACGGCATGGGCGTCGGCGGCAAGTTACCGCAACACCGATAAGCGCGGCGGCGCCAACGGGGCACGCATCCGCTTGGAGCCGCAACGCAATTGGGAGGTCAACGAGCCGTCCGAGTTGGACAAGGTGCTGCCCGTCCTGGAGCGGATCCAGCAGGACTTCAACTCGTCGACATCCGGCGGTAAAAAGATCTCGCTGGCCGACGTGATCGTGCTGGCCGGGTCCGCGGCGGTCGAGAAGGCCGCCAAGGACGCGGGCTACGAGATCTCGGTGCACTTCGCTCCCGGCCGCACCGACGCCACGCAGGAAAGCACCGACGTGGAGTCGTTCGCGGTGCTCGAGCCGCGAGCGGACGGGTTCCGTAGCTACGTGCGGCCGGGTGAGAAGGCCCCGCTCGAGCAGCTGCTGCTGGAGCGGGCGTACTTCCTGGGTGTGACGGCGCCGGAGCTGACGGTGCTGATCGGCGGTCTGCGGGTGCTGGGCGCCAATCACGGCGGCTCCAAGCACGGCGTGTTCACCGACCGGCCGGGCGCGCTGACCACCGACTTCTTCGTCAACCTGCTCGACATGGGCACGGAATGGAAGGCGTCGGAGACAGCGGAGAACGTCTACGAGGGCGTGGATCGGTCCACGGGTGCGCCCAAGTGGACCGCGACCGCAAACGACCTGGTGTTCGGTTCGAACTCGGTGCTGCGCGGACTGGTCGAGGTGTACGCGCAGGACGACAACCAGGGCAAGTTCGTCGAGGACTTCGTTGCGGCCTGGGTCAAGGTGATGAACAACGACCGGTTTGACCTGAGATAAACACTTCGACCCGAGATAACACATTGAGGTGAGGCGACACCCCGCGGGCAATGCGCTCGCGGGGTGTTCGCTATTCGCCCAAAGTCAGCGGTTGAGGTCCCACTGGCCGAAGTCGGCGGCCAGCACGTCGTCGACGTCGACGTGTATCCCGCCCAGCACGGGGCCGTCCAGCACGCCCTGATACAGCACCGCGGCCGGCTCGCGCTGCCCGTTCGACCATGCTCTTGTCTGCCATGCCCAGCGGTGCCCTGGCGTGGTCGAGTTTCCGACGACGTTGTCGCCGATCGCCCAGCCGCACGCCTGGGCATGCCCGTAGATGCCGGTGCGGCCGACGCCCAGCACGGAGTTGATGCCGCGGAACCATTGCACCGCAATGTCATTCCAGGTGTTTCGGTCGATGTTGTCGTCGACGCTGAAGAAGATCGGCGCCGACGGTGTGCCACCCGCGGCGTTGTGCAGGTTCAGCGCCGTTTTCGCGTCCGCCACGCCGCCGTCGTAGCCGCGGGTGTAGTCGGACGGGTCGGGCCAGCCGGGTTTGCCGTACTGGAAGTTGCTGACGATCTGCAGGCCGGCCGCCCGAAGCGAGTCGGCGTACTGCCGGGTGATGGGCTTGGCCTCGAAGTTGGAGCCGGGCCGCGCCTCGGACACGTAATTCACCACCCCGTCGTAGCCGGCGGCCTTGATCTCCTCGGGGGCGATCCTGCGCTCGGCAAAGTCGATGAGCCGGGTGGCCGCCGCCGAAGCCGGTGGTGGGCTCAACGCCGCAGCCAGCGGCGCCGCGCCCAGCAATACCGGGGCCAGTGCGTAGCGGAAAACGTCGCGTCGGGAAACGGAGCCGGGGGTGTGCTGGGTTGCCGAGTCGTGCATCGCGCGATGGTAACGCGTCAGCCTCGCTGCAACCGAGCCCTGGCCTCCGCTGCCGCGTCCGCGGCAGCTTCGCTGGCGTCCCGCGCGGACCGGTATCGGTCCTCGGCCGCGCTCAGTTCGCGCTCGGCCGCCCGCAGCGTCTTGAGCGCTTCGTCGCGGCGCTGCTCGGCCGCCTCGACCGCGGCACGCCGTTCGGACAGCGCCCGGTCGGCCTTGGCTTCGGCGCGCTCGGCGGCGGCCAGCGCAGCGGTCAGCTTTTCCCGCTGCCGGCGGGCGGCCTCGGCATCCTTGTCGCGTTCGGGTGCCCCAGCCGCTTTCGGTTTCGGCTTCGGTTTCGCTTTCGGCGGTGTCGCCGGCCGGTCGCCGCGCGCCGGTTTCGACACGGCTGTCACGTCGCCGAAATCACCGAATCCGGACCATTGTTCGGCCTTGGCGAGCCGGCCCAGCCGCGCCGCGACGTCCGGGTCGGCGATGGCGGCTTGCAATGTGCCGGCCACGTCGTCACGCACCGCCGCCGAGGGTTTCTTCAGGTCGGCGGCGTCGAAGGCTGCCCGGGTGAGTTCGTTGATCAGGGTGTGCTGACGGGCCGACAGTTCCCGGATCTGCACGCCGTCCATGGCGGCATGGGCGGCCCGCAGGCTGTCGCCGAGCTCAGCCAGGCGCGACTTGGCATCCCGCTGCCCTATCACCAGCCGGTTGACCATCCACGCCGCGGTGGTGGGTCGGCGGGCGGCCGAGATCTCTTTGGCCGTTGCCGCGTCCCCGCGGTCCTTGGCCGCTTTCGCCAATTTCTTGCGCTCGGCCGTGAACTCGTCGGGCGGCGCCCAGTACAGGGTGTCGAGCTCGTCGTCGGCCATACCGCCATGATCTCCCCCGCCCGGGTGAGTAATGCAACTGTTTCGAAGAGCAGGCCAAGGGCTACCTAACGCCGTGATGAAAACCAACCCAGTTCACGGCCGACGCCGCTGGTTGCTGCTGTGCCTGCTTGTTGTGCTCGGCGTAGTCGGCGCAGTTCAGCTGGCATCGCACTGGCGGTGCCCGGACAGCCGCTGCGCCGGCGGCCTGACCACCGCAACGGGACCCGCCCGGGTTACCGTGACGCCCGGTGCCGACGCGCATGATGTTCAGCCGGTCACCCAGGTCGAGGTGAAGGCCGAGACGGGAAGCCTCACCGACGTTCGGATGGTCAACGATGCGGGCAAACCGGTCGACGGTGTGATGACCCCGGACAACACCGTCTGGAAGCCCGTCACCGCGCTGGGCTACGCACGGACCTACACCCTCACCGTCACCAGCCGCGGGCCCAATGGCGAAGAGAACACCCAGGTTTCGTCGTTCTCGACGGTGCGGCCGTCGAATCAGACCAAGGTCACGTTCACCACCACCTCGGAGGCGGCCCTGCGGGAGGGCGGCACCTACGGGGTGGGAACGGTCATCGTCGCGCATTTCGACGAGCCCATCTCCGACCGCGCCGCCGCCGAACGGCGGTTGACGGTAACCACCAACCCCGCGGTGCAGGGTTCTTGGTTCTGGGTCGACGACCAACACGCCCATTGGCGTCCGGAACGGTACTACTCACCGGGGACCACCGTCACGACCGAGGCCAAGATCTACGGAATCCCGGTGGGCAACGGCCTGTTCGGCCAGGAGGACAGCCGCGTGTCGTTCCGGATCGGCGACGCCCACGTCTCCATCGCCGACGACGCCACCAAGCTGATCAGCGTCTTCGACAACGGGAAACTGGTCCGCACCATGCCGACGTCCATGGGGATGGGCGGGACCGAGACGATCGGTGGCCGGACCCTGTCCTTCTGGACCCCGCCCGGCGTCTACACCGTGCTGGACAAGGCGAACCCGGTGGTGATGGACTCCTCGACCTTCGGCCTGCCCAAGAACTCCCGGCTCGGCTATCGCGAAACCATCAACTACGCCACCCGGATCAGCATCGACGGCATCTATCTGCACCAGCTTGACTCAACGGTGTGGGCGCAGGGGCACACCGACACCTCGCATGGCTGCCTGAACCTCAACGGTGAGAACGCCAAGTGGTTCTATGACTTCTCGGTGCCCGGCGATGTTGTGGAGGTCCGCAACAGCGGTGGCCCGCCGCTGAAGACCGAGCAAAACGGCGACTGGACTCTGAGCTGGGAACAGTGGCGCAAGGGCAGCGCGCTGCAAACCCAATAGCGCGCAGTTCGAATCGCCGAGAAGTCAAGTTTATGCAGGTCGCGGACGGTTATCCGGGATGCGCTCGCAGGACCCCGCCCTGGGGGGTATGTCCGGTCGTATGCAAGTCGAAGTCATCGAAACCTCGAGTCTGGGTGATCGAAGCTACGTGGTGGTCGGCGATGACGCGGTGGTGGTGATCGATCCTCAGCGTGACATCGACCGGATCACCCGGCTGCTCGGCGACCGCGCCGGGCGCATCACCCACGTGCTGGAGACACACCTGCACAACGACTATGTGACGGGCGGGCTCGAGCTTTCCCGAGCCACCGGCGCCGAGTATGTGGTGCCGGCGGGCGACGAACAGCTCGGCTACCCCGCCCGCCGGGTGCGCGACGGCGACATCATCAAGGCCGGCGATTTCAGCCTGCGGGCGGTTCACACGCCCGGCCACACCCGCGAGCACGTCAGCTATGTGCTCACCGCGGCCTCGGGTCAGGTGGTGGGCGTATTCACTGGCGGGTCAATGCTTTTCGACACCACCGGGCGCACCGACCTGCTGGGCGCCGAACACGCCCACGAACTCACCGTCGACCAGTACCGGTCGGTGCGCCGGCTGGCCGACGAACTTCCCGCCGACGCCGCGGTCTACCCCACCCACGGCTTCGGCAGTTTCTGCTCGGCCGACACCGCCGGCCGCGACTCGTCGACCGTGGGCGAGCAACGCCGGACCAACCCGGCGCTGACCAAGGATGAAGAAACCTTCGTCGAGGAGTTACTTGCCGGGCTGTCGGACTATCCCGCCTACTACGAGCACATGGGCGTCATCAACCGCAACGGCCCCGAGGCGGTCGACCTGTCGGATCCCGCGCCGGTCGATCCCGCCGAATTGCGCCGACGCATCGAAGCCGGCGAATGGGTGGTCGACTTGCGATCCCGAACCGCTTTCGCCGCGGGGCACCTCGGTGGCTCCTATGGGTTCGAGCTCTCGGACCCCTTCATCACCTATCTGGGTTGGCTGTACGCCTGGGGTGAGCCGTTGACGTTGATCGGCGACGACGCGCATCAGATCGCCACGGCGCGAAGGGAACTGGTGCGCATCGGGGTGGATGATGTGCGCGGCGCGGCGACCGGAGACATCCAGAAGCTGGCCGATGGATCGGAATTGCGGTCCTATCGGGTAGCCGACTTCGGTGCGCTGGTCTCCGAGATCGGTCGCGACGACGTCGCCGTGCTCGATGTCCGCCGCGAGGACGAATTCCTCGACAGTCACGTGCTCAAGGCGATCAACATCCCGGTGCACGAACTGACGCGGCGCCACGACGAACTACCCGACGCCGAGATATGGGTGCACTGCGCGAGCGGATACCGCGCCTCGGTGGCGGCCTCGATCCTGGACAAGTACGGCCGCACCGCGGTTCTGGTCGACGACAAGTTCGGCGCCGCCGAGGAACTCGGATTGACCGAGGCTGGCCGGGGGTCTGCGGGGGCCCCGTCGACGGTCTAGGTCACCGACCTCGGCCGCCGAGTTTGGCCACGACGGTGTCGGCGTCGGCAGCTGCGGCCCGGTTGTAGGGCAGCTTGGACAGGGCGCCGGCCATCGCGCACGTGTCGGTGACGGCCGCGAACGTCAATCCGCCGCCGATCGCGGCCGCGAGCCACTTCAGCTTCGGCAGCACGACGCTGCCGATCACGGACGACAGCACGATGGAGCCCGCGACCAGTCGCACCTGCCGCTCGAGTTCCCAACGTTGCCGCCCACGGTCGAGGGCTCGACCCTCGCCCTGCCAACCCGTGATCCCGTTCTCCAGCACCCGGCCGGAGGGCACACCGGCGCCGCGCAGCAACTCCCCGGCTTTGGCCGCCCGCTGACCCGACTTGCAGACCAGCACCACTTCGTCCTGTGTGAGTTGCTCGGAGATTTCGGATCGACGTGCCCGCAGCACATCCAGGGGCACGTTGTAGGACCCGGCGATGTGGGCCGACTCGTACTCGGCGGGCGTTCGCACGTCCAGCACCCGTGGGGGCCTGGACGAGTCGAGCAGCTTGTCGAGTTCCGCCGGGCTGATGGTGGCCGTAGCCGATGCATTCATGCCGTTCTCCCTCGTCAACTGGGTCGCCGGTGGGCACCGCGATCCGGTGAACTGTCCTTATTCGGATACCCGGCGAGGCGCTCGCAGGCCCCAATTGAAATCGCCGCGACTTTTAGCCCGTCGTCCGGCGCTCCTGCTCGGGTGAAACATTGTTGTTAAGCCGCGCTATGGCCGCGCCGGAGTCGCTAACATCTTGCTGTGCTTGCTCTCGGTGCCCGGAAATTGCTCGTTCGCGGTTTCGCCGCCGCCGTGCCGGCGGTTGCGGTTTTCCTCTCTGGCGTGGTGTTGCCGCCTGGTACGCCCGGTGCCCCGGCAACGGCGTCGGCCAGTTGCCCCGATGTCGAGGTCGTGTTTGCTCGCGGCCGATTCGAGTCTGCGGGACCGGGCACGCTCGGCAACGCCTTCATCAGCTCGCTGCGTTCCAAGATTGGCGGACGCAGTATGGGCACCTACGCCGTGAAGTACCCCGCCGACACCGAAGTCGATGTGGGCGCCAACGACATGAGCCGGCACGTCCAATACATGGCGAACAGCTGCCCGAACACCCGTCTGGTGTTGGGTGGCTACTCACTCGGTGCGGCGGTGACCGACGTGGTGCTGGCGGTCCCGCTGTCCGCCTTCGGATTCGACAGCCCGCTGCCGGAAGGCACCGATCAACACATCGCCGCGGTTGCCCTGTTCGGCAACGGTATTCAGTGGGTCGGGCCGATCACCAACTTCAGTCCGATCTACAACGACCGGACCATCGAGCTCTGTCACGGGGCCGATCCCGTGTGTAACCCGGCCGACCCGAACACCTGGAAAGAGAACTGGCCGCAACACCTGGCCAGCGCGTACGTCGACGCGGGGATGGCCAACCAGGCCGCCGACTTCGTCGCCGGCAAGCTGTAATTACCGGTTTCTGGACCGCAGCGCAGTCCAGCCGATCACCGGCGCCGCGCCGCGCACGACAACCATGCGCTGAACGCGGCGAGCCACCACCAGTCCGGCCAGCTGCACGGCAAGGCGGCCGAGGGCGACCCGGCTCGTTCGTTGTTTCCAGGTCATCGGTCTGCCGGCGGTGCGACGGCCCCACTGGTAACCGATGCACAGGGCCATCCCCAGCGCACAGCCAACGAAGAGCACGGTCATGAGATCAGCGTCCTCGGCCGGCGTCGCAACCGGGTCACACGCCAGCCACACCTCGGCCAACATGGGGCGCCCCGGTGCCCGAAATAAAATCATCGTGATGAATACGGCATCGCGGACGGATTTTAGGGAACCCCCAGCGGGTAAATAAGTTCACGCCGCGCCGAACTATTGCAACGGAATGTCATATCGTCGCCGTGCGAATTTATATTCAATGATTCACCTTGCTGTGCTATAGGGTCGGTCGGCGTGGCGGCCGCAGCGGATACCGGTGCGTTCACCGGTGCCGCCTCTGGTCGGTTGCGGGTGAGCGAATCTGGCCGTGCGGGCATTGCGTGGTGGCCGGCCTGGATGCCAGCCTCACTGCGGCAACGCCAGTCGGCAGGTTTATGGGTCAGCCTGTCGCCCTGCGAAAAAACGGTCACTACAAGGGTTTAGACAGAAGCGTTGGCCTGGATGCAGGCCCGGTATGCCTCGGGAGATCGACCGGCTCTCCGGCGGCGTGGCCGCTCGGCGCCGCTCGATCGGGAGCCGCAGATTATCCGCCGAAGAACTGCTGGGAGGCTGCGGGATTTCTATGAACTAGATGTGACTAAAAATCAACATGAATGTTGAGGAAACATCAAGATCAGGGTCCATTCCGGAGAATCGGGCTCGTTGAACGGGCGGACGCTCTGTCAATACCGTCCTAGACAACGGCAGCACATTGACGTGTATTGAGCCGAGCGTCTGTCCCCACAGCTCGTATGGAGGAACTTTATGTCTTTCGTCCGCACTTATCCAGAGCACCTGGCCGCGGCCGCCAGCAACCTGCGGTCCCTGGGGGCAGCCCTGAACGTGGGTAACGCGGCAGCGGCCGCGCCCACGACGGGCGTCGTTCCGGCGGCCGCGGACGAGGTGTCGATCCTGACGGCGGCGCAGTTCGCCACCCACGCCGCGCGGTTCCAAGAACTGCACGCGCGTGCGGCCCAGATCCAAGCGGCTCTGACGGCCACGCTGGCCACCAGCGCGGGTTCGTATGCGGAGACCGAAGCCGCCAACGCCGCTGCCGCTCACTAGCGCACAAACACCGGGACTTAGGGGATAAATAGCGATGGTTGATTACGGCCTGTTGCCGCCCGAGATCAACTCAGGGCGCATCTACGCCGGTCCGGGCGCAGGTTCGCTGCTCGCGGCCGCCACCGCCTGGAGTGGGCTGGCGGCTGATCTGCAAGCCGCAGCGGCCGGGCATCGATCGGTGGTCACCGCGTTGACCAGTGGACCGTGGCTCGGGCCGGCCGCGGGGAAATTGCTGGCGAGCGTGAGTCCGTTCATCACCTGGCTGGAGACCAGCGCCGAGCAGGCCGGTGAGGCGGCCAGCCAGGCGAGCGCAGCCGTGGCCGCCTATGAGGCGGCCTTCGCGGCCAGCGTGCCGCCGCCCCTGATCGCGGCCAACCGTGCCCAGTTGCAGGAACTGATCACCACGAATCTGCTGGGCCAGAACAGTGCGGCGATCGCGCAACTCGAGGCGCAGTATGCCGAATTCTGGGCGCAGGACTCGGGGGCGATGTACACCTACGCCGGCCGGTCGGCGTCGGCCGCCCAGCTGTCGGAGCTGCCCGCACCGGCCGAAGTCGCCGACCCACTGGGGGTCGCCGACCAGGCCATCGCGGTCTTCAAGGCGCAGGTCAACAGCGTCTACACCAACGTCAACAACGTGACGTCGCAAATCACGCCACGGGTCGGTGACATGCTGAAGACGCTGTCTGCGCCGATCAACGGCGCGGCCATCGACCAGTTCCTGGTTGCCAACACTCCCCTGGACGACATCGTCTCGCTGTACGGCAAGTACCTGTCCCCGTACGTGAACTCGCTGGCGGCGATGATCCAGTCGACGCAGTCCTTCGGTCAGGTCAGCAACGGTCTGACCGCCATGGCCAACTTCGCGAAACCCGCCGCCGCGGCGGCGGGCAAGGCAGCCGAAGGTGCGGCGTCGGCCGCCGGCGCCGCCGCGCAAGCCGCCGGGTCGGCAGCTGCCGGGGTGGCATCCAAGGTTGGCGCCGTGGCCGCGGGCCTGGGTAAGGCAACTCCGATCGGTGGCCTTTCGGTGCCGGCGAATTGGGTTCCGTGGCAGGCCACCACCAACCCGGGCTTGGTGTCCGCGATTTCGACCGGCGCCGAAGGCAACAGCTTCCCGATGGCCCCGCCGTTCGGCCAGTTCGTCAACGGCGGTTACGGCCGCAACCAACCGACCTACGGCTTCAAGCCTTCGGTCATGGCGAAGCCACCGGCCGCCGGCTAACGGCCGGAGCAGGGGGACAAAAGCTGATGGTTGACTACGGCTTGTTGCCGCCTGAGATCAATTCCGGGCGCATGTACGCCGGTCCCGGATCGGGTCCGTTGCTGGCTGCCGCGGCCGCCTGGAGTGCACTCGCCGCCGACCTGCAGTCCGCCGCGGCAGGCCACCGGTCGGTGATCACCGAACTGACCAGCGGCCCGTGGCTGGGGCCGTCGTCGGCGTCTCTGCTGGCCGCGGTGACGCCGTTCATCACCTGGCTGGACGACAGCTCGCTGGAGGCCGAGCAGACGGCAAGTCAGGCGTTCGCCGCCGCGGCCGCCTACGAGGCGGCGTTCGCGGCAACGATCCCGCCGCCGGTGATCGAGGCCAATCGCGCGCTGTTGGCGGTGTTGGTCGCGACCAACTTCCTCGGGCAGAACACCCCGGCGATCGCGGCCACCGAAGCCCTGTACGCCGAATTCTGGGCCCAGGACGCCACGGCCATGTACACCTATGCGGGCAACTCGGCGGCCGCAACCGAGCTGGTGGAGTTGCCCGAGCCGACGGACGTCGCAGATCCCTACGCGCTGATCGATCAGGCAATCGCTGTGTTGAAGTCGCAGTACAACAGCGGTCTCAGCAACATCATGAACATCGCCGGTCAGGTGAACCCGCGAGTGGCCGACGTCCTACAGACACTCTCCTCGCCCATCAACGGCTCGGCGATCGACCAATGGCTGATGGCCAACACACCGCTGGACGACATCGTGCCGCTGTACAGCAAATACCTCTCGCCGTACGTCTCGGCGATCACGGCGGTGTTCCAGTCCGGGCAGGCCTTCGGCCAGGCCAGCAGCGGTTCGATCGCCATCACCACGTTCATGAACAGCGCGGCCAAGGCGGCTCAGGTGGCCGAAGGTGCCGCTCAGGCCGCAGGATCGGCGGCGGGCACCCTGGGCACCAAGGTCGGCAGCGTCACCGCGGGACTCGGCAGGGCGGTACCGCTCAGCGGATTGTCGGTGCCGGCGAGCTGGACCACCTCGGTGAACGCGGCAACGGGTACCGGGGCGACGGCGATCAGCAACGGCACCGCCATCCCGGCCGCGGCGGAGGGAGCCGTCGTCGGCAACACCCCGGTAGCCCCACCGTTCGGGCAGTTCATCAACGCCGGCAACGGACGCAAGACGCCGGCATATGGACACCGACTGACCTTCATGACACGGCCACCGGCGGCCGGCTAACGCCCAGTGCGGCGGATCAGCGAATTTTCAACGCGTCTGGCGTGACTGCTATGGTCGCTTGCTAATGCCCGAAATGGATCGACGCCGCATGCTCAAGCTGGCGGGCCTGATGACAGGTGCCGCCGCCCTGGCCCCCGCTGCAAAGGTCTCCGCGGCGCCCAGCGGCGCATCGGGACCGTACATCTTCCACGACGAGTTCGACGGGCCGGCCGGCTCTGCGCCCGACCCGTCCAAGTGGACCGTGTCCAAGGCCCGCGAGACGATCAAGGACCCCACCTACTGGGAGTTGCCCGAGCACGTCGGCCAGTACCGCGACGACCGGCAGAACGTCTTCATAGACGGCAATTCCAACCTCGTCATCCGCGCGGCGAAAGACGGCAACACCTACTACGGCGGCAAGATCTTCAGCCCTTGGGAAGGCGATATCGGCCACACCTGGGAAGCCCGCATCAAACTGGACTGCCTGACAGCCGGTTGCTGGCCCGCGTGGTGGTTGTCCAGTGACGCCCAGGGTGAAATCGACATCCTCGAGTGGTACGGCAACGGCAAGTGGCCCGCCGCGACCACCGTGCACGCCAAAGCCAACGGCTCGGAGTGGAAAACCCACAACCTCGCCCTAGACAGTGCCTGGCACACGTGGCGAGTCCAGTGGGATGACGCCGGCATGCGGTTCTGGCAGGACTACACCGACGGTGCCCAGCCGTACTTCACCGTTCCGGCGAATTCCCTGGCCGACTGGCCGTTCAACAGCCCCGGCTACCGGCTGTTCCCGATTCTGAATCTCGCCGTGGCCGGCTCGGGCGGCGGTGATCCCGGACCGGGCACCTACCCCGCGCAGATGCTCGTCGACTATGTGCGCGTCTGGTAACTAGCCCGCCGGTCATCCGTCGACGTCACTCCTCCGGCTTCTGCCGCCACTCGTTGATCTTGCGGCCTAACGAATCCGCCGCGGTGGTGGCCGCGCGCCCGACGCCGTCGACCAAGCCGCCGAGGCCGTCGCGAATCCCCCTGATCAGCGGGTCGTCGGACTGGTCGAAGCCGTCCTTGTAGTGACGAGCGGCCTCCCCCAGGTCGTCGGCGAATGAAGCGTTGTCGTCGTCGGCGCGGCGTGGGTAGTCGCCGGACAGCACTTTGGCGTACCCGCCGGTGTCCACCCACTGGGTCAGGGCGGCGGCGCGCAGCACCGAGAACGGGTGGGTTTGCAGTTCCAGATTCAGCAGTTTGAGCACGCCGTCGCGCATGTCGCCCGACCGCTCGTACTCCCGGGCCTGGGCCAGGAAGGCCTGTGAGTCCAGTTTGTCCAGCCGGCTGCCGCCGGCGAGTTTCATCTCCACCCGGATCGCGGTGTCCAGGTCCTGGCTGCACAGTAGCCCCGCGCGGTCTCCGGACAACTCCGACTTCCGCTGCCATTCCAGCAGGGCCGCGACGATCGCGCGCAGCGCCCAGCCGCCAACCGGCATGAATCCGAACGACCGTGCCAGCCGCATCAGATGCATCATCATGGTGCGGTAGACGGCGTGGCCGGACAGCGCATGCCCGAGTTCGTGGCCGACCACGAACCGCAATTCGTCGTGCGTCATCAGGTCGTACAGCCCGGACGTGAGCACGATGAAGGGCTGGTCGATGCCGATGGTGTAGGCGTTGGCCTCCGGTGACTGGATGACGAAGAGTTCCGGCTTCTCCGGCGCGTCCAGCACGTCGGCGCACTCCTGCAACAGCGTGTCCACGTCGGCGAACTGGCGCGGGCCCACCCGCGCGGCACTGGCCAGGTAGAGCAGCCGGTGTTGGCGTTCCCGCAGCATGCCGGACAGCAGCTTCAGGATCTGGTCGAAGCCCTTGAGCCGGCGCAGCGCGGACAACGCGGTCCGGTCCGCGGGGTGCTCCCATGCCCGGGAGCTGATATCGGGGAAAAGCGCGCGCGTCGTGGCCGGCGGGTAGGACATGGCGGCTCCCCTCGTTGGTCGCTCTCAGGATAAGGGGGTAGCCAGGCGTAAAAAGGCAGCAAATACCGGGGTAAGACGTGCGTCGGGGTATCGGTTAAGCGGCAGTGGATGAAGCGGCTACGCGACCGAAAATGCTAGGCGGGTGCGTCGCCGGTCGAGTACAGGCCAAATGCGCGGTCGCGGGCGTGCACGGCGCCGCCCGCCGCGGCGGCGCGTTGCCGGCCGATATGCGCGGGATGCCTGCGCATCGCTTCCTGAAGTTGGCGTTCGCGGCGTTGAGCTGCGGCCCAGCGAGGATGGGACTGCAGGTAAATTACGTTCGCCTCAGAAGAATTCGCCACGATTGTCAACTCCTCTCCGATCTAGCACCGAAAACCACCAACCTGTGGTTTTCAAGCTCTGTTTGCCAGGATGCCCAGCAAAGCTGAGACCTAACCGTGTCCCAAGATGAGAATTTGCCGTGAATTCGTTATCGCACGATGATCCGGGTCCGATATGCGACGGGTCTAGGGAGTTAGCAGGGTGACCGCGCTCCATGGCCTACGGGGTCCGGGTTGGCGCGGATCCGGTTGGGGAAGCAGCGCCGCGGCGCGCATCGGCACTGGTAGGCGACCGAATCGGCGTGCCGCGACCAGCAGCGATTCGGCTTCGACGACGTGCCACCCGAGTCCTTCGAAGTAGGCCAGCCCGTTGTCGGGGGCGAACCGGAACGGCGCGTTCTGCAGGAGCCCGGCCATCCGTTTGTTCATCATTTTTTTCAGGCCCGGCCCGGCGAAATCGAGCATCCACCAACCCACCTCCGGTCGCTTGATGGCCGCCGAAAGCGCAGCCACGTCCCGTTCCTCGAGGTACATCAACAGCCCCTCGGTCAGCACCAGCGCCTTGGTGGCGCCCGCGAGCGCTTCGTGCAGGAACGCATCGCGGGCGTGGGCATCGGCCAGGTCGACGGAGGCACGGGTGAGCCGGCAGTGCGGCGTCTGGTCGGCGAGCAATTGCGTCTTTTCGGCCAGTAACGGCGGCAGATCGGCTTCGACCCAGGGGAATTCGGCCGGCAAGGGCAACCGGTAGGGGCGGGTGTCCAGGCCTGCGGCCAGGTTCAGCACCCGGTCGCAGCCGTCGCCGATGGCGCGAAGAATCGTGTCGTCGATGATCTTGGTGCGCGCGACCAGCCACCAGCCGTTGCGGGTAGAGCGGGGAACGTGGGCGACGATGGCCCGGCCCTGTGGGCCCGCGAGCCGCTCGGCGAGCGGATCGTCGAACAACGCATCCGGCCGAGCCGACTCGGTGGCCCGGTGCAAGGCGGTCCACCGCGCGGTATCGGAAACGTGAGTGATGACGTGGTCGGTGCCTGCCATACGTTGGGTTATAGCAGCCGGCGGTGACAACGAGCCCGATCGTGCGCGCGGGCGCATTCGCCCCCGTTGCGGGGTCCGGTACGGTTCGCTCATGGCCGACCGAAACCGTCGTTTCCTGCTCCGCGAACGTCCCACCGGGCGGATCGGGCCCAATACCTTCGAGCTCGACGAGCAGCTGATACCCGACATCGGCGACGGTGAGGCGCTGGTCCGCGTCGACTGGATCTCTCTCGACCCGACCAACCGTGCCTGGATCAACGACCTGCCTTCGTATTTGCCGCCGGTGGGCATCGGCGAGGTGATGCGCGGTGGTGGGATCGGCGAGGTCATCGCGTCCAAGAACCCGAACCTTCCGGTGGGCCAGGTAGTGCAGGGCCTGCTCGGCTGGCAGGAGTACGTGGTCGCTTCGGCGTCGACGATGGTGATGCCGGTCGAGGTTGCCGAGGGCGTGTCGCCGAGTGCGTACATGGGGGCGCTCGGGATGACCGGCTTGACCGCGTGGATCGGTATCCGCGACATCGGGAAGCCGAAACCCGGTGAGACGGTAGTGATCTCGGCTGCCGCCGGCGCGGTGGGTTCGGTCGCCGGACAGCTGGCCAAGGCCGACGGCGCGCGTGTCGTCGGGATCGCCGGCGGCCCCGAGAAGTGCGCGCTGCTGACCGATGAACTCGGCTTCGACGCGGCCGTCGACCACAAGGCTCCGGACTGGGCCGCACAGTTGGCCGCGGCGACCCCGGACGGCATCGACGTCGACTTCGAGAACGTCGGCGGCGACATCATGGACGCGATCTTCGCGCGGCTGAACATCAATGCACGAGTTGCGTTGTGCGGCTTGATTTCTGGCTACAACGACGCGGAGCCGCCGCCGGGGCCGCGGGCCTTCGGCAACCTGCTCGTCCAGCGCGCGACGCTGCAGGGGTTCATCGTGCTGGACCATCTCGGCCGCGCGCAGGAAGCGGTGAGCGAGATCGCCGGGCTGATTTCGGCGGGCAAGCTCACGCCGCTGGAAACGGTGGTGGAGGGTTTCGAGCAGCTGCCGACCGCGATCAACATGCTGTTCGACGGCAAGAACGTCGGCAAGCTGATGGTCAAGATCAACGGTTAGCGGCCGGCCCGGCCAGATACGCGTCGAGGAAATTCCGCAGCGCGGGTTCCAACTCCGACACGCTTGAGCCGTGCAGCTTGGCGAGCAGGATGAGACCCTGGTAGTGCGCGAACAGGGCGTGGGCCAGTTGGTCCGGGTCGACGTCCGCGCGCAGCATTCCCCGCTCCGCGGCGTCGCGGCAGATAGCGGCGAGCCGGCCCTGCAGCTCCACGAGTCGGTCGGCGAGGTGGCTGCGGACGGCCTCGTCGGTGGTGGACAGTTCGGCGGCGAGGTTGCCGAACGGGCAGCCGACGAATCGTCCGAACTGAGCATGGAGCGCGGCCTGAATCCCGCCGATCGCGGACGGGATCGAGGACAGGGTGTCGCCCGGCGTATCCCCCGGCTGACCGGCCAGCCGGGCGGCGAACAACTGCAGATGCAGATCGATGACGGCTTTCGCCAGGTCGGCCTTGGACGGGAAATAGTGGTAGAAGCTGCCTTTGCGAACGTCGGCGGCCGCGCAGAGTTCCTCCACGCCGACGGCGTGGTAGCTGCGTTCGAGGAACAGCCGGGCCGCGTTCGACACGATGCGATCGCGAGCGTCCGAAGTGCGTGGCACATGGGAATGGTAGCGAATAGTTGACTGGTCAGTCAAAAGTCGGCTACCTTGGCGCGGCAGCACGTCGAATGGAGATCGCCGCTATGAATTCCCCCGCCCCAGAGGTGTTTCGCACTCCCGATACCCGCTTCGAAAACCTCCCCGGATACGACTTCACCCCGCACTACCTCGAGGTCGACGGCCTGCGAATGCACTATCTGGACGAAGGGCCGAGGGATGGGTCACCGGTCGTGTGTTTCCACGGCGAGCCGTCGTGGGCCTTTCTCTATCGGAAGATGTTGCCGCCGCTGGTCGCCGCCGGGCGCCGGGTTATCGTTCCCGACTACGCGGGCTTCGGACGGTCCGACAAACCGACCGACCGGCGCTGGTACAGCTTCGACCGGCACAGCGAATTGGTCGCCGAGGTGCTCGGCGCTCTCGAGCTGGAGCAAGCCACCGTCGTCGTCCAGGACTGGGGTGGCCCGATCGGGCTGCGCTGGGCGGTCGAGCACGAGCCACAGGTGGGCGCCTTGATGGTGATGAACACCGGCCTGTTCACCGGTCGGGTGTCCAAGGGCTTCATGGCCTGGCGCAACTTCGCCGAGAAGAATCCGGACCTGCCGGTGGGCTTCGTGATTCAGAGCGCCACCACGACCGAGCTGCCCGACGAGATCGTCGCCGCCTACGACGCGCCGTTCCCCACTCCCGAGTCCAAGGCCGGCGCCGCCCAGTTCCCGTTGCTGGTCCCGATCGAAGAAGACGCACCCGGCGCTGCCCGGATGCTGGAGATCGCCGATCAGCTGTCCCGCTGGAATAAGCCTGCGCTGGTTGCCTTTTCGGACAGCGACCCGGTATTCCCCTATCCAAAGTCCGGCGAGCTGTTCTGTGAGCTGATCCCCACCGCCGGGGAGCAGGTGCGTATCGAAGGGGCGGCGCACTTCCTGCAGGAAGACCGGGGCGAACAACTCGCCGCCGAGCTGCTCACCCGGCTCAACTAGCGGGCCAGAATTGCCCGAGGTCGCCGCGCCGCTACGGTGATCTATATGCCCCCGGCCAGCCGCCCGCCCACGGATCAGGTGAAGCGGCGCCCGAAGGACCGCAAGGCCCAGATCGCGCGGGCCGCGGCCGATGCGTTCAGCGAGCTCGGCTACCACGCGGTCAGCATGGAAAACATCGCGGCGCGCGTTGGGATCTCGGCCGCGGCACTGTACCGGCACTCCCAAGGCAAGTACGAACTGTTTCGGGATGCCGTGCTGGCACTCGGTCAACATCTGGTGGACGCCACGGCATTCGTCGACGGGTTGCCCGCCGACGCGGACCCCGAACATACACTGCGGGCACTGATCCGTGCCCTGATCGACATTACGATTGTCAACCGCACCGCCGGCGGGCTGTACCGCTGGGAAGGCCGCTATTTGCACGGCGATGACCAGCAAGCGCTGGCGAACCAGATCAAGGTGGCCAACCGGCGCCTGCAGCGGCCGTTGATGGCGATTCGGCCGGAGCTGACCTCACGCCAGCGCTGGACGCTGTCGGCGGCGACGCTGAGCGTGATCGGCAGCATCACCGATCACCGATCCCGCCTTGCCACCGGCGAGATTCGCGCCACGCTGACCGACATCACCACCGCGCTGCTGTTCGCCGAGCTCCCCACCAGGCCCGCCGGCGATGTCAAACCACAACGGCCACAGGCGATCACGAGGTCTGCGGGGAGTTACGAGCTACTGCTGCACGAGTCGATGCGGCTGTTCCACGAGCGCGGCTACCGCGAGACCAGCATGGAGGACATCGCGGCCGCGGTCGGTATCCCGGTGGCCGGCATCTATCAGTACTTCCCGGGCAAGGCGGACATCCTGGGTGTCGCCTACCGGCGGGCAGCCGATCAACAGTCCGGTGACCTGTCCACCGTGCTGGCCCTCAACAGCGATCCCGAGGCGGCGCTGACGGGGCTCATCGACGCCTACGTCGCGCGGTCACTGGCCAACCCCGAACTGGCGCATGTGTATTTCACCGAGCGGCACAATCTTCCGGAGGCCGACGCGGTGATGCTTTACAACATCCAGCGGTCCACCGTCGAATCCTGGGCCCGGCTCGCCGTGGCCGCCCGGCCGGAGCTGACCATGGGCCGGGCCCGTTACGCCGTGCACGCGGCCTTCGCCCTCGCCGTCGATGTCGGCCGGTTGTCCGGGCCGGGTGCGGACCAGAGCGCGTATGCCGTGCTGCGGCGGCTGATGGAGATCACCCTCCTAGGCAGGGCCGTGACTGGCGAGCAGACGTAAAAGTCCGCGCACGCCCGGCGTGTCGCGGGCTTTTACGTCTGCTCGCGCACTCCTGGCTACCGGTCCGCCACCACTAGGACCGTCGACAAATCCCGCGGGTCGACGCGGACGGGCACTTGGGCGCCCGCCGTGATGTGCGGCGCGGTCGACAGTTCCAATGCGACGCGTCGGGTGGCGCGGTATTCATCGCGCTCGGGCAGCCGGACATCGAGCACCAACTCGTGCCAAGCGCCCAGTGCGGTAGTCGCGACGTTGCGCCGGATGCCGGCAATGGTGGCGACGCCGCTGAGACCGTCTCGCATCAGCCGTTCCCGATCGGCGTTGAGCGCGTTGAGTTCTGCGAGATATCCCAGCGCCGCCCGCTTGTCGGCACGGGTGACCCGCTGGCCCGCGCTGGCCTTCCGTGCCCTCTCGAACCAGCCCATGGGGTCAGAGTAGCGTTGGCGCATGTTTCGCATGACCGTGCAGGACGTATTCGTCATCCGCGGCCGCGGTGCGGTGGCCACCGGCCGGGTCGAGTACGGAGAATTGCGCGTCGGTGATCAGGTACGCATCAATGACGGGCCTTCGGTACGAGTGGACGCCATCGAGCAATTCCGGAAGAAGGTGGACACCGCGACCACTGGCGACAACATCGGCATCCTGCTGTCCAAACTGAAGAAGGACGACCTGGCCGCCGGGGACGTCATCACCTCGTCGGGTGCCTTTCTGTCCTAGCCGGAAGAGACCCGCGGGGCGGGGTTGGGCAAAGCGGTTGAATTGCCCGGCGCGACCTCTATTGTCGTCCCATGGCGACCGGCGGTCTCCCCCATCTGCACAGGGAGCTGTCCAACCGCCAAATACAGTTGATCGCGATCGGCGGTGCGATCGGCACCGGCTTGTTCATGGGGTCGGGACGCACGATCACCCAGGCCGGCCCAGCCGTCGTCGTGGTCTACGCCGTGATCGGATTCTTCGTATTTTTCGTGCTGCGCGCGATGGGCGAACTGCTGCTGTCCAACCTCAACTACAAGTCCTTCGTCGACTTCGCCGCCGACCTGTTGGGACCGGCCGCGGGATTCTTCGTCGGATGGTCCTACTGGTTTGCCTGGGTGGTCACCGGCATCGGTGAAATCGTTGCGATCGTGGGCTATTCGCGGTTCTGGTGGCCCGACATCGCGTTGTGGGTACCGGCGTTGATCACGGTCCTGCTGGTGGTGCTCATCAATCTGTTCAGCGTCCGCAACTTCGGGGAGATCGAGTTCTGGTTCGCCTTGATCAAGATCATCGCGATCCTCGGACTGATCGTGGTCGGGGTGGTCCTGGTAACCGTCGGCTTCGTCTCCCCCACCGGTGACCTCGCTACGGTCGGAAACCTCTGGACGGGCGGTGGATTCTTCGCCACCGGAGTCATGGGCCTGGTCGGTGGTTTCCAGATCGCCTTCTTCGCCTTCGTCGGCGTGGAACTGGTCGGCACCGCCGCGGCCGAAACAGCCGATCCCCGACGCACTCTTCCCCGGGCCATCAACGCCGTTCCGATGCGCATCGCAATTTTCTATATCGGTGCGCTGCTGGCGATTCTGGCGGTGGTGCCGTGGCGGAAGGTCGCCAGTGGTGAGTCGCCGTTCGTGACCATGTTCGCTCTGGCCGGCCTGGGCGCCGCGGCGTCGATCGTGAACTTCGTCGTGATCACATCGGCGGCTTCGTCGGCCAATTCCGGCGTATTCTCCACTGGGCGAATGCTTTTCGGTCTTGCTGACGAAGGCAGCGCCCCGTCGGTATTCAGGCGACTCAACCGTGGCGGGGTGCCGGGGTCCGCAGTGCTGTTGACCGCCCCACTGTTGCTGGTCGCGATCCCGCTGCTCTACTTCGGCGGTTCGGTGATGGATGTCTTCACCGTGGTCACCACCGTCGCCTCGCTGCTGTTCATGTTCATCTGGACGATGATCGTGATCAGTTACCTCGTCTATCGCCGGCGGTATGGCGCGCGGCACACCGAATCGATCTACAAGATGCCCGGCGGCGTGACGATGTGCTGGGCGATCCTGGCGTTCTTCGTATTCGTCGTCTGGACGCTGTCCACCGAACCGGATACAGCGGCCGGGATGATGTGGTTCCCGGCGTGGTTTGTGCTGTTGGCTGCGGGCTGGTTGATCGTTCGGCGCAGACCCGGCCGCGCCGAGCGGTACCGGATGTTCCAGGACGAGATGAACCGCCCGGCTGGACAGGTATGAGGCAGCAGGGTTGGGATCGGTAGCCGTGCGGCGGATGTGTAGTTGGCGCAACGACGACGCCAACGAGGCGCGCCCCACGAGAGGAAGACAACACCATGAACATCGTTCCCGCCGGCATCGAACAGCAGATCAACCGCGTCGACCGGCAGCGCAGCCTGTGGATCGGCATCAGCCTGGCCGTCGTGGCCGCCGCGTCCTTCTTCCGGCTGCTCTGGATGGTCTACATCTCCATGACGTTCGGCTGGTTCGCCGGGTCGGTGGCCTTCAGCCTGGTGTTCACCGCCATCGTCGGAATCGCCGCGGCCATCGGCGCGACCGGATTCCTGACTCGCTACTACAAGGGCGCCGATTCAGACCGGCGTTGACCGACCGCTGGAATGGTTCCGGACCCTCAGGTTCGGAACCATCTCCCGTTTGAGGGCCGGCCTCAACGGTCGACGATCCGGTTCAGCGTGCTGTCGAACAGCGCGTCGAAGGGTTGTTGATGGCCGGTGCTGGCCGCGCCGGTCAGGATCAACCCCGAGGTGCGCGCATAGGAGTAATAGTCGATGCGCGTTTCGTCGGACGGGTCGGTGCCGATCGTGGTGGTGACCGAATAGCGGAACCGTTGCGGCCCGCCGCCGGTGCGCGTGTCCTCGAGGATACGAACGGTGTAGCTACCCGCGGCGGCACTGCTGAACTGCAGGCACCGCGACACCTGAGAGGTGAATGCGTCGAACCCCGCGGAGTCGAACTCCCGGCCGATCATCAGTCGAATGTCCCTGCGGGCGGCGACCTCCGGCGGATCGGCGCGGTCATGTCCGAAGACCTCGGCCGCGTCGAAGGCGCCGGTGGACGCCACGCCGAGCACCGAGAAGCACTCCACCGGGTTGATGCCCAGGCCCTCGTCGTCGACGTGATACCTGAAGTAACCGAACGTATCCGACAGTTGCTTGATTTCGCTGACCGTCCAGGAGGCCGGGAAGTCCTGTTCCCTGGGCAGCAGGTCGGCCAGCTGCCGATCGTTGAGTGCGGCAAGGTTCGGGGCCAGTGCGCCCTGGCTTGAATTATCTTGATGGCGTTCGGATTTGAGCACGGCCGGGACCGAAACCAGCACCGCCGCCGCCGCGATGACGCACAGCGCGCCGGCGATCAGCCAGGGAGTTCGCGAATTCACAATGCACGCAACCTTTGCAGCGTGCGTGCCGCAATCTGCTTCGCCCGGCCGAGTTCGTCGCCGTCCAGGTAGATCGTGCACTCCAGCAGCACGCCACGCACGGCGTAGTACGCGACGTGGTAAGTCGAAGCCGGGTCACGTCCGGCGATCGGTTTGAACGTGCGGGTCACCGCGACCGCTGCGTCGGCGCCCTCGGCCGAACGCGCCTCGACCGACGTGGTCACCTCGCGCCGGTTCTTGACCTCGCCGTCCAGGAAGTGGTTGGTGACTTGGTATGAGCCGCACCGGTCCAGCCAGTCCGAGTACTGGGCGATCTGCCCCGGACCGTCGTCGACGACCCAGATCGCGAAGCGGGCGTTGGGGCCGTGCTCATGCGACTCCCCGGTAGCTGCGGCATCGGCCGGCGGAGCGTCCTGGACGAACAACTGGGCGTACCGGTCCACGTGTACGAACGCGGCCAGCGCGGAACCGGCATGGTCAAGTACGGCGGGGATGTCCCTGCAGCTGTCCGGGGCATACAGCGCGGCAACCGGACCCTGGCTTTGCGGACCCGACGCTTTGGAGACGGTCTTGGATACGGGCGCCGTCGCGGGGCGCTCCAACCGTCCGGTCAACGAATAACCCCAGTCCTGCGGGAAATCGGTGCTCACCGGCAGCGCGGTCGCCAGCGCCCAGTTGGTGCGCGTGGCCAGGCTGCCGATGGTCGAGCGCGGTGCGGTCACCAGCACGCCGGCCGCACACATACCGAGGACGACAACAGCGGCTCCACCCACCAGACGCGGCCAGAGAGCGCGGCGCGACGCGACGGGAGTGGGGGCGACGGCTGCCATCCACTCTCCTCCCCGCGGGCCGGCCAGCGCGGCACCGCATCGCCACCGGGGTTTGCCGGGCGTAACACTATCGCGGCACGGCCGCAGAAAAGCCGATCGACACAGCGGTTACGCTCGCCAAGTGCCGATGATCGATCTGACGTACGTGCGCGGATCGATACGTGATGACGCGCTACGGACGCTGGCCGACGAACTGGTCACGGCGCTGCTGCGAGCCGAACGTGCGCCGGACACCCCGTTCCTGCGGGACAACACCGTGGTTTATCTGCACCCGACCGACCCTGAGGCGCAGTTGGTCGGCGGGCGGCATCCCGGCGAACCCCGGTTCCGGGTTGATGTGACAGCGTTCGACGCGGCATTGTCGACGGCGGGTAAGGAGCAGCTGGCCGCTGATGTACATGCGGCGGTCTGCGCGGCGGCGGACATAGACCCGGGGGGTCCGCGCGCATACCACGTGTGGACATTGATCCACGAAATACCGGAAGGAAATTGGGCGGGCGCCGGCAGAGTCGTATACCGCCGCCACGTGCAGGATCTGACGGATGAGTCTTGAAGGGGGTGCCGGGTTGTCGGTGCAGGATCGCGTGGCGGTGGTTACCGGTGGCGCGTCGGGAATCGGCGAGGCCATCTGTCATGAGCTCGGCCGCCGCGGTCACCGAGTCGCGGTGCTCGATATCGACGGCGGCGCCGCCGGGCGGGTCGCCGCAGAGCTGGGTGAAAACGGTGTCACCGCAACGGGTATTGAGGTCGACGTGCGGGACCGCCCCGGCGTCGAGGCTGCGTTCGGCGCGGTACGAGCCGAGCTGGGTCCAGTCGCCGTCCTGGTGACCAGTGCGGGCAAGGCGGCGTTTGCACCCTTCGCCGACATCACCGTCGAGTCGTGGGCCGAGATCATCGACATCAACCTGACGGGAACCTTCCACTGCTGTCAGGTCGCGCTGCCGGACATGGTCGCCGCGGGGTGGGGCAGGATCGTGATGGTGTCCTCGTCGAGCGCGCAGCGGGGCTCGCCCAACATGGCCCACTACGCCGCCGCCAAGGGCGCGGTCATCACCCTGACGAAATCGCTCGCCAGCGAGTATGCGCCGCACGGGATCACGGTCAACAACGTCCCACCGTCCAGTATCGACACGCCGATGTCGCGGCAGTGGCAGGCCGAAGGCAGACTCGGCGCGCCCGATCAATTGGCGAAGCGAATTCCGGTGGGCCGCATGGGCTCCGCCGATGACATCGCGGCTGCGGTCGGCTTCTTGTGCTCGCCGGAGGCAAGTTTCATCACCGGCCAGGTGCTCGGGGTCAATGGCGGCGCGGTGATGTGATGCGGACCCGCTGCGCCTCTTAGTGGCGTAGCGTCCCAGTCATGGCCGATGAGATCAGCTACGTCGACGCCAACGGGCTGCGGTTCGCCTATCTCGAGGAGGGTTCCGGGCCGCTGGTGCTGATGCTGCACGGGTTCCCGGATACCGCGCATTCATGGGATCACCTGCGACCGCGGATCGCCGCGAAGGGGTACCGCGCGGTCAGTCCGTTCATGCGTGGATACCACCCGAGTGCGATTCCGGACCGCGACCCCGACCAGGAGACGCTGGCCCGCGACCCACTGGCGTTGATCGACGCACTGGGCGCCGCAGAGGCCATCCTCATCGGGCATGACTGGGGAGCCTCGGCCGCCTACGGTGCCGCGGGTTTGCGCCCCGACCGGGTACAAAAGCTGTTCGTGATCGGCATCCCGCACCCCGCCGCGCTCAAGCCGACACTGAAAAAGATCTGGGGCGTGCGGCATTTCGCCGCCTACAAGCTGCCCGGTGCACCAAAGCGATTTGCGCGCAACGATTTCGCCGCATTGCCGGAGATCTACCGGCGCTGGTCGCCCACCTGGGCCCCCGAGCCCGGCGAGTTCGACGCCGTGCGCGCCAGCTTCGCGAACGACGCCAGTCTGAACGCGGCGTTCGGGTATTACCGCAAGCTGTCCCCGGTGCCGTCCGCGTCGCTGAAGGCGCGGATCACGGTGCCCACAGTGGTTTTCGCCGGTCTCGATGACCCGATCGCCGAACCGGCCGACTATCGGTTCGCCGCGCGGGTATTCGACGGCGAATACATCGTCGAAGAGGTACCGGGTGGCCACTTCATGCACCGGGAACACCCCGAGGTGTTCGCCGAACGGCTGCTGAACTATTTGTAGCTAACGCTCACCAGATCCGGGTGATATTTCGCGGCCATCCGCCGCAACCCGTCCCGCCAGTCCACCGTGCTGCCGTCGCCGATGAGTTCGTGCAACCGGGTGACGTCGACGGGGTTGCCGCGCAACGCCTGGGCGCTTTCACTGAACACCGGCTCGCGGCCGACCAGCGTGCCGAGATAGCCACACCACTCCTGGATGCTGACGATCTGATCGCCGGCCCAGTTCACGGTGGTCGCCGGAACCGAAGCGGCCGCAAGCAGTTTCGGGATGGTGGCGATGATGTCGTCCTGGTGGATCGGGTTATAGCGGGCCGGTTCCCCGGGCGGTACCGGAATCGGGATGCCGCCGAGCATCATCTCCATGTGGTAGAACGGCCAGCCGCCGTTGTCCCCGTAGGGCACGTTCAACCGCGCGATGATGGTGGGCAATCCCAACACCCGCGCGGTCGACCGGGCCACCGCCTCGCCGGCGATCTTGGAGATCGAGTAGGTGGGAAACAACGGTTTGTGGTTGTCCCCGAGCGCGGCGCTTTCGGCGCGCACCGCGTCATCGGGCGGGTCGTAGACCGCCGCCGACGAGCAGTGCAGGAAAGCTTTCGCGTCCCGGCAGTGCGCCATCAGCAACCCGACCGATTCGGCGTTGGCGGCCAGATCCTTGTCCCACTTCCCGCTTTTCGCCACGGCCAGATTCAGCACGTAGTCGAAGTCGGCGGGCAGACCGGTGAAATCGCCGGCGGCCAGGTTGACCCCCGCGCAGCGCACCCCGGACTGCTCAAGGGTGGTGCGGGCCGCGGCGTCGGTGAACCGGGCAATGCCCCACACTTCGTTGTCGGCCGCGAAGGCCAGGGCAACCGGGGTGGCGACCTGGCCGGTCACGCCCGTGATCAGGATCTTGGAGTCGCGCATGCGCTGATCGTATGCGGATGCCGAACGTTGCCGCCGGGTGGTCAGCCGTCGATACCGTCGGCCCCCTGAGTCCCGTTGAATCCTGCTCCGCTGGCGCCGTTTTGGCCACTGGCTCCCACATGCGATCCAGGGGGGCCAAAACCCGTTCCGCCCTGCGCGCCGACGCCGCGGGTCCCCTGCGTGCCGCCATCGCCGCCCGTCCCTCCGGTACCGCCGCTACCGGTAGCGCCCTGCAGGCCCGCCAACAACCCGCCGCGTCCGCCGGATCCGCCCTGGCCGCCGTCGCCACCGCTGCCGCCGTCGCCGCCGTGACCCGCGTCGCCACCGTCACCACCGTCACCGCCGATGGCCAGCGTGCCGCTGCGGGCAGCTCCGCCGGCCGCGCCCGCGGTGCCATTGCCGCCCATGCCGCCGGCGCCTCCGTCGCCACCGGTACCGCCGTGGCCGCCCGAGCCGCCATCGCCGAGGAGCCATCCGCCGGCGCCGCCGCTGCCGCCCGCGCCGCCGGCGCCAGCATTACCGCCGCGGCCCCCGGTACCGCCGTCGCCTCCGTCGCCTCCGTTGCCGCCCAGGGCGTCGCCGGAGGCGAGAGTCGTGTCCTGGGCGTTGTTCGGGATCAACGGAATCGTCCCACCAGCACCGCCATTGCCGCCCCGGTCGCCGCCACCGCCGAATCCACCGGCGCCGCCGTTCCCGCCATCGCCGCCGTTGCCGACCAGCAATCCGCCGCGACCGCCGGCGCCGCCGGCGCCGCCGGCACTGCCGTAGTGTCCGGATGTGCCGGTACCGCCGGCACCGCCGTTGCCACCCGCACCGCCAGTGGCGGTGCCGCTATGGGTGACGGTGTAGCCCCCTTGACCACCGGCCCCACCGTTGGCGCCGCCGCCGCCCCCGGCGCCGCCGTCACCGCCGCGGCCACCGACGACGTTGCCGGTCACGCCCGCGAAATCGGTATCGGCGCTGCCGCCGTCGCCACCCACACCGCCGTTGACCCCGGCCGTTCCGGGCTGGCCGTTGACGCCGTTGCCGCCCGTGAGTACTCCGTTGACCACGGTGTTGCTCGGCCCGTCCCCTCCGTCCAGGAGCGGGTTGGTAGAGGTGGTCGGGTTGGTGCCGTTGGCCCCGGTCCAACCGACGCCCCCTCGTCCGCCATTGCCTCCGGTGCCTAACAAGCCGGCGTCTCCGCCCGCGCCGCCACGACCTCCGCCCAGACTCAGCGCTGTGGCGGCCCCGCCGTCGCCGCCGTTACCGCCGCTTCCGTACAGCCATCCGCCACTGCCCGTTGAGCAGGTGCAGCCGGTTGGCGAACTCGTGGCGCTGGGCGCGCAACGCGGTGCTCATCACTCACACCGT
>NZ_LZMH01000081.1 GCF_001673635.1 Mycobacterium asiaticum
CATGCTGATCGTTTTGGACAATTGCGAGCACCTGCTGGATGCCTGCGCCACCCTTCTCGCGACTCTCTTGGCTGGGGCCCCGCGCCTGACCGTTTTGGCAACCAGCAGGGAGCCGGTCAATATTCCCGGTGAGGCGACGTGGCAGGTGCCGTCGTTGTCGCTGGCCGATGAGGCGGTGGAACTGTTCGCCGAACGTGCCCGGCTGGCCAGACCAGAATTCACGGTCACCGCCGACAACAGCGCACAGGTGGCCGAGATCTGCCGTCGTCTGGACGGCATGCCCTTGGCGATTGAACTCGCCGCCGCGCGGGTGCGGGCGTTATCGCTGACCGAGATCGTCGACAGTCTGCATGACCGCTTCCGATTACTGACCGGCGGTTCCCGTACCGCGGTGCGTCGCCAGCAGACACTGCGGGCCTCGGTGGACTGGTCGCACGCACTGCTCACCGAGACCGAGCGCGTCCTGTTCCGCCGGCTGGCCGTTTTCTATAGCGGATTCGACCTTCCCGCAGCACAATTCGTGTGCGGTGGAGATGTGATCGAGCGGTATCAAGTGCTGGATCAACTCACCCTTCTCGTCGACAAATCCCTCGTCGTCGCCGACAACAGCAGCGGTCACACCCGGTACCGACTGCTGGAAACCGTGCGCCAGTACGCATTAGAGAAACTCAGCGAATCCGGTGAAGCCGACACGGTGCGGTCCCGCCATTGCGACCACTACACCGCGATCGCCGCCCGGCTCGACGCCCCGGCCCGGACCGACTACGAG
>NZ_LZMH01000082.1 GCF_001673635.1 Mycobacterium asiaticum
GGGATCCGGGGTGCGGGGGAGATCCTCAAGACCGAGGCCGGCACCCCGAACAGGCTGCTCATCGTGCTTTCCGATGGTTACCCGTACGACGACGGTTACGAAGGCCGCTACGCCGAAGCCGACGCCGCCAAGGCGCTGGTGGAGCTGCGCGCAGACGGTATCGCCTGCCTGTGTCTCTCCATCGGCCCTACCGCCGACACATGCTCGTTGCAAAGGGTTTTCGGCTCGGCCGGCTATGCCACCTCCCCGCCCCCAGTCGCGTATAGCCGTATGGCTCAAGCTGATTGAGACGGGCCCGTCCCACAGCGCCGAATCGTTGTCCGAAGGTCTTGATCGCGGGCAGGTGAACGGCGTGCCTGCCATGGGACCGAAAGGCGTAGACCGCCACGCGATCCCCGAGTTCTTCGAGCGTGGCGGCCATTGTGGCGGCCGTCCTGCGTTGGTGGTCGTGGACGGCCAGGCCCTCCGAATCGGTGTCGGTGGCCGAACCCGAAGCATCGAGCAGGATCAGGACGCCGAGGTTGCGCTCGAGCTTGCGGCGATCCAGGTACACGTGTTCGGGCGGCGAATAGCCGGAGCGCAGATCCACGAACAGGTCCGTGAGGGCCTCGACGTCGAGCTCGTCGCCGTCGGGTCGGGCGCGCAATAGCTTGGGGCCCAGTCCGATCCGTGACAAGCGGCTTCGGAGCACGTCGTCGCGCGTGATTCCGGCCTCCGCGACGTCGGCCGCCGCCGTGAGCGGGAAGGCGATGACCCGGCACCACTGATCCCGGTAGCGCCGGCGGTGCACGTCCCATTCCGGATGCCAGGCACCGCCCACGCCGACGGCGGCACCGGGTTTGCCGTCGTCGGTGAAGCGGATCCGGGTGGGCATTGGCCGGGCCTCGGGACCGGCCGCGCCGGCCCGGCGGACCGCCCGGCTTCGCAATTCCGCGCCCGCGCCGCCGCCCTGCCCGGCCGAGCGCGAACTGCCGAACAGTTTGCGGAAGTAATCCGACAGCGACTGTGAGCCGGAAAGCGGATTCTCGAACAATCTCAGGATCTTGCTCGAACCCGACCGATCCCCGTCTTCGAAGTCGTCGTCGGCCTCCGGCATATCGGTTGGCCGGAACTGCAATTGCAGCTCCTGGTCGGTTGCCCTACCCCCGATCGCGGGGGCGGACACGAGCAGACGCGAGGGTTTGATCACCCCGAACCACGGAGGCGGATCGGCGACCTCGACTCGCCCGCGTGCGACTTCCAGCGACTCGGCCGCCGTCGCCGTGCGCGGGCCGGCAACGAATATCAGCCCGGCAGCGAGCGGAAGATATCGAGCGAGTTGGTCGATCACCCGTTGGCCTTCGACCGACAGATAACGCCGCGCGACCGACGGACGGGTACGCAACGACTTGACCAGGCTGCGGTCCAGGCTTCCCGCACCCAGCAGTGCGCTCTGCACCAGCATCTCGCGGCGCTGCTGCGCTACGCCGCCGCCCGCCGAGACAAAGACGACCTGTCCGTCCGTGTAAGCGGCCTGACCGCCCGGTGCCTCCGCGACATCTACCGACCTGCCCGCGACGTGGGTGGCCAATAGCCGGAAGATGCTGGGGTCGAAGGCTGTCACGGCCGCGGCAATAAGGCATCCACGAGTTCGCCGAGCGCGCGCACCACATCCCGGTCGTCGGAGAGGACTTGGACGATCGCGCAGCGGACGGCGCTGCGCAGACTCAGGCCTTCGGCGACGAGGCCACCGGCCAGGATCAACATCCGGGTTGACGCCACTTCCCGTAGCGGTGAACCATCGAGGTTTCTGATCGCGTTGCCAAGGTTGACCAGCAGACGCGCTGTCTCCCGGTCGATTCCGGCTTCATGGGCGACGACTTCGGTCTCGGTCTCGGCCGCAGGAAACTCGAGCTCGATCGCGATGAAGCGCTGGCGGGTCGACTCTTTGAGATTCTTCAGGACACTCTGATAGCCCGGGTTATAGGAGATGACCAACTGGAATCCGGGGGCCGCGGACAGTGTGGTGCCGAGCCTATCGACCGGGAGTTCGCGACGGTGATCCGCCAACGGATGAATCACGACGGTCGTGTCCTGTCGCGCCTCCACCACCTCGTCCAGATAAAAGATCGCGCCCGTGCGCACCGCCCGGGTCAACGGCCCGTCCACCCAGACCGTCTCACCCCCCTTGAGCAGGAACCGCCCCACCAAATCCGCCGACGTCATGTCCTCGTGCCCGGCAACGGTGATCAGCTCACGCCCGAGGCGGTGAGCCATCGCCTCTACAAAGCGCGTTTTCCCACATCCGGTGGGGCCCTTCAGCAACACCGGCAAGCCTCGGCGGGCCGCGGCGTCGAACACCTCCACCTCATCGCCGATCGGCCGGTAGAACGGAGACTCTGAATCCGCGTGCAGCGTCGGCGGACGACTATCGGTCAACAACTCAGTTCCCCCGCTTGAACGGAACGATCGTCGGCAGGGTCACTCCCGGCGGAAGTACGAAGTGGCCCTGCGGATCAATGTGGCCGGAGTTCTTGCCCGGGATCGGCAGCGCCGGGTCGGGGCAGAGGCGGTCGGTCCCGTCACCACAGATGCCCATGGTGAAGTAGGAGCGCTCCAGCAGATCTTTCGGCCAGGACTCGGCGTGCAGGGCAAACCATTGCGCGGGGATGTTGTAACAGAAGAAGAAGAACATGCTGCATGCGGCGAAAATGGCGAGAAACCGGGTGATTTGCTGTCTGGCGAACCCGCCCCGGATGTCTTCGGTCCCCCGCTCGACGAACGTGCGGCCACGATCGTCGGTGAAGTAGCGCAGTGCGCACAGACCCGCCTGTACGCCTCCCCACATCAGCCCTTCGTAGACCGGCCACTGGTAGTAGGTGCCGGCGTTGATCGAGAGTGCCTTGATGGCACCGGGATAGGTGAACAGTCCCATCGGCATCAGGAACAAGCCCTCGATGACGAAGTCGAAGAAAAAGGTCCAGATGATCAATACACCGATCAGCTTGATGTTGCTGATGTTCGGCCAGCGCACCTTGGCCCGGCGCATGACCCAGCAGCCCAACATCGTGCAGAGCAGCACCCCGAATGAGTAACCCGGCGCATTCATCAGGATGGGTTCGGCCATCATGCGGCCCGGCTCACCGAAGGAGACCCAACCGGGGATGTCCTGCACCCACGAACCTCGGTTCCACATCCAGGTGTTGTAGGTGCTCCAGGTGTTGAAGTAGTTCAACAGAGGGTCCTGAAAGAACAGCAGGCCGCACGCCACCAGCAGCATGCCGTCCAGGGTGATTCGCCGCTCCCGGTGCCAGGGTCTAACAATGAAGTGCCACAGGCTAAGTGGTAGACCGACGACGATCACGCCGGTCCAGGTGAGCAGGATCGCCTTCATGTACATGGGCGGGTCGCTGGGCCCAGTGGGCACTCGTTCGAAGTTGGGCCCGGTTATCCACCGGATCCACACATAGAGCTGGAAGGCCAGGACGGCGCCCCCGATCACCGCCCAGATCCGCACGGGCTTCGGCGACGGCTGTACCCGGCCGGCGGACAGCGCATCGATGCTCGACAAGCTGCTCATGACGCGCCTCCCTCCCGATGGTCGCGGTTTCCGCCGGCTCGGCAACGGTAGCCGCACCGGCCGCTAATATACCAATCGGTATCTCAGTAACCAATAGTTCACCAGGATTCTGTGGCACAATTTCACCCATGGTCGAGCGGTGGACGCGGGAACGGCGCCTTGAACACACGCGGTCGCTGCTGCTTGATGCCGCCGAAGAGGTCTTCGCCGAAAAGGGTTTCATGGCAGCGTCTCTCGATGACATCGCTCATGCCGCCGGCTACACCAAGGGTGCTATCTACAAGCACTTCGCCACCAAGGAAGACCTGTTTCTGGCCGTCAACGACCGGTACTGGCGCCGGTACTTCGACAACTTCGCCGAAGTGATGTCGACGGCGACACAGATCGGAGCGCGGGAGCTGGACGAGATCGCTGAACGATGGCGCCAACTCGGCCGCGACCGCGGCGCTCTGCACGCCGCCCTGGGCCACGAATTCACGCTCTATCTGCTGCGGAACCCGGACGCTCGGGAGCGGGTGGCTGCAAAGCGCACGGAAGTCGTTGACGCGCTTGCCAAATTCATCATCAAAGGCATCGAGCGGCTGGGCGGGGGCCTACTGATCCCGCCGCTGACATTCGCCCACATACTCGTTGCGACCACCAATTCGATCGAACTGGTAAGCCAACTCGATGATGCCGACCTGTACCGGCCGATCTTGGATCTGTATATGTCGGTCATCAAACTGCCGTCCGCCGCAAAGCGCTCAGGGCGTTGACGACGTTGGCGGCGCTCAGCCTCCCGGCTCAAAGGGAACCGTCCTGGGCAGCGTCGCGCCCGGCGGCAGCACCAGCCTGCCGTCCGTGTCGATGTAGCCGGACCGCTTGGTCGGCACCGGCACAACGGGATTCGGGCAGGGCCGGTCGGTACCGTCACCACATATGCCGCCGATGAAGTATGAACGTCGCTGCACATCCTCGGGCCACGGGTCGGCATGCATGCCGATCCATTGCGCGGGAACGTTGTAGAAGATGAAGAAGCAGGCGCTGACGCCGCCGAAAATGGCGAGGAAGCGGACGAACTGTTGGCGCACCGCCCCGCCGGGAACACTGTCCAGACCCCGCTCGACGACCGTGCGGCCGCGGTCATCGGTGAAATAGCGCAGGCAACAGAGCGCCGCCTGAACACCTCCCCACATCAACCCTTCGTAGACCGGCCACTGGTAGTAATGTCCGGCGTTGAGTGAAACCGCCCGGATAGCACCGGGATACGTATAGAACCCGATGGGCAGCAAGATGCAGCCCTCCATCACCAGATCCAGCAAGAAGGTGCACGCATAGGTCACCGCGATCAGCCGCAGGTTGCTGATGCCGGGCCATCTCGCCTTGATTCTGCGCATCACCCAGCACCCGACGATCGTGATCAGCAGCACGCCGTAGGCGTAACCCGGGGCATTGGTCAACAGCGGCTCGGCGACCTGCCGGCCCGGCTCCTCCGGCGAGACCCAGCCCGGAATGTGCGACGACCACGAACCGCGGTTGAACAGCCAGGTGTTGTAGGTGCACCAGGTGTTGAGGTAGTTCAACAGCGGGTCCTGGAAGAACATCAAACCCATTGACAGGACCAACATCCCGTCGAGGGTTATCCGCCGCTCGCGCCGCCACGGCCGGACGAAGAACCACCACACAGCCAGCGGCAGAGCGGCCCACAGGATGATCGCATTGGCCAGCAGTGGCACCTTCATGTACAGCGGCGGATCGCTCGGCCCGGCGGGGACCCGCTGGAAGTAGGGCCCGGTGATCCAGCGGAGCCACACGTACAACTGCAGGATCAGCACCGCCCCACCGGCCACCGCCCAGATCCGGACCGCTCTGATCGAAGGCTGAGCCTGCCCACGTTCGGGGACCGCGGTGATCGATTCGGTGACTGCGGTTGCGCTCTCGACTCGTTCGCGCATGGTCTCGTCCCCCTCTACTCACACGGCAACCTCGCGAATATACCAGTGAGTATCTGAACGACGAACAAGAATCTACGCTCCCGGGCGGGCGGCCGGTTAGCCTCGTACATGCTGAAGATCGGCGTCCAGATCCATCCGCAGAACACCACGATGGCCGCGCTGCGCACGGCGTGGCAGGGAGTCGACGACATCGGCGTCGACAGCCTGTGGACCTGGGACCACTTCTTCCCGCCGTTGTACGGATCCCCCGATGAGGCCCATTTCGAGGGCTGGCAGATCCTCGCCGCGATGGCCGTCACCACCGCCAAGGTCAACCAGATCGGCATGCTGGTGACCGGCTGTGGCTACCGCAATCCGGACCTGGTGGCCGACATGGCCCGCACCCTCGATCATCTCTCGGGAGGACGCGCCGTACTGGGCATCGGATCGGGATGGATGGATAAGGACGAAGTCGAATACGGCTACCCGCTACGGACACCCGCGCAGCGACTCGACCTATTGGCCGAGGCGCTGCCGCGCATTCGGCGTCGCATCGGCCTGCTGCAGCCCGGGCCTATCGGCTCGATGCCCATCCTGATCGGCGGCAACGGCGAACGACGCACCCTTCGGCTGGTGGCCGAGCATGCCGACATGTGGAACGGCTACGGCGACGCCGAGACCGTCCGTGCCAAGAACCGGGTTATCGACCGGTGGTGTGCGGAAATTGGCAGGGACCCAGATGAGATCGAACGCACGGTCTGGATAGATCGGGTCGATGCCGAGCTCATCGAATCCCTCGCCACAGCGGGTGCGGACCACCTGATCCTGGGCTTGCGAGCGCCCTACGACCTGCAGTCGGTCGAACGCCTGGCGGCGGCCCGCAGCGTTTAGCGCCGGTCGGCGAGGGTATGCGATTGTCAGCGGCGCACAGCCCCGCGCGCCCTTCAGACTCCGCCACTTATGGAGGTGTGTTCGGCATGTCCGAAATGATCGTTGAGACGCCTGACGAGGTTGTCAGTTTCCTCAAAGCCCAGCATGACCTGATCGAGGACATGTTCGACGAGGTGTTGCACGCGTCCGACCCGCGAGCCCGCGAGAAGCCGTTCATCGAGTTGCGCCAACTGCTCGCCGTGCATGAGACGGCCGAGGAGATGGTGGTGCACCCGCGACTTCGGCGGGAAGCCGACGACGGCGATGCGATCGTCGAAGCGCTGCTGCACGAAGAGCACGAAGCAAAGACGTTGCTGTCGAACATCGAAAACCTGGACGTCACCTCAGAGGAGTTCGTCACCGAGCTGACCAAGCTGCGCGATGCCGTGCTGGCCCACGCCGAACATGAGGAGCTCGAAGAGTTTCCCAAGTTGCAGAAGGAAGTCGACACCGACGACCTCAAGCGCATGGCGGCGGCGGTCAAGGCCGCCGAGGCAATCGCGCCGACCCGGCCACACCCGGGCGTGGAATCGGCGAAGCTCAACCTCGCCGTCGGGCCGTTCGCCTCGATGCTCGACCGCGCCCGTGACCTGATCAAGCAAGCAATCGGCTAGGAGCATTGATGAGTTCCCCCGAACCGCGTGAAGACCAAGACCAGGACCAGGCCGCGCAGGCCGCTGAAGCCGCCGATGATGACAGCGTCGTCTCGCCGCCTGCGTACCCCGCGTACTCCGTCCCCCCACCAGAGGGGCTCGCGGGGAACGAGGATGGCTGAGCAAACCTGGATAGTCTGGGTCAAGTGAGCGTCACACCCGATATCGCCGTCCCCCTGCAGGACCGCTTTTCGCGCGAGCTGCCGGAATTGGCGGTGCCGTGGAAAGCCGAGATACCGCCGGACCCGCGATTGCTGGTGCTCAATGAGCCCCTCGCCGTCGAACTCGGCTTGGACCCCGCCTGGTTGCGCAGCGGCGACGGACTGCGGTTTCTGGTGGGCAACCTGGTGCCCGACGGCGCCGCGCCGGTGGCGCAGGCCTATGCCGGCCATCAGTTCGGCGGTTACGTGCCACGGCTGGGCGATGGGCGGGCCCTGCTGCTCGGCGAGGTGACAGATACCCAGGGTCGGTTGCGCGACATTCACCTCAAGGGTTCGGGGCGCACGCCGTTCGCCCGCGCCGGCGACGGCCTGGCCGCGGTGGGACCGATGCTGCGCGAGTACATCATCAGCGAGGCGATGCACGCACTGGGCGTGCCCACCACGCGATCCCTCGCGGTGGTCGCCACCGGGCGACCTGTCGAGCGGGACACGGTCCTGCCCGGCGCGCTACTGGTCCGCGTCGCGAGCAGTCACCTGCGCGTTGGTAGCTTCCAATATGCTTCCGCGACAAGGGATGTCGAGTTGCTACGGCGGCTGGCCGACCATGCCATCGCGCGCCACCACCCGGGGGCTGCCGACGCCGAACGCCCTTACGTCGCACTGTTCGAAAGCGTCGTGGCGGCCCAGGCGTCGCTGGTGGCGAAATGGATGCTGATCGGGTTCGTGCACGGGGTGATGAACACCGACAATGTGACGATCTCCGGTGAGAGCATCGACTACGGGCCATGCGCGTTCATGGAGGCCTACGACCCCGACACGGTATTCAGTTCGATCGACTACTGGGGGCGCTACGCCTACGGCAACCAGCCGACCATCGCGCAATGGAACCTGGCCCGGTTCGCCGAGGCGCTGCTCCCGCTGTTCTCCGAGGACCCGAACGAGGGAGTCGCGTTGGCGGAGAACGCGTTCGGCGGATTCCAGCACTACCAGACCGCGTGGCAATCGGGCATGGCCGCCAAGCTGGGCCTGGCCACCGACAAAGCCACGCCGCTGGTTGACGAGCTGCTCACCCTGCTGCACGAGAGCCACGTCGACTACACCTCGTTCTTCCGTCACCTCGGCGACGCGGCACGTGGTGACGCCGAGGCGGCGCGCGGACGCTTCGTCGACCCCGCACGCTTCGACGATTGGGCGACGCGCTGGCGGGCGCTGGGTCCCGACGCCAAGCTGATGGATCGAGTCAATCCGATCTACATTCCGCGCAACCATCTCGTCGAGGAAGCGCTGGCCGCCGCAACGGCGAACGACCTCGAGCCGCTCGGTCACCTGCTCGACGCCATCACCGCGCCGTACACCGCGCGGCCGGGGCTCGAGCGCTACGCGGCACCGGCGCCGGTGGATTTCGGCGTTTACCGAACCTTCTGCGGCACCTAGTCACGAACATGGCCGGCGTGTACCGCGCACCGCTGCGTTCCCGCAGCGACGAGGTCGACCCGCGTGCCACCCTGGAACATGCCCTCCGGAAAGGCTTGTGCGGTTTCGGACAACGGGTGCGCACACCTACCGAACGGGACCGCCTCGAACGCCGCGCGGCGCGCTTCGCCGAGGTGCTCGACGGGTCGTTCGTGTGGACCCGCGACCCGGAGGGGATGTACTGGCTCGGCCGCATCGCCGGCCCGTATTTCTACGACGACGACGAAGACGCGGCCGCGGTCGATCTGGTGCACGTGCGGCGGTGCGACTGGCTCGCCGAGCCGCTGCTGGAGCCGCAGGTGCCCGCCGCGGTCGTCGCCACCTACGGTCGCGGCGGCCGCAACTTCCAGCAGACGCATCACCCGTCGGTCAGTCAAGAGACACAACGGATCTGGGACGCTACTCGGTCGGCTCGGTAGTCCTCAGCACGGTGGCGGCGATATTGCGGGCGCTCGCGGCCGCGGGGTAGCCGGCATATCCGGCGGCGTGGTAGATCACCTCTTCGATCTCCTCGGCGGTGAGGCCGTTGCGCAGCGCGATCGGGAAGTGGAGCTTGAGTTCCTCGCCGGCGCGCAGGGCGATCAGCACCCCCAGGGTGACGAGGCTGCGGGCGCGTCGATCCAGTCCCGGCCGGGTCCACAGCGCGCCGAAAACGTGGTCGAGCGCGAGGTCGCCCAATTCGTCGGCGAAGCCGCCGGCCCGGGTCGAGGTCAGGTCATCCGGGATCAGACCCGGCAGCATTTCGCGAAAGGCGTTGAGCCCCTGGGTTCGCAGTTCGGTCAAGGTGGTGCCTCTCTATGCGTTGGGTTCGCGGGAGATCTGATAATCGATGAACGCATCCCAGTCCTCTACCCGGCGGCGCACGAGCTCACGCACGCTTGGATGCGAGGTCACGAAGAAGCGATTGGCCAGGATCGCCTCGACCACAAGCTCACCGACCGTCGCGGCATCGAGCAACTCGAACTCGCCGGGCAACCGCATGGGCGCACCCGAGCCGAAACTCGGCACGTTGCGGGCGATGTTGGTCAGCACCGGGCCCGGACACAGCAGGGTGACCCCAATGTTCTTGGGCCGCAGGTAAATCGCCAATGCTTCGCTGATCTGCACAATGGCGGCCTTGGTCGCCGCGTACGGCATCCGGTCGTAGGAGTAGGTGTACAGGCCCGCGAATGACGACGTGTTGACGATGTGTCCCTCGGCCTGGTTTAGCAGCACCGGCAAGAACGCGTTGTTGCTGCGGACCACGGACATGAGGTTCACGTCGATGATGCGCTGCCACTCCGCCACCGGAATATCCTCGGGTAGACCGTTGGTGAGCACACCGACGTTGTTCATCACGATGTCAACCCGGCCGAACTTTTCGATCGTCCAGTCGCGCAACGCTTCAAAGATCTGCGGGACGGCGACGTCGGTCGGATAGGCGAACGCCGGCGTCCCGTGGCCGGTGATGTCGTCGGCGACAGCCGCGCTGGCGTCGCGGTCGACCGCCACGACCGACGTCCCGCGGCCCGATAGCGCGCGAGCGGTGGCCAGCCCGATCCCGCTGGCGGCGCCGGTGATGACCGCGACCTTGCCCTGCAGCGTCCGCATCGGTTCGACCCACCTATTTCTCGACCAGGACCTCACCCTCGAGTCCATCCGGGTCGCGGAAGAAGACGCTACGCACCGCGCCGAAATCGTTGACCTTGCCGTCACTTGCGCCGTGCTCGATCAACCGTTGTCGGATCGTCTCGAAACTCTCGGGCGACGCCGCCTGCAGACCGAAATGGTCCAGCCGTCCCCTTCCCCACATCGGTGTCTGACGGTCGGGTTCCGGATTGCCCTCGATGGTCACCACATTGAGTTCCGTGTGGGGCCCGATGCGGATCATCGTCATCGTCTCGTCACCCTTCTCGCCGTGCGGCTTGGTCGGCCCCACCTCAGCCTCGAAGACCTTGGTGTAGAACTCCCGTAGCCGGTCGATGTCCTTGGAGATGAGCGCGATGTGGTTGATCCCGTTCAATAGCACAGCCGCTCCTTGCGCTTCAGGTTGCCGACGAGGAACGGCGGCGCCGCATAGCTTGCACCAGGTGCACGATGGTTACCACCACGGCGCCCACAATTGACCCGACGACCGCCGACAGGCCGGTGTTGACCAGCCAGGCCAGTACGCCGCCGACCGCGCCACCGGCATGGTGCACCCACTGCTCGGCGTGGTGCACCCAACCGTAGGGGGTGTGCCACCCGACGTGTTCGCTTCCCGTGAGCAGGATGTGACCGCCCACCCAGAGCATCGCGGCGGTCCCGACCACGGAGAGCACGGAGAGCAGCTTGGGCATCCCGGCTACCAGGCCGCGTCCGATCGCCTTGGCCCATCGGGATGATGTCTTGGTTAGGCGCAGCCCGACATCGTCCATCTTGACGATCGCGCCGACCACCCCGTAGACCGCGACGGTGATCACCAGCGCAACGATGATCAGGATGACCAGCCGCGGCACGAATCCCAGTTTGGCAACCTCGTTCAGCGCGATCACCATGATCTCGGCCGACAGGATGAAGTCCGTCCGGATCGCCCCGCTCACCACGTGATCCTCGTTCTCGGGCTCGGCGCCGTCATGCTCGTGGCCGGTCAGGCTGCTCCAAACCTTCTCGGCGCCTTCGTAACACAGATACGTCGCCCCGACCATCAGGATCGGACTGAGCAGCCAGGGCGCAAACTGACTGAGCAGCATTGCGCCGGGCAGGATGAACAACAGCTTGTTGCGCAGGGATCCGAGCCCGATGCGCTTGATGATCGGCAACTCGCGCTCGGCGGAGATTCCCTCGACGAACTGGGGCGTCACCGCGGTGTCGTCGACGACCACTCCGGCGGCCTTCGCCGTCGCCCGTCCGGCCGCACCGCCGATGTCGTCCAGGGACGCCGCGGTCAGCCGCGCGAACAGCGCGACATCGTCGAGGAGTGCGAACAGACCCGCACTCATCGCGACTGCTCCATGGCGCAGGAGATTACTCGGATCACCGCCGATCGGCCCATCACGCCGGCCTGCTGCCGATTTCCAGACCGGCCAGCGTGGAGGTGCCTTCGAAGATGGTGCGGCCCCATTCCCGAACCCGCAGGTGCAGGGTCCCGGCCAGGTGTTCGTAGTCGGTGTCGATGTTGCGGCGCTCGGCCGGCAACGGCACCGGAAGCACATGCGGTCCGGCTGACGTGCCGTGCCCGTCGAGTTCGACGCGATAGCGAACGGTGCGCGCGACGATGTGCCAGCGCTGCAAATCGCAACTGGCTGACACCAGGGCCGGCGGAGTGAGTCGCAGCACTCGATCCCCCAGTCGCACAACAACTCCCGTCACATCGCGCTTCAACGGCCCCAACTCGAGCAGGCCTCCGGAGAACGCCACCGACACATCTTCATCGCCGAAATCGTGGGCCTGTCCCCACCACCAGCGCAACGGAAAGCCGGCTCCCCAATTGCGTTCGCAGTACAACGTGGCATCGGCGAAGGTCCACTCTTGATCGTTGTGCGTCACCGTCCCGGACGCTTTACCGCCCAGCCGGTACGGATGCCAGTACTGGTTCAGGAAGGGCACGGACGAGAACACACCGCCGCCGCCGAAGGGTTTCGGCCACTCGTACGGCTCGTGGAACCTCAGGTCGACTCTGGTGTCACCGAGGGTCATCTTCAGCCGCTCGCGGCTCGCGTCGATGAAGTCTCCGCCAGAGTCGGCTTGCACCGAGAAGTCCCGTCGATCGGCCCGCACGCCGTCGACCGCCGCCGACCGCACCACCCCGCCGGGGTGCAATGCGATCGCCGCGGTCGACCAGTCCCCGCCCGGGTGCCGGTTCGCGCTGCACAGGGCGACCACCACCCGTCCCTCGGCGGGGTCGGAGAGCCGCCAGAACCAGCCTTCCATCTCGGTTCCATGGGATGGGACCGGATCCCCGAACGGCACATCGGCGCCGCTTCGCCGATACAACGAGACCAGCTTGGGGATGACCTCAATATTTGCCACCGAATCGACGAGCTTCACACCTCGTCTGGTACCCGCCGCCTCCCGGGATGAACCCGTGCGTTCCTCACTTGCCGCCGGCCGTCGATTCGGCGAGATAGGCGGCGATCGCATTGGTCAGCCCACGACGCGCCTCGTCGAGATCGGCATAGCTACCCAGCTGGCGTTCCGAGACCAGGCCGCGCATCGCGCCCGGGATCAGGGTGGCGACCTCGTGCACCCGCTGGGGGTCGACCTGCAGGTCGGCGAACGCGTTCTGACAGGTGGCGTGCCAGCCCTGCCCCCACGAGCGCAGTTCGGCCGCGGTGCGCGGGTACAACCGGTCGAGTTCGCTGGGTTCGCGGGGCAGAGCCGCCCGCAGATTCTCGATGGCCCGCGAATCGGGGGCGGTTAGCCCTTCGTAGAGGGTGTCGATGATTTCCGACACCCTGGAACGCAACGACGCTCCGGTGTCGGGGTTGGCGAACAGGTTGGCCCGGCGTTGCGCGGTGTGGTGCAACACGGCCGCCCAGAACCCGTCGGCGTCGCCGAACTGGTACTGCACGGTCCCCCAGGTCACGCCGATCTGTTTGGCGATGCGGTTGGCCGATACGGCACCCGGGTCCCCGGAGGCGAGCGCCGACACCGCCGCCTGCAGCATGGCCTCGCGAGTGGCCAGCCCACGCCGGTTGGCCCTGCGTCCCGCGCTGTCCGCCACCGCCATTCGCGCATCGTAGCGCGAAAATCCATGTTTCGTTGACTCCTTTATGAATCTTTCATAGAGTGCTTGATGATCAGACGGAGAGGACCGGCGGATGGCCAAGCCCCCTTTGTCGATGAAGCCAACCGGGTGGTTCCAGGTGGCGTGGTCCGACGAGATCGGCATCGGCGAAGTCCACAGCATGAAGTATTTCGACCAGGAGATGGTCGCTTGGCGGACCGCGTCGGGTCAGCTCACCGTGATGAACGCCTACTGCGAGCATCTGGGTGCGCATCTGGGTTACGGCGGAAAAGTGGTGGGCGAGGTCCTCCAATGCCCGTTCCACGGCTGGCAGTGGAGTCAGGAGGGACGCAACGTCTGCATCCCCTACCAGGAACGGCCGAATCGCGGCCGGCGGGTCCGCACCTACCCGGTGGTGGAACGCAACGAGTCCGTCTACATCTGGCATGACATCGAAGGCCGCGCACCGTTTTTCGATGCCCCCGATGTGTTTGCCAGTTTCGCCGACGGCAGCGGTCCCGCGGACTACTACTCGCAGCAGCGACTGTTCCGGCAGCACCTGGAGCTGCACCCGCAGTACGTGCTGGAAAACGGGGTCGATTTCGCCCACTTCAAGTACGTGCACAACACGCCGATCGTGCCGATCTTCACCCGGCATGACTTCGACGAGCCGATCTCCTACGTGGATTTCACCATCACCTTCGAGGGCGACGACCGGCAGCGCATCGAAGACGTCAACAGCGGCGTCGAGGCCATCAACGGCGGCCTCGGCGTCGCCGTCACCAAGAGCTGGGGGATGGTGGACAACCGCACGATCTCGGCGGTCACCCCGGTCGACGAGCGCACGTCCGACGTCCGATTCATGGTCTACATCGGCCGCGTCCCCGGCCGGGATGACGAGCGCGCGGAAGCCAAGGCACGCATGTTCGGTGACGAGGTGATCCGGCAGTTCGTCCAGGATGTGCACATCTGGTCACACCAGCGCTACTCGGATCCGCCCGCGCTCGCAACGGCGGAATACGAGGGTTTCACCGCAATTCGCAACTGGGCCAAGCAGTTCTATCCCGACGGCAAAGACTCGACTCGACCCCTGGAAAGGGCCACCTCATGACAATCAAGGTCTTCCAAGTTGCCACCGGCAATGTCGGCTCGGAGATGATCAAGCGCATCGCCAACCATCCCGACCTGGAACTGATTGGCGTGCACTGCTATTCGGCGGAGAAGATCGGGAAAGACGTCGGCGAGTTGATCGGCCTGCCACCCAACGGCGTCACCGCGACCGGCAGCATCGACGAGATCATTGACGCCCGGCCCGATGTGCTGACGTTTCATGGCGTGTTCCCCGACGAGGATCTCTACGTGAAAGTCCTCGAAGCCGGGATCAACATCGTCACCACTGCCGACTGGATCACCGGCTGGCACCGCAACCGCAACCACCCCCACCATTCCGGCAAGCCGGTCACCCAACTGCTGGCCGAAGCGTGCGCCAAGGGCGCGTCCACGTTCTACGGGACCGGCATGAACCCCGGCGTCAATCAGATTCTGGGTGTGGTCTGTTCGGCCGATGTCGCCGAGATCGAGAACGTCACCACCATCGAGTCGGTCGACGTGTCTTGCCACCACTCCAAGGACACCTGGATCGAGGTCGGCTACGGGCTTCCCGTCGACCAGCCCGACATCCCGGGCAAATTGGAGAAGTACACCCGTGTCTTCGCCGACAGCGTGCTGATGATGGCCGATTGCTTCGACATCGAACTCGACGAGGTGAAGTTCGACTACGAGTTGGGCGCCTGCACCAAGGATGTCGACCTCGGCTGGTACACGCTGCCCAAGGGTTCGCTGGGCGGCAACTACATCAAGTATCAGGGCATGGTGGCAGGTGTTCCGCGGGTCGAGACGCATCTGGAATGGCAGATGACACCGCACACCGACCCGCACTGGGATATCAAGGGCTGCTACATCACTCAGATCAAAGGCGACCCGTGCATCTACAACAAGCACATGATCTTCCCCAAGCCCGGCGTCGACCTGTCCAATCCCGACAACTTCGCCTCGATCGGCATGACGGTCACCGGGCTACCCGCGCTGAACTCAATCAAATCGGTCCTCGCCGCTCCCCCGGGACTGATCACCAGTGCGGACCTGCCGCTGCGGGGGTTCGCCGGCCGCTTCAAGATCTAGGGGTTTCAGTGCGCGGTTAGTCCTGGGTCTCGACGACCAGCACCTCGGTCTTGGCGCGCCGGGACACCGTGCGCGGCACAGCGCCGACGACCCGGCCGACCAGCGAGTTGTTTCCCACGTCGCCCACCACCAGCAGGTCGGCATCGACATCCTCCACCAGCTGCACCAGGGCGTCGACGGCAGAGCCTTCGACGGCGCGCTCCTCCACCTCGGTGGCGCCGGCGTCACGCGCCCGGGAAGCGGCTTGGCGCAACATCTCATACACCGGAGCGTTGCCCTCGTTGCGATATTTCTCGTTGCGATGCTGGTCGGGATCGGGCCCGGCGCGATTATGGTCGGAGTCGGTGAACGCCGACGCGACGATCAACTTGGCGCCGGATTCGGCGGCGATCTGCGCCGCGCGGTCGACCGCGCGAAACGACGTGTCCGATCCGTCGGTGCCTACCACCACGACCTGATATTTGCCCATCTGAACCTCCCGAGGTGTCCGGGATGGACTAGCCGCTGGCCACGCATTTGAAACTAGGAACCGTCCAGGGCGAGGATCAGTTTGCCGGTGTTCTCGCCGCGGAACAGCGCGAGCAATACTTCAGGGAAGTCGCCGACGTCGCCGCGGACGACCTGCTCGTGCGAGCGCAGTTCCCCGCTGCGCAGCCAATCCGCCAGCCGCACAACGCCTTCACCGTAGCGATCGGCGTAATCGAAGATGACGAAACCGGTCATGGACGCCCGCGCAACCAGCAATTGCATGTAGTTGGCGGGGCCGCGCAACTCGTCGGTGGCGTTGTACTGCGAAATGGCCCCACAGATGACGACGCGGGCGCCGCGCGCCAGTCGCGCCAGCGCGGCTTCCAGCGTCGCTCCCCCGACATTGTCGAAGAAAACATCAATACCGTTGGGCGCGTGCACCTTCAGCTGCCGGCGCAGATCTCCCGCCCGGTAGTCGATCGCGGCGTCGAACCCGAGTTCTTCGACCAGCCAGCGGCACTTGTCCGGGCCGCCGGCGATGCCGACCGCGCGGCAACCGTTGATCCGCGCGATCTGTCCCGCGATGCTACCGACCGAACCGGCCGCCCCCGAGACGACGACTGTTTGTCCCGGTTGCGGCTTCCCGACATCAAGCAGCCCGAAATAGGCCGTCAGGCCGCTGATTCCCAGTGCGCCGAGATGCACCGGGGCGGGCGCCAGCGTGGTGTCCACCGATGTCACATCCCGGCCGTCGGAGATCGCGTAGCGCTGTACTCCGAACGTGCCGTACACCTCGTCACCGACGGCGAATTTCGGGTGCTGCGAATCGATTACGCGCCCGATCCCGCCCGCGCGCATCACCTCACCGATCTCCACCGGCGGCACGTAGGACCGTCCGGCGTTCATCCAGGTGCGCATCGCCGGGTCGACGGACAGGTATTCGACCCGCACCAGGAACTGCCCATCGGAAACGGTCCCGACTGATTCTTCGGCGATCTGCCAGTCGGAGACCTTGGGCAGGCCGACGGGACGGTTGGCCAGCCGGCATACGGTGTTGGTGAGGGTCACAATCGGTCTCCTTCTGCTATTGCGGCAAGGGTCGCCCGGGCGCCCGGGTCTTCTGCGGTGGAAGGCACAACAGCGACGCAGTCGGCGCCCGCTTCGCGGTAGGAGCGCAGGCGCGCGGCAATGTGCTCCGCAGACCCCAACGCGCCCACTCCGTCGAGCAATTCCACCGGGATCTCGGCCGCCAGTGCACGGCGCGGCGCGCCGGCCCGCGCCTTGGCCACCAAATCACCGAAGCCGAGTGCGGCGAACATCTCCCCATATCCGGGTGGGGCGAGGTACACCGCCACCTGGCCGGCCAGTTGAGCGTGCGCGGCGGCGCCGGGATTGACGGCGACCGGCACCCACACCGTCAGCCGAGGCGGCGGGCGGTCGGTCGCGGCATCGTCGAGCAGGCTACGCACCTCGGCCACCCGGGCCGGTGAAGCCAGGTTGAGCACCACCTCGTCGGTATGCCGCGCCGCCAGCCGAAGCATGCCGGAACCGAAGGCGCCCAACGCGATCCGAGTTTCCGGAACTGGGGTCCGCAGCCGAAACCCGTGGCTTGAGACGTGCCGGCCGGCATAGTCGACGCGCGCGCCGTCCAGCATCGGCCGTAGGCAGTCGATCGTTTCCCGCATGACGGTGACGTGGTGCGCCCAGGAACGGTTGTGCCAGCCGGCCACGATCACCGGACTCGAGGCCCCCAACGCGATGTCGACCCGGCTGCCGGTCAGTGAGGCGACGGTGCTGACCCCCAGCGCAAGCGTCACCGGACCACGCACCCCGACGGCCAACGGTCCGATCTTGAGCGCCAGCCCGGGGGCCTGCACCCCGATCGCGGTCGCCAGCGCGAAGGCGTCATACGTCGCCATCTCGCCGATCCAGAGCGCATCGAACCCAGTCTGCGCCGCTGTGAGCGCGATCTGGACGGCTTCCTGGTCGGGCCGGTCGAGCCAGAACGGAAGGACGACTTCGGTGGCTGTCACAGCATCGTGACGTCGGCGGGCCGGCCGAGCAGGACGCGACCGGGCAGCTCACGCGATGCCTCGTTGACCTGAAAGTGAGCGGTGGCGGTGAACGCATCGCGGAATCGGCGCTGTAGCGGGGAATCGTCATAGATGGCACTGCTGCCCGCCAGGTCATACAGGCTGCGCACCACGTCGGCCGATGTGCGCGCCGCATGGGTCGCGGCCAGCCGGAGCCGGGTGCGCAAGTCCATCGGCACCGGCCCGGATTCGTGGCTGGCCTGCCATGCGGTGTCGATCGCCTCGTAGTACAACGCGCGCGCCGCACTCAATGACGACTCCGCGGTCGCCACCGCCGCCTGGGTGGACGGGCGCTCGGCCAAAGTCCGCGTGGATCCGAGTCCCTTTTTGCCGGCGGCCAATTCCGCGAAGTCGTCGATGGCGGCGCGGGCATTGCCCAGCGTGGCCGCACCGATCGACAGCGCGAAGAACCCGAATACCGGGAACCGGTACAGCGGCCGGTCCAGCACGGGCCCGTCGAACAACGAGAACACCCGTTCGGACGGGACGAAGATCTCATCGGCAACGGTGTCGTGGCTGCCTGTGCCGCGCAGACCCAACGAGTGCCAGTTGTCGAGCACGTGCAAATCGTCCTTGGGCAGCGCGACGACCGACGGAATGCGGCCGTCGTCAACGAAACAGCCGGCGAAAAGAACATCCGCGTGCGTGATTCCGCTACAGAACGGCCATCGCCCGGACACGATCACGCCGCCGTCGACGGATCGCGCCTTACCCCGCGGTGCCCACACCCCGGCGGCGACGCCCCTTCCGCCGCCGAACATTTCGTCGCGCGCGCCCGGTGGCAGGTAGGCGACCAGCAGAGCGCTGGTGATCGCGATTGACACGCACCAACCCGCCGCGGCATCGCCGCGGGCAATCGCTTCGGCGCATCGCAGTGCGATCGGCGGCTCCAGCTCGAGTGCGTCAACCTCGCGCGGCATGGTCGCGCGCAACAGACCGGCGTCGTTGAGGCGATCGACGAGATCCGGCACGAGCCTGCGTTCGCGTTCGGTCTGCGCCGACACCTCTCGAGCCGAGAGCGCGATTTTCTCGGCGACAACTTCGAGGTCAGGGTGGCTCATCAGCGGCTCCCGGTAGCGGTGACGGTTCAATTACGTTACCACCTGCGGTTCAGTAATGTAACCGGTACAGTGAATGAACTATGTCGGCCGCCGATCTGTCCCACCGCTTCCAGGGCGAATCCGTCGGCCGCGCCTTGGAGTTGGTCGGCGAGCGGTGGACGTTGCTGATCCTGCGTGAAGCGTTCTTCGGCGTGCAGCGTTTCGGCCAGCTGGCGCGCAACCTCAATATCCCGCGGCCCACGCTGTCGACGCGGCTGCGGATGCTGGTTGAGGTGGGCCTTTTGGACCGGGTGCCGTATTCGCAGGATCCCGAACGCTATGAATACCGCCTCACCGACGCGGGCCGCGAGCTCTTCGGGGCGATCGTCGTGCTGATGCACTGGGGGGACCGCCATCTACCTCTGCCGAGTGGACCTCCAATTGTGTTGCGCCACAATCAGTGCGGCGAGATCGTCGAGCCGCTTTTGGTCTGCGCCCACTGTGAGCAGGAGATCAACGCGCGCAACGTGACGCCCGAGGCGGGCCCGGGTTTTCGCGACTAGCGCGCGTCACGGCGCCGGACAGGCGTCCGCGATCTGGATCGAAGCCGGCCACAAGATGGTGGTCAGCCCGAATGCCGCGACGTCGGCGCCGGCGGGTATCATCTGCGACAGCCGCGCCTGGATCCGCTCCACCTGCGGGTAGTGCAGAGAAGCCCACACCAAGCCGATGCACAAGTAGGGCAACGCGAGCCACAGCCCCAGCTCGATCAGGGCCGCGACACTGAGCTGGTGGCCCAGCACTCGCCGCAGTCGATCCATCGCGGTCATGGGTCAGATCAACGGACGGTCCCGCCGCACGCGGCTGCGCACATCCGCGAGCAGGACGTGACTGCTGCCCTGGCGAACGAAGGGGGGAAGGAAGCGGTTGACGAAAGCTACTAGCAGGAACAGGTATTCGAACCGGCGCTGCTTGCCTTTGCTCCAGGAGACGCCGAGCGCCTCCCGAAAGACCGGCGCCAGGAAGCCGACGGTCAAGAACTTCAACAGCCGATGGAAGGGCAGCCGCAGCAGTGGATTGATCATGCGAAGGTCGATCAGCTCCATCAAATAGTTGCCGACGACCTCCCCCACCTCGACCTGCCGGCACGCCTGGACCCAGTAGTCGTCGAATGCTTTTCGGGTCGGCGGCCACTGGTCTTCCCGGACTTGCAAGGTGGTGCCCAGCGTCCAGGCGGAGCGGTAGAACTGCTCGGCTTGCTCGTCGTTCATCGGCCCGCGCAACAGCTGATAGGTGTCTTCCAACCCGACGAACAGGCACGCAGCCACCCACATCTGCAGGTCGCCGTCGAACGCGTTGTAACGAACGGGACTTTCCGGCGTCGACTTCACGTGCCGGTGCGCCCCGTCGACGGCCGCCCGGAAGGCGGCGCGGTCCTGTGGCGAGCCGAAGACCGCTACGGCCAGATACTGAAAGGTGGTCCGGGCCCGCTTCCAGGGATGCTTCAACAGATTGCCGGAGTCGACCTTTGACTCCACTACCCCGTAGCCCACACCCGGCCGGGACAATTGCATGATGACGTTCGCCGCGCCGGCAGCGAACGCCCAGAAGTCCATCGCTTCGCGAATATCGACCGGGGCATCGCTCCAGCGAGCGGTCTGACGGGTGACGCCGATGCGAGTGTCCTCGATGGACAGCGTGGCTCGCTCGACGGACTGACTATCCGGAATCGACATTCACAGCACCCCCAGCCCTGTGCGTCTTGCCATGACTCAAATCTAACCCCAACAGGCATTGCCTGGTCCTGATCCGACGACGGGAGATCAAAGAGTTGACAGAATAGGGGTTAACATATTGGTACTCGATTCCATCCCGGACGCACTCTCCACGAGGGCCGAAGATGCTCACCAAGCTGCGGGAACTGCTCGATTACAAGATGACCATCGCCGAATGGCTGGGGCTGGCCGTCATCCTCGGCATCCCGTATTTCCTGGTGGGACTGGTGTGGTCGTCGACGCATACCGAGCACTTGCAACGACTGCACGGCGCGGACCTGGTGGTGTCCTTCCTGGGTTCGATCGTGTCCTGGCCGGTCCTGCTGTTTTCGAATGTCTGTATGACCTGAGGCGCGGCGTCAGCCGCGCAGATGCGTGATCTGGATCAGGTTGCCGCAGGTGTCGTCGAGCACGGCCGTGGTCACCGGTCCCATGTCGGCGGGCTCCTGAGTGAAGAGCACTCCCAGCCCGCTCAGCCGCTGATATTCCGCGTGCACATCGTCGACGGCGAAGGACGTGAACGGGATGCCGTCGGCGATCAACGCTTCCTTGAACGGCTTGGCCGCCGGATGCTGGTCGGGCTCGAGGACCAGCTCGGTGCCGTCCGGATCCTCCGGGGAGACCACGGTGATCCACCGGTGTTCGCCCATCGGCACGTCGTGCTTCTGCTTGAAGCCGAGGATCTCGGTGTAGAAGCGCAGTGCCTTGTCCTGGTCGTCGACCAGCACACTGGTCAGGTTGATTTTCATGGTGTTCCCTTCCCCCGGTTCAGCCACCGGGCAACGATCGGCTCGAGCGGCGCGGTGCTGATGTAGTGGAACTTGAAGCAGTTACTTGCCCGTCAATGGCTCACTGCGGGTGTCCGGCCAGGTAGTCGGCGACGGGAATTCGCTCCGACGCGGCGTACCCGACCGGCAGCAGCACGTCCCCCGACGTGGTCAGGTAGTAGACGTCCCACCGGTGATAGCCGGCGAAAGCCGCCGGATCAGCGCCGATCGCGGCGGCATAGTCATTGACCGCGCCGACGTAGTGGCTCGAGTGGTTATAGCTGTAGATGGCGCCGTCGCGATTGCCCGCAAAGCCGTTCGCGGCGAGCATGCGACCGGCCGCCATGATGCTGTCCCTTGGGGAATGAATGTCGCCGCCCCCGCCGTAGCTGGCAAACGTCGACGGCAGGAATTGCATGGGCCCCTGGGCACCGGCGTTGCTCACCCCGGAGATGCGGCCGAAGTCGGTCTCGACCATGTTGATCGCCGCCAGGTAGTTCCAACCGACACCGGTGGCCGCCTCGGCCTCGCGGTAGTAGCCGAGCAACTCGTTGAGCGGCGCCGGCGGGTCGATCCGCCAGGCCGGCAGTGTCGACCTCGCCTCCGGCCCGTTCAATGCCATGAGGTGATGGCGCGCATCGACGTTGAGGTTGTAGATGCCCACGAGTGACGCCGGGATGATCGGCCGCACGATCGGCTCCCACTCGGGGTGGCGGCCGATGGCGCGGTACGCCGCCTGCTCGCGAAGTGCGGCGGCCTGCAGCACCGCCTCCGAGGACGACGGATCGCGCAGCGCCTGCTCGTCGGCCACCAGGTCGCGGGCCAGCTGCGCGGGGTCGGCGGCCAGCGCCGGTTGCGCGGCCGACTCTCCACAGCCCACCAGGCCCGACATGATCGCCGCGGCGAATAGAGCTGCAGCGCAACGCAGCATGCGCGAACGGATCTTGGGAACGTCCATGGTTCGACCTCGAGGCTGGTATGCGGGTGTTAGCCCTACATCTTGTCCGCTCGCGGGTGATTGGCCAAGCAGCCGGTCTACAACCGGCCTAACAAGGGGAGCGCGTCACCACGCGGGTTGCGGGTCCAACATCGCGGCCTGGCTGCCCTGCCACTGGTAACGGACGGTGGTGATGGGACCCGGGCACGCCGTGCAGACCTCTCGGCCGTCCTTGTAGTCGAGTGCGACGATCTCGTCGGTGGTCTTTGCCTTGTTGAGCGTGGTGAACGGGTAGGCCTTGGATGTCGCGACCCCGACGAAGCTGCCCTTGTGGAACAGCAGCGCGAGGTCCGGCGAACTGCCGGTGGCACCGATCACGGTGATGATGACGGTCGACAGGGTGGCGCACGGGTTGTAGTTGCTGCTCGGATCGAAGCTGTGCGTGTTCAGGTCCCACGCCCCGTTGCCCGGTAGCGCGGGTATTTGTTTGATCGCTGCCCGGATTTCCGGCGCCGTGAGGTTCACTCCGCATGTCGTGGGTTCGGCCTGCGCGGGCGCGGCCAACGGACTCAACGCGCACAGGACGGCGATAAGCGCGGATAAGACAACTACTCGCATCGAACACTGCCTCCTGGTTGGCTGCATCCATCGTGGCGCGGTGTCATCCCCGCTAGAAGGAATGCTGCGAAGTTGTGTCGAAGAAGTGACCTGTGCGGTGCGCTCTGGCGTCCGCTACTTAATGCCCGCAGTGCTTGGGCTGGTTCGGGACGCCCGGGAACAACTGCTCTGTCGAGCCCGAGGTCACCCAGCCGCCCAGCTTGGTGGCCAGATGCGGCGCGAAGACGGCGCCATACAGCAGATTGCCGATCAGGATGACGGCCACAATGGACAGCGCGGCCGATTGGGCGGGAGTCTTCGACAGCTTGTCGGCCCACATTTTGATGACATTGCGGCCTTGGGCATCGGTTCGGCCGAGCAGATAGGTGAAGACCATCATCTGCACGCCCAGCGCGATGGAGTCATAGATCGGGTATTGATGCTTGGTTCCCTCGAAGACGGCGAGCCCGGGAATGACGTAGCCGTAGTAGAAGACACCGAGCCGAGCGCCGATAACAGCATTGAACAGGAAGGCCCAGCAGAATCCCACGATGAAGCCGGCGCTGAGCAACGTGAGGGGTCGTCGCCACCCGAACCGCGCGCTCAGCCGTCGTCCGAGCGCCGCGCCGATCACCGCGGGCAGGACGAAATAGCCGATGTAGCCGAGGGGGACGGCCGACGGCAGCCCGCCCCAGGTCATGTTCAACGGCCACCACGACGGCATACGGGGTAGCGCCGGTGGAAATTGGGCGTACATGGCCCAGTCGTACGGCGCCTCGATCCACGAGAAAGAGATCGCCGAGATACACAGCAGCAGCAGCGGGTGCAGCCGGCGGCCCCGAATGCTCAGGTACACACCGAGCGCGGTGAACACGATGCCGCTGCCCCAGCCGAAGATGACCGCCGCCGTCAGCAGCGGCGTCAGCTCGGTGTTCATCGGTCCCGCTCTTTGGCCGCACCGCCGCGCGCTTCGGGGTCGAAATACAGGACCGCGCCGAAGATCAGCGCGATCAGGCCGAACAGGGTGCCGAGCATGATGACCGCGCCCACGACGATTCCCTTCGACAGCGACATCGACTTTGAATAGTGCACACTATTCAAAGTGACGGGTCAAGATGGCTATCGTGAATGCCGTGCGCCAGCCGTCCCGCCGGCCCCGCGGTGAACCCCGCAGGCTGCTGCTCGACGCGGCACGTTCGCTGTTCGCCCGCCAGGATTACCGCACCACGACCACGCGCGAGATCGCCGAGGCGGCCGGGGTTTCCGAATACCTGCTGTTCCGTAACTTCGGCTCGAAGGCCGGACTGTTCCGGGAAGCCCTCGTCCTGCCGTTCACGAACTTCGTCGACGAGTTCGGGCGGACGTGGCAGTCGGTTGTTCCGGAGGAGACCGACGAAGAGGAACTGGCCCGGCAGTTCGTCGGCCGGCTCTACGACGTGATGGTCGAACACCGGGGCCTGCTGCTGACGCTGGCGGCAGCCGAAACGTTCAGCGAGGCCGAGATGGTCGACGCCGGCATCAACGACATCCGGCGTGCCATTGCGGTGCTCGGCCGAATCAGCACCGAGGGCATGCAGCTACGCGGACTGCGCTCTCGCCAGCCAGACCTGCCCGCGCACTCCACGGTGGCGACGGTGGTGGGCATGGTGGCGCTGCGCTCAACTTTCTTTGGCGAGCAACAACCTTCCCGGGATGTGATCGTCGACGAACTCGTGCAAGCGACTCTGCACGGCTTTCTTCATCGCCCGAAATGAGCTTTGGGCCCCGTTCAGTGCAGCGGTTCTTCGCCGGCAATTACCGTGCGATGCATCAGGCGTCCACTGTGCGCGGCATACGGCAGCGCCCGGTGCATCGTCCCGGTGTTGTCCCAGACGAGCAGATCACCGATCTGCCATTCGTGCCGGTAGACATAGCGTGGTTGAGTGGCCCAATCACGAAGGCGCGCAAGCAGTGCGCGACTCTCCTCTACCGAGAGGCCCAGCACGTAATCCGCGGTCGCGCCGAGCAGCAGCGACTTACGCCCGGACCGGTGCGTCCAGACCAATGGGCACGACTTCGTCGGAGACTTCTGCCAAAAGCAAATCTCTTCGTAGCTCATTTCGGGGCGTACGTAGTACTGCGACCGCTCTGCGCTGTGGACCACTCGAAGTTCAGCAATGGCCGCTTTGTCGGCATCGGGCAGGTCCTCGTATGCGGCGTAGGTGTTGCAGAACTCGGTTTGTCCGCCGGAATCGGACAGCTTGATCGCCCGCAGTACGGTGGCGAGATTGGGATAGGGCTGCAGTGAGCCGTCGAAATGCCAGAACATCGAACCCTTGAGGTATTCGGCGCGCTGGTTCACCCGCTGGTCGAGTGAGATCTTGTAGATGCCGTCCTCGCCCTCGTTCTGCACAATGCCGCCAAGGGATTTCGCGATTGCCACTTGCTGCGCATCGCTGATCTGCAGGCCGCGGAAGAAGATCACTCCGCGCTTTTCCAACGTGGCCCGAACGGCTTCGGCCACGCTGCCGCTGAGCAACGTCTGCAGGTCTGTCCTGATCTCGCTGCCGATCAGCGGTGTGCGGTCGATGATTTCAAGCCGTGTGGTGGACAGTCCCATGATCAGCTCAGCCTGGTGAGGATGGTGTTCGCCGAATGCTTGACCCGCGGTTGGCGCCACAACTCGACCGCCAACGATACGGTGATCAGCGAATACAACAAGTTGCGCAGGTTCGCGACGTCCTCGGGCAACGGCTCGGCATAGTCGAATTTGTCGATATAGGCGACCGCCTCCTCGGCGTATGGGAACACCTCGTCGTAGAACGCCTGGATCTCGGTCATCGAACTGTTGACGCGTTTCACGTACCGCCGGTGTCCGTCCTCGATGGCCCACTCCGCGACCAGATGTTCGAGAGAGGAAAACTCCGGTGGCAGAGCGGTATTCATTGGTTCACCTCGGTCAGCGCCCGCTCGCCTGCCGCCACGTAATCGCCGACCACCTTGTGCAGGTGACGCAACAGGATCTCCTCGTCGTTCATCGTGAAGTGCGTGAGTACGCCACTGTTGAGCATCGCCTGCAGGCCTTCGGACGGACTGGCGTCTTCGAGGATGATGTCGTTGAGGAAGGTCACCGTCAGCTCCTGGCCAAGCCTCTCCCTGTGCGTCTTGGGCGGCTGGTAGAACATCTCGGCTTCGAAGATGTGCGAGTGCGGACCCGTCGGCCAATGGGCGTGCGTGCTGAAGCCCGAGGCCCCGAAGATCAGTACGAAGTTCGGGAAGAACTGAAAGGAATCGAAACCGTACTTTTCCGACCGCGTGGGATTCAGACCCGCAGGCATGGGCCCGCGATCGGTTCGCTTGTTCCACGGGCCCGCGGCGCTTGCTTCCATCACGCATTCGATCGGCTTGGAGTAGGGCGTTTTCTGCGATGGCTCCCCGGAGAACGAGAACATTCGATGTGGCCCGTCGAGCTGATAGGCCAACGCGTCGGTGAATGGGTTCGGCTGGTCGAACGCCTCTCTGGCCTCGGCGGTGAGCGCCCCGAACGAGGCGGCATGCAGGTACGGGCCGTGGTAGCTCTCGGCGAACCCGTCGAGGAAGATTTTCCAGTTGCACTGCAACTCCACCGTGAACCGGTACACCTGGTGCGGCCCGGCGAAGGGGTAACCCTCGATGCCGTGGGCCAACTCGCCGAGGTAGGAGCGCAGCGACTCGGTGTTGTGCGGGTTGAGGTTGATAAAGATGAAGCCTTCCCATACATCGCATTGGATGCCGGGCACCCGGCAGCTGTCCGCATCGAAGTCCAGCAGCAGATCCTTGCGGGTGGCGGCGTGCAGCGAGCCGTCCAAGTTGTACCGCCAGCCGTGAAAACGGCAGTACAGCAAGGGCGCCCGGCCCTGTACTTCCTGGAACGGATCGTCCTGCCACAGCAACTTGTTGCCGCGGTGCGGACAAATGTTGTGCAGAGCGCGGATGACGTCGTCCTTGCCTCGCACGATGATGACCGAGGTATTGAGGAACTTGAGTTCGCGGGTGAAATAGCTGCCGGCGCGCGGCACCCGTTCCACGCGTCCGACGTAGAGCCAGGTCTTCTTGAAGACGTGCTCTCGCTCCTTGTCGTAGAACTCCCGTGACACACAGTCTTCCAGCGACACCTGGCCGCGCCCCAGTTCTGGGTACGCGTCGGTCCAGTGCCCGCTCGCCGGTTTGCTCAGTACGTCGCGACCCATGAGGCCCTCCTCCTCTCGGCCCCGATCCCACCCCCGGCCGAAGTTAGCACTTGACCAGGTGCGCAAATAGGTCTTCACTTGCAACACCCTGTTGCATTTTTGGAACGCGCCCATGGAACAAAATCTGCCGTTCGACCTCGATGCCTTGCTGGTATTCGGCAAGGTGGTCGAGTGCCGGAGTCTTTCCAAGGCGGCGACGCTGCTGGGAATGCCCAAGTCGACCGTTAGCCGCAAGCTCAGCAAGCTGGAGGCCGACCTCGGCATCAAGCTGCTCCGCAAGAACACCCATCAGCTCTCGGTGACCGACCTCGGCGAGAAGATCTACGGCCACGGCATCAATATCCTGGCCGAGGCCAACGGGGTGCGCGCCCTGGTCGAGAAGAGCAAGCAAGAGCCGCGTGGCGAGTTGCGCGTGGCGATACCGGTGTTCGTCGGGATCGACTACGCCTCACGGGTCGGCGCCGCGTTCCTGCGCCGCTACCCGAATTCGCGCTTGGATATCCGGTTGGTGGACAACGTCGTTCACCCCGTGCACGACGGATTTGACGTCGTCTTCGGCACCGGTCCGCTGCCGGATTCAACACTGATCGCGCGAAAAGTTTTCAGCCTGCAGCTTTTTCTGTGCGCTTCGGCCAATTTTGTCCGCGAGCTTCCCGAACCCCTCAGCACTCCGGCCCAGTTGAAATCCGTGCCCTTCATCGACTGCGGCGTCTGCGAAGGGTCCGGCAAGCTCACGCTCGCCAAGAACAAGCGGCGCTATGAGCTGAACCCCTTGATTCGGGCCCGCGCCAACAACTTTCAGGTTGGCAAACAGTACATCTTGCAAGGCCTGGGCGTTGGCGCGATGCCCAACCAGATCATTGTCACGGCCGAGTTGCGCGACGGAAGCATCGTCCCGGTGCTACCGGACTGGACCCTGACCCGCACGGACGTGTACATGATCCATCCGTTCCAGCTGTCCTTCTCGACGTTGATCAGCGCCTTCTACGAGACCGCGTGCGACATCATCACCGAGAACTCAGCGCGGGCGTGACCCGCTATAACTCCGGAATGATCGAGGCGAGGAATTCCTGGGTCCGTCGTCGCGACCGGGTGCGCGCCGACACGTCGTCACCGAGCGGGACGACACGAGCCGCGAGGTCGGTGACACCGGCCTCTCGGTAGCGGCGTAACCGCCCGAGGATCGCCGCGTCGTCCCCGGCGGCCATGGTGTCCCCGACATCTCTGGCATCGCCATGTTCAAGCAGGCGAACATAATTCGGCGAGAAGTCCGCGTGACCGAGGACCTCGCTGGCGTAGCCGCGCGCCTTCTCTGCCTCGCCGTTGGCGCAGAGGGCGACGGGAACCCCGGCCACGATGCGCGGCTCGGGACCCCCGGCGGCCGCTGCGGCGATATGTGGCGCTACATGGTCCCGGATGGCTCGCTCGTCGGCCATCCACAGGATGGTGCCGGCTGTGCGCTCGCCGGCGATGCGCAACATCCTCGGCCCCAGCGCGGCCAACAGAACGGGCATCTCGAAGGCGTCGGTGACATCGACGCTGGAGTGAACGCGGTAGCTTCCGTTCTCCACGTGTACCGAACCGACTCCGGCGAATGCCGCCCGCAGCACGTCTAGATAGTCACCGACAAGATGAGCAGGCCGGTCGTAGGGCAACCCCAATTGTCCCGTGACGATCCAGTGATGGGAGGGACCGATGCCGAGCGTGAACCTCCCGCCACACGCCACCTGGGTGGTGAGTGCCTGCTGGGCCATGATCATCGGGTGGCGCGTCTGGATCGGCACGACGGCCGTCCCCAATTCGATGCGACTGGTGGCCTGGCCCAGCACGGTGAGGGCGGTCATCGCATCCAGGTAACCCGGCACCTGGGGCATCCAAAACGAGTGGAAGCCGGCACTTTCGGCCCGCGTCGCGTCGTCGATCAGCCCGGCCAGCCGATCCGACCGGGGGCGCTCCTTATCGGAGCCGACCATCAGACCAACGCGCACAAGACCTCCCTGCTACGGCACATAGCGATCCCACTCGTAAGGCACGACCGCATGAAACGGTGCGGCCAGCAGCGCTTCGGTGCCCGCCGTACGCCAGCCGGCCTCGAGCACGGGGCGCAGCCGCTTGGCTGTGGTGACCGGGTCCGCGTCGAGGAAGCAATAGCTGATCCACTGGGCGGGTTCTTGCACCGTGGCCGCGGACCAGACGCCCGCCACCCCATCGATGTGGGCCAGCTCGTTGCTCGGCGCGTTCCCCCGTTCGACCAGCAGGAAGACTCCCCGCAGCGGTAGCCACGGCAGCACATCGGCGCCGACCTTGACTCGCGGGGAGGCGGACTTGCGCGTCACCTCGTAGACCCCCCGTTGCACCGGGGGCAGCAACGGCATCATCCGCCCGGCGTCCCGCAGCGCCCTGCCGAGCTCGGTGAATGCCTCGAGCCCGTCGCGGTCGCTGAAAAAGTACGTCATCACATGGTCGACCGGATCGAGCGGGTCCCGACTCGCCACTCGTGCTGACCGGCACTCGGGCGTGGACACCAGTCGCAGTGAAGCACGCAGGGTCGGCAGCCGGTATTGCTCAGGACGGTGATCCAGAGAGTGCCAGCGCAGATAGTCCGCGTCGGCGCCATGCGGATGACGGGTCGCCATCGACACGAACAGCGTGCTGATGTTCCCGTTCCCCGCGGCAAGAACATCGGCGTCCTCGTCGGTGGGCGTGCCAGGCAGCGTCATGGCCCCGCGCCCGACACGATCCCTATTGCTGGTCGTCTGCTGGGTCGTCGTCTGCTGGGTCGTCGCGATCTTCCGGCGAGCACGAGGGAAGCTTATGCAGTGCGTCGGGATCCGGCCCCTCGGCCTTCAGGTACGGGCGGCCGTCTTCCGCGGTGGCGATCCGGATAGGGATCTCGGCGCCGCCCGCGCTGTCGGGTTCCACGTAGAGCTCGAGTTCGCCGGAGCCGACGAACAATACGGCGTCGTCCGCGGAGAGTTTCCAAGGATGGCCGTCGGTGGGCCACCGGCCCCCGATGAGGCGGATGTCGCCGCGGTAGCCCTCCGCATCCTCGGGCGTGTCGGAAGAAACGCAACTGACCCATAACTTGGCCGGCAGCGGACGGAAATACACCGCGAGGCGCTGACGGTTGAGATCCGCGGCGATCGGGATGCCGATCGGTGGCAGCGAGGTGCCCTCGGGATTGTCGTTCAGCGATTTCTTCACCTCTCGTGAACCGATGCCGCTGCCGAACCAGTCGATTGTGAGCACCGTGGAGAAGTACTGAGCGATCGCCAGCGTCAACAGGCCGCCCGCCCCCGCGGCGCCCACCCCGGCGCCCGCCACCGCCGTCACCGGCAGTGCGATCAGCCCGGCGACCGCCGCCGCACCTGCCGCCGTCGCCACCTTGCCGGCCGCGGACAAACTGAAGTCCGCGCTGACGTCTGGCTCGGGAGGGTTCTGCGCCGGGCGCACGCCCACGGTCCTGGGAAGCTCGTCGAACCACTCGTTGACCTGCTTGACTTCCGCCTCGTAGTCGTGATCGGTGGCCTCCCCCGCGCGCTTCTTCTCCCGCGCGGTCCGAAGCCTGCCCTCCAGGCTCTCGATCGTCTTGAGGTTGACCCGCCGGGTTTCTTCCTCCTTCGGGTCGCGCGGAATGTCGTCGAGGCCCATCTCGTAGGTGACCTTGAAATTGGCTTTGAAGTCATAGAGCTTGGTGTCGGCGCTGACGGCACCGTCGACAACCAGCCGGCCGTCCTTGGTGCGGGGCAGGATATCGGCTTCGATGGCGTCGAGGCTGCGCTCCTCACCGCCGATGTTGATTGTCTTGGGGCCTTGCAACAGGCACGGCACATCGGGGTCGAAGTCGTTCGCGTCCAGGTTGAAGGTGTTCATCACCGTGTCGCGAACCTGCCGCAGGACGCTCCAACCGGTGACAGCCAATCCCGTTTTCTCGTGGGGGTTTTCGGCAAGGACGGATGCGGGCAGCTCCTCGCCGTGTGGCAGTTCGCGCAACGTCTGCACCTGCACCACCAGCGATTCGTGAGTGACGTCGCCGACGTTCCACCGCTGCACGATCGCGTCGATGGCCTTGAAGGTGGTGTCGTCCGGCGCCTGCGGATCCACGTCGACGGGCGACGGCAGCAGACTCTCGATGCCGTTGTCGCCCTTCTCGGCGAGCTGTGGCCGGACCGCATCAGCGATCTGCGCGGCCAGCGAGTCGAGCACCCTGATTCGGGCTTCGTCGTCGGAGATGCTGGGGTGCTGCAGCTTCTCCATATTGACCAGTAACTCCCCCGCGACGCTGTGGGTGATCCAGTAGGCCTCGGCGTAGTCCAGTTCCCAGCTGATCCGCGGGTCCTGCCCCGCCAGCACGGTCACGCCGTCCGGACGCCGTTCGACATCGGCACCGAACAGTCGCGGGCCGTATTCGTCGGACAACGGGGTGGCTAACAGCACTGGAGCGTCCTGCGCCGTGAAATTCAATGCGATCGTCTGCTTGCCGGGCTCGGTCTCGTGCGGTTCGAGCTGCTCATGCACCGTGAGCCGGCCAAACACCGGAATCTCGTTGTAGGGGATCTCGCGGGACTCACCGGCGCGCGGACCTTCCGGGATCGTGACGGTCACGGGCGGCAGTTCCACCAGCGGGATGCAGGTCACCGAATCGATGACGATCTTCGAGTCGAAGATCACCAGGTCGATGGCGAAATGCCTTAACGGGTCCCGGGATTCGCCGTCTATCTCCTCCTGCCACAACCGTTCGTGCGAATCGAAGATGAACCACACCCGGTCCAGCGTCAGGTCGATGGTGGCGGTCGCAGAGTAGCCGGTGCCGTCGACCGACTCGCTGCGCTTGTCACCACCGAACATCTCGACCGTCTGATCCTGGACGCGTTCGCGATGGATTTCGATCATCGTGTCGGGACGCTGCATGTCCACACTCCTAGGCGGTCGCAAGCGGGTTTGCGGATGCTGTACCCACAATCAACCCGGAGTCAATCCCGTCGTGCTTGTCCAGTCGCCGTCAAGGCGGTTGACTCGCAGCGTGACCTGCGATCCCGGCGCGCACGACGGCGCATTCCATGCGGCCAGCGACGACCCCGAGTGGGCCGAGAGTGGTTGCTTTGCGATTTCGGTGCCCGAACGCGACATCAACGGGTTCCTGTACTTCTTCCACGACGTGCGCTCCGGCATGTCCGGCGGCGGCCCGGCACTGTGGGACCCGACCGGGGAAATGCCGCACGACTGCCTTTTCTACGACTGGCGCTGGCGTCAACCACCCACCGGCTCAATCGCTTTCGATGACTTCACGCTGCCGAACAGCCTGGGTCACCAGGTCATCGAGCCCGGCCGGCGGCATCGGCTCACGTATCGCCAGCTCGGCCTGGAGTTGGCGGTGGAGTGGACGGCGCTGATGCCACCGCACCACCTCGGGCCGCCGTCCGATGCGGCCGGCCACTTCGACCAGCCGGGCAGAATGACCGGTCGGCTCAGCCTCGACGGCGCGGAACACGACATCGATTGCTTCTCCATGCGCGACCGCACCTGGGGCCCGCATCGTGCCGGTGCGGCACGGTCCGGTGACTACCTGTGGGCGATCGCCTCCCCGGACGACCACTGGCACGCCCTGGCGATGGAAAGCCGGGCCCCGGACGTAGACAGGGTCGTCGGCGGATACCTGTTCGCCGGCGGCCGGCTTGGCGAACTGGTCAGCGGTGAGCGCCGGGTGTTCATGCGCCACGATCGCGCGCCGGCGCAGGTGGTGTTAGAGGCCACCGACGAGTACGGCCGCGCGCTGCACGCCGAAGGCCGGGTGCGCACGGCGCTGCGCTGGTTGGGCTGGCCGGGACGGCTGACCTATTGGACTCTGACCGACTGGAGCTGGAACGGTGTGCGTGGCTGGGGCGAGAACCAGGAGTTTCACGCCAGGGAACGAGTACGACGGCTCGGTTGACCAGCACCACAGGCGATCCACAGCAATGCTGGTCCTCGATCTGCGGATCCGAGCCACACACATCTACGGACCCGAGCAGTGGGTTGGCCCGGCCGCCGATTGCCCGTTCGCCAGCACCGGCGGCGGGGGATGTCGCCGGAAGAAGACCGCCCTCAGCGCCTCAGTCGCTCGATGAGTCGCTGCACGCTCTGGCCTATCGATCGCGGGACATGATCGGGATCCATCAGCTCGTTCTCCGCCAACGGGCTCGCTTCGTCGGCGATTGTCTCTTTGGTGAAGGGCTGCAACGTCTTACCGTGCGCGCGTAGTTCGTCGACCGTTTTCAGGAAAGACCGGTACCGGCGCAGCGCGTCCTCGAACTCGCCGACAGATACGCCCAGGTGCTCGGCGATCAATTCGTGGCGCATGTTGGTGATTTCCTGACGAATCTCCTGCGCGCCGTCTGTCCTGCCGATGGCTTCGATAGCGACGTCGCACTCGCTGTCGAATCCCATCGACCGGTTGTTGAGATTCGACGACCCGATGCGCAACAACCGATCGTCGACGACCAGCACCTTGGAATGGACATAGATCGGCAGCCCGCCGTCGGTGACGGGGTAATAAATGCCCAGACGGTCATGATCGTCGGCGGCCCACAGCTCCTGGATCAGCAGATGCCTGGCGCTGTCCATGGCTTGCTGCTCGAGCGGACTTTCCGAACTCCGGGGCAGCACTATCACGATCTCGGGACCGTCGTCTTCGCGAAGACGGCCGGCAAGCGCCTCGACGAGGTCGCGAGAGGCCAGATACTGGTTCTCCAGATAGATCACGTCTCGCGCGGCCGCGATCGCCGCGAAGTTGAGCGCCTCCACCTCGCGGACCTCGGCGCGATCCTCCAGCTCGGGCAGGGTGCGCGCGATTCCGACGTCGACCTTGCGCAGGGACGGCGCCAGCCCGCTCGGCCAGGCCACGTGCTTGGCTTCGACCGGCTCCAGCGTCTGACCGGTCGCGGTCTGCCACCGCTCGCGCGCCTGCTCACCGAGCGCGACGGCAGCGGCGCCGTCGACCGCCAGGGCCACCTCGTGGCGAGGTCCATAGCCGCGGCCCAACGTCCGCCTGCCCCGGTTGGTGTGCGCATGCTCGCGGGTGTCCCACCGTTCGATGGTGAGGTCGAGACCGCCGCAGAATGCCACCGCCTCGTCGATCACCGCGATCTTCTGGTGATGTACCGCGCCGATCGGGTGGGCGCCGTCGACGGCGAACCGTATTCGCTTGCTGCTGAGACGATTCACCAGCGTCACCGGGGTCAGCCCGTACCAGATGCCGTCGAAGGCCGGTAGCAGTCGCAGATTGGATTTCAGTAGGTAAACCTCCAAAGTTGGCCGCTTCCAGAGCATCCAGTACAGGAAGGCGCCCAGCTGGTTGGGCCCCGGCAGCGTTTTGCTCCCGCGCTCGAACGCCATCCTGGCGTCTAAGTCCCAGGCGATCAACATGATTCGGTGTCGAGCCCGCAGCATCGCCGCCTTGACATGACGGAAATAGTCAGCGGCGTCGATGATGCCCGCGAACTGATCGGCCCGTACCACCCGCCAGCACGTCTGGCCGGGAATCAGAAGTCGGTCGTCGCCCACGCCGGCCTCAACCAGTCCGGCGGATCGGGGAGCGCATACTCGTGTGTCTACCCCGCTGCCGGTGGCCACGCAACGGCCCGTGCGCACCCGTGTTTGACTTGGTGCGGATCATCCTGGCGAAAGGTAGCGATGGCAGGCAATTCAGTCGGCAGAGTCGCCGGCAAGGTCGCATTCATCACCGGCGCGGCACGCGGCCAGGGTCGCGAACACGCGGTCCGGCTGGCTGAGGAGGGCGCCGACATCATCGCGGTGGATGTCTGCGAGGACATTGACGGCGTCGCCTACCCGGGGGCCACCGAGGACGACCTCGCGGACACGGCCGCCCTGGTGGAAAAGTCGGGACGGCGCGTCGTCACCGCCAAGGCCGATGTGCGCAACCTGGACAGTCTCCGCGTCGCGCTCGAACAGGGGGTGGCCGCTCTGGGGGCGGTCGACATCGTCGTGGCCAACGCCGGAATCAGCGGCACCCCGGCGCCGGCGGCCCTGATCGAGAAATCCGCGTGGCAGACGATGCTGGACATCAACTTGACCGGCGTCTGGCAGACCGTGAAGGCGGCGCTACCACACATGACCAACGGGGGCGGATCGATCATCCTGGTCAGCTCGATGCTGGGTATTCGCGGCGGCGGCTACATGGCCCACTATGCGTCGGCGAAACACGCCGTCGTGGGTCTGATGAATTCTTTGGCCAATGAACTTGCGCCGCAGTGGATCCGGGTGAACTCCATTCACCCGGGCAACATCCTGACGCCGATGCTGGACAACGAGTGGTTCTGCCGCACCATGCGGCCGGACCTCTCCGATCCGACCGTGCACGATGCGGCCGAGATCATCGGCCAATTCCACCTGCTGCCCAAGCCACTGATCGAGGCACGCGCTGTCAGCAACGCCGTACTGTTCCTGGCCTCCGATGAGGCGCAGTACATCACCGGGGCGGCACTGCCCGTCGATGCCGGTGCCGTCGCGAAATTCTGAAAAGCGATGACAACGACCGATCCCATACCGCAGGAGATGATCGACGAGTATCACCTCCGAAAGCTCGTTCATGCCTATTGCCGCGCCGTCGACCGTGGCGACATCGACGGACTCCGGAGTCTGTATCACCATGACGCGCTCGACAGTCACGGAGCATTCTCGACGGGCACCGCGGACCAATTCCTGCAGCAACTCAGCGCCTCCCGCCCCCACATCCGGATGATGCAGCACCACGTCACCACGATGAACTTCGCGATCGCCGGGCAGCGGGCCGAAGGCGAGATCTACTCACTCGCGGTGCACACCCTGGCCGGGCGGAGCCGGGACGTCGATCTCATCATCGGTGGCCGCTACCTGGACAAGTACGAGAAGCGCAGTGGCGCATGGAAGTTCACCGAGCGGACGATCGTGACGGACTGGGCGCGGGTGAGCGATCCCTCCGCAATGGACTCCAGCCACCCGATCACCAAGGACACGCTCAAGGGTGCGCTCGACGCGAATGATCCGTCCTATCGGTTCTTCGCGCTGCTCAATTCTGGCGACTGACCAACTCGTCGACGAACCGGTCGATGAACCCGTCCAGCGGCGCCGTGCCGACCGGCCGGATGACGAACTTCGTCAATCCGGCCTCCAGGTAGGCGTCGAGTTGCCGATGCAACGCGTCCCACCCGGCTGCCACCAGCTGACCGGGATCGACATCTGGGCGACGCCGACGCACCGCCGCGACCAGTTCCTCGGGCAGCTCTGCGTCGGCGACCGCCAACGAGATGCCGAAATGATCCGCATCGATACGCCGGCCCGCGTCCGCCGCGGCGCGTTCGATCGCCGCACGCCCCCGCGCCGCTTCTTCGGGGGTGAGAAAGCTGCCCAGCCAACCGTCGGCCAGGGCGCCGATACGGCGGAACGCCGCCGCCGAGGACCCGCCCAGCCAGATGTCCAGGGGCGGCACCGGCCGCGGCGCGACCGCGGCCCCACCCACCGTGAAGAACCTGCCGGCGTAGCTGGCCGAATCCTCAATCAGGGCTGCGCGCAACACCTTCAGCGACTCGTCGAACACCTCCGCCCGCTTGCCGTCCGGCACCACGAATACCTCACGTTCAGCGGGAATCGCCGACCGCAGCCCGAACGCCGGGAGCACCCGCTTGGGCGCCAGCGCCGCCAGCGAGGCCAGCGACTTGGCGACCAGCACCGGATGCCGACCCGGCAAGACCGCGACCGAAGTGCCGACTTTCAGTCGGGTGGTGCGCGCCAGGGCGTAGGCCATGCCCACCGTGGGATCCACCGCCGGGGTGTAGACAAGCTCGGAGAACCACAACGAGTCCACACCGCTGGATTCCAACCGGTCGACGATGTCGGCGAGCTGCCCGGGAGCGGTCTCCGCACCCAGTCCGATCCCGAATCGAATCTTCACGCGCATCTCCTTACGTGTGGCTGCGAACCTATTCAACGCAAGGAGGTGGCTATTTGCGTCCCGGTCGCCGCAGGAGATCGGCAAACACCTGCGCGGCGGCGCCCACCCCGCTGTCGTCGTCGGTGGCGACCAGGTCGAGCAGCAAGCCGCGCGTGACCGCCAGGCCGAGGCGCACCAGCGCCGGGTTGTCCGTACCGCCGGCCGCCGTCTCCACCTCGGCCAGCCAGGTATCCACCGCGCCCGGCACCATGCGGACGAAGGGCTCCTCGCCCTGGACGCCACGGGAGTAGCACTCGAAAAAGAGCCGTTCGAACGGCCTCAGGTCAGGACGGCACAGCACCGTCCACATGGCGGTGAAAGCGTCGGCCGGCTCACCCGGCATGTCGGCCAGGATCGCCATCTGGCGACGTTCGACCTCCTCCACGATCGCAAGCAACAAGTCGTCGCGGGAGGTGAAGTGGTGCAGCAGCATGCGGTGGCTGGTGCCGACGGCGGCCGCCACATCGCGCAGCGACCGGTCCCCGATGCCGCCCGCGGCGAAGTCCGCGACGAGCGCGTCGAGCAGCTCCTGGCGCCGCTTGAGATCAGGAGTGCGGGCCAAGGGATTGCCGCGACCGCTCGCTGCGGGCCTTGAGGCCCTGCGCCTCCAGCTCCAGGTAGCGGCGAGTGGTGCGCAGCATGAGTCGGCCGACCAGGGCGCCCACCGGTCCCCGCTGGTCGAGCTCCTGACTTACCAGCGTCCGTCCCTCCCCGACTGGTGTCACCGCATGACTGGCCGATGTGGTGCCGCCGGGGGAACGCTGCACCCAGGTCCACGAGACGCCCGGCACCAATTCGCTTACCTCCCAGACGAGTTTGGGCATCCGCGGCTGCTTGATCTCGAAACGTCTGCCGACCGCCAGCGCGGACCCGTCCAGGCCGGCCAGGCGGGTGACCGAGGCGGTCCACTCCGGCCAGCGTTCGACATCGGTGAACACGTCCCATACCAAGGTTGCGGGTGCGTCGATCTCCACGCTGCTCTTCGTAATCATGTACCGCATGGTACATGATTAACTGGACGGACGGCTAGGCTGACGGCCATGGATTTCGAGTTGAGCCGCACCGATCTGCATCAGACCCGCTTCCTTTCCGACGCCACGCCATCGGCGCAGGACGGCCAAGCTCTGCTTCGCGTCGAATCCTTTGGGCTGACCGCCAACAACATCACCTACGCCGTGTTCGGTGAAGCGATGCGGTACTGGGACTTCTTCCCCGCCTCGGAGCCGGAGTGGGGCAAGCTCAACGTCTGGGGCTACGCCCACGTCGAGCAGTCGCGGCATCCCGATCTGGCCGACGGCATGCGGGTCTACGGCTACCTGCCGTGTGCCAGCCACCTGTTGGTTGTCCCGGACCGCATCAACGAAAAGGGCTTCGTCGACGCCGCGCCGCACCGCGCCGCATTGCCCTCGGCCTACCAGGGATACCGCGACGTCCGAACCGATCCGGTCTATTCGGCTGACCGCGAAGCGGAGCACATCCTGTTTTTCCCGCTGTTTTTCACGTCGTTTCTCATCGACGACTTCGTCTCGGACGAAGGCTTTTTCGGGGCGGACACCATCGTCATCTCCAGCGCTTCGTCGAAGACCGCGATCATCGCGGCTTACCTGCTCGCCAAGCGGCAGGGTATCCACGTCGCCGGTCTGACGTCGGCGGGCAACCGGGGTTTTGTCGAGGGACTCGGTATCTACGACTCGGTTGTCCTGTATGACGACATCTCTGCGTTGCCAGGTGACCGTGCCGTCTACATCGACATCTCCGGTGACGGCGCGGTCCGCACCGCCGTGCATTCCCACTACGGCGACCGCCTTGCCCACAGCTCCGCGGTCGGCATGACCCACTGGACGCAGATGGCGCACGACAGCGGTGAGCTCGCGGGACCGAAGCCCGTATTCTTCTTCGCCCCGGATCGCATCAAGAAGCGTGGCGCCGACTGGGGCACCGCCAAACTCGACGAGCAGGTCGCCCACGCGTGGGGTCCGTTCGCCGACTGGGCGTCGAAATGGCTACGGGTGGAGCGTATCTCTAGCCAGGACGAGATCCAGCGGGCCTACCTGGGACTGCTCGACGGGAAGGTGGACCCGACGGCCGGCACCGTCGTGGAATTGTAGAAGGACTTGTAGGAGGACGCGATGACGCTCACCGTGCTCGTCGTGACCGCGGCGTTTTTTCTCGGCATGGGCGTCTACGCGCTCGCCGCGCCGGCCCGGATGATCGGGGTGTTCGGCATCGCCCTGCCCGAACGCACGTCGCGCTCCGAGGTGCGGGCCGTCTACGGCGGCTTCGGTTGTGCGATCGCGGGTGTGCTGGCCTTCGCCGCCGTCGACTCGAGCTCCCGCAGCGGGATCATGTTGACCGTCGGACTGGCCTTGGGTGGCATGGCTGTCGGTCGGCTGGTGTCGGCCGCCATCGAAGGCCGAACCCCGTTCTATCCCAACTGGTTCTACTTCCTCGTCGAAACCGTCGCCGCCACCGCCCTGTTGCTCACCTCAAGCTAACCCTCGGGCGAACTGCCGGGCCAGGGGTTGTCCCACCGGTCGGTCACCGCCACCTCCGACACCGGCTTGCGCCGGACCGGACGGTGTCCGCCTTTCGGCCAGCCCGCGGTGAGCAGCGCGGCGATCTGCCAGTCGTCGGGAATGCCTGCGACGGTTCGCAATTCGCTTTCGCACGAGGAGTGCCACAAGGTGATCGCCGCACCCAGTCCTTGCGCGCGGGCGGCGAGCAGGAAGTTCTGCACCGCGGGAAAGATCGAACCCCCCTGTTGGAGTTCGGAGGCCCCGGGCTGGGGGCGGATGCAGAACAGCACCAGCACGGGCGCCGCTCCCCCGGTCTGGGTGTGCTCGGCCACGGTGCGCAGCGCGCGCGACTTGGGGTCGTCTGCCCCGTCATCGGGCGCCGAGAGGTGGTAGAAGTCGGTCATCGCCTGCCAGGTCCGGTTTGCCCCGGCGGTCACGATCCCGCGGGCCGCGGCGGATTTGAGCACGACGAACTTCCACGGCTGCTGGTTGCCGCCGGACGGGGCCCAGGTGGCGGCCAGCAGACACCGCTCGAGCACATGGTCGGGAACGCGTTCGTCACGGTAGCGCCGCACGGCGGAAGCGGTGCGCATGACGTCCCACAGATCGGCAGCCGTTGGCCGCCCCGACGCCGCAGTCATGCTTGTCGCAATCCCGGCAGGACCCCACGCCACTGAGCGCCGCGCACGGGACCGGTGACCAGTGGCAGGTCCAATGTGGACAGCAGTCCCGGTGGTGCGGCAATGACGGCGGGAATGGCGTTCAACTCACGCATCACGGTCGCGTAGGTCAGGCCGCGCATATTGCTTCCGCGCCCGTGCATTTCGATGTCGACCGTGTAGGTGGGCAACCCGTCCACGATGACGCGATATCCGCCATGCGGGGAGGGATGCCGGGGCCAGTGCGGAGCTGAGCCTTCACCCATGCGAGTGAAGTGTTCGAGTACAACGCGCTCCTCGCCGTCGACGATGCCCGCGAGTTTGAACCGCATCCCGCCCATCGTTCCCGGCTCGATCCAGCCGGAGGCGACCTCGTAACGCTCTGTGGCAAGCCATTTTTCGATGGTCGCCTCGACGCGGTCGAGCGGCAGTCCGAGGCCGTCGGCAACCAGGTGCACGATCGGCCCCCACAATGCGGTGAGCCGCTCGGTGTCGAAGAGCGGCGCCGGATGGTCAGGCGGATGGGCGAATCCCATGAAGTCGAACATGATGTCCGGCTGGTTGATCGGGCCGTAGTCGAGTATCTCCAGCATGGTGACCTTGTCGATACGGCTGCTGAAGCCGGTCATCGTCAGCGCGATGACATCGTTGGCCCAACCGGGATCCACCCCGCTGTTGAAGAAGCTGCTGTTGCCTTCCCGGCACGCGGCGGCCAACAGGTCGACGGTTTCGCGGTCGGCAGCGGGCGGGTAACACATCGGCACCAGCGAGGTACACACCACGTGCTTGCCGGCGCGTAGGCAGCGTGCAATGTCCTGTGCCGCTTCGGGATAGCGATAGTCACCGGACGCGAAGTAGGCCACCACGTCAGCGTCACCGGCCAGCGCGGCTCCGATGTCGCGGGTGGCGACGACGCCGGTCGCCGGCATGCCGCACAGCTCGCCGGCGTCCTTGCCCTCTTTGGCCTCTGAATACACGACCACACCGCAAAGCTCCAGGCCCGGGTGCGCGATGAGGGCACGCAATGCACCGACCCCGACCTGCCCAGGGCCCCAGAGAATGACTCGCGGTTTACGATGTCCGTCGGCCATGCACGCCCTTTCCGTAGCGGGCATCGGCAACACGATCCAGCGCGACGGCCGATTCGCCGTAAACCAATGCCCAGCCGCGGACTCGGCGGTAGTACAACTGGACATCGCATTCCATGCTGAACCCATAGCCGCCGTGGATGTGCAGGCTGCGTCGTGTTGCGTCGCGCGCAGTCTCGTAGGCGAACGCGAACGCCATGGCCGCCAGTTGACACATGCGGTCGGGTTCATCGGTGTCGGCGCATGCCGCCCGCAGCGCGAGGAGCCGTGACCCGGCGGCGGCGGTCGCGCTGTCGGCCAACGGATGTGAAACTGCCTGAAAGGAGCCGATAGCGGCGCCGAATGCCTGGCGCTGCTTCGCGTAGTCGACCGCGAACTCCACTGCTCGGGCGGCCGCACCGGTCAGCGCCGCCGCGGTCAAGGTCAGCCACAGATCCAGTGCCGTACCGAACAGGTCGCTGGCCGACGCGCCCTCGGCGAGTAGGACGTAGTCGCCGTCAATCGCAATGTCCGCCAACGGCAACGATCCAAGATTCTCGATAGGGGTCCGGTTGTCCCGCAGTGGGACCGCCAACAATTGCCCGTCCACCATTGCGATCACCCAGTCCGCGACCGCACCGGCCGGGACCAGCCGCAGACACCGGTGGCGACCGGCGTGCGGGGCGAACGTCACCAGCCGATCGCCTGCCAGCACCGGACCGAGCAACTCGTTGCCCACTCCACCACAATCTCCAAGTAACCGGGCGGCCACCTGTGCTTCGATCAGCGGAGCCGACGCCACCGCCCGACCGAATTGCTCGGCGATAAGAGTCAGGTCCAGTACCGATGCGCCCGCCCCGCCGTCAGCCTCCGCAACGGCCATCTCGACGGCACCCGTGTCCACCAACGCGTTCCACAGGTCGGGATCGAAACCCAGCGGCTCCGCCGCACGCACGCGGGCAGCGGTCGACTCGCGCGCGAACAGCGCGGCGAAGGATTCCACCAACTGCCGCTGTTCGCCGGACAGGCTCAGATCCACCGGTGTCCATTCCTTGAGCGGATATGCTCGCTCTCAAAGATGAGAGTAACATTATCCACAGGCCGTGCGGTTTCTCAGTCGCCGGCCGCCGATGCCAGGGGCGCACCCGGCGAGTTACCCGACGCCAACAGAGCTGTTCGAATCTCGTTGAAGGAATCCGTCATTGCCTGTGTCGCTTCGTGCGGGTCGTCCATCGTGATGTCATCGGTGAGCACGGAGACATTCAACTGGTCCACGTAACTCCAGACGGTGATGTTGAGGGCGCTGCCGGCGGCCAGCGGCCCGACCGAGTGGATCTCGCTGATCCGCGCGCCGCCGAGTGTGTGGGTGGTCCGGGGCCCGGGAACGTTGGAGATGGTCAGATTCATCACCGAGCCGGAACTGAGTCGTCGTGATTGCCAGCGGAACATCGCCGGGGAGAACCGGGGCGGCAGGTAAGCCAGCCATTCGGCCATCAGCGTGGGTCCGCGCAGCGCGAAATTCTCCTTGGCGACGGCGGCAGCGACTGAGGTCAGCCGCACCCGTTCGAGGGGGTCGGCAATGTGAATCGGCAAGGGCGGAATCATGTAGCCAAACTCGTTGCCGCTGAGCCGCGTCGGTGATTTGTTGAAGCTTGCCGGCACACCGGCGAGTAGTGGCTTGTCGACGCGGCCGCCGTAACGCAGCTGCAGGGTACGCAGCGCTCCGGCCGCTATCGCAAGCACCACGTCGTTGATGGTCACGCCCAGCTTCCTGCTGATCAGCACCACCTCGCTCAGCGGCAACGAAGCGGTGGCAAACCGCCGCCCGGGTGAGACGACATGGTTGGCGAAGCTGGGCGGTGGCAGGGCCGGGCGCCTCGGCGCATGGTTTTTCCTGCGCTCGCGAGATCGGCGCCAGACACGTCCCACACCCGTCCCGGTCCGCCAGATCAGTGGCGGCAGGCTTGCCAGCTGGCGCAGGTGCTCCCGAGTGGCACCTTCCACGAGTCGCCCTGTCGGCGGGATCGATTCTGGTCTGTCTGCGGTGTCGGCAAGCAACAGCGATTCGTACTCGCGTAGCGCCTTCGCGATCAAGTTCGCCGAAGCCACCCCGTCCGCGAGCGCGTGGTGGAGCTTGAGGATGACGGCTATGCGGTTGTCGGCGAGGCCTTCGGCGATATGCAGTTCCCACAGTGGACGGTCCCGCTGCAACGGAACGGCCGCAAGGGCGCCGATCAATTGATCCAGTTCCCGGCGCCCGCCGGGCGGCGCCACCGCGGCCCGCCTGATGTGGTAGTCGGCGTCGATCGGAGCATTCTCCTGCCACATTGGATGGTGGTAGTGACCGGGTGTGCTCACCAGCCGGTAGCGAAGCGGCTCGAGGCCGAGCAGCACCCGATAGGCGGCCTCTTTCAGCTCGGGGAAGGGCAGTCCGGCGGGCAGGGCGGACAGATCGACCACGGCCACCTTGATCGTATGCATGTGGATCTCGGCTGTTTCGCTGTACAGCAACATTGCGTCGACGCCACTGAGCCGCTTCATAGCGCTCCGAGAATAGCCCTTCTCGCGGCGGCTAACACCTCGACTTCCCCGGCCGGGGCATTGCTAGTCTCGCTGCAATGCATTTCCAGCTCGACCCCGATACCGAGGCGTACCGCGACGCGGTACGCGCCCACCTTCATGCGGTGTTGACTCCGGACGTCACCGAACGCATCTATCGAAGCGGCGTCGCGCACGATGACGACTTCACGAAAGGACTCGTCGACAAGGGCTATTTCGCGCCGGACTGGCCGGCCGAGTTCGGCGGCCAGAACCGCAACGCGTGGGACGCGCAGGTGGTCAACGAGGAACTGATGCGGTTTGACGCGCCCATGTACCTCGCCGAGACAACCCGCATGGTGGCATCGATCATCCGCGCGGTCGGCTCTCCCGCGATGAAGGATCTTGTGCTTGATGCCGCCATGAAGGGTGACATCACGATCGCTTTGGGCTTCACCGAACCTGAATGCGGATCGGATGTCGCGGCCGCGACGACGCGGGCGGTACGCGACGGTGACGACTGGATTATCAACGGCAGCAAGATGTTCACCACCAACGGCCACATCGCCGACTACATCTTCCTGTTGGCCCGCACCAATACCCAACGGCCCAAGCACCAGGGGCTCACCATGTTCCTCGTCCCGCGTGAGAGCGAAGGCTTTGACGTACAAGCCGTCTGGACGCTTTCCGGTGAGCGCACCAACATAACCTTCTATTCGGATGTCCGCCTGGGCGACGAGTGGCGGGTCGGCGAGGTCGACGATGGCTGGCGGGTGATGGGCCTGTCCTTGCAGGACGAGCACGCGTCGGGCTGGGGTCCGCACCTGACCCGGCTCCTGCAGCACGCCGAGGATTGGGCCGGCTGTGGGGCCGAGGACGGCTCGCCGCCGATCGATGACCCAGACGTCCGGCGCCGCCTGGCCAGGGTGGCGATGGAGAACGAAGTCGCGATGCTGCTACAACGCCGCTGCGTCTGGATGACCGAGCAGGGCCGGATGCCGGTGGCCGAGGGATCGATGTCGAAGTTGTTCAGCACCGAGGCGCTCGAGCGGGCCAGCCAGGACATCGTCGAGCTCGTCGGCCCCGACGGACTGCGCAGCTGTTTCGAACCCACGGCACCGCAGCAGGGCCGGTTCGAGCATCTGCTCCGCTTCGCCGTGGGTACCACGATCTACGCGGGCACCAGCGAGATACAGCGCAGCATCATCGCCCAGCGCGGACTCGGATTACCCCGTTAGCTTCCGCACCCGGCGGGGCGCGGCTGCGCGCGCAGCCGCCTTCCGCGGCGCCTTGGCGGTGGCGTCCGGGGCGGGCGGGCTGACCGCCTGCTTGCACCACGCCCACAACTGGTCCTCGGTGAGCTTGGATCCCTTACCGCCCAAATGGAATACACCGATCTGAGCCAGTGCGGTCAGTGTTGTGTTCAGTAGCGTGGTCAGCTGCTGGGGGGTGAGATCGTTGCGCACCAACCCCGCTCGTGCGCATGAGGTGATGATCTTGGTCAGCAATTTCAGGTGTGGCTCCCACACCTTGGCGAAGTCGGCCGGCCGGTTGATCTCCAAACTCAGGTTGTAGATCGTCATCACCCGTCCGCCTACCGATTCCGAGGACTCGGCCCGGTACAGGACGCCGCGGCAAAAGGCTTCCAGCTGCTCCATCGGCCCGTCCGCGGCCGCAACCTCTTGCCGGATGTTCTCGGTGAACTGACTGGTGACGTTCTCGTACAACGCCAGCATCAGCTCTTCCTTGCCGGCGAAGTGCTGGTAGAACGCCCGCAGGCTGAGGTTGGACCGGTCGATCAGGGTCTGGATCGTGAAGTCGGCCTTGCCCGACTCCTCTACCAACTCCAGCGCTGTCGCCAGGAACCGCGAACTGCGGGCGAGAGCGCGAGCTCTCGCCGAACTGAGGCGCCGCTCGATGGTGCGCTCTTGCCACGTGGTGGTTGGTTCGACAGCGGTGGTTGGTTCGACGTCGGTATCGACACCTTCTGTGCCGGCGTTGGTATCGGCGCCGGCGCTCTTCTTCGCAGCCATGATGCCGCTAAGAATACGCGCACGACGCGCGCATTCGCGCGCTACCTGCGGGTGAATGTTGACTACGGCCGCGGCGGGACCGGCTGCATACGGTACGGTGAAAATGGTCATTCTCGTTTTTGCAGAACCAAGGAGTACGGCGTTGAGCGCAGACATCCTCATCGTTTCGCCCGACGACCATCTGGTTGAGCCGGCCGACTTGTGGACTTCCCGGTTGCCCGAACGCTATCGGGATGTCGGGCCGCGCATTGTCCGTACCCGCGGGCGCATGGATCCAAGCGTCACTTCCGATGTCGCTTTCGTGGAGGATGACGAGGGCCGTGCAGCGGACATCTGGCACTACGAGGACAAGAAGATCCCGATTCCGTTGATCAGCGCGGCCGCTGGATACGACCTCGACGAACTGTCCACCGATCCGATCACCTACGACGAGATGCGTCCGGGATGCTTCCGTCCGGCCGACCGGCTCGCCGACATGGACATCGCCGGGATCGAAGCCTCGGCATGCTTCCCCAACACCCTGGTTCGCTTCTGCGGCCAGCGCTTCCTCTATGGCAAGGACAAAGAGCTCGCGAAGCTGTGCGTCGAGGCCTACAACGACTTCCAGATCGACGAGTGGGCCGCCGGCTCCAACGGGCGCCTGATTCCGCTCGGCATCATTCCGCTCTGGGATGTCGAACTCGCCAGCCGGGAGGTGGAGCGGGTGGCCGCCAAAGGCATGCACGCCGTGTGCTTCTCGGAGCTGCCGTCGCGCCTCGACCTGCCCTCGATTCACAGCGGCTACTGGGACCCGTTCTTTGCCGCCTGTGAACGCAATCAGGTGGGCATCATGCTGCACATCGGATCGAGTTCATCGCTCACGAAATCCTCACCCGACTCGCCGCATGTCGTCACCAGCGCTCTGATGGCGGTCAATTGCACGATCGCGCTGGTCGATTGGCTGTTCTCCGGCAAACTCATCCAGTTCCCCGACCTCAAGATCGCCTTTGCCGAAGCGCAAGCGGGCTGGATCCCGTACTACCTGCAACGTGTCGACGAGGTTTGGGAGGACCGCCGGGCCTGGGGCGGCATTCATCCCCTGCTCACCGAGCCGCCGAGCAGCCAGGTGCCCGGCCGTGTCTACTTCTCCACATTCGGCGACCCCGTTGCGTTCCGAATCCTCGACCTGGTCGGGCCGGACCAGCTGATGTTCGAGACCGATTACCCCCACAACGACACCAACTGGCCCAGAAGCATGGAAGTCGCGAACAAGGCGACCGAAGGCCTGGACGAAGAAACCAAACGTAAGGTGTTGTCCACCAACGCGAAGCGCTTCTTCGGCCTGGTGTAACCCGGGTTTTGCGCTTACCGCGCTTGCCAGTCCGGCTTGCGCTTCTCCAAGAACGCACGCGGTCCCTCAATGGCGTCCTTGGTCAGAGCGACCTTCATGCGATAGTTCTCGGCCAGCAACTCGGCCTCGTAAATGGGCAATGTCAAACCTTTACGCACCGCCATGCGTGATCCCCGAACCGCCAGCGGGGCATTCGAGTTGACCACATCGGCGATCTCCCACGCGCGGTCCATGAGCCGATCGTGCGACACCACTTCGGTGAAGACACCCAGGTCGTATGCGCGCTGGGCGTCGAGTTGCTCGTGGCGGCCCATCAAGATCAACCGCATCGCCACCGGCAGCGGTAGTATCCGGGCGAGCCGGACTCCTTCCCGCCCGGACGTCACGCCGATGCTGACGTGCGGGTCCATCAACGTCGCACGCTCGGACGCGACCGTGATGTCGGCGGTCGTCACCAAATCCATGCCTGCGCCGCAGGCGATCCCGTTGACCGCACAGATGATGGGTTTGGTCATCTGCAGCCACGGCGGTGTCGCCTCTTGGGGTGCATCCCACTGCCGCATCGAGCTCAAGATCTCCTCGCCCTGATTGTCGATGCCGGCCGCATTCTCCATGTCATGGTCGGCGGCCTTGTTCACGTCGGCGCCAACACACAGCGCCCGACCCGCACCGGTGACGATCATGGTCCAGATATCCTGCGAGCGTTCTATTTCCGCGTAGGCCACCGCGAGCTCTGCGATCATCTCGTCATTGATCGCATTGAGCACCTCGGGACGGTTGAGGGTCACACAGGCCGTGCGGCCCCTGACCTCGAATCCGATGGTGTCGTAGTGCGTCACCCGGCGTGACCCCTGTTCCTCGGCATCGATGCGGCTTCCGGGCGGAAATCGAAGACGTCGCGGAATCGTTCGCAATACCGCGGCCAGACGTCGGGATTCAGCAGCCGGGGTGGCATGCCGCCGCCGAAGATGGTCTGCCACTGGGTAGCCGTCGCGACGGCGAGGTCGCGGGAAGCCTCCACCGTGATGCCGGCGATATGCGGTGTCGCGATCACATTGTCGAGGTGCAGTAGCGGGTTGTCCGGCCGCGGCGGTTCGTCATGGAACACGTCGAGGCCCGCCCCGGCGATCCCGCCGTCGCGCAGCGCTCCCAGCAGCGCTGCCTCGTCGTGCACTGGACCCCGCGCGGTGGTAATGAAGAAGGCCGTGGGCTTCATCGCGGCGAATTGTTCGGCACCGAATAAGCCCTTGGTTTCAGCGGTCAGTGGGCACGTCACCTGGATGAAATCGGAGCGCGTGAGCAATTCGCCGAGGGTGACCGGCTGCACCCCGCGACTCCGGGCGGTGATCTCGTCGAGGTAAGGATCGAATACCAGGACTTCCATACCGAACGGCGCGCACAGCTCCACCAGGCGACCGCCGATGGCGCCGAGGCCAACCACGCCGAGCGTCTTGTCGAGCAACTGCGTGCCTCGCAACGCCATCCGGTTCACCGGTGACCCGGCCCGCAGCGCACGATCGGCCACCGTGATCCGCTTGGCCAGGTCGAGCATGAATCCGAGCGCGTGCTCCGCGACCGCTTCCGCGCCGGGACCGGAGTTGTTGCACACCGCGACCCCGGCGCGCGTGCACGCCTCGACATCGATCACGTCGTAACCCGCCCCGGCCGAGCACACCGCCAACAGTTGCTCGCACCGCCCGACCAGGCTTGCGCCCGCCAGCCACTGCACACCCCGCGGGTACGGGGTCACGTCGGAACGGGTGGCCACCTGATAGCCGTGCGCGGATTCCAGTGCGGCCCAGCCTCGCTCGTCCGGCGCGTCAAGCTCGAGCTCTACGAGGTCGATGTCTGCCCGGTCGAGGATCTCGCCGGCGACCGGATCGGTCCAGCGCTCGAAGACCAGGCGCGGACGAACGGTCATCGTTTGACGTTGGGTTTAGCCTGCGCGGCCTTGAACATGTCGGCCAATGCCGCGTCGACGTTCTTGTAGTCGTTGCGTGCGATAGCGCCGTCGCGGCCGGCAACCACGTCGTAGCCCAGCCGCAGATCTTTGTTCTCCATGTGAAAGTACTCGCGCCCGATCGGCAGCCGGCGGTCCTTGCGGGGCACTTCCATCCAGGCGCGCAAGAAACACCGCGTCTTCTTCGGGTCGGTGCTGCTGACGAAGTCGGACCGGGAATGGCACATCGCGAAGTTGTTGGCCACGGCCGCTTCTCCGGATTCGAGTCGAAACTCGACCTGCTGTTCGACGAGTACGCTGCGGAGCAACTCCACCGCCTCGGCCTGTTCCGGAGTGAAGTCTCGACCGAGCGTCTTCATCGCCGGCAGGATGCTGCTGTAGGTGAAGTTGATACAGATCCGGCCATCGATCTGTGAGAACACCGGCACGTCGTAGGGGGTTACGTCCGGCTGGTCATCCGGTTGCTCGCTGCGACGATGATGAGGAAATCCCTGGTAGAGCACGCCTAGCAGATCCGGACGCTCAGCAAGTATCCGATTGTGTGCGGCCGGGCCGCTGGCGAACTGGCTTTCGCCGCCAGTGGCGGCCGGGTATACGCACAGCAGCGACAGGATGTCGGCGGCATCGTTGTGCATGGCGAGTTCCGCACGTGACTTGGTTCCGCGCGCCGGCTGCACTCCCCCGGGCAGCACCTCCTCCTGCACCCGCACCATGCGGTGCCCGAAAGAGTTGTTGGACACCAGATATCCCAGATGGGTGCAGAACGCCCAATAGATGCGCTCGAGCTCTTCGATTGAGTGCTGCGCGACGGGGAAACCGCGAACGCAGGCAAGACCCCTGCCGAACATCAGTTCCCGGTAGAGCCGGGCAAGGTCGTCGTCGAGGTCTGGATGCCGAGCGTCCTCGGGAGTGATGTCGTCGCGGCCTTTCGCCGCGGTCTTGGCCAGGATCGATTCCAGCGCAGCCACATTGCCAGACGAGAGGTCGAAGACGAAGTCCTCCTTGCTGACATCGGCGCCGGTCCAAGCCATCGGGTCGGTGACTTGCTCGGTGTAGATGGCGGTCGGCATCCGATCCTCCTGTGACGTTGCTGGCTACCGCGGCGCGTCGAGTGCGCGAAGCGCCCGCGCACGGGTGCTGGCCGCTTCGGCCACCATTCCGACGTCCGTCCCCGCCGAGATGAAGCGCAGTCCCAGTCCTACAAAACGTTTCAGCAGGTCAAGGGACTTGATTCCAGCCACTCCGAGCGCCACGCCGTGCCTACGACAAGCCGCCGCGACCGATTCTACTGCACGGTGGAAATGCTCGTTCTCATACTGCCCATGAATGCCCATTTCCGCGGTCAGGTCACTGGGTCCGATCAGGATCATGTCGATGCCGCCGACCGAGGCAATCGATTCACAAGCCGCCACTCCCTCGGGCGTTTCGATCATCACCGCCACGACCGTATGCCGTTCGAGCACCTCGACCAGCTGCGCAGGAGTCCTCGACCCATATCCGCTGACCGCATTCGGCCCGGAAATCGATCGGCGGCCAACCGGGGGGAAGCGTGCGGCGCGAACCACGGCCTGGGCCTCTTCCTCTGAATCAATATGGGGCACAATGATTCCTACCGCCCCAATGTCGAGCGCACGGGCAATAAAGCTGGCATCGGCCGACGGTACCCGCACCAGACCGGAGATGCCGGCACCCAGCGCGCTGACACAGAGCAGTTGCGCGGTCTCCAAGGATGTCGATGTGTGCTCGAGGTCGACGTAGACCGCGTCGTACCCGCACGCCGCGGCAACCGCAGGGACATCGGGGGTGCGCGAGTTCTGCAGGGCCAGACACAGCACCAGCGCTTCTCCCCGCAGCGCCTCCCGCAGTGTTCCCGTCATTGGCTCACCGTAGCCCACTGAGAATCTCGCTTCCATATTCTGGCGAACGGTCGTTATCGTGCCGGGCGGGATGTGATAACCATTAGCTATGCCGTCCAACCGCGTCGCCATTGTCGGTGTCGGGCTTTCCGACTGCGGCCGGGTTCCGGACAAGACCGCCATGGCTCTGATGGCCCAGGCCGCTCGCCGGGCGGTCACCGATGCGGGCCTGAGCAAGGACGATATCGACGGCTTCGGCGGACACGGAACGCTGCTCCCCCCGGTCGAAGTCAGCGAGTACCTCGGGTTGCGCCCCTCCTGGGTCGACGCGACCAACGTCGGCGGGTCTTCGTGGGAGGTCATGGCGGGGCACGCGGCAACGGCTATCGCGAACGGCGAGATCGACACCGCCCTGTTGACCTACGGATCGACCGCACGTTCGGATGTCAAGCGTCGAACCCGCGCATCGGCGGCTGCACTGGGCACCGGAGGCCCATTGCAGTACGAGGCGGCCTACGGAGCGACGCTCATCGCCAAGTACGCCATGGCGGCCCGGCGGCACATGATCGAATACGGCACCACCACCGAGCAGCTGGCCGAAGTCGCCGTCGCGGCGCATGAGTGGGCGGCGATGAACGCGGACGCATTCGAGCGCGACCGCATCACCGTGGACGACGTCGCGGCCGCACCGACGCTGGCCGATCCGTTCACCACCAAACACGTCTGCCTCCGCACCGACGGTGGCGGTGCCGTGGTGCTGGCCAGCGAGCGAGTCGCGAAAGACTCAGCACGCGAACCGATTTGGATCCTCGGCGCCGCCGATGCCACGTCGCACGTCAGCATGAACCAGTGGCCTGACTTCACCACATCGCCGGCCATGCGGTCGGGGCCGCGAGCCTTTGCGCAAGCCGGCGTCAGCCCGGCCGATATCGATGTGTGCCAGCTTTACGACTCGTTCACTTCTACGGTCCTGCTGACGGTGGAGGATTTGGGCTTCTGCGCGAAGGGCGAGGGAGGACCGTTCATCGCCTCGGGCGCGCTGCGCCCCGGTGGGTCGCTACCCACCAACACCGACGGCGGCGGCTTGGCCAGCTGCCATCCCGGTATGCGGGGCATGTTCCTGATGGTGGAGGCGGTCCGGCAGTTGCGGGGCGACTGCGCGGCACGCCAGGTCCCGGACGCCAGGCTGGCGTGTGTCCATGCCATGGGTGGTTTCTTCACCCACAGCGCCACAATGATTCTCGGGAGACAGTCATGACGGCGCCGGATCGCCCGACCATCGACCTCGACAGCCAGGCCTGGTGGTCCGCGGTGCAGGATCGCGAGCTGATGCTCAACACCTGCCGATCCTGCGGTCAGGCGTCGCTGTACGTACGGCCGTTCTGTCCGCACTGCTGGAGCGAGGACGTCGACCTGGCGCCGGCTACCGGCCGGGCGCGCCTCTACACGTGGAGCGTGGTGCACCAGAACGCGGCACCGTTCGACGCGCGCACGCCCTATGTGCTGGCGATGGTGGACCTCGAGGAGGGACCCCGTCTGATGACCGTGGTGGAGGACTGCGACTTCGACGACCTGCGCGCCGACCTGCCACTCGCGGTTGGATTCCGCACCGATGAGGACGGATTCGTCGTCCCGGTTTTCCATCCGGTCATCGATTAGCGGAAACCCGCTCGGCAAGCAGCCGGATCCGGCCCGCCGCGGCCGCGTCGAGTTTCTTGCGCTCGATCTTGCCGTTGGCATTGACGGGCAGCGGCTCGTCCCACAGCACCAGCTCCTCGGGCAGCTTGTATTTGGGCAACCCCTGTGAGATCAGTGCCGCAGCGACGCTGTTGAGCGATATCTCGAGTTTCCGATCGGCGACGACAGCCACCGCCAGTCGCTCGCCGGTGGCGGCATCGGCGACCGGATAGGCGGCGCACTGGCGCACCCCCTCGATCCGCGCCACCGCGTTTTCCACCTCCGCGGCCGGGATCTTCATCCCATTGCGGATCACGATGTCCTTGATCCGGCCGACGATCCGCACGCGCCCGCCGTTGAGTTCGGCGACGTCACCGGTGCGGAACCACTGGCCGTCCAGACTCGCGGCATCGCTGTCGCGATCGGTGTATCCCAGAAAAGCGTGCGGCCCACGGATGCAACACTCGGTCGGTTCCGCCGCCGAGCCGATCCGCAGCTCGACGCCGTCGAGTGCCACCCCGTCGTCGGCGTGGCGCACCGCCCTGGGCTCGTCCCGCAGGCCCGACGTGCTTACCGGCACCTCCGAAGACCCGTAGGCGCGCATGACCAGCACACCGAAAACGTCCTCGATGCGCGCCACGATTCCCTGGTCCAGCATGGTGCCGCCGAGATAGACCGCGCGCAGCGGTACGGCGGCTCCCCGCGCGACCGCCTCGTCGAGCACCCGGTCCAGCAGCCGGTCGGGTCCGCCGTACCAGGTCGCCCCCGAAGCCAGCAGCAAGTCACATGTCGCCGCGGGATTGAAGCGATCCTCCAGCACAACGGGTACCCCGAGCATGGGCGCGATGAACAGCGCCTGCACGACTCCGGTGACCGAGGCCAGCGGGCTGATCAGAAAAATGCGGTCGTCGTCCGTAAGTCCAGCCGCCGCAATGTAGTTGGTCGATGCCTTCGCCAGTGTGCTGAGGGAGTGGATGACGCCCTTGGGCCGTGACGTCGTGCCCGAGGTGTAGAGCACCAGACACGGCTCATCGGCCGCACGCGCCGGTCGCAACCGCGGCACGCGGTCGGGTTCGCCATTGCCCACCTCGATCCACCGACAATGACCGGACAGCTCGTGCCCGGCGATCGGCGGCCAGTTCGGCGCCGACCCGTACCCGATGCCGGTGTTCGAGATGACCTCCGCCACCTGGGCCGGCCCGGCGCTACGCGGCACCAGTAACACCACCGCGTCGATCCGCAACGCGGCGTGCACAGCCACGACCGAATCCACGTCATTGCCGACCACCAGCAGTATCGGGTCCTCCGGCACCACACCCGCGTCAAGCGTCGCCTGCGCGGCCGTGTCGATGCGGGCATCGAGCTCGGCGTAGGTGAGCTCGGCACCCCGAACCCGCACCGCGACCCTGCTCGGATACCGCTCCGCGGCGGACCGGACGGCGTCGAAGGGCTCCGCCGACCAGTAGCCGGCCGCCCGGTAGCGGGGCCGCAACGACTCGGCGCGGCGGCGGGCCTGCCGAAGCATCTCCGCCGGGCCGCTCATGAGCCCCTCCGATGCAAATGACTGTTCTCGATTGAGCAAATGTAACCTCTCATCCATGTCATCAATGACTTTCGACGATCAGGTCGCCATTGTCACCGGTGCCGGCGGCGGGCTGGGCCGCTGCCACGCTTTGGAACTGGCGCGCCGCGGCGCTCGGGTCGTGGTCAACGACCTGGGCAGCGCGGTGGACGGTACAGGGGCTTCGACCTCGGCGGCGCAAGCGGTCGTGGACGAAATCACCGCCGCCGGTGGCACCGCGATCGCCAACGGCGATTCGGTGGCCACCGAACAGGGCGGCGCCGCGGTCGTCGACGCGGCGATGCAGGCGTTCGGCCGGGTCGACGTACTGGTGAACAATGCCGGGATCCTGCGCGACGCGGCCTTCAAGAACATGACCGCCGATCAAGTCGATGCCGTCATCGCCGTGCACCTCACCGGCGCCTTCCATGTGACCCGAGCGGTGTGGCCGATCATGCGGGAGCAGAATTACGGCCGGATCGTGCAGACAACCTCGGGTACTGGGCTCTTCGGTAATTTCGGCCAGGCGAATTACGGTGCCGCCAAGATGGGTTTGGTCGGCATGATGCACGTACTCGCCATCGAGGGCGCCCGTAACGGCATCGCGGTCAATGCCATTGCGCCCATCGCCCGAACCCGCATGACGGAGAAGATCATGGGCGAGGCAGGCAAGGTCATGGATCCCGAACTCGTGACTCCGGTGGTGATCTACCTGGCGCACCGCCGTTGCGACCGCACCGCACACATCTACTCGGTGGGTGCGGGCAAGGTGTCTCGGGTGTTCATCGGAGTCACCAAGGGAATCGAGGACACCGCGCTTTCCGCGGAGAAGGTCGCCGAGGCTATCGACGACATCGACGACGCCGCGGACTTCACCATCCGCGGCGGCCCGGCGAGAGGTTGACGTACCGGGCTAGTGGCCGCGGAAGCGGGGCTTGCGGCGCTCGGCGAATGACGACAGTCCTTCCTGCAGGTCCGCGGTGCGCGACACGGCTTCCTGGGCCCAGGCCTCCTGCTCGAACGCCCGGTCGCGGCCGGACTCCGATGAAACAGCCAGCAGTCGCTTGGTCAGACCCAACATCACGGTCGGGCCCGCCGCCAGCCGCAAGGCCAATTCCTCGGCGACCGCGTCGGTTTCGTCGAGGCCGACCACCCGGTTCACCAGGCCGAGCCGCTCGCAGGACGCGGCGTCCACGGGTTCGCCCAGCATCAACAACTCCGTTGCCTTGCGCAGACCCACAATCCTGGTCAGCAGGTGTACCGCCCCGGAATCCGGCAGGATGCCGCGATGGACGAACGCCTCGACAAGTGTCGCTTCGGTGGACATGACGACCAGGTCACAGGCCAGCAGCAGGCTCCCGCCCGCCCCGGCGGCCACACCCTTGACCGCCGCCACCACGGGCTTGTCACAGTCCAGCACGGCGGCCACCAGGCGTTGCCAACCCTGCTGCAGCATCCGCGCCACGTCGCCGGGACGTTTCTCACGCGCGGGCGACTCCGGACCCGCCAGTCCCGCCCCGGCGCAGAAATGCCGGGTACCGGCGGCGGTGAGTAACACTGCGCGCACGGCTGGATCATCGTTTGCTCGCAGGAAGGCCTCGGTGAGGGCGTCGCGCGCCAACGGAGACAACGAGTTTCCGACCTCAGCACGATCAATCTTCACCCGCGCCACGGCATCGTCACCGATCGTCAACTCGATGTCGGAGCTTTCTTCAGCCATCTGCCTCTACCCCTGCGTTAACGGCGTTTCCGTTTTTCGGGTATCTTAATTTCCACTCGGTCTGGCTGCGAGTCCGGCTACCAAGTGGGCCAACACGAGGAGGCAATCGGAATGGCCGAGACCGGCCGGATCACCGATGAGGGATTGGCCAGATTGCGGGCCACCATCGGTATTGCCGTCCCACACCCGCAGCCGCCCCACTATTTTCGTCCCAATGAGGATGCGTTTCGCCATGTCGCCGAAAGCTATGGCGACGCCAATCCGCTTTGGTGCGATCCGGAATACGCGGCCAAGTCCGTCTGGGGCGAGGCGATCGCACCGCCGGCCCTGGTCGGCGGCGACACGCTGATCGGGGAAGACGAGGTCACAACGCTGTCCGAAAAGGATCGTGCCCTGACCAAGGGGGATCCGCTGCGTGGCGTGCATGCGTTCTATGCGTCATCGGCACGGGAGTGGTGGGCGCCGTTGCGCGCCAACCACCGGGTGTTTCGGCGAAACGCGTTGGTGGCCGCGCTGGACAAGCCCAGTGAGTTCGCCGACCGCGCCATCCACGAGTGGTCGGCACAGGTCTTCCGTGACGACGAGGGCACCATCCTGGGCGGGCAATACCGCAACATGATCCGCACCGAACGGAGCAAGGCGCGCGGTCGCAAGAAGTACGACGCCGTTGAGCCCAAGACGTGGACAGACGAGGAAATCGCCGAGCTTGACGAACGGTATGCGCGCGAGACGGTGCGCGGCGCGGACCCGCGCTGGTGGGAGGACGTCGAGGAGGGCGACGAGGTCGGTCCGCTGACCAAAGGGCCGCTCACGGTTACCGACATGGTCTGCTGGCACGTTGGTATGGGCATGGGACTGTACGGTGTTCGGCCTCTGCGCCTGGCGTGGCGCAACCGTCAGCGCATCCCACGCTTCTACACCCTGGACGAGCAGGGCGTGCCGGACGTCCAGCAGCGGGTGCATTGGGAACCGGGTGCGGCCCGAAACGCAGGAAACCCCAATACTTTTGACTACGGCCGCATGCGGGAAACCTGGTTGATCCACCTCTGCACCGACTGGATGGGTGACGACGCGTGGCTGTGGAAACTGGATTGCGAATTCCGCCTCTTCAATTACGTGGGCGACGTGCACACCATCACCGGAACGGTCGTGCGCAAATATCTCGCCGAGGGCGAGCGCCCCGCGGTCGATCTCGATCTCGCCGCCACCAATCACCGTGACCAGGTCACCACGCCGGGACACGCCACGATCCTGCTGCCGAGTCGCCGGCGCGGACCCGTCCGCCTGCCCGACCCACCCGGCGGCGCCACCGACCTGGCGGACCTGTTGGCCGCGGTATCAGCGCAATTCGCCGGGCGATGACCGCATGAAGTATCAAAGCGTACCCGGACTGCAAGCCGCACAACGCGGAGTTCTCCTGCGGCTGACGCTGGATCGTGCCGATCGTCGAAACGCCGTCGACGACACCATGCTCGACGCGATGATCGAGCACATTGCGGCTGCCGGGACCGACGAGTCGGTGCGGGTCATCCGCGTTGACACCGCGGGCCCCGACTTCTGCGCCGGCTCCGACCTGATCGCCAATAACTCGAAATCCGACCGTAAGCCGAGAGTGGGCAGCACCCAACGCCGGCTGCCGAACAAAGCCAACCGGCTGATCCCGGTGATGCTGGAAACCCAGGTGCCGATCGTGGCCGTAGTGCGCGGCTGGACGGCGGGCCTCGGCTTCCACATCGCCCTGGCCGCCGACTTCTGCGTCGCCGCCGCGGATGCCCGCTTCTGGGAGCCTTTCATGGCGCGCGGGTTTACGCCGGACAGCGGTGCGGCCTGGCTGCTGCCCCGGTTGATCGGCATGGTCCGCACCCGCCAATTGCTCATGCTAGGGCAGGAGATCTCCGGCGCGACCGCGGCGGACTGGGGCATCATTCACCGGGCAGTCCCGGAAGGCCAGTTGGAATGCGCTGCGGACGAACTCGTTTCACGGCTGGGTGACGCGCCCACCGTCGCTTTGGGACTGACCAAATGGCTCCTGCAGAGCGGCAACGGGCTCGACCTGGACCGCCATCTGCAGAACGAAGCCATGGCGCTCGAATTGTCCAGTCGCAGCGAGGACTTTCGCGAGGGCATGGCCGCCTTCCGAGAGAAACGCGACGCAAAGTTTCAGGGCCGATGACGCGGCTCCCGGTGACCCACGCCCACACCGTCGCCGAGGTCGTCACGGCCGTCGAGCGGTGGGTCGCAAACGAAGTGCCCGAGGCGTGGCGCACCGCGGCCGCCGCCGGACCCAGCGCCCTGAGGTCGGTCCGCAGCGCCGCGGAATATCGGCAGTGGTACCCGACTTTCGCACGATCGGGCCTGGTCGCTCCGACCTGGGCACCGGAATACGGTGGACTAGGCATCAGCGAGGCAGCGGCTCGAGCCATCGAAGACGTACTGCGCCCACTGCGCCTCAACCGGCTCAACCCGTTGGGCCTGAACAACACCGCTGCCGCGCTCTTCAGCCACGGCACCGAAGAGCAGCGGCGTCGATTCCTGCCGCCGATAGTCCGCAACGAGGAGAAGTGGTGCCAGCTGTTCAGCGAGCCCGGCGCAGGCTCCGATCTTGCCTCGCTGGCCACCCGAGCTGTGCCCGACGGTGCCGACTGGGTGATAACCGGACAGAAGGTCTGGACCACCTGGGCCGATGAGGCCGACTTCGCGATCTTGCTTGCCCGCACCGACCCGCAGCAGCCAAAACACAAGGGCCTCACCTACTTTCTGCTCGACATGCACCAAACCGGTGTGCAGGTGCGGCCCTTGCGGCAGATCACCGGCGAGAGCGAATTCAACGAGGTCTTCCTGGACGGTGCACGCGTTCCGGATGCGCACCGCGTGGGCGACCTCAACGACGGCTGGCGGGTCAGCGCGTCGACGCTTTCCAGTGAACGGCAGATGGTGTCGGGGTCGGGGTCAGGCTCGGGCGGCATGGGACGGCTCGGCGGCTCCAGCGCCGAACGTCTCATCACCCTGGCCAAGGAGACGGGCCGATGGGAGGATCCCGTCATCCGGGCCAAGATCATCCGCCTGTGGGCCCAAGAGCAGATCCGCGGCTGGACCAATGCCCGTGTGCGTTCCGCACTTTCGGCCGGCCAGTCCCCCGGCGCCGCCTCCTCGATCGGCAAGGTGCACCAAGCCACGCTCAACCAGCAGATCCAGGACGTGATGGTCGATTTGTTGGGTACGAACGCCGTCGCGTGGCCGGCCACCGATGATCCGGATGCATTGCCGCCCGAGGTGCACGGCATGCTGCGCAGCCTCGCCAACGCGACCGAAGGAGGCACTACCGACATCAACAAGAACATCCTCGGCGAACGCGTACTCGGTCTGCCCAGGGAGCCGGACCCGTGGAAGGGCCGACCGTGGAAGGATATTCCACGCTCGTGAGCACCTACCAGCGGCTGATAGTGGAAAAATCACACGGCATCGGATGGCTGATCTTGAATCGACCCGAGGCCGGCAACGCCTTCGATGCACTGATGCTCGATGAACTCGAGGCGGCATGGGCCGACCTCGATGCCGACCCCGCGGTCCGGGTGATCGTCAATACCGCCAACGGTAAGGCGTTCTGCACGGGCATGGACGTCGTCCAGGTTGCCCGGGACAAAACAGCGATGCGCCGGCATTCGCGGCGAACGAGGGACGCCACGCTGAAGATTTCGTCCTGGCACTGCCAGGTGTGGAAGCCGGTGATCGCGGCGGTCAACGGCGTGTGCGCCGGTGGCGGACTGCACCTGGTCGCCGACGCCGATATTGTCATCGCCACCGAGTCGGCGTCTTTCGTCGACCCGCATGTCTCGGTGGGTCAGGCGGTGGCTTACGAGGCAATCACCCTGTTGCGAAGGTCGCCGATGGAGGCGATTATCCGAATGGCACTGAGCGGTACCGGTGAGCGCATCTCGGCCCAGCGCGCCTACGAGTTGGGAATCCTGTCCGAAGTTGTCCCCGCCGACCAGTTGCGGAATGCAGCCGCGCGCTTGGCCGGGGTCGTCGCTTTGAATTCCCCTACAGCGATGCGCGCCACCAAGCAAGCGCTGTGGCGGTCTCTGGAAGTCGGCCTCACCCAGGCCCGCGGTGAGGCCGCCGAGGAGATCTGGCGATTGCGCAACCATCCCGACCATGCCGAGGGTGTCCGGGCGTTTCGCGACAAAAGGATTCCGCACTGGCACCCGGCCCCGGATGCACTGGAGGTCCTATGAATTTTCAACGGCTGATCGTCGAGCGGCGCGGACCGGTCGGCTGGATCATCAACAACCGGCCGGACCGGCTCAACGCGTACGACGCCGTGATGCGCAACGAATTCCCAAGGGCGTGGCGGCAACTGGACGCCGATCCCGAGGTCCGCGTGATCGTCCATACCGGCAACGGGCGCGCCTTTCAGGTCGGCGCGGACGTCGAGGAACTCGACGGCGAAGCGGTGCTGCAGTTCCAGGAGACCATGCGCACTCTCGATTTGAAACTCACCGCCTGGCACTGCAATGTCGGGAAACCCGTGATCACGGCGGTCAACGGCGTCTGTGCGGGCGGCGGCCTGCACTGGGTCGCCGACGCCGATGTGGTGATTGCCGCCGCGGATGCCACGTTCGTCGACCCGCACGTGTCCATCGGTCAGGTCTCTGCGCTGGAAACGATCGCCCTGATGCGCAAGATGCCGGCCGAGGCCGTGCTGCGGATGGCACTTGTCGGCAGCCATGAACGGTTGACCGCTCAGCGTGCGTATGAACTCGGCATGATCAGCGAGGTTGTCGACCCGCCCGAGCGGCTGCGCGACGCGGCGCAGGCCCTCGCCGAGAAGATCGCCAGGAATTCACCCGCGGCGATGCGGGCTACCAAACGGGCGTTGTGGGGTGCGCTGGAGTACGGCCTGACGGATGCCTGCCGCGCCGGTGCCAAGCATCTGACATCGATGTGGGGCCACCCGGACCAGAACGAGGGCCCACTGGCGTTTGCGGACAAGAGGCCGCCGGAATGGCAACCGTTGGTGAGTGATTCGTGAACCTGGCAGAGTTGCTCGACGGCCTTCCCGACATAGCGGTGCACACGTTGGCCACCGACGTGTCCGGCGTCGACCTGGCCACCAGCGCCGCACGGCTCGGTGAACTGCTGGCCGACTCTGGTTTGAGGCCCGGTCAGGTGGTCGCTGCCATGCTGCCCAACGACGCGATCACCGTCGCCGCCCTGTTCGGCACTTGGCGCGCCGGCGGGGTGTACACCCCGCTCAACCCGCGGGCCGCCGATGAGGAACTCACCGCCCAGCTGCGTACCCTGCGGCCGCGCGCCGTCATCACAACCCCCGAACTCACGCAACGCTTCTCGGGATCCGGCCTGACGCTGCTCACCGGCGCCGACTTTGGGTGGTCGGTGACCTGCACCGGCCGGCACCCGACCGATCTGCGCCAATACGACTCCGACGTCGCCCTGCTGCAGTTCACCTCCGGAACCACCGGTGCGCCGAAGCCGGTGCCGCTGCGGCACGGCACCGTACTCGACCTGATCGACCGCCTACTGGAGAAACTCCGCGGTGCCAGACCGTTGCCGGACCACGAAAGGCGGCCGCCGATGCCGAACCTGGTACCGCTGTCACTGTCTCTGTGGGCTGGGATCTACCAGGTGCTGTTCGCATTCCGGGCGGGTTCGGGTGTGGTGCTGATGGAACGGTTCGCCGCAACGGATTTCGCCGCAATGGTGAAGCGCTATCGGTTGCGCTCCACCGTGCTGCCGCCCGCAGCATTGACGATGGTGTTACATGACGACGAAGTCACCGACCTGTCCCCACTGAAGATCGTCCGGTCGATCACCGCCCCGCTATCACCCGCGCACGCTCGCCGCTTCCGCGACAAATTCGGCGTGACGGTGCTCAACTCCTACGGCCAAACCGAACTGGGCGGGGAAGTGGTCGGCTGGTCGGCGGCGGATGCGCGCGAATGGGGCGAAATCAAGCTGGGTTCCGTCGGGCGCCCACTGCCCGGCATAGACGTGACGGTCGCCGACGACGAGGTGCTGGTACGCACGCCGACCACCGCGGCCCGCCAGATCGATCCTGGCTTCCTCGACCGGTTGACCGACGACGGTTGGTTCCACACCGGCGACCTTGGCTGGTTTGACGACGACGGTTTCCTGTGGCTGGACGGCCGGGTGTCGGACATGATCAATCGCGGTGGGCTCAAGGTCTTTCCCGGTGCGGTAGAAGACGTGCTCGCCGGCGCGAATGGGGTGCGCGAGGCGGCTGTGGTCGGGGTTCCCGACGAACGGCTCGGCGAGGTGCCCTGGGCATTTGTGGTGCGTAACGACCCAGGACTCACCGAATCCGAACTCGTGGCTTGGTGCCGCGAACGATTGACGCCCTACCGCGTCCCGGTGCGCATAGTGTTCGTGGATCGATTGCCGCGCAACGATGTCGGCAAGGTGGTCAAGCGCGAGTTGGCGGTGCTGGCAACTCAGTGAGTCATGGCGCAATCTTGAGCTGAGCGCCGGGCCACCGCCGGAATGCCAGCGTCCAGGGGTCGGCGTACACACCGGGCAGGCCTCGGTAAGGCATCCGCCGTTTCAGTATCGGCCGGACGATAGGCCGCAGTGCCGCCAACACGAACCGCCATTTGCCGACGCCCGCACGGATTTCCTGCAGCGCGCTCGGCCAAGAATGGTTTTGAAAGCCAAGCACCTCCTGTGCCCGCGCGGTGTCCATCCAGTCGCAGACAAACCACGCGCGGTCGTCTTCCGGATCGCCCGGCCGGCCCGCCGGATAGCAGTTGGCCAGACCGATGGCGTCCGCCATCGCCGGCCCCATTTCGCCTTGCAAGTGCCGGTGGCTTGCATCGCCACCGATCATGAATATCTCCCCGCTGATGTCCGAGGTTGCGGCAGCCGCAAAGGCGCTGGCCGCATCACGCGAATCGACGGTGTTGATGCGGCCGTCCGAGGGTGCCGACCACTCCAGGAACAGCACGTCGCCGTTGATCGGCAGGGACTGCAACCGGGTACTGACGACCGCGCCGAGACGCAGTACCACCCAGTCCACTTGCGAGGCGCGCACCGACCGCTCCGCCTCGAGCTTTTGGGCGCCGTAGGACTCGACCGGCTGAAGCGGCGAGTCGGCGCGGAGCAATTCGTTCCGGTGCGGGTTGCGCGGACCATGGACCGCGACGCTTGACGCGTAGACGAAGCGCGGTCGGTGCGCCATCTGTTCGGCGGCCGTCAGCAGGGATCGCGTGGCATCGACGTTGACGCGCTGGGCCAGTGCAGAGTTCAAATAGCTCGCGGTGGGAATGACGGCGGCAAGATGAACGATCACTTGCGGCGCTACCGCTGTGAGCAGGGCCGCGACCTGTTCGCAGTCGGTGAGATCCGCCCAGCGCACATCGACGTCCCCCGGTAGGCGGCGCGCAGCCTTCTGATTGCCGGGCGTGCACAGATCGGTGGCCACTACGGCGACGCCCCGCTCGTGCAGTCGCGCTACCGTCTCGGTACCCACCAAGCCGAACGCACCGGTCACCAGAACCTTAACCACTCACCCACCGTGCCCTCTTGGTTGAGAACTATTACTCTCATTATCGAGAGTGATGTTATTCTCACATGGCAATCGGGCTTTCCACGCAGGAGGTGTCGATCATGTGGCAGGAGCTGGCCCGTATGGCAGTGACATGGGCGGTCATGTGCGGACTGGTCGCCTTCTTCTACTGGATGCTGGGGAACATCGGCACGTTTTGAACTATCTGCGACACAATCTCTTTCACCGATAATGAGGCCAGGGACATGGACGATCAAGATCGACGGCGCAGACGCGGTCTCATCGCCTTCCAGATTTTCATCTACGGCATGCTCATCGCGATGTTCGCCATCCAAGTCCAGATGTACCTGACCAGGGATTGGTAGTCGATCATGACGCTGAGTCCGTCGCCGGCCATTGACCAACACGAGGATCAGACCCGGCAGACGCAACGCCGAGCCGACCGATGGTTGATCGCGGGCACCGCTCTGATGGGCACGCTGGTCCTCGGCGCCATTGGCCTAATCGTGTTCAGCCGCGGACTTTTCTTGTTGCGGAAGGCACAGCGCGACGGACTTTCCGTTCGCCCGACGATGGTCACCCTTATCGGATACGTCGTCATTCTGGACGCCGCCCTCAACAGCATCGGATGGGCGCTGGACCTGTTCGCCAACCACGCCCTGATCACCCGAACCGTGTTCACCGCCTGGGGCAACCTGATCGATGCCGGATACTTCTGGCACTACAACGAACTTTGGATCGGCGGTGCCAGCGCACCCGGCGAGAAGGCTTGGGTCATGGTGTGCGTCCTGATCGCATTCCCGATGCGGATTGCCGCCGCCATCGCGTTTCTGCAGATGAAGCGCTGGGGACACCAGTGGCTGATCGTCACCTGCTGGTTCGGGATCGTCCTGTGGACCGGCTACATCTTCAACATGACGATGTACGCGGACGTCAGATATGCGGGCGTTGGCCTGCCCGTATTCGGCTGGTGGGCGTTCAACATCTTCTACATCACACCCTTCCTGGCCATCCCATACCTGCATACCGTCAACCGGGAGATCTTCACCGACTAGCCTCCGACCAACGAGGAAGGGCCGCTGTGCCTGAAAACACCTTGGAATCAACGGCTCCGGCCGCAACACTGCCGATCGGCACGACATCCACCTGGGCACGGATGCACAAGTGGCTCAGGCGAGGCTTGTATATCTGTCTCTTCGGATTGGTCATCGAAGGCTCGATGACGGTTCCGGTGATGGCTGTCTGGTACGGCTGGCCCACGCTGTCCCTGACCGAGATCTGCAGTGAGCTGCTGAAGGTACGCTTCTCCGACGACTCACTCGAATGCCACCAGCCCTACCCGATGGGTGGGCCCCCGTTCGGCGGCCCACCGGAAGCCGCCGGCCAACGAACAGCCCGCGACGAGTGGGGCGTACAGCCCAAACCGCGGTATCAGCGCATCGGTTTCCGGGAGTTGGTGAGAATCCACGACGAACGTGTCGCCAAACAGTCAGCAAATCCGCGCCCCTGACATGTCCGCCACAACGGTCGTCGTAACACCGCGAGGCGAACTTCCTGCGGCACTGGCCGCCAGCCTGCAGGGGTCCGTCGCAGACTCCAACCGGGAGCATCTGCCCCAGGCCGACGGGGTTGTCATAGTCGTCGGTGCGGATCCCGAGGCCGGGCTACTCACCACCCTCGGAACGGACGGCTGGGATCACATCGTCGATGCAACGATGTGGCACACGCTCACTACGCTGCAACAGGCCCGGCTGTCGGTGCGGCACGCCCGGGGGCGCATCGTCTTGGTGTTACCGACGATCGGCATTGCCGGCGCCACCCAACTGGTGGCTTACACGACCGCCATCGAGGGTATCCGCGCGATGGCGAAATCGGCGGCGCGCCAGTGGGCGTCGCAAGGTGTTGCCGTCAACGCCGTCGCGGCACCCCTGCACCTGTTCGCGCCCGAACTGGCCGGCGCCGCAAGCCACTTGTCCGCTCCCGCCGTCGTGAACGACTCCGTTCTGCGTTCGGTGGTAGAGGCGTTGAAGTTCCTGCTCCAGCCACACCTCGACCACCTCATCGGAGAAACGATCATCGTCGATGGCGGATCGATGATGCTGCCGTGACTCTCTCCGGCCTGACGGCCCTGGTGACCGGATCGGGCGGCGGTGTCGGCCGAGGCATCGCGTTGGCCTTGGCCTCGGAAGGTGCTCATGTGATCGTCGCCACCCGGTCTGAGACGGGACTCGCCACGGTTGAGCAGATTTCGGCCCGCGGACACACTGCGACCTGGGCTCGCTGCGACGTTACCGATGGTGCGGCGGTCACCGACGCTGTAGCTGCTGCGGTCGCCACGACCGGCCGCCTCGACGCCGTGGTGCACAACGCCACCAGCAATCTGTCCAGCCAGCCGCATCAGCTGGAGGAGGTCGACCGAACTTTTTGGGAGCAACACTTCGCCGTGTCGCTGCGCGGCGCGCAGCACTGCGCTACGTCGGCTTTCAAAGCCCTGCGAAAGCAAGGCGGAACCTTCCTGGTCATGACCTCGCCGGCCGGCATCGAGGGCAGCGCGACGCTTCCCCTTTACGCCACGATGAAGGGCGCGCTGCGCGGCTTCGCCAAAAGTCTCGCGCGGGAATGGGCTCCGCACCTCATCACCGTGAACGCCGTCTCTCCCCTGGCGTATTCACCCGCGCTGACGGCGGCGATCAGAGCCGAACCCGCAATGGAAGAACGGGTTTCGCGCCGGATTCCGCTGGGGCGAATCGGAGATCCAGAACATGACATCGGACCGGCGGTCGCCTTTCTGATTGGCCCCGCGGCGCGGTACATCACCGGTCAGACGCTGGGTGTCGACGGCGGTCACTACACCAGCCTCTGACCCACCGCCTGGAAATGTCGGTTCTCGTATTCGGATATAGTTATGTCCGTTGCACTGACCGGAGGAGTCGACCGTGGCGGATGAACAAGCACTCGAGGTCTGGGATGCCGACAACCATATGTACGAGACCATCGACGCCTACACCCGCTACCTCCCGGAGCAGTACTCCGAAGCGCTGAAGTTCGTTGAGGTCAAGGGGCGCACGAAGCTACAAATCCTCGGTGTGGTCACCGAGTGCATTCCGAACCCGACCTACGAGGTCATTCCCACCCCCGGCGCGTGGGCAGACTACTACCGGGGGATCAACCCGGAAGGCAAGACGCTGCGGGAACTCGCTGACCCGATCCGTTGCCCCGACGAGTTCCGGCGCCCTGACCTCCGGCTGGCGTTGATGGACCGCCAAGGCGTCGACGGTGCGGTGATGTTCCCTACGACAGCAGGCATGCTCGAGGAACGGACGAAATCGGACACCGAACTCACGCACGCCATCACCCATGCCTTCAACCGCTGGCTGCTCGATGACTGGACATTCAACTACCAGAACCGGATATTCGCCGTTCCCGCAATCTCTCTCAACGATCCGGCCAAGGGCGTCAAGGAGCTCGAATGGTGTCTGGACAACGGCGCCAAGACCGTGTTGATCAGACCCGCGCCGGTACCGCGTGAAGACGGCACCTCGCGCTCGCCCGCACTTCCCGAATTCGACGACTTCTGGCGTCTCGTCGAGGCCTCGGGCATCGCGGTGCAGATGCACAATTCCGACGCCGGTTACGACCGCTACCTGAATGACTGGGAAGGCGGTGATGAATTTCAGGGTTTCCAATTGACGAAGTTCCGCGGCTTCATCTACGAAGAGAGCCGCCACATCTTCGATACGCTCGCCGCGTTCATCGCGCACGGTGTGTTCGAGCGCTTCCCCGGTTTGCGTATCGGCGTCGTCGAGAACGGTGGTTCCTGGGCGCAGCGGCTGATGGAGGTCTTCGATCGGGTGTACCGCAAGAAACCGCGCGATTTCAGCGAGCATCCGTGTGACGTGTTCCGTAGGCATGTTTGGGTCAATCCCTTCCACGAAGAGGACATGTCCCACCTCATCGACATACTTGGCGCGGATCGGGTGATGTTCGGGTCCGACTACCCCCACCCGGAAGGTCTCGCCGAGCCCGCGGAATTCGTGCGAGAGCTCGAGGAGCTCCCGCCCGACACCACCGCACGGGTCATGGGAGGCAACCTGAAGGAACTCATCGGCGTATGACGAGATGCCGGCTCGGCTACGAGAAGCGCGAACGCAATTCGTTCTTCAAGACCTTGCCGGTCAGGTTGCGCGGCAATGCCGGCACGACCTCGAGTCGCTCCGGGAATTTGTGGTGACTCAACCCCTGAGCCTGACAATGCTCGGCCAGCACGCCGAGCGTGACGTCGCTGCCGGGCTGCGCGACCACGACGGCGCAAACCCGTTCTCCGGTGCGAGGATCGGGCACCCCGATCACTGCGACATCGGCGACCGCGGGATGGGTGGCCAACGCACCCTCGATTTCGAGGGCCGAGATGTTCTCGGCGTTGCGGATTATCGCGTCCTTGATCCGGCCGGTGATGATGACGTTGCCGTCGGCGTCGATGCGTCCCCGGTCTCCGCTGCGGAACCACCCGTCGGCATCGAATGCCGCGGCGTCCAGCGAGGCGTCGACATATCCGAGGAAACATTGGGGTCCCTTGAGGCGGAGTTCACCCTCCGCGCCGACGGCGACCTCGCTCCCGTTGTCATCGACGACCCGTACCGAGACGCCGGCAACGGGGCGCCCGACCGTGCGGTCGAGCAGGTCGGGGGCGGCCTCGGGTGTTTGCGATGTCGCGACCGGGAACTCGGTCAGGCCCCAAGAGTTGGCGACGCCGTTCACGCAGAACGTTTCACGCACCTGCCTGCCCAGCTCCGCGGTGATCGGCGCGCCCCCGCCTACGCAGCCGCGCAGATCGGGATAGAGCGGTTCGGCCCCGTGCGCCCGTTGCGCCGCCATGTAAGCGACGAAAAAGGGGGTCGCCGTGCCCAATAGCGTGGGGCGGTGCGCCGCCACCGCCTGCGGCGTGGACGCGGGGTCGAAGAAATCGAACAGCACCAATCGCATTCCGGTACGCAGGCTGGCCGCCAACATGGCGGCACCGCCGATATGAGAAATGGGAAAGGGAATCGGGTTGACATCGCTGCTGGACATCCCCACGATGCCGACCACCCCGGCAGAACCGGCGATCACCGAACGATCGCAGTGGCGAGCGCCTTTCGGCGCGGCCGTGGTACCCGAGGAGTAGTAGATCCAGCGCGGGTCTTCCGCGGAGGCAGGAGGGTCCGGGAGCGCGGCGGGGTCGCCGTCAGGTAACCGAAGCCGGCCGGTGGCCGGCGCGTCGTGGTCGATGACCACTACCGACATCGCCCGTCCGTCCGCTACCGCATGCGCGAGCGCGGTGTGGTCGAATCCGCGCCAGCGGCCGGGAACGATCAACACTTCGGTCGCGAGTTGTTCGGTGACGAACCGGACTTCGCTCTCACGCCAGATCGGGAGGATGGGGTTCTGCACTGCACCCAATCGCGCAAGCGCCACCATCACCATCATGGTTTCCAGCGTGGTCGGTAGCTGCCAGGACACCACGGTGCCTGCCCTCACCCCGGACTGCGCCAGCGCCGCGGCGGTCCGCAGCGCCTCGTCCCGGAGTTGGACGCAGGTGAGACTGCGACCGTAGTCGTCGCAGAGCACCACTCGGTGCGGATGTGTTTCGGCTACCGCATCGACGAGACCCCAGAACGTCTCGGCGGCTTCTGGCATGCTCACCCGCTCGGTAACAGCAGCCGGCGCTTCGCCAGGATATTACGCATCATCTCTGAGCTCCCGCCCGAGATCGTATAAGCCCGTGACCACAACCAGCATTCTCGCAGACGTTCTTTGGCTTGCTGGACGTGCGCGTCGTCCGAGCCCGAATCCCCTGCCGTGGCGGCCAGTTCGGCACCATACGCCGCGACGCGGTGGTACGTCTCGGCGAAGCTCAGTTTCGCGACCGAGCCGTCACCGGGCTGATCCGCACCCACGATCAGCCGTTCCACATGGTCGTCGATGAACGCCTTGGCCACTTCGACCTCGACAACCAGCCCGGCGACGGCTTGCCGGATGTCGGTGTGCTGCAGCGCCGGTACGCCGTCGAGCTCCGCATTGCTCGCCACCGTCACCAGGTCGTCGATCAACAGCTCGAGCAGGATGACGTTGCCGCCGATGCCGAATCGCTCGAAATCCAGGCCGGCCATGATGATCGACCAGCCCTGCCCGATTTCACCGATGAGGCTGTTCGCTTCAAGCACCACGCCGGTCAGGAAGACCTCGTTGACCTCGATCGCGCCGCCGACGGTGCGTATCGGCCGGACCTCTACTCCCGGCGTGGACAGCGGCACGGCGAAGATTGACAGGCCGTGGTGGCGCGACGAGGCCGGATCTGTACGAATCAGCGCCAGGCCCATGTCCGCCCAGTGTCCATCGGTGATCCACGTCTTCTGCCCGTCCAGGACCCAACTGCCGTCAGCCTGGCGGACGCCGCGACTGCGGACTCCGGCGATGTCGCTGCCGGCGTCGGGCTCGCTCAACAGCTGGCACCACACGTGCTCGCCCCGTCTGATCTTCGGCAGCAGCATGCGCTGCTGTTCCTGGGAGCCGAAGTGCAGCAATACATGAGCGGCGAGATTCACCTGCTCGACTGGGCGCGGTGCCCGGGCGCGCAGGATCTCCTCGCTGACGATGCGGTCATGCAGGGGATGATGATCCGGGCGGCCGCCATGCTCGACGGGCCAGTCCGCGCCGATGAAGCCGGCGTCGAACAACCCAGCGAACCAGGCGCGCAGGTGAGCCTCCTGCTCGGCATTCCCCGGTGCCCGATGCCCTTCGCGCGCTTCGAAGGGTGGCGCGTGCTCGGCGATGTGCGTCCTGACCCGATTCCTGAAGGCCGCCAACTCTTCTGTGCTCGGCCGGCCGGCGAAATCACTCACCAGCCCGACACCTCGGCGAGCCGCGCCCGGCTTGTGCGGGCCGTGCCGATCAGGCGGCCATTCGTGAAGACCCGTCGCAGTTCGTGATGCAGGGGGTACTCCCATGTGAAACCGATCCCGCCGGACAGCTGCATGCACTCGTCCACGGCCGCGGTCGCCTCGGCGGCAACGAAGGCGTGGGCCACGGTCGCCAACACGACGCCCTGGACGTCGCCGGCTGCCAAGGCGCGCGCGGCCTTCATGACCACAGCGCGAGCCTTGACTTCAAACACGAACAGCTCCACCAGCCGGTGTTGTATTGCCTGAAAGCTCGCAATCGGCGCGCCGAAGGCCTTGCGTTCCCTCAGATAGCAGATCAGCCGCGCGAGCGTCATGGAAACAGCGCCGACCGAGTCGGCTGTCACCAGTAGCCGCGCCACGGCCAATAGCTGGTCGGCTCGCTCGGGTGATCCGATCGGCACCCTGGCCGCCCCGGTGATGTCGACTCGCCCGACCGGGCGGCAGACGTCGAGGAGATCAGGGGCGGGATGACTGCGCACCGCCCTCGCGTCGAGCAGCTCAATTCCCTTGTAGCTCAACGCGACTATTACGTCCAGCGCGTCCGGTCGCACGGCTAGTGCGGACTCATCGGTCACGAGTCCCGCTGCGGCAGCACCGCTGAGCAGGGCGGGCAGCCACCGCCGTCTGGTCTCTTCTGGCGCCGAGGCGACTGCTGCGGCGGCCACGACGGTCCCCAACCATGCCGACCGGTCCTGGGCTCGGCCGAGTTCCTCGGCGACGACGCACGATTCGACCGGGCGCCAACCCGCCCCACCCATCGCGTCATCGACGAGCAGCCCGGTCCAGTCCAGGGCGGCCAGGTCCTTGACGGAATCCTTTTCGCCTCGCTCGGAAAGGAACTCCCGCGCCGACGCCCGCAGTAGGTCGAGGTCGATGTCGGCCGAGTCCTCCCGCTCCATTCCGCGGCTCAGCCCCGGCCGAGCAGCTGATCGGCGTTGTCGCGCATGATCCGCTTCTTGGCGGCGTCGTCGAGCGGGTCGAGCAGTTTGACGAAGTCGGCCGGTTCGGCCAGCCCCTCGGCGTGCGGGTAGTCCGACCCCATCAGCAGGCATTCGTCGTAGCCCAACCGATCGACGATGGCCGGAATGTCGTCCTCGGGGTAAGGAACCACGCCCACGTGGCGGCGGAAGATCTGCGATGGGCGCTCGGTGAGCTTGCCGCCGATCCAGGGCCCGTTGCGTCCCATCCCCCGACTCTTGTCCATGTGGACGACGAACTGGGGCACCCATTCCGCGCCGTGCTCGGCGACGAGAACGTTCAGGCCGGGGAAGCGCCCGAAGAGGTTGTCGAAGATGAGCGCGGACAGGGTGTCCTCGATCGGACGTTGTCCGTATATGTTCATCCACTGCCAGGCGGACATGTGCCACGCGGCGGGATCGGGATTGTGCCCCCAGTCGGGCGAGATAGCGTCGAAGTACCAGTACGGCTGGATGTGGAAGGTCAAGGTGCACCCGGCTTCCTGCAGCCGGGCGTAGATCGGGTCGAAATAGGGGTCACCCGGGGAACGCCCGTAGGCGGGCCCGGTCGGCAGCAGCACCAGTCGCGCGCCCTGCTCGATGATCGCTTCGGTCTCTTTGATGGCCGACTCGAGGTCACGCAGCGACAGCAGTGCGGTGGCGTAGAGGCGGTCCTGGTAGTTGAACCCCCATGTCTCGTCGAACCATCGATTGAACGAGCGCAGGTTGGCGTACAGGGCTTCCGTGTCGTCGACGTAGTGCTCGGCAGCCAGCGCCATCCCCGCCGGGAAGATCACCGCGCGTTCGACATTCTGCTGGGCCATTACCTCGAGCCTCGGCTCGCGCTGCAGGTACTCGGGCTGCATCGGCTGCGGCTCGTAGGTCTCGTCCGGGTTTCCCGATCCCATCTGCTTGAGCATTTCCTTGAGCGAGCCCGGTCGATACGCGAGGTCGAAGCCCAGCCCGGCCTCGCTGTTGAACGTCGCAATCCGGTGGCCGGCAAGGATGACTTCTTTTCCGTCGGCGGCGACGACGGGTGCGATGGCGCGGTCGTGAAGTTTCTTGGGCAGGTAGCGGGTGAACGCGTCGCGCGTCTCGTAGCAGTGAGTGTCGCAGTCAAAGATCCCGTAGTCGAGTTTCGTCACTCCGCCACCCCTTCTACCGAGAATGATTATTCTCTATTTTCAGAAAACATACTATCCTGGTCCGGCAACGCTTATCCCGGGCCTGTTCTGAACGAGATGCCCCGGAGCACGTGCTTCTGCAACGCCACTGGAAGGCAACGTGATCGGTGGGCAGGAGGTCATCTGTGCCGGCAACCGAGGTCGACGACCTCCGCCGCGTCGTGCGGGACTACTTGTCCGCGACGTCGACCACCGAGACCGTGCGCCGGCTGATGGAGACAGACAGCGGGTTCGACGAGACAGCATGGCGACAGATCGCCGGCGAGCTAGGGTTGACGGGCATCGCCGTTCCCGAGAAATGGGGCGGGGCCGGCGCCGGGATGGCGGAACTCGCCGTGGTTCTGGAGGAAATGGGGGCGGCGTTGCTGTGCTCACCCTTCTTCGCCACCGTCGCGCTGGCAACCCAGGCGGTCCTGGCCAGTGGCGATCAGCATGCGATTGAGCGGTTCGTCCCGCGGTTCCTAGACGGTTCAAGCACTGCCACGCTGATTCTCAACGGCGGGCTCGATGCGTGGGATCCGGCCGCCGTCACGCTGCGGGCCCACCGTGACGGCGCCGTTCACCGCATTCACGGCCAGGCACCGCTGGCGCTCGACGGTCACACGGCCCAGGTCATCCTGGTGGCCGCGCAAACCGCGGCCGGTATCTCACTGTTCGCCGTGCAGGGCCGGTCGGATGGTCTGCGCCGCACCCGACTTGACACACTCGACCGAACCCGCAAGGTCGCCCGGCTGGAATTCGACGGCGTTTCAGCCGAGTTGATCGGAGCCGACGGCGACGCCGCGGGGTTTCTGGGGCGCACCGCGAATCAAGCCGTCGTCGCATTGGCCGCCGAACAAGTCGGCGCGGCGCGACGCTGCCTGGACATGGCCGTCGACTACGCCAAACATCGCATCCAGTTCGGCAGGGCGATCGGCAGTTTTCAAGCCGTCAAGCACCGGTGCGCGGACATGCTGGTGCTGGTCGAAGGCGCTCGTTCGGCAGCAGTGCACGCCGCGGAGGTGGTCGGCACCGACGAGCTGGCGACCGCGGCGTCGGTCGCGAAGATGGTGTGTTCCGAGGCGTTCCTACAGGTCAGCCTGGACAACATGCGAATCCACGGCGGGATCGGCTTCACCTGGGAACACGATGCCCATCTGTACATCCGCCGCGCCAAGGCCAGTCAGCTGATCTTCGGGACACCGGATCACCACGCGCAGCGTCTGGCATCGCTCCTCTCCTGAAAGGACTCACGTGACCATCTCGTACTCCCTCGAATTGCCCACCCAGCGCGTCGAGGCAGTGGATGAGTTCGTTTGCGCGGAGGCCATAAACGACATCGCCAAAGCAGCCGAGGCAAGCGGATTCGCCGCGGTCCATGTCACCGACCATCCGGCGCCGGACGCGAAGTGGCTGGATCACGGTGGGCATCACGCCCTGGACCCGTTCGTCGCGCTGGCTTTCGCCGCCGCCGCCACCACCGATGTCAAGCTGCTGACGAACGTCTACATCGCGGCGTACCGCAACCCCTTCCTGGGCGCGAAGTCGATTCAAAGCCTTGCCGTGCTGTCCGGTGGGCGCCTCATCCTGGGCACCGCTGCGGGTTACCTGAAACCTGAATTCCGGGCATTGGGTGTCGATTTCGACAATCGTGGCGCTCTGCTCGACGAGGCGCTGGATGTGCTGAGCAAGGTTCTCACCGGTGACGACATCGCTTACGAGGGCACGTCATTCTCAGCTCGCGGTGTCCGGTTGCGCCCGCTACCGCAGACCCCTGCACCGGTATGGGTGGGCGGTAACAGCAAGGCCGCCATCCGGCGCGCCGTTGCACGCGCGCAAGGGTGGGCTCCGTTCAACACGTTCGGCTACGCCACGGCGTCCCGGACCGCGGAGATCTCGACCATTGAGGAGTTAAACGCTGCGATCAGCTGGGCCCGGGCAGTATGCGGCCGAGATCGGCCGCACCGCCCCGCTGGACATCTGCTTCTCGGCAGGAAACCTGTTGGACGACAGCAAATCGAGCGACGAACGCCACGACACCATCGATAAACTGGCCCGGGCCGGGGTCACCTGGCTGACCATCGCGCCACCGGGAGCGGACCGCGCCGAAGTCATCGAACGGGCGCAGGGCTTCGCCAAAGAGTTCATCGCGACACGATAACGTCAATTCTCATGCCTCAACCGAGCCTGCAAGAACTTCTCGATCCTGTCACCACCGCGCTGGTGACCCAGGAATGTCAGGGCGGCGTGATCGGCCCTCAAGCCGGTCTGCCGTTACTCGCGGAAGAAGCTCGACGCGAGGCCATTCCGAATATCGCCAGACTGCTTGCTGCCGCGAGGTCGGCCGAGGTGACCGTTGTGCACTGCCTCGTCCAGCGGCGCGCCGACGGCCGAGGTTCCAACACCAATGCCCGGCTGTTCGCGGCCGGCAAATCCTTCACGGTCGACCTCACCCCGGGCAGCCCGGGTGCGTCACTGTTGCCAGAGCTGGGTCCGGAGCCCAGCGACCTGGTCCTCACCCGCACGCACGGTGTCGGACCCATGTGCGGCACCGACCTAGACTCGGTACTGCGTAACTTGAATATCAAGACCATTGTAGGCGTTGGTGTTTCCGTCAACATTGCGATTCCGAACCTGGTGATGGACGCGGTCAATCGCGGGTATCAATTCGTGCTGCCACGGGACGCGGTCAGCGGGTATCCGCGGGAATACGCGGAGTCGATCATCGACAACAGCCTGGCACTGCTGGCCACCATCACGACCACCGCTGCCGTGGTCGACGCCTGGAACGGGAGATGATAACGTCATTTCCACTGAGCGTAAATGATCATATTCGCTGCTCCGGAGGAAGTGACATGCCTGCCCGTTCCCTGCCGTACCCGGTTTTCGACATCGACAACCACATGTACGAGACCACGGACGCGCTCACCAAATATCTGCCGAGGGCACACCGCGGCAAGGTCGGTTATGTCGAGGTCAACGGGCGCCCCAAGCTCGTCGTAAAGGATCACATCAGCCACATGATCCCCAACCCGACCTTCGCGCGGGTTGCCAAGCCCGGCAGCGCCGAGGATTACTTCCTGGGCAACAACCCGGAAGGCCTCACCTTCCGCGAATTCATCGGCGAGGCAATGGATGTCATTCCTGCCTACCAGTTTCCGGCGCCCCGCCTCGAACTGATGGATGAGCTGGGCATCGACCAGTGCGTCATGTATCCCACGCTCGCCAGTCTCATCGAGGAGCGCACCACCGACGATGTCATCCTGACCCACGCCATCATCCACGCCCTCAACGAGTGGATGCACGAGCACTGGACGTTCAATTACCACGACCGAATCTTCGCCACCCCGGTCATCTGCCTGCCGCTGGTGGACGAGGCGATCCGGGAATTTCATTGGGGCCTGGAACGCGGCATGAAGACCTTCCTGGTCCGCCCCGCGCCGGTACCGAGTCGCTTCGGCGGTTCCCGCTCGATGGGCCTGCCCGAGTTCGATCCGTTCTGGGAGGAGGTTGTCAAGGCCGGGATGCCCGTGACCATGCATGCCTCCGACAGCGGCTACCAAAAGCACCTCATGGAGTGGGAGGGCGGCGACGAATACCTGTCCTTCAAGCCCAGCGCGCTGCGTGAGGTGGTGATGGGGCATCGGGCGATCGAGGACACGCTGGCCGCGATGATCTGCCATGGTGCGCTCACGCGCTTCCCGGATTTGAAGATCCTGTGCGTCGAGAACGGCAGCGGCTGGGTGCGCAATCTGCTCGAACAGCTCAACACCGCCTACCGGATCATGCCCAAAGAGTTCGACGAACACCCCGTCGAGGTGTTCAAGCGCAACATCTACATCCACCCATTCCTGGAAGACGACCTCAAGGGGATCATCGACATCATGGGCGAGGACCACGTGATGTTCGGTTCGGACTTCCCGCATCCGGAGGGCATCGGTGACCCGCTGAGCTTTGTGGACAGGCTCGACGGCCTCTCCGAGTCGGTCAAGGCGAAGATCATGGGGGGCAACGCGATTGAGCAGCTCGGGCTGAAGGTCTCGGTATGAGCCCAGGCGTTGCGAAGGTTTACGACGGGATCGACGCCTTCGAAGCGCACGTCGGCCAACACCTGGGCCACAGCGACTGGCGTCGAGTCACCCAACAGGAGATCGACCTGTTCGCCGAAGCGACCGGTGACCGCCAATGGATCCATGTCGATCCGCAGAAGGCGGCAACCGGGCCCTACGGCAAGACGATCGCGCACGGCTACCTGACCCTGTCGTTGGTTCCGGTTCTGGTGCAACAGATCTATCGTGTGTCGGGACTGTCGATGCAGGTGAACTACGGATCCGACAAGCTACGGTTTCCCGCTCCCGTGCCGGTCGACTCGCGGATCAGAGCGGGGGCAGAGCTACTCAAGGTGGAGCGCAACGACAAGGGTAGCCGCGCCACCGTGCGGGTCACGGTCGAGGTGGAAGGCTCCGATCGCCCGGCCTGTGTCGTCGACACCATCGCCGCCATGGTGAGTTAGGCGTTCAGTACGCGCTCACCGATTACCTGTTGCTGGCGCAACGTCTCAATCTGATCAGCGGAAAGGCCCAGCGCCGCCAGGACCTGCGTGTTGTGCTGGCCGAGGGTTGGCGCCGCTGAGCGGTGATGTCTACCGGTACCCGGCGAGATTCGAAAAGGCCAGCCCGGGAAGCGATGTTGCCCCGTTATCGGATGCTCCAGGTCCTGGTAATAACCGCGCGCTTGGAGCTGATCGACGTCGTACATCCGGTCGGACGTGAGCAGTCGCGCCGCCGGCACGCCTCGCCGCACAAGCGCCGCTTCCAACTCATCAGGGCGTTGCGTGCGGGTCCAATGGGCGAGCGTCTCATCAAACGCGTCGTGGTTACTCAGCCGCGCTGTCGGTGTGGCGAAGCGCGGGTCTTTCTGCAGCGCACCTTGTCCCATGGCATCCAGGACCGCGTGCCAGTCGGCGTCGTCGCGCACCGACACGGCGACCCACTCGTCCTCGATGCTGGTCGGATAGACACCCTGGGCGTAGCTGCGGTGTCGGTTGCCCTCGCGCGGGCGGACCTTCCCGGTCAGCGAGTACTCGATAACAGGCTCGGCTGTCACCGCCGCGCCCGTCTCCACCTGTGCGACCTCGATAAGCTGGCCTTCGCCGGTGCGCCTTCGGTGCTCGAGCGCGGCGAGCAGCGCGACGGCAGCATGCACACCCGCAATGGGGTCCGCAGGGCCCTGCAAATTGCACGGCGGGCCGTCCGGATACCCGGTCGCGGCCGACATGCCGGACACCTGTTCGATGTTCAGCGCCCAGCCCACGTAATCGCGCCACGGCCCGGCCAATCCGAAACCGGGCATACGCACCATGATCACGTCCGGATTGAGCTGCGTAAGGGATGCGTAGTCTAAACCGAACTGCTCGACCACTCGCGGGGAGAAGTTCTCCACCACCACATCGGCTTCGGTCGCAAGGCGCAGTGCCAATTCGCGGCCGGTGGCCGAGGCGAGATCCAAAGTGATATCTCGTTTGTTCAGGTTGGTGCCCTGCCAGAGCGGGCCCCGCTCGTACCAGTCATCCCCTTGGCGCAACAGCGCGCCCGAGAAGCGGTGCCCGTCCGGGCGCTGGATGGACTCGACCTTGACCACATCCGCCCCGAAGGCACCTAAGTAGCACGTCAAGTACGCGCCCGCCCAGAACGTGCTCAGGTCGAAGACTTTCAGACCCGCAAACGGCAGGGATTCACGGGCATCGTCGGCAGGCTCCGACCGGACATCACGCTGCCGCCATTCCTGCGGCTTGCCGGGGGTCCGGGGAGGCGCCGGAAGTGGTGGTGCGACGGGCGTTTTGGATAGTCGAAATGCCGGTCCGGGACGTTTGAACCGCCACGTTTCACCACCCGCGTCGACGAAAAACCCCCGCTCCGCGTACTGCGGACACGCCATGACCGTGTCCCCCGCGCAGACTGGCGCCGCAGGGATCCGCATCGCCTGGCTGAGCTCCACCAGATCCGCGACCGTCATCGCATCAAAAAACGGTTGAGCCTTGGCGAAGAAGTCGTCACGCTCGGGGCCGCCCAGCATGACTGCGAGCTGCAGCTCGCCGAACTCGGGCAATCCGACCATCGCGCACACATCGAGCCAATGTTGGCCGGTGAGGCAGTTGATCCCGATCCAGCCATCAGCGGCCCGCACGATGCCCAGCATCGGTGCCGCCTTGGAATTGGTCGGCAGGCCAAGGCTTTTCAATCGGGCGGCCATCAGCATCGGGTATGGCAGCGTCGACAGCAGTGACTCGAACGTCGAGACATCGACCTCGACGACCCGGTTTGCCGTGGCGGCCATTCGCAACGCCGTCAATCCGCCCAGCGCCCCGTACGCTCCGGCGACGTATTCCGGGATCCGGGCACCCGCCTGCACGGGCGGCCGGCCCGGCTCACGGACGTTGACCCAGCCGGACGCGGCCTGCAGCGTCAGGGAAGTCATCTCCCGGTCCCGTAGCGGGCCGTCCTGCCCGAAGTTGGAGATCCGCACCACCACCAGGCCCGGGTTGGTGCGCAGCAACGAGTTCCGGTCCAGGCCGAAGCCTGCCCGCTCGGGCGCATCCGGCGGCAGGTTCTCGACCAGCATGTCCGCCCCCGCGATGATCTCCCGGACCGCGGCGGCATCGCTCTGCAGTGCGGCATCCACGGTGCAACCGCGCTTGCCGGCATTGAGGTATTCGAAGAGCCCGCTGCGTTCGGGATCCGGCGTGCCGGACGGGAATGGTCCCCATTGTCGCAGCGGGTCGCCCGGCGCCGGTTCGATTTTGCACACGTCGGCACCGAGGTCGACGAGCAGTTTCGTGCAATACGGACCGGCAATCTCGGTGGCTATCTCGACGACGCGCAAACCCGTAAGCGGCTGATTCATCCGAGTCAGCCCCGCCTGCGAATCGGTACGTTCGCCCAGCCGCAGACGTTCGACATCGCCACGCGTCGCAAACCGCTGCGATCGACTTCGTATTCCGGGACGAGATCCAATAACGCATTCAGCGCGATGCGACTCTCCATCCGCGCTAGAGCGGCACCCAGACAGCTGTGCACGCCGTACCCGAAAGCAAGGTTGAAACCCATCTTCCGCTCTCGGCCGATGTCAAGCCGGTCGGGATCGGCAAACATCCGCTCGTCGCGGGTGGCTGAACCGGTCACCAGCAGGACTGCGCTTCCTTCCGGGATTGTGATGCCGTGCAACGTTACGTCGCGTGTGGCGGTGCGAATCTGGTACTGGGACGGGGCCTCGTAGCGCAGCAACTCTTCGATCGCTGCGGGGATCTTGCTACGGTCGCCGCGCAGCTTTCGCCACTGATCGGGAAAATCGGCGAACGCGACCATGGCGTTGCCGATCAGTTTGGTGACCGTTTCGGCCCCAGCTCCTCCCAGCATGGTGGCAAATCCGGTGATGTCCACATCCGTGAGCTTCTCAATCTGACCATCGCGTTCTATCTCTGTCTCGATGAGCCGACTGATCATGTCGTCCTGTGGATCGGCGCGCCTTTTCTGAACAAGCTTGAAATAGTAGATCCCGGTGTTTACCGAGGCCTCGTAACCCGCTGCAGTCGTGGCGATTTCACCCGGATGGCGCTCCAGAAGAAGATCGAGCCACACCCGGATTTGGTCACGGTCCGGTTTGGGAACCCCCAGCATCGTCGTGATGACCTCGTTGGGAAATAGTGCCGAGAAGTCCGCAACCACATCGAAGGACCGGCGATTGAGTGCATCAATGCGTTCGTAAATCTTCTCGCGCACCATGTTTTCCAGCGACGCGATGGCACGCGGGGTGAATACGTTACTGACCAACCGCCGCATCTTCTGATGTTCGGGCGGATCCATCGAGATGATCACCTTGGGCACCGGGATTGCGTTGTCGTGTGCCTTCACCATGTCCAGCGTGGCGCCCTTGGCCGAGGAATAGGTTTCGTAATCCTTGGTGGCCGGCGCCACGTCGTCGTACCGCGTCAGAGCCCAGAAATCCCACTTGTCGTTGTAGTACACAGGTGCTTCATTCCGAAGGCGCCGATAGGTTTCGAATGCTCCGTTGAAGAAGTCATCAGAAAAAGGATCGAACTGCAGGCGTTCGTCGGGTACGGTGCCTGGCACTGTCGCGCTCACAGGATGGCCCCGGTGTCCTTGTACGCAAGGATCGTGTCCCAATCGAGGCCTGCGTCCATCAGCACCTCCTCGGTGTGCTGGCCATGTTCGGGCGCGCCAGGGGGTACCACGGGCTGTTCGTCGAACTGGACCGGATTGGTGGGAAGCGCGAATGGTGCGCCGTTCATCGTGGTGGTCTGTGCGACATAGCCGTTGGCAGTCACCGCCGGGTCCTGACACAACTCCCCCGGCGTCTGGACGACACCCCACGCGCCGGAGAGGTCAGCCAGTCGCGTACGCCACTCGGCAAGAGTATGACGCGCAAAAGCCTCGTCCATCAGCGAAATGAGCTCGCTGCGGTTGGCGAATCGCGAAGCGGGATCGGCGAATCTGGGGTCGTCGATCAACTCGGGCAGGCCGATGGCACGCATTGCCTCTGGATAGAACTTATCGAGTTGCAGCATCATCAACTGCACGTATCGGCCGTCACTGGTGCGATAGGTACCAACGAGCGGGTTCGGTGCATCGGCGTGGCCGAACTTCGGGATCGAGCTGCCGCCGTGCAGTTGGCTCACCGCGACATCGGGGCTGAGGTTCCAGGCCGCCAGGCCAAGCAGGGAGACGTCGACGATCGATCCCCGACCGGTGGTCGCCTTCTTGTACAACGCGGCGGCGATCCCGCCGGCAATCGTCATTCCTCCCAGCAGATCACCGAACGCGGGACGCGAGCGCACCAATTCCTCGGCGTCTTCGGTCAGGACGGTCGCGATACCACCACGCGCCCAGTATGAGACGCCGTCATAGCCTGGCGTGTCGGCATCAGGCCCCTTCGGACCGTGCCCCGAGCCACGCACGTAGACGATGTTGGGGCTGGCAGCCCGGATGTCATCGACATCGATGCCCAGCTTCTTGCGGCGGCTGGGCAGATAACTGGTCAGGAACACGTCACAGGTTGCGGCGAGGCGCCGGATGACCTCCTGACCGCCCGGCGTTCCCAGATCCACGCCAATGGATTTCTTGCCCCGGTTGGGGATTTCGATCATGTAGTTCACCGCACGGGTGCCCGCATCCACGATGCCCATGGTCACCAGACCACGCTGTGGATCACCGCCGTTGCGTGGCTCCACCTTGATGACCTCGGCGCCCCACTCGGCCAGCACCGCACCGGCCGAGGGCACGAATGTCCAAGCGGCAATTTCTAAGACCCGGACCCCGCTGAGTACCTTGTCGCCGGAAATGTCGACCTCCACTAATGAGAATGACAATTCTACGTGATCGTAGCGGGTGACCCCTCAGGGCCGCCGTGATAGCCGCTGTGGCTGGGCGGGGTCTCCGGCGGCCCAGAACGCGCGCCAAGTCGGCATCCGGTCGGGCATAGCCGCGCGCAGCTGAACATCGGCCGGCCAGCGGATGAACTCTGGCCCAGGGCGCTCGGTGACGTCGACCGAATACCAGGGATGCTCCCGCCGCCTGACGAAACACCACTGCTCGTCACGCCGTTCGTACACATCGTCGTAGCGCATGGTGATGACATACCATCCGTCGCCGTCCTCGTGTTCGGCTCGGCAGTAGACCGATCCGGTTGCGCGATCGGCACTGTCGAAAGCGAATTGGTGGCCGCAGACCAGGTGGATGCTCCGATAGAAACGCCTCAGGACGCCGTCATACCAGCGTTTGAGCGCATCCCTGCCTCGTCCTCCCGCGCCCGCGTCGACATCATCGACAAACAGCGCCACCAAGGCATCCAGATCACGCGCGTCCAAGGCCATCGCGTATCGGCTGGGCAGCTGACCGATAGCCAGGCTTGACTCGACCCGGTCGACTCGGTCGACGGCCGCGGGATTCCCTGATTGGGTCGACACCGGAATCAGTGTAGCCCGGCGTCGCAAAGCGAGAACCGGAGTTCTCGTATTGGGACAAGGCTACTATCCTGCGCCTATGCCCTTCCCGCAGATTGTGCCGACCATTCCCGAGTTGGTGAGGTCCAGCGCGGCACGCTTCGGGAACGAACCTTTCCTCATCGCGGGCGGGCAGGAGTTGACCTATACCGGTCTCGACCGGCGGTCGGCCAGATTGGCGGCCGCGCTGCTGAACGAAGGCATCGGTAAAGGTGACCACATTGGGATCCTGATGCCCAACAGCGTCGATTGGGCGCTGGCATGGTTTGCTGTCACCCGCATCGGCGCGGTCGCCGTGCCACTCAACACCTTTCACCAAGCTCCCGAGTTGGCCTGGACGGCCCGGCATGCCGACCTGCGAGCCGTCCTTACGTGGTCGAAGTTTCGCAACCACGACTTCCTGTCCAGGCTCGAAGAGGCCCTGCCGGGATTGGCCGGTCAGCACCGCCCGGGCCGTATCGCGGTGTCCCAAGCTCCCTACCTGCGCACCGTCGCCGTGTGGGGACAGTCCGACGGGGCATGGACGACGACATTGGCGACAGACGGCACATCGTCGGATAGCGAAGCGAGCTTCCTCTTGGAGGTGGAGTCATGTGTGACACCGGCGGATGAGGTGGCGATCATCTACACCTCGGGCAGTACCGGGGATCCGAAAGGTCCGGTCCACACCCACGGAGCCTTGGTCCGCCATACCTACAACCTCACTTTTACTTACGACGTCACCCGCGAAGACGTGATGTTCACCGCCATGCCGTTTTTTTGGGTGGGCGGCTTGATTACAGGCCTGCACGCGGTCATTCACCACGGTGCGACGCTCGTTACCCAACCGGCATTCGACGCAACCGAGGCACTGCAACTCATCGAGCGCTATCGCGCGACGATCACGCTGGGTTGGCCGCAGCAAGGCAAGACGCTCGCCGAACACCCTGAATTCGCCCGGCGCGACCTGACATCGGTACGCCGCACCAGCATGCCGGCAATGGTCCCGCCCGAGCGCCGCCCCCAGGGACCCAACGCGCTGGGCATGAGTGAGTTGTGCGGCAATCACATTGGGGTGGATCCGTACCCGCCGCAACCGCCCGAACGGGCAGAAACCGGCGGGTTTTCCGTTGAGGGGCTCAGCCATATTCTCGTTGATCCCACTACCGGGCGGCAGGTGCCTGACGGCACGCCGGGTGAGATCTGGGTTCGAGGTTTTTCGATGATGCAACGCCTGTATAAGCGGGAACGCGAAGATGTCTTCACTCCTGACGGTTACTACCGCACAGGCGATTGCGGCGTACGCCACGACGACGGCTGGATAACATTCACCGGCCGGCTCGGGGACCTGATCAAAACCGGGGGCGGCACCAACGTCACACCCGGCGAAGTCGAACTCGCACTGGCCGATTGCGCCGGCGTGCTGGAGGCATACGTCGTCGGCACCGAGGATGCTGCTGACGGAACGGTCGTCGCCGCGGCGGTGGTGCCACGAGGCGGGGCCTCGCTTGACGGGGAAGCGCTGCGATCGGAATTGCGCGCTCGGTTGTCCGCGTACAAGGTGCCGAAGTTCATCTGGGTCACGGCGAAGCAAGATCTTCCATTCACGGCGAGCGGGAAGGTCAAGAAGTCAGAACTGGCACAACAACTGAGTCGATTGCTGGCACGACGGTAAGGAGGAGCAACACGATGGAGGACACAGTGCTGCGAGTGGCAGTGGTTTCCACCGGCGGCGTGGGCAGCCTCGCGCTGCGTGCAATAGTCCGGCGCCGCCACCTGAAACTCGTCGGCGTGTGGGTGCACAGCGCCGAGAAGACGGGCCGGGATGTCGGGGAGATCGTCGGGCTCGGCCCCATTGGTGTGACGACCACCGCCGATTTGAACGAAATCATCGCGCTCAAGCCCGACTGTGTGGTGTACGCCGCGGCCAGCCCCGAGATGGACGCGGCCGCCGTTCGTGATTATGTTCGACTATTGGCAGCCGGCATCAACGTGGTCACCACCAATACCCCCGGAATGATGTTCCCCGACAGGTGGATCGCCCCTCTCGCCGACCAGGTTCGTGCTGCGGCACTGGCCGGCGCCGTCACCATTTACACCTCAGGCATCGAGCCGGGCTTCGCAGGCGACCAATTCGCCGTGCTGCTGTCGACTTTGTCCAACACCATTCGCTCCGTCCGCGCCCAGGAGATCTTCGACTACTCGGCCTATCCGAACGAGTACCTGATGTTCGACGCGATGGGCTTCGGCCGTCCCCTCGATTTCACACCGCTGCTTGAATTGGAAGGCGCGCAACAGTTCGCATGGGGACCGCCTATCGGCCTCGTTGCCCGGGCGCTCGGTGTCGAGCTCGAGAAGGTCACCGAAAGCTATGAACGCGTGATGACACCGCGGGACCTGCACGTTGCCTGCGGACTGATTCCGGCGGGTACCTGCGGAGCGGTGCGAGCCGAGACCACCGGAGTCGTCGACGGGCACCCAGTGATCACCATCGAACACATCAACCGCATGGCCCCAGATCTTGCGCCGGAGTGGGCGTCGGCACCGAATGGAACCTACCGCATCGTCATTGAGGGAAGTCCACACATTGCGTGCGACCTGCGCCTCGGTACCGATGACACCGCAGCGTCGGCCAATGACAATGCGATGGAGGCGACGGCGATGCGAGTCGTGAATGCCATCCCTTATGTGGTGGATGCGGCGCCAGGTATCGCCACATCGCTGGATTTGCCGATTACCGCGCCCCGCAACGCGATTGCGTTCGACTAAACGGTGAACATCGGACCGCGCGGAGCTCCCCGGACCTCGTTGCCCCCGTCGATCGCGAAGCTCTGGCCGGTGACCCAGCTTGATTCGGGGCCGGCCAAATACCGCACTCCGGGAGCGATGTCGTCCGATACGCCCAGCCGGCCCAGCGGCACCCGTTCCAAGAAGCTACTCGTCAATTCCTCTAAGTGAATGTAGCCCTGGGTGGTCGCCGCTGCGGTGAGTCCCGGGCGGACCGCGTTGACGCGGATGCCGCGCGAGCCGAGTTCAGACGCCGCCACCCGGATGAGCATCTCGAGCGCCGCTTTGCCCGCGGAGTAATGACCCAAGCCCTCCATCGGAATCTTCGCGGATGTCGATGAGATGAATACGATTGCGCCTCCGTTGTTCATCAGCGGCGCCGAGTAGCGCAGAGCAAGAAAGTTCGATCGCAGATTTCCCATGACGAAATCGGTGAATGTCGCGAGGTCCTGTTGGATTAGTGGACCGGTGCCTCCGGCGGCGACAGTGCCCACCACGATATCGAGCCGTTGGTTGACGTCATGGGCCGCCTGTGCAGCAGCTGCGACGGTCTCTTCATCCTCCGGATCGCCCTTCTGAAGCACGATTTCGGCGTTCGGAACGGCAGCCAAAATGCCGTCGCGCGTCACCTCTAGTCGCCGCATTGATCGGCCGAGCAGATAGAGCGACGCCCCGTCCGCCGCCAGTAGCCGTGCACTTGCCTGAGCAATGCCGGCGGATGCTCCGAGGATGAACGCGGTTTGCCCGTCAAGAACGCCCATGCACAAAGACGCTACCACCGGTAAAACAAACATTCTCATATAGCGGAAGGGCTCATTCTCACCCATAGTTGAATGGTGTAGCGTACGGCTGTGCCAAGTATGACCGGCAAAGTTGCACTTATCACCGGGGCCGCCCGCGGCCAGGGCCGCGCTCATGCCGCGAGATTGAGCGCCGAGGGTGCCGACATCATCCTCGTCGATATCGCCGGTCCGTTGCCGCCGAGTGTTCCATATGATTCGGCCACTCCCGCAGATCTTGCAGAGACTGCGGATCTGGTCACCGCGAACGGTCGGCGTGCCGTCACAGCGATCGTCGATACCCGCGACCACGATGGTCTTTGTGCGGCTGTCGAACAGGGGGTCGCCGAACTCGGACGGCTCGACGTGATCGTCGCCAACGCTGGCATTTGTTGCCCCGCGCCCTGGGACCAGGTGTCCCACCGCGCTTTCCAGGACACCGTCGACATAAATCTGGTCGGCACGTGGAACACCATCATGGCCGGCGCCAAGCACATCATCGCGGGTGAACGCGGCGGATCGATCATTCTCATCGGCTCGGCGGCGGGCGTGAAATGGGAGCCCTTCATGGTGGCCTACACCGCGAGCAAGCACGCGATCACCGGGCTCACCCGCTCGTTCGCCGCCGAGCTGGGCCGCTACAACATCCGCGTCAACAGCCTTCACCCGGGTTCTGTCGCGACACCGATGGGGACGGGCCGGATGATCGACGCTATGCAGCAGGCTGCGGAGTCGTATCCGCACCTGCAATTCGGTTTCGGTAAACAACTTCTCCCCAACGTGGTCACCATGCCGGAAGATGTCGCAGACGCGGTCGCATGGTTGGCGTCCGACCAATCCAAATACGTCACAGCGACGGCGATTTCGGTGGATGTGGGGGTCGCTCAGGCTTAGTAGGCGGATTCGAACACCTCAGCCAGCTCATTCGGCCGGGCGAAGAACGGTGAATGGCTGCCGTCGATTTCGACCACCTCGGCGTCGACCCTGGCGGCCTGGCGCCTCGCCCAGGATCCCCCCCACCGCACGGTCGTCCCGCATGAGGATGTAGGTCGACGGCGTATCAGCTACCTCTCACTCACCGGTAGAACGGCCCCGGCTTACCAGCCTGCTCGAGATGACCGTACGGGTCGTACACCTTGACATCGGGATAGGGATTCTGGTCGTAGGCCGGGCGCGACAGGCCCGCAGTGCGCAGCCCTGCCAGGACCGCCAACGGCGCAGCGAAAGACACCAGGCCCACCGAAACCGAGATCAGCAGTTGGCGGGTCAGCGTCACCTTGCTCCTGCCCCGGCGAGTCGGAAGCCGGTGGGCAATCCGGTTGATGAGCACCAGATCGCCCTCTTCATCACGGACACACATCACCGCGACCATCGCAAAGATCACCGAGTCATATATCGCCATGATAAGCGGGAAATGTATGTGTCCGACCCGCAACACGGGACCGACGGCTTCGGTATAGAAGAAGATTCCGAACCTCATCCAGGTGAACTGAACCAGTCCGTTGATCGGTATGGCGACAAGAAAGGCGCCCAGGAAAACTGCGACGAGCCGATGCCTCGCAAGCCAACTCGAATAGCGAAAGACCGGGGCGAGCAAGCGGTCGTGCAGTTGCAACATGCCCAAGCCGTTGAGCAGATAGTAGGCCGCGTAACCACCGAGGAATGCCAACGCCGGCTCGAGATTCGGCGAGATGTTCACATATGGCCAGGAAAACGGAAAATGCAACATGCGTGGATCGAAAATCGCGAATGTCGCCCAGTTGGCGAGCGGATCGAGCGCACCGGTGATCAGGCCGGCGAAAGCGATCACGACCGCCCAATGAACCTTGCGCTGGCGTACCGAAAGCCATACCAACGCCGCGACCAAACCGATCGCCATAGGGATAGAACTGAACGCGATAACCAGCGGCCAGTTGTCATAGCCCAGGAACGGCGGGTACGGTGCTGGGCCTGGATTCGGATTGGCGGTGCGGACATCGCCACGATTGCCGGATTCGATTGCCGCGACGGTAAAGAACGCGAATAGCAGATACGCGACGGTGAAAATTCCCCAGCCCACTCTGGCCGGCCACCGTGACCGACCCGGGCTCACGGCTGTCGCGAGTTCGGAATCCGCGCCGGGTTTGACGGTCTCCGTCATGTTTGGTCACCGGCCCGCGTCGCCCAATGGGCCGCCGGGGCGCATCCAATGAGCGCAACAGAACCGGTGACCAGAATCCGGTCGTTGAAGTGGAACACATCGCCTCCCTGCCCTCCGAGAATAGATGTTCTCACATCACAGAATGAGGGTCGCAATGCCGCGGCTGAACCCTCGGCGCGATACCGTGCAATCGACGACTGCGGCAGATAGGAAAACCAGGTTATGGCCGATCGGCATTCGAACATTGCAGGCACAAAGATGCTGATCGTCGGGGCATCCTCCGGCATTGGGCGGGCATTGGCCGAGGCAGCACATGCGAGGGGCGCCAGAGTCGCCCTCGCCGCCCGGCGAGTGGACCTGCTGTCGGCACTGGCCGAGCAACTCGACGGGTCCGCACATGAACTCGATGTATCCGACCCGCGCGCAATCGAATCCGTCGTTCGGGAGGTGGCCACAGCTTTTGGTGAACTCGATGCCGTGGTGTTCACCAGTGCCGCCGTGCCGTTCTCCTTGATCGAAGAAACCGACGTAGCGACCTGGATGCACACCTACGCCGTTAACGCCGTCGGCGCATCGCACGTGCTGCGCGCCGTGCTGCCGCACCTGGCCGAGAACGCGGTCGCGCTTGTCGCGTCAAGCCATGATGTGGGACGCCCGCGCGCCGGTGTGGCGGCTTACCACGCGAGCAAGGCTGCACTTGATGAGATCCTGCGCTCCTGGCGAGCCGAGCACCCAGATCTTGCCGTTATTCGCGTTAGCGTGGGTCCCACCGAAGACACCGAAATCCTGCGCGGCGCTGACCGTGACCTCTTAGCGGATCTGTACCGCGCCTGGCTGCAGGAAGGCCAGATTCCCTCCCGCATGTCCGCGCTCGACGATGTAGCCAACACAATGCTCTCTTTGATCGCCATCTCGCGCGCCAACCCCACGGTCGTGAGCGACATCGTCCACCTCGCGCCTCGGCACTGAACAAGACACATCGAGTCGGGTGAACAACGACGGGCGGATCAAGATCGGTCTGAGAATAGCGATTTTAGAGTTCGAGAACTAACGTTATCGCTATGGATACCGGCCCCCCGCTTCGGGTGATCCAGTGGGCAACCGGTGCGGTGGGATCCGAGATGGTCACCACGATCCTCGACCATCGTCCCGACATCGAATTGGTCGGCGCCCGCGTCTATTCCGACGACAAGCACGGTGTTGACGTCGGAACCTTGGTGGGCCGCGAGCCGATCGGCGTGACCGCGACGACAGATGTTGCACACATACTTGCCCTGGACGCCGACCTGGTGCTGTACGCGCCGTCGTTCAGCAACCTCGACGACGTCTGCGCGCTGCTGGCGAGCGGAAAGAACGTCGCCACCGTCTCGTTCCTTTTTCACCCGCAACGCCTTCCCGATGCCGACCGTGAGCGACTCCTGGCCGCCTGCCAGAAGGGCAATAGCACCATTCACGCGAGCGGGCTCAATCCCGGCAACCTTTCAGGTGTGTTGCCGCTCGCGCTCTCCGGCATGAGCCGCACCATCGACCGGTTCACGCTCCAGGAACGCGCGGATTGGTCATTGTGGGAGAGCACGGACATTACCTTCGACGGGATGTGGTTCGGCCGCCCCGTCGAAGACATCACCCCGACGGCCAATGACTTTCTGACGTTCAACACCGCTCTCTTTACCCAGCAGACCTGGTTTATCGCCGATACCCTGCACGCCGCGATTGACGACGTCGCGGTCAGCGTTGATGCGGTTCCGGCCAGCAAAGATTTTCAGATCTTCGATCATGTGGTTCAAGCCGGCACCACCGCAGGGCAGCGCTGGCAATTCGTCGGACACCGCAACGGCGAGCCAGTGATCGAGTTCGAGACGCTGTGGACGGTGGGGGGTGAGTATCCCCAACATTGGCCAAAGCCACAGGACGGTTGGACCCTCACGCTCGAAGGCGATCCATCGATGCGCGTGCACTACTTTTGTTTGGCCAGCTACTCGCGGCCGGCATCTATCGAGGAGCACGTCCGCGCCGGGCTGATTGCCGTGGCAATGCAGGTGGTCAACGCCATTGCTGCCGTTTGCGCTGCGCCACCGGGATTCGCGACGATGGCGGATCTCCCATTGATCCGCAGCTACACCGGTTTTGGCGACCCGCGCAGGATATGAGCGTTTTCCGCAGCTGCTCAGTCCCAGACCACGTCGAGGCGCGGCGGCGAACGGAACATGGTGCCGGTGACGTACGGGGGCGGCGCATCGGGATCGAGCCGCAGGCCCGGCAGTTCGTCGAATAATGCGTTGAAGATCTTGGTGCTTTCCAGCCTCGCCAGATGCATGCCAAGACAAACATGCGCACCGTGACCAAACCCGATGTGCGGCTTGCGATCCCGGAAGATGTTGAATGTTTCGGCATCGTCCCACCGGGTTTCATCGTGGTTAGCGCTGCCAAGACTCAGCATCATCGTTGCGCCCTTGGGGATACTCATTCCGAAGAACTCCAGGTCGCTGGTCACTTCACGCATGAAGTTCAGCAGTGGAGTCTCCCACCTGATGCCTTCTTCGATGGCCTGCGGGAGCAGGCTTCGGTCAGCCCGAACGGCGTCGAGTTGATCGGGGTGGGTCAACAGAGCCATCGCCAGGCTGGCGGTTGACCGCGACGTGGTTTCCGCTCCCGCGGGCAGCAGGTTGCGCATGAACCCGTAGATCTGCTCGTCCGACATCTTGACGCCGTCAATCTCGGCCTGCGACAGGATCGTCACCATGTCGTCCTTGGGCGACTTACGCCGGTCTGCAAGCACTCCGATGAAGTACTCCTTCATCTCGGCGGAGGCCTTCATCGCGGTCGCCATATCGCCGCGGAACCCCAGCAGGTCGATCGCCAACCGGTGGAATTCACCGATGTCGGCCTGCGGTAACCCGAGTAGGGCGGCGATCACCCGCACCGGAATCGGCATGAACACGGCGTCCACCAGATCGGCGTGGCTGTTGTCCCGGAACTTCGCGATGGTGCGGTCCACCAGTGGGCCAACGAGTTCAGCCTCCCAACGTTTCATTGAGGAGCGCGCGAAGGCGAACTCGTGCAGCCTGCGGTAGATGGCGTGCTCAGGCTCCTGCATTTCCAGGATCGTCGGCCCCTGTAGCGGCCGGACCACGTCTTCGTAGCACCGGGTGCTGAAGGTGATGTTGTCGGTGAATACCGCCTTGACGGCGTCGAAGGAGTACGCGGTGTAAGTCCTTTTTCCGTTTCCGAGATCCTCGGGTACGCCCATTTCCGGCCACCCTGGGTGAACGGCGCCCTTGGCGCGCAATTCACGCAGTAATGGGTAGGGCGTGGCGTCTCCGTCGGCTCCCATGCCGGCGTTGAACTTCAGCTGCGCTTCGCGGATGCGCTGATCGACGTCGGTGAGCGCCGGTTCCGCCACGTCACGCCTCCTACCGGGGTCAACCTACAGGACGTCGGTTGCAAACCTACATCATGTATGTTGGACCGACCAGAGCGAGCCGACACCCGAAACCGCAACCTGGAGCGTTCGATTGGCCATTCAAGTCGTGCAATGGGCGACCGGCGCGGTCGGCCGTGCCGCGCTGCAGGAGCTTATTGAGAATCCGGATTTCCAACTGGTCGGCGTGCTGGTGTACGACCCCGCCAAGGCGGGCATGGACGCCGGGGCATTGTGCGGTTTACCGCCCACGACCGGGGTGCGCGCGACGACCGATAAAGACCAGATCACCGCATTGGGCGCGGACGTCGTCGTCCATGCGGCAAGCAAGGCTCATGCTGTCGAGACCAACGCCGAGGACATCTGCCGACTGCTCGCGGGCGGCACCAACGTCATCACCACCACGTCCTACAACCACCTGCCCACCTACGGCGCCGATACCAAGGCGGCGTTCGTGCAGGCGTGCCAGCAGGGCGGGTCGCGATTCCACGCCGCCGGCGAGAATCCCGGCTTCATGTTCGAGCGACTCGTCGCGACCGTGACCGGATTGAGCAAGAGTATTGACCGCATCGATCTCTACGAGGCCACCGACGTCTCGGCCGTCCCCAGCCGGCCGATGCTCGTCGACTTGATGGGCATGGGACGCCCACCCGAAGACGTCAACATCGACTCACCGATCATCAAGAAGCTCGACTTGGCCTACCGTCAGGCACTCAACGCCACCGCTGACGTCCTTGGCATCACCCTCTCGCATATCGACATAGCGGTGGACGCCACCACACTGCCGCACGACATCGAGGTCACCGCCGGCCGGATAGCGGCGGGAACTGTTGTGGGACAGAGGTTTTCCTGGGTAGGCCACTGGTCGGGCCGGCCGCTGCTGGCCATCCACGAGGAATGGGTGCTGACCCGCGACCTCCCTCAGTGGGGTCTGACCCCACTGCGGCCCGGGGAGAAAGCACCGCTGATTCGCGCGGTAATCAAGGGTGTGCCGGGCTTCGAACTGCAACTGGACGTCGGCTGGGATGGGCAGTTGCCCACCGGCCAGCACGCCATGCCGGGTCATTTGATGATCGCGATGGGGGCGGTCCGCGCCATCCCCTATGTGCTGAGTGAACCGCCCGGCATCGTGACAGCGCCGGTGTTCGGCGCCATCCAATTAGCGGGCAGTCACACCGACAGCGCGTGAAATGTTCTCGCTCGGCGCCGCATGGAACACGTGGGCAGAGCCGTCCGGCAGTACCCGACGAGCGATCAGGTAATCCGAGCCCAGCCAACCCTGCCGAATGTATCGGCCGAACCTCAGAAAGGTGCCTGGCGCTCCGCTCGCCGACGGAATGAGCTTGACCTGTTCGATGCCGAGCTTGACCCCTTCGCCGGTCAGCGGGCGCGCCAGTGCCAGCCCGCGAGCGATGACGGTCGCGGCATCGTGGGACAGACCCGGCATCGAGTGGCCCGGTCGGCGTCCGTATCGCGCCTCGAATCGATCCAGAAACGCCTGTCCGACCGGGTTTCGCTCGTCATAGCTGTCCAGGCCGACCCAGCCCGAGAGGTGACCCATCCATTCGGCGTTGATGTGGGCCATCTCGAAAGCGGTTGTGGTGTACCGGGGCGGATCCCAGCCGGCTTCCCGCAGCGCGTCGGTGAAGCCCCACAACCCATGGCCGAACCCCACATGCACGAGGGCATCCGGATCGGCGACGCGTAACGCGGCCACCGCTGCGGCCTTGTCGGCTTCCACCTGCGGGATGGCAACCGTGGTGACAACATTCAATCCTGCTGTTGCGTAGGCTTTCTCGGCGAAGGCAAGATATTCCTTGCCGATCAGCGAAGCTTCGTAGGCGATTGCGATCCGGGATCGGCCGTCACCGATCATCACCGCGGCGAGCATCACCGGCTCCTCGGCCATCGAGCCGTTGTTCAGCGCGAAGCACCACTCCCCCAGCGCGCCTTCGGATCCCGACAGCGTGATGATCGGGACCTTGGCCGTCGCATCGACATGCGGACGCAGCGGCGCCACATTGTCGGAGACCCACGGACCGAAGATGGCCAGGCACCCCTCGTCCACCAGTTCATCGAAAGCGCGCTCCACCGCCTGGTAAGAGCCGTTCGGCAGTCCGACGACATTGCGTTGGATCAGCTCGACCGGCCGATCGATCAACCCTGAGGCATAAGCCTCCTCCATAACCAACTGCACTGCGGCAACGGTGTTGTTGTCGGTGTCGCCACTGGTCGGATAGTCGTTCAGCAATCCCACCTTCAGGGGCGCAACCGAGCCGTATGCGCGAACTCCGTCGTCAGCCATACCGGCAACCTACAGTACGAATGTTGCTAGTATCGTCGGCATGGCGCAGCGCGGCGGATCCAACGAAGATCTCCGCGCCCGCGGCGACCGAACCCGGCGCGACCTGATAGACGCGGGCCGCGAATTGTTCGTACAGCGCGGCTACTTCAACACCAGCATCGGCGATCTGGTCAACAAGTCGGGAGTGGGCACCCGTGGCGCCTTCTACCATCACTTCAAAGACAAAGCGGAGTTGTTCCGCGCCGTGTTCGAAGCGGTCGAGAACGACCTCACGTTGCGCTCCATCGCAGCTCCGCCCCAGGGCGCGGACCCGTGGCAGCGGCTCTCCCGCGGGCTGCACGGCTTCCTCGATGCGGCATTGGAACCGGAAGTCCAGCGCGTGATGCTGGTCGATGGTCCGGCCGTGCTCGGTTGGCGCGAACTCCGTGCCATTCAGGAGAACAACAGCATCGCGCTCATCAACGAGAAGGTCCGTGAGGCGATAGCCGACGGGATCATCGACGACCAACCGGTCGGAGAACTCACGCACATGATCGTCGCCGCTCTCGAGGAGGCGTCGAAATTGGTGGCACACGCCGCCAATCCCGCCCAGGCGCGCCGCAGAGCTGCCAAGATCCTCGACCGCCTGCTGTTGAGCTTCGCGGTCGAGCCGCGAAAAGTACTGCGCCGGTGATCTCGATGCTGAAGCCGCAACATTCCCATCGCCCAGACGGAAATGCTAATTTTCATAAATCACCTACAGATCCTCCGGCACCAGCTCCGTCTCGACTTCCGAATTAGGAGGCCCATGTCCACGAGAACCAATGCCTGACGCGCAACGGCCGCTGCGGGTCGCGGTCGTCGGTGCCTCAGCCGGTCTGGGCCGCTGCATCGGCACCGGGCTGGCCAGGCGGGGTGCACAGGTCGCGCTGCTGGCCCGCCGTTACGAACGATTGGTCGACGCCGCAGAAGAGGCCGGCAACGGCGCGGTCGCCGTCGCCTGTGACGTCACTGTTGCCCAGACCTGCCAACAGGCCATCGCTGAAGCGGCCGGCGCGCTGGGCGGATTGGACGCCCTGGTGTACACGACCGGGATGGGTGTGCTGGCGCCGCTCGCGGAGGTCACGGCCGACCAATGGGCAACGCTGTTCGCCACCAATGTCATTGGCGCTTCGCTGATAACGGCCGCTGCGGCACCACACCTGGCCGCAGCGAGCGGCTCGGCCGTCTATCTGTCGTCCTTGAGCGCCTCGTACACGACGCCGTGGCCGATGCTGGGGTCCTACGCGGTTACCAAGAGTGCGCTGGACAAGCTCGTTGAGGCGTGGCGCATCGAGCATCCGGAGATCGGCTTCACCCGGCTCGCCGTGGGAGACAGTCTCGGCGGAACCGGTGACTCGCAAACCGAGTTCAACAAAAACTGGGATCCGGATGTCTTGGAAAAGGCCATCAGATTCTGGATGGAGAACAAATACATGCTGGGCGGGCTGATCGACGCCGAACATCTGACCGACGTGGTCCATAACGTGATCCGTTGCGGGAGTAGTGGTTTCATTCCCTACCTCACGTTCGCTCCACGTGCCTCCAGTGCGGTGAAGGAACTGCGGAAATGGTGAGTCAGATCTTGCGAAGGAGCCGGCGATGAAGTCCAGGGCGGCGGTGTTGCGAGGAGTCGGTGTCGACTGGGAGGTAACCGAGGTCGAGCTCGACCCTCCGCACGCCGGCGAGGTCCTGGTGAAAATGGCCTACGCGGGGATCTGCCACTCCGACGAGCACTTCCACAGCGGCGACAGTGTGCCGACGCCGGACATGGAGGAGATGATGCGGACTGCCGGCCTTGCGGTGCCGGAGTGGTTCCCGATGCTGGGCGGTCACGAAGGTTCCGGCGTCGTCGAGGCGGTCGGACCCGAGGTGAAGACCTTGAAACCCGGTGATCACGTTGCCGTCTCGTTCTTTCCCGCCTGCGGCAACTGCCGGTGGTGCACGACGGGGCACACCTATTTGTGCGACGTCGGTGCCGACATCTACGACAAGGCGATGACCACCGACCACACCCGGCGGCGTCACCTCGACGGCGAAGACCTGATGGCGATGATGCAGGTCGGTACCTTCTCCGAATACGTGGTGGCCTCCGAACGTTCGCTCGTTCGGGTGCACGACTGGATTCCACTGGAGGCCGCTTCCCTGGTGTCCTGCGGTGTGACGACGGGGTTCGGCTCGGGTTCGGTTGCAGCCGGCACCGAGGCCGGTGACACCGTCGTGGTGATCGGCGTCGGAGGCATCGGCATGAACGCTGTCCAGGGCGCGAAAATCGCTGGCGCCAAACACATCGTCGCGGTCGATCCCAACGAGTTCAAACGTCAGATGGCACCCACCTTCGGAGCCACTCACACCGCTGTCGACACCGGCGCCGCCCTGGAACTGGTCAAGGAGATCACCTGGGGTGTCATGGCAGACCGGGTCGTCCTCACCCCGGGTGTCGTGCCGGTGGACATGGTGATGGTCGCGATGATGATGCTGCGCAAAGGGGGCACTTGCGTGTTGACCGGCATGCCCAAGATCACCGACCTGATGGTGCCCATGGTCTTGAGCGACATGGTCAGCTCGTGCAAAACCTTCAAGGGCGCACTCTACGGCGAGATGAATCCACGCGAGGCCATGCCGAAACTGCTTTCGATGTATGAAGCCGGCCTGATCAAACTTGACGAACTCGTTACGCAGAAATACAAACTCGACGACATCAACGAGGCAATGGTCGATCTTCGCGAGGGCAACAACATCCGCGGTGTCATCGCCTTCGATTGATCACCGGCCCTGGTAAGCCTCGACCTGGGCGGCCAACTCGTCGAGTAGTCGCAGCGACTCGTCGCGCGGCTCGGTGGGCAATCGCAGCGCCAATTGGCCGAATCCCAACTCGCTGGCCGTATCCCAATAGTGGGGTTTCGCCGGTGTGCCGAACATCGCCAACGGGACATCGCGTCCGCTGGCCTGACGCAGTTGGTCGACTCGGTGGCGCAGCCGCTCTCCCGGAAGGGGATTGGATATCCACCCGGCGTCGTGGCGGATCACCCGTTTCACCGTGGCATCGGAGTCACCGCCGATGAAGATGGGTGGATGTGGCCGTTGTACCGGCTTGGGGCGGCTGTAGGAGGCGTCGAAGTCGACGAACTTGCCGTGATACTCGGCCGGTTCGGTGGTCCACAGCGCCTTGATCGCCTCGATGCGCTCGTCGAGCAGCTTGCCGCGCGTCTTCGGGTCGGTGCCATGGTGACGCAACTCTTCGATGTTCCAGCCGGCGCCGACGCCGAAGACGAAACGTCCGTTGGAGATCAGGTCGATGCTGGCGGCTTCCTTCGCGGTGATGATCGGATCGCGTTGAATCAGTAGCGCGATCCCGGTGAACAACTCGATGGACGAGGTGACCGCTGCCGCCGCGGCCAGCGTGACGAACGGATCGAGGGTCCGGTAGTAGATTGCCAGTAGCTCGCCACCGGCCGGGTACGGGGTTTCCCGACTCGCCGGGATGTGCGTGTGTTCGGCGATGACAAGTGAGGCAAAGCCTCGTTCCTCGATCGCGCGGGCCAGCGATACCGTGTCGATGCTGTCGTCGTTGACGAATGTGGCGATCCCGAACTTCATCTCGATCCTTTCGTGGCTATCCGACGGCCGGCGGGGTTCCCCACGTTTCGACGACCTCACCGATGTGACGAAGCATCACGTAGCGGTAGTCCTGCTCGGTCGCCTTCGCCGTCGACTGCGCATACGCGGCGCGCGCACCACCTTCGTCACCTTCGTAAACGGTAGTGGGCACCGGAGGGATGCCTGGATTGGTGGGGTCTTCCGACTCGCCGATCTGGACGCTCCACGAATTGTCAGCCATGGATCCAGGCTACGGGCTTAGTGTGGTCGCTAAGACGAACCCGCGCTTCACGTAGGACTGACCAATGACCATCGACGACGAGTCCGTCACCACGCTGGAGGACCTTCGGGGTGACCTGGCGCAGCGCTACCGGTGGACACCCACCAGCGGCAATTCGGTCGACAGCGCCGTGGTCGACGCCGACATGGCGGCGCTCGACCGCGACGGATACGTCATCTGGGAAAACCTGCTCAGCGACGAGCAATGCCGGCGGATCCGTGACGAGGTACGGCCGTGGCTGGGGCATACCGGACGGAACTCGTTCGAGGGCCGGCGCACCCAGCGCATCTACAGCGTGCTGAGCAGAACAAGGGTGTGCGACCGGCTGGTCGACAATCCCCGCGTGCTGGCGGTGCTGGATCGCTTGCTGATGCCCAACTATCTGCTCTCGGCATTGCAGGCGATCAACATTCAGCCCGGCGAGTCCGCCCAGCTGCCGCACCACGACGACGGGTTCTACCCCGTTCCGCGGCCGCGGGCACCCCTGGCGGCGGCCACGATCTGGGCCATCGACGACTTCGCCGCCGACAACGGCGCGACGGTCCTCTATCCCGGCAGCCACCGCTGGGGCAAGCGCCGACCCGGTCCGGACGATGAGGCGATGCCTGTCGTGATGCCAGCCGGATCGTGCGTCTTCTTCGTGGGCACCCTGTGGCATGGCGGCGGCGCCAACACTTCGGCGAGTGATCGGCTGGCCGTCACCGCGCAATACTGCGAGCCGTGGTTGCGGCCGATGGAGGCCTTCAGCCTGTCGGTGTCACGTGACACCGCCCGATCGGTCTCCGACGACATTCGCCGCATGCTCGGCTACAGCATTCATCCGCCCTTTGTCGGTGCGGTCGACGGGCTGCATCCGCTGCGGTTGCTCGACACCGACCAGTAGCTTGGCTGAGTTGCTGTTCGATGCGCTCGACCACGTCATTCTCGCCGTACGTGACCTCGACGACGCCACGCGCCGCTACAGCACGCTGCTGTCCCGCCACCCGTCGTGGCGCGGTGCGCATCCGGGCTGGGGCACCGCGAATGCCCTGTTCCGGCTGTCCAACACCTACCTCGAGCTGATCAGCCCGCACGGCGACGGACCGCTCGGACACACGGTCGCGGCCCAACTGGACCGCCGAGGAGAGGGCCCGATCGGGCTTGCCTTCGCCACGTCCGACATCGAAGCCGCGCACGCGCAGCTCGAAGCCAATGGCCTTGCGCCGACACCGGTTTCGCCCGGGTTGGGCCGAGACACTGATACCGGGCGGGAGCGGCGGTGGCGCAGTGTGCTGTTGCCGGAAACGCACACCCGCCGCGTGCTGATCATCGCGATCCAACACGAGGACCCGGAGGCTCTCCCCGATGCCGAACCCATCGGATCCGCGGATGCGATTGTCACCGGCATCGACCACGCGGTGGTGCAGACCGCCGATGCGGATGCCGCGATCGCCCTGTACCGCGACGGACTCGGCCTGCGTCTCGCTCTCGACCGCAGCTTCCCGGACTGGGGCATGCGACTGGTGTTCCTGCGGGTTGGCCGGGTGACCGTGGAACTTGCCCAACCCCTGCGCAACACCGGCGGTGCGACCGACACCGATCTGCTTTGGGGGCTGTCATGGCGGGTGCCCGACGCCGAGGCCGCCCGGACCCGGCTCGCCGCCGCCGCCGGACTCGACGTCTCCGAGGTGCGCCCGGGCCGCAAGCCCGGCACGCGCGTACTCAGTGTCAAGGACGGGACCTGCGGCGTACCCACCCTGCTGATCGAGCCCGCGCCTCAGCAGCGATGACTTCTGTCCGCGCGGACGGTCAGTACAGCTATGACTCAAGAACGAATGTTCGCCACGACCTTTATCAACGCCCCGGCCGACGTGATCTTCGGTGTGCTCGCGGACCCCGGCACGCACGCGGCGATCGACGGCACCGGTTGGGTGCGCGAACCCCTCGATGCGGCACTCCTGACGGCGCCCGGGCAGATCTTCCGGATGGCGATGTACCACGATGACCACCCGGACAAGCACTACGAGATGGTCAACAGGATTGTCGTATTCGATCCGCCCAGCGCCATCGCCTGGGAGCCGGGACAAGACGCGGCCACGCCCGGCACAGTGCTGAAGTCGGCAAGCGGCGAGCGGCTCGTGTTCGGGGGCTGGATCTGGCGCTACGACCTGCGGCCGGTGGACCCGTCGACGACTGAGGTCGTGTTGAGCTACGACTGGTCGGCCGTGCCCCCGGAACACCGCGACATCGAGTTCCCGCCCTTCGAGCACGAGCATCTGGATAACTCGCTGCGCAACCTGGCCCGGCTGGCCGTACGGGTCGCGTCGGGTAGCGCCGTGCCCGCCTCGTAGCGACACCGTCGTTGCCGCAGGTCAGGGCGCACGGGTTCGCCGAGCCGAGCCACCCGCCGGCTTGCCGGTACGTTTGACGCTTGTGAGGCTGCGGGGTGCCATGATGACGGTCGGCCTGGCGGCGGCCGTCACGCTGGTGCAGTGCTCCCCCGCGACGCCACCTCACGCGGTGACGTCGCCGCCGCCGTCGTCGAGTGCGACCCCGTCGCCGAATCCGTCCCCATCGAGTTCCGTTGCAGCTCCGGCGCCGGCGGCGGCCGTGCAGCCGGTCACCGCCGCCGAACTCGGCACGACCTGGCAGCCGGGTTGTCCCGTCGAGCCGGATCAGCTGCGGCGCGTGGACATCGATTACGTCGGCTTCGACGGCCAAACTCACCGCGGCCGGTTGGTGGTGAACGAAGCCTTGGTTACCGATGTCATCGCGATCTTCGAGCAATTGCGCCGAATCGGCTATCCCGTCGACAAGATGCAGACGGTCGACCACTACTCGGACGCGGACGACGAGCTGTCCATGGAGGACAACAACACTTCTGCGTTCAACTGCCGACAGATCCCCGGAACCACCGAGTGGTCACCACACGCTTACGGCCGCGCTATCGATATCAACCCCTTCATCAATCCTTGCCTGTATGTCACCGGGTATTTCGAACCGCGCAACGCCGAGGCCTACCTGGACCGCAGCCGCACGGATCCCGGGCTCATCCACAGTGGCGACCCGGCCGAGCGCGTTTTCTCCGATCGGGGCTGGCAGTGGGGTGGGGACTGGAAGACCCCGGATTACCAGCATTTCGAGCGGATGTGAGCCCGCTACAGCCCCAGTGCCCGCGCCGTCACCGTCGCCACCTCGCCCCGCAGATCCGACATGGGTGGACTGCCGCGGGTGTGAATCGAGTTGGCCAGCAGGACGATATAGGTATCCGAGGCCGGGTCGATCCAGATCGAAGTTCCGGTGAAGCCGGTGTGACCGAAACCGCCGACGGGAAAGACCGCACCCCGTACCCCCGAGAGCGGGGTGTCGATGTCCCAGCCGAAGCCGCGCAGATTCTGGCCGGGGACCGCCGGATAGCGCGGCGCGAGTAGCGGATCCCGGGTATTCGGTCTCTTCGCGACGGCTTCCCTGCTCGCGTTGTTCGCCGCCTCAACCTGGGTAGCCGTGTGTCCAGGCTGCTGCGGAGTGGTCATCAGCTCCAACGTCGTTTGCAGCAACGGGAATTGACTCGGACGCCCGGCCAGCCGGTCCAACAGGGCTTGCGCGAAGATGCCGACATCCTGCGCCGTCGAGAACACGCCCGCATGCCCGGCCACGCCGCCCATCCGTCGCGCCGTCGTGTCATGGACGGTGCCCCACAGCAGATGGTCGAGGTCGGGGTTCTTGCCGGGATCGGCCCTGCCCTCTTCGTCACGTGCTGTCGGGGCGATGCGCGGTAACAGGTCGGTGTTCCAGGTGCCGGCGGGACAAGCCGATGGTGCGCCGCCGTTGGATGCCGGCGCCCAGCCGACCGCAGCGCCTCTAACCGTATGCGGCCCGCACGCTTTCGCTACCGGGAGATAACGGGTCTCGGTCATGCCGAGCGGTGCGAAGACGTGCTCGGCAACATAGACGTCTTCGGCTACGCCGGTGAGCTTCTCGACGAGCGCGCCGAGCAGGATGAAATTGATGTCGGAGTAGCGGAACACCTCGCCCGGACCCGACTCCAACGGCGTGGTGAGCGCCCGGTGAATGCCTTCGGCTTTGTCGGGCCGCTCCAGACCCCACGGATCCTTCAGTTCGACGTCCCCCGTCTCACCGGAGGTGTGGGTGAGCAGCATGCGAACGGTGACCTTGGCCCGGCGCGGATCGTTGGCCGGATTGAAGTCGGGCAGATACTGCTGCACCGGATCGTCGAATTGAACCATGCCTCGTTCGTAGAGCTGCATGACGGCAGTCGCCGTGCCGAGAATCTTTGTCAGAGAAGCCAAGTCGAAGATGGTGTCTTCGGTCATCGGGTCTGCCGGCGCGGACGAACCGTCCAGCCCGGGTTCACTGGCAAGCCGGCGTGCGCCGTAGGCGTGGTGGAACGCGATCTCGCCATGATGTCCGACCAACACCACCGCACCCGGCAGCTTGTTCGCCGCGATCGCATCGGTGATCAGTTTGCCGACCGGAGCGAACGCGGGTGGGGTGGGTTCTTCCGGCAGCTTGGAAATCGTTCCGGTGCTGGGACTTGCGGCGGGCGGGGGCTGGGACGTCTGGCTCACCGGCTGTGGTGGTTGATCGCGGTGGCCACAGGCCGCAACCATGGTGAGCAGCACCGTTGCCACGGCAACGCTTTTTCGCATCATCGCGAGCGCTCCACGACGGCTTCGCGAACCCGGCCGTTGGTCTCCTTCAGCCGTACCGCGGCCTGCTCGGCGTCGATGCCGGCCAGCAGCGCGACGATCGCGGTCTTGGCGTGACCGCCCGCGGCGGCAAGCGCGGCGGCCGCGGTCAGCTCGTCGACGCCGGCCACATCGCGGACGATGCGCACCGTGCGGCGGCGCAGCTTGACGTTGGTTGCCCGCACGTCGACCATCCGCGGTCCGTAGGCCTTGCCGAGTGCGACCATCACGCTCGTCGAGATCGCGTTCAGCACAACCTTTTGCGTGGTTCCCGCGGTCAGCCGGGTGGAACCGGCCAGCACCTCTGGACCGGTCAGGAGCTCGATCACCACGTCGGCCGCCGCCTTGCTGCCCGGGTTGTTGACGATCGCGACGGTCAGCGCGCCCGCCGCGCGCGCGTAGTCGAGCGCTCCCAGCACGTACGGTGTGCGTCCCGACGCGGTGATCCCAACGACCGCGTCGGCCTCGGTCAGGTCAGCCAGATCGGCGGGATCGAACACGTCCTCCGCTCCGTCGATCGCCTGAGTCAACGCCGGGGCCCCGCCGGCGATGACGCCGCGCACGATGTCGGTGTTGAACGTCGGCCCGCATTCGGCAGCGTCGAGCACGCCGAGCCGGCCGGGTGTGCCCGCACCGGCATAGATCAGTCGGCCGCCCCGCTCCAGCCGCGCGACGATCGCCTCGGCGGCCGCTGTGATGCTGGGCAATGCGGCCACCACCGCGCCGTGCGCCTGCCCCTCGGCGGCGACGAGTAAGGCGACCACTTCACCGATCGGGCGGGTGTCGAGGTCGTGCAATTCGGGCCGCACGGCCTCGGTGGGGAGTGCGTCGAGGCGGTTGTCAGTGGCCGTCGCCTGCACCCGGATCAAATGCGGCTCGTGGATCGCCCCCAGCCGCAGGGTGCCCTGGAGCGCATCGCCGACGGGCGGCACAACATCGATGTGCGTGCGCAACGCGGGCACGCCGGCAAGCCCGCCGACCACCGCCACCGGTTGATTGCTGACCGCCCGGGCGGTTGCGCCGAGTGCCTCGGCGGCGGCGCTCACGATCACCGATGCAACGGGATCAGCTTGTGCGGCAATCACTTCGGGTGCGAATGAGGCGAGGGTGGCCGCGTCGGCGAACTGACCCGGCCAGGTCTGCGGTGGGCCGAACCGGGCGCAGGCGGCATCCAGTAACGCGGTGGACGGTCCGCAGCCGTCATGGGCTCGCAGCGCCGCGCGCAAACCGGCCGCCCCGATCCACGCGCCGCCGCCGTCGTCGCCCAGCCAGGGTCCCCAGCCGTCGGCGGTGCGCAGCGCGCCGTCCGCGTCGATCGCGAGGGCGACGGCACCGGTGCCCACGATGAGCACGGCGCCCGGTTTCCCGTCCAGTGCGCCGGCGTGCGCGATGACGGCGTCACTGGTCACGGTGACCCGCTGCGCCCGCAGTGAACCGAGCAGCGCCTGCCCCAGCGCGCGCGCCGCGTCCGGCGCGGCCAAAGCCCCGGCGGCCCCTACGATCACGTCCTCCACTGGATCAAAGTCTTTGGTCGAAGCCAAGATTGCTGCTTCAGCGGCGCGGACTCCACCCGGCGTCGCGAGACCTGGCGCACCGGGGCCCTGTGCCCTGCGGCCGCCGGCCGCGACCCGACACGCGCTCTTACCGAGGTCGATGGAGAGGATCACCGCACCCATGGTTTCACGAGCCGTTCGCCGAGACTGAAGTTCTGCAGGCCTCTACTCGCACTTCCGCTGCAGATGTGCAGTCTCGACGCGATCAGGCCGCGATACCTAGTTCCTGGTTGATCTGGTGCCAATATGCGGGACCGTCCAAAGTGAGAATGAGCCAATCGTGGATCTGGCCGTTGGCCAATACGAAGCTGAACGGGGTCGTCGCGCCTACGGCAAGTTCCTTGAGGCGTATCGCGTCGGGCGAAAGTATGTCCAGGTTTCCGGTGTAGACCGTTGTCGGGGGGAGTCCATCGAGCGATCCATTTATCGGGCTTACCCAGGAATTATCGATGGGTAAGCCACCCGCCCACTGCTGGCCGAATATTTTCGCCAGCCCAACGGGCAACAACGGATCCTGAACGAAGGCGATATTCGGGTTGGTCATGGACAAGTCGAGCCACGGCGACAGCAGGACCATGCTCGATGGCATTTGCGCACCGTCGATCACCATCTGCTGAACGGCGGCCAGTGCGAGGTTGCCCCCCGCAGAGTCACCGATAACGCTGACATTCGGTGTGCCGTACAGCGCAGTCTGCGAGGCGACGAAGTTAGCCATCATCGGCACCACCAACCCGGCCGTGCCCCCTTCTTGAAGCAACGGATAAATCGGCACCTGGATGGTCGCACCGGTTTGGTAGGCCATCACCGAATAGTGAATCCAATGCAGGAAGGACGGCGGGAAGATGAACGCGCCCCCATGAATGGCGACGACCTGTTCACCGGTGGCATGCATGGGCGTGATTTGCACAACGTTCATCGTCCCGCCGGTCGGACTGTTATATGTGCTGTAGGAGACCGTCTCGCCAAGAAGCAGATTCAATAACGGTGGCGGGGAATTGCCGATGAACCAGGACAACGGCGGAATGTCGCTGGCCAGTAGTTGCAGGAGCGGGTTACCCGGCGTCGCGATATACCCATCCAGTCCCGACAAGCTCAACAGCGGCTTGACCGGGTAGAGCAAAGCTTCTTCGAACCTCGTGATCAACGACGGCGTGCCGGTGAAGGTCCCTGGCTGGCCCGCCGGAATGGGCGGTGCGGCCGGAGCACCAAAGATGGTGGTGAAGATCTCGTTGGCGATCCGGTTGAAGCCGGCGACCAACTCATTGGGAACTTGCGCAAGCTCTTGTTCGAAGAGGGCGACGGTCTCCTCAAAAGTCTGCAGCGGCGCGGCGCTGGCCGCCTCGGCGGCGGCATATGCCCCGCTCGCATTGGTCAGAGCCTGGACGAAGCGCTGGTTGAACGACGTGACCTGCGCGCTGAGCGCCTGGTAGCCCTCGCCGTGCGCGGAGAACAGGGCCGCGATGGCGGCAGACACCTCGTCTTCGGCCGCGGCAAGCAAGCCGGTCGTCGGGGCCGCCGCGGCGGAGTTCGCGGCACCGATCGCCGCAGCGACGTCCGCCGCGTCAGCAGCCACCGCGGTAACCCACTCCGGTACCACCATCAACGACATAGGAATTCTCCCCTCGATCACGTTTCCCCGTATGTCGTCCCCAGCGGGTGCCGAGGTCGCAGACCCTAACGAAATCTATCGCTGGCCCCCCTCGATCGTGAGCGGAATTACAGAAACCGCGGCCGCCCTTGCCTTCACCGGCGGATTCGCTACCAGGCCGTGCCGGTTTGTAGGCTTTCGGGCATGCCGTTGAACAACGGCGAGGTCTTCGCTGGCTACGTGATTCAGCGCTTACTCGGCACTGGCGGTATGAGCGAGGTCTATCTCGCCGAGCATCCGCGCCTGCCTCGTCAGGACGCGCTGAAAATTCTGTCCCTGGCCTCGGCTGAGGATCAGGAGTTTCGCGCACGGTTCATTCGCGAAGCCGAGCTGGCTGCGACGCTGTGGCATCCCCATATCGTCGGCGTCCTCGACCGTGGCGAGTTCAACGGCCGGCTGTGGATCTCGATGGAGTACGTGGACGGCGCCGACGCGGGCCGGTTGGTGCGAGAGCGGCACCCGCGCGGCCTGGCCGAACAGGACGTCTTCGAGATCGTGACCGCGGTAGCCGATGCGCTCGACTTCGGTCATGATCGCCGGCTGTTGCACCGAGACGTCAAGCCCGAGAACATCCTGGTCACCGCGGCCGATGGCCACCGGCGCCGGGTGTTGTTGACCGATTTCGGCATCGCCCGCAAGATCGACGACGTCAGCAACCTCACCGAGGCCAACGTCGCCGTCGGGACCATCAGCTATGTGGCGCCCGAGCAACTCCTCGGCAAATCGCTGGACGGCCGAGCCGACCAGTACGCGCTTGCCGCCACGACATATTTCCTACTCACCGGCGCGCCGCCGTTCCAGGACTCCAACCGCGCCGTGGTACTCACTCACCACCTGAACTCGCCGCCACCGCGGATATCGGAGCGCCGGCCCGAGCTCGCCCATCTGGACGCCGTGCTGATCAAGGCGCTGGCGAAAGATCCCAGCCAGCGGTACCCGACCTGCGCGGATTTCGCTCAATCCCTGACGCAACAGGCCCCCAAGCCGGCGGACAGCGCAGGTCAACGTCCGGCCACGCAGCGTCTCGAGCGGCTGGTGGTCCACGGGACCGCACGCGGCGTCCAGCGCGGCGCGGTCGTCGCGGACCAGCAGGTCGGGACGCTGTCATTCCACCTGGTTCCGTATGACGAACTGGACAACCGACGGGCGCATGTCCCGGTCCAGATTCAGACCGATCTCGTCACCGGTCAGCTCGAGGACGGCGACGAGGTCGAAGTCAGCGGCTTCTGGGACGGGGACACCCTCGATGCCGACAAGGTCGTCAATCTGTCGCTCGGTGCTCGTCCGAAGCAGCGCCGGGCATCGGCTGAACCACCGCCGGCCGCAGCACCGGCACCCATACCGGCCACCGCGCCCGTACCCACACCGGCCGCTGCACCTGCACCGAAACGCAAAGCGGCGCGCATCGCCGCGGTGGCCGCCGCAGTCATAGCGGTGATCGTGCTGACCGCGGGGGCGGTTCTGTACTTCACCAGGGGCGCGGGCAACCCGGCGCGCCCCGGACCGATCGTCAAGCCGGTGAGCGCGACCGTGTTCTCCCCGGACGGCGCCCCCGACAATCCGCAGGACGCCAAGTTGGCCATCGATGGCGACCCCGACTCCGGGTGGTCCACGGTCACCTACCGCGACGCGGAGCCCTTCCCGAGATTCATCCAGGGCATGGGTCTGTTGCTGCACCTGCCCGAACCGACCGCGCTTAGCGTCGTGACGCTCAGCGTCTCCAGCACCGGCACCGAGGTGCAGATCCGCTCGTCGGCGACGGATAACCCAGCAAAGTTGTCCGATACCACCGAGTTGGCTCCCACCGCTTCGCTGGAACCGGGTAAGAATCGCATCACGATAAGTAACCGGACCAAGACGTCGAATGTGCTGGTGTGGATTTCCAAACTCGGCACCACCAATGGCGAAAGCCGCACGAAAGTCTCGGATATCATTCTGCAGGCGACTGGATAGCGGGCCGTTCACGCCGAGTTTAGGACTTTCGCAAATCGGCCGTCGCGCTGCACTTTCGTGGATATGCTCCCGAAGATGCAGGTTGCAACCGAAAGTTTGATCACCGCGGGACGGGACCTCGCAGCAATCGGGTCCGATCTGAATTTCGCCCAGCTTCAAGCGGCAGCTCCCACCACGAACATCGCCAGCGCCGGAATCGACGAGGTATCCACCGCGGTCGCGGGCCTGTTCGGTTCACACGCCCAGGAATTCCAGGCCGTAGCCGGGCGTGCAGCGGCGTTCCACGACCAGTTCATCCAGAAGTTGACCGGCGGCGCGAATGCCTACGCGACTGCGGAGGCGGAGAACCTTGCAGTGTTGTCGGCGGCCTCCGCCCCTGCGGCCGATGACAACCCTCTGCTGTTCTTGGTGCAGCTGGGCGCGCTGGTCCTGACGCCCGGCATTTTCGCCGGTCTGTTGGGCTTGGCCTCTACCCTGCTGGCCACCTACTGGGCGGTGCAGCTGTTCAGCGCTGTGTTCAGCGGTTAGCGCCGCGTCGATCAGGCAGCGATGCCGAGTTCCCGGTTGATCTGCGGCCAGTACGGTAGCCCGAACGGAGTCAGCAGCACCCAGTCGTGAATTCCGCCGGGGAACAGGACGAAGTTGAATGGAGCGTCGATGGCCAGGGCTGCCTGCTGCAGGATCGCGGCCTGGGCGGCGAGGGGATCGAACGAGCCGGAATAGACATACGTCGGCGGCAGGCCGGTCAACGGTCCATACAGCGGACTGACCTGGTAGTTGGTTATGGGAAGACCACCTGCCCAAACGCTGCCGATCCCCCGGGTCCCGACGTCCAGCCACGGGGAGATCAACACCATGGACGACGGGACGGTAGCGGCCGGATTCAGCTGCAGCATGTGCTGCACCGCGGCCAACGCGAGGTTGCCGCCCGCCGAGTCCCCGGTCACGCTGACGTTGGCCGCTCCGTATTCCATGATTCGCGACGAGATCAGCCCGGCGATCTTCGGTACCACCGTCGGCGCGGTACCGCCTTCCTGCAGCAGCGGGTAGATCGGCACCTCGAAGGTCGCGCCGGTCATGTATGACGTCACGGAGTAATTGAGCCAGTGGAAGATTGACGGCGGGAAGATGAATGCGCCGCCGTGGATTGCGACCACGTGTTCGCCGGTGGGGTTCGCGGGAATGATCCGTACGACGCTCATACCGTCGTACGTAGTGTGCTGAACCGTCTGTCCCAGAAGCAAATTCAGTAACGGCGGCGGCGAGTTGCCGGCGAGCCACGACAGCGGCGGGATATCGCTGGCAACCAGCGCCAGGAACGGAGACTGTGGCGATGACAGCAGGAATTCGAATCCGGCGCCCACTGCCCTGGGTAGCTGCTGAACACTGAGCACCAGATTTTCCAGAGTCGCCAACGGCGCGGCACTGGCCGCCTCCGCGGAGGCATACGCGCTGGTCGCGCTGGTCAATGCCTGCGCAAACCGCTCGTTGAAGGCCGTCGCTTGCGCGCTGAGAGCCTGATAACCCCGGCCGTGAGCGGAGAACAATGCGGCGATCGCCGCTGACACCTCGTCCTCGGCCGCGGCCAATACCTCGGTGGTGGCACTGGCAACACCCTGGTTCGCGGTGGCTATTGCCGAACCGATCGAGGCTACGTCGGTAGCCGCAGTGGACATCACCTCTGGTAACGCAAGGACATACGACAACGAACCGCTCCCGAACTGAGGGCAATTCGCATTGCCCGGTTAAACCGATCGTCGGTACCGGAGCATATGCCGACGAAAAGGTGTCGCGTGGCAGCTTGACCGAATTGCTCAACGCCTCTTCGGGATGAATCGATCAATGAGTATTTCGAGTCTTTCTCGATCGTGATCGGGCCGTAGGCGGCCAGAGCGGCCGAGGGTGACGAGTCCGTGCAGCGCGGCCCACAACACCTCGGTGCGCGTGTCGGCATCCTTCTCGTCGGCGACCAGGGCGACCGCGTCGCGCAATTCGTCGAAGGCCGCCGTCAGCTGGGCCGGTGTGTCCTCCGCGCCGAAGCGCAAGCCGGTCGCGCGGATGAACATCGCGTCGTAGACCGCCGGGTTTTCCGCGGCGAAGTCGAGGTAGGCACGCGCAACGCGAGCCAGGACCTCAGGCCCGGCGCCGGAATCGGGGCGGGCGGCCCGCATCGCTTCGGCGAGCTCGCCAAACCCGTCGACGGCGACGGCCTCGGCGATCTTCTCCATACCCGCGAAATGCTTGTACAGCACCGGTTGGCTGTACTCGATCTCGGTTGACAGCCGACGAGTGGTTACCGCGTCCCAGCCCTCGGCCTCGGCCAGCTTGCGGGCCGTCGTGACGATCAGCTGTCGACGGGCAGCCCGCTCCCGCTCTACACGATCGCTGATGGCCACGGCTGAATCTTAGCACCGATAGCAGGAATAGCACCGCTATTGACGTGGGCCGAGCCTAAGGGTTAGCGTTGCTAGCAGTTGTTGATGGAGAGGAATGATCAGATGAACCCAGAAATCACACGAGCCGCCGCGTTGGTCGCGGCGCTCGGCACCGCCGTGGTCTACGGCACCGACGTGTTCTGTGCGATCGTGTTGCGACCCGCTCTAGCGGCGGTCGACGACCGCGCCCTCGTCGGGGTCATGGGCGCCGTGCACCGATACGGAGACCGGCGGATGCCGGTGCCCGGGGTTCTCGGGGTCCTTGGTGCCGCGACGACCGTCGTGCTGGCCATTTTCTGCGCGCAGTGGGCACCGGCGATGGCGGCCAGCGCCGCGCTGGTCCTCCTGTTGGCCTGGCTCGTGCTCTATACGCGGGTAAGCGCACCGATCAACCGGGAACTCACGGCCGCCGCCGACACCGGTCGGCCGTTGGCGAACGGGCGTGTGCTGCAAGCGAAGTGGGATCGCATCATCGGTGCTCGTGCGACGCTGCAAGGCCTGGCGCTGGCCGCTCTGTGCGTGGCACTGACTGTCTGAGCAGCCCGATGTTTCAACTCAGGATCTACAGCCTGCGCTCACCAGAAGCCCTGCGGCGGTATGCAACCGTTCATTGGGCCCGGCACCTGGCGACCTTCGAAGCCTTCGGAGTGAGCACCCACGGCGTGTGGACGGAACGAAGCGGCGGCGCGAATCGCCTTGTCGCGCTGATCCGCTACCCGTCCGGCGCCGACCCCGACCAGGTAACGCGGGAGTGCATGAGCAGCCCCGAATTCGCCTCCGACCTGGCCGGTTTCGATCCCGACGAAATCATCGATGTCCAGTCCGTGCCGCTCGAACCGACAACCTTCTCACCGATGCGCTGACCACCTAGGAGTGCTCACCATGACCATCACCGCCTACACGCTCGCCGGCCTGATAGCGGCGGCCATCGTCTTCATCGGCGCTCGGTTCATTCTCGCGCCGCGCGTTGCCGCCGCCGGTTACGGCGTCCTCCCGGACCTCGGCCAACCCGGCGTCCGCGCCTACCTGAGCATCAAGGGCGTCCGCGACATCGCGTCGGGACTCTTCCTCGTCATCCTGATGGTTGCGGGCGCGACTCACTTGCTCGGCTGGATCATATTGGCCGCCACCATCATTCCGGTTGCGGACACATCCATCGTGCTCAACAACGACGGCTCGAAAGCGGTCGCCTGGGGAGTTCACGGGTCAACCGCCGCCGTCATGCTCGTGACCTCGGCGCTGCTCCTTATCGCCTGAAGCGATAGCGATTAGCATCGGCACACAGTAACCCGATGCGCTTGGGGGCCCGATGGCAGATCGTGCGGTACTCGAACTCCGCATTCACGGCATAAACAACACCAGCCCCGAGAGCATGCTCGACCTGCCCGGCGAAGACGTCGAGAAGTTCGCCGGCGACGCACTGGGCAGCTTCTGGCGTCCAAGATCACCTGGGGTGAACGCACCGACCCAACTCGAGGCCTACAGCTGGGGCGGTATGGCCCGCAGTTCGGTCGGTGGGGCCATGGGAATCGGCCGGATCGTGGGGGCAATCGCGAGGATCGGTTGGGCCCTGCTCATCCCGTTCGGTTTGGTGAACGTCGCGTATTGGTCCAGGAGATTCGATGACGGCCCCGATCCCGGCCAACGGCCGGGGCGCGACGGCTGGCGGCACGGCCGCGGCGCTGCCTCACTGCGCATCGCCGGACTGATGATGACACTGCTGCTCGCGGTGTCTGCAACGAGCATCGCGCTCGACCTCATCGGAGTACAGTGCTACGCAAGTGATTCCACCAGACTGTGCACGAACCTGCCGTCGCAACTCGACTTTCTGGGCAGCCTGACGCAGAGCCGCCGCCTTGCGGTTTTGAGCGTGGTGCCCGTCTTGTTGATCCTCGGATTGGCAATGCTGTCCGCAGTCACGCGGGTGCGCTACGAACAGCCCGACCCCTCAACACCAGAAAATTCGCGCAAGAAGCCCGAGGCGTCGGAAGTGACGACACCGAAGTGGCCCATCCTTTCCACCCAAGGTTTCTGGGCACACCGGGAAAGCACCAAGGTCACGTCGCGGATGCATGTCGCCGCGACGGCCACATTGATCGCCACTGGCACGGCTTTTCATGTCGCCTTCGGTCGTGGTGAGTCGTGCGGAAGCCGAGACAGATTTTTCAGTGCTGCGTGCCGACGAGAAGTCCTTCATGGTGACGGCACCGTCATCACCGAACTTGTGGTCGTCGCGATAGGCATCGCGATCCTGGCGTTCACGTTTTACAGCGTCGGCTTCAGATCCGATTGCGCAGCGGATGTTCCGAGGCGATCATCGCGTCGCTGGGTGCTGGACTGGGGTCCTGTCGTGATGGGCGCCGTCCTGTTCGTCGTGCAGGCGGCATTGCTGTGGCGTGACCAGCCCGACCCAAAACCGCGGCAGCTGCTCGGCGTCGCGTTCACACCGACCTTGTTACTCGCTGCCCTGCTGGGTTTGGCGCTGGCTGCGCTGCTGTGGCGTCCGAGTGTCAAGACGGCCTGGGATGGACTCCCCACGGCGCTGGGGCTCGGCTTCGCGAGCCTGGTCATCGTCTCGGGATACGCCAACAGCATTCGATGGTGGTTCCCGGTATGGCTCGGGGCGGCCGCTGTCGTGCTGGGTGTCCTGCTGGTGGTGCGACACATGGTGGCCGAGAAGTGCAAGCATGAAGCGTGGAACGGCGGCGGGCCGGGCGTGCTGCTGCTGACGGCAGCAGCCTTCGCCATGCTGCTGTCGAGCGCAGTGGTGACGGCCGCCGGCGACTGGCTCAACGGCAACAACTCCGCGAGCAACTTGGCCGACGGTGTGTCGGGTTCCGTGCCCGACCTTCAAGTACCCCTGCCCTACGTGTGGTCCGGCGCATCGGTGATACCGGTGATAGCTGGGATGTTCGCAGTCGGCACATACGCATTCGCCAGATCATGGCGGGGGCGAAAGGCGCTCGATTACGGGCAACCGATGACCGCTAACGCGGCCGGGTTTGCCGCCTTCGCGCAGCGCGCGGAGAGGTTCGTCGCAGCCCTGGCTGCCCTGAGCGCAATCGCGATGACGCTCACTCTGATTGCGTCGGTGCGAGCACTCACTCCGAAGCATTTCGGATCGTCCTGCCTCGCCACAACTCTGGACCGGTTGCTATCGATCGGCATGTGGGCACTCGCGGGGACGGGCGTCTTGGTGATCGGCCTTGCCGTCGGCGGTACCGCCGTGGGCGGTCGACCGTTGGGCCTCGTCTGGGACCTGATCTGCTTTCTGCCTCGCACGGGGCATCCCCTCGCGCCGCCCTGCTACGCGGAACGAGTGGTCCCCGAACTCGCCGCCCGCTGCGCGGACTGGTTCGAAAAGGACCGGGGTGAGAGAGCCATACTCTCCGCGCACAGCCTTGGTTCCGTGCTAGCGGTCGCGGTGATCCTGTCGCCCCGGTTGGACAATCACCGCGATCGGGTGGCATTGCTTTCATACGGCAGCCAGCTGCGCACATACTTCGGCCGGATATTCCCAGAACTATTGGGGCCAAGGGTGCTTGGGTGCCCGCCTTGCCTTTCTGCCGACTTGCGAACGCCTGACCCGTGGGCCAGGGAACGGTGCGCGGAACACGGACCGGCACCGGTGCCGGACCCTCGTTCGGTCCACGGACTCTTGGCGCCTGGGCCGCGGTGGCGCAGTCTCTGGCGCCGGACCGACTACCTCGGCTTTCCCGTGTGGACCTACGCCGAAGATGAGAACCCGGTCGATCGAGTGGCCGAGCGGGTGGTCAAGGTCGGCTATCTCTACGAAATCCAAACCCACAGTGGCTATCCCCGTACCGAGCAATACCGAAGCGCCCTTACCGAACTCAGCCGGGGCGCCAATGGGCCTTCAGGGCCGGCCGAGCCGGGCGCGGACCCTAGCTCGGCTCCGGCACCTCAGTAAGCCACCGGTTACGTCGCTCCTCCTGCGTCTGCTCCCACCACGGGGGCTGGCCGCGTTCGCCCAACGCGACCTTCGCCGCGTGCACACCCGCGCGGGCCCTCGGCTCCTGCGGTGTTCCCTTGGCGCGGCGCACTTCTCGACGCCATGCCATCAGAATCTTGACCAGCTCGGCCCGTCGATCCTCGGGGATCAGCGGATCGGTGGCCCGCCACCTACGGCCGTCGACGACGATGTAGCGCCCGTCAGCCGTTGTCTCTGGCACTCAACGACCCTACTCGGCTGTGGTGGAGTTGCTGAGCAGCGGAGGAACCCGCACACGAGCTAAGGCTAATGCGGGTACTTCTTGTTGTCGTACCCCGAGCTATATGCCACCGCGACGTGTTGACCAGTGAGGTCTTCAATTACGACGGCGCCGAGAGGTTGAACCTCATAATAAGTGCGAACTAGGCCCTGGGCGTCCGGGGCGGTGGTGCAGGGGCCGTTAGGGCATTGCCTCTTTACCGGCCACACAGCGAACGCGATCACCAGGATTGCCGCAACGGCGATCAAGGAAGCTTTGAGGTATTTCACGTAACGCTCTCCGACAAATCGATCCACTGAACAACGCGGCTGACAATGCAATGTCTTTGCTGATCGAATCTATCGGTTGCGGCGCAGCCTGTCACTCGTCTTCCTTGAGCTGGTACCGCACAATTTGCCAGACGGGAGACTTGCCGATCAAAGCGCGGTAAAATTCCAGGTCCCGTCGGAGGGAGACTTGCCGTGAAAATGTCGCCATTCGACTACCACCGACCGGACACGGTCGACGAGGCGGTCGCACTCCTCGAAACCTGCGGCGGGGACGGGAAAGTGCTCGCCGGTGGGCAGAGCCTCCTCCCGGTCCTGGCACTGCGGTTGACCCGTTTGGGCCATCTCATCGACATCGGCAGAGTGCAGAGCTTGCAGTCAATCGACATCGGCGACAGCGGCGTTGTCTCGGTTGGCGCGGCAGTAACTCATGCCCGCGTCGAGAGATCCGACGCCCTGGCCGCCGCCGCGCCGGCGGTAGTTGGGGCCATGCCATACATCGGTCATCGGGCGATTCGGAGTCGGGGAACGGTGTGCGGGAGTTTGGCCCATGCCGATCCGTCGGCCGAACTTCCTGCGGTTGCCCTGGCGGTCGGCGCGGAGATGATCGTGCGAGGCCCGACGGGACAGCGGACGGTCGATGCGGCTGACTTTTTCGAGGGTTATCTGTCGTCCGCGCTGGCCGAGGACGAGCTGCTCGTCGGGGTGCGATTCCCCGCCTGGCCACCACGCGCGGGATGGTCGGTGCTGGAGATCAGTAGGCGGCACGGCGATTTCGCGTTGGCCGGCCTGGTGACAACGCTCGTGGTCGACGACGCCGGATTGCTGCGGCGACCGGCGTTGTCTTACTTCGGGATAGCGAGCACTCCGGTTCGGGTCGTCGAGGCCGAGCAGCTGCTCGAAGGCAACCAGCCTGACTCGGCGCTGTTTGCGGAGGCGGCACACGTGGTGTCGGGCGCGTTGCGGCCGCGCGCCGATGATCACGCGTCGTCGGAGTACCGGGCGCATGTTGCTGGGGTGCTCACCCGGCGCGGGCTCGCCGAGGCCACAGAGCGCGCCACGGCACGGACTACCCAGCGGGCGGGTGTGTGATGCGGGAAATCACCTTGCGGGTCAACGGTCGCGACGAGCGCGCGGTGGTCGAGGGCCGCACGACCCTTGCCGAGTTGCTTCGCGACAACCTCGGGCTCACCGGCACCCACCTCGCGTGCGAGCACGGTGTTTGTGGGGCGTGCACGGTCGCGGTCGACGGTCAGCCCGTCCGTTCCTGTCTCATGCTGGCCATGCAGGCCGAGGGGGCGGCCGTCGAGACCGTCGAATCACTGAGCGACGGTGATGATATGGGGCTGATCCAGCGGGCGATGTGGGAGCGCCACGCGTTCCAGTGTGCCTTCTGCGCACCGGGATTCCTCATGACAGTGCGGTGCCTGCTGGCCGACAATCCGTCGCCGACGATGGCGCAGATCAAGCAAGAGCTCTCCGGAAACCTCTGTCGTTGCACGGGATACGCGTCGATCCTGGACGGTGTGGCCGAAGCCGCGACCAAGCTGGCTTCCAACGCAGGAGGTGTGAACGACGATGCGTGAACAGATCATGGGGCGATTCGTCGGCGCCCGGGTCCGCAGGGTTGAGGATCGCCGCCTGCTGCGCGGGCGCGGAAGGTATGTCGACGATGTCGTCGTCCCGGACATGGCCCACGCCGCGTTCGTCCGGAGTCCCTGGCCCCATGCCCTGATCCGCGGCATCGACATCACCCGCGCCGCAGCCCTGTCCGGGGTGTACGCGGTCTTCACTGGTCGCGACATGGCGGCGATGACCAATCCGCTGATGGGGATGTTCGCCTTCCCGGGTCTCTACGACCCGTGGCACTGGGCCCTGGCCGTCGACCGTGTTCGTTTGGTCGGGGATCCGGTTGCGATCGTGATAGCGACGTCACGCGCGGTAGCCGAGGACGCGGCTGAACTGGTCGACGTGGAATACGAAGAGCTGCAACCGATCGCAACGTTGGCCCACGCCCACGATCCCGGCCGGCCGGCGATTTGGCCGAAGGCCAACGGCAACGTCGTCTACACGGAGTCGCAGTCGTTCGGCGACGTCGAAGCGGCGTTTGCCGGGGCGGATCGAGTGATCAGCGAAACCTTCCGCCAGCACCGGCACGCCAACCAACCGATGGAGACCAGGGGCACGGTGGCCGAGATCGACGCCGACGGCAACCTCATGTTGCACGCGGCCCATCAGGCCGCGCACGCGTTCAAGTGGGCCATGGCAATGTGCCTGGCCCGTCAGCCGGTGTGGATGTCGGTCCGCGACCTGTTCCGCCAACGCGAACAGACCAAGGCGATCTTCACCGGGGCTCGCGAGTTCATCCGCAGCAACCCGGCGATGATGCAGGACACCAAGCAGATAATGCCGATCATGCTGCGTCAGATCGCTCGGGATCCGATGCGGATGGTCCACCTGAGCCGAACATTCTTGGGCTTGATGGCGACGCCGAAGGAACACCTCCCGCGCGTCGTTACCGGCGATATCGGCGGCGCATTCGGAGCGAAGACCACGGTGCTGCGCGAGGACATCGCCCTGGGCGCCGCCGCACTGCGACTTGGCCGATCGATCAAGTGGATCGAGGACCGCAACGAGCACCTCCTCGTCGGCGCGCAGGCTCGTGACGAGCGGGTCGCCGTAGAGGCTGCGGTGCGCAACGACGGGACGGTGCGGGGCCTGCGGGCCAAGCTCACGATGGACGGGGGTGCGTATCCGGGATTCCCCTTCGGTGCACCGATGTTCTGCCGCATCATCCAGACGATGTTCCCCGGCCCGTACCGGTTCGACGCAATGCAGTTCGATATCGAACTCGTCGCGTCCAACAAACCGACATACGTCGCCTACCGGGGCCCGTGGGCGGTCGAAACCTGGGTCCGCGAACGGCTATTCGATGTGATAGCTCGCGAGCTTGGGCTCAGCCGCGCCGAGATCCGGCTACGAAACATCGTCGGGCCCGACCTACTCCCGACCAAGATGATCACCGGCCCAATCCTCGATGTGCGCATGTCTGCCCGGGCGACGCTCGAAAAGGCTTTGGAAATCGCCGATTTCGAACACTGGGCAGAACACCAGGCGGCGGCGCGGGCACAGGGACGGCGCCTCGGCCTCGGGATCTCGACCTACATAGAGGCGGCTCCGGGTCCGCCCGGGTACATGGACTGCATCATGCCGGGCTTCTCCGTGTTCGCCGGCGGCGAGCCCATCCAGGCAGTCCTCGAAGCCGACGGCAATGTCACGGTCCACACCCGGCAAATACCCCATGGCCAAGGTCACGAGACGACGCTCGCGCAGGTAGCCGCCGACGAGCTCGGGGTCCCGGTGGAGGCAGTCCGAGTGCGCTACGGCGACACAGACTTCTCGCCGTTCGGGATCATGGGCACCGGCGGAAGCCGGTCGGCGGCGATGGCGGGCGGCGCGGTGGGCGTGGCAGCACATACGTTGCGTGAACACATTGTCGACATCGCCGCGGACCTGCTGGAGGCTTCGCCGGCTGACATCGTCATCGAAGACGGTGAGATTCACGTCGCGGGCGTCCCGGCGATGTCGCGGACCTTCCGAGAGGTCGCCGAGGAGGCGATGCGACGGGGCTCAAAAGGCGGCACAGTGAGCAACACCGACCGACTGGGCCGTGATGAGGCGATCCGGGTGCACCGAGACTGGAACGGCGGCGAAGGAGGATGGGCGCAGTCCACGCACGTGTGCTGGGTCGACGTGGACCTCGAAACCGGCCAGGTGAAGATTCCTCGCTATGCGGTCGTGGAGGACTGCGGCGAGATGATCAACCCCGCAATCGTCGAAGGGCAGATTCGTGGTGGCGTCGCGCAGGGCGTGGGCGCCGTGTTTTACGAGAAGACCACGTACGGCGAGGACGGGCAGCCGCGGTCGGGAACGTTCATGGACTACCTGATCCCAACCACTATGGAGATCCCCGAGATCGAGATCCACCACATCGAGACGCCGTCAGACATCGCCTACAACTATCGAGGCGTCGGTGAAGGGGGGATGATCGGCGCGCCGGCGGCGATCACGAACGCGGTGGAGGACGCATTGGCCGACCTCGGTGTCCGGATTACCGAACAGCACCTGCCGCCCACCAGGATCCTCGAGCTCGCGGGCGTCATCCCCGAACGTACGGACTAGCCGATGACCGCAATCAGCTCGTCCAATGCGTTCAGGTTGTGACCGCCGATGAATTCGTCGATGTGCGGTAATGCTGCGGCCATACCGCGGGCCAGGGGTGCATAACCCGGCGACGCCTTGAGCGGGTTGACCCACACCACCTTGTGCGCCACGCGCGACAGCCGCGCCATCTGTTCAGCGATCACGCTCGGGTCGCCCCGCTCCCAGCCGTCGGAGAGGATGACCACCACGGCGCCACGAGACATGCCCGGCATCCCCCACGCATTGTTGTAGTCGCGCAGGGTTTCCCCGAGTCGAGTGCCCCCAGACCAGTCGGGCACCGCCGCGCCAGCGCGCCGCAGCGCTTGCTCGGGGTCGCGCAACAACAACTCCCGCGTCAGCCGGGTTAGACGTGTTCCCAACGCGAAGGCCTCGACGCGACGGCGGCCGGCGACCGCGGCGTGCATGAACCGCAACAGTGCCCGGGAGTAGGCGTCCATCGAACCGCTGACGTCACATAGCAATACCAGCCTGCGGGGATGCTGGGTCGGCGCATTCCAGGCTCGGCGGATTGGTTCCCCACCGGTGCGCAACGCACGACGCACGGTAGCCCGGATGTCAGGTTGCGAGTGCCGCCGCCGCTTGGCGGGCCGGCGCCGCCTGCTGCGTCGCATCGCCGCCGTCGCGCGAAATTGGGCCATCAACCGCTGGGCATCGATAAAGTCTTTCGCGGTGTACTCGCCGAAGTCCTTGCTGCGCAATACTTCTACTGGGCTGTAGCGAACTTCGGTGGTGGACGGCGCGCTCGGCTGCTCGGCCGGGGTCTCTGAGTCGAGGTCGTCGTGACGGGCAACCGGGGCTTTGTGGAGCCAGAACGAACGGAATACCCGGTCGAAGGTGTCGATGTCCTCGGGACGCTTGACCAATACGGCACGCCCCGCCCAATACAGGGTGTCGCGGTCGGTCGGATCGATCTCGCTCAGGGCCGATACGAACAGCGCGACCGAGCCGCTGGGAACGGCCAACCCCTCGGCTCGGAGCCGGTGCGCGAACACCACCGTAAGCCGGTCCGCGTTGTCATACATCGTCGTCGGCGAGTCGCACTAAGGCGTCGAGCCCTGCCGCCCTTGCCTTTTCGATGTCTTCGCGATACTTCAACACCCAGCCGAGGGTGTGCTCGACCTCGGTGCGCGGCAATTCCGGCTCCCCCAGCGCAGCAAGCGCTCGTGCCCAGTCGATCGTCTCGGCCACTCCCGGGGGCTTGTAGAGGTCGAGGCCCCGCAGCTCCTCGACGGCTGCCGCGACCCGCCGCGCCAACCGCTCGCTCGCCTCGGGCACGCGCAGTCGTACGATGGCCACTTCCCGCTCGATGCCGGGGTGGTCGACCCAGTGATAGAGGCAGCGTCGTTTGAGAGCGTCGTGCAGGTCTCGGGTTCGATTGGAGGTCAATATCACCGTGGGCGGCACCTCGGCCGCGAACGTACCGAGCTCCGGCACCGTCACCGTGTAATCGGACATGATCTCCAGCAGGAACGCCTCGAACTCGTCATCGGCACGGTCGATCTCGTCGATCAGCAGCACCGGCGGCGGGCCGTCGCCGTTGGCGAGGGCTTGCAGGAGCGGTCGCCGAACCAGGAATCGCTCAGAGAAGAGTTCATCCTCGGCGGCAGCGACGGCCCGCGCACCGCCGGTTTCCGCGGCTTTCAGGTGCAGCAGCTGGCGGGCGTAATCCCATTCATAGACCGCCTGCGACACATCGATGCCTTCGTAGCACTGCAGGCGCAATAGCTTTGCACCGGACAAGCGTGAAAGGGTCTTGGCGACCTCGGTCTTGCCCGCGCCAGCCTCACCTTCGAGCAGCAACGGGCGCCCGAGCCGCACGGCCAGATGAATGGCGGTGGCCAGCCCGTCGTCTGCGAGGTAGCCGAAGCGAGCGAGATCAGCTTTGAGTTGGTGGACCGCGTCGGTCGTCACGGATGCACCTCCTGACACGCCCCGAACGAGCCGTCGCGCGGGTCCGCACTGCTGACTCTACGAAGCGGCGCGGCCCATTGCACGCTGTTTGCGGCGCCGATCATTCCCGTAGCGGTCGGGGACATCCCTTTCATCATCGCCATGGAGCCGAACGGTCTGGTCGGGCGCCTGCCGCATCACGCCGGACGCCGCCAAGCCCTTGACCCCCGACCACGTGAAAGGAGTGCGGGGCCAGCATGATCGCTGGTCCTGGTCACAACACAGATCAATCACGAAAGCGACTGTGCACGCAGGGTTTGTGGCGCGGCCAGCGCATACGCAAGGGGGATCTCCCAGTACCTGTATCGCCAGAGTCTCCCGGACGTCCGAAATGCCGGTCAGCCTGGTTGAGTCGGGGAGCCTGGTCGGCGCATGGCACCACTGAAGGAACGGAGACCAATGACGAACAACCAAACGACAACTCACACCGAGCTTTTCGATCTGAGCGGGAAGTGCGCACTAGTCACCGGCGGCACCAGAGGCATTGGGATGATGATCGCGGGTGGCCTTCTCCGCGCGGGCGCCCGCGTCGTCATCAGCTCACGCAAAGCAGACGCGTGCGCCCAGGCGCAGCGTTTACTGTCTGAATTCGGCGACGTTCAAGCAATCCCGGCCGACCTGTCCAGACAAGACGAGTGTCAACGCCTCGCTGATCTGGTCACGGTTGACTCGGACCGCTTGGACATCCTCGTCAACAACGCAGGAGCGATGTGGCGCGAACCGCTGGCGACGTTCCCGGACGAGGCCTGGGACATAGTGATCGACCTCAACCTCAAGTCACCGTTCTGGCTGGTGCAGGCGCTGCTCCCCGCACTTCGCAGGGCGGGCACCGCCGATGACCCCGCGCGAATCATCAACATCGGCAGTATTGCCGCCATCCACGTCGCCGCGTCGCCCAACTACTCGTACGCCAGCAGCAAGGCGGCACTGCATCAACTCACCAGAGTGCTTGCCAGAGAACTCGGCCCACAGCACGTCACGGTGAACGCGGTAGCACCGGGGGTGTTTCCATCGCAAATGATGGCATCCACCCTCGATGCCGTCGGCGACACGATCGCGGCGGGGGCTCCGCTGCGCCGGCTCGGCCGCAACGATGACATGGCGGGCATTGCCGTGTTTCTCGCCAGCCGAGCTGGGTCCTACCTCACCGGCACCATCATCCCGGTAGACGGCGGCGTCGCGACGACCGCAACGGGTACCCCCTAGACGTTCCGCGTGAATTCGCGGGGTACCCGCGGTGCCTCCCTCAGCCTGCCGGACACACTTACGGTGGGGAGATGGCCACGATGGATCTACGCGCCGACATCCGGGAGTTTTTGAGCTCGCGTCGCGCCCGTATCGCACCCGAGCAGGCGGGCCTTCCTGCTTACGGCGGCAATCGTCGGGTCAAAGGTCTGCGTCGCGAAGAGGTAGCGCTACTGGCAGGAGTATCAGTCGACTATTACGTGCGCATGGAGCGCGGTAGCCTCGCTGGTGCCTCCGATGGCGTGCTCAACGGGTTGGCCTCGGCGCTGCAACTCGACGAAGCCGAGCGCGACCACCTGTTCCACCTCGCGAGGCAATCCCGGGCACGCGGCGGCTCGCGGCGGCGCAGGCCTGCCGCGACGGTGCGCTCGACACTGCAGCAGGTACTCGACGCCTTCTCTGATGCGCCGGCCTGGATTCGTAACGGACGTTATGACGTACTCGCCATGAATCAACTTGCGCGTGCGCTGTATTCACCCGTGCTGGCCGACCCGCGACGACCCGCGAACACTGCGCGGTTCGTCTATCTGAATCCCGAGGCGGCCAGAGATTTCTTTGTCGATTACGATCAGCTTGCCGCTGACGCGGCCGCGAAACTACGTATGGAAGCCGGCCGAAATCCGCACGACGAGGAGCTGATAACCCTAGTCGGCGAACTGTCAACGTGCAGTGAGCTATTCCGGGAGCGGTGGGCATCTCAGGACGTGCGGCTGCAGCGCTCCGGGCGCAAGCGGGTGCACCATCCAATCGTGGGCCAGCTCGACTTGGACGTCGAATCCTTTGAACTGCCGGCGGATCCCGGCCTGCACCTCAACGTCTACACTGCGCCCGCGGGCACCCCGACCGCTGACGGTCTGGCGCTCCTGGCGTCGTGGGCGGCCACTCAACAGAGGCTGGCGACCGAGCTCGAAGCACCTAGCGGATAGTGTCAGGGCCAGCCTCGGCCACCCAGCCACAGCGGCGGTTCCTGGTCGTTGTACATGCTGTTGGGCCGCCATCGCTGTCTGTGCATCAGCCGACCGGCGTGGTGTTCGGCCACGTCCTTCAGGTACTCGACGTCGTCGCTGGTCCACGGGTGCTGGCCGGTGCCGTCCAACCACCATCTCGGTTGGCCGTCCTGCTCGTAGCGGGTTATCCGGTAGCGCCAGGCGACGTGCCTTCCCTTGGCGTCAAGCTGCCAGTCCAGCAGCCGCGGGCGGATGGCCTCGGGTGTCGGCTCGACGTATTCCCGAGGGTAGGTGATCCGGATCTCGGCGAACTCACCGCCCATGAATCAACTCTAGTGGAAGTGGCAATGTGCTGGAACGGCTTTCACCCGGCCCACACGTCCTCGACGTAATGGTCGGATTCGATGAGTCCGTTCAGCCACTGGCGGGCCTGACCGTCGTCGGCCCCCGTCCGCGCCCGATAGATGTCGAGGAACGAACCGCGCACGGCCGGCGCCATCCGCGCACCGTCACCGCACACATAGACGTGGGCGTCCTTGGCCGGGTCGCCCAACAGGTTCCACACGTCATCGGCGTCCGCGGCGATCCGGTCCTGGACGTAGCGAACACCGTCTTGCGGCGCGCGCGAGAACGCCGGGCGCATCTGCACGATGCCGATGGCTTCGGCCTGCTCGAACCGCTCACGGAAGATGTAATCGACCTCCGGGTCACGCACTCCGAAGAAGCAGAGCGCGGGCTCCACCGGGGCTCCCGCGCGCTGTGCGGCAAGTCGGTCACCCAGGAAACCCAGGAACGGTGCGACGCCGGTGCCGGCACTGACCAGGATGACGTTCTTGGCCGGATCGGCACCGGCCCGAAACGCCTGACGGGCCGGATCGACGCGGGCCCGGATCGTTTGTCCGGGTTGAACTGTCGCGAGGTAGTTGGAAGCGACCCCTTTGAACAGGCCGCGCCCGGATCGGGCCGGCGCGTCGAGCACACTGACGACCAGTCCTACCGTGCGTGGTGACAGCATCGACGACGATGCGATGGAATAGTGCCTCGGCACCATGGGGTCGAGCAGTTCCAGAAGCTCAGCACCGGTGAGCACGCAAGCCGGATACTCGTTGAGGCATTCCAGCACGCTGAGGGGGCAGCCGTCCGGGGCCTCGGCCAGTTCGGCGAGCCGTTGGTGTTCGGCAGTATTGCTGTTGGCCGCCGCGAGACGGCGTAATTGACTGCTGGTCACGGGTTTCTGCAGTTCCACGAAGTGGGTGAGCAGTTCCCGGACACTGACCTCCCGATCCAGTGCGATGAGTCGTCTTGAGCTGCGCCGAGGGTTGATCGCGAGCCGCAGTCCAGGGTCGAGGCCAAGTTGGGTCAAAACGGTGTCGACGACCTCGGGCGGGTTGTCGGCCATCACCGTGAGGTGATCACCGGTGCGGTAGTCGAGGCCGTCCGGAAGCTCTACGCGGACATAGGTTTTGGCTTGACCCAGCCCAGGGCTGACCAGTTCGGTTCTCTCGACGACGGTCATTGGGATCACCGCCGACCGCGCGTCCATCGCCGCCGTGACCGGTCCGATGATCCGGCGCAACTCGTAGAGCGGTTCGGCCCCGTCCGTGACCGGCGCGGCGTTGGGGTCACCAAAACGTTCGGCCAGCGCCGACCACAGTGCGGCGGCGAACTCCTCAATCGCACCGACCATGTCCCCCGAGGTATCGGCCGCGGCCAGCGGGACCAATCGGTTGGCGTGCAGCTCCCCGAGCCGCTTGTCGATGCGCCGCGGAACCGCCTGGTAGGTGTCTGCCCAGTTGTGGTCACCCACACCGAGGACCGCGACGTTGGGTGTCGGGTTCAGCGCGGTATCGGCGTCGAGCAGCCAGGTGAGGAAGGCCCGCGCATCGTCGGTCGGTTGTCCGTTGTAGGACGATGCGATGATCAGGATGGCCTCGGCTTCCGGGAAACCACCGACAGCGTCGTCGAGTGGCGCCACCGTGACACTGCATCCCAAAGCCGCTGCATCGCCGTCGAATTGACGGGCTAGTGCGCGGCAAGTGCCGAGGTTTGAGCCGTGCAGGATCGCGAGTCGGGTGCCGGCCGTGATCGCCGTTGGTTGTTGCGCTGTGCTCTGTGTACCGGCAGCAGCGCCGGGTGTGTCGGTCCTACGGTCCTGCGGGGTGCGCCGGAGGACATCGAGACGGAATCCAACCGCTCGGCGGCTGTTCGGAGTCTCCCACTGCGGCACATAGTGGTAGGTGTCGATGAGGCGGTAGCGATGGATAACCCGGGCCAGCGCCATGGCCGCCTCATGTAGCGCGAATTGCCGCCCGATGCATGATCGTGCTCCCGTTCCGAAGGGCTTGAACAACGCGCTCGGCCTGGCCGCCGAGCGTTCGGGAGCGAACCGGTCGGGATCGAACAGCTCGACGTTGTCGCCCCACTGCGGCTGGCGGTGCAATGCGCCGGTGAGCACCGTGACCGCCTCGCCGCGCTTGATCGGGTACTTGTCACCGATCACTGTGTCTTCCAGCGCCATTCGGTCGAAATGCAGCACCGGTGGGGATAGCCGCAGGGTTTCCTCGATGATCTGCCGCAAGTAGGTCAGCTTGCCGATGTCGTCGTAGCCCGGCAGATAGTCGTCGTTGGTTCCGAAAACGGTGTCCACCTCGGCCTGCACCCGGCGCAGCACGGCCGGATCACTGACGATGTTGTAGAGCGCGTTCGGCATCAACTCCGATGTGGTGAGCTGACCGGCGATCAGAAAGGTCAGGATCTGATTGCGGATGTTGTCGATCTCGAGCACGGGATTGCCGTCCGGATCCTGTTGCAGCATCAGCGCAAGCAGATCCTCGGACTCATGACCAACGAATCTGTGCTCGGCTATCAACCCGTCGATGAAGGTGTACAGCCTAGCCATTTCTTCGTTGAAGACCGGCGTTGGCGCGTCAAATGCCAACTCCCCCAGGGCTCTTGTAAAGCTCTGCGGGATCGGAGCCAGGCCGGAACACTCGAAGGAGTCAAACCGCGAACCGAATCCCGCGAGCGCCACGGTGTCCATGGCCAGCTTCTGCAGGTCATTGGACACATCCACCGGCCCTATTCCAACGCTGGCATCCCACCGGTCGATCAGCTTGCAGTTGATGTCCAGCATCGCGTCGTGATAGGCGCGCAAGCCGGCGTAACTGAAACCCGGCAGCAGGACATCATGGGCGCGTTGCCAATTGGGTTCGCCGTGGTAAGCCGTGAACAAACCGTCACCGGCCAAGGGCCTGACCCGGGCGAGAGTTGCCGTGAGGTTTTTGGCGAAGCGGCTTTCGTCGCACAGCTCTGTGACGAGGTCCAGCGAGCACGCGTAGAGCTTTCTTATGCCGCCGTTGAAATCCGCATAGAACAGCGGGCCGTGCAATTCACCGAGTAAGTCCACGGCCAAAGCGCGGGGCCGGCCGATCAATTTGTCCGGGCCGGGCAGGGACCCTTCCGCCGACGGGACGCCGGGAAGGTCCGGCGGCGCGGACACCTGAAACTCGCTCATGTCGGGCAGCATAGGTTTCGACGCGACGGCCTGGTTCGCGATCCGCGAATGTCTTCTGTCGCGCGGCCAACTACGTGGCAGGACCGCTTCGGCGCCTTTCCCCCGGATCCGCATTTCGACATGGAAGAAGGGGCTTCCTCACCCAGCGCGAGCAGGCGCAGAATCGCATAGAAACCGCGGGTTTCATGCGATTCTGCGTCTGCTCGCCGGGGAGAATTACAAGAAAAACAATGGCGAAAGCAGCAGTGCAAGAGCTACCGACGGCGCATCGGTTTGCACCTCGGTAATGATGCCGCCGACCTCAAATGGCATCGGAACGGTAACCGGTGCCTGGCCCGCAAATTGGCCTCCGAAAGTCACCGTCGCCGTCATGGGCTGGATAGGGGCCAGCACACCGCCGAAGGGAATGTTCAGCGCCAGCGACACACCCGGAACATTCGACGGCAGGGGTACCGAGACCAAGTTCTGGCCGTAGAGGAACGCGCTCCCGAGGTTGGGGCCGACGTCGCGAAGCGCGGAAATGGCCGCGTCCGAATTTCCCGCCAGCACCGCGTTGAAAAATGTTGTCCCGCTTTGCCCGAGCGCGCCCGCTGACGTTATCACCGGGCCGATGGCATCGAGCGGAAGCTCGATGCCATCGGCTTCGGCGCCGAGCAGCGCGCCCAGCAAGCCGTCGCCGTAGAACTGCGTGATTTCACTGGAGGCGGCGGCATGCGTGTTGACGATCTCGGTGCTCAGATAGGAGTTCGCGCCGGCGTTCAGCAGGTTGACGAACTGGCTGTGGTACGCCGCCACCTGGGCGCTGACGGATTGATATTCCTGCGCTTGGGTGTTCAGTAAGGAGGTGATTGCCGCCGATACCTCGTCAGCGGCCGGGGCCGACATCCCGACGATTGCGGTAGCCGCCGCGGCGTTGGCCGCGCTGATTGTCGAGCCGAGGTAATCCAATCCCTCGACCGCCTTGGCGATGATGTCGGGCACGACGTTGACAAACGACATAGCTGCCGTCGTCCTCTCTGTTGGTGTTGGCCTGCCTTTCTCCAACACTTCCTAGAGGGCGCCATTGGCTACCGATCCCAACGATGGCTGTCTCCGCGGTCACCCCGCTATGCGGGATCGGTGAAAACCGGTTTCTCCCCGGACATTCCGGCGACCACCGCCGCGATCTGGTTGGGCGTGCCGATCAGCCCGGTCTGCAGCACGGATTCGAGCTCGAGCGCGGCCGCGGCGTCGTTACTGACCCAGGTTTCGTCGTATAGGCGTTTGGCGGCGCGGATGGCGTCGGGTGACTTCGATGCGATCTCGCCCGCGAGCTCCTGCGCCGCCGACAGCGGATCCGCGGCCGTCCGGGTCACCAAGCCGAGCTCGGAACCCTCGCTGCCGGAAACGATGCGGCCAGTGAACGTCAGCTCTTTCGCGACGTCGATCGGCAGCACCCTCGGCAGCGTCTGCGTGATGCCCATGTCGGGGACCAGTCCCCACTTGATCTCCAGGATGCTCAGCCTCGCGTCCGGGGCAGCGATCCGGATGTCTGCGCCGAGCGCGATCTGCATGCCGCCGCCGAAGCAGTTGCCGTGGATCGCGGCAATGACCGGCGCCGGTACCAGCGACCAGTCATAGCTCACGCGTTGGGCGAGGTTGGCCGGGTGGTCCCCGTCTCGGGACAGCAGGACACCCGTGCCGCGTTCGCCGCTCATGAAACTTGCGACGTCCAAACCAGAGCAGAAGCTCTTGCCCTCGCCGTGCAGTACAACCGCGCGGACCGACGCGTCACCTGCCAGCTGCGCCGCGGCGCTCACCAAGCCTTCGAACATGGCTTGGTCGAGGGCATTGTGCTTGTCGGCGCGCACCATCGTCACCGTCGCCACGCCGTTGTCGGCAATCCGCACCCGGACTCTGTCTTCGCTCACGAGTAGCAATCTATCGCGGCGGCTTCAGCGCACCGACGCAAGAGTTCCGCAAGCCGTCGCGCGCACGCTGGCGTTACCGACCATTAGAGAGATCAGAACCATGAACGGACGAATCGCGGCATTGGCTTCCGCTGCGTTGGCTAGCTGTGGTTTGGGGCTGGCGGCTCCCGCCCAGGCTGGACCCCTACCGCCGCACACGTGGTGCCCAGGCAATTCCATGGTGTACTCCCGCTACGACATGTCGTCGGGGCCGGGGGTCGCCTACCAGTGGGACATGAACGTCTGCCACACGTGGTTCTGGGTGCAGAACTCGGCCGGCAACGTTCCATACAAGGGTGAGCTGCCAAGCGATGTGTGGGACGGCGAAAACCCGCCGCCCGTAAAACAGGATTCGTGCGACTTCTGCTGGTAGGCAACGGCTTTCAGTAACATCATCGGACCGCAATGCCGAATTGCGGAGCCGCCTGGGCTGGCGCCAGGAGACAGGGGCGGTTGCAGAGATGAACAAGACAACCTCATCTGGTCATACGCTATGGGGCGGCACGTAGAACGTGGTCGCCGGACCCGCCAGAGAGGAACACCCACATGAGCGCATCACCGACGGCGATCAACCCGGACGCGCCAGTGCTTGTCACCGGCGCCAGCGGTTACATCGGCAGCTGGATCGTCCGACTGCTCCTCGAAGCGGGACGCACGGTACACGGCACGGTGCGCAACCCGCAGAAGCCGTCAGGTTTGGAGCATCTGCACAAGCTCTCGGACGATCATCCCGGACGACTCCGACTGTTCAAAGCGGACCTGCTCGATGCCGGCAGCTTCGACGAGGCCATGGCCGGCTGCGAACTCGTCATGCACACCGCATCGCCGTTTCTGCTCTCCGGGTACAAGGATGCGCAGGAGGCGCTGGTGCGCCCGGCTCTGGAGGGCACCCGCAACGTGCTGGACTCGGTCAACCGCACGCATTCCGTCAAACGCGTGGTGCTGACCAGCAGCGTGGTGGCGATCTACGGCGATGCCTGCGAATCACGCGATCTTCCCGGCGGTGTCTTCACCCCCGAACACTGGAACACCACCAGCAGCGTCGACCACCAGCCGTACCCGTATTCCAAGACGGTCGCCGAGCGGGAGGCGTGGCGCTACGTCCAGGAGCAGGACCGCTGGGACATGGTCACCATCCACCCCGGCATGGTGCTCGGCCCCGCACTGACCAGTGCCAGCGACTCGGCCAGCTTGAGCACGATGAAGCAGTTCACCGACGGAACCCTGCTCACCGGAGCTCCCGCGTTGACCATGGGGGTGGTGGACGTGCGCGATGTGGCCGATGCTCACCTACGTGCCGGCTTCACCCCCGAGGCGCACGGCCGCTACATAGTTAACGCGGATTCGGTGACGCTGCTGCAGATCGGCAAGATCCTGCGTCGCCAGTACGGGCCGCTCTACCCGTTCCCCAGGACTACGGCACCCAAGGTGATGGTGAAGGCCGTCGCACCCGTTGTCGGGCTGACGCGGAAGTTCATCGACCGCAACGTGGGCTACCCACTGAAATTCGACAACAGCCGCAGCCGAGACGAGCTGGGACTGACGTATCGGCCCGTCGAGCAGACGGTCAACGAACACTTCCAGCAGATGCTCGATGACGGTGTGGTCCGGCGCCGGCCCGGGGGGCGCTGAGCGGCTGGATTGCGTACCTGATTACGGGGTAAACCCGTGACTCGCACCGACTCTCGAAGCCCGTGTAACGCGCTGTTTGTCTGCAATCAGCACTAGGTGGCGGGGCGGTAGCGCGCCTCGGCGAACGAGAACAAACCGTAGGCGAACAATCCGACGGCGATCAGCCAAAGGACCACCTGCCCCCAGCCCTGGCCGGCGAGTTCGGCCAACAGCCCGGACAATCCCTTGGCGTTCGTCGGGTCGAAAGTCAGGGCGGCGATGACGAAGAAGAACCCGACACCGATGGCCACCAGTCCACTGCCCACGTACCCGGCCCGCCCCAGCGCTTCGATGACCTTTCGCTTGTCCTGACTCAGCGCTCCGGTGCGCTTCATGAAGCCGCGGTTGATGGCGTGCTTGTAGATTTCATAACCACCGAAGCCGATTGCGGCGAGGCCGACGATCAGCACGATCCACCGTCCGCCGGGCAGGCCCATGACCACCCCGGCGGCATGCTGCTGGCCGTCGCCACCACCGCCACCACTGGGGACCGCGCCGGCATCGCCGCCCCAGTTCCCGATGAGGACAGACAGCGACGCCAGCGCCGCACCGCTGTAGAGAACGCCCTTGCCCGCGTACTTGGCCCGATCGCTGCCGTCCGACCCTTCGATCGGATCACCCGAGACGGCCTGGCTGAATTTCCACACCACCAACGCGATCAGAGCCACCGTCAAGGCGATCAGCAGGAACTTGCCGAAGGGCGCCTGCGCGACCGTTTGGATCGCCCCAGCCTTACTAGCGCCTTCCGAGGAGCCATCACCCATAGCTACCTTGATCGCAAGGAAACCCAGGAGCACGTACAGCGCTCCCTTGCCTATCAGACCGACCCGCGCCACTTTGGATCTGACGTCGCCCGCATGGCTTTGTGCACTGACAGTAGCTCTGCTCATCGCGTACTCGCCTTCGTCTAGTGGACCGCTGTGTAATAAGCAGTTACCCACCGCGGGGCCGGGCGATGCGCAAACGCGACCATTCATCTTTGGTCAGCGGTACACGAGCTTCGACGCGATGGAACGCGGTCAGCCCGTCGCGAGCGCCGGCCGAGCCTGCGATCTAGGCCGCCCCATCCTGCAGAGCGCTATGTCCCGGCGTCTCGTTCGGATGAACCACCTTCGCCCGGATCTCGCCCGGCAGCTCGCTCGCTCCGACGATTCTCAATGAGTTGCCCAATGACGCTGTCGGCGTCGCTATCGGGGAGCCCGAACTCCTCGCAGGCCGAGCGGATCTCGGCCTCGGTGAACATCGGCACGGGCTCCTTCTCCCCCCAGCCCCAGTTGGGTCGGTCGGTGTTCAACGGAACTTCACAGCCACCGATGGCTCCTTCGGATGTCGTGCGACTTTACGACCAAGATATGCGCCTGGTCTGCGTGAGGTCTTTTTGGGAGACTCCGCCCGCCGACGCCTCCCCTGCCCTGCCGATCGCGTACTGATAAAAGTTGTTCTACTGCGGCGAGCATGATCGCCCGACACGCTCGACGATGTCAGCTCTCGAAGGGAGCTCGATGAACTGGTACACCGGCAACGCCACTTACGACACCGTCGTGACGATAGGTCTGGCTATCGCGGCCTTGGTGATCATCGGCGGCTTGTTCCGGCAGAGTCCCTACGGCCGATTCGGGGCCACGGCGCGCGGAGTGAATCTGAATCCGAAGCTCGGCTGGTGGCTCATGGAAATACCCGCAACCGTGGTGTTCGGCATTTTCTACCTCATAGGGCCGTGCCGATTCGACGCCACACCGCTGGTGCTCGCGGCCATCTGGCTGATGCATTACGGCAACCGAGGTTGGTTCTTTCCATTGTCGATCAGACAGGTGCCAGGCAAACGCGGCAGCTTCAATATCGTCGTGCTCGCCTTCGGGATGGTGATCACCACGATGCACGGCTACCTCAACGGCGCGTTCTTCAGCCATGACTACAAACATCAGTACACCGTCGGTTGGTTGACCGATCCACGGTTTCTTGCCGGGCTGGTCGTGTACCTCGGCGGATTCATCCTCCTGGTCCGGTCGGAGTCGATCGTGCGCAACCTGCGCGATAAGGCGAACCCTGGCGCGACCGAGTACAAGATCCCGTACGGCGCGGGGTTCCGCTGCGTCACCAGCCCGGCATATCTGGGCGAGCTGATCGCGTGGGCCGGGTTCGCCCTGCTGACCTGGTCCCTGGCCGGGGTAATCATTTTGCTGATCACGGCAGGCAACTTGGTGCCGCGGGCGTTCGCCACTCACAAGTGGTATCAGGACAAGTTTCCCGATTATCCACCCGAGCGAAAAGCGTTGATACCCGGGCTGATTTGAATAGGTCGAAGCGGTCGTCACCCGCTTGACAACGCTGGATACGCGCTTGTCGGCCGTCAATCTGACAGAGTCAGAGGGCCAGTCCTGGTCGTAGCTACTTCACCTCAAGCAGGTCCACCACAAAGATCAGGGACTCGCCGGGCTTGATGACGCCACCGGCACCACGCTCACCGTAGGCGAGGTGGGCGGGGATGAGCAGCTGACGGCGACCGCCTACCTTCATGCCCTGCACGCCCTGGTCCCAGCCCTGGATGACCTGGCCGACGCCGAGTCGGAACGTCAACGGCTCACCGCGGTTATACGAAGCGTCGAATTCCTCGCCGGTGGAGTGGGCCACACCGACGTAGTGCACGACCACCGTGTTACCGGAGGTGGCCTCCGCGCCGTCGCCCTCGACCACGTCGGTGATGACCAGGTCGGTGGGCGGCTCCCCGCCGGGGAAATCGATCTCGGGTTTCTGTGCAGTCATGCTCACCACATTGGCAGATGCTCGCCGGTGGTGTTGCCGACGGGGTGGTTTCAAGAGAGCCGCTAGCGCGCCATCCTCGAAACATCGTCAGCCGCGCGGTCGGCGTGAGTGCCACGTGGTCGGCAGCCACGGTTGCAGTCCCCTGCGTGGCACTGGTGGAGCTGCCGGGAATCGAACCCGGGTCCTACGGCATTCCCTCAAGGCTTCTCCGTGCGCAGTTCGCTATGTCTCTGCTCGGATCTCCTGGTCACGCGAACAAGCCAGGATGACGATCCCAGTCGCTGTTGGTGTCCCGATGAGTCCCGCGACCGAACTCATCGGTGGATCCCTCTAAATGACGCCAGGGTCCGGGTCGAGGGCTTTCCCGGTCTGACGGACTTGCTGTCGCTTAGGCAGCGAGAGCGAAGTCGCGCTGAGTGTTCTCGGCGCTTAATTGGTTGCAACGACGCTTACGGTGGTCTCTTGCCTGCACCGGCACGCTTCCCTTGATTCGATGCGCGAAGTCGAAACCGTTCAGCCCCTCGCATCCCCGCCGAACTTCTCGGCAGGACAACCCATGGTACGCCCCTGCCAACGACGGGCAACGTATTTATCTTCCAGCATGTATCCAGCTAAGCCGAATGCCCCCGGCCTGGTGACCGGGGGCATTCGACAAGCCGTCGGGCGTGGGCCTGGCGGCGGCATCGAGGGCGATTTCTCTACCGAAGCCGCACGCTCGGCGAGCCGCAGGCTAGCTGATGCCGACGGCCTCCTTGGCAATCGCGGCGACGCGGGTCTGCGCAGCGGAGATGATGCGCTGCCGCTCCTTGTGCGCCTCTTCGTAAGCGATGATGACGCGGACGTCGCGCGGCGAGTCCAGATCCTTGATCGCGGCCACGGCGTCGTTGACGTTGAGGTCGTCGTAGTTCTTGATCGGCAACTCGCTGGCGTCCAGAACACCCACCGACTCGCGACCCGAGTGCAGCGCGTCCGCAGTGCGGTCCGCGCCCTCGTTGCGGGTGACTCGCTCCGCGGCCCGCAGCGCGGCGTTCTGCGACGCAGAGACGGCCTTCGCGGCGATCTCGCTGGCGTTGCCACCACGCTCGACCAACTCCTTGAACGCCGGACCCGCATTGCGCAGGGTCTCGACCGCACGGTCGATGCCGCGCGCCGACCAGGTCACCGGCAAGTTGACGAACTTCACCGCGGTGCCGGCGGCCATCTGTACCGGGGTGCGACGCAGGGCGGCCGGACCGCCCAGCGCGTCCTCGGCCAGCACGGTGGTCAGCCAGTCGACGGTGGCCGAGTGCGCGGTGATCAGGCGGGTAGCCAACGCCTCGACGTCCTTGTTCTTCGCGGCAACGGCCAGCGCCTTGGTGTAGCGGGCGCGGTCCAGCAGCTGGTCCTCGAGTGCCAGGTCACCCAGCAACGCCTCATCGAACGGCTCGGCCTGTTCGGTCAGCGCCTTGACCGCAGCAGCGGCGCGGCCCAGGAATGGACCGATCACATCCGGGTAGCCGCCCAGCTCCCGAATCGCAGACTGGATGGCCTCGGCACGCTCGCGACCGTTCTCAGCATTCTGCGTGAGCTCGCGGCGCACCGCCTCGGTGCGAGCCTGGGCCACACGGGTTTCGGCGATCTGAATTTCGGTGTTGGTGAGATCGAGCAGAGTGCGAAGCTGCGCGAGCAATCTGGTCGTATCCGGTGAAGTCATTATTGTTTGGCCTCCTAAGGCTTCCGTCGTGTAGTGGCGCGAAGCGCGCCTGTACTACTTCGGCTACCCATCCCCCTGGCCACATCAACATCTGCCGCGATCTTGTGACATAGATCGCTTTGCAGGGCGCGAGCAAACGAATTAGGCCGTCAGATCACGAAATTCAGATGCTTGACGATCCGGTCGGCCACGTCTTGATCACCCTCGAATGCGATGTCTTGGCTGCGCCGGGGGCACAACGGACGCCCGCCGGCAAGCCTGGTGAACTGCAGTGCATCGACGCGAATGGTCGTCGTCGGCTCCTGTCCGCCGAAGTCGTCCACCAACTGCGCGCGGCCGTTGACGGCGACCCGCATCTGCCGGGCCAACGGGCCGGTCAGGTCGATGAGGACCCGCGAACCGTCCGGGGTCCCCGCGCGCTTGCCCACGACGAACCCCATCGATGTCGCGATTTCCGCGAGAGACAGTCGCGCCGCGGGCCCGATCAGATCTTCGTCGGTCGACGGTCGCTCCAGGCCGACGCGGATGTCCTGTTCGTGCATCCAGCAATCGAACACCCGGATCCGCATGAACCGCCCGTAGCTGTCGGGGCCGGCGGGAGTGACGCCTACCGCGTTCCACTCGTCGAGGGACATGTCTTCGAGCACTTTGCGGCGCGTTCCGGTCACCTTGCGGAACCGCTCGAGCACGGCGGCACCGGTCTGGTTGCTCAGATGCCGTACCCAGCACTCGTTCATCACGCCGATGTCATTGCGCACGTGATCGAGCGCCGCCACGTCGATGTCGGGTGCGGGCGGGCTGATGCCCTGCAGGAACGACTCGGTGCCGATGATGTGTGACACGACGGCCTGCACGTCCCAGCCGGCCAGCGCGCTGGGCGCCCGCCAGTCGGCCTCGGACAACCCGCCCAGCAATTCATCGAGTTGATCCCACACCGTGAACAGGCCCGTCAGGACTTCGGACTTATCGAGCAGCGTTACCGGACGGTCAGCCATGTTCGGATAGTAGGCCTTTCGGTCAGCCCATACCCTTGGCTCGGCGCCCGAGTTCCCTGATCACCTCACGCTGGGCGTCGCGGCGGGCCAAGTCCTGGCGTTTGTCGTGCGCTTGCTTGCCGCGGGCCAAAGCCAGCTCGACCTTGACCTTGCCGTCGTAGAAGTACATCGACAACGGCACCAGCGCGTAGTTGCCCTCGCGGATTTTGCCGATCAGCGCGTCGATCTGGCGCCGGTGCAACAGCAGCTTGCGGTTGCGTCGTGGCTCATGGTTCGTCCAGCTGCCGTGCCGGTACTCCGGGATGTGCACGTTGCGCAGCCAGATCTCGCCGTCGTCGACCGTGGCGAACGCGTCGACCAGCGAGGCGTGCCCTTCGCGCAGGCTCTTGACCTCGGTGCCCTGCAACGCGACACCGGCCTCGAAGACCTCGAGGATCGAGTAGTTGTGCCGCGCCTTGCGATTGCTTGCGATGATTTTCCGGCCGTCGCCGCGCGACTTGGTCGCCACCGCTACCGCCGGATGTAGATGCGCAGCGTCGCGTACGCGGTCAACCCCGACATCGCCACGCCGAGCAACAGCAGGATCGGCGAGATATAGAGGATGTCGGCGTAGTCGACCCTGGCGATCAGGTTGGCTTGATAGAACTCGTTCAGCGCATTGTCCAAGAACAATGCCCTCACCAGGATCAGGCCAGCGATCGCAATGCCGACACCGATAGTTGCCGCGAGCGTCGCCTCCACCAGGAACGGCAGCTGGGTGTACCAGCGACTCGCGCCGACCAGCCGCATGATGCCGATCTCGGTGCGACGGGTGTAGGCCGCGACCTGAACCATGTTGGCGATCAACAGAATCGCCCCGACCGCTTGGACCAGAGCGACGGCGAAGGCCGCATTGCTCAGCCCGTTCAGCACGGCGAACAGCCGGTCGATCAACTCCTTCTGGTTCAGCACCGACTGCACACCGGGCTGGGGCGGCGGCCCCATCATCTCGGCGTCAAAGTCCTTGTGCTGCTCGGGGTTGTTGAGCTTGACGATGAACGACGCCGGGAAGGAGTCCTTGCCCGCCACGTCCTTGTACTGCGGGAACTTGCGGATCGCGTCGTCATAAGCCTGCTGACGGTTCAGGAACCGCACCGACTTGACGTCCTGTCGCTTCTCGATCTTCTCCCGCAGCGCCTTGCACGGATTGTCGCTACAAGTCGGATCGTTGGCGGAGACATCGTCGGTCAGGAACACCTGCGTCTCGACCCGGTCCAGGTAAATGGCCCGAGAGTTCTCGGCCAGCCGCACTACCAGTAATCCGCCACCGAACAGACCGATCGAGATGGCCGTCGTCAGGATCATCGCGATCGTCATGGTGACGTTGCGACGAAATCCGGTGAGGACCTCGTTGAGTAGGAATCCGAAGCGCACTTAGCGATCCATCCCGTAGACGCCACGCTGTTCGTCGCGAACCAGCCTGCCCAGTGACAACTCGACCACACGCTGGCGCATCGCGTCCACAATGTGATGGTCGTGCGTCGCCATCAGCACGGTGGTCCCGGTGCGGTTGATCCGCTCCAACAGATCCATGATGTCCTTACTGGTGTCTGGGTCGAGGTTGCCGGTGGGCTCGTCGGCCAGCAGCACCAGCGGCCGGTTGACGTACGCGCGGGCGATCGCCACCCGCTGTTGCTCACCACCGGACAGTTCGTGCGGCAATCGGTTCGCTTTGCCCGACAGGCCGACCGTTTCGAGCACTTCGGGCACCACCCGGTTGATCGCGTCGGTGCGCCGGCCGATGACCTCCAGCGCGAAGGCCACGTTGTCGTACACCGTCTTCTGCTGCAACAGCCGGAAGTCCTGGAAGACGCACCCGATCACCTGACGCAGCTTCGGCACGTTGCGGCCGCGCAACTTGTTGACGTGGAACTTCGACACCCGGATGTCGCCGGATGTCGGTGATTCCGCCGCCAGCAGCAGCCGCATGAACGTCGACTTGCCCGAACCCGACGGACCGATGAGGAAAACGAACTCACCCTTGTCGATCTTGACGTTGATGTCATCCAAGGCCGGACGGGCCGACGATTTGTACTGCTTGGTGACATGTTCCAGGGTGATCATCACGGCACGCCAGTGTAGCGGGGTGTTTCGCTGAGCCGCGAAACTCAGCGGCCGGGAGCCGGCAAACCGGGCAGCGGGGGCGGCGCCGGTGATGGGTTCGGACTGGGCGTTGACGTCGGCGTGCAGAACGGCGGGATGCACGGCAACTGGATCAACGGCGTGGTTGTCGTTGTGGTGGTGGTCGGCGGCGGCGTCGTTGTGGGGGTCGGTGTGCGCGTCGGAGTGGGCGTGGGCGTCGCGTTGTTGGGCTGTTGCACCCGGGTGCGCGGCACCCAGGTGTAGTTGGGGTCGGGCACGAATCCCGGCGGGACCACCTGAGACGGCGGCGTAGTGCTCCGCGGCTCCTCGCGTGGGCTGTAGGTCTCGTAGGTCCACCACAGCGCGAGGAACGCGACGATCAGCACCAGCGTCGACGTACGGACGCGGCCGCCGAACAGGTGGCTGGGTGCGCGCCGCTCCTCTTTGTCGCGGCGCTTGTGCAGCAGGTTGAGGTCCAACTTCATCGCTGCGCCACCGAACCCTTGTCCGCGCCGGTCTCCTCACTGCGCTCGGTGTCGGGAACGCCGCCGTCATCGACGACGCCGACCGTGGCATCGGCGGCGGTGACGATGCCGGCGCGGGCCAGGGCGCGAATGACCAGCACCCGCAACTGTCGCCCGGCCTCGAACTGCTTGCCGGGCAGCGTGCGCGCAACCAGGCGCAGGGTGACGGTGTTGAGTTCGATGCTCTCCACACCCATCACGGTCGGGGCATCGAGCAGCAACTCGCCCAGCACGGCGTCATCGCGGGCGTGCTCACACTCCTGGTGCAGGACCTCGTTGACCCGGTTCAGGTCGGCGCTGGTCGAGACCGGAATGTCGACCACCGCGCGCGCCCAGTCCTTGGACAGGTTGATCGTCTTGACGATCGAGCCATTGGGAATGGTGAACAGCTCACCGTCCGACGATCGGAGTCGGGTGACCCGCAGCGTCACGTTCTCCACGGTGCCGCGCGCCTCGGCCGCGATGCCGGAGACCGTCAGCGACACCAGGTCACCGAAGCCGTACTGCCGCTCGACGATGATGAAGAACCCCGACAGCAAGTCCTTGACCAGCTGCTGGGCGCCGAAACCCAGGGCGGCGCCGACGACGGTCGCGGGCGCGACGAGCCCGCCCACCGAGAACTGCAGCACGTTGCTGATCTGCATGATCACCACGATCGAGATCAGCACGATGGACACCCACGAGATCACCGACGCCACTGCTTGTCGGTGTTTGGTGGCCTCCGAGCGCACCAGCGCGTCGCTCTCAGTGAAGCCCTCGTCCAGTGAGCGGGTCACCCGTTGCGCAACCCAGTTGACGAACCTGGCGGCAAGCACCGCGGCGATGACCAGCATCGCGATCCGCAGACCCCGAGTAATGATCCACTCACCGATCTGGCCGCGCCAGAAGTCATGCCACCGCTGCGCCGCGGAGGCGATACCAAAGGCAGGGCCCGATAAAAGCACAGTGTTAGTCGTCATCTTTCCTGTTGCGCCACCGGATCCCTGCTTCCAGGAACCCGTCGATGTCTCCATCCAGTACGGCCGCAGGATTGCCTACCTCGTACTCGGTGCGCAGATCCTTGACCATCTGGTAGGGGTGCAGCACGTATGACCGCATCTGGTTTCCCCACGAGCTGCCGCCGTCGCCCTTCAAGGCGTCGAGCTCGGCGCGTTCCTCAGAACGCTTACGCTCCAACAACTTTGCCTGAAGTACCCGCAACGCCGAAACCTTATTCTGCAATTGCGACTTCTCGTTCTGGCAAGTGACGACGATACCGGTTGGGATGTGGGTGAGTCGAACCGCCGAGTCGGTGGTATTGACCGATTGGCCGCCCGGCCCACTCGATCGGTAGACGTCGACGCGGATGTCGCCTTCCGGGATGTCGATGTGGTCGGTGGTCTCCACCACCGGCAGCACCTCGACCTCCGCAAAGGAGGTCTGACGTCGGCTTTGGTTGTCGAACGGGCTGATCCGCACCAGCCGGTGGGTGCCCTGTTCCACCGACAGCGTGCCGTAGGCGAACGGCGCATGCACGGCGAAGGTGGCGCTCTTGATGCCGGCCTCTTCCGCATAAGAGGTGTCGAACACCTCGACCGGGTATTTGTGCTGTTCAGCCCAGCGGATGTACATCCGCATCAGCATCTCGGCCCAGTCGGCGGCGTCCACACCGCCGGCACCTGAGCGGATTGTGAGCAACGCCTCACGTTCGTCGTACTCGCCGGACAGCAAAGTGCGCACTTCGGTGGCCTCGATGTCGGCCCGCAACGACTTGAGTTCGGCGTCGGCTTCGGCCAGCGCATCGTCGGCGGCGGCGCCCTCTTCCTCGTCGGCCAGCTCGTAGAGCACCGGCAGGTCATCGAGGCGGCGGCGCAGTTCCTCGATACGGCGCAACTCCCCTTGCGCATGGGACAGTTCGCTGGTGACCCGCTGGGCGCGGTTCTGGTCGTCCCACAGCTTGGGGTCCGACGCTTCCTGTTCGAGCTTATCGATTCGACTCTTCAGACCGTCGACGTCCAGTACCCGTTCCACCGTGGTCAGGGTCGCGTCAAGGGCGGCGATATCTGCTTGACGGTCAAGTTCCACAGGCGCCCACGTTACCGTCAGCACCGTCTAGCATCAGAAACCATCAGTCGCACCCCCGGCTGCGACGCCCAGCCCAACGCGTCGCAACCGGCACGAATAGAAGGTCGGTATGCGTCCCTACCACGTCGCCATCATCGGCTCCGGTCCCTCGGGATTCTTCGCCGCCGCTTCCCTGCTCAAGGCCGCCGACGCGTCCGACGAGCTGGACGTGGCCGTCGACATGCTCGAGATGCTGCCCACCCCGTGGGGGCTGGTACGTTCCGGCGTGGCGCCCGACCACCCCAAGATCAAGTCGATCAGCAAACAGTTCGAGAAGACCGCCGCGGACCCGCGGTTCCGCTTTTTCGGCAACGTCGTCGTGGGTGAACACATCGAGGCCGTCGAACTCGCCGAGCAATACGACGCGGTGATCTACGCCGTCGGCGCGCAGTCGGACAAACCGCTCAACATTCCCGGTGAGGACCTGCCCGGCAGCATCTCCGCAGTCGACTTCGTGGGCTGGTACAACGCGCACCCCCATTTCGAGGAAAAGACACCGAATCTGTCCGGCGCCCGCGCGGTCGTGGTCGGCAACGGCAACGTGGCGATTGACGTTGCCCGCATCCTGGTCACCGATCCCGACGTCCTGGCGCAAACCGACATCGCCGACCATGCGCTGGAGTCGCTGCGGCCGTGCGGGGTCGACGAGGTGGTGATCATCGGCCGCCGCGGTCCGCTGCAGACGGCGTTCACCACGCTGGAGTTGCGTGAACTCGGGGAGCTCGAGGGTGTCGACGTGATCGTCGACCCGGCTCAGCTGGAGAACATCACCGAAGAGGAAGCCGAGGCGGCGGGCAAGACCACCAAGCTAAACATCAAGGTGCTGCGGGGCTACGCCGAACGCGCACCGCGCCCCAACCACCGCCGGATCGTGTTCCGTTTCTTGACCTCACCGATCGAGATCAAGGGCGGGGAGCGGGTCGAAAGCATTGTGCTGGGCCGCAACGAGCTGGTCACCGACGAAAGCGGATGGGTGTCGGCCAAGGACACCGGCGAGCGCGAGGAACTGCCGGTGCAACTCGTCGTCCGCTCGGTCGGCTACCGCGGCGTGCCGACCGCGGGCCTGCCGTTCGACGAGAAGCGGGGCACCATCCCGAACACGGACGGCCGCGTGGACGGCAGCCGCAATGAATACGTGGTCGGCTGGATCAAGCGCGGCCCTACCGGGGTGATCGGCACCAACAAGAAGGACTCGCAGGACACCGTCGACACGTTGCTCGCGGACCTGGCCGGCGCCGCCCTGTCGGACTTCCCCGCCGACCACGGCGACCGGCTCGCCGACTGGCTGGCCGAACGGCAGCCCAAAGTGGTCACCTCGGCGCACTGGGAGGCCATCGACCGGTTCGAGCGCGCGGCCGGCGAGCCGCACGGCCGGCCCCGCGTCAAGCTGCCCAACCTGGCCAAACTGCTGCACGTCGGACACGGCTGATCAGGGGTCGAATAACACCCCGGGGTTGAGGATCCCGGCCGGGTCCAGCGTGTGCTTGACCGCCCGCAGCGCCGCGGCGAACGGGCCGGGACGTTGCCGGTCATACCAGGGCCGGTGGTCGCGACCGACCGCGTGGTGGTGGGTGATGGTCCCTCCCGTGGCGCTGATCGCTTCGGAGACAGCGGCTTTCATCTCGTCCCACTGTGCGTCCAGGGATCCCCACCGGCCCGCGGCATAGATCCCGTAGTAGGGGGCGGGGCCGTCGGGATAGACGTGGGTGAACCGGCAGGTCACCACGCCGGCGCCGCAGACCCCCTCGATCGCGGCGCGGGCGGCACCGGTCACCGCGGCATGCAAGGTCTCGAATCCGTCCCAGGTGCAAGCGGTTTCGAAGGTCTCGGCGATGACGCCGCGACGCGCAAGGGCGTCCCGTTGGTAGGGCATGCGCAGGAACGCCGAGCGCCAGCTCTCCGAGGCGTCGACGGAACCCGCTTCTGCACTTTCGGAGTCGCGGTTACGGCGGGCGATGACGGTGCCGCCGTGGTCGGCGGCGATCTCGACGGCCCGGTTGAGCCACGGATCTATCGGGTGGTCCGCGGATTCGAAAGCGAGCACCAGCAATCCACCACCGACCGCGGTGCCCGCGTTCAATAAAGCCTCGGCCGGATCCAGCAGTCGGCAGTTCGCCGGGAACAGCCCGGCCTGGGCGATGACGCGGGTAGCGGTGACCGCGGCGGTCCAGTCCTGAAACGCCACCGACGCGGTTACCTGCCAGCGGGGCCGGTTCTGCAGCCGCATCCACGCCTCGGTGATGACGCCGAGGGTGCCTTCAGAGCCGACGAAGAGCCGATCCGGAGACGGCCCGGCACCCGAACCCGGCAGCCGACGGGATTCGCTGACCCCGGCCGGAGTGACCACCCGCACCGATTCGGTCAGATCGTCGATGTGGGTGTACAGGGTGGCGAAGTGCCCGCCGGCGCGGGTGGCGAGCCAACCGCCGAGGCTGGAAAAGGCGAACGACTGCGGAAAGTGGCGCAACGTCAGGTTGTGCCGGCGCAACTGGTCCTCGATCCAGGGCCCCAGTGCGCCAGCCTGGATCCGGGCAGCCCGACTGACCTGATCGACCTCGATCACCGCGCTCATGGCGCTGACGTCCAGCGTGATCGCCGGCGCCTCGAAGCGGGGTTCCACACCGCCCACCACGGAGCTGCCCCCGCCGTACGGAATGACCGAAATCCGTTCGCGAGTGCACCAATCCAGCACGTCGATGACGTCCTGTTCGCGGCGCGGCCGCACGATCAGGTCCGGAACATGGTCGAGTTTGCCCTGCAGATTGCGGGCGACGTCGCGAAATGCTTTGCCGCGCGCGTGACCCGCCCTATCGATGACCTGACTCGAGCACAGCGCCGCCAATGTTGCCGGCGGTGTGATCCGCGGGCCGGGCAGCCCAAGCGCACCGGGATCCGGCGGCCGGTGGTCAGTGAGGTCGTGACCGGGCAGCATCGCCGCCACGCGGGTCACCAACTCGTCCATCTCCTGCTGCGTGAGGGCCTGTTCGAGCGTGCCCCACCCCCACCACGAACGCATACCGGTGGGTCAGCGCTTGAGAACGACGAAGGCCCCGAAGGCGACCAGCAGCGCCAGCGCCAGCATGATGCCCCAGCCGGCACCGGCGAATATCCAGGTGACGGCGATCAGGGCCAGAAACGGGGACGCCGCGAAAAGCGCGATTCCCGGGTTCTGCCTGATCACTGCCAGCGCGCTCTTGGCCCGGATCGGGTCGATTTCCTTGCCTGCCATTCGTTCAGAATGCCAGGTGAGCGGCACAATGCAAGCCGGTCAAGCCGATCGGCGAGGATGAATGCGACAAGCCGAGAGGGGTGGCACCAAATGACCATCACTACCGACGAGCGCGCCGAGCTCCAGACGGCGGTTCGCGACCTGTTGCACGACCGCTGTACCGAGGCCGACGTACGGCGGGTCATCGGCACCGACGAGGGATTCGACCGCGAACTCTGGGGACTGCTGGCCGGGCAAGGTGTCACCGGCGTATTGGTCGACAGCGCATCCGGAGGCGTCGGCCTGGGCCCACTCGAGGTCGAGGCGATTGCCGAGGAGATCGGCGCGGCGCTGCTTCCCTCGCCGTGGTTGTCCAGTTCGGTGCTGACCGTCGCATTGATTCAGGCGGCCGGTTCCGAGGACGACAAGCGCCGGCTGCTCCCCGGTCTCGCGGACGGCACCAAGATCGGGACGGTCGCCAGCACCGGTCCGCGGGGCACCTGGACCGCGAATGACGTTGCGGTACAAGTTGATACCTCGGGTGTGTTGTCGGGCAGCGCCCACTACGTGACCTGGGGGCACGTCGCCGACGTCGTACTGGTGGCAGCCGACACGGGAGACGGCATCGGCGTATTCGAAGTGGCTCCGGATGCCGCAGGACTAACCCATTGCGCTGAAACGGTTTTCGATCCCACCGTGCGACTGTCGACGTTCACCTTCGACAACACTCCCGCGCGACGGCTGGGCACCGCGGGCTGGGGAGCCGTCCAGGAAGCGCTGGACATGGCCGTGCTTGCGCTCTCCGGTGAACAGGTCGGCGGCTCCCGCCGGATCTTCGACATCACCGTCGAATACCTCAAGACACGCATCCAATTCGGCCGGGTGATCGGCAGTTTCCAGGCACTCAAACACATGGCCGCCGATCTGCTGCTGGAAAACGAGTCGGCGATGTCGGCCGCCCACCATGCGGCCGCGATGATGGCGGCGCGGAGCGACAAGGCCGAGGGCGCGCTGGCGTTGGCCGGATTCGTGTGCGCCGAGACCTATGAGTCCACCGCCATGCAGGCCATTCAGATGCACGGCGGCATCGGCTTTACCTGGGAGCACCCCGCGCACCTGTTTGTGCGCCGGGCGCGTACCGGCATGCAATTGTTCGGCCCCTCGGCGGTATACCGGGAACGCTACCTCGTTTCGAAAGGCGCCTGACATGTCATTGCCCACTGTCGAGGAACTGCGTTCGGAAGTCCGGGACTGGCTGCAGCAGAACTGGACGGGACTGCCCAAACATGACGACCCGTGGAGCAGTTCGCCGGAACGCATCGCCTGGCTGCAGCGGGTCCTGGACGCGGGATACGCGGTACCGACCTATCCCACCGAATGGTTCGGCCGCGGGTATCCCAACGATCTCGCAGCTCACATCCGGCGGGAGTTCACCGCCGTCAAGGCGCCCGGGGCGGGGCAGGACAAATACAACATTGCGGCCAACACGATTCTGAAGCTTGGCTCAGCCACGCTGAAGCAACAACTGCTGCGGGATTTCCTGACCGAGCGGGCCCGCACTTGCCTGCTCTACAGCGAGCCCGGCGCGGGTTCCGATCTCGCGGGTGTACGCACCACGGCGGTGCGCGACGGCGACCACTGGGTGGTCAACGGGCAGAAGGTGTGGACGTCGGGCGCGCAGACCGCGGAGTACGCGCTGCTGATCGCCCGCACCGACTGGGACGCACCAAAACACAAGGGACTCAGCTTTTTCCTGCTGCCGATGAAGCAACCGGGGATCGACGTCAGGCCGCTGGTCCAGATCACCGGCGAGTCCCATTTCAACGAGGTGTTCATCACCGATGCGCTCGTGCCCGACGACCATCTGCTCGGCGCCGAGGGCGGCGGCTGGCGCGCGTTGCAGACCGCACTGGCCTATGAACGGTCCATCATGGGGGACACCGGCCGCGCCTCGCGCAATCGGTCACGGGCGGATGACCTGATCGCACTGGCGCGCGCGCACGGCCGGCTCGATGATGCCGCGGTCCGGCGTTCGCTGACGGAGGTGTTGGCCCTGCGAGAACTCAACGCGCTCAACAACGCCCGCGCCAAGGCCAGCACCGAGCAGGGGACGTCCAGTTCGATCATGTCGCTGGGCAAGCTGGCGATGTCGCGGATCCTGCACGCCGAGGCGCGGCTGAAGACCGAGCTGATCGGCGCGGCGGCGCTACTGGCCGGCCGGGACAACCCGGAGTCCGACGACGTCAATTTCCTTGCGCTGAACGCGTTTTTCACCTCGATCGGTGGCGGCACCGACCAGATCCAGCGCAACATCATCGGGGAAAGAGTCCTCGGTCTGCCCAAGGAACCAGAAGCCGACCGCGATATCCCCTTCCGCCAAGCCCGCCGGAATTGACCGCACACGCCGCGCCCGGTGAGGACCGAAGTCCCTATCGGTCCGCAACGGACCTCCGTAACGTCGTAGTCGTGGACAAGAACGTGCTGCAGAACGCGGTGCTGTTGGCTTGCCGGGCACCGTCGGTGCACAACAGCCAGCCGTGGCGCTGGGTGGCCGAGGGCAACGAGGTGCACCTGTTCGTCGATCGCAGCCGAACCGTGCCCGCCACAGACGATTCCGGACGCGAAACGCTGATCAGTTGCGGTGTGGCACTGGATCACCTCCGCGTCGCCATGACCGCCGCGGGCTGGCGCGCGGGCACCGCCCGCTTCCCCAACCCCAACAATCGCGATCACCTGGCCACGCTCGAATTCAGGCCGATCGACCAGGTCACGGCGGCCCAACGCGATCGCGCGGGCGCCATCCTGCAGCGCCGCACCGATCGGCTGCCGTTCGACCGACCCGTCTACTGGAACCAGTTCGAAACGGTGCTGCGCAGCACCCTCGACGACGAGGCCGTGACCCTGGACGTCCTCGACGACGAGAAACGACCGCGCCTGGTGCAGGCGTCCCAGCTCAGCGAGGCACTGCGCCGCGACGATGCGTCCTATCATGCCGAACTCGATTGGTGGACTTCGCCCTTCGTGTTGTCGGACGGCATGCCGCCGTCCGCGCTGGCGTCGGACAGCGAGCGGCTGCGGGTGGATGTGGCCCGGGACTTTCCGGTGCGCGGTCACCAGGACCGGCGCCCCGAAATCGCGACGGACTGGTCGAAGATCCTGGTGCTGTCGACGCCGGAGGACACCCGCGCCGACATCCTCAGATGTGGTGAAACACTTTCCAAGGTGCTGCTGGAATGCACCATGGCCGGAATGGCGACCTGCACGCTGACCCACCTGATTGAAGCGAGCGGCAGCCGTGACATCGTGCGCGACCTGATCGGTGGGCGCGGCGAACCCCAAGTTCTGATCCGCGTGGGGATCACGCCGGTGATGGAAGCGATCGAGCCCCCGACACCACGCCGACCCTTGGACACCGTCCTGGAATTCCGCGAACCGTCACGAGAAAGGTGACCCCATGACCGACGAGCCGATCACCGTCTTATCCGAAAGCGAGAGTTGGGATCTGCTGGGCACCGCCGCGCTCGGCCGGCTGGTGACCACCTTCGCCGGGGAACCGGAGATCTTCCCGGTCAACTACGTGGCGCAGAACCGCACCATTCTGTTCCGAACTGCCGAAGGCACGAAATTGTTCTCGGCGGTGGGCAACCACACCGTGCTCTTCGAGGCCGACGACCACAATGTCGCCGAAGGTTGGAGCGTGATCGTGCGCGGCCGCGCGCGGTTGCTGAAAACCGACGCCGAGATCGAAGAAGCCGACCGCGCCGGTCTCTACCCGTGGACGTCGACACACAAATCCAACTACGTGCGCGTCACCCCGACCGAAATCACCGGCCGCCGCTTCGTATTCGGTCCCGAGCCGGACCGCAACGAGACCGTCGCTTGATTGTCACCGGGTGATCAGCGCGTCGAGTTCGTGGGCGTCGGTGCCGGTGAGCCGGCGATGCATCGCCCAGGCAATGCGCCCGGCCTGTACCTTGGCGCGTTCGGCGGCCGGACCGGCGTACATCTCGTCGACGGTCTCCCGCCACAGCGTCAACCAGCGGACGAAGTGGCTGGCAGCCAACGGCGTTCGCCGGTGGATGTCGCGATGCGCCGCCAGCGCGCTGCCCCGATAGCGGCCGGCGCGGAACAGCACGGTCTCCCAGAAGTCGCACATGGTGGGTAGATGATCGTCGAGTCCGGTGGCCCGCAGTTGTTCGAACGGCGCGTATAGGACGGCGTCGTGCAGCGCCCGGCCGTAGAAGCGGTCCAGCAGTGCCGCCACATCGGCGCGGCCGACCAGATCGGCGCGGGTTGCCTCACGCATCGTCACACCACCAGCGACAGCGGTCCCCGCGTCGGAGGGTTCCTGCGCCGCTTACTGATTCGTACCAGGCGGGCCACCGCGTTTTCGATCCCCCGGGCCAATTGGTCGACATCGGCGGCCACCTCGTAGTCGGCGAGAATGCCGAAGTACAGGTAATCGGCATAGCTGAGCATCGCCACACCGGTCCGCAGGTCCAAAGCCAGCGGCGGCACCGGGTACACCCCCACCACTTCCTTGTTCATGAATCGCAGCGGTCGGCGTGGCCCGGGCACATTGGTCGCGACCGTCACCACGCTGCGCTGCGGCAACCGCATCAGCAAGCCGACCGTCCAGGCCGTCAACACGAACGGGATCCGGTTACTCAGGGACAGCAGCACATTGCCCGCCTGTCGTTGGCCGCTGGACTTCACCCGGCGCAACCGGGCGTGCACGGTGCGCAACCGCTGCACCGGATTGTCCTCATCCACCGGAAGGCTCGGCAGCATCAGCGACACGCGGTTGTCGGTCTTGTCGGATGCGTCCGCAGACCGGACCGAAACGGGCACCAATGTCCGCAACGAATCCGCCAGGGGCTGCTGGCCGCGTTCGATCATGATATTGCGGTAGCTCTCGGTGATCGCCGCCAGCGCAACGTCATTGACGGTGACCTGAAAGGTCTTGGCGACCAGGTCGATATCGGCCATCGCGACCCGGGCGCCGCTGAACCGGCGCAGGTCACTGAGCGGGCCGGTCAGCGCAGACGACGCCGGGCTGAGCAGGCCGGCGGCGAGTTCGCCCGCACCCTGCGCGGCCCGGACGATGCCGGCCGTCACGGCGGCTGACGCGTTGATCAGCCCGCCGAGCAGCGACGTGCGCTCGGACACAGGCTTTTCGGGTTCGTGGGCGGCTCGTACGTGATCGGCGAAACTTGCCACGCCGTCGTCGCACAAGCCGGTCAGCATGTGGGTGGCCGCGATGCCATCAGCCATGCAGTGGTGCACTTTGGTCAGCATCGCCCAGCGGTCGTCGGCGAGCCCTTCGATAACCCACACCTCCCACAAGGGTCGATCCCGGTCCAGACGCCTTGCCATCACATCGGCGATCAGCCCGAACAATTCGCGATCGCCGCCCGGCTGTGGCACTGCTGCGCGGTGCACGTGCCGTTCGAGATCGAAGTCGGGGTCGTCCACCCAGTCCGGTGCCCCGAAGTCCAACGGATGCAGCCGCAGACGCTGCCCCAGCCGCGGACAGCTGCCGATCCGTTGGGCGAAGGTTGACATCAACGTTTTCTGCTCGGGCACCGGTCCTTCGATGACGGCGATCCCGCCGATGGCAAGGCTGACCCGCGGATTGGTGTCTTCGGCTTTGAGGAATCCGGCGTCCAGCGTGGTCAGGTGCTCCATGGGTATCACTATTCGCGGGCGGGATCGGCCAGAGCAGGGCCAAAAGTCCCACGCTGCCAGGGCTTACTGCCCTGCCGCAGCGCCGGCCGGTGAACGATCCTGGAAGGCATGACCACCGTCATCGATAGAAAGGGCCCGGCACCGATGAGCGCCCAATTCCCGGATGCCGGCACGCTGCGGACGGTCCTGACTCTAACCACCCGCGCGCCCTCGATCCACAACACCCAACCGTGGCGCTGGCGGGTCGGCAGCGCGCGGTTGGACCTGTTCACCGAACCCGACATGCAGTTGCGCAACACCGACCCGGACGGCCGCGACCTGATCATCAGTTGCGGGGTGGCGCTGCACCACTGCGTCGTCGCGCTGGCCTCAATGGGCTGGCACGCCAAGATAAGTCGTTTCCCCGACGAGACCGACCCCCGCCACCTGGCCACCATCGAAACCGTGCCGCTGAACCCCGATCCGGCCGACATCGCCCTGGCCGCGGCCATCCCGCGGCGGCGCACCGACCGGCGCGCCTACAGCTCGTGGCCGGTGCCGGGCGGCGACATCGGGCAGATGGCGGCCCGAGCGGCTCGCGCCGGGGTCATGCTGCGCCAGGTCGAAGCGCTGGACCGAATGCGAGACATCGTGGCGCGCGCCGTCCTCGACCATGCCTCCGACGACGCCTACATGCGCGAACTCACCACCTGGAGTGGGCGTTACGGTGCGGTAGCGGGCGTTCCGGCGCGTAGCGCGCCGCCGTCGGAGCCCACTGCCCCGATCCCCGGTCGGCTGTTCGCCGGGCCCGGCCTGGCCCAGCCGTCCGGCATCTCCCCGGCCGACGACAGCGGCGCCATCCTGGCCCTGGGCACCGATCGGGACGACCGGCTGTCCCGGCTGCGGGCGGGCGAGGCGACCAGCATCGTTCTGCTGACCGCCACCGCCATGGGGCTGGCGTGCTGTCCGATCACCGAGCCCCTCGAACTTCCCCAGACGCGTGACGCGGTGCGGGCAGATGTGTTCGGCGGCAGCGGTTTCCCGCAGATGCTGTTGCGGGTGGGCTGGGCTCCGATCAACGCCGATCCGCTGCCGGCGACGCCCCGGCGTGCGCTGGATCAGGTCGTCGAATGGCCCGCCTCGCTATTGGAGGAGCGGCGCTGACCAGCGCAGCAATGTTCCACCGGCGGGCGCCTTCTCGAATGCGAACTCACCGCCCACCTCCTCGGCCCGGCGCCGCAGGTTCGTCAGGCCGCTGCCGGTGAACTCACCGGGCATCCCGCACCCGTTGTCGCTGACCTCGATGCACAGGTCGTCCTCGACCCGAATGCGCACCGTCAACGTGCTGGCGTGGGCGTGCCGGGCGGCGTTGCTGACCGCCTCCCGCACCACCGCCTCGGCATGATCGGCCAACGAACTGTCGACCACCGACAACGGACCGATGTACTGCACCGTGGTGCGCAACCCCGAGCCGGCGAACTGCCCCACGGCCGCATCGATGCGCTGCCGCAACCGGGTGATGCCCTGCGCGGCGCCGTGCAGATCGAAGATGGTGGTCCGGATTTCCTGGATGACCGCCTGAAGGTCATCCACCGCCTCCGAAAGGCGTTGCTGCACTTGCGGTTCGCGGGCCCGGGCCACCGCGCCCTGCAGCGACAGACCCACCGCGAACAACCGCTGAATCACGTGGTCGTGCAAGTCCCGGGCGATGCGGTCGCGATCGGTCATGACGTCGAGTTCACGCATCTGGCGTTGTGAGGTCGCCAACTGCAGGGCCAGCGCGGCCTGGTCGGCGAACCCGGCCATCATCTCGAGTTGTTCGTCGGTGAACGAACCAGGACTGCCGGCGCGCAACACCACGACGACCCCGGCCACGGTCTCGCCGGTACGCAGCGGCAACACCAGCACACCGTCGGCCGCCCCCTCGATGCCCGGCAGGTCCAACTGGTCGATCTGGCGCGGCACGCTGTTGGCGAATACTTCGCCCAGCGGGGTCCCGGTAATCGGGATGATCTGGCCGGCAACCGGTTTCGTCGCCACCCCGACCGTCTCGATAACCAGCAACTCGGCCAATTCGGCGGCCGGTGTGCTCTGGTCGAGCGGAACGGCCACCAAGGCGGCGTCGGCGGCGGTCAATTTGACCGCCTGCTCACCGACGAGCCGGAACACAGTAGTCGGCTCGGTGCCGGACAGCAGTTCGGTCGCGATGTCGCGAGTTGCCTCGATCCAGGATTGCCGCGCCTTGGCCTGTTGGTAGAGCCGGGCATTGGCGATGGCGATGCCCGCCGCGGCCGCCAGCGCCTGCACCAAGACTTCGTCGTCGTCACTGAACGCTTGACCGTTGAGTTTGTCGGTGAGGTACAGGGTGCCGAACGCTTCGTCACGGACCCGAACCGGCACCCCGAGGAACGTGCGCATCGGCGGATGGTGCGGCGGGAAACCCACCGAGGCCGGGTGCAGTGAAATATCATCCAGGCGAAGAGCTTTGGGCTCGTCGATCACCACACCGATGACGCCCAGCCCCTCGGGTAAATGCCCGATGCGGCCGACGGTTTCCTGATCGATGCCCTCGTGGATGAATTGCAGCACCCGGTTGTCCCGGTCGTGCACCTCCAGCGCGCCGTAGCGCGCGTCGACGAGGATCGTGGCCGAATGCACGATCGTGCGCAGTGTTTCGTCGAGTTCGAGTCCCGACGTCACCACGAGCATCGCGTCGAGCAAACCGTCCAGGCGGTCGCGTCCCTCGACGATCTGCTCCACCCGGTCCTGCACCTCGACCAGCAGTTCGCGCAGCCGCAGTTGGGAGAGCGTGTGGCGCAGCGGTCCCAGGCCCGCGTCTTCGGTTGTCATCGCCACTCACTCGATGGCCGTGTTCGCTTCAACTCCGTTGCGAATACGGCTGCTTGGGTCCGCCGCTCCATGCCCAGCTTCGCCAGCAGCCGGGACACATAGTTCTTCACGGTCTTCTCGGCCAAGAACATCCGGTCCGCGATCTGTTTGTTGGTCAGGCCCTCGCTCAGCAGACCGAGCAGCGTGCGCTCCTGTTCGGTGAGGCCCGACAACGGGTCGGGTTTCTCGGTGGCGTCGCGAAGCCGCGACATCAGGGCGGCCGCGGCGCGATTGTCCAGCAGTGACCGCCCAGCGCCGACATCCTTGACCGCCCGCGCGAGTTCCATCCCCTTGATGTCCTTGACGACGTACCCGCTGGCACCGGCCAGGATCGCATCCAGCATCGCCTCGTCCGAGGTGTACGACGTCAGGATCAGGCAGCGCAGTTCGGGCATGCGAGACAGCAGATCTCGGCACAGTTCGATGCCGTTGCCGTCGGGCAGGCGGACATCGAGAACGGCCACATCCGGGTTCGCCGCCGGGATGCGGGACATCGCTTCGGCTACCGAGCCAGCCTCACCGACCACGTCGAGCTCGGGATCGGCGCCCAGCAAGTCGATCAGGCCGCGCCGCACCACCTCGTGGTCATCGACCAAGAAGACTTTTACCAAAGCACCACTCCTGACCAGCACCCTACAAGTTGGCGCACCGCACCGTAAGTACCGAGGACCCCGCGTTGTAGACGCTGCAGACCTGCGCGGCGTAGGCGTCGGTGACGAAAAGCTGGCCCGGTGCGCCTTGATCGGCCATGTACCGGAAACCGTGCCCGCGCACGATGGCAGGCTCGACGCGCACGTCCGGGTACAGCCGGGTCCAGCGAGCCAGACGCCGGTCCAATTGTGCTTGCGCACCGCCATTTTGAGCACCGGCGCCCGCCTGGACCGAGATCGCGCGCAACGGAACCTTGCGCAGCCGGGCCTCGTCGAATGCGTGTCGCAGCACGGCTCCATTGTCCACTTCCGCGACGACGCTGCTGACCCGCGGTTCGGCGACGCCGTCAGGTGAGCGGTGGATGACCGCGACCGGGCACAGCGACGATCCGGCGAGTGCGCCGGCCACGGAGCCCTGCCCGCAGCGGGCGTGATCCAGGCCGATCGAGCCGACGCAGATCATCAGCGCGGTTCTGGATTCCTGCAACAACTTGGCCAGCGGCTTGCCCCACAGGACTTCGGTTTCGACCTCGACATACCGGCCCGCCGACTCGACCGCCCGGTAGGCGTCGTAGAGGGCCGAGCGGGCCGCGGCCTGAGGCGCTTCGATACCGCCGGCCCCGTCGGCGTGCGCGGCATCGACCACATAGACCAGTCGCAGCGGGACCTCGCGCTCGGCGGCCTCGTCGATGGCCCACAGCGCTGCATCCAGTGCCGCTTTGGACCCGTCGATACCGACGACGATTGCTGGACGTGACTCGCGGTGGCCCATCTTGGCCTCCTTACTTCGATCCCGTTCTATGCGTCCCACGCTATTGGCCGGCCAAACCGCCGCCCAGAGGCGATGGTCCCGGGATCAGGGCCATAAGTCCCTATTGACAAATAGCGTTGTAAAAATAACGTTGCGGGCGCACCAGGTGAAAGCGCGTACCTGGTGAGCATGCCCTGAGAGGAGTCCCTCCGATGGCCCTTCAAGAAGTCTCTGAATCGCCTGATCCCGGCCACCCCTCGTCGGAGCCCCTGATCGGCAAAGGATGGATTCAGGGCGTCGCCCTGGTGATGATTTTTGGATTCTTGGTGATGGGGATCCTGGCATACCGGACCTACACGGCGGCCATGCCGATGCCGGACAAAGTCGTCACCGAGACGGGCCAGGTTTTGTTCACGCACGGCGACATCACGAAAGGCCAGGAGCTCTACCAGGCGCGCGGCCTGATGGAGTACGGATCGGTGCTGGGGCACGGGGCGTACCTGGGACCCGACTACACCGCCGACTACCTTCGGATGGCCGCCGACGACGTTGCCGGTCAATTCCAGGCCGAAGGCGTCACCGAACCGCGTCAACGGGTGGTCACCGAATTCCGCACCAACCGCTACAACGCCGACACCAAAACGCTGGTGTTCACCAATCGCCAGGCCGCTGCATTCGGACGAATCCAGGACCATTACGCGGCGACTTTCGGGGAGAACTCGACGAAATACGGCTTGCTGCCGCAATTGATCACCGATAAGACGCAGATCCGTCAGCTCACCGCATTCTTCGCCTGGACCGCGTGGGCGGCCGCGGCCGAACGACCCGGTCACAAGTACAGCTACACCAACAACTGGCCGGCCGAGCAACGCGTCGACAACGGCCCGACCGCGTCGGTGATCGTATGGTCGGCGCTGTCGCTGATCGCCCTGTTGGGCGGCATCGGCGTCATGTTCGCCGTCTACGGACGCTGGAGCCAGAAGGTGGGCTGGCACGGCGCCGAGACATCCACCCTGTCGTTCCGCCAGCCCGGCACGGTGAGCCTGACTCCCGCACAACGCGCTTGCATTTGGTTCTTCGCCGTTGTCGCGGTGCTGTTCCTGCTGCAAACGTTGCTGGGCGCGGCGGCCGAGCACTACCGGGCCGATCTGTCGACGTTCTTCGGCATCGACCTGGCCCGCGTACTGCCCTACAACCTGGCCCGCACCTGGCACCTGCAGTTGGCTCTGTTTTGGACCGCGGCGGCCTTCCTGGCGGGCGGAATATTCCTGGTGCCGTTCATCGCTCGCCGCGAGCCGAAACGCCAGGCGCTGCTGGCCTACGTGCTGCTCGGGGCGGTTGCGGTGGTGGTGTTCGGCTCGCTGATCAGCGAGGCGCTGTCCATTTACGGCGTGATCCCCGAGGGCGGGTTGTTTTCCCAGCAGTGGGAGTATCTCGACCTGCCGCGACTGTGGCAGATCCTGTTGATCGTCGGGATGTTCGTGTGGATCGCGATCATCTGGCGCGGCATGCGTGCCCGGCTCAAGGGCGAGTCGAAGATGAATATGCCGTGGCTGTTCTTCTTCTCCGGGCTGGCAATTCCGGTGTTCTACACGGTGGGTCTGCTGGCCGGCAGCGACACCCATTACACGGTGGCCGACTTCTGGCGGTTCTGGGTGGTGCATCTGTGGGTCGAGGACTTCCTCGAGCTGTTCACCACGGTGATGGTGGCCTACATGTTCGTGCTGCTGGGCGTGGTCCGCGAGCGGATCGCCCTGGGCGTGATCTTCCTGGACGTCATCCTGTACTCCGCGGGCGGCGTCATCGGCACCATGCACCATCTGTACTTCTCCGGGACTCCGGTGGAGCACATGGCGCTGGGTGCGTTCTTCTCGGCCGCCGAGGTCATTCCGCTGACCTTCCTGACCGTCGAAGCATGGGCGTTCCTGCAGCTGGGCGCGCGCCAACAGACCGGCGACGCGAACCCCTTCCCGCACCGCTGGGCGGTCATGTTCCTTGTCGCCGTTGGCTTCTGGAACTTCCTGGGCGCCGGCATCTTTGGTTTCCTGATCAATCTTCCGGTGGTGTCCTACTACCAGATCGGCACCGCGCTGACGGCCAATCACGGTCACGCGGCCATGATGGGCGTCTACGGAATGCTGGCCGTGGGGTTGGCAATGTTCGCGTTCCGCTACGCGATACCGGCCACCAAGTGGCCGGAGCGGCTGGCCCGAATCTCCTTCTGGTGCATGAACATCGGCTTGGCGTGGATGGTCTTCGTCACGCTGTTGCCACTCGGCGTGCTGCAGTTGTTCCATTCGGTCAATGACGGCTACTTCGAGGCACGGTCGCTGGGCTACATCACCAAACCCGGCAATGCGGTGCTGGAATGGCTGCGGATGCCCGGTGACATCATCCTGATCGTCGGCGGTGTGCTGCCGTTCGTCTGGATCGCGTGGACCGCGCTGCGCCACTTCCGTTCCGGCACCACGGTCGAGGAACTGCCCGAGCACCCGCTCTACACCGAGAACACCGCGGCCCGGCCGGCGCCGGCGAAGGACTGACCGGTGGCCCCGCCCGACACTGCGGTATGGCTGATCGCCGGGTACTCGCTGATCCTGGTGGCCCTCGGGTGGTGCTTCGATGCGATGGCCCGGCATGCTTCGGCGCGCGCGGCGGCATGGCGCACCGGACAATTCCGCTACCGCCCCGACCACGACGCCTGGGTATGTCCGCAGGATCACTGGATGTGGCCGACCTCCTTCGACCCCAAGCACCGGGTGATGCGCTACCGGGCGCTCCCGGTGGTGTGCAACAGTTGTCCGGTCAAGTCGACCTGCACCACTTCGGATCACGGCCGCGAGATCAGCCGTGACATCGATCCCTGGCCGCATTCCGAGGCCGGACGTTTTCACCGCGGAATCGCCTGCAGCGTAGCGGCTTTCGGGATCGTGTTGCCAATGGCGACGCTGGCCGCCAACCATTCGGCGGCGGATGCGCTGGTGCTGACCGGCACCGTGGCGGTCGTCGTCCTGTTCGGGCTGCCGCTGGCCCGCCACCTGTGGAACACCCCGGCCAACGCGCCGGATCACCTGCCGCACCGCACCGCCATCGAGGACCAGGTGGCCGCCGCGATCGACCGCTATTCCACCCGCTGGGGCGGATGGGAAGGCAAGGAGGAGAAGACGAAATGACCGGTGTGGTGATTGGGGCGGTCGGCATCGCTGTGCTGGCGCTGCTGGCGGTGCTCTCGTTGACGGTGTTGCGTGAGTACGAACGTGGGGTGGTGTTCCGGATGGGTCACGTCCGCCCGTTGTACCGACCCGGCCTGCGATTGCTGATTCCTCTGGTGGACCGGATGATCCGGGTCGACCAGCGGCTGGTGACGCTGACCATTCCACCGCAAGAAGTGATCACCCGCGACAACGTGCCGGCCCGGGTCAACGCGGTGGTGATGTTCCAGGTCACCGACCCGCTGAAGGCGATTCTGGCGGTAGAGAACTACGCGGTGGCGACGTCGCAGATCGCCCAGACGACGCTGCGCTCGCTGCTGGGGCGGGTCGACCTGGACACCCTGTTGGCCCACCGGGAGGACCTCAACAGCGATCTGCGCACGATCATCGAGAAGATGACCGAACCCTGGGGTGTGCAGGTGCGGGTGGTGGAGATCAAGGACGTCGAGATTCCCGAGTCGATGCAGCGCGCGATGGCCCGCGAAGCCGAGGCCGAGCGCGAGCGTCGCGCGAAAGTGATCAATGCACGCGGTGAGCTGCAGGCCTCCGAAGAACTGCGAGAGGCCGCCGAGACGCTGTCCAGGAGCCCAGCGTCGCTGCAGTTGCGTTATCTGCAGACGCTGCTGGAGTTGGGTGCGGATCAGAACTCGACGGTGGTGTTCCCGCTGCCCGTCGACATCATCACACCGTTTCTGCGCAATCCGGACGCGTTAGCGGATCTGCGGGCGGCCAAGAACTCCCATTGACGCCGTTAGTCTTCGAACGGCTGCGGCGCGTCCGGCGGCTCGGACGGAGCGAATCGCCAGTTGTCCGGGTTCTTCGGGGAGTACACGACGGGCAACTGCTGGCCGGTGGCCGGCCGGGGTGCATCGTCGCCGACGACCAGGCGTCCATACACGGCGTGCTCATTCACGGTGGGCCCGTTGATCACCCCGGAGATGGTGACGAACTGCTGCCCGGAGGCGTCGGGCGGACCCGAGGTGACACCGGTCACCAGCAGCGTTCCGCTGGCCAGGGCGCCCCGCGGCCCGGGCTTGATGAACCGCGGCGCCAGAAAGACGACAAGCACCGCCACCAGCAGAAGCAGCACCATGAATTCCCACACATGTCCATGGTAGGACTGCTGGCATGAGTCACCCGGATTCGACGGATTTGCGGTTCGCGCTGGCCCTGGCCGACCGGGCGGACGCGGTGACTCGCGCCCGGTTCGGTGCGATCGACCTGCGCGTCGAGACCAAGCCCGACCTGACCCCGGTGACCGACGCCGACCGCGCCGTGGAAAGCGAACTGCGCGACGTGATCGCCGCCGAGCGGCCCGGCGACAGCGTGCTCGGCGAGGAGTTCGGCGGCACCGCAACAGTCGCCGGCCGGCAGTGGATAATCGATCCCATCGATGGCACCAAGAACTTCGTCCGCGGGGTGCCGGTGTGGGCCAGCCTGATCGCACTGCTGCAGGACGGCGTCCCGACCGTCGGTGTGGTGAGCGCCCCGGCGCTGCAGCGACGGTGGTGGGCGGCCGGCGGTCAGGGCGCCTACGCATCGGTCGACAACGGACCGGCCCGTTTGTTGTCGGTTTCGGCCGTGGCACAACTGGATTCGGCGAGCTTGTCGTTTTCCAGCTTGTCCGGCTGGGCGCAGTTGGGCCTGCGCGAGCGCTTCATCGAACTGACCGATGCGGTCTGGCGGGTGCGCGCGTACGGCGACTTCCTGTCCTACTGCCTGCTGGCCGAGGGCGCCGTCGACATCGCCGCCGAACCCGAGGTATCGGTGTGGGACCTCGCCGCCCTCGACATCCTGGTCCGCGAAGCGGGCGGGAGATTCACCGCCATCGACGGCGACCCAGGACCGCACGGCGGCAGTGCCGTGGCGACCAACGGTCTGCTGCATGAACAGGTATTGAGCGCCTTGGAGTTGGGTGTGAATTAGGCAACACGGCCCTATCTATCTTACTCCGGAGTAAGATACGGTTGTACACGCAACGCCCCAACGACCGAGGCTGCCGATATGACCGACACCGCTCCTAAACCCACCCGCAAGCGCCGCAAAGGTCGTGGCGAACAGGCCGCGATCGGGATGCAGCCACACAAGCGAACCGGCGTAGACGTCGCCATCGCCCTGATCACGCCAATCGTCGGCCAGGAATTTCTGGACAAATACAACCTGCGTGGTCCGCTCAACCGCAGCCTGCAGTACGGCACCAAGACGCTGTTCTCCACCATGGGCGCCGCCAGTCGGCAATTCAAGAAGGTGCAGAGCCTGCGCGGCGCGCCGACCCGGCTCAAGTCCAGCGGCAAGGACTACTTCGACCTGACACCCGACGACGACCAGCAGATGATCGTCCAGACCGTCGAGGAATTCGCCGCCGAGATCCTGCGGCCCGCCGCCCACGACGCCGACGACGCCGCCACTTATCCCTCGGGTCCCTCCGGCTTACTCGCCAAAGCGGCCGAACTCGGCATCACCGCGATCAACATCCCCGAGGAGTTCGACGGCATCGCCGAGCACCGGTCGGCGGTGACCAACGTGCTGGTGGCCGAGGCGCTCGCGTACGGCGACATGGGGCAGGCGTTGCCGATCCTGGCACCCGGTGGCGTGGCCTCGGCGCTGGTCCACTGGGGTAGTGCCAATCAGCAGGACACCTACCTCAAGGAGTTCGCCGGCGAGAAGGTGCCGCAGGCCTGTGTGGCTATTGCCGAGCCTCATCCGCTCTTCGATCCGACGCGGCTGCGCACCACCGCGGTGCGGACCCCGTCGGGTTACCGGCTGGACGGCGTCAAGTCCCTGGTACCGGCCGCTGCCGACGCCGAGCTGTTCATCATCGCCGCCCAGCTCAACGGCAAGCCCGCGCTGTTCATCGTGGAATCGTCCAGCCAGGGCCTGAGCGTAAGGCCGGACCCCAGCATGGGTATCCGCGCCGCGGCCCTGGGACAGGTCGAACTGAACGGCGTGACCGTGCCGCTGCACGCCCGGCTGGGCGAGGACGAGGCCACCGACGACGACTACTCCGAAGCGATCGCGCTGTCGCGTCTGGGCTGGGCCGCGCTCGCGGTCGGAACCTCGCACGCGGTGCTCGACTACGTCGTCCCCTACGTGAAGGAACGTGAGGCCTTCGGCGAGCCGATCGCCCGCCGTCAGGCAGTGGCTTTCATGTGCGCCAACATCGCCATCGAGTTGGACGGGCTGCGGCTGATCACCTGGCGCGGCGCCTCCCGCGCCGAGCAGGGCCTGCCGTTCGCCCGCGAGGCGGCGCTGGCCAAGCGGCTCGGTTCGGACAAGGGCATGCAGATCGGCCTCGACGGGGTGCAGCTGCTGGGCGGCCACGGTTTCACCAAGGAACACCCGGTCGAACGCTGGTACCGCGATCTGCGGGCGATCGGCGTCGCCGAGGGCGTAGTGGTCATCTAGGTTTCGAGCGAACGAAAGAACAGTCATGGCAATCAATTTGGAGCTACCCCGCAAACTGCAAGCGGTCGTCACCAAGACGCACCAGGGCGTTGCGGAGCTGGTGCGGCCCATCGCCCGCAAGTACGACCTGCGCGAACACGCCTACCCGGTCGAACTCGACACCCTGATCAGCCTGTTCGAGGGCGCGTCGGAGTCCTATAGCTTCGCCGGCGCGGGTGAACTACGTGGTGCCGAGAACAAAGAAGACAACCACAACGGCGCCAACATGGCCGCGCTGGTGCAGACCCTGGAGGCCAGCTGGGGTGACGTCGCGATGATGCTGTCCATCCCCTATCAGGGCTTGGGCAATGCGGCGATTTCCGCCGTGGCCACCGAGGAGCAACTGGAACGTTTGGGCAAGGTATGGGCAGCCATGGCCATCACCGAGCCGGGGTTCGGCTCCGACTCGGCGGCGGTGACGACGACCGCCAAGCTCGACGGCGACGAATACGTGATCAACGGCGAGAAGATCTACGTAACGGCCGGTTCGCGCGCCACCCACATCGTGGTGTGGGCCACCCTGGACAAGACGCAGGGACGCGCGGCGATCAAGTCGTTCATCGTGCCCCGTGAGCACCCCGGCGTCACGGTGGAACGTCTCGAGCACAAGCTCGGCATCAAAGGATCCGATACCGCCGCTATCCGATTCGACAATGCCCGCATTCCGAAGGAAAACCTGCTGGGCAATCCGGAAATTGAAGTCGGCAAAGGCTTTTCCGGCGTGATGGAGACCTTCGACAACACGCGGCCGATCGTGGCCGCGATGGCGGTCGGCATCGGGCGGGCCGCGCTGGAGGAGATCCGCAGGATCCTGGCCGAGGCGGGAGTGGAGATCGACTACGACCGGCCCGCGCAGGTGCAGAGCGCGGCGGCCGCCGAATTCCTGCGGATGGAGGCCGACTGGGAGGCCGCCTATCTGTTGTCGTTGCGAGCCGCCTGGCAGGCCGACAACAACATCCCGAACTCCAAGGAAGCGTCGATGAGCAAGGCCAAGGCCGGCCGGATGGCCAGTGACGTCACGCTCAAAGCCGTCGAATTGGCCGGCACTACCGGCTATTCCGAGCAGACCCTACTGGAGAAATGGGGACGGGACTCCAAGATCCTGGACATCTTCGAGGGCACCCAACAGATTCAGCAGCTGGTGGTGGCCCGCCGCCTGCTGGGCCTGTCGTCCGCCGAACTCAAGTAACCCCGCGCGAGCAGACGCGAAAGCGCCCCAAAATGGCCATTTTGGGGCGCTTTCGCGTCTTTTCGCGGGTCGGCGATCGCGACATTGCCGATGCCGCATGTCGAGCACACCGTCGCCGAAGCGGTACGGGCATTGGACGATCTGCACGCTGACGGTGGCGAAACTGTTCGCGGGCGGGCTGACCAGCTATGCCGGCTTGGACGACGCCGCGCGGACAGCCATTGAGCGCGACAACGCGCTCGAATTGTTCCCCCGGCTCAGCCGAGCTCCGGTGGCGGATCGACCTCTTCGTCGGGCGACAGCAGATCCAGCTGCCACCACTGCACATCGTGCCACGCACCCGCTTTCCAGCCGACTCGCCGATAGAGACCGGCCGGCTGGAAACCGAACGCTGCGTGTAACGCATTGCTGGCTTCGTTGGGTTGGGTGATGCCGGCGAACGCGCGCCGGTAACCCCGACGCGCGAGGCGACTCAGCAGTTCCGTGTACAGCAGCCGCCCACCGCCCGCGCGCAACCGATCCGGGTTGAGATACACACTGGTCTCGATGGACCACCGATACGCTGCGCGCGGATTGAATTGCTGCGCATAGGCATAACCTGCCACTGATCCGTCGACCTCGAGCACCAGCCACTCGTATTTCTCGCGGGCGGCAGCGATGCGGTTCGCCATCTCTTCGGCAGACGGGACTTCGGTTTCGAAGGTGATCGCGGTGTCCAGCACATACGGGCGGTAGATCTGGGCACACGCGGCCGCATCGGCGGCGACTCCCGCGCGAACAGGCATCAGCCGGCGACGGCGTCCAGCTGGGCGCGCGTGTCTTCGTCGAGCTCGATATCCGCGACGGCCAGATTCTCCTCCAGGTGCCGCACCGAAGACGTGCCCGGGATCAGCAACACGTTGGGCGCCACGCTGAGCGTCCACGCCAGCGCGATCTGTGCCGGAGTGCGACCAAGCCGTTCCGCGGTGCTGCGCACCAGCTCATTGCCGAGCACCGGATTGTTCGGACCGGTGAAGGCCGCTCCCAGCGGAAAGAAAGGCACGAAAGCTATTCCACGCGAGACACATTCGTCCAGTACGGGCGTCGACGCCCGGTGCACCAGGTTGAAAGCGTTCTGCACGCAGACGATTTCGGTGCCTTCCAGCGCGTGCCGCAGATGTTCGACGGTGATTTCGCTGAGTCCGATCCCCCCGATCAGCCCGTCGTCGCGTGCGGCGATCAGGGCCGCCAGCTGGTCATCGAAAAGCTGGTCCGGCGCCTCGCTTTCGAACAGCCGCAGGTTGACCGCGGCCAGCTGATCCACCCCGAGCGTGCGCAGGTTGGCTTCCAGGTCGCGGCGCAGATCGGCCGGGTCGGACAGCGCCAACCAGGCGCCCTGGTCGTCGCGACGCCCACCCACCTTGCTCACCAGAGCCAAGTTCTCCGGGTACGGATACAGCGCCTCGCGAATGAGCTCGTTGGCGACGTTGGGCCCGTAGAACTGCGCGGTATCGATGTGGTTGACACCGAACTCCACCGCCCGCCGCAGCACCGCGATCGCCTCGTCGTGGTCACGCGGCGGGCCCATCACGTTCGGGCCGGGGAGTTGCATTGCCCCGAAACCGATCCGGGCAACCGAATAGCGACCGAGTGGGAATGGGTTCATGAGGTGAGATTAGCGTCGAACCATGCAAACCTTCCACGCGCTGTTGGCGCGGCAAGACGGCGACGTGATCACCACGTCGATCGAGACACTCGAAGAATCCGACCTGCCACCCGGCGAAGTCACCGTCCGGGTGTTGTATTCGAGCGTCAACTTCAAGGACGCGCTGGCGGTGACGCCCGGCGGCGGCGTGGTACGCAGTTACCCGGTAGTGCCGGGCATTGACCTGACCGGTGAAGTCGTCGACTCGCGTTCGCCGGACTTCGCCGTCGGAGACGCCGTCGTCGCCCACGGCTACCAGATCGGCACCGGTCAGCACGGCGGCTATGCCGAATACGCCCGGCTTCCCGCCGACCAGGTCGTCCCGCTGGGCCCGCTGAGTCCGCGCGAGGCCGCCGCGATCGGGACGGCGGGCTTCACGGCGGCCATGAGTGTGCAGGCCCTGATCGACTGGGGGATCAAGCCCGACGCCGGACCGATCGTCGTCACCGGCGCATCCGGCGGTGTCGGCACCGTCAGTGTCGATCTGCTGGCGACGGCCGGCTACCACGTGGTCGCCTCCAGCGGCAAGCCCGCCGCCGAAGAGCTCTTGAAATCGCTTGGCGCGGCTGAAGTTATCGGCAGGCTGCCGGCGGATCCGGATGCCAGGCCGCGGCCGCTGGCCAAGACGCGCTGGGCCGGCGGGGTGGATTGTGTGGGTGGGGCCACCCTGGCCGACGTGCTCAGCGCCGTCGACTACCGCGGCGCGGTGGCGGCCAGTGGACTGACCGGTGGCGCGGCGCTGAACACCACCGTGATGCCGTTCATCCTGCGCGGTGTGGCCCTGTTGGGCATGGATTCGGTGCAGTTGCCGATCGGTCCGCGACGCGAGATCTGGGCGCGGCTGGGAGGGCAGTTGCGGCCCCGCCAGCTGGACGCGATCACCACCGAAGTCGACGTCAAGGACGTGGTCGGCGTGCTTGACCAGTTGCGTGCCGGGACGTTCACCGGGCGGGCCGTCGTGCGGGTTGCGGGTGGCTTTTGAACCGGAAGTAGGGTGTCGGGATGCGCGCAGCACGGGTGACTCAGCTGGATGGTCCGGACTCGATCGAGGTGGCCGAAATCGACGAGCCCACCGGTGACGGTGTGGTTGTCGACGTGCATGCCGCCGGGGTGGCCTTCCCGGACGCGTTGCTGACCCGCGGTCTCTACCAGTACCGACCCGACCCGCCGTTCGTGCTCGGCGCGGAAATCGCCGGCGTGGTGCGGTCGGCCCCGGACGGGGCGCACGTGCAGCCCGGCGACCGGGTCCTCGGCCTGACCATGCTCACCGGCGGAATGGCCGAGGTCGCCGTGCTCGCACCCGACCGGTTGTTCAAGCTGCCGGACAGCGTCAGCTTCGAGGCCGGCGCCGGTGTTCTGTTCAACGACTTGACGGTGTACTTCGCGCTGGCCGTCCGCGGCCGGTTGCAGCAGGGCGAAACGGTGCTGGTGCACGGCGCGGCCGGCGGCATCGGCACGTCCGCGCTGCGGTTGGCGCCGGCCTTGGGGGCATCCCGCGTCATCGCCGTGGTCAGCTCCGAGGAAAAGGGCCAGATCGCCACCGCGGCAGGGGCCACCGATGTGGTGCTGGCCGACGGGTTCAAGGATGCGGTCAAGGAGTTGACCAGTGGGCGGGGCGTCGACATCGTGGTGGACCCGGTTGGGGGCGACCGCTTCACCGATTCGCTGCGCTCCCTCGCCCCGGCCGGGCGGCTGCTGGTCATCGGCTTCACCGGTGGCGAGATACCGACGGTGAAGGTAAACCGGTTGCTGCTCAACAATATTGACGTGGTCGGTGTCGGCTGGGGCGCCTGGGCCGGCAGGCATCCCGGTGCGCTCGAGGAGCAATGGGCGGCACTCGAAGAATTGTTCACCTCCGGCAAGTTGTCCCCTCCCGAGCCGGAGGTCTTCCCGCTGGACGAGGCGGCGGCGGCGGTGGCGTCGCTGGAGAACCGCAGCGCCAAGGGCAAGGTCGTGCTGCGCGTCCGCTGACTCCGGACTCGCGCCAACGGCCTTGTGCCCGACTAAAAGAAAAAGTAATGTCACTTTTAGTTTTATAACGGCGAACCCCCGGAGTCAGTCATGGAATCCTTCATCCACCTGCGCAAAGGCCGGACTCCGCGGCGTGTCCACGCCGACCTGGACGGCCTCAAAGACGACGAACTTGGGCGCGGTGGCTTTACCGGGCGCACGGCCAACCTCTACCGCCGCCACGATCCCACCGCCTTCCGCGCGGTCGGTCCGCTGCGCCCGGTCGACGTCCTGGCCGACCAGCTCAAGCCCAGCGACGCCACCGATGCGGCCGGCGGCCCGCTGCTGATGTTCAGCAACGCCGACTGCCGGGTGTTGCTGAGCCGCCGGCACGAGGAGATGCCGTTCTACACCCGGCACATCGACGGGGACCTGCTCTGTTTCGTCCACCAGGGCGCCGGCCTACTGCAGACCGAGTTCGGGCCGCTTCGCTACCGCAACGGCGACTGGATCTACCTCCCCAAAGCCTGCACGTGGCGCCAGCTACCCGAGAGTGAGACGACGCTGCTGATGATCGAGGCGACCGACGAGTTCCGGGTGCCCCCGCCGGGCGCCCTGGGCCGGCATTTCCCTTTCGACCCCGCGCAGGCCACCATCCCCGAACCCGTCCCCATCGAGGACGACGGACGCGACGAGTACGAGGTGCGGCTCATCCACCGGGATGTCCAGGGTGACGGGTCGACAACGCTGTACTACCAACACAATCCGATCGATGTCGAAGGCTGGCGCGGCGACAACTTCGCCTTCACCTTCAACATCGACGACTACAACGTCGTCACCTCCGACAGCGTGCACCTGCCGCCGACGGTGCACATGTTCATGCAGGCGACCGGTGTCTACGTGATGAACTTCCTGCCGAAGCCCGCCGAAGGGGTGGCCGGCACCGAGCGAACACCGTGGTATCACCGCAACGTCGACTACGACGAAATCGCGTTCTTCCACGGCGGTTCGCTGTATGGCATCCCGATGCCGCCGGGCCTGATCTCCCATGCACCGCAGGGCGTTCACCACGGCGCGCCGGAGAAGGCACGCGAACGGGCACGCCGCAAGTTCGACGACTATCAGCGGGTGGACTGGCAGGTCATCGCGATCGACACCCGCCGCCGCCTGACACCATCACCCGAAGTACTGGCACACGACCTGGGACAGCACCAATGAAGCAAGCCGTCAAACACGACTACGACCGCATCCCGTATCTCGTTGCGTTCCAGAACGATTCCGGTGTGCGCGATGTGTACGGCGGGCTCGCCGAGATCACCGTGCTGGAAAGCTACCTGCTCAAGCCCAAGGACCACCCGTCGGACACCGTGCTGGTGTTCATGCATCCCATCGGCGGCGGTGCGTACCTGCCGATGATCAATGCGCTGGCCCGGGCCGGCCACCACGTCATCTACTGCAACAGCCGATTCCGCGGCACCGACTCGACCCTGCTGATGGAAAAGGTGGTTGAAGACCTCGGCGAGTGCATCAAGGACGCCAAGAACAGACTCGGCTACCGCAAGGTGGTATTGGCCGGATGGAGCGGTGGCGGTTCGCTGTCAGTGTTCTACCAACAGCAGGCCCAGCACGCCACCGTGACTTCCAGCCCGTCCGGCGACGGCCCCGACCTGACGGAGCTGGACCTGCCGGCGGCGGACGGCATCGTGTTGCTGGCGGCGCACATCAGCCGGCACGGCACCCTGACCGAGTGGCTGGACGCGTCGATCCTGGATGAGGCCGACCCGACCAAGCGCGATCCCGAACTGGACCTCTACAACCCGGACAACCCCAATCAGCCGCCCTACAGCCAGGAGTTTCTGGAGCGCTACCGGCAGGCACAGATCGACCGCAACCGCCGCATAACGGCTTGGGTGCGCGACAAGCTGGCCGAGCTGAAGGCGGCGGGCCGGCCCGACGACGAGTTCTGTTTCGTCGTGCACGGCACCATGGCCGACCCCCGCTGGCTGGATCCCACGGTCGACCCCAACGAGCGCACGCCCGGCACCTGCTATCTGGGTGACCCGCAGGTGGTGAACATGAGCCCGGTCGGCCTGGCGCGCTACTCGACACTGCGCGGCTGGTTATCGCAGTGGAGTTACGACGACGCCCGGGGCGACGGCGTGGCATGCGGGAAGGACCTTGCCATCCCCGCGCTGGTGATCGGTAATCTGGGCGATGACGCTTGCACACCCAGCCACACCCGACGGCTCTTCGAGGCGATTGGGCACCCCGACAAGGAGATGCACGAAATACCCGGCGCCACACATTATTACGCGGGACCTGACCAGCGCGACAAGCTGCGCCAGGCTGTCGACATCGTCACCGACTGGCTGATCAGGCACGACTTCGCGAGTGCCGGGTGACCACCGCCGGCGACGATGCAGAACGCAGTGATGCTGAGAAGCGGCGCATTGTTGGAGCCCTGGACGGTATCAGGGTGCTGGAACTGGGCACCCTGATCGCCGGACCGTTCGTGGGTCGCCTGCTCGGCGACATGGGCGCCGACGTCATCAAGGTGGAACCACCCGGCGCCCCGGACCCGCTGCGCACCTGGGGACAGGCCGAACTCGACGGGCATCGGATCTTCTGGACCGTGCATGCCCGCAACAAGCGGGGCATCACGCTGGACCTGCGCAAGCCGCAGGGGCGCGAGCTGTTTCTCGATCTGGTCGAGAAGTCCGACATCGTGGTGGAGAACTTCCGTCCCGGGACGCTGGAGAAGTGGAACCTGGGCTACGACGTTCTCAGCGAACGCAATTCGGGCATCATCCTGGTTCGGGTCTCGGGCTACGGCCAAACCGGACCGGATGCGCACAAGGCCGGCTACGCCTCGGTGGCCGAGGCCGCGAGCGGGTTGCGGCACCTCAACGGTTTCCCGGGTGGGCCGCCGCCGCGGCTGGCGCTGTCGCTGGGCGACACGCTGGCCGGAATGTTCGGCGCGCAGGGCGCGCTTGCCGCGTTGTACCGCCGCAGCGTGACCGGACACGGGCAGGTGGTCGATGTCGCTCTCACCGAATCATGTTTAGCGGTACAGGAATCCACCATTCCGGACTATGACGTCGGCGGTGTGGTGCGCGGGCCGTCCGGCACCCGGCTGGAGGGCATCGCGCCGTCGAACATCTACCGCAGCGCCGACGGTTCCTGGGTGGTGATCGCGGCCAACCAGGACACCGTGTTCGCCCGGCTGTGCAAAGCCATGGGGCAGCCGGAACTGGTCACCGACGACCGGTTCGCCACGCACGGCGCACGGGGCCGCAACCAGGACGAGCTGGATCAGATCATCGGCGCCTGGTCGGCCCAGCGCCAGCCCGCCGAGATCATCGAAACCCTCTCCGCCGCGGGCGTTATCGCCGGACCGATCAACACCGTCGCCGAAGTCGTCAACGACCCGCAACTGCGCGCCCGCGGCATGCTGGTGCCGCACTACGACGAGCGAGTCGAGCGGGAGGTGCTGGGACCGGGCATCGTGCCGGTGCTCTCCGAATCCCCCGGCACCGTCCGCTACGCCGGCCCGGCGCGTCCGGGTCAGCACAACGAGGACGTTTACACCGGGCTGTTGGGCAAGACCGCCGACGAGGTCGCCCGGTTGGTCGCCGAGGAGGTGCTATGAGCACGCACGTCGATATCCGTGAGGTGGCGCTGCGCGACGGCTTGCAGATCGAGACGCCAATACCGTTGGCCGCGAAGCTGGAAATGCTGACCGCCATAGCGGCCACGGGCGTGCGTGAAGTGGAGGCCACCGCGTTCGTGTCGCCGTCCAAGGTGCCGTCGATGGCCGACGCCGCCGAGCTGGCGGCCGAACTGCACAACTTTCCCGGCATCGCGTTCTCCGCGCTGGTGGCCAGCCCTAACGGGGCCAAAAGGGCCATCGCCGCGGGACTGCGGTCGATCGAATACGTGGTGGCGGCCGATGACACCTTCAGCCAGAAGAACGTCGGGCGCACCAGCGCCGAAGCGACCTCACAAATCGGCGAGATCGTCGCGATCGCGCATGACAGTGCCGTTCCCGTCGAGGTCATCGTCGCCACGGCCTGGGACTCCCCGTTCGAGGGACCGACGCCTCCTGCGCGCGTACTCGACATCGCAGCGTCGGCCCGCGACCAGGGGGTGGACCGGTTCTCCATCGCCGACACGATCGGTACCGCCACCCCGGGCCGGGTGAGTTCGCTGATCGCCCAATTGCGTCCGGTCATCGGCGAGCTGCCGCTGGGCGGCCACTTCCACAACACGCGCGGGTCCGGACTGGCCTGCGCCTATGCGGCGGTGCTGGCGGGGGTCACCCGGTTGGACGCCTCGGTCGGCGGGCTCGGCGGCTGCCCCTTCGCGCCGGGCGCCACCGGCAACATCGCGACCGAGGACCTGGTGTACCTCTTGACCGACAGCGGGTTCGACGTCGACGTGGACTTGCCGGCGGCGATCGCCGCGGCGCGGGTCGCGAGGGACGCCGTAGGGCATGACTTGCCGAGTGCGCTGCTGCGCGCCGGCGACCGGATCCGAACCTGATGCCCGCCGAACTGGTCAGCGCCAAAGGCCGCCAGACCCGCCAGGCCATCGAGCTGGCCGCGCGAAAACTGTTTGCGGAGCGTGGCTTTCACGGGACCACGCTGGCCGACATCACCTCGGCAGCCGGCAAGTCCTCGGCGGTGTTCTACCGCTACTTCACCGACAAGGAGGACCTGCTGGCCGCCCTGGCGGAGTCATTCCTGCATGAGGTCGTCGAACCGTCCGGACTCAGTGTGCACCTGCCCGACTCCCCCGCCGACGACGCGTTCTTCGTCTCCGTGGTCACCGGCTACTGGGGCATGTTCAAGCAGAACATCGGCATCATGATCGCGGTGGCCCAACTGGCCGCCACCCAGGAACGCTTCGCCGCCGTCCAGAACGAATTCCGCCGCTTCGGCATGAACATCGTGGCCGCCTCCGTCCGCCGGGCCCAGGAGCAGGGCCACGGAACCGACCTCAACCCGGAGCACACCGCCGCCGCCATCTCGCTGCTGTTCGAGAATTTCACCACCGTGTTCGTCGGCAGGCCGAGCCTCGGCGTGACGATGACCGACGAGGACGCCATTGCCGTACTGTCGAAAATCTGGCAGAAGACTCTGTACGGCGCTTGACAATTAGGAGCGATCAACGTGGATTTCAGCCTCCCCGAACACCTTCCGGGTCTACTCGCCGAGATTGACGAGTTCATCGAACAAGAGATCGAACCACTCGAACGCGAGAACATCCAGTACTTCGACCACCGACGGGAGAACGCCCGCACCGACTGGGATAACGGCGGCATCCCGCGGCGGGAGTGGGAAGACCTGCTCGGTGAGATGCGCAGGCGCGCCGATAAGGCGGGCTGGTTGCGGTACGGGCTGCCGGCCGAGTTCGGCGGCCGCGACGGCAGCAATATCGACATGGCCGTCATCCGGGAACATCTGGCGCACAAGGGACTCGGGTTGCATAACGACCTGCAGGACGAGTCGTCGATCGTCGGCAACTTCCCCCAAGTCATCATGATGGACCGGTTCGGCACCGAGACCCAGAAGCAGGAATGGACCGAGGCGCTGATCACCGGCGAGCGGTCGATGGCGTTCGGGCTGACCGAACCCAACCACGGGTCGGACGCCACCTGGCTGGAGACGACCGCGGTCCGTGACGGTGACGGGTGGGTGATCAACGGCGCCAAACGATTCAACACCGGCGTCCACCGGGCCACCCACGACCTGGTGTTCGCCCGCACGTCGGGTGAGCCTGGGCAGGCACGCGGCATCACGGCGTTCCTCGTGCCGACCGACGCACCCGGCTTCACCGTGCCGTACTACTGGTGGACGTTCAACATGCCGACCGACCACGGCGAGGTGGAACTGAAGGATGTGCGGGTGCCCGACGACGCGGTGCTCGGCGAACTCGACCGCGGTTTGGAGGTCGGCCAAACCTTCCTGCACGAGAACAGGATTCGCCAGGCGGCCAGCAGCCTGGGTGCCGCGCAGTACTGCATCGACCGTGCCGTGGCCTATGCCGGCGAGCGCGTGGTGTTCGGCAAGCCGCTGGCGGTGAACCAGGCGGTGCAGTGGCCGCTGGTGGAATTGCAGACCGAGGCGCAGATGGTGCGGCTGCTGGTGTACTACGCCGCCACCCAGTTGGACGCCAACCACCACATGGAAGTCTCCGACAAGGTCTCGATGGCCAACTACCGGGCCAACCGGCTGGTGTGCGATGCCGCCGACCGGGCGATGCAGGTGCTCGGCGGCATCGGTTACAGCCGTCATGAACAGCTCGAGCACATCTACCGGCACCACCGCCGCTACCGGATCACCGAGGGCGCGGAGGAGATTCAGATCCGCCGAGTTGCCCAGCGACTCTTCAAGTTCGGCAAGAGATGACCCTGGCAGCGGACCTCGGCGCGCTGCTGGGGTCGGTCCTCGACGAGCGGGTGACCATCGACAATCTGCGCGCCCTCACCGGCGGCGCCAGCCGGACCACCTGGGCGTTCGACGCGGTAACGGACGGCGCGCGCCGGTCGCTGATCCTGCGTACCGGACCACCGGACGACGTCCATGCCGGGATGGAATTGGAGGCACGGGTACAGGCGGCGGCCGCCGCCGCCGGCGCGCCGGTCCCCCATGTGCTCATCGCCGACGACTCGGTGGCCACGCTCGGGAACCCGTTCCTGATCTGTGAGGAGATCAAGGGCGAGACCATCGTTCGGCGCATCTACCGGCAGCTTGGCGATTCCGGTGCGGAGCGGGAGCGGCTGTTGCGCCAGTGCGCGCAGGCGATCGCCGCCATCCACCGCGCCGACGCCGATGACCCGGGACTGACCCGCGAGGACCCCATCGGGCAATGGCGGGACCGGCTCGACGGCATGGGCGACACCACGGCCACCTTCGAATGGGCCTTCCGCTGGCTGGCCGCCCGCCGGCCGCCACCATCGCCGGAAGTGTTGGTGCACGGCGACTTTCGGATGGGCAACCTGATCGTCGACGGCAGCGATCTCGCCGCGGTGCTGGACTGGGAGCTGGTGCACGTCGGTGAGGCCTACGAAGACCTGGCCTGGTTCTGCGTGCGCGCCTGGCGGTTCGGCGCACCGCCCAGCCAGGGCGCCGGTGGCCTGGGCAGTATCGAAAGCTTCCTGCGCGCCTACGAGGAGGCCAGCGCGACTACCGTCGACCGGGTGACGTTCCACTGGTGGCTGGTGTTGGCGACCCTGCGCTGGGGGGTGATCTGCCGGTATCAGGCCGAGCGCCACCTCAGCGGGCAGACGCGGTCGGTGGAACTGGCGACCATCGGCCGGCGGGTGTGCGAGAACGAATGGGACCTGCTCGACCTGCTTGCCGGGAGCCCGTCGTGACGGGGATACACGGCCGGCCCACCGCGGCGGAGCTGGTCGCCGCCGTCGCCGAATTCCTGGAAACCGATGTGCGCGAGGCGACTTCGGGCCAGGTCAACTTCCACTCCCGGGTAGCGGCCAACGCCCTGCGGATGGTCGAACGCGAACTGAGCAACCCCGGCGAATCCAACGTCCGGTCGGCGCTGGCCAACCTCGGATTCGCGGACGAGGCCGCGCTGGCGGCCGCCATCCGCGACGGTGCATTGGACGAACGCGCCGATGACGTCATCGCCTGCCTGCGAACTCTGGTGGGCCACCGGCTGGCGGCCGCTCACCCCGGATACGACAACCCCTAGGAGCACCCATGTCCCCCACCGTCGTCGAGGTGGCCGACCGGCTGTTCGCCGCGATCGAGAACGGCGACCGGGCGGCCGTCGGGCGAATGTGGAGCCCGGACATCACGGTGTGGCGGGTCGGTGCCCGCCGCGATGACGACAAGGCCCGCGCGCTGCGGGTCATCGAGTGGTTCATCTCGACCACGACCGAGCGAAGCTACGAAATCCTGGACCGCCAGGAATTCGGCACCGGATTCGTCCAGCAGCACGTCCTGCACGCGACCGGCCACGCGGGTCAATCGATCTCGATGCGGGTTTGCATCGTGATCAAGTTGGACAATGAGGGTCTTATCAGCCGGATCGACGAATACTTCGACCCCGCCGATATGGCCCCGCTACTCGACTCCCCGACGACCGGATAGGCGAGACCCGATGACGACGCTGGAAACTTTGCTCACCGACCCCGAGACCTCGGGTGCCTGGGCGATGGTGCCCGACAGTTCGAAGATCGAATTCAAGACCAAGAACTTGTGGGGCGTGTGGCCGGTCAAGGGCAGGTTCACCAAATTCAGCGGTGAGGGCAACCTCGGCGACAACGGTGCGGTGACGGGCCACATCGACATCGACGTCGCATCGCTGAACACCGGTATCGAAAAGCGCGACGGACACCTGCGGTCCCCCGACTTCTTCGACGTCGAGCGCTTTCCGCAGATCGCCGTCGCCGTCAGCGGTCTGCAGCTGGGCACCGGCCGGGAGGCCGAATTGCAAACCGGTTTCACCATCAAGGGCATCACCGAACCGGTGCGGCTGCCGGTGACGATCACCGAGCTCGCCGATGGCTCGGTGCGGATCTCGGGGACGACCCAGATCAAGAGATCGCGGTTCAACCTGGACTGGAACAAGCTGGGTGTGATGTCGGGCACAGTGACGGTGTCGGCGGAGGCCGTCTTCGTGCAATCGACTCATGCCGCGTGAATTAACATCTGCACCGTGCCCGAGTCGAGCAACCCACTGAAGATCCTCGTCTACAGCGACAACGTCCAAACCCGCGAACGCGTCATGCAGGCCCTGGGTAAGCGGCTGCACCCGGATCTTCCCGAGCTGAGCTACGTCGAGGTGGCTACCGGCCCGATGGTGGTGCGCACCATGGACGAGGGAGGCATCGACCTGGCCATCCTCGACGGAGAGGCAACGCCGACCGGCGGCATGGGCATCGCCAAGCAGCTGAAGGATGAGCTATCGGCGTGCCCGCCGATCCTGGTGCTGACGGGGCGTCCCGACGATGCGTGGCTGGCCAGCTGGTCACGCGCGGAGGCCGCCGTGCCGCATCCTCTCGACCCGATCGTGTTGGGCCGGACCGTGCTCAACCTGTTGCGCGCACCCGCGCACTAGGAGCGGTCAGCCGCCCCGCACTTGCAGTTGCGGGCCCTCTTCCTGAGCTTCCTCCTGAGGACGGAACTCTCCGGGTGCGATCTTGGGCCGCAGCGAGACCACGGTTTCCTCCGCTTCGTCCGCCTCGGAAGTTCCCTTGGCCTGGGCGCGCAGACCCGTCACCGGGATTGCCGAGACGGTCGTCTGCGTGGCGGGCACTGCCTCGCCGGGGGCGGCCTGAACAGCGACTTCCGGCGCCACGGTGGGCAGCACGCTCATCGCCGGCACGTCCGCTTCCGGAGCTTGCGGCGTCTCGGTCTCGCTCACCTCGGCCTCGGCAGCCGGCGCGACGGCCTCTTGTTCCTCGGCCTTGGGCGCGGGCTTGGTGGTGTTCACGATGGACGGGCTGTCGCCGAGCAGACCCGCCCGGGCCAGACCAGCCAGCGCCATCGGCATCATGCCGAAACCGGCGACGCCCGCGCTGGGCACCCCGGTGTTGGCGGCGGTCGCCGCGGCACTGCCGGCACTGCCGGCACCTGCGGCGGCTGCCGGATCGCCGCCGGTATAGCCGCTGGTGTAGCTCATCGGAGCGGGCCCGGCGTCTGCGCTCGCGACGCCGCCGGTGCTGCCACCGCCACCGCCACCGCCAGCGGCAGCGGCAGCGCCGTCACCTCCGTCGCCTCCGGGCGGAGCGGCGCCGCCACCACCGCCACCGGCAGCGCTGACGTCGCCGCCGGTCTGCCCGTTCGCGAGGGCACCCAGGCCACCGGCCAGCCCACCGGCCAGCGCCGGGAAGCTCTGCAGCACGCTCTGCCACGGCACCACCTGAGAGGCGGCAGCGGCGGCGTTGGCGTAATAACCCGCCATCGCGGACACGTCCGCGGCCCACATTTCCTCGTAGATGCTCTCGGCCAGCGCGATCAGCGGTGCATTCTGGCCGAACAGATTCGACATGACGAGCTGCACGAACGCGTTGCGGTTGGCATCGACCGCACCCGGGTGCACGGTGGCCGCCCGGGCCGCTTCGAACGCGCTGACCACCGCGCGCGCCTGACCGGCCGCCCCGAAGGACTGCGACGCGGCCGCGCTCAGCCAGCCCGCGTAGGGAGCAGCCGCCGCCGCCATCGCTTGGGCCGCCGGGCCCTGCCAGGCCTGGCTCGCCAGCGTGGAGATCACACCTTGGAACGCCTCGGCGGCAGTCCCCAGCTCCGCGGCAAGCCCATCCCAGGCGGCGGCTGCCTCCAGCATCGGGGCGCTACCGGCGCCCAGGAACATGCGCAGGGAATTGATCTCTGGCGGCAGCGTAAAGAAACTCACAACCCCGGTCCTCCCAGATCGGCCGTCCGCGTCTGCGCTGACCTCGCAAGATCCGCGGAGTTACGCACGCTAAGAGTAACAACAAGCGCTCCGCCCGTGTGGCCGTCGCACGGATCCCATGATATTTCTCCCGCGCCGCGCCGTTTGCCACGTATTTCGCGCCCCTAACGATCCCCCGTGTCCATGAGCTTGACCCCGGGCATGTGGTCCGCCCGTCGCGCGACTATGTTGAAGGTCACTGTGACGGCCCACAAGCCCGGTCCGTCACACAGCCCGGTCACCGCCTGGCCGCTGTCCGCGGCCCATACGACGGAGCAGAGCGAGTTGAACGTCTACATACCCATATTGGTGCTTGCTGGCATTGCTGCAGCCTTTGCCGTGGGCTCGGTGATCCTGGCGAGCATCACCGGCCCGACCCGGTTCAACCGGTCGAAGCTGGAGGCCTACGAATGTGGGATCGAACCCACTGAAACCGGGTTCAGCGGCCCGAAGGCCCCAAGCGGGCAGCGCTTCCCGGTGAAGTATTACCTGACCGCAATGTTATTCATCGTCTTCGACATCGAAATTGTGTTCCTCTATCCGTGGGCGGTCAGTTTCGACTACCTCGGAACGTTCGCGCTCGTCGAGATGGTCATATTCATGCTCACGGTGTTCGTGGCCTACGCATACGTGTGGCGCCGCGGTGGCCTGACATGGGATTGAGGTAGGACGTGGGACTGGAAGAACAGCTGCCCGGCGGGATTCTGCTGTCGACGGTCGAGAAGGTTGCGGGCTATGTCCGCAAGAACTCGCTGTGGCCGGCGACCTTCGGCTTGGCCTGCTGCGCAATCGAGATGATGGCGACGGCGGGCCCGAGGTTCGACATCGCCCGATTCGGGATGGAGCGGTTCTCGGCGACGCCGCGACAGGCGGACCTGATGATCGTCGCGGGCCGGGTCAGCCAGAAGATGGCGCCGGTGCTGCGGCAGATCTACGACCAGATGGCTGAACCGAAATGGGTTCTGGCGATGGGCGTGTGCGCCTCCTCCGGCGGAATGTTCAACAACTACGCGATCGTGCAGGGCGTCGACCACGTGGTACCGGTGGACATCTACCTGCCCGGCTGCCCACCCCGGCCCGAGATGCTGCTGTACGCAATCTTGAAGCTGCACGAGAAGATTCAGGAAATGCCGCTGGGCGTCAACCGGGAACGCGCCATTGCCGAAGCCGAGGAAGCGGCCATGGCCGCCCGCCCCACCATCGAGATGCGCGGTCTGCTGCGATGAGTTCACCGGACAAAGACCCGCAGGGCGCCACCCTGACCCCGGGGGCGGACGTCCCGCCCGAAGGCCAAAAAGTGATCAGCGTCCGCCGCGGCATGTTCGGTGTTCGCGGCACCGGCGACACCTCCGGCTACGGGCGGCTGGTGCGCGAGATCGCGTTGCCCGGCGAGACTCCCCGGCCCTACGGCAGCTACTTCGACGACATCGCCGACCGGCTGGCCGAGGCGTTGGACCGCGAGGGCCTCGACTTCAATGAAGCGATCGAGAAAGTCGTGGTCTACCGCGACGAACTGAGCCTGCATGTGCGCCGAGACCTGCTACCGCAGGTCGCCCAGCGGTTGCGCGACGAGCCCGAACTGCGGTTCGAGTTGTGCCTGGGCGTCAGCGGCGTGCACTACCCGAACGAGACCGGGCGCGAACTTCACGCCGTATACCCGCTGCGGTCGATCACCCACAATCGCCGGGTGCGGCTGGAAGTGTCTGCGCCAGACAGCGATCCGCACATCCCCTCGTTGTTCAACGTCTACCCGACCAACGACTGGCACGAGCGGGAGACCTATGACTTCTTCGGGATCATCTTCGACGGACATCCGTCGCTGACCCGGATCGAGATGCCCGACGACTGGCAGGGCCACCCACAGCGCAAGGACTACCCGCTGGGCGGTATCCCGGTCGAGTACAAGGGCGCGCAGATTCCCCCACCCGATGAGCGCAGGGGCTACAACTGATGAGCACATCCACCAGCACGGCGCACGACGGCGCCGGCGCTCCAGAGACGCTTGTGGTCGCCGGCGGCCAGGACTGGGACAAGGTCGTCGACGCCGCCCGCAACGCCGACCCAGGTGAACGCATCGTGGTCAACATGGGGCCGCAACACCCCTCCACCCACGGTGTGCTGCGCCTGATCCTGGAGATCGAGGGTGAGACGGTCACCGAGGTGCGCTGCGGAATCGGCTACCTGCACACCGGCATCGAGAAGAATCTCGAATACCGGTACTGGACGCAGGGCGTCACGTTCGTCACCCGGATGGACTACCTGGCACCGTTTTTCAACGAGACGGCGTACTGCCTGGGCGTGGAGAAACTGCTCGGCATCACCGATGAGATCCCGGAGCGGGTCAACGTCATCCGGGTGATGATGATGGAGCTCAACCGGATTTCTTCGCACCTGGTCGCCCTGGCCACCGGCGGCATGGAACTGGGTGCCATGACACCGATGTTCGTGGGCTTCCGCGCCCGCGAGATCGTCCTGACCCTGTTCGAGAAGATCACCGGCCTGCGGATGAACAGCGCCTACATCCGTCCCGGTGGACTCGCTCAGGACCTGCCGCCGAACGGGGTCGACGACATCGCTGCAGCCTTGAAGGAACTGCGCGTTCCGTTGCGCCAGATGGGCGAGCTGCTCAACGAGAACGCGATCTGGAAGGCCCGCACCGAGCACGTCGGATATCTGGACCTGACCGGTTGCATGGCGCTGGGCATCACGGGCCCCATCCTGCGCGCCACCGGCCTGCCGCACGACCTGCGCAAGAGCGAACCCTACTGCGGCTACGAGAACTACGAGTTCGACGTCATGACCGATGACAATTGCGATGCCTACGGGCGTTACATCATTCGGGTCAAAGAGATGTGGGAGTCGATCAAGATCATCGAACAGTGTCTGGACAAGTTGCGGCCCGGCCCGACCATGGTCGAGGACCGCAAAATCGCTTGGCCTGCAGACCTTTACGTGGGCCCCGACGGCATGGGTAACTCCCCGGAGCACATCGCCAAGATCATGGGCAGCTCGATGGAAGCGTTGATCCACCACTTCAAGCTGGTCACCGAGGGCATCCGGGTCCCGGCCGGTCAGGTGTATGTGTCGGTCGAGTCGCCCCGCGGGGAGCTCGGCGTGCACATGGTCAGCGATGGCGGCACCCGCCCCTACCGCGTGCATTACCGGGACCCCTCTTTCACCAATCTGCAGTCGGTCGCGGCGATGTGCGAGGGCGGGATGGTCGCCGACCTGATCACCGCGGTCGCCAGCATCGATCCGGTCATGGGCGGAGTGGACCGATGACCGTTCCGAAAGTCGGTAGCAGCAACGGAGAGCGGGTCTTCCTGCGACTCGGTCCCCCGCCCGAGGAGCCCAACCAGTTCGTGGTCGAGGGTGCGCCGCAGTCGTATCCGGCCGAGGTGCGGGCCCGGCTCGAAGTCGAGGCCAAGGAGATCATCGCCAAGTACCCCAACAGCCGCTCGGCGCTGCTGCCGTTGCTGCACCTGGTGCAGGGCGAAGACTCCTACCTCACCCCCGCCGGACTCGAATTCTGTTCCGAGCAACTGGGATTGACCGGCGCCGAGGTTTCCGCGGTGGCCAGCTTCTACACGATGTACCGGCGCGGGCCTACCGGCGACTACCTGGTCGGGGTTTGCACCAACACGTTGTGCGCAGTGATGGGCGGCGACGCGATATTCGCCGACCTCAAGGAACACCTGGGTATCGGCAACGACGAGACCACCGCCGACGGCACGGTCACCCTGCAGCACATCGAGTGCAACGCGGCCTGCGACTACGCGCCGGTGGTGATGGTCAACTGGGAGTTCTACGACAACCAGACCCCCGCGTCGGCCCGCGAACTCGTTGACTCGCTGCGGTTGGGCGAGCCGTTGGCGCCCACCCGGGGCGCCCCACTGTGCAAGTTCCGGGAAACGTCGCGCATTCTGGCCGGCCTGCCCGACCAGCGCCCCGACGAAGGCCAGGGCGGTGCCGGTGCAGCCACGCTGGCCGGACTGCGGGTGGCCAAGGAGAACGGTATGCAGGCACCCGAAGCCCCGGGGACCACCGATGACTAGCGCCCCCGCCACCCCACTGACCCCGGTCATCAGCCGCTACTGGGACGACCCCGAATCGTGGTCGCTGGCAACCTACGAACGCTATGACGGCTACCGGGCCATGAAGAAGGCCCTGACCATGAATCCCGACGACGTGATCGGGACGGTGAAGGACTCCGGGTTGCGTGGCCGCGGTGGTGCCGGCTTCTCGACCGGGACCAAGTGGTCGTTCATCCCGCAGGGCGACACTGGGCCGGCGGCCAAGCCGCATTACCTGGTGGTCAACGCCGACGAGTCCGAACCCGGTACATGCAAAGACATTCCGTTGATGCTGGCGACACCGCATGTGCTCGTCGAGGGCGTGATCATCGCCTCCTATGCGATCCGGGCCAGCCATGCCTTCATCTACGTCCGTGGTGAGGTGGTGCCGGTGCTGCGGCGGCTGCAGAACGCCGTCGCCGAGGCCTACGCCGCCGGCTACCTCGGCCGCGACATCGGTGGCTCCGGTTTCAACCTGGAGCTGGTGGTGCACGCGGGCGCCGGGGCATACATCTGCGGCGAGGAGACCGCGCTGCTCGACTCGCTGGAGGGCCGCCGCGGCCAGCCGCGACTGCGGCCGCCCTTCCCCGCCGTCGCCGGCCTGTACGGCTGCCCCACGGTGATCAACAACGTGGAGACGATCGCCAGCGTCCCGTCGATCATCCTCAACGGCGTCGACTGGTTCCGTTCCATGGGCAGCGAGAAATCGCCTGGCTTCACGCTGTATTCGTTGTCCGGGCACGTCACCAACCCTGGGCAGTACGAGGCGCCACTGGGCATCACGTTGCGCGAGTTGCTCGACTACGCCGGCGGCGTCCGGGCCGGCCACAAGCTGAAGTTCTGGACACCGGGCGGATCCTCCACCCCGCTGCTGACCGACGAACACCTCGACGTGCCGCTCGACTACGAGGGCGTCGGCGGAGTCGGCTCGATGCTGGGCACCAAGGCGCTGGAGATCTTCGACGAAACCACCTGCGTGGTGCGGGCGGTGCGGCGCTGGACCGAGTTCTACAAGCACGAATCGTGCGGCAAGTGCACCCCGTGCCGGGAGGGCACCTTCTGGCTGGACAAGATCTACGAGCGGCTGGAAACCGGCCGGGGCACCCGCGAAGACCTCGACAAGTTGCTGGACATCTCCGACGCGATCCTCGGGAAGTCGTTCTGCGCGTTGGGTGACGGCGCCGCCAGCCCGGTGATGTCGTCGATCCAGCACTTCCGGGACGAATACATCGCCCACGTCGAATCCGGCGGCTGCCCGTTCGACCCCCGAGACTCCATGCTGACGTTGGACGGAGTGAAAGCGTGACCCAGACAGCTGACGCGGAGAACCGCTTGGCTCAGCCCGAGATGGTGTCGCTGACCATCGACGGAGTCGAGATCAGCGTTCCCAAGGGCACTTTGGTGATCCGCGCCGCCGAGTTGATGGGCATCCAGATCCCCCGGTTCTGCGACCACCCGCTGCTCGACCCGGTGGGCGCCTGCCGGCAGTGCCTGGTCGAGGTGGAAGGCCAGCGCAAACCGCTGGCGTCGTGCACCACCGTCTGCACCGACGACATGGTGGTGCGCACCCAGCTCACCTCGCCGGCCGCGGACAAGGCCCAGCACGGCGTGATGGAACTGCTGTTGATCAACCACCCGCTGGACTGCCCGATGTGCGACAAGGGCGGCGAATGCCCCCTGCAGAACCAGGCAATGTCCAACGGCCGCGCGGAATCTCGCTTCACCGATCCCAAGCGCACCTTCGCCAAGCCGATCAACATCTCGTCGCAGGTGCTGCTGGACCGGGAGCGCTGCATCCTGTGCGCCCGCTGCACCCGGTTCGCCAACCAGATCGCCGGCGACACCTTCATCGACATGCAGGAGCGGGGCGCGCTGCAGCAGGTCGGCATCTACGCCAACGAGCCCTTCGAGTCCTACTTCTCCGGCAACACCGTGCAGGTCTGCCCGGTGGGTGCGCTGACGGGCACGGCGTACCGATTCCGGGCCCGGCCGTTCGATTTGGTGTCCAGTCCGAGCGTGTGCGAGCACTGCTCGTCCGGATGTGCGCAGCGCACCGACCACCGCCGCGGCAAGGTGACGCGCCGACTGGCCGGTGACGACCCCGAGGTCAACGAGGAGTGGAACTGCGACAAGGGCCGGTGGGCTTTCACCTACGCGACCCAGCCGGATGTGATCACCACGCCGCTGATCCGGGACTCGGGCGGCGAGCTGGTACCGGCGTCGTGGGCGCACGCGATCGTGGCGGCGACGCAGGGACTCGAGGCAGCCCGCGGCCGCACCGGTGTGCTGGTTGGTGGCCGGGTCACCTGGGAGGACGCCTACGCCTACGCCAAGTTCGCCCGAATTGTGCTGGACACCAACGACGTCGACTTCCGGGCCCGTCCCTCCTCGGCCGAGGAGGCCGATTTTCTGGCGGCGCGCATCGCCGGGCGACCGGTCAGCGTCAGCTACTCCGACCTCGAGGCGGCGCCGGTCGTCCTGCTGGTCGGCTTCGAGCCTGAAGAGGAATCACCGATCGTGTTCCTGCGGCTGCGCAAGGCCGCACGCAAGAACAACCTTCCGGTGTATGCGATCGCTCCGTTCGCGAGTCGTGGGCTGGCGAAGATGTCGGGCCGGTTGCTGCAGACCGCTCCCGGCGCCGAGCCGGCAACATTGGACGGGCTGGCGACCGGGGAGATCGGGAACCTGCTCAGCACCCCGGGTGCGGTGATCATGGTTGGCGAACGCCTGGCCACGGTTCCCGGCGGTTTCTCGGCCGCGGCCCGCCTGGCCGACACCACCGGGGCACGGTTGACCTGGGTGCCGCGGCGCGCCGGGGAACGCGGTGCACTGGAAGCCGGTGCCCTGCCCGGGCTGTTGCCCGGTGGCCGCCCCGCCGCTGACGAGGTCGCGCGCTCGCAGGTCACCGCGGCGTGGCACGTCGACGAATTGCCCACTGCGACAGGACGTGACACGGACGGCATCCTGGCCGCGGCCATCGACGGAACGCTGGGCGCGCTGCTGGTGGGCGGCATCGAACCGGGCGACTTCGCCGACCCGGACGCGGTGCTGGCCGCCCTGGACACCGCGCCGTTCGTGGTCAGCCTCGAACTGCGGCACAGCGCCGTCACCGAGCGGGCCGACGTGGTGTTCCCGGTTGCGCCCACCACCCAGAAGTCGGGTGCTTTCGTCAACTGGGAGGGCCGCTATCGCGGCTTCGAACCCGCTTTCCATGGCACCACCCTGCAGGCCAGCCAGTCCGACCATCGCGTGCTCGACACGCTGGCCGACGAGATGGGCGTCTATCTCGGTTGCGCCACAGTCGAATCCGCCCGCGAGGAACTCTCGGCCCTGGGCACCTGGGACGGCAAGCACCCGTCCAGCCCGACGGCCGAGGCAGCATCGCCCGCCGAACCCGGTGCCGGTGAGGCGGTGCTGACCGGCTGGCGATTGCTGCTGGACGCCGGTCGCGGACAGGATGGTGAACCACACCTGGCCGGCACCGCGCGCAAGCCCGAAGTGCGGTTGTCGGCGAACACCGCCGCCGAAATCGGCGCCGGGCACGGGGATCCGGTCACGGTCAGCACCGACCGTGGCTCGATCACCCTGCCGCTCAGCGTCACCGACATGCCCGACCGGGTGGTGTGGCTGCCGATCAACTCACCGGGTTCGGCGGTGCATAAAGACCTTGGCGTCACACTGGGTGCCGTCGTGAACATCGGGGTGGGTGCCAAATGAACGGCTTGACCGCTTTCGGGCACGACGCTTGGTGGCTGGTGTTGGGCAAGGCCCTGGCCATCTTCGTCTACCTGGTGTTGACGGTGCTGATAGCAATCCTGATCGAACGAAAGCTGTTGGGCAGGATGCAACTTCGGCCCGGGCCCAACCGCGCCGGCCCGAAGGGTCTGTTGCAGAGCCTCGCCGACGGCGTCAAGCTGGCATTGAAAGAAAGCATCACACCCAAGGGCATCGACTGGTTCGTCTACTTCGCGGCACCGGCCATCTCGGCGATTCCCGCGTTCACCGCCTTCGCGTTCATCCCGTTCGGTCCCGAGGTCTCGGTGTTCGGCCACTGGACTCCGTTGCAGCTCACCGACCTTCCCGTCGCGGTGCTGTTCATCCTGGGTCTGTCGGCGATCGGCGTGTATGGCATCGTGCTGGGCGGTTGGGCATCTGGATCCACCTACCCGCTGCTCGGCGGGGTCCGGTCGACCGCCCAGGTGATCTCCTATGAGGTGGCGATGGGCCTGTCGTTCGCGGCGGTGTTCCTCTACGCCGGCACCATGTCGACGTCGCAGATCGTGGCCGCCCAGGACCGCGTCTGGTACATCTTCCTGCTGCTGCCGTCCTTCTTGACGTACCTGATCTCCATGGTCGGTGAGACCAACCGGGCGCCGTTCGACCTACCCGAAGCCGAGGGCGAGTTGGTGGCCGGCTTCCACACCGAGTACTCGTCGCTGAAGTTCGCCATCTTCATGCTCGCCGAATACGTGAACATGACCACGGTTTCGGCGCTGGCGGCGACGATGTTCCTGGGCGGCTGGCACGCCCCGTGGCCGTTGAACCTGTGGGACGGGGCCAACAGCGGCTGGTGGCCCGTGCTGTGGTTCACCGCCAAGGTGTGGACGTTCCTGTTCATCTACTTCTGGCTGCGGGCCACGCTCCCCCGGTTCCGCTACGACCAGTTCATGGCGCTGGGCTGGAAGCTGCTGATCCCTGTCTCGTTGGCGTGGATCATGATCGCGGGCACTGTGCGCTGGCTGCGCAATCAGGGCTACCCCCACTGGACCGCGGTGCTGGTGATTTGCAGCCTGGTGGTGGCTGTCGTGCTGATCGCAACGCTGCGCAAACCGTTCACTGTGCCCAAACGACAGCAGCAGCGTGTCGAAAAGCCCGTCGGGGCAAGCGATCCGCAACCGGCATTCCCGACACCACCACTGCCGATGAAGACCCTCGAACGGCCCGTCGGTGCGAGCAAGGAGAAGGCACGTGGCTAAATTCTTGGACCCCATCGCCGGATTCGGCGTCACGTTCGGGTCGATGTTCAAGAAGACCATCACCGAGGAGTATCCGGAGAAGCCCGGCCCGGTGGCACCCCGCTACCACGGCCGTCATCAGCTGAACCGCTATCCCGACGGGCTGGAGAAGTGCATCGGGTGCGAGTTGTGCGCCTGGTCCTGCCCCGCGGACGCGATCTACGTCGAGGGCGACGACAACACCGAGGAAGCGCGGTACTCGCCGGGAGAACGCTACGGCCGGGTTTACCAGATCAACTATCTGCGCTGCATCGGTTGCGGGCTGTGCATCGAAGCCTGCCCCACCCGCGCCCTGACGATGACCAACGACTACGAGTTGGCCGACGACAACCGCGCTGACCTGATCTACGAGAAGGACCGGCTGCTGGCGCCGCTGCAGCCGGGTATGACGGAACCGCCGCACCCGAGGGCCGAGGGTGCCACCGACAAGGACTACTACCTGGGCAACGTCACCGCGGACGGAGTGCGGCAAAGTCAGGAAGCCGGGGACCCCCGGTGAGCGTGATACTCGCCTCCAACCTGGCTCCGGAGCTCATCACCCGCACCTCCACCGGTGAAGCGGTGATGTTCTGGGTGCTCGGCGCGCTGGCGTTGGTCGGAGCGTTGGGCGTGGTGCTGGCCGTCAACGCCGTCTACTCGGCGATGTACCTGGCGATGACGATGCTGATCCTGGCGGTCTTCTACATCGCCCAGGACGCGCTGTTTCTGGGTGTCGTACAAGTCGTGGTCTATACCGGCGCGGTGATGATGCTGTTCCTGTTCGTGTTGATGCTGATCGGCGTGGACTCGGCGGAATCGCTGAAGGAAACGCTGCGCGGACAACGGGTCGCCGGAGTGCTGACCGGCATCGGCTTCGGCGTCCTGCTGATCGGCGGGATCGGCAACGTTGCGACAGCGGGCTTTCACGGGCTGGACGGCGCCAACGCCGGCGGCAACGTGGAAGGCCTTGCCGCCCTGATCTTCACGCGTTACCTGTGGGCCTTCGAGCTGACCAGCGCGCTGCTGATCACCGCCGCGGTCGGCGCGATGATCTTGGCGCACCGGGAGCGGTTCGAGCGGCGTAAGACTCAGCGTGAGCTCTCCCAGGAACGCTTCCGTCCCGGCGGGCACCCCACCCCGCTGCCCAGCCCGGGTGTCTATGCGCGCCACAACGCCGTCGACGTCGCCGCTCTGCTGCCGGACGGTTCGTACTCGGAACTGTCGGTTTCGCGCATCCTGCGCACCCGCGGCGCCGACGGCCTCGAGACACCGTCGCCCCAATCGGTCAAGGGAGGTGCGTCATGAATCCGGCCAACTACCTATACCTTTCGGCATTGCTGTTCACCATCGGAGCGGCCGGGGTACTGCTGCGGCGCAACGCGATCGTCATGTTCATGTGTGTTGAGCTGATGCTCAACGCGGTGAACCTGGCGTTCGTCACCTTCGCCCGCCTGCACGGCAAGCTCGACGGACAGATGATCGCGTTCTTCACCATGGTGGTCGCCGCCTGCGAGGTGGTGATCGGCCTGGCGATCATCATGACGATTTTCCGTACCCGCAAATCGGCGTCGGTCGACGACGCGAATCTACTCAAAGGCTGAAAGAGCCAACGTGAATAACCTGGCGCTTCATTACACCTGGCTGCTCGTTGCACTGCCACTTGCGGGGGCCGCGATCCTGCTGTTCGGCGGTCGACGCACCGACGCGTGGGGTCATTGGCTGGGTACTTTGGCCGCCCTGTCGGCCTTCGGCGTGGGCGTGACGCTGCTGACGGACCTGTTGAGCCGGCCCGCCGAGGAGCGCACCATCGGCCAGACGGTGTTCAGCTGGATACCGGTCGGCGGCTTGCAGGTTGACTTCGGCCTGCAGATCGACCAGCTGTCCATGTGTTTCGTGCTGCTCATCTCCGGTGTCGGATCGCTGATTCACATCTATTCGGTCGCCTACATGGCCGAGGACGAGGACCGCCGTAGGTTTTTCGGCTACCTCAACCTGTTCCTGGCCTCGATGCTGCTGCTGGTGGTCGCAGACAACTACGTGCTGCTCTACGTCGGATGGGAGGGCGTCGGCCTGGCGTCCTACCTGCTGATCGGGTTCTGGTACCACAAGCCGTCGGCCGCGACGGCGGCCAAGAAGGCGTTCGTGATGAACCGGGTTGGGGACGCCGGATTGGCGCTGGCGATGTTCCTGATGTTCAGCACCTTCGGCACGGTGTCCTACAGCGGCGTGTTCGCCGGCGCGCCGGCCGCCAGCCAGTCCGTGCTGAACGTGACGGGCTTGCTGTTGCTACTGGGCGCCTGCGCGAAGTCCGCCCAGGTGCCCCTGCAGGCCTGGTTGGGTGACGCGATGGAAGGCCCCACCCCGGTGTCGGCCCTGATCCACGCGGCCACCATGGTGACCGCCGGTGTCTACCTGATCGTGCGGTCCAACCCGCTGTACAACCTGGCGCCGGACGCGCAACTCGGCGTGGTGATCGTCGGCGCCGTCACGTTGATACTCGGGGCTTTCATCGGCTGCGCCAAGGACGACATCAAGCGAGCGCTGGCCGCATCCACCATGAGCCAGATCGGCTACATGGTGCTGGCCGCGGGCCTGGGCCCGGCCGGCTACGCCTTCGCGATCATGCACCTGCTCACCCACGGCTTTTTCAAGGCCGGGCTGTTCCTCGGGTCCGGCTCGATCATCCACGCCATGCACGAAGAACAGGACATGCGCCGTTACGGCAGCCTGCGCGCGGCGCTGCCCATCACGTTCGTGACCTTCGGCCTGGGATACCTGGCGATCATCGGCGTGCCACCGTTCGCCGGCTTCTTCTCCAAGGACGCGATCATCGAGGCGGCACTGGGGTCCGGCGGCATCCGCGGCTACATCCTGGGCGGGGCGGCCCTGTTGGGCGCGGGCATCACCGCGTTCTACATGACGCGGGTGATGCTGATGACGTTCTTCGGTAAGAAGCGTTGGGTCCCAGGACTGCATCCGCACGAGGCGCCCGCGCTGATGGCGTGGCCGATGATCCTGCTTGCGGTCGGGTCGGTGTTCTCCGGTGGTCTGTTCGCGATCGGCGGCACGCTGCAGCACTGGCTCGAGCCGGTGGTCGGCGGGCACGAGGAGACCACCCATGCCGTGCCCGCCTGGGTCAGTACGTCACTCGCGCTTGGTGTGGTGGTCGTCGGTATCGCGGTTGCCTACCGGATGTATGGCGGCAAAGCCGAAATTCCGCGGGTGGCGCCGTCTCAGGTCTCGGTGCTCACGGCGGCCGCTCGCGCCGACGGCTACGGCGACGCCTTCAACGAGGAGGTTTTCATGCGCCCCGGTGCGCAGCTGACTTACACGCTGGTCGGTGTGGATAACGCCGGCGTGGACGGCTCCGTCAACGCGCTCGCAGCTCTGGTGAGCCGGACCTCGAATCGGTTGCGAGGCATGCAAACCGGCTTCGCGCGCAATTACGCGTTGTCGATGCTGGTGGGTGCCGCCGTGGTAGCCGGTGCGCTGTTGGCGGTGAACCTGTGGTGACCGGCATCCCGTGGCTGACGGTCCTGTGGCTGGTGCCGCTGGCGGGATCGGTGTTGATCATTCTGCTGCCGCCGGGACTGCGCCAGGCCGTCAAATGGACCGGGGTGACGGTGAGCGTTCTGACCCTGGCGGTGTCGCTCGTCGTCGCCGCCAGGTTCAAGCCGGGCGGGGACACCTACCAGTTCACCGAAAAGCATTCCTGGATCCCGTCTTTCGGCGCCGGTTACACCCTCGGTGTGGACGGCATCGGTCTGATCCTGGTGCTGTTGACCACGGTGTTGATACCGCTGCTGTTGGTGGCCGGCTGGAATGACGGCGGTGACGCCGATGGCTCGTCAGGTCGGGAGGGACGCCCGCGCGGCGTGCACGCCTATGTCGCGCTGACCCTGGCCATCGAATCGATGGTGCTGATCTCAGTGGTCGCCCTCGATGTGCTGCTGTTCTACGTCTTCTTCGAGGCGATGCTGATCCCGATGTACTTCCTGATCGGCGGGTTCGGCCAAGGCAGTGAGCGGTCGCGGGCGGCGGTTAAGTTCCTGCTGTACAACCTGTTCGGCGGTCTGATCATGCTGGCCGCGGTGATCGGCCTGTATGTGGTGACCACCCAGCACGGCGGCGGCACCTTCGATTTCGTCCGGATCGTGGAAGACGTGCGCGCCGGCCGCTACCGCGACGTGGACCCCGCGGTGCTCAAGGCGCTGTTCCTGGGCTTCATGTTCGCCTTCGCGGTCAAGGCGCCGCTGTGGCCGTTCCACCGCTGGCTGCCCGACGCCTGCGTCGAGGCGACGCCGGCCACCGCAGTGCTGATCACCGCCGTGATGGACAAGGTCGGCACCTTCGGCATGCTGCGCTACTGCCTGCAGCTATTCCCCGACGCCTCAGCCTATTTCCGGCCGGTGATCGTCACGCTGGCCATCATCGGGGTGATTTACGGCGCGATCGTCGCGATCGGGCAGACCGACATGATGCGCCTGATCGCGTACACCTCGATTTCGCACTTCGGGTTCATCATCGCCGGCATCTTCGTGATGACCACGCAGGGCCAGAGCGGTTCGACGCTGTACATGCTCAACCACGGCATCTCCACCGCCGCGGTGTTCCTGATCGCGGGCTTCCTGGTGTCACGGCGCGGCAGCCGGTTGATCGCTGACTACGGCGGCGTACAGAAGGTCGCCCCGGTCCTGGCCGGCACCTTCCTGGTGTCCTGTATGGCAACCCTGTCCCTGCCCGGGCTCGCGCCCTTCGTCAGCGAATTCCTGGTGCTACTGGGCACTTTCAACCGCTACTGGCTGGCGGCAGCCTTCGGGGTCACGGCCCTGGTGCTGGCCGCCATCTACATGCTCTGGCTTTACCAGCGGGTGATGACCGGCCCGGTGGCCAAGGACAACGAGAAGATCCGCGATTTGGTGCCGCGGGAAATGATCGTCGTTGCCCCGCTGATCGCACTGCTGCTGGTGCTCGGTGTCTATCCGAAGCCAGTGCTCGACCGGATCAACCCTTCGGTCGAACACACCATGAGCACCATCCGACAGCAGGATCCCGCGCCGACAGTGCCCATAGGCGTGCGCCCGACAACGGCCGAAGGACCGCACCGATGATCAACAAACCCAACGTCGAGTACTTCCTGCTCTCCCCGATGTTCATCGTGTTCGGCGTGGCGGTGATCGGCGTGCTTGCCGAAGCTTTCCTGCCCCGCCGAGTGCGCTACGGCGTGCAGGTCGGCCTCACCCTCGCCGGCTTTGTGGCGGCATTCGCCGCGGTGATCGTGGTGGCCAAGTCCGTTCCGGCCGCGGGTCAGGCCACCGTGCTCGGAGCGATCGCCGTGGACCGGCCGGCTCTTTTCCTACAGGGCACCGTGTTACTGGTTGCCGTACTCGGAACGATCTTCATCGCCGAGCGCCGACACGTGGTCACCAAAACGAAGGTGTTCGCGGGGCTCGATTCCTTTACCCCGCAAGCCTCTTCGACACCCGGAAGTGACATCGAGCGGGATGCCGAGCGCGTGGGCGCCGCCCAGACGGAACTCTTTCCGCTGCTGACGCTTTCGGTCGGCGGCATGCTGGTGTTCCCCGCGTCCAACGACTTGTTGACGATGTTCGTGGCGCTGGAGGTCCTCTCCCTGCCGCTGTACCTGATGTGCGGCTTGGCCCGGCACCGCCGGCTGCTGTCGCAGGAGGCGGCGCTGAAGTACTTCCTGCTGGGCGCGTTCTCTTCCGCGTTCTTCCTCTACGGGGTCGCGCTGCTCTACGGCGCCACCGGCACGCTGACTCTGCACTCCATCCGGGAGGCGCTGGCCGCGCAGAATGACCGGTCCATGGCGCTGGTTGGAGTCGCACTGCTGGCGGTCGGCCTGCTGTTCAAGGTCGGCGCCGTCCCGTTCCACTCGTGGATTCCCGACGTGTACCAGGGGGCGCCCACCCCGATCACCGGGTTCATGGCCGCTGCCACCAAGGTGGCGGCGTTCGGGGCTTTGGTGCGCGTCGTCTACGTGGCGTTGCCGCCGTTGCACGGCGACTGGCGCCCGGTGCTGTGGGGCATCTCGATCCTGACCATGGCCGTGGGGACCATCACCGCGGTGAACCAGACCGATGTGAAACGGATGCTGGCCTACTCATCGGTGGCACACGTCGGCTTCATCCTCACCGGTGTGATCGCCGACAACTCGGCGGGCCTGTCCGCGACGTTGTTCTATTTGGTGGCTTACAGTTTCAGCACGGTAGGCGCGTTCGCGATCGTTGGTCTGATCCGCAATGCGGACGGGGTCGAAGACGCCAGCCTGGCGCACTGGGCCGGGCTGGGACAGCGTTCTCCCATTGTGGGCGTGATGCTTTCGATGTTCCTGCTGGCATTCGCGGGCATCCCGCTGACGAGCGGGTTCATTAGCAAGTTCTCCGTGTTCAAGGCCGCCGCCGAGGGTGGTGCGGTGCCGCTGGTCATCATCGGTGTCGTCTCCAGTGCGGTCGCGGCCTACTTCTACGTGCGGGTGATCGTGCTGATGTTCTTCACCGAGGGCACCGACGACACCCCCCAGGTGGTGGCGCCGGGCGTGCTGAGCAAGGCGGCAATCGCGGTGTGCGCGTTGGTCACCGTGGTGTTGGGTATCGTGCCGCAGCCGGTGCTGGACCTGGCCGACCACGCGGCGCAGTTACTGCAGCACTAAGGGATCAGGGGCTCGATCCGTCAGGGCTGGAACCGTCAGGGCTGGCCGAAGAAGCCGGCCTGGTTGTCGCCCTGGTTGCCCACGCCCGAGTTGTTGTCGCCGGAGTTGGCGAAGCCGGAGCTGTTGGTGCCGGAGTTTCCGACGCCGGAGTTGTTGCTACCCGAGAGGTTGATACCGACGTTGTCGGTACCTCTGTTGGCGAACCCCGTATTGAATCCGGTGCCCGCATTGTAGAAACCGACTTGCGCCTCCCCGCTGTTCATCACACCCGAGTTGGGCAGAGCACCGGTGTTGACGTTCTGGAACCCGGACTGATTGTCGCCGGTGTTGAAGAAACCGGAAACGCCCGTGCCGGTGTTTCCGAACCCAGACGTTGTTCCCGTTTGGTTGACCGCGCTGCCCACGGCGGTGTTCACGTCACCGGCATTGAACAGGCCGGTGTTGAGATTGCCGGCGTTGCCGAAGCCGGTGTTCAGGCTGCCAGAGTTGAACGAACCCGTGTTGGCGCCCCCGCCAAGCACCCCGTTGCCGCCCGCGTTGAAATCCCCGGTGTTATTGAGACCCGAATTTCCACTGCCCGCGTTGAAATCACCGCCGTTGCCGATCCCTACGTTCGAGAAACCGCCGTTGCCGATGCCGACGTTCTGGCTACCGCCGTTGCCGACGCCGGTGTTGTGAGCGCCGCCGTTCCAGAACCCGGTGTTGACGTCGCCGGCGTTGCCGAACCCGGTGTTGCCGTTGCCGGAGTTGAAGAATCCGACGTTGCCGTCGCCGGAGTTGAAGAAGCCGATGTTGTTGCTCCCCGAGTTCCCGAAGCCCAGATTTCCGATTCCGCTGTTCAGCGCGCCGATTCCCACCTGGTTGTCACCGGTGAGTCCGAAGCCGATGTTGTTGTTGCCGTTGTTGCCGAAGCCGAAGTTGAAACTGCCGTTGTTTCCGAACCCGACGTTGGACACGCCCGAATTTCCGCTGCCGAGATTGAAGTTGCCGATATTGCCGTTTCCGAAGTTTCCGAAACCGAAGTTACCGCTACCTAGATTGTTGCTGCCGGAGCGGTTTCCGAAGCCGAAGTTGCCGTCGCCGAAGGTGTTGCCGCTGCCGAAGTTGAGCGCGCCGAGGTTGTTTCCGCTACCGAAGTTTGTGTGGCCGATATTGCCGCTGCCCAGGTTGTAGGACCCGAAGTTTCCGCTGCCCAGGTTGAGGTTGCCGATGTTGCCGCCACCGAGGTTTACATTGCCGAGGTTGCCGATGCCCAGGTTGAGGTCGCCGACGTTGCCAGCACCCAAATTAAAAATAACTA
>NZ_LZMH01000083.1 GCF_001673635.1 Mycobacterium asiaticum
CACCGGCGGAGTGACCGCTGGGAAGGCAGGCCTGGGCGGCATCAGCGGACTGCTACTGGGCGCGGACGGCATCGGCGCCGCGGTGAGCAACAACCCGATCCACGCCCTGCAACAGAATCTGCTCAGCATTGTCAACCAGCCGGTGCAAGCACTGACCGGACGGCCGTTGATCGGCAACGGCGCCAACGGAGTTCCGGGCACCGGTACCGCCGGCGGTGACGGCGGCTGGCTGTTCGGCAATGGCGGCAACGGCGCACACGGCGCGACCAACACCGCCGCCGGCGGCGCCGGCGGAGCCGGTGGGGCCGGCGGGGCCGGTGGCGGGTTGTTCGGTCACGGCGGCGCCGGCGGGTCCGGCGGTATCGCCACCGGCATCAACGGGGTTGGCGGCACCGGCGGGGCCGGCGGCTCAGCGCTGTTGCTTGGCGCCGGCGGCACCGGAGGCTCCGGCGGCCAAGGCCTGGTGACCGGCGGTAAGGGTGGCGCCGGTGGGCAGGGCGGCAACGCGGGCGCGCTATTCGGGGCTGCCGGCACCGGCGGGCACGGCGCCGGACCCGGCGCGACCGGGGTGGGCGGCGCCGGTGGGACCGGGGGGCTGTTCTCCAACGGTGGTGTCGGCGGCACCGGCGGATCCGGCGCCGCCGGCGGAGCGGGCGGCAACGGAATGCTCTTCGGCGACGGCGGCACCGGCGGCGCCGGCGGATCGGCCGCCAATGGCGGCAACGGTGGCAACGGTGGGGCATTCGGCGCCGGTGGCGTCGGCGGTGCGGGCGGATCGGGCGGCAACAACGGCGGGGCCGGCGGGACCGGCGGTAACGCCGGGGCCCTGTCCTTCGGCGGAGGCGGGGCCGGCGGATCCGGTGGGGCCGGTACCTCGACCGGCGGGGCCGGCGGGGCCGGCGGCAATGCCAGCCTCTTGTTCGGCGCCGGCGGCGCGGGCGGCACCGGCGGACACGGTGGCGCCGGCGGTAGCACCACATTCCAAGGCGGTGCGGGAGGTGCCGGTGGCAACGCCGGCTTGCTCACCGGCTCGGGCGGCGCCGGCGGTGCGGGTGGATCCGGCGCCAACGCGAACGGCAACGGGACCGGCGGCGCCGGCGGGACCGGCGGCGATTCCGGGGCATTCGGCAGCGGCGGTGACGGCGGTGCCGGCGGATTCGGGGCGACCACGGCCGGCAAAGGCGGGAACGGCGGTAACGCCGTCCTGATCGGTGATGGCGGCAACGGCGGCAACGCCGGTAAGGCCGGCGGCACAGCGGGCACCGGCGGCACCGGAGGGATCCTGCTCGGCAACGACGGAAACAACGGGAAGGCCTAGCCGGCCCCATTGCGCCGCCACAACACTCGCGCGCACATCGTTCTGGTGAACCGAACGATGTGCGCGCGAGTGCTTACACGTCCAGCGAAGGCCTCAGTCCTCCGGGTTGTACCCCAGGTTGGGCGCAAGCCAGCGCTCGGCTTCCTGCAACGTCCAGCCTTTGCGCCTGGCGTAGTCGGCGACCTGATCCTGGGCCAGCCGGCCAACCACGAAGTACTGCGACTGCGGGTGTGAGAAATACCAGCCACTGACGGCGGCACCGGGCCACATCGCCATCGACTCGGTGAGCTCGATGCCGGTCCGCATCCGGACGTCCATCAAATTCCAAAGCGTCACCTTCTCGGTGTGCTCCGGGCAGGCCGGGTAGCCGGGCGCCGGCCTGATGCCGACGTACTTCTCACCGATGAGCGCATCGTTGTCCAGGTGCTCCTCGGGCTGGTAGCCCCAGAATTCCTTGCGGACCCGTTCGTGCATCCGCTCGGCGAACGCCTCCGCCAGCCGGTCGGCCACCGACTCCAGCAGGATGGCGCTGTAGTCGTCGAGGGCCGCCTTGAACTCCGCGATCTTCTCCTGGCTACCCAACCCCGCGGTGACGGCGAAGGCGCCGACATAGTCGGCCAAGCCAGTGTCCTTGGGCGCGACGAAATCGCCCAGCGACCGGTTCGGGATCCCCTCCCGGTGCTCCCCCTGCTGGCGCAGGTTGTGCAGCGTGGTCAGCACCTCGGTGCGGGTGTCGTCGGTGTACACCTCGATGTCTTCACCCCCCGAACCCACTGCGTTAGCGGGAAAGAAGCCGATCACCCCGTTGGCGGTCAGCCACTTCTCCTTGATCAGCGTGTCAAGCATTTCCTGGGCGTCGTCGTACAGTTTGCGCGCCGCCTCGCCGGAGGCCGGGTTGTTGAGGATGTCGGGGAAACGGCCCTTCATCTCCCAGGCGTTGAAGAACGGCTGCCAGTCGATGTACTCGCGCAGCTCGGCCAGGTCGTACTCGTGAAACTCCCGCACGCCAAGCCCCTGGGCGGGCACCGGCGGGGTGTAGTCGTCCCACTGGATCGGCGTCCGGTTCGCGCGGGCCTTCTCCAGCGTCAGCATCGGCCGCTCGTTCTTCTGGGCGTGCCGTTCGCGTAACGACGCGTAATCCTTCTCGGTCGCCTCCAACAGAGCCGGCCGTTGCTTGTCGTCGAGCAGGGCGGCAGCGACCGGCACCGAGCGGGAAGCGTCCTTGACCCATACCACCGGACCGGAGCGGCGCGGCGAAATCTTCACAGCCGTGTGCGCGCGGGAGGTGGTCGCGCCACCGATCAGTAGCGGGATCTCCAGGCCCTCGCGTTCCATCTCGACCGCGAAGTTGGCCATCTCGTCCAGGGACGGGGTGATCAGGCCGGACAGGCCGATGATGTCGGCGTCGTGCTCCTTGGCCGCGTCCAGGATCTTGTTGGCGGGCACCATGACGCCCAGGTCAATCACTTCGAAGTTGTTGCACTGCAGCACGACTCCGACGATGTTCTTGCCGATGTCGTGGACGTCGCCCTTCACGGTCGCCATCACGATCGTGCCGTTGGTGTCCTTGGACGAGCTCGTGCCGTTCTGCTCCTTCTCGGCCTCGATGAACGGAAGCAGGTAGGCGACAGCCTTTTTCATCACCCGGGCCGACTTCACGACCTGGGGCAGGAACATCTTGCCCGCGCCGAAGAGGTCACCGACGACGTTCATGCCGTCCATCAGCGGGCCTTCGATCACCTCGATCGGACGACCGCCCGCGGCGGCGATCTCGGCCCGCAATTCCTCGGTGTCGGCGTCGACGTGGGCGTCGATGCCTTTGACCAGCGCGTGGGTGATCCGTTCGCGGACCGGCAGACTGCGCCATTCGGCCGCCTGCGGGTCTTCACCCTTTTCTTTGCTGTTGAACCGCTCGGCGATCTCCAGCAGCCGCTCGGCGGCATCCGGGCGACGGTTCAGGACGACGTCCTCGATCCGGTCCCGCAACTCGGGGTCGATCGAGTCATAGGGCACCAGCGCGCCCGCGTTGACGATGCCCATGTCCAGGCCGGCCTTGATGGCATGAAACAGGAACACCGCGTGGATCGCCTCGCGGACGGGGTTGTTGCCCCGGAACGAGAACGACACGTTCGAGATACCGCCGGAGATGTGCACACCGGGCAAATTCTCCTTGATCCAGGCGCAGGCCTCGATGAAGTCAATCCCGTAGGTGGCGTGCTCCTCGATACCGGTCGCCAGCGCGAAGCAGTTGGGGTCGAAGATGATGTCCTCGGGCGGGAAGCCGACCTCTTCGGTCAGGATCCGGTAGGCGCGCCCGCAGATCTCCTTGCGCCGCTCCAGGTTGTCGGCCTGTCCCTGTTCGTCGAACGCCATCACGACGACGGCGGCGCCGTACTTGCGGCACAGCCTCGCCTCGCGGATGAACTTCTCCTCGCCCTCCTTCATGGAGATCGAGTTGACGATCGGCTTGCCCTGCACGTTCTTCAGACCGGCCTCGATGACCTCCCACTTGGAGGAGTCGATCATCACCGGAACCCGGCTGATGTCCGGCTCGGCCGCGATCAGCTTGGTGAACCGGTCCATCGCGGCGACGCCGTCGATCATGCCCTCATCCATGTTGATGTCGATGACCTGCGCACCTACCTCGACCTGCTGAAGGGCGACCGACAGTGCGGTGTCGTAGTCCTCGGCCTTGATCAGGTTGCGGAACCGGGCGGACCCGGTGATGTTGGTGCGCTCACCGATGTTCACGAACAGGGAGTCGTCGGTGATGTTGAGCGGCTCCAGCCCCGACAGCCGGGTGGCCACCGGGATCTCCGGTAGCTCGCGCGGCGTTTTGCCGTCGACGACCTTGGCGATCTCGGCGATGTGCGGCGGCGCCGTTCCGCAGCAGCCGCCGACGAGGTTGACCAGGCCGGCGTCGGCGAAGTCGGCGATGTAGCCGGCCTGGCGCTCCGGGGTTTCGTCGTACTCGCCGAACGCGTTGGGCAGACCGGCGTTCGGGTAGCACGAGACGAAGGTGTCCGCGATCCGCGCCATCTCAGCGATGTAGGGCCGCATTTCGGGGGCGCCCAGGGCGCAGTTGAGGCCGACCGCGATCGGCCTGGCGTGCCTGATCGAGTTCCAGAACGCCTCGGTGACCTGACCGGACAACGTCCGGCCCGACGCATCGGTGATCGTGCCGGAGATGATGAGCGGCCAGCGGCGTCCGCGGTCCTCGAACAGCGTCTCGACGGCGAAAACCGCCGCCTTGGCGTTCAGCGAGTCGAAGATCGTCTCGATGATGAGCAGGTCGGCACCGCCGTCGACCAGGCCGTTGGCGGCTTCCAGGTACGCGGCGACCAACTGGTCGTAGGAGACGTTGCGGGCTCCGGGATCGTTGACGTCCGGTGAGATCGACGCGGTGCGCGTCGTCGGGCCGATGGCGCCGGCGACGTAGCGAGGTTTGTCCGGGGTGCTGAACTCGTCGGCGGCTTTGCGGGCCAGGGCGGCGCCGGCGTAGTTGAGTTCGTAGGCCAGGTCCGCCATGTCGTAGTCGGACAGGGAGATCGCGTTCGCGTTGAACGTGTTGGTCTCCAGGATGTCGGCGCCCGCCTCGAGGTACTCGCGGTGGATCCCCTCGATGATCTGCGGCTGCGTCAGGTTGAGCAGGTCGTTGTTGCCCTGCAGCGCGGTCGGCCACTCGGTGAACCGGTCGCCGCGGTAACCGGCCTCGTCCGGGCGGTCCCGCTGGATGGCCGTGCCCATCGCGCCGTCGATCACGACGATCCGCTCGCGCAGGGCAGCCGTCAGTTCGTCGGTGCAGTCGGGGCGGACGTCCAGCGCGAAGTCGGTGGATTCAGAGGCGTTCACGTACGTTCCTTCCATAGCGGAAGGCGTCCTTGACTCTGCCGAGCGTGGCGGCTCACCGGCCTGGGCCGGATAGCCGTTGCAACGCCTCTCGACCAGAAAAGTCTACGTCGTCACCCGACGTCTGGACGCCCAGCTCAACCACACCCGCTCGCGGATCTCGTCGGCCATGTCGCAGTTGAGTCGTAGTTAACAAGGGTAACCAATTTGCGGCCGAGCGTATTTCGCCTGGACAGTGGCAGGCCCGATGCCCCGGCCTGCAGCTGAATCCCCCGGTCGGCCACGCAATAAGGATAGTCGACCTATGCATATGCATCAGGCGTTGACGGATTCTGGCCGGCTGACCCCACGTGCGCATCGGACCGGATCGGCACGCCGTAGGCTAGCTGGGTGACTTTGCCGGACGGCGGGCCAGGCAACGACGACACATGGCCCCAACTGCAGAACACGGTGGTGGTGGCGGCTTTCGAGGGCTGGAACGACGCCGGTGACGCGGCCAGCGACGCGGTGACCCACCTGGCCGCCACCTGGGATGCCCTGCCGATCGTGGAGATTGACGACGAGGCGTACTACGACTACCAGGTCAACCGGCCGGTCATCCGTCAGGTGGACGGCGTGACCCGGGAGCTGGAATGGCCGGCCATGCGGATTTCGCACTGCCGGCCGCCGGACAGCGACCGCGACGTGGTCTTGATGCACGGCGTCGAGCCCAACATGCGCTGGCGCACGTTCTGCGACGAACTGCTGGCGGTCATCGACAAGCTCAATGTGGACACCGTGGTGATCCTTGGGGCGTTGCTGGCCGACACTCCGCACACCCGGCCGGTGCCGGTGTCGGGGGCGGCCTACTCGTCGGAGTCGGCGCGATTGTTCGGCCTCGAGGAAACCCGCTACGAGGGCCCGACCGGCATCGCCGGCGTCTTCCAATATGCGTGCGTTGCGGCCGGGATCCCGGCGGTGACCTTTTGGGCTGCGGTGCCGCACTATGTCTCGCATCCGCCCAACCCGAAGGCGACCGTGGCGTTGCTGCGGCGCGTCGAGGAGGTGCTCGACGTCGAGGTGCCGCTGGGCGAGCTGCCGATCCAGGCCGAGGCGTGGGAACGGGAGATTACCGAGATGGCCGCCGACGACGAGGAGCTGGCCGAGTACGTGCAATCACTCGAGCAGCACGGCGACGCGGCGATCGACGTCAACGAGGCGATGGGCAACATCGACGGCGACGCGCTGGCCGCGGAGTTCGAGCGCTACCTCAAACGCCGCCGCCCAGGCTTCGGGATCTAACGCGGCCACGGTGCGACGGTTTACTCGCCGGGTTCCGAGGTGCCTCGGCGCAGCATCGCGACCACGGTATTCGGTTCACCGCCCAGGGTTGTCGTGATGAACCGCTTGACCAGTGGGCGCCAGGTGAACCGCAGCGAGACGGGGCGCGACCGCCCGGGCAGCGTCCAGCATCCGACATCGCGACTGATCTGCTGTTTCTCCTCGACCACCCACCGCCACAGCTTTTCGTAGAAGTCCAGCGCCCGCTCGACCGAGGAAGTGGTGCGGAGCTGTTCGGCCAGTACGTAGGCGCCCGCCACCGCCAGCGACGCCGAGTGGGCCGCGAAGGGTGAGACCGCGGCACCGGCATCCCCGATCAGCACCACCCGGTTGTTGCTCCACCGAGGCATCACGACCTGCGTGACGGCCTCGTAGTAGATGTCCTCGGACGGTGGGCATCGGCGCAGTATTTCGGGCACCAGCCAGCCCATGTCGGCGAACCGCTCGCGGATTTCGGCACGAGGGTCTGCGGCCAGCTCCGCGTCGGGTGCGCCGAACATTGCGAATACCGCGGCCCGGCCATCGGGCAGAAAGAACAGGTCGAGGTGCCGATCGATGGTGTCGGTCACGGCGAACTGCTCGCTGTCGGACTCGCGGGCAATGTCGGAAGCGTCAACCACAAATGCCGCGCAGTGGAATCCGAGATATCGAAGATCTGCCGACTCGGTTCCGAACACGAGTTTGCGGACGGCCGACCGGATGCCGTCCGCTCCTACCAGTAGGTCAGCTTCGATGGTCTCGCCACCGTGCAGGGTCACCGTCACCCCGTCCGCACGGCTGTCGACGCCGGTCACCGCCGCGCCGAACCGCAGTTCGACGTCCTCGGGCAGGTTGGCCCGCAAGGTCTTTTCGAGGTCGGGGCGCATGAGACTACACATCCGGCCGTCGAGGGCCTTGGCGATCTGATCGTAGGGTAGGTCGCCCCGTCGGCGACCCTGTTCGTCGACCAGGGTCGCTTCGTCGATGCGATAGGACGCGTCCTTGAGGGACGGCAAGGCACCGATCGCTTCGACGGCTTCGTAACCGGCGCCGTAGAAGTCGATCAGGTGGCCCCGCGCGTCGGGTCCCGGCGCACGTTCCAGCACCACCACCTCGGCCCCCAGGGCCGCCATGCGCTCGGCCACGGCCAGCCCGGCGATCCCGGCGCCGCAGACGGCGACCTTCAGCGTCACGAAGGCGGCGGGTTCTCGAGGCCGTGCGAGTAGGCGCTCATGTGCCGACCGAGTTCGGCGACCTGGGCGTCCATCTTCGGCACCGCTTCGGCTGCGGCCTTGGCGACCACCCGCTCGCCGATCCGGCTGGCCAGCACCGGCTTGAGCCAGCGGAACAACACCACCCAGTCCGGGCAGTACACCTGCGACTTGCGACCCTCGATGCCCTTGACCAGCGCCGTCGCGCACTTGGTGACCGAGGTGGTCGTGTTCAGTGGCCAGGGCAGCTTGTCCAGCAGTTCGCCGAACGCGGGCAGGTCGCCCTTGGTGTCGCGGACCAGTGCCGTGTCGATCCAGGACATGTGCGCCGAGCCGACGCTGACACCCAGATGAGCGACCTCCAGCCGCAGCGCGTTGGCCAGATGCTCGTTGCCGGCCTTGGTCATGTCGTAGGCCGCCATGCCAGGAGCCGCGGCGAAGGCCGCCAGCGACGAGACGACAAGCACGTAGCCGCGGCGCTCGATGATCGAGGGCAGGGCGGCCCGCACGGTGTGGAAGACGCCGAGCAGATTCACATCGAGGACACGCTTGAAGGCCTTCGGGTCGATGTTGAGCACCGAACCGTAGCTGGCGATCCCGGCGTTGGCCACGACGACGTCGATGCCGCCGAACTTCTCAACGGCCAGGTCGGCGGCGGCCTGCATGGCCGACAGATCGCACACGTCGGCGACGGCGGTCAGCACCCGGTGATCGCCGCCGAGTTCGGCGGCGATCGTCTTCAGCTCGCCGTCACCCACATCGGTGAGCACCAGCTTGGCGCCGCGGTTGTGCAGCCGACGCGCGACCTCCGCGCCGATTCCCCGCCCTGCGCCCGTGATCAAAACGACTTTGCCTTGCACCGACGTCATGGCCGAAACGTACCATCGCGCGCTACAGCGCGACGCCCAGCAGCGCGTCGACAGCGGTGGCGACCAGTTTGGGCGCCGTCTCGTCGTGCCCTCCGTACTCGATCGCGTCGGTGATCCAACCGTCAAGCGCGGCAATCGCTTTGGGTGTGTCGAGATCGTCGGCCAGGTAGCGGCGAACCCGGCCGATGACATCGGCCGCATCCGGACCGGCGGGCAGGGTGGTCGCGGTGCGCCAACGCTGCAGGCGCTGCTGGGCTTCGTCGAGCACCTGTTCGCTCCAGAACCGGTCGGCGCGGTAATGTCCGGCGAGCAGGCCCAACCGCACCGCCGCCGGATCGATGCCCTGGCCACGCAGTTGCGACACCAGCACCAGGTTGCCGCGGCTCTTGGACATCTTGTGCCCGTCCCAGCCGATCATCCCGGCGTGCACGTAGTGGCGGGCGAATCTGCGTTCGCCGCTGACACATTCGGCATGCGCCGCGGTGAACTCGTGGTGCGGGAAGATCAGGTCGCTGCCGCCGCCCTGGATGTCGAGGTTGGTGCCGATGCGGCTGAGCGCGATCGCCGCGCATTCGACATGCCAGCCGGGCCGGCCGGGCCCGAACGGGGATGGCCAGCTCGGTTCGCCGGGCCGGTTGACGCGCCACAGCAGCGCGTCGAGCTCGTCGGTTTTGCCGGGCCGGCGCGGGTCCCCGCCGCGCTCTTCGAACAACTGCAGCATGGTGTCGCGGTCGTAGCCGGACTCGTAGCCGAACTGCAGGGTGGCGTCGGCGCGGTAGTACACGTCGGGATACTCACCGACCTCCGGGTCGACCACATAGGCGGCGCCGGAGGCGACCATTTTCTCGACCAGCTCGACCATTTCGGCGACGGCCTCGGTGGCCCCGACGTATTCCTGCGGCGGCAGCACCCGCAGCGCGGTCATGTCCTGACGGAACAGCTCGGTCTGCTCGTCGGCGAGATCGCGCCAGTCGACGCCGTCCCGGTCCGCGCGCTCGAACAGCGGATCATCGACGTCGGTGACGTTCTGCACGTAGTGCACCTCGTGGCCCAGGTCCAGCCACAGCCGGTGGATCAGGTCGAACGTGAGATACGTGGCGGCGTGACCCAGATGCGTTGCGTCATAAGGCGTGATGCCGCAGACGTACATGGTGGCCTTGCCGCCGGGTGCCGTGGCGGCGGCGACCGGGCGCACCTGCCGGTCCGCGGTGTCGTAGAGCCGCAATTGCGGGCCGCGTCCGGGTAACGCCGGGACCGGCGGAGAAGACCACGAACGCATGCGTCGACTTTAGGCGATCAGTTTTTGCCGCTGTCAGTACCAGGACCGCCGGATGGCGTCCAGCAGGATCGGCGCGACGTCGGTTCGGCACATCACGAAGTCGGGCAGGTAGGGGTCCAGCTGGTTGTAGAGCAGCGGCGACCCGTCCAGCCGCGAGGCGTGCATGCCGGCGGCCAGCACCACTCCGGCCGGCGCAGCCGAGTCCCACTCCCACTGCCCGCCCGCGTGCAGGTAGGCGTCGGCGACTCCGTCGATCACCGCCATGGCCTTGGCCCCTGCGGACCCGATGCGCACCAGCTCCATGTCCACGAATTGGCGCATCCGGTACAGGATGGCCGGCGGCCGGGTGGCGCTGACGGCGATCCGGATGACCTCGGGGACACCGACGCGCGCGTTGTCGGCGTTGACGGTGTCGCTGCGGTAAACGATGTTGCCGCGGGCCGGCAGGGACACCGCCGCGTCGGTGATCTGCGGTCTGCCGTTGGCCGACCGCTGCCACAGCGCGATGTGCACCGCCCAGTCGTCGCGACCGGGTATGGAGAACTCCCGGGTGCCGTCCAGGGGGTCGACGATCCAGACCCGGTCGGAGCGCAACCGCATCAGGTCGTCGTGGGCCTCCTCGCTGAGCACGGCGTCGCCCGGCCGTTCGGCGCGCAAGCGGCGCAGGATCAGCGAGTTCGCCCGGCGGTCACCGGCATCGCCGAGTTCCCACGGATAGTCGAAACCGATCTCCTCGCGCACGGCGAGCAACAACTCACCCGCGTCGGCGGCGAGTTCGGCGGCCAGCGCGGCGTCCGTCAGGTCACGCACCGCCGGATTCACCGGTCCAGTATCGCCGACGTGCTGGGGTCACTTAGAACGCCGGCCACGGGATGGGACGGTGCCGATTCGGGCTGGGCATCACCGGATCGTCCAGCAACGCGTGCGCGCGCCGGCTCAGCGCCGCGATCTCGGCGCTGGTGATGCAGCCTTTGAGTTCCTCGGCGAGCGGGCCGCGCAGCGCGTCGATCAACTTCTCTACCGCCTGCAGAGTCTTGGCGTCGATCGGATCACCGGCCCAGCCCCACAGCACGGTGCGCAGCTTGTCCTGCACGTGCAGGCTCACCCCGTGATCGACGCCGAAGACGTTGCCGTCGAGGTCCACGAGGATGTGGCCGCCCTTGCGGTCGGCGTTGTTGACCAGCACGTCGAACACCGCCATGCGCCACAGCCGGATGTCGTCGGCATGCATCAGCAGGACCTCATCACCGGTGTAGTCGTAGGCCTGCAGCACCGGCAGGTAGCCCGGCTGCGGCTTGCGGGCGGGAAACAGGTCGACCAGGTCCGGGCCTTCGCGCGGCTCGGAGTCCACCGCGTCCCCGGGCTGCTGCACCCACAGCTGAAGCATTCCCGGTCCGGCTGGGCCATTGCGAATGATGGTGTACGGCACAATGTTCCAGCCCAAATGCGTCGACACCAGGTAGGCGCCGAGCTCACGGCCGGCCAGCGTCCCGTCCGGAAAATCCCACAGCGGCTGCTCCCCGGCGACCGGCTTGTAGACGCAGTGCACACTCGTCGATCCCAGCGATGCCTCGCACAGGAAAGTGGCGTTGCTCGCCGAGCGGATCCGTCCCAGGACCGTCAGCTCGCCGTCGCGCAACACCTCACGTTCGTCATTCCTCGGCGTCATCGCTAGACCCGAAGAGCGCGTCGCGCCGGTAGCCGTTGGTGCGTGCGCAGATGTGACCTTCCGGGTCCAGGGGCTCGTCGCACAACGGGCACGGCGGCCGGCCGGCCGAGATGACCCGGTTGGACCGGGTGGCGAATTGCCGCGCCGATTCCGGGGTCAGAAACACCCGTACCGCGTCGGGCCCTTCGTCAGTGTCGTCGAGCACGACGGAGGCATCGAACTCCGCGTCGGTGACGGCAAGCAGCTCCACGACAACGGTCTGCGCTTCGGAGTCCCAACCCAAACCCATCGTGCCGACCCGGAATTCGGCGTCCACCGGCATGATCAGCGGGTTGAGGTCGTCGACCTCGGTGGGCTCCGGCGGTACCGGGGTGCCGAACCGGCGATTGACCTCCAGCAGCAACGCGCCGATCCGTTCGGCCAGCACCGCTACCTGCTGCTTTTCCAGAACGACTGAGACCACCCGGGAGTCGTGCACCGCCTGGATGTAGAACGTCCGATTTCCAGGCTGACCGACGGTCCCGGCCACGAAGCGGTCGGGTGTGCGGAATACGTGGATAGCGCGGGCCATGGCAATTCCAAAATACCGTGCAGACGCCGCCGCTGTGCGACTCGCACTCCCCCGAATCCGGCCCGAGGGTGCGCAGTTGCACGCGCACTTCGGCGTGTCGCCGTACCGCAGTGCACGTTCGCGGACAGCGATCAGTCGGTGGAGCCGCCGACCACCGCGTCGTCCGCGGGCACTTCGCCGTCCGGCGAATCCCCCTGCTTCGACTCGGGCTTCGGCTCCTGCTTGGGATCGGCAGGCGGCGGCGCCGCCCGCAGACCCGCGGACAACCGCGCCCCGGTGTGGTTGACGTGCAATACGAATGGCCGCAGCGGGGTGTAACGAATCACACTCACCGACGCCGGGTCGGCGTTGACGCGCTGGAAGCTGTCCAGGTGCATGCCGTACGCGTCGGCGATCAGCGCCTTGATCACGTCGCCGTGCGTGCAGGCGACCCAGAGCACATCCGCGCCGTGCTCTTCGGACAGGCGCCGGTCGTGCTCGCGCACCGCGGCGACGGCGCGCGCCTGCACCTGCGCCAGACCCTCGCCGCCGGGAAAGACCGCAGCGCTGGGGTGCGCCTGCACCACCCGCCACAGCGGCTCGCTGGCGAGCTCGCTGAGCTTGCGGCCCGTCCATTCGCCGTAGTCGACCTCGGCGAGGCGATCGTCGATCTGCGGCTCCAAGCACAGCGCGTCGGTCAGCGGTTCGACGGTGCGACGGCAGCGCAACAGCGGCGAGGACACCACCGCCCGGATCGACAGGTCACCGATGCGGTCGATCAGCCCCGCGGCCTGTTCGCGGCCCTTGTCGTCGAGATCGACGCCCTCGGAGCGTCCGGCCAGCACCCCCGCCGTGTTCGAGGTGGAGCGGCCGTGGCGCAGCAGCAGGACGGTCACGTCGCCGCCACCGTCCCGGTCGCCAGCAGGACCAGCACCGCGCCACCGGCGGCCACTCGGTAACCCACGAACCAATACATGTTGTGCCGCACCAGGAAACGCAGAAACCAGGCTACCGCGGTCAGGCCGATGACGAAGGCGATCACGGTAGATACCAACAGCTGCGGGCCGGTGGCACTCATCCCCTCGGTGACCGGGTGGAACGCGTCGGGCAGCGAGAACAGGCCGGAAGCGAACACCGCCGGTATCGCCAGCAGGAAACCGAAGCGGGCGGCCAGTTCGCGTTCCAGGCCGAGGAACAGCCCAGCGCTGATGGTCGAACCTGACCGCGACACACCCGGCACCAGCGCCAGGCACTGCGCCGCACCCACGACGACGGCGTCACGCCAGTTCAACTGCTCGATGTCGCGGGTCTGCCTCCCCAGGTACTCGGCCAGCGCGATCACCGCCGAGAACACCACCAGTGCCGTCGCCACCACCCACAGGTTGCGGACACCAGACCGGATCACGTCCTTGAACAGCAGCCCCAACACACAGATCGGGATGGTCCCGACGATGACGTACCAGCCCAGCCGGTAGTCGGCGTCGCGCTGCGACTTCACCACCAGGCCGTTGAACCAGGACCGCAGGATGCGCACGATGTCGCGGGCGAAGTAGACCAGCACCGCCGCCTCGGTGCCCAGCTGGCTCACCGCGGTGAAAGAGGCGCCGGCATCACCGCTGAAGAACAGCCGCGACACGATCGCCAGGTGGCCCGACGACGAGACCGGCAGGAACTCGGTCAGGCCCTGGACCACGGACAGAACGACGACCTGGCCCCAGGACATCGGCACAACCGCAGACACGACGACGACCGTACCCGGGTCGGCGGATTCGACAGGTCAGCGGGCGACGGGCACCGCGTGAGCGACGGAGTCGCGCACGGCAGCGGCTACGCTGCGCTCATCGGTGAGGTCGATGTCGCGGATGCCGCGAACGGCACGGGCGACGACGTCTTCGGCCTGGGGAACCGGGCCCGCCAAGCGCGGCCGGTAAATTTCGACGACGAGCGAGCGGTGCTCTACGTGAAAGGAAAAACTGCGCCCATCTCCGACTTGTCCGTATCCGCTGGCATAAATCCCCGCAGTCATGTCTTCCACAGCAAACTCGTGGTCTGCGGTATGCCGGTCAGCGGTGACGGTCATGTCGTGAGAATACCTCCGCCGCACGGGTTTACACGTCCAAGATGCAGAATTGGGCGCGTTAACGTTCCTTAGAGTTTTCTGTGTGCCATCGCAGTACGGGAGATGACGGTTGCTGTTCGCGGTAAGAAAGGCAGTCCATCAGGGCATTGCCGTTTCGATGGTTTTGCTGACCGCGGCAACGGGCTGCTCGTCGAATCCGCTGAATTCCAGCCCCCGCACCATCGAACCCGCCCAGCCGGCGCTCTCGCCGCCCGCGGCGGAACCCGCCGGCGCGGTACGACCACTCGGCGGGCATCCGCGGGCAGCCCTGTTCGACGGCGGCTCGCACCACCTGGTAGTGCTGTCCCCCGGCGCCGACCCGGCCGGCCCAGCCAGCATTGCCGTGTGGGCGGCCGGCCAGGCAGACCCGCCCCGGGTCGTCGAATTGCCGGGACCGGCGACCGCCATGGCCGGCGACGGACGCGGCACCGTCTACCTGGCCGGACGTGGGAGCTACCTGACGCTGGAGCTGAACACCGGCCGGACCACCACCTCGACCATTTCCGACGCCCAGGGCGCCGACTTCACCGCTATCGCGCGCCGCGCCGACGGCGGGTTGATGCTAGGCAGCGCCGACGGCGCCGTCTACACGCTCGGCGGCAACGGCTCAGTGACCAACCGCCTCAAGATATTCGCCAGGGTAGACGCACTCGCGACGCAGGGAAACACCACCGTCGTGCTGGACCGGGGCCAGACGTCGGTGACGGCAATCGGCGCCGACGGGCACGCCGCGCAGGCGCTGCGCGCCGGTGAGGGCGCGACCACGCTGGCCGCCGATCCACAGGGCCGGGTGCTGGTCGCCGACACCCGCGGCGGTCAGCTACTGGTCTACGGGGTCGACCCTTTGATCCTGCGCCAGGCCTTCCCGGTGCGCCAGGCCCCGTATGGCCTGGCGGGGTCGGGCGAGCTGGCCTGGGTGTCCCAAACGGCATCCAACACCGTCATTGGTTACGATCTCAGCACCGGAATACCCGTCGAGAAGGTGCGTTACCAAACCGTGCAGCAACCCAACTCGCTGGCCTATGACGAGTCGGCAGATACCTTGTATGTCGTGTCGGGGTCGGGCGCCGGGGTGCAGATCATCGAGCACGCGGCGGGCAGGCCGTGAGCGCCGCGCCGGCCCCGCGGTGGAGCCGGCTGCCTGCGGGCTGGGAAGCCGACATGTCCGACGAGTACGAGTGGGCGCCGTTGCGGCTACCACCGGACGTCACCCGGCTCAGCGCGTCCACCCGGTTGTCCATCGAGGCGGAGTATCGCGGCTGGGAGTTGACCCGGGTACGCCTCTACACCGACGGCAGCCGGCGAGTGTTGTTGCGTCGCAAGAAATCCCGACTGGACAGCCGGTTGTCCGACCAGCCGGAACCGTGACGGTGACCGAAGACAAGCATCGCCTTTACGGGTTGTTGCGCGGCCTGCTGTTCACAGTGCCCGCCGAACGTGTGCACACGCTGGTGTTCGCCGCGCTGCGCGGTGCCACCGCCGGTGCGCCGGTGCGCCGGGCGCTGCGCCGCCGGCTGGCGCCGACGGACCCGGTGCTGGCCAGCACCGTGTTCGGGGTGCACTTCCCCGGGCCGCTCGGCCTGGCGGCCGGGTTCGATAAGGACGGTCTCGGGCTATCGACTTGGGGCGCTTTGGGTTTCGGGTACGCCGAGATCGGCACGGTCACCGCGCACGCCCAGCCGGGCAACCCGGAACCGCGGCTGTTCCGGCTGCCGGACGACCGGGCCCTGCTCAACCGGATGGGATTCAACAATCACGGCGCCGGTGCGCTGGCGGCGCGGTTGGCGCAGCACGTCCCCGACATCCCGCTCGGCATCAACATCGGCAAGACCAAACAGACCCCCGCCGACGCCGCCGTCGAGGATTACCGGGCCAGTGCCCGACTGCTGGCGCCCCTGGCTTCCTATCTTGTGGTCAACGTCAGCTCGCCTAACACCCCCGGGCTGCGCGATCTGCAGGCGGTGGAGTCGCTGCGCCCCATTTTGGCGGCGGTGCTGGCCGAGGCTGCGACGACGCCGGTCCTGGTGAAGATCGCACCGGACCTGGCCGACGCCGAGATCGACAACATCGCGGACCTGGCGGTGGAACTGGGGCTGGCCGGCATCGTCGCGACCAACACGACGATTTCGCGGGAAGGGCTACGCACCCCCGGGGCGACGGCGCTCGGCGCCGGCGGCATCTCCGGCCCTCCGGTGGCGCGGCGCGCCGTCGAGGTGCTGCGCCGGCTCTACCGCCTCGTCGGCGATCGGCTGGTTCTGATCAGCGTGGGCGGAATCGAGACCCCCGACCAGGCCTGGGAGCGCATCACCGCGGGCGCCTCGCTGTTGCAGGGTTATACCGGCTTCATCTACGGCGGCGGATTGTGGGCCAAGGAGATTCACGACGGCATCGCGCAGCGGTTGCACGCCGGCGGGTTCACCTCGCTGGCCGAAGCCGTCGGCTCGGCGGCGGCCCGTCCGGAGCGTCCGCCCGGTTAGGTCCTCATCCGCCCCTCATACGAGGCACGAATCTGGGATGATCACGTTCTCGGATGGAGCTGGGTAGCTCTTAGGGGAACTGCAGGGGGATGCTGCCATGTCGTTTGTGCTTGCTGCACCGGAAGTGTTCAGTGGCGCCGCCGCAAACCTGTCCGGCATCGGATCGACGCTGACTCAGGCCACCGCGGCCGCGGCCGGCCCGACCACCACCCTGGCCACCGCCGCGGCCGATGAGGTTTCGGCGGCGATCTCGAAGCTGTTCGGAGCGTTCGGTCAGGAATTCCAGGAGGTCAGCGCGCAGGCAACCGCTTTCCACGCCGAATTTCTGCGACTGATCGACGGCAGCGCCGCGGCCTACCTCGGCGCCGAGATCGCCAACGCCCAACAGACCCTGACCGGGTTGAGCGCGACCGGAGTCCCCGCACCGGCTGCGCCGCTGGATCCGATCCTGGGCGGCCTGGGCCCGATCATCATCGGCAATAGCGGCAGCGGTGGCGGCGGCCTGTTCGGCTCGCTGCAGAGCGGGCTGACGTCGGTCATCAGCGGTAGCCCGCTGGGGCCGATCTTCGCCGGAGCCGGCCAGCAACTCGGCAATGTGTTGTCCGGGTTCGCCGCCGGCGATCCCCTGGGGGCTCTGCAACGCCTGTTGCTTCCCGCCGGCCAGCCGGCTCCCCCGGCCGGCAATGCGTACCAACAACTCTTCGCACATACCAGCGCGAACCTGTCGGCGATCGTCGGCGATATGGCAGAACGCCCGTTTCCGGCGCTGAACCAATTCATCGCCAACCAGCAGCGGTACGCCAACATCATTGCCACCGATGTCGCGCTCGTCCTGCAGGACTTCCCGAACGGGCTGGTGCACCAGGCCTCGGTGGGCTTTCAGACCGTGACCACGGCCGACTATCAGGGTGCCCTGCAAAGCTTCCTGGACAAGCAGGCCTATCGCAGCCAGATCACCAACCCGGCCCTGCAGAACTTCGCCACCCACCTCATCGAGCGGCTGCCGGCCTTCACCGACGACCTTGGCAGCATCGGCCACTCGGTGAGCGTCGGCGATTACCACGGCGCGGTGGACGCCATCCCGCGTTCGGTGGTACGGCTGTTGCTCGACGGGGTCAACATCGACAACCTGTCTACCGTCAACGTCCGCGGCCCGGCGGGCGACCTGCTGCCGCTGCTGTCCGCGCCGGGCTCGCTGCAGCAGGACCTGGTGGACCTGTTGCCGCCGGGCACCATCCCCCGCGCGATCGGCCAGCACTTCGTCAACGCGACCGGCACCGCACTGATGCCGGTGGGGTCGGCGCTCATCGGTTGGCCGATCGCGACCCTGGACGGGCTGGCGACCGGCGCGACGGCTTTCGGGTCCGCGCTGCAGGCCGGCAACGCGGTCGGAGCCCTCGGGGCGCTGATCGATATGCCCGCCTACGTTCTGGACGGCTTCCTGAACGGCAACGTGGTCGTCGACATCGCGGTGCCGTTGACGGCGACGGTCACGATTCCGGTGGGGCTGCCGGGCCTGCCACCGATCCTGACCCCCATCCCGATCGGCATCGGCGCACCCGTGGTGCTGCACGTGCCCTTCACCGGGATTCTGACGTCCGCCCAACCGATTTCAGCGACGCTGCAGGTGGACATCCCGGCGACCGGCGCCAACGTGCCGCTGACGATCACCGTCCCGGGCCTGACCCTCGGCGGTGCCGTTCCGGCGCTGCTGGTGGATCTGCCGCGAGCGGTCGCCACCGCCATCTCATCGGAGTAGATCGAGCGATTCCGCGACGAAATCCGCTGTGCGGCGGTGCCATTGGCGCCATTGCCGGATCATGTGGTGACCGACGCCCTCGATGCCCACCCAGTGCGCATCCACCCCACGGCGCCGGGCGCGCCCGGCCTGGACGCGGGAGACCTCTGGGTCGGTGCGGGTGTCGGCGGTACCGTGCAGCACCAGCAGCCGCGTACCCACCGGGATCAGGTCGGCCTTGTCGCCGTACCACCACGGCGCCAGCGCCACCACTGCCGCGATGCCGCCTTCGGATGCGAGGTGCGCCGCGACCCGCCCGCCCATCGAATGGCCCACCAGCACAACCTCTTTGGGCCCGTAACGGGCACGCATTTGTCGCAGTGCGGCGGCGGCGTCTTGGACCGGGTCCTGCCGCGGGCTGTTCCAGCCGCGCAACCGGTACTGCACCCGCACCACCTTCACGTCGCGACCCAGCCGGGGTCGTAATGCGCTGGCCAACAACAGCATTCGCAGGTTAGCGGGCTGCCACCAGCGCGACGGCTCGGTGCTGCGCATCTTGCCGCCCGGCAGGACGAGCACGCCGGCACGCAACGCGCGGTCAGGTCTGTTCGTAGGTCGCGTGGATGACGGCCCGGGCGATCGCGTGCTGGAACAGGTTGAAGCCCAGGTAGGCCGGGGTGGCGTCGGCCGGCAGATCGAGCTTGTCGACGTCGACCGCATGCACGGCGACGTAGTAGCGGTGCGGACCGTGGCCGGGCGGCGGCGCGGCGCCGATGTAGCGGCGCTGTCCGGCGTCGTTGGCCAGTGTCAGCGCGCCACCGGGCAGGTCACTGCCATCGCCGGCGCCGGCCGGCAACTCGGTGACATCGGCGGGCAGGTTGGCCACCGCCCAGTGCCAGAACCCGGATGCCGTCGGGGCGTCGGGGTCGTAGACGGTGACGGCGAAGCTGCGGGTCCCTTCCGGGAAGCCCGACCAGCTGAGCTGCGGGCTGACGTCCTCGCCGCCTGCGCCCATGATTCCGCTGACTTGCGCGTTGTCCAGCGGCTGTCCGTCGTTGATCGACTCCGAGGTCAAGGTGAACGACGGCAGATCCGGCAGCGCGTCGTAGGGATTGGGCACGCTCATAGTCAGTCCTCTCGTGTGATCAGCAGTGAGTGAGGAAGTGCGCCAGCACCTGGGTGCCGAACTTCAGTGCGTCGATGGGTACCCGCTCATCGACGCCATGGAACAGCGACGAGAAATCCAGGTCCGGCGGCAGCCGCAGCGGGCTGAACCCGAAGCAGCGAATTCCCAAGCGCATGAACGACTTTGCGTCGGTTCCGCCGGACAGCATATACGGCACCGTCCGGCCGTCCGGGTCGACCGCCAGCACCGCGGCGTTCATCGCATCGACCAGTTCGCCGTCGAATGACGTCTCATAGGGTGTCAGGTTCCTGATCCATTCCCGGGTGACGTCGGGACCCAGCAATGCGTCCACCTCGGCCTCGAACGCCGCCAGCCGGCCGGGCAGCACGCGGCAGTCGATTATCGCCTCCGCCGTCGCCGGCACCACGTTGGCTTTGTAGCCCGCCTTGAGCATGGTCGGATTCGCGGTGTCGTGCAGCACCGCCTTGAGCATCCGGGCCATCGGGCCGAGTTTGTCGATCACGCCGTCGAGGTCGGGCGAGGTGATATCGAACGTGAGGCCGGTTTCCTCGCTGACGGCGGCCAGAAATTCGGCGACCGTGTCGGTGACCACCAGGGGAAACTGATGACGGCCCAGGCGCGCGACGACTTCGGCGAGGGCGACGACAGCGTTGTTGTCATGCACCATCGACCCATGTCCGGCCCGGCCCCGGGCCGTGAGCCGCATCCACTGGATGCCCTTCTCGGCCGTCTCCACCAGATAGAGACGGCGCTCACCGCCATCGCGGCGCGGCACCGTCAGGGAGAATCCGCCGACCTCGCCGATCGCCTCGGTGACGCCCTCGAACAGGTCGGGCCGGTTGTTGACCAGCCATTGCGCCCCGTAGGTGCCGCCGTGTTCTTCGTCGGCCAAAAACGCGAAGACCAGATCGCGGGGCGGGACGATGCCGGCGCGCTTGAAGTGCCGGGCCAGCACCAGCGTCATGCCGACCATGTCCTTCATGTCGACGGCGCCGCGACCCCAGACGTAGCCATCCTCGATCGCCCCGGAGAACGGGTGCACGCTCCAATCGGCGGGTTCGGCGGGCACCACGTCGAGGTGCCCGTGGATGAGCAGGGCGCCGCGCGAGGGGTCAGCGCCGGGCAGGCGGGCGAACACGTTGCCCCGGCCCGGCGCGCCCGACTCGACGTACTCGGTGTGATAGCCGACCTCGGCGAGTTGTTCGGCGATCCACCGGGCGCACTCGGCCTCGCCCTTGGTCGTCTCGAGGTCGCCGGTGTTGGTGGTGTCGAATTGGATCAGCCGGCTGACCACCCCGGCGACTTGATCGGTCGGATCGGTCGAGCCGCTCGGGTCGCCGGGCGCCGCGCTCGCCCCAATCTCACGGGTCACAGTCACCCTTACTACCACTGGTCTGCAGCTGGTGTCGTCGAGGCCGATTGGGCCGGTGTGATTCGATCCGATAACCTTAGCTGCCAACTCAGTTGGTCTGGTCCGAGTGGCGGAATGGCAGACGCGCTAGCTTGAGGTGCTAGTGCCCTACTAATGGGCGTGGGGGTTCAAGTCCCCCCTCGGACACCCTTGTGGCCCTATCGCGAGCAGACGCAAAAGCACCTCATTTCGGCACGAAATGGGTGCTGTAGCGTCTGCTCGCGGGGGTGTTCGGTCGTAGGCTGGTGTTGCCAGCAGCCGAAAGTACGACCATGAATCCACCCAGTCGCTTCCTGCGGCGCACTGCCACCCGAAGGTTTCGTGACCGCCGGGAGGCCGGTCGCGTGCTTGCCGACGCCCTGGCGCCCTACCGCGGGAAACCTGGCGTGCTGGTGCTGGGCCTGGCTCGCGGTGGTGTGCCCGTCGCGTGGGAGGTGGCCGCGGCGCTGGGCGCCGACCTCGACGTGTTCCTGGTTCGCAAGCTCGGGGTGCCGCACTGGCCGGAGTTGGCGATGGGCGCGCTGGCCAGCGGCGGCCGAGTGGTGATGAACGACGACGTGGTGTCCAGCCTGGGCATCGGCGACGAGCAGATCCGCGCGGTCATCGACAGCGAGTCCGCCGAACTCGAGCGTCGGGAGCAGGCATACCGCGGCGGGCGCCCGGTGGCCGATCCGGCCGATCGCGTGGTGATCCTCGTCGATGACGGCATCGCCACCGGGGCGAGCATGCTGGCCGCGGTGCGAGCGGTGCGGGCCGACCGACCGCAGCAGGTGGTCGTCGCCGTCCCGGTCGGGCCGCTGTCGGCCTGCCGGCAGCTCTCCGCGGAGGCTGACGATGTGGTGTGCGCGACCATGCCCGCCGCGTTCGATGCTGTCGGACAGGTCTATGCGGATTTCCACCAGGTCAGCGACGACGAGGTACGCGAACTGCTGGCCACGCCGACCGGCGGCGCCCCGGCGGGCTGACTACTTGGCGCCCTCGTCGCGCGTTGCCGCGGATTCGGCGTCCGTTTCGGAGCCGTCGGCCTCTTCGGGGTAGTCGACGGCCTCAGACTCGGCTCGCTCGGTTGCGTCGCCGGCGTCGTCACCGGTCTCGTCGTCTTCTTGGTCCTGGCCGTCGGCGTCGCGGTGCTGACGTTCCCGCACCGCGTCGACGATCAACAGGATCACACCGAGCACGCTGGCACCGATACAGACCCACGCCACCAGCTCGTTGCTGGTCACGACCGCGAACACCAGGGCGACGAGCCCGATGAGGGCGAGTACGAGAGCAATGATCAGCATTGGTCACCCTCCGGCCGGTGTAGGTCAATGGCGGCGGGCGTCAGGCCCGCCGCACGCCCAGCCGGCTCCCGGCTAGTTGTTTCCTCGGTTGAATTGGTCGAAGCCGCCGGCGTCGGCGCTGGAGTCGACCGGAGCTGCCGACCCGCGCTGGCCGAGCTCTTCCAGCTGAGACTCGAGGTAGGTCTTGAGCCGCGTGCGGTATTCCCGCTCGAAGGTCCGCAACTGCTCGAGACGACCTTCCAGCACCGTGCGCTGCTGGTTGATGGTCCCCATGATCTCGGAGTGCTTGCGTTCGGCGTCGGCCTGCAGGGCGTCGGCCTTTTCCTGCGCCTGACGCAGCTGCGTCTCGGAGCGGGACTGGGCGTCGGCGAGCATGGCGTCCGCACGCTGGCGCGCCTCGGAGACCGTGGTCTCGGCGGTGTGCCGGGCCTCGCTGAGGATCTGGTCGGCATTGGCGCGGGCGTCGGCGAGCATCTTGTCCGACTCGGCCTTGGCGGTGCTGGTCAGGCGGTCCGCCGTGTCCTGGGCCAGGCTGAGGACGCGGGCGGCCTTGAGCGCCTGTTCCTCGTTGCTGCTGCTGGGCTGGGCCGGGGCTGCGACCGGCGCCGGCTTGACCGGTTCGGGCTCGGGCTCGTAGGACGGGATCGGCTGAGCAACCGTCGGAGCCGCGGCGCCACCCCCGCCGCCAGCGGCCAACTCCTGGTCCAGCTCGGCGATCCGCTGACGCAGATCCGAGTTCTCCTCGATGAGCCGGGTCAGCTCGTTCTCAACCAGGTCAAGGAAGGCGTCGACCTCATCTTCGTTGTACCCGCGTTTGCCGATAGGCGGCTTACTGAACGCCACATTGTGGACGTCGGCAGGTGTAAGCGGCATTCTTTGTCCCCTCAAGTTCCCTGGACGGTCGAACGATCTGGAAAGTCTAGAACGTAACGGTAGCCGTCGTGCAACTGCCGCCCATCCTGTCACACCAGACTCGGCGGTTGCCGATTGGAGTAATAAATAAGGAGCAATTTCAATCTCTAAGCCAATAAATCACGTTTCTTAGATTTGAAAATCACGCGCACCAAACTTGTCTCCGAATCGTGGCCGAACCGTCTCTTTTCTCCGGGTTGGGAAGGCTCGAAAAGTCCGCCGGGATTCAGGCGGCGGCGCTGAACGCAAGCTGCATGCCGATGAACGCGACAAGCAACAGCACCAGGATGGACAGGTCGAGTCGGACGGCGCCGATGGTGATCTGTGGGATGAGCCGACGGAGCAACTTCACCGGCGGATCGGTGATCGACATGATGATCTCGAGGATCACGACCGTGACGCCCGTGGGACGCCAGTCACGACTGAACGAACGGATCCACTCAATGACCACCCGGGCGATGAGCAGCAACCAGAAGGTGAACAGCACAAACCCGAGGATCTGAAAGAACAGCACCAACGAGAGCCCGACCTTATCGATGAGGATGACGAAACACGTGTCGCCGCCAACAATGCCGGCGACCGCCAGCCTACCGACCCCGCGCCGGCGCCCACATCCGACGAGCGGGTCCGGCAAACGTCTCGGCCCGGTCAGTCACCTGTGACCTACCGGGCCGAGCAGCAGTCAGTGGGGTTATTGGTAAGCGTAGAAACCGGTTTCGGCGATCCGCCGGCGCTCCTCCGGGGACACGTCGACGTCCGCGGGCGACAGCAGGAACACCTTGGTCGCGACCTTGTCGAACGAGCCGCGCAGCGCGAAGGCCAGGCCGGCCGCGAAGTCGACCAGCCGCTTGGCATCAGCGTTGTCCATCGACACCAGGTCCATGATCACCGGGGTGCCGTCGCGGAACCGCTCGCCGATCGTGCGCGCCTCGCTGTAGTCCTTGGGCCGCAGCGTGGTGATCTTCGACAGCGGATGCCCTTCTTCGAACATCATCGCCATCCGGCGCGGGTCCATCGCCAGCGCGCCCCGGGTGGAGTTGCGCAACCACGAGCCCAGGCGCGGCCGGCCCATGTCGGGGCGGTCGAACTCGCGAGGCTGGAAGCGCGGCTCGTCGGCGTAGCCGCCGCGGTAGCTGCTGGGCGGCGGGTAATCGACGGGCTCTGCCCGCAGGTCGGGTCGCGGGTCACGACGCGGGTCGTCGTAATCGCGGTCGCGTCCTTCATAACGGCCGTATTCGTCGTCGAATCGGGGTCGCGGATATCCCCGTGACGGGGTGCGGTCGTCGTAATACTCGTCGTCGTAATCCTCCATCGGTGCCATCCCGAAGTAGGCCTTGACCTTGTGCAGTGTGCTCATCGTTGCCCCTTAGTAGCCTGGGATTTTTGTTGTCTGTGATGAAGGTGTGACTACAGTGACTATTCACGGTGACGGTAGCCGCCGTTGACCCAATAGCGCGGTACCGACACGCACACACGTCGAACCGTGTTTGACGGCGATTTCCAAGTCATTCGACATGCCGGCGGACAGACCGACGGCGTGTGGAAAGTGCTCACACACCCGACTGTGCTCCGATTGCAGCTGGTCAAAGGCCCGTTCGGGCTCCCAGTCCAGCGGCGGGATGCCCATCAGTCCGATCAATTCCAGGCTCTCGGCACGGTCCACCTGCGCGCAGATTTCATCCACCGCGCCGGGCGCGGCGTTGTCGACACCGCCCCGCGACACATCCCCGTCCAGGCTGACCTGAACGTAGATGCGCAGCGGCTTGCTGCGGCGGTGTTCGGCCAGCGCGCCTGCGACCGCCCGGTCCAGAGCGGTCACCAGCTGTGGGCTGTCGACGGAATGCGCCGTGTGTGCCCAGCGGGCCAGCGCGCGGGCCTTCTTGCGCTGAATCTGGCCGACCATGTGCCACTGCATTTCCCGCGAGTCGCCGTGCTGCGATCCCGCCAACAAGCGGGTGAGTTCGGTCACCTTGGCCGCGGCTTCCTGTTCTCGGGATTCGCCAACGGCCCGACATCCCAATCGGGACAAAATCGCAACATCGGTTGCTGGGAAGAATTTGGTAATCGGCAGAAGTTCAATTTCGGCAACATTGCGGCCGGCGGCCTCGGCGGCCCGCGCCAGGCGTGAACGGACTGCCGCCAACGCGCGCGTCAATTCCGATTGGCGCTCTGTTTGCGCTGAGTCCTCCACCGCCATCGCGGTCATTCCATCCACACCAGCGACGCCAGCCGGCCCGTCGGCGCAGCGCGCCGGTGGCTGAACAGCGTCGGGTCGGCCACCGTGCAGCGTGGATCGACCTCGATGGATGTCACACCCAAATCACGTAGCTGAGCGGCGATTCCGGCACGCAGGTCCAGCCCGGGGGTGCCCTTCGCGGTGGTGGTGCGGCTGCCCGGCAGCGCCGCCTCCACCTCGGCGGCCATCTGCGCAGGCACTTCGTAGTTGGGGCCGCTGACCGCCGGCCCGAGCAGGGCGGAGATGTCGCCGGTCTGCGCACCCAACCCCAGCATCGCCTCGACCGCCCGGGGCACCACGCCGTGCTGCGCCCCGACGCGACCGGCGTGCACCGCCCCGATGACGCCGGCCCGCGCGTCGGCCAGCAGCACCGGCACACAATCGGCCGTCACCACGGCCAGGGCCAACCGGGGCGTTGCGGTGACCACGCCGTCGGTGTCGGGCAGCGGGTCACCCGGCGGTCTGTCGACCACCTCGATCCGGGTGCCGTGCACCTGGTTCATCCACACCACTCGGTCGGCGGGCAGGCCGGTGGCCGCGATCAGCCGAGATCGGTTGGCCCGCACGGCCTCCGGGTCGTCACCGACGTGATCACCGAGGTTGAAGGTGTCGAACGGCGGTTTCGACACACCGCCCGCGCGGGTGGTGGTCACCCGCCGGATACGAACGCTCACGTGCCCAGTATCCGGAACCCGTTGCCCGCCAGGATGCATCGACGTCAGGCCGCGCTCGGTTTGTCGCGTACTGGCAAGCAAAACGAGACCTCAGCGGCGCATGAAGGGCGGCACGTCGACGTCGTCGTCGTCACCGCCGATGCTCAGCGTCGCGCCGTTGGTGTGAATCGGGACGCTGACGGCGTCGACCGGCTCGAACAACGTGGACGTGAGCTTGCCGGCCTTGGCCGACTCGATGCGATGCGCGCCGCCGGTCTCGGTGCCGGTGACCGGCGTGCGGCCGGGCCCGGCGTCGAAGCCCGCCGCGATCACCGTGACGCGCACCTCGTCGCCGAGCGAGTCGTCGATGACCGTGCCGAAGATGATGTTGGCGTCCTGGTGGGCGGCGTCCTGCACCAGCGAGGCCGCCTCGTTGATCTCGAACAAACCGAGGTCACTGCCGCCGGCAATGGACATCAGCACGCCCTGGGCGCCTTCCATCGAGGCTTCCAGCAACGGCGAGTTGATGGCGATCTCGGCGGCCTTGAGTGAGCGGCCCTCCCCGCGCGCCGAGCCGATACCCATCAGGGCGGTGCCAGCGCCGGACATGATCCCCTTGACGTCGGCGAAGTCGACGTTGATCAGACCCGGCGTGGTGATCAGGTCAGTGATGCCCTGGACACCGTTGAGCAGCACCTCGTCGGCGCTGCGGAAGGCGTCCATCAACGACACCGCGGCGTCGCCCATCTGCAGCAGCCGGTCGTTGGGGATGACGATCAGGGTGTCGCAGCTTTCCCGCAGCGCCGCGATACCATTCTCGGCCTGGTTGCTGCGCCGCTTGCCCTCGAAGGAGAACGGCCGGGTGACCACGCCGACGGTCAACGCCCCGAGTTTGCGGGCGATGCTGGCGACGACGGGCGCGCCGCCGGTGCCGGTGCCGCCGCCCTCGCCCGCCGTCACGAACACCATGTCGGCGCCGCGCAACAGCTCCTCGATCTCCTCCTTGGCGTCCTCGGCGGCCTTCTTGCCGACTTCGGGGTCGGCGCCGGCGCCCAGCCCGCGCGTGGAGTCGCGGCCGACGTCCAGCTTGACGTCGGCGTCGCTCATCAACAAGGCCTGCGCGTCGGTGTTGATCGCGATGAACTCGACGCCCTTGAGGCCTTGCTCGATCATCCGGTTGACGGCGTTGACGCCGCCACCACCAATGCCCACGACCTTGATGACGGCCAGATAGTTATGTGGGGGGGTCATCATTCGTCTTCCTCCCTGATGGGCTTCGTTCCCTAGTCCGCTGCGGTGTGTCTGCTTGCAAAACCCTCAACCTCAACCATAGAGTTAGAGTTATGTCAAGTAGTTCCGCGTAACCAGAACCGTATGGGTACGACGGGCACTAGCCGTGCAGGCGCGCCGACGCGCCACACGTAATTTTTCGTTGCGTTGCTTGCGCGAGCAGACGCGAAAGCCCCTCATTTCGGCACGAAATGGGGGCTTTCGCGTCTGCTCGCGCTACTTAACTGTGGGTAGGTCGGGGCTGGACACGTCATAGGTGCGGCCCGGCTGCGTCAGCAACGCCGACAGCTTCTCGGCCTTCTCGTCGGCCCGGTCGGTGGTTCCCCAGATCACCACCCGCCCGTCGGACAGGGTGAGCGTGATCGACGACACCGACGGGGCCGCGATCCGGCCCACCTGACCGGCGACCTCCGGCCGCAGCGCCATCAGCACCTTCAACGCCGCCAGGGTGGCGGGATCGGTGGGGCCAGGGTTTTCGACCTCGATATAGGGCAGCGCCGGCGGCGGCGGATCGGTCGCGAAATCAACACCGTCGCGATCGAACAAATGCGGGCCGTCCGGAAAGTCCTTCACCACCACCGGGACCCGCTCCACGATGGTGATCCGCAGCGCCGACGGATACTGCCGCTGCACCCGCGCGCTGGCCACCCGCCGGATGGCCGCCACCCGGTCGGCGACCTCATTGGTGTTGATCTGCAGCAGCGGCGTGCCGATCCGCACCCGTGCGGCGTCCAGCACGTCCTCCCGGGTCACCACGCCGGTGCCGGTGACGACGATGCTGCGGGCCGACATCGCCGGCGTGAAATAGAGGATCAGCGCCAGGCCGACGCCGACCACCAGCAGCAGGATCGTCGCCAGCAGCATCTTCAAGCCCCGAACAACCCCGCGCGCAACGGGTTTGGGCTCGGTGTGGACGTGGCCCCGGGCGCGCCGCTTGGCCTCGCGGCGGGCATGTTCGATCGCCATGGCGCGGGCCTGGGCGGCGCGGCGTTCGGCGCGCTCGCGGCGGGCACGCCGGCGCGGACCCTCGAAGTCCTCTTCTTTACCGGGGTCCGAAGCGACCTCGGAGCCCGGCTCGGCCTGTTCCTGGGTCTGCGCGGTGGTGATCGGTTCGGTGGCCGACTCCTCGGCGGCGTTCGCCTCGGCGGCCGGCTCCGCCGGTTCTGCGGCCGGCTCCTGGGCCGGGCCGTTCGCCACCAGGTCGGTCGGCTGACCGTCGGGGGGCTCGGTCACTGCAGGACCCCCGGGCGCCCGGGCGCGCCGCGGTTTGCCCGCAGCCGCAGCTCGGTCACGATCTCAGGCCCCAGCATGGTCACGTCGCCTGCGCCCATGGTGACGACGACGTCGCCGGCACCGGCTGCAGCGGCCACCTGCCGCGCCACCGTGGAGAAGTCCGGCAGGTAATGGACGGGCACGCCGACGTGTTCGGCGACGCTGGCGCCGCTGATGCCGGCCAGCGGCTGCTCGCGCGCACCGTACACGTCGAGCACGAACACCTCGTCCGCACCGTTCAGCGCCGCACCGAACTCCTGAGCGAAAGCCTTTGTGCGCGAATACAAGTGCGGCTGAAACACCACCAGGGACCGGCCGCCGCCGCTCTGCTGGACCAGCGCTCGCACCGCGGCCAGGGTGGCGGCGATCTCGGTCGGATGGTGGGCGTAGTCGTCGAACACCCGCACCCCGTGCGCGGTGCCGACCAGTTCGAAGCGGCGGCGCACGCCTTCGAATGCGGCCAATCCGTCCAGCACGTCCTCGACCGGCGCGCCGATCTCGGTGGCGGCCAGCAGCGCGGCCAGCGCGTTGAGAGCCATGTGCCGACCGGGCACCGACAACCGCATCACCCGCTGTTGGGCCTCGCCGGCGAGCCGAATGTGCGCGACGGCTTCGGTGCCGCGTTGCTCCCAGGACACCAGGGTCGCGGCCTGCGGCTCGGACAAGTTGGACACCGACCCGTAGCGCAGCACCCGGATCCCCAGCTCGGCGGTGCGTTGGGCCAGCGCGGCTGAGCCCGGGTCGTCGGTGCACACCACCAGGGCGCCCCCGGGCGCAAGCCGCTCCACGAACGAGTCGAACACCCCGACGTAGGCGTCGGTGCTGCCGTAGAAGTCCAGGTGGTCGGACTCGATATTGGTGACGACGGCGACGTTCGGGGTGTATTCCAGCAGGGTGCCGTCGCTCTCGTCGGCCTCGGCGACGAAGTAGTCGCCGCTGCCGTGGTGGGCGTTGGTGCCGGCCTCCCCCAGCTCGCCACCGACCGCGAACGACGGGTCGCGCCCGCAGTGCTGCAGCGCGACGATCAGCATCGAGGTCGTGGTCGTCTTGCCGTGCGTGCCGGTGACCATCAGGGTGGTCCGCCCGGCCATGAGCTTGGCCAGCACCGCCGGGCGCAACACCACGGGAATGCCGCGACGACGTGCCTCGACCAGTTCCGGGTTGGTCTTCGGAATGGCGGCGTGGGTGGTGATCACCGCGGTGACGCCGCCGGGCAGTAGATCCAGCGACGACGCGTCGTGACCGATGCGGATCAGCGCGCCGCGCGCCCGCAGCGCGTGGATCCCCCGCGACTCCTTGGCATCCGACCCCGAGACCAGCCCGCCCCGATCCAGCAGGATGCGGGCGACGCCGGACATGCCGGCTCCGCCGATGCCGACCATGTGCACCCGCTGCAGCTCGGCGGGCAACTGCTCGGCGGTCACGGCCGGCCCCCGGCCGACCGGCTCGACGGGGTCCGGCGGGCCAGCTCGAGCGCCGCCTGGGCGACCTGCTGCGCCGCGTCGCGGTGTCCGACCTGCGCCGCGGCGGTGGTCATCGCTGCCAGCCGGGGGGCATCGGTGAGCAGCCCGGCCACTTCCCGCGCCACCAGTTCCGGTGTCAGGTCGGCGTCGGCGACCAGCATGCCGCCGCCGGCGTTGACGACCGGCAGCGCGTTGAGGCGCTGCTCACCGTTGCCGATCGGCAGCGGCACGTAGATGGCCGGCAGCCCGACGGCCGAAACCTCGGCCACCGTCATCGCACCGGATCGGCAGATCGCCAGGTCGGCGGCGGAGTAGGCCAGGTCCATCCGGTCCAGGTAGGGCACCGCGACGTAGGGCGGGTCGCCGGGATCGGGTGTGCGCAGCTCAAGGGTGTTCTTGGGGCCGTGCGCGTGCAGGACGGACACGCCCGCCGCGGCCAGATCGGTGGCGGCCGCCGACACCGCTCGGTTCAGCGACACCGCGCCCTGCGAACCGCCGAACACCAGCAACACCCGCGCGTCGTCGGCGAAGCCGAAGTGAGCGCGGGCCTCGGCCCGCAACGCGGTCCGGTCCAGCGCCGTGATCGTCGCCCGCACCGGTACTCCGACCACCTCGGCGCGCCGCAGCCCCGAATCGGGCACCGCGGACAGGATGCGGTCCGCGCTGCGGGCGCCGACGCGGTTGGCGATCCCGGCTCGCGCATTGGCTTCGTGGATCACCACCGGGATGCGGCGGCGCCGTCCCCCGGGCAATCCGCGGGCGGCCAGGTAGGCGGGCAGCGCCACGTAGCCGCCGAAACCAACGACGACGTCGGCTTGCACGTTGTCCAGCACCGCCCGGGTCTCGCGCACCGCGCGCCAGACCCGCGGTGGCAGCCGGGCCAGGTCGCCGCTGGGTTTGCGCGGCAACGGCACCGGCGTGATCAGCTCGAGGTCATAGCCGCGTTCGGGCACCAGCCGCGTCTCCAGCCCGCGGGCGGTGCCCAGGGCGGTGATCCGGACCCGCGGCTCCAGCGCGGTCAGCGCGTCGGCGACGGCCATCGCGGGCTCCACGTGGCCGGCGGTGCCACCGCCGGCAAGCACCACCGATAACGCGGCACCGGCGGGCAGGGGATGAGCCCCTAGCCCGCCGGCCGATTGCCTGACCTGGTCATTCACCCGTAACGCTGACCTTCCAATGCACGCACGCGCCGGCTGCGGCGCGGGCCGGCGTACTGCTGACCCGCTCCATTTTGCCTTTCCCGCAAATGAGCGGTACCCCCAGATCGGCGGTTGGACCGATCCGCCGAACGCGACACCGCCGGCTGCGGCCGCCCGCCCGCCCGCCGGGTCGCCTCGCGGGGTGCGCGGCGGGCCGGCTGTGGGGCCGGCTTGGGGTGCGGGCGCTTGCGGTCGCGGAACGCCTCGAGACGGCTCGGCGAGTACGGCTCGGGCAGCGGCAACCGCAGCAACCGATTGACCTTGTCGTCGCGCCCAGCCCGCAACGCCGCCACCGCCTCGGGTTCGTGCCGGGCGGCGCTGGCGATGATGCCGATCTGGGTCAGTGTCGCCGCCGTGGACGTCCCACCCGCGGAGATCAGCGGCAGCTGCAGGCCGGTGACCGGCAGCAACCCGATCACATAGCCGATGTTGATGAACGCCTGGCCCAGCACCCACAGGGTGGTGGTCGCGGTCAGCAGGCGCAGGAACGGGTCGGCCGAGCGTCGCGCGATCCGCATGCCGGTGTAGGCGAACAGCCCGAACAGGCCCAGCAGACCGACCGCCCCGATCAGGCCCAGCTCCTCGCCGATGATCGCGAAGATGAAGTCGTTGTGCGCGTTGGGCAGATAGTTCCACTTCGCCACGCCCTGGCCCAGGCCGTCACCGAAGATGCCGCCGTGGGCCAGCGCGTACTTGGCCTGCCGGGCCTGGTAGCCGGAGTCCATCGGGTCGTCTTCGGGGTTGAGCCAGGACCGCACCCGGTCCGACCGGTAGCCGGCCGACACCGCCAGTATTCCGCCGGCGACGAAGACCAGCGCCAAGGAGGCGAGGAACACCTTCAGCGGGAACCCGGCGTACCAGAGCAAACCGAGCAGGATGATGCCCAGCGAGACCGTCTGGCCCAGGTCGGGCTGCAGCACGATCAGCGTCAGCGCCACGATCGCGGCCGGCACCAGCGGGATCAGCATCTCGCGCAACGAGGCCCGCTCCATGCGCCGGGCGGCCAGCAGGTGCGCACCCCAGATCGCGAACGCCATCTTGGTCAACTCGGAGGGCTGCATGGAGAATCCGGCGATCACGAACCAACCGCGGGAGCCGTTGGCCTCCTTGCCGATTCCCGGGACGAGCACCAGAACCAGCAACACGATGGTGAACGCGAAGCTGGAGAACGCAATGCGCCGCATGAACCGCACCGACATCCGCAAGGCGACGTAGCAGCCGATCAGGCCCACAACCGTCCACATCACCTGCTTGCCGAAGATCACCCACGCCGACCCGTCGTCGTCGTAGGACCGCACCCCGGACGCGGACAACACCATGATCAGGCCCAGCGTGGTCAGCAACGCGGCGACAGCGATGATCAGGTGGAACGACGTCATGGGGCGGCCCAGCCAGGCGCCGAAGCGGGTGCGCGGGCCGACACGTTCGGGTTTGGGCGTTTTGTCGGACACCTTTTCGGCCGGTGTCCCGGCGTCCGGGTCGGAGGCTGTCTCGGGAACCGGTTCGGGGTCCCCCACCTCGTCCTGAGCCTCGTCCTGCGCGTCCGCCGACGCGTCCGCCTCGAGCACTTGCTCTGCCTTGTCCCGGCGACGAAGCCGGGAGAATGCCTTAGCCACCCCGCCTACCGAGCCGCGGCGCGTACGGCGGACGCGAAGGCGTCGCCACGTGCGGCGTATCCGCTGAACTGGTCGAACGACGCGCCGGCCGGCGCCAGCAACACCGTGTCGCCGGGTTTGGCCAACTCCCGGGCCGCGGCCACCGCGGCGGTCATCACGCGAGTACCGATGGTCTCAGCACCGTCATTCACTTGTGTCACATTTGTAACAAGAGCCTCAGCAGTCGCATGCATCTCAACATCCTCGCCTGTAACAACCTGTACGACGGGGACATCGGGCGCGTGTCGTGATAACGCCTCGGCAACCTCTGCGCGATCGCGGCCGATGAGCACCGCCCCGACCAGCCGCGACGCGATGCGCGAGACCTCCGCGTCCACGGATGCTCCCTTGAGCAGGCCGCCGGCCAGCCACACCACCCGCGGGTAGGCCAGCACGGACGCTTCGGCGGCGTGCGGGTTGGTGGCCTTGGAATCGTCGACATAGGTGACGCCGTCGACGACGGCCACCACCTCGGAACGATGCCGGCCGAGTTTGAAGGCGACCAGCGCCCGAGCTATCGCCTCGGCGGGCACCCCGACGCTGCGTGCGAGCGCGGCCGCCGCCAGGGCGTCGAGCACACCGACGGGCCCCGGCACGGGCAGCGAAGAAACCGGTAGCAACGGCAATTCGTCGGCGAACGCGCGGTCGACCAGCTGCCCGTCGCGGACGCCGAGCTCCCCCTCCCCCGGTTCGCCCAGCCGGAAGCCGACGCGGATCGGGGCCGGGGCGGTCTCGCGCAGGGCGGCCGCCCGGGCGTCATCCAGCCCGAGAACGGCGACCCGCCCGGTCAGCACCCGCGCCTTGGCCGCGGTGTAGTCGGCCATGGTGTGGTGCCAGTCCAGGTGGTCCTCGGCGATGTTGAGCACCACGCCGGCCTCGGGCCGCAACGAGGGTGCCCAGAACAGCTGGAAGCTGGACAGCTCCACGGCCAGCACATCGGCGGGCTGGTCCAGCACATCGAGCACCGGGTCGCCGATGTTGCCGCACAGCAGGCTGCGCAGCCCGCCGGCCACCAGCATGTCGTGCAGCATCGACGTGGTGGTGGTCTTGCCGTTGGTCCCGGTGACCACCAGCCAGCGCCGCGGCGGCCCGTAGTGCCCGGCGGCGTCGAGCCGCCAGGCCAGCTCGACGTCGCCCCAGATGGGCACGCCCGCCGCGGCGGCGGAGGCCAGCACCGGCGTGGTCGGCTGGAAACCGGGACTGGTCACCACCAGCGCGAATTCGGCGATCCGGTTGGCCGCGGTGGCAGGGTCCAGCGTCGCCACGCCGTTGTCGGCGTGCGGGGCCAGCATCGCGGGATCGTCGTCGCACAGCGTCGGCGCGGCACCGAACCGGGTCAGGGCGGCCAGCAGCGCACGGCCGGTCACCCGCGCCCCGGCGATCAGCACCGGCGCACCGGGCGCCAAGGGGTCCAACACGTCAGGCGCCGATCGTGGAAAGCCACTCACCGTAGAACAGGGCGACCCCCAGCCCGCAGGTGATCGCGGTGAGCAACCAGAACCGGATGATCACCGTGGTTTCGGCCCAGCCGACCAGCTCGAAGTGGTGGTGGAACGGGGCCATCCGGAACACCCGGCGACCGGTGGTGCGGAAGGCCAGGATCTGTAGCACCACCGAGGTGACCTCGGCGACGAACAGCGAACCGAGCACGACGGCGAGCATCTCGGTGCGGCTGGTCACCGACAACCCGGCGATGATGCCGCCGAGCGCCAGCGACCCGGTGTCACCCATGAAGATCTTGGCCGGCGCGGCATTCCACCACAGAAAGCCGATGCAGGCTCCGGCGGTGGCGGCGGCGATCAGCGCCAAGTCCAGCGGGTCGCGCACGTTGTAGCAGGCCAAGCCCGGCGCAGTGACGCAGGCGTTGCGGTACTGCCAGAAGGTGATCAGCACGTAGGCGCCGGTGACCATCGCCATGCAGCCCGCGGCCAAGCCGTCCAGCCCGTCGGTGAAATTGACCGCGTTCGACCAGGCGCTGACCACGACGACGCAGAACAGCACGAACACCGCCGGCGCGAAGGTCACGGTGGCGATCTCGCGCACGTAGGAAAGGTCGGCGCTGGCCGGGGTCAGCCCGGCGTTGTTGGGAAACTGCAGCACCAGCACCGCGAACAGCACGGCCGCGCTGATCTGCCCGATGGTCTTGGCCGTCTTGTTCAGACCCAGGTTGCGCGAGCGGCGGATCTTGATCAGGTCGTCGATGAACCCGACACCGCCCAGCGCGGTCGCCAACAGCAGCACCAGCAGCCCGGAGGCGGACACGCCCTCGCCGTCGAACGCCAGCCCGGCGAGGTGGGCGCCCAGGTAGCCGGCCCAGATGCCGGCCAGGATGGCCACTCCACCCATCGACGGAGTGCCGCGTTTGCTGTGGTGGGTGGGCGGGCCATCCTCGCGGACCTGGTGACCGAACCCCTGTTTGGTGAACAGCCGGATCAGCGCGGGGGTGAGCAGGATGGACACGGTCACCGCGATGGCGACGGCGATCAGGATCTGTCTCACTGGCGGGCCGCCCCCTGGTCGCCGGTCGCGACGAGCGCGTCGGCCAGCGCCCCCAGCCCGGCCGAGTTGGACGCCTTGACCAGCACCACGTCCCCGGGCTGCACCTCGGCGCGCAGCAGCGCCAAGGCGGCGTCGCGGTCCGGCACGCTGACGGCCTCGCTCCCCCAGGAGCCCTCCATCACAGCTCCCTGGTGCATGGCGCTCATCGGCCTCCCGGTTCCCACGACAACGAGTCGAGACACATCTAATCGCACCGCGAGCCGGCCGACGCGATCGTGCTCGGATATCGCGTCGTCCCCGAGTTCGGCCATCTCACCCAGCACCGCCCAGCTGCGGCGGGCCGCCGCGGCGGGGTCCGAGCCGCCGCGCGCGATCCAGGCCAGCGCCTGCAATCCGGCCCGCATTGAGTCCGGGTTGGCGTTGTAGGCGTCGTCGATCACCGTCACCCCGTCGGCGCGGGTGGTGACCTGCATCCGGTGCCGCGACACCGGACCCGCCGCGGCGAGCGCGCTCGCGACCTGATCGATGCCGGCACCGCATTCCAGCGCCACCGCGGCGGCGCACAGCGCGTTGCTGACCTGGTGGTCGCCGTACACCCCGAGCTGGATGTCGGCCTGCTCGTCACCGGCGTGCAGGGTGAACTGCGGCCTGGCCAGTTCGTCCAGCGTCACCGGGCCGGCCCAGATATCACCCCGGGCGCTGCGGCTGACCCGGACCACCCGGGCCGCGGTCACGTCCGCCATCGCCGCCACGGCCGGGTCATCAGCATTGAGAATGACCACCCCGGACGACGGAACGGATTGCGGCAGTTCGGATTTGGTGCGCGCGATGGCTTCGCGGGAGCCGAACTCGCCGAGGTGCGCGGTGCCGACGTTGAGGACCACGCCGATCGACGGCGGCGCGATCTCGGCCAGCGCGGCGATATTACCGGGGTGCCGCGCTGACATCTCCAGAATCAGGTAGTCGGTGTCGCGGGTGGCCCGCAGCACCGTCCAGGGATGACCCAGCTCGTTGTTGAACGATCCGGGCGGGGCCACTACCTCACCCAACGGGGCCAGCACCGTGGCCACCAGGTCCTTGGTAGAGGTCTTGCCCGACGAGCCGGTGATCCCGATGATCGTCAGCCCGCCCGCGACCAGCTCTACGGCCACCTTCCGGGCCAGCCGGGCCAGCGCGGCCAGCACCGCCGCGCCCGATCCGTCGGCGTCGTGCTCGAGCACTCCGGCCCGGTCGTCGGCCGCGGCCCGCGGGGCCACCACGATGGCGGGGACCCCGACCGGACGGGCGGCCAGCACCGCGACGGCGCCCGCCGCCACCGCTGAGGCCGCGTGGTCGTGCCCATCGGCGCGGGCGCCGGGCAGCGCCAGGAACAGACCGCCCGGGCCGACTGCGCGCGAGTCGAACTCGACGGTGCCGGTGACGCGGGTGGCCGCGGCGCGCTCCGGGTCGATGTCGGACAGGGTCCCGCCGACGATGTCGGCGATCTCGGCGATGGTCAGGTCGATCATCGGCGGGCCCCCAGCGCCTGTAGCGCCTGCGCGAGCTCCACCCGGTCGTCGAACGGGCGGGTCTGGTCGCCGACGCGCTGACCGGTCTCATGGCCCTTGCCGGCGATCAGGACGACGTCGCCGGGCCTGGCCCAGGCCACAGCGTGCCGGATGGCTTCGCGGCGGTCACCGATCTCGACTACCGACGGCGCTTTACCGACGCCGGAGCCGGCGGTGGCGCCGGCCAGGATCTCGCGGCGGATGGCGGCGGGATCCTCGCTGCGCGGGTTGTCGTCGGTGACGACGACCAGGTCGGCGAGTTCGGCGGCCACCGCACCCATCGGTGCCCGCTTCCCCGGGTCGCGGTCGCCGCCTGCGCCGAACACCACCGCCAGCCGCCGGCCCGGCCCGGCCAGGGTGGTCAGCACGGCGCGCAGCGCGCCCGGCTTGTGGGCGTAGTCGACCAGCGCCAGGAAATCCTGACCGCGGTCGACCTGTTCGAGCCGTCCCGGGACCCGGGTCTGGCGCAGTCCCGGCGCCGCCTGCTCCGGGGATACCCCGACGGCATCCAGAATGGCCAGCGCGACAAGCGAATTGGCGATGTTGTAATGCCCGGGCAGGTTGATCGCCACACGGTGGTGAACGCCGGCGGGGTCGATCGCGGTGAACTCCTGCCCGGCGGCACCGCTGAGTGCGACGTCGACGGCGCGCCAGTGCGCGGGCTCGTCGGTGACGCTCACGGTGATCGCGTCACCGGCCCGGGCCGCCATGGCGCGCCCGGCCTCGTCGTCGACGCACACCACGACGGTGCGCGCCCGCAACGCCGAGGCCGGATCGAACAGCGCCGCCTTGGCCTCGAAATAGGCTTCCATGCTCGGGTGGAAGTCGAGGTGATCGCGCGACAGGTTGGTGAAGGCGCCCACGGAGAATTCGGTGCCGTCCACCCGGCCGAGGGTCAGCGCGTGACTGGACACCTCCATCACCACGGTGTCCACCCCGCGTTCGGCCATCGCAGCGAACAAGGCTTGCAGCGCGGGGGCCTCCGGGGTGGTCAGCGCGCTGGGGATGTCGACGCCGTCGATGCGGATGCCGATGGTGCCGACCAGGCCGGCGACCCGGCCCGCGGCCCGCAGACCCGCTTCGACCAGATAAGTCGTGGTGGTCTTGCCGGAGGTGCCGGTGATCCCGATGACCGGGACCCGGTCGGACGGGCGGCCGTAGACCGTGGCAGCCAGGCCACCCAGCACGCCGCGTGGTGCGGGGTGCACCAGGACCGGGACGGCGTCGGCGTGCGAACCCATTTCGAGCACCCCGTCGGCGTCGGTCAACACCGCGACGGCGCCGCGTTCGATCGCCGCGCCGGCATGGCGGGCACCGTGGGTGACCGACCCGGGCAGGGCGGCGAACAGGTCGCCGGAGCGCACATCCTGGCCCCGCAGCGTCACGCCGGTGACGGGCACGTCGGCGACGGTGCCGCCGTGCGCGGACACGGCGCCGACCTGGGCGGCCAGCGCGGCCAGCGACACGCCCGCGCCGGAGCTGGGACGCAGATCGGTGGGCACGGCTGCCACTGCGTCATCACCTCCCGTCCGACGCTGAGCGAAACGCCATTATCGGCTTGGATCAGCTTTGACACCCTACCCAGCCGCCATCGGGCCGGTGACCTCCCGCGCCCGAGTCGGCGCTACATCGCCTGCAGGGTCAGCGGTGGTCCCGGGTCCGGTGACAGCGGCACGTTCTCGCGCTGCATCAGCCAGCCCGCGATGTTGTGGAACAGCGGCGCCGCCGAGTGCCCCGGTGTGCCGTCGGCGTTGCGCTGCGGGTTGTCCATCATGATGCCGATGACGTAACGCGGATTGTCGACAGTGGCCATGCCGGCGAAGGTGATCCAGTACACATCGTCGAAGTAGCAGCCGCAGCCCGGGTTGATCTGCTGCGCGGTGCCGGTCTTGCCGGCCATCTGGTAGCCGGGGACCGCGGCGGCCGGGCCGGTGCCCTGCTGGTAGCCCATCGGGTCCTGCTGCACGACCGCGCGCAGCATCTGCCGCACCGTCTGGGCGGTCTGCGCGGAGACCACCCGGACGCCTTCGGGGCGGGCTTCCTCGGTGCGCGTTCCGTCGGCGGCGATGGTGGCCTTGAGGATCCGCGGCGGGATGCGCACGCCGTCGTTGGCGATGGCCTGGTACATGCCCGCCATCTGCAGCAGCGTCATCGAAACACCCTGGCCGATGGGCAGGTTGGAGAAGGTGCTGCCCGACCACTGGTCGATCGGCGGCACCAGGCCCGCGCTCTCGCCGGGCAGCCCAACGCCGGTGCGCTGACCGAGCCCGAACTTGCGGACCATGTCGTAGAAGCGTTCCGGTCCCACCCGCTGCGCCAGCATCAGCGTGCCGACGTTGGACGACTTTCCGAAGACACCGGTGGTGGTGTAGGGCATCACGCCGTGTTCCCACGCGTCGTGCACGGTGACGCCGCCCATCGAGATGGTGCCCGGCACCTGCAGCACCTCGTCGGGGTTGCTCAGCCCGTATTCGATCACCGACGAGGCGGTGATGATCTTGTTCACCGAACCCGGCTCGAACGGCGAGGACACCGGCAGATTGCCCAGTTGCCGGTCGCCCTGGCGCCCGATGTCCTGCGATGGGTCGAACGTGTTGTCGTTGGCCATCGCCAGCACTTCACCCGTCTTGGCGTCCAGCACGACCGCCGACACGGTGTGGGCGCCCGACACGTTCCTGGCCTGCTGCACCTGCTGCTGGACGTAGAACTGGATGTCGTCGTCGAGAGTGAGCTGGACGGTGGAGCCGTGCACGGCCTTGTGTCTGTTGCGGTAGCTGCCGGGGATGACGACGCCGTCGGACCCGCGGTCGTAGGTGACCGATCCGTCGGTGCCGGCCAGCACCGCGTCCAGCGAGTCCTCCAGGCCGAGCAGGCCGTGCCCGTCCCAGTCGATGCCCCCGACGATGTTGGCCGCCAAGGACCCGCCCGGATACTGGCGCAGATCCTGGCGCTCCGAGCCGACCTCGGGGAACTTGGCCGAGATCGCATGTGCGATGGCGGGATCGACGTTGCGGGCCAGGTAGACGAAGGTCTCGTTACTCTGCAGTTTCTTGAGTAGGGCGGCCGCGTCCGGCTTGTTGTTCAGCTTGCCCGCGACTTCCTTGGCGATGTCCTTGAGTCGCTCCTGCGGGTCCGGCGCGTGTGGCGACTTCTTCCTGGCCTCTTCCAGCTGCTGGCGAATTCGCTTGGGCTGGAAGGTAAGGGCGCGCGCTTCGATGGTGAAGGCCAGCCGGTCGTTGTGTCGGTCGACGATGGCGCCGCGGATCGCGCGTTCGACGTCGGTGACCTTAAGCTGGCCAGCGGCTTGGGCGTTGAGCTGCGGCGCGTTGGACACCTGCAGGTAGAACAGCTGAGTGACGGCCACGATCATCAGGATCAAGATGACGGCATTGCCCGCCCGATGCCGGAAGACGAACGACGCGCCACGGCTCGCTACTTCCACCGCCTGACGGGTGCGCCGCTCCCGGGCCGAGTGGGCTGTGCCGGGGGCGCGCGTGGGTTTGTCCTGCTTGGGTTTCCGAGTTCGCTTGGGCTGTTTGACGTCCTGGGCGGCACGCGGTTTGCGGGCGCGGCGCTCCGGGGCCGCCCTGCGGGGGTCGCGGCTCATCGCGGGATCCCGGGCACGGCCGGTGCCGCCGGCGCGACTGGGACTACCTGCTCACCGGCGGCCGGCAGGGGCGCTACCCCGTGTACGTCGGAAGCGGTTGGACCGGTGGGCATTCCGGGCACCGGCGCGGCTACCGGCGGAACGACCTGAGTCGGGACCTGGCCCGGGACCTGCGGCAGCTGGGCCGGGACCGGGGGCAGTTGGACCGGAACCCCGTGCAGCGGGTCCAGCACCACCGGCGCCTGGGCGGGCACACCGGGCACCTGGCCGGGCACACCTGGCACCTGGCCGGGCACACCGGGCACCTGGCCGGGCACACCGGGCACCTGGCCGGGCGGTTGCGTGCTGCCCAGCGTCGAGGATCCGTCGGGTCCGCGCAGCAGCACCTGCGGACCGGTGCGCGCGGGCGGTGCCGGGTCGCCGGGAGCGGGCATCACCCGGACCGCCACCTCCGGCGGCGTCACCGGCGGCTTGGGCGGTGGAGGTGGGCCTTCGTCGGGCAGCTTGTTGTTCAGCGGCGGCGGCGGCACGCCGTCGGCCGGTTTGGGTGTGCCGACCACGACCCAGTTGCCATCGGGCGCCTGAACCAGGTGGGCCGTGTCGCGGGTGGGGATCATGCCCTGTTTGCGGGCCGCTTCGGCCAGCGCCGGCGCAGACTCCGCCTCGCGCACATCACGCTCGAGCGCTTCTTTCTGCTGTTGCAGCATCCGGGTGCGCTCGCGGGCGTGGCTGAGCTGGTAGGACCGTTCGGCGGCGTCGGTGGACAACCACAGCGTCAGGCCCAGACCGATGCCCAGCGACCCGATCACCAGCACGACGAACGGGACCCGGCTCAGCACCGTACGTGGCCGCAGGTCGATCTGCGCCAGCCGGATGGCCAGCCGTTCGGACAGCTTGGGCCGAACGACCCTGGGCGCCTTCGCTTTACGTGCCTTGGCGCGGGCCTTGGCCTGGCTGGCGTTCTTGGGCCGGGCCGGGCGGTCGACGGGCCGGGCCATCGGAGTCGTCTGCGGGCCCGACCTCGGCGCCCGGGCCTCGCGTGCCGGCGCGGTGGACTTGCGGGAGTGGGCGCGACCCCGCCGGGACGACGGGTCGGCGGGGGTACGAACCCCGGTGGCGCCGGCGCGACGAGCGCGACGCTCGCTGTCGCGGCGCTTCGTCGCCTCGCGCTTTGTGCTCATGCCTTCGCCTTCCCGTTCTCCCGCTCGACTCGTTGCAGGGCGCGCAGCCGCACCGGGGCGCTGCGCGGATTGCGTTCCGTCTCGGCCGCGTCAGCCCGTTCCGCTCCGCGCGTCAACGAGGTGAATCGCGGCCCGTGGCCGGGAAGTTCGACCGGGAGACCCGGCGGGGTGCGGGAGGCCGTAGCGTCGGTGAACACCCGCTTGACGATCCGGTCCTCCAGCGACTGGTAGGACAGCACCACGATGCGCCCGCCCACCGCCAGCGCCTCCAGCGCGGCCGGCACGGCGCCGCGCAACGACTCCAGCTCGTCGTTGACCGCGACGCGCAGTGCCTGGAAGGTGCGCTTGGCCGGGTGCCCGCCGGTGCGCCGGGCCGGCGCCGGGATCGCCTCGTAGAGCAGCGCCACCAGCTCGGCGGTCGAGGTGAACGGCGCGCGGGCGCGACGGCGGACAATCTGGGCCGCGATCCGGCGAGCAAATCGCTCCTCGCCGTAGCGGTGCAGGATGTCGGCCAGCTCGGCCTCGGGGTAGGTGTTGACGATGTCGGCGGCGGTCAGCGGCGCCGAAGGGTCCATCCGCATGTCCAGCGGCGCGTCCTTGGCATAGGCAAACCCCCGCTCGGCGCGGTCCAGCTGCATTGAGGACACCCCGAGATCGAACAGCACGCCGTCCACCGATTCGGTTGTGGGATAACCGGATTCGGCAAGCGCCGCCACGATGCCGTCGTAGCGGGTGTGCACCAGGGTGACCCGATCGGCGAAGGTAGCCAACCGGTTTCGGCTGATAGCCAAGGCGCTCGGGTCGCGGTCGAGCCCGATCAGCCGCAGTCCGGGCAGCTCGGTGAGGAATCGCTCGGCGTGCCCACCGGCGCCAAGGGTGGCGTCGACGAGCACCGCGCCGGCACCGTCGGGACTGTGCCGGGTCAGCGCTGGTGCCAGCAATTCGACGCATCGCTGCGCCAGCACCGGCACATGGCCGAAATCACCTGCGCCGGAACGCGGATCGTCGGGGTTAGGCATCCTGACCCCTCCCCGGCCGGTACGGCCTAACTGGCGTCCCGCCCGTGCACCGAGGCCTCTGTCCGAGACGCACCTGGCGTTGGGGAAGTACGCCAGGGTCGGTTCGGGCAGAGACCACGGTGCACAGGCATGCACCTCAGAAGATGTCGCCGAGTGCTTCATCGCTGGCCGCGGAGAAGTTCTCTTCATGGAGTTGCTGATAGTCGTTCCAGGCCTGGGCGTCCCAGATTTCGAGATAGTCGACCGCACCGATGACTACGCAATCCTTGGACAGGCCGGCGTAGCGCCGGTGGTCGGCCGACAGCGTGATGCGCCCCTGCCCGTCGGGGTGCTGCTCGTCGGTGCCGGCAGCGAGGTTACGCAAAAACGCCCGCGCCTCCGGATTGCTGCGCGGCGCCTTGCTGGCCCGCCGCGCCAGCTGCTCGAACTCCGCACGCGGATAGACGGCGAGGCTGTGATCTTGGCTCTTGGTGACCATCAACCCCCCTGCCAATGCGTCGCGAAATTTGGCCGGCAGCGTGAGCCGCCCTTTGTCGTCGAGCTTGGGCGTGTAGGTGCCGAGAAACACTGCGGCACCTCCGACTTGCTTGTCACCCAAACACTTCGGCCACCATACCCCACAGTCCCCCACTTCGCCCCATAACAACCCCCTCCGCGCGTCTCATAGTGCCGTTGCCCCACCACACGTCGCGGGTCGACCCACTTCGGCGAGCCCGGCGCTTTCCGTACCGTGCACAAAACCGCACTTCAGAGCCCTGTTTCAGACCGTGGGGGCGGGGTGGGGCGCGGTGGGGAGCGATGGACACAACTACGCTACGAATGCGCCACGAGTTGGCTAACCGCGGCCCGGCGCGCGTGTTAGGGGCGCTGAGCCTGCAACGCTCATTGCCCGAGCAATCGCCGGCCGGAACTCGCAAAGCAAAACGGGGCAGCCGTTGGGCTACCCCGTTATTGGCGTATCAGAAAGGGTTATTCGTCGAAGCGCCGGCGGAACCGGTCTTCCATGCGGCTGGTGAACGTTCCACCCGAGCCCCTGGACCGGCGCGGGCGCGACGGGCTCGCGGTGGTTCCAGTGTCCGGGCGGCCGGACAGCCGGCGACCGGTGACGGCGTACACCACGCCGCCAAACATCACGACGAAACCGAGCACGCTCAGGATTGGGAAGGTTCCGATCATCGTGGCTTTGAAGGCGACTCCCGAAACCAGCATTGCCAGGCCGACGACGAACAGCGCCGTGCCCTGCAGTCGGCGTCGCGCGGTGGGCGCGCGGAAACCGCCGCCACGTACGCTCGAGGCGAACTTCGGATCCTCGGCATAGAGAGCGCTCTCGATCTGATCGAGCATTCGCTGCTCATGATCGGAGAGTGGCATTCGTCCCTCCTTGCCGAAACACTGTCCCGTAGCCACTGATAGCACGCGGATGCCCGTTGTAGAGCAATTAATACCAATGATACGAGGTCCATCTGCGCCGTACCACTGATTCGCAGGCGATTCTATCGCGGCTGCGTCGGCGAGCAGTGCCGGGCCGCGACACCACCGCCCGTCGCGGCGCGACGGCTACATCCGATACTGGAACATGCCCGAGCCCGCCCGGGCGCCGTTTGCCTACCCGAGGAGGACAGCGCGATTGGCGACCTTCCTCATTGATTTTCCGGCGAACGAGATGCAGCGCCGCCTCGGTGAAGCGCTGGGTGTGTACGTCGACGCCATGCGTTACCCCAAGGGCACCGAGAATCAACGCGCCAGCATGTGGCTCGAACACACCCGGCGGCCGGGCTGGCAGGCGGTCGCCGCCGTCGAAGCGGCGACCGACGATGCCGGCCAGCCGCCGTCGGCCGCGGAGTTGGGCAACGCCCCACTCGTCGGCGTCGCCTATGGCTACCCGGGCGCACCCGGCCAGTGGTGGCAGCAGCAAGTAGTCCTGGGCCTGCAGCGCAGCGGTTTCCCGCAGCACGCGATCGACCGGCTGATGACGAGCTACTTCGAACTCACCGAGCTGCACATCCATCCGCGGGCGCAGGGCCGTGGGCTCGGCGAGGGCCTGGCCCGGCGCCTGCTCGCGGACCGCCGGGAAGACAATGTGCTGCTGTCCACCCCGGAGAACAACGGCGAGGCCAACCGGGCGTGGCGACTGTACCGCCGGCTGGGCTTTAACGACGTGATCCGCGGCTACTACTTCGCCGGCGACCCGCGGGCTTTCGCGATTCTGGGCCGCGCGTTGCCGCTGTGACCGGGCGGCCCACCGGATCCGCGCGCCGGGTCTGGCACGATGACCTGGTGCGCGCCAGCTCTCCCCCGCAATCAGCCCGGACGGTTTCCGCGCGACGGAGCCGCCGGGTCCTGGCGATCCTGATGCTTTTGTTGGTGGTACCGCTGGCCAGCGGGTGCCTGCGGGTGCGGGCCTCGCTGACCATCTCGCCCGACGACCTGGTGTCCGGCGAGATCATCGCAGCGGCGAAACCCAAGAGCAATCGGGACACCGGGCCGCAGCTCGACACGAACCTGCCGTTCAGCCAGAAGGTCGCGGTGTCGAACTACGACAGCGACGGTTATGTGGGTTCACAGGCCGTCTTCTCCGATCTGACCTTCGCCGAGCTGCCGCAGCTGGCGCACATGAATCCCGATGCGTCCGGGGTCAGTCTCTCGCTGCGCCGCAGCGGCAACATGGTGATTCTGGAAGGTCGCGCCGACCTGACCTCGCTCACCGACCCCGAAGCCGAGATCGAGCTGACCATCGCGTTCCCGGGCACGGTCACCTCCACGAACGGGGACCGCATCGAGCCCGAGGTCGTGCAGTGGAAGCTGAAGCCGGGCGTGGTGAGCACCATGACCGCACAGGCTCGCTACACCGATCCCAACACCCGGTCGTTCACCGGTGCGGGCATCTGGCTGGGCATCGCGTCGTTCGCCGCCGCCGGCGTGGTGGCGATGCTGGCCTGGGCGAGCCGGGACCGTTCGCCGCGGTTCACCGCGCCGACCGACCAGTCGTCCGGCTAGGCCAGCTGGTCGGGCGCCCAGTAGGCGAGCATCTCGGCGAAGGTCTCGAACGCCGGCCCGGAGACGCCGTAGGTCGCCTCGAAATGAATGCTCAACGGGAATCCCAGCTCGGCCACCCCGTCCACCACGCGCTGGTACAGGTCGACCAGCATCCGCCGCTTCTCGGGCGGCTCGCTGGCCGCCAGCTTCCTGACGAACTCTTGTTCTTCGGCGACCACCGCATTGCCCGGGTCCTGGATCAGCCAGTTGATCAGACCGACCCGGGCCTCCATCTTCGGGACGAAGCCGAACGAAAGCAGGATCTCGGGCCGGTGATCGGTGTTCTTGGCGAAGTCGGCGAGAAAGCCCACGATGGCGTCGGAGTACAGCAACTGCGTCATGCCGTAGGTGGCGCCCTGGCTGCACTTGAAGTCGAACCGGCCCGGTTCACCTTCGCGGGTCGGGATGAGGATCACACCACGGTTGGCCACCGCGTCGCGGTAGATGGACAACGCGTCGGTGGGTGCGACACCGGAGCCCTCGCCGTCGTTCATGGTGCGCGGCACCCCGACGAAGACCACGCCCTCCATCCCGGCTGCGGTCAGTTTGGCCAGCCGCTCCCCCAAAGTGGGTTCGTCCATGAAGGCGGTGACCTGGGTGCACAAGCCGTTGATCCCGGGCAGTTGCGGACGGATGATCGACCAGAAGTCCAGCACGTCCAGCTTGGGCTGCATCGTGATCGGGCGATCGTCGTCCTCGGCGATCATGCCCGGGATCATCACGTGCCGGATGCGCCCGTCCAGGCCGAACTCCGCGGCGTACCGCACCACTTTGGCCGCGTCGTCGGCTGCTTTCTCGAAACCCCCGGCCACGTTTGGTGGCACCAGCTCCAGCGCGATGGTGTTGAGCGTCACCCAGTTCCTCTTCCCTGCCGGCCTGCATTCTGACGCGCCACGCCGCGCAAATCCCCCCGTGCTGAGCCCGGCCGACCGTCGACGCGGGCCACCACGACAGCATAGGGGCGGCAGGTCAGGGCGCGGCATACACTGTCGGGCCAGAGACCTGCCCAGGGAGAAAGGGGCGCCGCGCTGAGCCTGCAAGCATCGGCACCATCGACCGACGAGGTGGCCGGCGCCGTCACCGATCAACTGCGACGGTACCTGCGCGACCGCCGCGGCGAGTCGGCGTATCTGGGTAGCGAATACGAGGCGTTGACCGCCTGGCTGGAGGATTTCGTGCTCAGCGGCGGTAAGCGGCTGCGGCCGGTTTTCGCCTACTGGGGATGGGACGCCGTCGCCCCGCAGCCGCCCGAACCCGATTCGCTGCTGCTGTTCGGCGCGCTGGAACTGCTGCACGCCTTCGCCCTGGTCCACGACGACGTCATCGACGCCTCGGCGACCCGCCGTGGCCGGCCGACGGCGCACGTGCACTTCGCGGCCCTGCACGCCGAACGCGGTTGGCGCGGCGCCTCGGACCAGTTCGGCATGTCGGCCGCGATCCTGCTAGGCGACATCGCGCACGCCTGGGCCAACGACATCATCGCCCGCGTCCGGATGTCCGCCGATGCCCGCGAGCGGGTGGAGCCGGTGTGGTCAGACATCCGCACCGAGGTGCTGGGCGGTCAGTATCTGGACATCCTGGCCGAGGTCTCGGTGCCCGCCTCGGCAGCGGAGTCGGTCGCGTCGGCGATGACCGTCGCCACCTACAAGACCGCCTGCTACACCGTGTTGCGGCCACTGCAGCTGGGTGTCGCCGCCGCGGCCGACCGGCCCGACGTGCTGTCGATCTTCGGACAGTTCGGGACCGATCTCGGGGTGGCGTTCCAGCTGCGCGACGACGTCCTGGGCGTGTTCGGGGACCCGGCGGTCACGGGCAAGCCGTCCGGCGACGACCTGCGGTCCGGCAAGCGCACCGTGCTGCTGGCCGAGGCCATCCAACTGGCCGAGGAGTCAGACCCCTTGGCGGCCAACCTGTTACGGACCTCGGTCGGGACCGATCTCACCGAGGAGCAGGTACGCGAACTGCGCGACGTGATCGAAGGAGTGGGTGCGCTGTCGGCGGCGGAGAACCGGATCACCGAACTCACCGAGCGGGCGCTGGCCATTCTGGCTTCCGCACCGGTCAGCGCGACGGCCAAGACCGGCCTGTCAGACCTGGCCCGCCTGGCCACCGACCGGTCCGCCTGAGCCGATGACGACCCTTCTGACGCAAGGCGTTTCGCGGTTGCGGACGTTCATCACCACGCCTGAGGCGGCACCGGCGCGGCAGGGTTTCCTCGGTTCGGTGCTGATCACCGCCGGCGGCCTGGGTGCGGGCAGCACCCGCCTGCACGATCCGTTGCTGGAGTCGATCCACATGTCCTGGCTGCGGTTCGGCCACGGCCTGGTGTTGTCGTCGATCCTGCTGTGGCTGGGCGTGGTCTTGGTGATCGTCGCGTGGCTGCGACTGGGTCGGCGCGCGCTGGCGGGACAGACCACCGAATTCACCATGCGGGCCACCACCGCGTTCTGGCTGGCGCCGTTGCTGCTGTCGGTGCCGGTGTTCAGCCGCGACACCTATTCCTATCTCGCCCAGGGCGCGCTGCTGCGCGACGGCCTGGACCCTTACGCGGTGGGGCCGGTCGGTAACCCGAATCCGTTGCTGGACGACGTCAGCCCGATCTGGACGATCACCACCGCGCCGTACGGGCCGGCGTTCATCCTGGTGGCCAAGCTGGTCACGATGCTGGTCGGCAACAACGTCGTGGCGGGAACCATGCTGTTGCGGCTGTGCATGCTGCCCGGGCTGGTGCTGCTGATCTGGGCCGCACCCCGGCTGGCGCATCACGTCGGCAGCCACGGCGCCAAGGCGCTGTGGATCTGCGTGCTCAACCCGCTGGTGCTGATCCACCTGATGGGTGGGGTGCACAACGAAATGCTGATGGTCGGCCTGATGGCCGCCGGCATCGCGCTGACCCTGCAACGCCGCCATGTCCTCGGCATCACGTTGCTCACCGTCGGGATCGCGGTCAAAGCCACCGCCGGGCTGGCGTTGCCGTTCATGTTCTGGGTGTGGATGCGTCACCTGCGCGAGGACCGGAACTGGCATCCGGTGCGGGCTTTCCTGGTGGCAGCGCTGTCTTCGCTGGCGATCTGTGTCGCGGGCTTCGCGGTGCTGTCCCTGATCGCGGGTGTGGGCCTGGGCTGGATGACCGCGCTGGCGGGCTCGGTGAAGATCATCAACTGGCTGACCGTGCCGACGGCGGTGGCAAATCTGGTGCACTTCTTCGGCAGCGGGTTGTTCGCCGTCCAGTTCTACGCCGTGCTGCGGATCGCCCGACTGATCGGGATTTTGATCATCGCGGTATCGCTGCCGGTGTTGTGGTGGCGTTTCCGCCGCGACGACCGGGACTCGCTGACCGGCATCGCCGGCGTGATGCTGATCGTGGTGCTCTTCGTGCCCGCGGCGCTGCCCTGGTACTACTCGTGGCCGCTGGCCGTGCTCGCCCCGCTGGCGCAGTCACGCCGGGCGATGGCCGCCGTCGCCGGAATCTCGACCTGGATCATGGTGATCTTCAAGCCCGACGGGTCGCACGGCATGTATTCCTGGCTGCACGTGGGATTGGCGACCGCGTTCGCGGTGCTGGCCTGGTATTCGCTGTACCGCCAGGACGAGCCGGTGGTGCGGGCCGAGGAGCAGCCGGCTAATACGCCATAGCCTGGGCGCGCCGCACCACCTCGCGAGCCTGGTGGGCATGCAGGGCGTCGACCGGGCGCGCGTTGCTCAGGGCGTCACGGGAGCCGTCGCGGGTGACGGTGAGCGACGGGTCCGGGGTGAACAGCCAGCGCACGATCTCGGTGTCGTGGTAGCCACCGTCGTGCAGGATCGTCAACAGCCCCGGCAGGCTTTTCACGACCTGGCCGGAGTTGGTGAAGAAGACCTGCGGCACCACCACCCCGCCGTTGCGGCGCACCGCAACCAGGTGGCCTTCGCGCAACTGCTGCTGCACCTTGCTCACCGGTATGCCGAGCAGTTCGGCGACCCGGGTCAGGTCGTAGGTTGGCTCGTCGGGATCCAGAACATCGTCGCCGGCCGGAATGCTGCCCACGGCGTTCAGTCTAGAACTTGCCGGGCGGCGAAGTCTGCGCGTTTTGGCGACGTTTCCCCATGAAATTGCGGCGCACACCTACGATGGCCTCCGTGGTTGAGACGGGAGACCTGCGCGCCAGCACGCTGCTGGACGGCCGCTATCTCGTCCAGGCCAAGATCGCCAGCGGCGGCACCTCGACCGTCTACCGCGGGCTGGACACCCGGCTGGACCGCCCGGTCGCCCTGAAGGTGATGGACGCGCGCTATGCGGGCGACCAGCAGTTCCTGACCCGGTTTCAGCTCGAGGCGCGCGCGGTGGCGCGGCTGAAGAATCCGAACGTGGTGGCGGTGTACGACCAGGGTCACGACGGCCGGCACCCGTTTCTGGTGATGGAGCTCGTCGAGGGCGGCACCCTGCGCGAGCTGCTGATCGAGCGGGGGCCGATGCCGCCGCATGCGGTGGCTGCGGTGCTGCGGCCCGTGCTGGGCGGATTGGCGGAGGCGCATCGGGCCGGGCTGGTGCACCGCGACGTCAAACCCGAGAACGTGCTGATCTCCGACGACGGCGAGGTCAAGATCGCCGATTTCGGGTTGGTCCGGGCGGTCGCCGGGGCCGGAATCACTTCTGCCAGCGTCATTTTGGGCACTGCTGCCTATCTCTCGCCCGAGCAGGTCCGCGACGGCAACGCCGGGCCCCGCAGCGACGTGTACTCGGCCGGGATACTGACCTACGAGCTGCTGACCGGCCAGACCCCGTTCACCGGTGACTCGGCGTTGTCGATCGCCTATCAGCGGCTGGATAGCGATGTGCCCCCGCCCAGTGCGGTAATCGACGGCGTACCAACGCAATTCGACGATTTCGTGGCGTGCGCGACGGCGCGGGACCCCGCCGAACGGTATGCCGACGCGATCGAGATGGCCGCCGACGTGGTGGCGATCGTCGAGGAGTTGGGGCTGCCGGACTTTCGGGTGCCGGCACCGCGCAACTCGGCACAGCACCGGTCCGCGGCGCTGCAACGCAGCCGCGTGGCCGAGCGGCCGAACCCGGGCCCGCCGCCGGTGCATCGCCCGACCCGGCAGTTCACCCGCGAACCGGGCGACTGGCCGCAGCAGGAGCCGCCGGTTGAACCAGATTATGAAGCCGACTACGAATCCGACTCTGAATTCGATTCTGTCGCAGACGAATACGTCGGCGACTCAGAGGAGTTCGCCGGCATCCCGATCGAGGACTTCAGGTGGGAGCGACAGCACCGCCGGCGCATGATGCTGGTGTGGATGGCGGTGGTGCTGACCCTGACCGGACTCGTCGCGACGGCCGGGTGGACCGTGGGCGTGCACCTGAGCACCCTGTTACGTTAATTGCGCGAGCAGACGTAAAAGCACCCGACACGCCGAGCGTGCGGGTGCTTTTACGTCTGCTCGCCACCCCTCCGCAGCGCGCCAACCCTCAGTCGCGCAGCATCTCCGCGACCAGGAAGGCCAGCTCCAGCGACTGCTGGGTATTCAGCCGCGGGTCGCAGGCCGTCTCGTACCGGCCGGACAGGTCGGTGTCGGAGATGTCCTGCGCTCCGCCGAGGCACTCGGTGACGTTCTCACCGGTGATCTCGACGTGGATGCCGCCCGGGTGGGTGCCCAGGGCGCGGTGCACCTCGAAGAAGCCCTGCACCTCGTCGACAATCCGGTCGAAGTGCCGCGTCTTGTAGCCCGTCGAGGACTCGTGGGTGTTGCCGTGCATCGGGTCGCACTGCCAGATCACCTGATGACCGGCGGCCTGAACCTTCTCGATGATCGGCGGCAGCACGTCGCGCACCTTGTTGTTGCCCAGCCTGCTCACCAGCGTCAGCCGGCCCGGCTTGTTGTGCGGGTCGAGCCGCTCGACGTACTCCACGGCCAGTTCGGGGGTCATCGTCGGGCCGATCTTGACACCGATCGGGTTGGCGATCACCTCGGCGAACGCAACGTGGGCACCGTCGAGTTGGCGGGTGCGCTCGCCGATCCACACCGTGTGCGCCGACAGGTCGTAGAGCTGCGGCTCGCCGTTCTCGACCTCGGACAACCGCAGCATGGCCCGCTCGTAGTCGAGCACCAAAGCTTCGTGGCTGGCGTAGATCTCGGCGGTCTGCAGGTTGCGGTCGGCCACCCCGCAGGCGCTCATGAACCGCAGCGCGCGGTCAATCTCGGAAGCCAGCGCCTCATACCGGGCTCCGGCGGGTGAGGTACGGACGAACTCGCGGTTCCAGTCGTGCGCAAGATGCAGCGAGGAGAAGCCCGACGAGGTGAGCGCGCGCACCAGGTTCATCGCCGCGCTGGCATTGGCGTAGGCACGCACCAGCCGCGACGGGTCGTGTTCCCGTGCCGCCGAGTCGGGGGCGAAGCCGTTGATCATGTCGCCGCGGTAGGACTTCAGGCCGAGCGCGTCGATATCCGACGACCGCGGCTTGGCGTACTGCCCGGCGATGCGGGCGACCTTGACCACCGGCATGCTGGCGCCGTAGGTGAGCACCACCGCCATTTGCAGCAGGGTGCGGATGTTCCCCCGGATGTGCGGTTCGGTGTTGTCGGTGAAGGTCTCGGCGCAGTCGCCGCCCTGCAGCAGGAAAGCCTCGCCGCGCGCGACCTCGGCCAGCTGTTCCTGCAGCCGGACGATCTCGGAGGGCACGGTCACCGGCGGCACACTTTCCAGCACGGTGCGCATCGCCGTCGCCTGGTCTTCGGGCCAGCTGGGCTGCTGGACGGCCGGCTTGGCCAGCGCGGCGTCCAGTCGTGCGCGCAGATCAGCCGGCAACGGCGGCAGCGGCGGCAGCTGGTCGATCGGGATGTCGACGGTCCAGTTCATCGGTCCATGGTAACTGTGCTGGATCGTCGGCTGATCAGGGAGAACGGGGTGCGGACGCGTCCTGGCCGGTGATGATCCGAAAGCGGTTGAGCTGATCGCGCGCATCGACGAGCGCGTCGTGCACGTCCCGTGACCGCGGCGGCAGCCGCGGGGATCCGCGCTCCTCCCACAACTGCCGCAACTCCCTGGTGAACCGGGGTATAGCCCTGGGCAGGTCAGGCATGGTCCCCCACAGTTGGCACAACGCCACGTGGTCGTAAGCCCCGACCCAGGCCCACAGCTCGATCGGCTCGGAGCCTGCTACGCCCAGGAACTCTTCCAGGTCGTCGCGGATGCGACGGCGGGATCGCCAGAGTTGGGAGGCCGGCGGCGGCAGCTTGGGCAGCACATTGGCGCGAACCCAGTTGCCGGCGCGCTCCGGGTCGAATTCGGTGGACACGGCGTAGTACTCGCGACCGTCCTCCGCGACCACGCCGATGGAGATGAGTTCGATGGTGCGGCCGTCCTCGATGAACTCGGTGTCGTAGAAAAACCGCACCGTCGCAGCCTAATGCGGCCCGGTGCGGCCGGGCGCCGCCCCGCGCCGAGCCGTCCCCCGCAAGCGGGCGGTACCCCCAGCCAAGCCCCCGCACGCCGTACCGTGCCGGGGCTTTTACGTCTGCTCACCCGGCGATCGGAATCGGCTCGGTGCCCTCGGGCGGCGGCGCGGGGTGCACATCGAGATCTAGCTGGGCCGCGACCGCGCGCTCGTCGGGCAGCCCGGGCGTTCCGGCGATCGCGCCCTGCAACCACAGCTTCGCCTGCACCACCGGGCGCCGCCACCGGCGTTCACGCTGCAGGGCACGCCGCATCTTGGCCGGTCGGGTGGTGTAGCGCCAGCGCGCCCACGGTGCGTGCGGCCGGGACAACCGGATCGCCCCGATCACCAGCAGCACCACGATGAACATGCCCAGCAGACCCGTCCAGACCTTACCCTTGAGCAGCACCACCACGGCCAACGGCAGGGTCAGCACCAGCGCGCCTGCCAGCGTGCTCTGCAACGTCACCCAATTGCCGTCGTGGCGGATCGGCAGGATGAACATCAGCGGATGCAGCCCGAGCATCAACAGCCCGGCCACGGCCACCGCGGCGAACACCGCGTCCACCGAGCTGCGGCCGTCCTCCTCCCAGTACACATCGGACAGATGCAGGATCAGGGCGTACTCGTCCAGCACCAGGGCCGCACCGATTCCGAAAAGGGTTGCCGCGACGGTCAACTCGGGCCCATCACCGTTGACCGCCAAGGTGACCATGGTCAACCCGGACACCATCACAAGCAGCACACCGAAAGTCACGTGGTGAATGTGCACCGCCCCGATGTGAATGTTGCGGGGCTGCCACCACCTCGCCGGCTTGCCCCGGTCGCCGCGATGGCGGATGAACCGCACGCAGGACCGGGTGACGAAGAAGGTCAGGATGAAGGCGATCAGGCAGCACAGCAGCGGCAGCCTGCCGCGATCGACGATGTCATGCTCCAGCCAATGGCGCACCACAAAAAAACTACGCCCGCCGACGCGCCCGCGCCGGAAGCCGCGCTGCGCGGGCAAGACTACGCAAGATAACGATTAGGCTGTCTGCGACATGAGTAGATGGCAGTCGCCCGTGCTGGGCAGGCGATCCGGGCGGGTGTGGTTGTGGTGCCTGCTCTGGCTACTGGCCGCGCTGGCGCTGGCCAACACGTGCTGGCAGCTCTTCGGGCACATTCCCTACCGCATCGACATCGACGTCTATCAGATGGGCGGCCGCGCCTGGCTGGACGGTCGGCCGTTGTACAGCGGGAACGTGATGTTCCACACACCGATTGTGGACCTGCCGTTCACCTATCCCCCGTTGGCCGCGGTGATCTTCAGCCCGTTCGCCTGGATGGGGATGCCGGTCGCCAGCGTCGCGATCACGGCGCTGACGCTCGCGGTGCTGCTGGTGTCGACGGCAATCGTGCTGACCCGCCTCGACGTGTGGGCCGACTCGGATCGGCTGGCCGGCCCGGCCTGGCTGCGCCGCTGGTGGTTGGCCGTGGTCATCGTCGCGCCCGCGTCGATCTGGCTGGAACCGATCAGCTCGAACTTCGCCTTCGGCCAGATCAACGCCGTGCTGATGACGCTGGTGCTCGCCGATTGCCTCCCCCGTCGCACGCCCTGGCCGCGGGGAGTGCTGCTGGGCTTGGGAATCGCGCTCAAGCTCACCCCGGCGGTGTTCCTGCTGTATTTCCTGCTTCGGCGGGACACCCGCGCCACGATCACCTCGATTGTGACCTTCGTGGCCGCGACGCTGGTCGGCTTTGCGCTGGCCTGGCGTGATTCCTGGGAGTACTGGACCCGCACGCTGCACCACACCGACCGCATCGGCGAGGCGGCGCTGAACACCGATCAGAACATCGCGGGAGCCCTGGCCCGGTTGGGGCTCGAGCAGCAAGAACGGTTCCCATGGTGGGTGCTGGCCAGTCTGCTGGTGCTGGGCGCGACCATCTGGGCGATGCGGCGGGTGCTGCGGGCGGACGAAGCACCCCTGGCCGTCATCTGTGTGGCCCTGTTCGGGTTGGTGGTCTCGCCGGTGTCATGGTCGCACCACTGGGTGTGGATGCTGCCGGCCGTGCTGGTGACCGGGGTGCTGGCCTGGCGGCGCCGCAACGTCGCGCTCGGCGTCGTCACCTTGCTGGGGCTGGCCTTGATGCGGTGGACGCCCATCGACCTGCTGCCCAAGCACCACGAGACGACGGCGGCCTGGTGGCGGCAACTGCTCGGGATGTCCTACGTGTGGTGGGCGCTGGCGGTGATCGTGGTCGCCGGTGTGACCGTCACCGCGCAGGTGGCGCCGGCGCGGTTGGCGGCGCGGGAACGCACCCCGGTAGCGGCCGCGGGCTGATAGGCCCGCCGATCAACCGGCCTGTGTTTCCGGAATCCGGTCGGCCGTGGCGGAATCCGGTTTGGACCCGTCCGCATCGCCGTCCCCCGCGCTGCCGTCCTTCACGCTGGCGGCGTAGATGTCGACGTATTCCTGACCGGACAACCCCATCAGCTCGTACATCACCTCGTCGATGACGGCGCGCTCGATGAAGTGGTTGCCGGCCAGCCCGTCGAAGCGCGAGAAGTCCATCGGCTTGCCGAACCGCACGGTGACGCGACCGAACCGCAGCATCGACGTGCCGGGCGGGTTGACCTTGTTGGTGCCGATCATCGCCACCGGGATCACCGGAACGCCCGTCTGCAACGCCAGTCGCGCCAGCCCGGTCTTGCCCTTGTACAGGCGGCCGTCCGGCGAGCGGGTGCCTTCGGGATACATCCCCAGCAGCTTGCCCTGAGCCAGTACTTGCTTGGCGGTCTCCAGCGCGGCCTGGGCGGCCTCGGAGTCGGTCCGGTCGATCGGCACCTGCCCGACGGCGGTGTAGAACCAGCGGTTGAACCAGCCCTTCAGTCCCGTGCCGGTGAAGTATTCGCTCTTGGCCAGGAAGGTGATGCGCCTGCGCACCACCAGCGGCAGGAAGAAACTGTCCATGACCGCCAGGTGGTTACTGGCTAGGATCACCGGGCCGGAACTCGGAACGTGGTGCAGCCCTTCGACTTTCGGGCGACCCAGCAAGGACAGGAGCGGGCCGAGGAGAACGTACTTGAATAGGTAGTACCACATAACTCCCTCTCGGCTGCACCGGATGGTGTCTGCGCCAACTGTACCGACCCGCGAAGGCGCGGACCACCTCGCGAACTAGGACCGCTCGCGCCGGCTCACTCCTGCAGGGTAACCGGGATGGCCTGATAACCGGTCCTAACAGCGCCGTTGCCGTTAGTGCTGCCCGGGGCGGGTTCGGTGGGCAAACCGCCGTCCGGAGGGTCGTCCTCGGGCGCGGGAGCGGCAGCGTCGTGCATGTCGTCGACGATGGACTGGATGACTTCCAGCAACGCGACGCTATGGTTGGCGATGACCGTCACCAACGGGTGCTGCTCACCATTGACCACCGCCGCCAGCGCGCACACCGGGCACCACACCTGCTGGCATTTGCCGGTCCCGCCGCTGGCCGCCAGGGTCGCCGCGGCACGCACAGCGGGGTCGATCCCGTCCACGATGGCCTGCGCCAATTTGCGCAACTCCGGACCGATATCGGTATGACCCGTAGTCACTTTGGCCATACCTCCGGATCCGGTCGAAATCGAACGGTCAACTCACCGCCGCGCAACTGTGCGTCCAGCACGGTACACCGCCGTAGCACCGAGGCTAACCGAATTCGCCGGCGCACCCCGCCCGCGCTGATGATCAGATCATCGTCCGAGCGGCCCAGCGCCAGCGTTGCGGGGTCGAGCTGGGGCAAGGCCAACCGCAGCCGGTACACCGAATCCAGGCCGGAGCCGGACTCCAAGTCGACGATCGGACGCACCGGCGCCGGCGGCTCGGCGCCGCGCCGTCGCCGGGCGCTGTCCAGCAACTCGGCCAGCGCCTTGGTCCCGATCGGTTCCCCGGCCTGGTGGGCGACCAGGATCAGCGCCACATCGCCGATGGTGGCGTCCAGTTCTTCCAGCACGGCGCGCTGCTCGGAGATGCGTTCGGCGTACCAGTAGAACGCGGGATGGTCGGGCAGACTGCGGTATTCGTAGGTCTCGTCTCGGACCAGCACCTGATTGACGAGCAGTTCCTCGACCCGGACACCCATCAACGACAGCGACCCCAGGGTGCGCGCCGCCTCGGCGGCCACCACCCGCTCGGGCGTGAGGACCAGGTGCGCACCGACCAGATCTCCGTCGGTCAGCAACGAACTCAGCCGTTCCACGCCGGCGCTGGTCCGTTCCAGCAGTTCGACCACAGCGGCCGAGCGGCCGTCGTCGCTGCCGATGCTGAGCCGACGATGCCGCGGCCAGGCCCGTTCGACGTACAGCGCGAAAGTGGCGGGCAGGGTCAGCATGCGCAGCGCGTCCGCGGTCGAGGCGCAGTCCACCACGATGCGATCCCAGCGGCCCGACATCGCGAGCTGGCCGACGGCATGCAGGCCGAGTACTTCCTGGATGCCGGGCAGCGCCGAAAGTTCTTCGGGCGCAATGCGACTCAGTTCGGATTCGGGGAATCGCGCGTCGAGGGCGTCGACGACGTCGCGCCACCGCTCTTCGAGCAGCGCCAGGGTGTCCAGTGCCAGCGCGTCAAGGAAGCCGCCGCCGGTCTCGGCGTCGTCGGCAAGCACGCGAATCGCATCGCCCTGGCCGGTCGGTGGCACCGGGACACCCAGCACGTCACCCAGCGAATGGGCCTGGTCGGTGGACACCACCAGCACGCGCTGACCATCGCCGGCGTCGCGAACGGCGGTCGCACACGCCAGGGTGGATTTTCCTACCCCACCCTTACCTACGAACAGACTGATCCGGGCCGGGGCAGGCGCCGCGGAATCACTCAGCCCTCGACTCGTTTCTTCAGATCCTTCAATGCGCCATCGATCAGCCGCCGTTCGGCCTTGCGCTTGAGCATCCCGATCATGGGGACGGCCAGGTCGACCGCCAGCTCGTAGGTGACCTCGGTCCCAGATCCCTTGGGCGCCAGGATGTAGGTGCCTTCCAGGGACTTCAGCAGCGAGCTCGATTCCAGGGTCCAGCTCAGCGACTTGCGGTCGGCGGGCCACTGGTAATTCATGATCAAGGTGTCTTTGAAGATGGTCGCGTCCATCAACATGCGCGCCTTTTTGGGGTAGCCCTCGTCGTCGGCCTCGAGGACTTCGACTTCCTTGTACTCGTTGATCCAGTCCGGATAGGACTCGATGTCGGCGATCGCCCGCATCACCTCGGCGGGATCGGCATCGATATAGATCGTCTGAGTCGTCTTGTCCGCCACTTGGCTGCATCCCTTTCCCGGTTCAACTCCGGTCAGTTGTGGGAGCGCCCCCGTCTCCCTGCAGGAACGCTACTCTTTTGCACCGCTCCTGACGCCTATCTTGACCCGGTTAAATTACCGGAGAAACGCCGACCGGACGTGCGGCTTCCAAGGTCGTTTTCACCTCGAAGGCCATTTTCTTGCCCGCCACCCGCCGGCGGTGTGTCAGCTTGGGCAGGTTGAGCTTGGCCAGCTCCGATCCGGACACTCCGGTCGGTTCCGCGTGCAGGAAATAGTGCAGCACCACGCCGTCCATCGACGGTTCCAGCCAGATTTCCATGGTGCCGGTCAGCGCCCCGGCGACCGTCCACCTCATGCCCTTCTCGGCGCGATCCTCGGTCACCGTCAGCCGGAGATCGGGCCACCACCGGCGCCACTTGGCCTGATCGGCGATCGCGGCCCCGACCAGCGCGCCGTCGGCGGCGATATATGTTTCGTCGGCGATCTGGATGCTGTTCATTGCCTCAGCTTCACATATCGGACCTTTCGGCCATCCAGGCGAGGCCCGGACCGGGGGTCTCCATGCTGCGGGAATGACCGGATTAGGCTGGTGACAGCAACCGCGGCGAGAAGCGCCACCCTAGGTCAAGCGAGGTAACTCCAAGTGCGTCAGTACAGTGTCCCCGCCCGCTTTACCGTCGACGAGCACGACAATGTCGCGGCGGTCGTGTACCAGCACGAACGCGACGACCCGGACTACGTGATCTACAAGCGGCGGGTCGACGGCGCTTGGACCGACGTGACGTGCGCCCAGGCGGCCGAGCAGATCCGGTCCGCCGCCCTGGGTTTGATCGGCCTGGGGGTTGAGGCGGGCGATCGGGTCTCGATTTTCTCGGCGACCTGCTACGAATGGGCGATCCTGGACCTGGCGATCCTGTCGATCGGCGCGGTTACCGTCCCGATCTACGAGACGTCATCGGCTGAGCAGGTGCGCTGGGTGCTGCAGGACTCGGAGGCGGTGGTCGCCTTCGCGGAAACCGACGCGCATGCCGCGATGGTCACCGAGTTGACCGGCGAGCTGCCCGCCCTGCGCCGGGTGCTGCACATCAACGGCTCCGGGCCCAAGGCGTTGGACCAGTTGGCGGAAGCCGCTGCATCGGTCGACGCGGCCGAGCTCACCGCGCGCCAAGAAGCACTGCGCGCCGAGCACGCGGCGACGCTGATCTACACCTCGGGCACCACGGGCCGGCCCAAAGGCTGCCAGCTGACCCACTCGAACCTGCTACACGAGATCCGCGGCGTGCAGGAATGCCTGCCGACGCTGTTGCGCAAGGGCGAGCGACTGCTGGTCTTTTTGCCGCTGGCGCACGTGCTGGCCCGTGCGCTGACCCTGTCGGCGTTCACCAGCCAAGTCACCGTGGGCTTCACCAGTGACATCAAAAACCTGCTGCCGCTGTTCGCGGAATTCAAGCCCACTGTGGTGGTTTCGGTTCCGCGTGTGTTCGAAAAGGTGTACAACACCGCCGAGCAGAATGCGTCTAATGACGGCAAAGGGCCGATCTTCAAGGCGGCCGCGGACACCGCGGTGGCGTGGAGCCGGGCCCACGACGACGGGAAACCGGGTTTGGTGCTGCGCGCCAAGCACGCGGTGTTCGACCGGCTGGTCTACCACAAGCTGCGCACAGCGCTCGGCGGCGAATGTCATGCCGCGGTGTCTGGTGGCGCGCCGCTCGGCGCTCGGCTCGGCCACTTCTACCGCGGTGTCGGATTGACGATCTACGAGGGCTACGGCCTGACCGAGACCAGCGCGGCCATCACCGTCAACCAGATCAACGGCCTCAAGATCGGGACCGTCGGCAAGCTGGTGCCGGGCAACAGCCTCAAGATCGCAGAGGACAAAGAGCTGTTGGTGCGGGGCGGGGTGGTGTTCGGCGGTTACTGGCGTAACGAGCAGGCCACCGAAGACGCGTTCACCGATGGGTGGTTCCGCACCGGCGACCTCGGCTCGATCGACGAGGACGGCTTCCTGACCATCACCGGACGCAAAAAGGAACTGATCGTCACCGCGGGCGGCAAGAACGTGGCGCCGGCGGTGCTCGAGGACCAGCTGCGGTCGCATCCGCTGATCAGCCAGGCGATGGTGGTCGGCGACAACAAGCCGTTCATCGGCGCATTGATCACCATCGACCCGGAGTCGTTCGGCGGGTGGAAGCAGCGCAACAGCAAAGCCGAGGGCGCCTCGGTCGGTGACCTGGCCACCGACCCCGACCTGGTCGCCGAGGTGGACACCGCCGTCAAGAAGGCCAATCAGCAGGTGTCCAACGCCGAGTCGATCCGCAAGTTCCGCATCCTGCCGGTCGACTTCACCGAGGACACCGGTGAGTTGACCCCGACGATGAAGGTCAAGCGCAACGTGGTCGCGGAGAAGTTCGCCTCCGAGATCGAGGCGATCTACGAAAAGGACTAGCGAGCCGGGGCCCCCTCGCGACCCCTCGCGAATTCCTCGCGAACCCCTCGCGAGCAGACGCAAACGCCCCACTCTGCCCGGCGTGTCGGGGGCTTTAGCGTCTACTCGGCACGCTTAGCCGAGCAAATCCGCGAGCCGGGCGGCCAGCGTGTCCCAGCGCCAGTCCTTGCGCACCCAGTCGCGGCCCGCGGCGCCCATCGCGGCCGCCCGGTCCCGGTCGGCCAGCAGCCCGCTGACCGCATCGGCGATCTGGTCCACCGAGTTCCCGTCGACCACCAGGCCGGTCTTGTCGTGCTGCACCGCTTCCGGCGCCCCTCCCGAGCGGCCGGCTACCACCGGAACCCCCGCCGCGGACGCTTCCAGGAAGACGATGCCCAGGCCCTCGACGTCCAACCCGGCGCCACGGGTGCGACACGGCATCGCGAACACGTCGCCCATCGCATGGTGGGCGGGCAACTCATCGCCCGGAACGCCGCCGGTGAACGTCACCTGATCGGCCACCCCTGCCTCGCGCGCCAACTTGCGCAAGCTGTCCAGGTAGGGGCCTCCCCCGACGATCACCAGGGCGGCCCCGTCGACCCGCTGCCGGATCGTGGGCAGCGCCTTGATCAGCATGTCCTGGCCCTTGCGCGGCACCAGCCGGGATACACACACCACGGTCGGCCGCTCACCCAACCCGTAGCGCTCGCGCAACTCCGCGCGCGCGGCGGGGTCGGGGCGGAACCGGTCGCTGTCCACCCCAGGTGGCAGGTACTCCATAGCGGCGGCAGGCCCGAACGCCGGTGCGAAGCGCGATCGGGTGTACCGGCTGACGAAGGTCACGACGTCGGTGTCGTCACCGATGCGCCGCAACACCGAACGCGCCACCGGAAGCATCGACCAGCCCACCTCGTGGCCGTGGGTGCTGGCCAACACCCGGCGCGCCCCGGCCTGCCGGGCCCGCGTCGCCAGCAGGGCCAGCGGTGCCGCCGCGCCGAACCACACCGTGTCGATGTCGTGGTCGGCGATCAACCGGCGCATCCGGCCGTCCACGGCCGGGACGGGCAGCATCAGCGTGGTGGGATGGCGCACCACCCGGTAACCCGCGTCGGCGGCCGCTTCGTCAAAAGCCTCCGCGCCCTTCCATTTCGGCGCGTACACCGTCACGGTGTGCTTGCCGGCCTTGACCACCCGGCCGACGAATTCGCCGAGGTACGACTGGATGCCGCCGCGCCGCGGCGGAAAGTCGTTGGTTACCAGCAGGACCCGGCTCACGTCGACACGTTAGCGTGGGCGGCGCCGACGAGCGTGCCCGGAATGCCGGCCGGCGCGGCGTGTCGCTGTACCTGAGCGCACGTTCGCGGGCACATCAGCATCAGCCCGACCCGGCGACCCACTCCTGCCAGCGCGCCAGCAGGGCGGTCGCATCGAGCCCCAGCACCCGCTCGGCGGCGGTGGGTACATCGGGGTGCCCCGGCCCGCACGCCGCCAGATAGAGTTCGCGCAGCTTGGCTGGTCCATAGCTGTCTGCGACGAAGCGGGTGAACCACCAGGTGCGATCGTAGGCGCGGGTGCGCGACGGTCCCGGAGTGTCCAGCTCCTGGTCCGACGGCAACGACGCCGCCGCGGACGCCGCGTCAGCGGGCAGCGGCGCGGGCGGGCGGGCAACGTAGTCGGCCACGCCCTCGGTCAGCCACCGCGGCGCGTCCAGCGCGGTGTCCGCGCGGGCCGCGTAGTGAAAAAGCTCGTGCGCCAACACAATTCGCAGTGCACCCACACTCGTCCCGGCCGCACCGGGTGCGAACACGATGCGCTGGCCGGTCACCGACCTGCTGGCCGGGTCGACGTGCTCGGCCACCGTCACCGCGGCGATGTCGGCCCACTGCGCCGCGGGCCCGCCGCCGGCGGCGACTCGGAACTGCTCGTCCGTTCCGGTGGCCAACACGGAGATTTCGCGTGGCCAGTCCCGGCCCCAGAACCCCACGACCGCGTCCACGGCGCCGCCCATTTCGGAAGCCACCCGCGCCAATAGCTGCTCAGAGCCGCCGCTGCTGGTCAGCCGGACGACGCGATCGCCCACCGGAGTCAGCGTCTCGACGCTGGTGGTAGGAGGGGGCGCCGGTTGAACCGGCAGGACGGCCGCGGTCACCAGCTCGATCAGCAACACACAGCCCAGCAGCAGCGTCAGCCGACGGCGCGGCGGCACCGCGCCGGGGCCGTCAGTAGCGGCGGGCGTCGTAGATCGGACCGGACGACTCCATCGGCACCACTCGAACCGGCTGGCCATAGGTGGAGGAGTGGACCATCATGCCGTCGCCCACATAGATGCCGGTGTGCGAGGCGTCGGAATAGAACGTCAGCACGTCACCGGGCTGCAGGTCCGACAGGGCCACCGGCTGGCCGCCGTGCGCCAGCGCCTGGCTGGAGTGCGGCAGCGAGATGCCGGCCTGCTGGAACGCCCACATCACCAGGCCCGAGCAGTCGAAGCCGCCGGGTGCGGCACCGCCCCACACATACGGCGAGCCGATCTGGGTGAGCGCGGCCTGCACGACTACGGCGCGGTCGCCGGTCGCACCTTCACCGGGCCCGGTGTAGGGCACCGACACTCCGCCGGGTGCGGGCGCCTGACCGGGGGCCGGCGCACCGTCCGGACCGGGCGGCAGGGCCTCGGGTGCCGGCGCTCCCGGAGCTCCGTCCGGAATGCGCTCCGGAACCGGACCCGGATTGGCCATGGCGGTGCGCTGTTCGGGGGTCAACGCCATGTACTGCGACTTGACCACGGCGATCTGCACCTGCAGTTGGCTCTGCTTGTGCTGCAGGTTGGCCCGTACGGCGGCGGCCTGCTCGGCGGCCGACTTGGCCTCGGCGGCCGACCGGGCGGATGCCTGCTCGGCCTTTACGGCGTCCTCGCCGGCGGCCTTGAAACTGGCCATCTGAGAAGACATTTGACGCGCCATCACGCGCTGCACGGCGAGCCCGTCGATCAGCAGCTGCGGTGACTCGGCGGTCAGGATCGCGTCCAGCCCGTCGGTGCGCCCGCCCATGTACGTCGCGGCGGCAACCTTGTTCACCGCCGTCTGGAACGTGGCGAGGCGCTCTTTCGCGGTGGCCAGGGCGGCCTGGGCGTCAGCGAGTTTGCGCTCGGCGGCCTGTTGCGCGGCCAGCTTCTCGTTCAAGTCCAGTTGCGCGCTGTGCATGGCCTCGGTGGTCTGCTCGGCCTGCCGAGACAGTTCGTTCAGTTTGGCCAGCGCGTCCTCGGCAGGATCGGCCAGCACAGTGGCGGCCGAAACCCCCGCGAGAACAACGAAGCTGGCTAACGAACCGATGGCGGACCGCTTGACTACACGCGCGATCGAATGCCTATCGAGCCTCAAGATTTGCTTCCTTAAACTGCCATCGACGTAAATCCGTCGAGCTGGTTTAGGTCTCAAACAGGTTACGAAACGATATCGACGTTTGTCCAAAGGGGGGAGTTAAGAAATTGGGAAGATTTATGTCATTTCTATGTGAAAGGTCTGCAGCGCCGTCGACGACCCTACACGACTTCTAGGCCACGCCCGACGCACGGCCGCGCCGCACCGGAACCAATCGCAATCGCGGCGCCATTCCCACCTCGGCCAACGCCTCCAGCGCGACTTGCTCGTCGTACGAAAGGGTTTCGGGCACGCCTAGTAACACGCTGACCACGCAGTCCTGGCAACCCGGCCCGCGCACCGCGCAATCGTCGCAGTCGATCACCACCGGCTCCCCCGCTGCCTCGCCCGCTCTTTCAGCCCCGCTGCTGTGCCCCATTGCGTCGGTCCTTCCCTTAATCATCAACTCCCGAGTTCCTACTCATCCGCACGGTAACGGTGGGCACCGACAACCGTGCCCGGCGTGGGAACAGACCGCTGTCGGTACGGATGCTTAACGTCACAGCCATGGGCGCGACCGGTGGGACTCAACTGAGTTTCGCCGACGTCGCCGACGCTGCCGGATCCCCCGGCTGGCAGGCGCCCGACGAGCTGTCGTTGCGGGAGACCACCTTCGTGGTCGTCGACCTGGAGACCACCGGTGGACGCGCCCAGGGCACCGAAGCGGCCACCCCGGACGCGATCACCGAGATCGGCGCCGTCAAGGTGTGCGGCGGCGCCGTCCTGGGCGAATTCGCCACTCTGGTCGACCCACAGCGCAGCATCCCGCCGCAAATCGTTCAGCTGACCGGGATCACGACGGCGATGGTCCGCGACGCCCCGACCATCGACGCCGTGCTGCCGATGTTCCTGGAATTCGCCGGTGACGCCGTGCTGGTCGCGCACAATGCCGGATTCGACATCGGCTTCCTGCGCGCGGCCGCCGAGCGGTGCCAGATCGCCTGGCCACGGCCCAGGGTGTTGTGCACGGTTCGATTGGCCAGGCGGATCCTGAGCCGGGAGGAAGCCCCCAGCGTGCGGCTGGCCGAGTTGGCGCGATTGTTCGCCGTGGCGACCCGACCCACCCACCGCGCCCTGGACGACGCCCGCGCCACGGTCGAGGTGCTGCACGCGCTGATCGAACGGGTCGGCAACCAGGGCATCCACACCTATGCGGACCTGCGGTCCTATCTGCCCAATGTGACTCCGGCCCAGCGCCGCAAGCGGGTGCTGGCCGAGGGCCTGCCACACCGCCCCGGGGTCTATCTGTTCCGCGGCCCGTCCGATGAGGTGCTCTACGTCGGCACCGCGGTCGACCTGCGGCGCCGGGTGAGTCAGTACTTCAACGGCACCGATCCGCGCACCCGGATGAAAGAGATGGTCGTGCTCGCCGAGACGGTCGATCACGTCGAATGCGCGCACGCTCTGGAAGCCGGGGTGCGCGAGTTACGGTTGCTGGCCGGGCACGCTCCGCCGTACAACCGCCGGTCGAAATTCCCGCACCGCTGGTGGTGGGTGGTGCTTACCGACGAGGCGTTTCCGCGGTTCTCGGTGGTCCGCAAACCGCGGCACGACCGGACGGTCGGCCCGTTTCGGTCCCGCGCCGACGCCGCCGATACCGCCGCACTGCTCGCCCGGTTCACCGGAGTGCGCACCTGCACCAAGCGGCTGGCACGATCGGCGCGGCACGGTCCGGCCTGCCCGGAACTCGAGGTTTCACCCTGCCCCGGCGCCCGCGACGCGACGCCACAGCAGTATGCGGCGGCGACGCGGCGGGCGTCGGCGTTGATCGACGGGGTGGACAACTTGGCGCTGGCGGCGGCCGTCGAGCAGGTCGCCGCCCTGGCCGAACGCCGGCATTACGAGAGCGCGGCGCGGCTGCGCGACCACGTCGCCACTGCCGTCGAAGCGCTCTGGCGCGGGCAGCGCCTGCGGGCACTGACGGCGCTTCCCGAGCTGGTCGCGGCCGCGCCCGACGGGCAGGGCGGCTACCACCTGGCGGTCATCCGCCACGGGCAGCTCGCAGCCGCGGGCACCGCCCGGCGCGGGGTGCCGCCGATGCCCGTGATCGACGCCATCCAGGCCGGCGCGCAGGCGATCCTGCCGGCCCCGGCTCCACTCGGCGGGGCGATGGTCGAGGAGACCGCGCTGATCGCGCGCTGGCTCGCGGCGCCGGGGGTGCGCATCGTGCGGGTGACCGGCGCGTGCGACACCCAGGACCAGGGCTGGGCCAGCCCGATCGGGTCGGCCGGCGCGTGGGCGGCGTGGGCGGCCACCGCACGATCGGCACGACTGGCCGGCCGCCAGGCCTCAGACTTCGTGACTGAACCGCACCCAACGCGCGAGGAGCTGTTCGGCCGCCCCGCTGTCGATCGCGTCGCCGGCCCGGCGCAGCCCGTCCTCCCACGCCGGCAGCCATTCAGCGCGGCTGGATAAGCCGGCGTGTGCCACCAGCGCGCCCGCGGCGTTGAGCACCACCGCGTCGCGCACCGGCCCCTTGGCGCCGGCCAGCACGGCCCGGACCTCGGCGGCGTTGGCCTCGGCGTCGCCGCCCCGCAGTTCCTCGATCTCCGCACGCGCGAAGCCGAATCCCGCGGGGTCGAACTTCAGCTTGTCCACGGTGCCGGCCTGCACCCGCCAGATGGTGCTGGTCGTGGTGGTGGTCAATTCGTCCAGGCCGTCGTCACCGTGCACCACCAGCACGCTAGAGCGGCGGGCAGCAAACACCCCGGCCATCACCTCGGCGAGGTCGGCGAACGCGCAACCGATCAGTCCTGCCCGCGGCTTGGCTGGATTGGTAAGCGGCCCAAGCAGATTGAACACGGTAGGAACCCCGATTTGACGTCGTATCGCCGCGGCGTGCCGATACGACGGGTGGAACTGCGGCGCGAAGCAAAACCCGATGCCCAGCTCGGCGAGGCTGCGCACGACCTGCTCGGGCCCCAGATCGATGCGCACCCCGAGGGCCTCCAGCGTGTCGGCGCCGCCGGACAACGACGACGCCGCCCGATTGCCGTGCTTGACCACCGGCACCCCGGCCGCGGCCACCACGATCGAGGCCATGGTGGACAGATTGACCGTGTTGACCCCGTCGCCGCCGGTGCCGACCACGTCCACCGCGTCCTGGTCGACGGGTACCGGGACGGCATGGTCGAGCATCACGGCGGCCAGGGCGCTCACTTCGTCGGAGGTCGGGCCCTTCATCTTCAGCGCCACAGCGAACGCGGCGATCTGGGCGGGCTCCGCGTCGCCGGTCATGATCTGGTCCATCGCCCAGGCGGCCTGAGCGCGCGTCAGGTGCTGCCGGTCGGTCAGCCGCCCGAGCACCTGCGGCCAGGACGACCCGGACGACACAGCCTCAGACGACGCAGCCACGCCGCCGATGGTCCCACGAGAGACAGCGGCTCCCAAGCGGTGTCCCAGGCCGGTCTCAGACACGCAACGAACGAATTCCTGCCCCGGGTAGAGTTCGACAACTACAAAGCGTCATACTTGCGGATGTGACGAGTGCTGTAGGGACCTCGGGTACTGCGATTACGTCGCGCGTGCATTCGCTGAATCGCCCCAACATGGTCAGTGTTGGCACCATTGTGTGGCTTTCCAGCGAACTCATGTTCTTTGCTGGCCTGTTCGCGTTCTATTTCACGGCGCGATCGCAGGCCGGCGGGAACTGGCCGCCGCCGCCGACGGAGCTGAATCTGTATCAGGCCGTGCCGGTGACGGTGGTGTTGATCGCCTCGTCGTTCACCTGCCAGATGGGCGTGTTCGCGGCCGAGCGCGGCGACGTGTTCGGGCTGCGCCGCTGGTATGTGATCACGTTCCTGATGGGGCTGTTCTTCATCCTGGGTCAGGCCTACGAGTACTTCCACCTGGTCACCCACGGCACCACCATCCCCGGCAGCGCCTATGGGAGCGTGTTCTACCTGGCGACCGGCTTCCACGGGTTGCACGTCACCGGTGGTCTGATCGCATTCATCTTCCTGCTGGCACGCACGACGATGAGCAAGTTCACTCCCGCCCAGGCCACCGCCAGCATCGTCGTCTCGTACTACTGGCACTTCGTGGACATCGTGTGGATCGCGCTCTTCACCGTGATTTATTTCATCCGATGAGCCCGCGGCTCCGAATACAGAAATGAAAAGGAGTGCTCGGTTGAAGAAAATGGGGTCCACCCGATCAGACGCGGGCCGCGGTGCCCGGTCTCGGCGGCGGCTGCACCGCCGGTTGTCCGGCGGACTTTTGCTGCTGATCGCCCTGACCATCGCGGGCGGGTTGGCGGCCGTACTCACGCCGACCCCGCAGGTAGCCGTCGCCGACGAGTCCGGCTCGGCGCTGCTGCGCAACGGCAAGCAGCTCTTCGACACCTCGTGCGTGTCCTGCCACGGCGCCAACCTGCAGGGTGTGCCCGACCACGGGCCCAGCCTGATCGGCGTCGGAGAGGCGGCGGTGTACTTCCAGGTCTCGACCGGCCGGATGCCGGCGATGCGCGGGGAGGCCCAGGCCCCCCGCAAGGACCCGATCTTCGACGAGGCGCAGATCGACGCGATCGGCGCCTACGTGCAGGCCAATGGCGGCGGCCCGACCGTGGTGCGCGAGCCCGACGGCAGCATCGCGACCCGCTCGCTGCGGGGCACCGACCTGGGCCGCGGTGGCGACCTGTTCCGGCTCAACTGCGCGTCCTGCCACAACTTCACCGGCAAGGGCGGCGCGCTGTCGTCCGGCAAGTACGCCCCGGACCTCGGCCCCGCCAACGAACAGCAGATCCTCACCGCGATGCTGACCGGCCCGCAGAACATGCCGAAGTTCTCCGACCGGCAGCTGTCGTTCGAGTCGAAGAAGGACATCATCGCCTACGTGCGGACCGCCGCTGAGGAGCGTTCGCCCGGCGGTTACGGGCTGGGTGGATTCGGACCCGCGCCCGAGGGCATGGCGGCTTGGATCATCGGCATGGTCGCGGCCATCGGGCTGGCACTGTGGATTGGGGCACGGACATGAGTGGCGGATCTGACGTGACGGGCGGCGCCGGCAACCAGGGCAGCTCCGACACCGACACCAGCACCCACATGGGCGCCACGGAGCCGGACGACGCGGCGCTGTCCCGGATGTCCCGGCAGGAACTGCTGGACCTGGGCAGCAAGATCGACGGCGTCCAGATCGCCTACAAGGAATCGCGCTGGCCCGTCGAAGGCACCAAGGCGGAGAAGCGCGCCGAACGTTCGGTGGCGCGTTGGCTGCTGCTGGGCGGCCTGTTCGGGCTCGCGCTGCTGCTGGTCTTCCTGTTCTGGCCCTGGGAGTACAAGGCCAGGGAGGCCAGCGGCAGCCTGTGGTACTCGCTGGCCACGCCGCTGTACGGCCTGACGTTCGGGGCCTCCATCCTGTGCATCGCCATCGGCGCGGTGCTGTTCCAGAAGCGCTTCATCCCCGAAGAGATCACGATCCAGGACCGCCACGACGGCGCCTCGCGGGAGATCGACCGCAAGACGGTGGTAGCGAACCTGGCCGACGCCTACGAGGGCTCGACCGTGGGCCGTCGCAAGCTGATCGGCCTGTCCTTCGGAATCGGTTTGGGCGCTTTCGGTTTGGGCACGCTGGTCGCGTTCGCCGGCGGTTTGATCAAGAACCCGTGGAAGCCCGTCGTGAACACCGCCGAGGGCAAGAAGGCGGTGCTGTGGACGTCGGGGTGGACCCCGCGGGTCAAGGGCGAGACGATCTACCTGGCGCGTGCCACCGGCGCCCACGACGGGCCGCCGTTCACCAAGATCCGGCCCGAGGACATCGACGCCGGCGGTATGGAGACGGTGTTCCCGTGGCGGGAGTCCGACGGCGACGGCACCACCATGGAGTCCCACGAACGGCTTTCGGCGATCTCGATGGGCATCCGCAACCCTGTCATGCTGATCCGCATCAAGCCCAGCGACGTGGACCGGGTCGTCAAGCGCAAGGGTCAAGAAAGCTTCAACTTCGGCGAGTTCTTCGCCTACACGAAGGTCTGCTCGCACCTGGGCTGCCCGGCCTCGCTCTACGAGCAGCAGTCCTACCGGATTCTGTGCCCGTGTCACCAGTCGCAGTTCGACGCCCTGCATTTCGCCAAGCCGATCTTCGGTCCGGCGGCGCGTGCGTTGGCGCAACTGCCGATCACAATCGACTCCGAGGGGTATCTCGTCGCCAACGGTGACTTCATCGAGCCCGTCGGACCGGCATTCTGGGAGCGCACGACATCATGAGTCCTAAATTGAAACCCCCGAAAATCGGTGACGTCCTCGCCGGCCAGGGCGAGGCTGTAGACAGCCGCTACCACCCGTCGGCAGCGGTGCGCCGCCAGCTCAACAAGGTGTTCCCCACCCACTGGTCGTTCCTGCTCGGCGAGATCGCGCTGTACAGCTTCATCGTGTTGCTGATCACCGGCGTGTACCTGACGCTGTTCTTCGACCCGTCGATGGCCGAGGTCACCTACAACGGCGTCTACCAACCGCTGCGCGGCGTGGAGATGTCCCGGGCTTACGAGTCGGCGCTGAACATCTCCTTCGAAGTCCGGGGCGGGTTGTTCGTCCGGCAGATCCACCACTGGGCCGCTCTGATTTTCGCCGCGGCGATCATGGTGCACCTGGCGCGCATCTTCTTCACCGGGGCTTTCCGGCGGCCGCGCGAGGCGAACTGGGTGATCGGTTCGCTGCTGCTGATCCTGGCTATGTTCGAGGGTTACTTCGGTTACTCGCTGCCCGATGACCTGCTGTCCGGCATCGGGCTGCGCGCCGCGCTGTCCTCGATCACGTTGGGCATGCCGGTGATCGGCACCTGGCTGCACTGGGCGCTGTTCGGCGGCGACTTCCCCGGCACCATCCTGATCCCGCGGCTCTACGCGCTGCACATCCTGCTGCTGCCCGGCATCATCCTGGCGCTGATCGGTGTGCACATGGCGCTGGTGTGGTTCCAGAAGCACACCCAGTTCCCCGGCCCGGGCCGCACCGAGCACAACGTGGTCGGCGTGCGAGTGATGCCGGTATTCGCGGTCAAGTCGGGGGCCTTCTTCGCGGCCATCGTCGGCGTGCTGGGCCTGATGGGCGGTCTGTTGACGATCAACCCGATCTGGAACCTGGGGCCCTACAAGCCATCTCAGGTTTCGGCCGGTTCGCAGCCGGACTTCTACATGATGTGGACGGAGGGCCTCGCCCGCATCTGGCCGCCATGGGAGTTCTACTTCTGGCACCACACCATCCCGGCCTCGGTCTGGGTCGCGCTCATCATGGGCCTGGTCTTCGTGCTGCTGATCGTCTACCCCTTCCTGGAGAAGCGGTTCACCGGTGACTACGCGCACCACAACCTGCTGGTGCGCCCGCGGGACGCCCCGGTGCGCACCGCGGTCGGCTCGATGGCGATCGCGTTCTACATGGTGCTGACGCTGGCGGCGATGAACGACATCATCGCGCTGAAGTTCCACATCTCGCTCAACGCGACGACGTGGATCGGGCGTATCGGCATGGTGGTGCTGCCGCCGCTGGTGTACTTCATCGCCTACCGCTGGGCGGTCGGGCTGCAGCGCAGCGACCGCGGAGTGCTCGAGCACGGTGTGGAGACCGGCATCATCAAGCGGTTGCCGCACGGCGCCTACATCGAGCTGCACCAGCCGCTGGGACCGGTGGACGACCACGGCCACCCGATCCCGCTGGAGTACCAGGGTGCGCCGCTGCCCAAGCGGATGAACAAGCTGGGCTCGGCCGGCACGCCGGGTAGCGGCAGTCTCATGTTCGCCGACCCAGCCTCGGAGGACGCCGCCCTGCGGGAGGCGAGCCACCGGGCCGAGCATCGGGCGCTCACGGTGCTGCGGGAGCACCAGGAGACCATCGCGGGCTCAAACGGGCACGGCTCCAACGGGCACGGCTCCAACGGGCACGGCGCGCCGACCGGCGAGCACGACGCTCCCCCGGGCGCCAGCAAGCGGTAACCGGCACTAAGAGACGGAGCGGACGGGTGGCCCAGCGGCTGCCCGTCCGCTCCGTTCTTGTCTGGGCCCGGCTTTGGTTGGTGCGTCTATGTGCGTCTAGGTGTGTCTAGTCGCGTCTAGTCGCGGCGCAGCTGCCGGACGTAGAGAAACTCGATCGCGGGCAGTCCCAATGCAATAGCCCCGGCGAAGCCGTAGCTGACCCACGCCCCGGCCTCGTGCCCGGCGGCCAGCAGATAGGTGCCGACCGCGACGGCGGTCAGCGAAGCCCCGATCGCAGTCGTCAGGGCGAGTGTGCCGCGTAACCAGATACGATCCACCGCTTCGCCGGACCACTCATTCAGTGCCCCATAGGCTTTGACCGGCTCCCGGCGCGCCGGCTCGGCGAGGCCCCGCGCCCCAGCACGCGCGGCCGGTCGCGTGGACGGCCGAACCGCGCCGCCCTGCAGCGCACGGGAGCGCACCACCGGCTCGGACTGCGTCGCGCGCCGGGCGCGCAGCAGGACCGGGATGGCGCCCGCGATGATCAGGGCGGAGACGATGATGACGGCGTACAGCACCCAGGTGGTGTGCGGGGTCCGTGCCGCCTTATGGAAGCCGCGGCCGAGGTCCGCCAGGGTGACGGCGGCCGCCACGCTCACGCCGACCAGGATCAACCAGACCGCGGCGCAGGCCCCGATCATGATGCGGTCGATGAGGTCCGGGTTGACGACGGGATCGGGTCCGCGGCGATAGGACGAGTACCGGCCGACCATCAGCAGCTCGTCTGCGGGGAGTCGGTGCTGTTGGACGACAGCACCGTCCCGTCGCTGGTGATGATCGAGCAGTTGAGCCTGCTCACCCGGAACAGGCTCGACGCCTCCACCGAGCCCACGTCGGACGTGGAGATCGGCGTGACGGTCATCGTCCACGGGATGTAGACGTTGTGCTGGGTGCGGCGGCGGCCCGAGGCATCCACGTAGGTCACTGAGATGATGTCGCCCGGCGCCTTGGTGCCGGTCACCGAGTAGGTGACCTGCCGGGGGCCGGCCAGTGTCGTGGTGGGCGGCGGCGGTGGCGCCGGCGGTGCGGCTACGGCCGGGCTGCTCGCCGGCGGGGCCACGGTGGTCGACGGCGGTGCCGGCGGGGGCGGCGGTGGAGGCGTCACGGTAACTGTCTGGGTCTCCGTTGCGGTGGGGGGAGGTTCGGACGGTGCTTCAGAGGGGCGTGGCGGCTCGGACGTCGGCGGTGGCACCTCCGACGTCGGGGGCGGCGGCTTGGTGGTGGTGATCTGGTCCTGGACCGGCGGCACCGAGGACGTCGTCGTCGCGGGGTTGGCGAGCTGACTGGTACCGGTGCGTGTCACCAGCAGCGACACCGACACCACCAACGCGATCGCCGCCACGATCGCCGCGACCCCGACCACCCAGGGCCAGCGCGGCGACCGGTCCTCGTCGCGGTCGAAATCGTCATAGCTGTCGTAGTCGTAGAGCGCCAGATCGGCCGGCATGTACGGACTGCTGGTGAAGAACTCCGACTCCGGCGCCGAATAGGCCCGCGAATACGCGTCGGTCTCCGAGCCGTGATCGGGATCGTCCAGCGGCTGCAAATCGCCCGCGTCGTCGAGATCCTCGCCGTCGGCCAGCAGCTCCAGGTCGGCCGGCTCATCGGCAGGGTCGGGCCGGTCAGGTTCTCGTCCCGGCGGATTCGGCCCGCTCATGTCTGCCTACCCTGTCCAACTGCCTCACAAGCGCGCGGCGACCCGCGGCTGCATCCGTGCGCGCGCACTCGGTGAATTCTCATGGTGCCCCGGAAACCCTACCGAACCCACCCGGACAGCGGCCCTTCGGCAAACTGGCCACCGAAAAACTGATGCCCAGATTGTGACCTTTGAACTCCGATCAGTGTTTCTCGGGCCCGACGTAGTACTCGAAAACCAGTCCGGCCGCCGACGCCAGGATGAACACGACGCCCGCGACGATCAGCCACGGCAGCCAAAGCGCGATCCCGACCGCCGCCACTGAACCGGACAGCGCCACCATGATCGGCCACCAGCTGTGCGGGCTGAAGAAACCCAGTTCCCCTGCGCCGTCGCTGATCTCGGCGCCTTCGTAGTCCTCGGGCCGGGTGTCGAGGCGGCGGGCCACGAACCGGAAGAAGGTCGCGACGATCAGCGCCAGGCCGGTGGTCAGAACCAGACCGGTTTCACCGGCCCACTCGGTGCCGCCGGTGGCGAACAGCGCCGTCAGCACGCCATACAGCACGGCACACAGCGCGAAGAACGCGGCGATGAACTCGAACAGCCTGGCTTCGATATGCATGGGTGTCCTAACCTCTTGGGCTCGGGGCCAATTCGCCGCGGCGGGTGTCGAAGGGTTCGGTGGTGGTCGCCAGCGGCGCCTGGTTGATCGCCTGCAGCGCCTCGGCGTTCGTCTTGCCGGCGATCCGCTGCTGCAGGAACGCCACGAAGTCGTTGGGCTCAACCACCCGCACCTCGAAGTTCATCATCGAGTGGTAGGTGCCGCAGAATTCCGCGCAGTGCCCGACGAACGCTCCGGTCCGGGTGATTTCGGACACCTGGAAGACGTTGATCGAGTTGTTCTCCTTCGGGTGCGGCATCACGTCGCGTTTGAACAGGAACTCCGGCACCCACCAGGTGTGGACCACGTCGGCCGAGGCGATCTGGAATTCGATCCGCTTGCCCTTGGGCAGCACCAGCACCGGAATCTCGGTGGGAGTGCCCAGGATCTCGACCTTGTCGTAGTTGAGGTAGCTGCGGTCTTCGATGTTGATGCCATGTACGGGGCCGACGCGCTCTTCACCGTGCTCGTCCTTGCCCTCCGGCTTGGACACCATTGCCTGCTTACGAGCTTGGTCGGCGCCCTCGAAGTTGAACGTGCGGTCTTTGAACGCCACCCGCTGGTAGCCGAACTTCCAGTTCCACTGGAAAGCGGTGATGTCGACCACCACCTCCGGGTCCTTCTCCAGGTGCTGCAGCTTCTCCTGCACGACCACCGTGAAGTAGAACAGCACCGAGATGATCAGGAAGGGAACAACGGTCAGCACCAGTTCGAGCGGCATGTTGTAGCCGAACTGCCGGGGAAAATCGACGTCGCTCTTCTTTTTCCGGTGGAACGCCGACGTCCAGAAGATCAGGCCGTAGACAATCGCGCCGACGGCCAGGGCCGCGATCACCGAGCCGATCCACAGTTGCCGGTTGGCGTGGGCCTGCGGCGTGATTCCCTCCGGCCAGCCGAAGCCCAGCACGTCCTGCCAGCCGCATCCGCTGAGGGTGACCGCCAACACGCCCAGCGTCGCCGCCAGCGCCACCTGGCGAAGACGGCGGGACCGGCCCCGCACCCCCGTCGAGTGCTGCCCAGACCTGCTCTGCGACAAGCTTTGCGAACGATCCTGCCCGCGAGGTGTCACGTTGGCGCCTCCTGTACCGCAAGCTGTGCCGACTGGCCTCGGGCCAACTCGGGTCTAACTCGGTTTAACTCGGATTCGAATACTACGCAGCGTAGACCACGCCGCATACCCGGGCGACTGCCTGGTCACCAGACCCGCCGGGAGCGTCAAGAGCACGCCCCGCCCGAGTGCGGCATACTGGGGCGCCGTGTGTGGACTGCTGGCCTATTTGAGCGCTTCGGCCGCCCCTGAGGGCCCGGCCGGGGCCGAGGCGGCGGCGGCCCACGCCGCGCACGCCGACGGCGCGATCGCCCGCGCGTCGCACCTGATGCGCCATCGGGGACCCGACGAACCGGGCACCTGGGCCGATCCGGACGCCGACGGCTCGGTGGTGTTCGGGTTCAATCGGCTCTGCATCATCGACATCGCGCACTCGCACCAGCCGCTGCGCTGGGGACCGCCGGAGGCGCCCGACCGGTACGTGCTGGTCTTCAACGGCGAGATCTACAACTACCTGGAACTAAGGGACGAACTGCGCGACGAGCACGGCGCTACGTTCGCCACCGACGGCGACGGCGAGGCCATCGTCGCCGGCTACCACTACTGGGGCGCCGACGTGCTCAAGCGGCTGCGCGGCATGTTCGCGTTCGCGCTGTGGGACACCGTCACGCGCGAACTGTTCTGCGCCCGCGACCCGTTCGGCATCAAGCCGCTGTTCATGGCCACCGGCACCGGCGGCACCGCGGTGGCCAGCGAGAAGAAGTGCCTGCTGGACCTGGCGGATCTGGTCGGATTCGACGCCAGCGGCTCGGGGATCGACGAGCGCGCGGTGCAGCATTACACCGTCCTGCAGTACGTCCCGGAGCCCGAGACACTGCACCGCGGCGTGCGTCGCCTCGAATCCGGCTGCTACGCCCGCATCCGGGCGGGCGCCGACCCGGTGGTGACCCGCTACTTCGTGCCCCGCTTCACGGCGGTGCCGTTCACTCCCGACACCGAGCAGGCCCGCTACGACGAGATCACCGCGGTGCTGGAGGACTCGGTCGCCAAGCACATGCGCGCCGACGTCACCGTCGGCTCGTTCCTGTCCGGCGGCATCGACTCCACGGCCATCGCCGCGCTGGCCATTCGGCACAACCCGAAGCTGATCACCTTCACCACCGGCTTCGAGCGCGAAGGTTTCTCCGAGCTGGATGTGGCGGTGGCCTCGGCCGAGGCGATCGGCGCCCGCCATATCGCCAAGGTGGTCAGCGCCGACGAGTTCGTGACCGCGTTGCCCGAGATCGTCTGGTATCTCGACGAGCCGGTCGCCGACCCGGCCCTGGTGCCGCTGTTCTTCGTGGCGCGGGAAGCCCGCAAGCACGTCAAGGTGGTGTTGTCGGGTGAGGGTGCCGACGAGTTGTTCGGCGGTTACACCATCTACCGGGAACCGCTGTCGCTGAAGCCCTTCGACTACCTGCCCCGGCCGCTGCGACGGTCGATGGGCAGGGTGTCCAGGCCGCTGCCGGAAGGCATGCGCGGCAAAAGCCTGCTGCACCGGGGATCGCTGACGCTCGAAGAGCGCTACTACGGCAACGCTCGCAGCTTCTCCGACGCCCAGCTGCGCGACGTGCTGCCCGCGTTCCGGGAGGACTGGACGCACACCGATGTGACGGCGCAGGTGTACGCCGAGTCGGCCGGCTGGGATCCGGTGGCCCGCATGCAGCACATCGACCTGTTCACCTGGCTGCGCGGCGACATCCTGGTCAAGGCCGACAAGATGACGATGGCCAACTCGCTGGAACTGCGGGTGCCGTTCCTGGACCCGGAGGTGTTCGCGGTGGCGTCGCGGCTGCCGTACCAGGCCAAGATCACCCGGACCACCACCAAGTACGCGCTGCGGCGGGCGCTCGAGCCGATCGTGCCGGCCCACGTGCTCAACCGCCCCAAGCTGGGCTTCCCGGTGCCGATCCGGCATTGGTTGCGCGCCGGTGAGCTACAGGAATGGGCCTATGAGATGGTCGGGTCCTCGGCGGCCGGTCACCTGGTCGACCTGGCCGCCGTACGCCGCATGCTCGACGAGCACCGGGTCGGCACCAGCGATCACAGTCGTCGGCTGTGGACGGTGTTGATTTTCATGCTCTGGCACGCGATCTTCATCGAGCACAGCGTGGTGCCGCAGATCAGCGAGCCGGTGTACCCGGTCGAGTTGTAGTGCCGAAAAGACGTGAAAGCCCCCGCACGCTCCGCGTGTCGGGGGCTTTCACGTCTGCTCGCGGGGGTTACGCGAGCACCGCGGCGATCTCGGCGGCCGCCTCGTCCCCATACGCCCCGGCCAGCCGGGACTTCGCGACCGAACTGTCCCACTCCCACTGCTGAGTGCCGGTCGACTCCAGCACCAGCACGGCCACCAGAGAGCCCAGCTGGGCGGAACGCTCCAGGCTCAGGCCGGCGCTGCGCCCGGTCAGGAACCCGGCCCGGAACGCGTCGCCGACACCGGTGGGGTCGGTCTGACTGTTCTCCGGCACCACCCCGACGTGCACCGTGGCCCCGTCGCGCTCGACGATGTCCACGCCCTTGGCGCCCAGAGTGGTCACCCGCAGCTCGATCTGACTCATCACGTCGGCCTCCGACCAGCCGGTCTTGGACAGCAGCAGATCCCACTCGTAGTCGTTGGTGAACAGGATGGCCGCCCCGTCGATGAGCTGCTTGATCTCGTCACCGGAGAGCCGGGCCAGCTGTTGGGAAGGGTCGGCGGCGAACGGGAGCCCCAGCTTGCGGCACTCCTCGGTGTGCACCACCATCGCGGCCGGGTCGTTGGCACCGATGATCACCAGCTCGGGTGTGCCGATGTTCTTGACCACGTCGGCCAGCGAGATGTCGCGCGCCTCCGACATGGCGCCGGGGTAGAACGACGCGATCTGAGCCATCTCCGTGTCGGTGGTGCACACGAAGCGCGCCGTGTGGGCGGTCTTGGAGATCAGCACGTTGTCGGTGTTCACCCCGTGCTTCTGCAGCCATGCTGCGTAGTCGGCGAAGTCGTCGCCGGCAGCGGCCACCAGAGCGGCGTCACCGCCGAGCACACCGATGGCGTAGGCAATGTTTCCGGCCACTCCCCCTCGATGCACGACAAGATCGTCGACCAGGAAGCTCAACGACACCTTGTGCAGGTGCTCCGGCAGCAGCTGCTCAGAGAACTTGCCCGGGAAACGCATCAAATGGTCGGTTGCGATAGAACCTGTCACCGCGATCGTCACTAAATTTCCGCCCTTCGTCTGCTACGGCCGTAAAGCCTCTCATGAATGTCGGCCAGGCCGCTTGTAGCCGTTGCGCTAGCCTGCCTAGAGAACTCACCTGGTTGCCGCAGCCCCGATGCTCGGTCGGCAACCGCTCGTCGCTCATCCCCCAGCCTAGGAGAACAACGATGGCCGGTCCGCACCCGCCGAACCCCGCTGTCGGCGCCGAGGGACCTCAGCAGGGGCAGCCGTACCCGCAGACCGGCCCGAACCAGCCCGAGACGGTCGACTTCCCGCACCATCTGGGCGGGCCCGAACCGGCCAACTACCCCGGTCCGGGCGGTCCGGGCGGTCCCGCCGGCCCGGGCGGTCCGGGCGGCCCGGGGGGTCCGGGCGGTCCGGGCGGGCCGGTCCCCTACCCCAAAAAGCGCACCAAGCGGCTGCTGATCACAACCCTGCTGGCCATCGCGCTGGTGAGCGCGCTGACGACCGCGATTGTCTACGGTGTGCGCACCAACGGGGCCAACACGGGCAGCACCTTCTCCGAGAGCGCGGCCAAGACGGCGATCCAGAACTACCTCAACGCCCTGGCGCATCGCGACATCGACACCGTCGTCCGCAACACCCTGTGCGGCATCTACGACGGGGTCAAGGACAAGCGCTCCGACCAGGCCCTGGCCAAACTCAGCAGCGACGCGTTCCGCAAGCAGTTCAGCGAGGTCGAGGTCACCACGATCGACAAGATCGTCTATCTCTCGCAGTACCAGGCGCAGGTGCTGTTCAGCATGAACGCCAAGCCCGCGGCGGGCGGGCCGCCGCGAAGTCAGGTGCAGGGCATCGCCCAGCTGCTTTTCCAGCGCGGCCAGATCATGGTGTGCTCGTACGTTTTGCGCACCGCCGGCCAATACTGAGCCGAATCTGACCGGCTATCTGGTCAGTTGAACGAGTCTCCGCAGGCGCAGGACCCGGTGGCGTTGGGGTTGTCGATGGTGAAGCCCTGCTTCTCAATGGTGTCGACGAAGTCGATGGATGCGCCCTCGACGTACGGCGCGCTCATCCGGTCCACAGTCAGCGCGACGCCGCCGAATTCCACGGTGAGGTCGCCGTCCAGCGTCCGGTCGTCGAAAAACAGGTTGTAACGCAGCCCCGCGCAGCCGCCGGGCTGGACCGCGATCCGCAGCGCCAGATCGTCGCGTCCCTCCTGATCCAGCAGTGCCTTCGCCTTGGTGGCCGCGGCGTCGGTCAGGATCACGCCGTGGGTCTTGGCGGTCGACTCGTTCTGCACCGTCATTGCTTCTCCTACATGCCTCATTGTCCGGGTGGGCCCGCCCAGCACTTCGTCCATACAGTGTGGGGCCTGCTCAGGGAAAAACCCACTAAGTCAACGGTACCCCGGCGGGCCGCTATTCCCGAGTCGCGCCGCCGTCTCGGACGCCAATCCCATCAGCTGATTGGCCGCGTCAGCCAGCGCCAACCGCACCGAACCAGCGTATTCGGACATCGCCAGCGCGGACATGATGCCTGACACACGGGTGGTGGATTTGTCCACCGACACCTGCCCGGCCAACACAATCACCGGGATTCCCAACTCGCGGGCGGCGGCCGCGATCTCACCGACCACCTTGCCGTGCAGGGACTGCTCATCGAAGTGGCCCTCGCCGGTGACGATCATGTCGGCGTCCTCGAGATCGTCGGCGAAATTGGTGAGCTCAGCGAAGATGGCCGCCCCCGACTCACACCGGCCGCCCAGGGCCAGCAGCGCCGCCCCTATCCCCCCGGCCGCCCCGGCGCCCGGCTCGGCGCTCACGTCGCGTCCGGCAACCGTGTCGAGCACCAGCGCCCACTGTTCGAGGCGGGCCTCGAGCTCCGCGACGGTGGCCGCGTCCGCCCCCTTCTGCGGCGCGAACACCCGGGCCGCCCCCCAGGGACCCAGCAGCGGGTATTCGACGTCCGACGCGGCGATCAGGTCAATCCCGGCCAACCACTGGCGGGCGGTGTCCAGGCCGCCGAGCTCGTCGACCATGCCCCTGCCGCCGTCGGTACACGCACTGCCGCCCAGCCCGACCACGATCCGCGCGGCGCCGGCCTGCAGCGCCGCCCCGATCAGCTGACCGACACCCCTGCTGTGGGCGGCCACCGCGGTCTCAGGGGTCGGCGGCCCGCCCAGTAACGCCAAGCCGCAGGCCTGCGCGCATTCCAGGTAAGCGGTCGCGGTGCGCGCGTCGAACACCCAGTGCGCGTCCACCTCGAAATCCAGCGGGCCCCACACCCGCCGCGTCTGCGACCCGCCGATCCGGCTCGCCAGCACCTCGACGAAACCCGGCCCGCCATCGGACTGGGGCGCGACGATGAACGAATCCCCGGGACGTGACCGGGTCCACCCGGTGGCAATGGCGGCGGCGGCCTCGACCGCGGACAAGCTGTCGCCGTAGCAGTCGGGAGCAACCAGCACCCGCATGGCGGGTAGCTGAAGTCTGCCGGGCCCGAAACCACCGGCAGCGTCATCCGAGGCTTGCGAGCCGTTCATTAGTGGCCAGAGTAGGTGCAACGGGCCTGCTGCCGCAGGGATTGCTGGCGCAATTCAAATAGCGGGTGCCGGCGAAGTAACCTGGCGACTGTGAAACTGCTGGGCCGCAACAAGGGCGACGGAAAGAACGGGACCGAAGGACAGGACCCGCCGGTTGTGGTGGAACAGGCTGCCGCCGCGACCGACACCGCGTCACGCGGGTCGCGCAAAACGGGTCCCAAGGGGCGGCCAACCCCCAAGCGCAGCGAAGCGCAAGGCAGGAAGGGTCCGGTGGCGCCGGCGCCGATGACGGCCGCGGAGGCACGCGCCCGGCGCAAGGCGATGCGCACGAAGATGAGCCGCGAGGAACGCCGCGCCGAACGCACCGCCAGCCGCGCCCGGATGACCGAGAGCCGGGAACGCATGATGGCCGGTGACGAGGCCTATCTGCTGCCCCGCGACAGAGGGCCGGTCCGCCGCTACGTCCGCGATATCGTCGACGCCCGCCGCAATGTGCTGGGCCTGTTCATGCCGTCGGCGCTGTTCCTACTCGCCGCCATGTTCGCCGTCCCGCAACTACAGTTCTACATGTCTCCGGCGATGCTGGTGCTGATGATGTTGATGACGATCGACGGCTTCGTGCTGGGCCGCAAGGTGGGCAAGCGGGTGGACGAGAAATTCCCGAAGAACACCGAAAGTCATTGGAAGCTCGGTCTTTACGCGGCCGGCCGGGCCTCACAGATGCGCCGGATGCGCGCGCCCCGGCCGCAAGTCGAGCGCGGCGCCAGTGTCAGCTGACCGCCACGCGGAAGCCGTCTGAACACACGTGCGCACGCTGGTACTGGGCGGTATCCGGTCGGGCAAGTCCAGGTGGGCGGAGGACACGATCACACAGGCACTGCAATCCGATCAGCCGGTCCGCTACCTGGCCCCCGGACCGCCGGGCGAGGCCGACCCAGAGTGGCTACAGCGGATCAGCCGCCACCGCAGCCGCCGCCCTGCACACTGGACAACGGTCGAAACCGATGATGTCGCCGCCGAATTGCGCCGGTCCCACGACGCTGCGGTGCTCGTCGACGATCTCGGCACCTGGCTCACCAGCACGCTGGACCGCCAGGGCTGGCAGGACGGCTCGGTGACCGAACCCGTCGCGGATTTGGCGTCGGCGGTCAGTGCGTTCGGGTCGACGCTGGTGCTGGTCAGCCCCGAGGTCGGGCTGACGGTGGTGCCCGCGACTGCCGCCGGACGCCGCTTCGCCGACGAACTGGGCAACCTCAACCAGCGCATGGCCGCGCTGTGTGAGCGGGTGGTGCTGGTGGTCGCCGGACAGGCTCTGACGATCAAGGCGCCGGCATGATCGGGTTCGCGCCGGTGTCGCCGCCGGACCCCGGCGTCGAAGCCGCGGCCCGCGAGCGGCAGGACAGCCTGACCAAACCGCGCGGCGCGCTGGGCCGGCTGGAGGATCTCTCGGTGTGGGCCGCGGCCTGCCAGGGTCATTGCCCGCCAAAGCAATTCGAACGAGCCCGCATCGTGGTGTTTGCCGGCGACCACGGCGTCGCCCGATCCGGGGTATCGGCGTACCCGCCGGAGGTGACCGCCCAGATGGTCACCAACATCGAGCGCGGCGGCGCGGCGATCAACGCGCTGGCCGACATCGCCGGTGCCACGGTACGGGTCGTGGACCTGGCCGTGGACTGCGAGCAGCCGTTACTGGGGCCGTCGGAGCGGTTCAGCGACAAGGTACGGCGCGGCAGCGGCGACATCGCCGTCGAAGACGCCCTGACCGACGACGAGACCGCCCGCGCGATAGCGTCCGGCCAGCAGATCGCCGACGAGGAGGTCGACGCCGGCGCCGACCTGCTGATCGCCGGAGACATGGGCATCGGCAACACCACCCCGGCCGCGGTGCTGGTGGCGGCACTGACCGGCACCGAACCCGTCGCCGTCGTCGGCTTGGGCACCGGGATCGACGACGCCGCCTGGGTACGCAAGACGGCGGCGGTGCGCGACGCCCTGTTCCGCGCACACCCCATCAAGGAGAACCCGGTCGCCCTGCTGCGCACCTGCGGCGGTGCGGACTTCGCGGCGATGGCCGGCTTCTGTGCGCAGGCCGCGATTCGGCGTACCCCGCTGCTGCTGGACGGCATGGCTGTGACGGCCGCCGCGCTGGTGGCCGAGCGACTGGCGCCGGGGGCCCGGCAGTGGTGGCAGGCCGGTCACCGGTCCACCGAGCCGGGTCATTCGCTGGCGCTGACGGCGTTGGAGCTGGAGCCGATTCTCGAGCTGCGGATGCGGTTGGGTGAAGGCACCGGCGCCGCGGTGGCGCTGCCGGTACTGCGCGCCGCTGTGGCGGCACTGTCCTCGATGGCGACGTTCACCGAGGCGGGAGTCACCGGACCGTCGACGTGATTCGTTCGCTCGCAACGGCTTTCGCGTTCGGCACGGTGCTGCCCGTGCCAAGCTCGCGGTCCGGCCCGATGGGCCGCGGTGCGATGACGGCGCTCCCGGTGGTCGGCGCCGCCCTGGGTGCGCTGGCCGCTGCCGTGACGTGGGCCGCGGGGCTGGCGTTCGGCCCGGGGAACGCGCTGTCGGGCGTGCTGGCCGTGGCGGTGCTGCTGCTGGCGACCCGCGGCCTACACATCGACGGGCTCGCCGACACCGCCGATGGTCTGGGTTGTTACGGGCCGCCGCAGCGTGCCCTGGCGGTGATGCGCGAGGGGTCGGCCGGGCCGTTCGGGGTGGCGGCCGTGGTCGTGGTGATCGTGCTGCAGGGCCTGGCGTTTTCGGCGTTGAACAGCACGGCGATCGTGGTCTCCGTGGCTACCGGTCGGGTCGGTGCGGTGCTGGCCTGCCGGCGTTCGGTGCCCGCGGCCGAGGGCAGCGCGTTGGGCGCCCAGGTGGCCGGCACCCAGCCGGTTGCGGTGGCGCTGGGCTGGCTGGCGGTATTGCTGGCCGGCGCGGCGCTGGCCGGTCCGCGGCCGTGGCAGGGCCCGGTCGCGGTGCTGGTGGCGATGGTGTGCGCGACGGTGTTGGTCGCGCATTGTGTGCGCCGGTTCGGCGGCATCACCGGTGACGTGCTGGGCGCGGTGATCGAGTTGACGACGACGGTGACCGCGGTCGCCTTAGTTGGGTGAGCAGACGCAAAAGCACCCGCACGCCCGGCGTGTCGGGTGCTTTTGCGTCTGCTCGCGCAACCTAACCGAGCCGGGACATCCAGCCGTGGGTGTCGGCGAAGGTGCCGCGCTGGATGCCGGTCAGCGTGTCCCGCAGCGCCATGGTCACCTCACCGGGTTTGCCGTCGGCGATGGCGAACTCGTCCTGGCCGTACTTGACCCGCGCGACCGGGGTGATCACGGCGGCGGTACCGCAGGCGAACACCTCGGTGATCTCCCCCGAGGCCGCCTTCTTCTCCCACTCCTCGATGTCGATCTTGCGTTCCTCGACGCTGAATCCCGCATCAATCGCCAACTGCAGCAACGAGTCTCGGGTGATCCCCGGCAACAGCGAACCGGACAGCTCCGGTGTCACCAAACGGGCCGAGCCGCCGCTGCCGAGCACGAAGAACAGGTTCATCCCGCCCATCTCCTCGACGAAGCGACGTTCCACCCCGTCCAGCCACACCACCTGGTCGCAGCCGTTCTCGGCGGCCTCGGCCTGGGCCAGCAGCGATGCGGCGTAGTTGCCACCGAACTTGGCCGCCCCGGTGCCGCCCGGGCTGGCCCGGACATATTCGGTGGAGATCCAGACCGTCACCGGGCTGATGCCGCCCTTGAAGTACGCGCCGGCGGGCGAGCCGATCAGCAGGTAGCGGTACTCCTTGGCCGGGCGCACACCTAGGCCCGGCTCGGTGGCGATGATGAACGGTCGCAGATACAGCGCCTCTTCACCGCCCGCCTTGGGCACCCACGCCTTGTCGACGGCGATCAACTGCCGCAGGGATTCGATGAACACCTCGTCGGGAAGCTCCGGGATCGCCAGCCGCCGCGCCGACGAACGCAACCGGGCCGCGTTGGCGTCGGCGCGGAAGGACACGATCGAACCGTCGGTCCAGCGGTAGGCCTTGAGGCCCTCGAACACTTCCTGGGCGTAGTGCAACACGATCGCCGACGGGTCCAACTCGATCGGCCCATAGCCGATGACCCGCGCGTTGTGCCAGCCCCGACCCTCCACATAGTCGATCGACACCATGTGGTCGGTGTGGTACTTCCCGAATCCGGGGTCGGCAAGGATCGCTACCCGCTCGGCCTCGGTAGCGGGGTCGGCCGCAGGCGAAACCGTGAACTCGAGGGGGCCGCTGGTCATGGCGCCGATTCTATAACCGGCTGGCAATGGGTTTTTGCCTGCGCGGGCGTCGATCAGCGGGTTTTCACGTCGACGAAAGGCGGGCGGACCACTTCGCAGTCGACAACGCGGCCCCGCACATCGACGGTGATTTGCTGGCCATCCTGGATCCCGGCGTCGGTGTCGATCAGCGCCAGCGCGATCCCGAGCTGTAACGTCGGCGAAAACGTGCCCGACGTGGTGATCCCGATGCTGCGCTCACCGTCGCGCACGCTCAGGCCCGGGCGCAGCACTCCGCGCCCGATCATGCGCAGCCCCCGCAGCAGCCGACGCGGCCCGGCTTCCTTCTCGGCCAGCAGCGCGTCGCGCCCGAAGAACGCGTCCTTCTTCCAGCCGATCGCCCAGCCGCACCGGGCCTGCAGGGGCGAGATGTCCAGGGACAGCTCGTGTCCGTGCAGCGGGTAGCCCATCTCGGTCCGCAGCGTGTCGCGCGCGCCCAGACCGGCCGGCTGACCGCCGGCGTCGGCGACCGCGCCCACCAGCGCGTCGAACACGACCCCCGCCGAGTCCCACGGCGCCAGCAGCTCGTAACCGTGCTCGCCGGTGTACCCGGTGCGGCAAACCCGCACCGGCACACCAGAATAGGTGGCGTCGGCGTAACCCATGTAGTCCATGCCGGTGGGCAGGCCGAGCGCGGTCAGGACCGCGGTTGAGCGCGGCCCCTGCACGGCCAGGACCGCGTAGTCGCGATGCAGGTTGGTGATGGTGAGCTCGGCCCCCAAACCGGCATGAGCGGACTCTTGCAAGGCCTGCACGACGGCGGCGGTGTTGGCGGCGTTGGGCACCAGGAAGATTTCGTCGTCGCTGACGTAGTAGGCGATCAGGTCGTCGATGACGCCGCCGGATTCGGTGCAGCACAACGTGTATTGCGCCTTGCCCGGACCGATCCGGTTCAGGTCGTTGGTGAGCGCGGAGTTGATGAACTGCGCGGCCCCGGGGCCACGGACCAGCGCCTTGCCCAGGTGGCTGACGTCGAACAGCCCGACGGCGTTGCGGGTGGCGTTGTGTTCGCTGACGGTTCCGGCGTAGGACACCGGCATCAGCCAGCCGCCGAATTCGGCGAAGCTTGCGCCCAACTCCCGATGGCGCTCTTCCAACGGTCCGGTCAACGGCTCTGGCGCGGTCACGGCGTCCCACCCTAATCCAGCGTTGCTGGCACACTTGACCAGGTGTCCGACTCGCTGGACTATGACGCGCTGGAGGCGGCGGGAATCGCCGATCCGCGCGGCCGGGCCGACCTGATCAAATACCTCGCCGACCTCGGGTTCACCGTCGAGGACATGGTCGAAGCCGAGCAGCGGGGCCGGCTGTTCGGGCTGGCCGGCGACGTGTTGCAGTGGTCGGGACGGCCGATCTACACCCTGGCCGGGGCGGCCGAGCAGGTCGGGGTGTCGGCCGACGAGATCGCCCATGCCTGGGCGCTGCTGGGCCTGACGGTCGCCGGCTCCGACGTTGCGGCGCTGAGCCAGGCCGACGTCGACGCGCTCAAGACCTGGGTCGCCTTGAAGGGCGTGGTGGGCGAGGACGGCGCCTTCGGGCTGTTGCGGGTGCTCGGCGCCACCATGGCCCGGCTGGCCGAGGCCGAGTCGACGATGATCCGCGCGGGCACTCCCGACATCCAGATGACCTACACCCACGACGAACTGGCCACCGCGCAGGCCTACCGGGCGGTCGCGGAGTTCGTGCCGCGCATCGGCGCCCTGATCGACATCGTGCACCGCCACCACCTGACCAGCGCCCGCACCCACTTCGAGGGCGTCATCCGCGACACCTCGGCAAGTGTGGTGTGCGGCATCGGTTTTGCCGACCTGTCCAGCTTCACGGTGTTGACGCAGACCCTGACTCCCAACGAGCTGCAGGAACTGCTGAACGAGTTCGGCGCCACCGTGTCCGACGTGGTGCACGCCAACGGCGGCCGGGTGGTGAAGTTCATCGGCGACGCGGTGATGTGGGTGAGTTCCTCGGCCGAGCGGCTCGCGCAGGCCGCGGTCGATCTCGTCGAGCACCCCCGGGCCCGCCAGGAGGGCCTGCACGTGCGGGCCGGCCTCGCGCACGGCACCGCGCTGGCCATCAACGGGGACTACTTCGGCAACCCGGTCAACCTGGCCGCCCGGTTGGTGGCGGTCGCCGGGCCGGCGCAGATCCTGGCCGATTCGGCGCTGCGCGAGCGGTTGCCGGACTGGCCGGCGGTGCCGTACGGCCCGTTGACGCTCAAGGGTTTTGACTCCCCGGTGGCTGCCTTCGAACTGCGTGCCCGCGCAGCGGACGAAACGCCGTCCGGCTGACCCGACTAGGGTTACTGCACGTGAGTGCCTACAACGCCCCCGCCGTCTCGGTCGCTTCAGCGCTGCCCAAGCGCGGTGTGTCTTCGTCGGTCCTGCTGGTGCCGGTCGTCTCGGCTGGTGACAACGACGAGTCCGCCGCCACGGTTGCCGCGGCCGAGGCCTTCCTGCCCGCCGATGCGGTCGCCGAGATCGAGGCCGGCCTGCGCGCCCTGGATGCCAAGGGCGGCGGCGAACAGGTGCACCGGCTGGTGGTGTCGTCACTGCCGGTGGCCAGCGTGCTGACGGTCGGGCTGGGCAAATCCCGGTACGAGTGGCCGGCCGACGTGGTGCGTCGCGCCGCCGGGGTCGCGGCCCGTTCGCTGGGCAGCACCGAGGCGGTGATCACCACGCTGGGAGAGTTGACCGGCGAGGGAATAGTCGAGGCGGTCGTGGAAGGGCTGGTGCTGGGCAGCTACCGGTTCACCGCGTTCCGCAGCGGCAAGACCGCGCCGAAAGACGCCGGACTGCGCAAGGTCACCGTGCTGTCGACCGCAAAGGACGCCAAGAAACAGGCCGCGCACGGCGCGGCCGTGGCCACCGCCGTGGCCACCGCGCGCGACTTCGTCAACACCCCGCCAAGCCACCTGTTTCCCGACGAATTCGCCAAGCGCGCACGGAAACTGGGCGAATCGGTAGGCCTCGAGGTGGAGGTGCTCGACGATAAGGCGCTCAAGAAGGCCGGCTACGGCGGTGTGATCGGGGTGGGCCAGGGTTCGTCGCGACCGCCGCGGCTGGTCCGGTTGATCCATCGCGGCTCCCGGCTGGCCCGAAACGCCAAACAGGCGAAGAAGGTCGCCCTGGTGGGCAAGGGTGTCACCTTCGACACCGGCGGCATCTCGATCAAGCCGGCCGCCGGAATGCACCACATGACCTCCGACATGGGTGGCGCGGCCGCGGTGATTGCCACCGTGGCCCTGGCCGCTCAGCTCGAGCTGCCGATCGACGTGGTCGCGACCGTGCCGATGGCCGAGAATATGCCGTCGTCGACGGCGCAGCGGCCCGGCGACGTGCTGACCCAATACGGCGGCATCACCGTCGAGGTGCAGAACACCGACGCCGAGGGCCGGCTCATCCTCGCCGACGCCATCGTGCGGGCCTGCGAGGACAACCCGGACTACCTGATCGAGACGTCCACCCTGACCGGCGCCCAGACGGTGGCGCTGGGCGCCCGCATCCCCGGTGTGATGGGCAGCGACGAGTTCCGTGATCGCGTCGCCGCGATCTCGCAGCGGGTGGGCGAAAACGGCTGGCCAATGCCGTTGCCCGACGAGCTCAAGGACGACCTGAAGTCCACGGTGGCCGACCTGTCCAACATCAGCGGCCAGCGTTTCGCGGGCATGCTGGTGGCCGGGGTTTTCCTGCGGGAATTCGTCGCTGATTCGGTCGAGTGGGCGCACATCGATGTCGCGGGCCCGGCCTACAACACGGGCAGCCCGTGGGGCGCGACGCCCAAGGGCGCCACCGGCGTGCCCACCCGCACCATGATCGCGGTGCTCGAAGACATCGTCGCCAACGGCTGACGCGGAATCACCTCGCCGAGCGTCACGCCTCACCTCGCCGAGCGTCACGCCAGCGTGGCGTTCGGCGGGGCTACAGCGGGGCGAGCCAACGACGCGTCACTTGGTCAGAAGCGAAAACACCGCACGGCTGAGCTTGCGCCGCGGCCAACCGGTCACCCCGTCGGCGGCCAGCGCGGCTTTGGCCGCGTTGCGGCCGCAGGCGCCGTTGACCGACCCGCCCGGTGACGCCGACGCGCTGCCCAGGTAGAGCCGCTCGATCGGCGTCTCGGCACGTCCCATCCCGGGCGCCGGCCGAAAGATCAGCATCTGCTGCAGTTGCGACGTCCCACCGTTGACCGCGCCGCGGTGCAGATTCGCGTCGCTGGCCTCCAGATCCGAGGGCCGTTGCACGTTGCGGTAGATCACTGCGGCACGAAACCCCGGGGCGTGTTCCTCGATCACATCGTCCATCGCCGACGCCAGTTTCTCCGCCGCGGCGTCATCGGCGATCTCGCGCGGCAGATGCGTGTAGGCCCAAACACTTTCGGTGCCCTCGGGTGATCTTGTCGGATCCGCGGTGGTGGTCTGGCCCAGCAGCATGAACGGGCGCTCGGGCACCACTCGGGTGTTCAGGTCGGCCATCCACCGCACCAGCCCGTCGCCGTCGGCCCCGAGGTGAACGGTGCCGACGCTGCGCAGGTTCTGCGCACGCCAGGGCACCCGACGGTCCAGGGCATAGTTGACCTTGACCACCGGCGGGTCCCATTCGAAGTGCTCGAGGTCATCGCGCAAGCTCCTCGGCAGCGTGTCCGCGGGCAGCATCTGGCAAAACAGTTGCGGCGCAGTGACATCGGCGACAACCGCCCGCCGCGCCCGAACGGTGCGCCCGGCCACCGTCGTGACCCCGACCGCCCGGCCACCCTGCACCTGGATGCGGGCGACTTCCTGGTTGCATTCGATTCGGGCGCCGGCCGAGCACGCGCGCTTGACCAGGGCGGCCGTCAGCTGGCCTGAGCCGCCGACCGGCACCGGCCAGCCCACGTCCTGGCCGAGCATGGTCATCAGGAAACCCATGACGCCGCTGCCGGGCGCATCAGGTGGAATATCGGCGTGCATTGCGTTGCCCAGCAGCATGATTCGCGGAGCCTCACCGTCGAACATCCGCTGTGCCATCGAGTTGGCCGGCTGCACAAGGAGATTGGCCAGCCGGATGGCTTCGGCAGTGCCGAGCTTGTGCAGCAGCTGCAGCAAGGCTCCGGTCGGCGGAAAGGGTGACAACATCGCGTCCAACAGCGGCGTCTTGATCTTGTCCCACAGTTCCACGACGCGCAGCCAGTTGTCGGCATCAGCAGGCTCACGACGCCCGAACTCGGCGGCGGTGTGGGCCGGGTCATGGTAGAGAACGGGCGGGTCGTCGTCATCAGCGCGGCGCGGATGACCGACGACCGCCGGGGCATGTGACCAGCGCAGTCCGTGGTCCTCCAACCCCAATTCCGTCATCGCCGGCGACGCCACCGTCATCGGGTAGTAGGAACTGAACAGGTCGGTGATGTAGCCCGGGGTCAGTTCGGCGCTGCGCACCGCCCCTCCCGACTCGGCCTGGGCCTCGAGCACCAGCACGTCCCAGCCCGCGTCCGCCAGCATCGCTGCGGCTACCAACCCGTGGTGGCCGGCTCCGATCACGACGGCGTCGGCCGCCTCCATGCGCTAGTCGACCTCGTCCGGCTTGAGCCGCTCGGCCAGCGCGCCCAGCCGCCACAGGCACTCCCGATTGCGGGGATAGACGGCCAGCAGCGACAAGCGATCGGGCATCAGGCCGCCCGGTCCACTGACCGGCACCTCGTGCATCTCGATCCGGCACCCCTGCGGAATATCGTGCAGCCGGATCGTTATTCGCGCCGCACCCAGCAGTCCGACGCGGGCGTGCAACACGATTTCCTCACCGGGCGTGCAGCTTTCGACGACGGTCTTGTCGTTGATCACCAACGGCCACACTCCGACCGAATGCCGGATCGTCGACCCTGGCTCGGGCCAGTTCGAGTCGACGGCGCGGGTGCGGCTGTTGCCCACCACCCACTGCGTGTAGGTCCACCCGTTGGCTATCACGTCCCAGACCTCCTGGCGGGACGCTTGGACGTCTCGGACTGTCGCCAAATCTTTGGTCAACGTCATCGCGAATCCTTTCGGCGTGAGATCTTCGGAGTCCGAGTACCCCACCCGCGCCGATTTAGTGCCAAGTACCCGAGAGCGGGGCCGCGGCCGGCCTGCCGGCGTTTAGCGGAGTGCTCCGACGGCTAAACCATGAACCGTCGGGAAGCACTTCTCTGAAAGGCCGGAATGATGTCTGTGCGACGGTTGATTCTTGCAGTAGGCGCCGTACTTCTGCTGGCCGGCGTGATCGGGCTGCTGGTGCCCGTGAAGGTGGCGAACAGCAACGGCGGATCCATTAGCTGCGGCAACGGGATCGTCAGTGATTATGCGGGCGCCAGGGCGGCCAACAATGGCAGCGTGGCCAACATTCCGATCCTCAACGACATCGTCCCGCACACCGACTATGTCGCCGCGTGCGAGTCCTCGCTGTCGAGCCGGCGCGCCTGGACGATCCCGTTGACGGTGATCGGCTTGCTTGCGGTCGCCGGCCCGCTGCTGGTGCGCCGCTCGCGAGGCGCTCCGGCGGGCGTCTAAGCAACGCGGAACGTCAGATCACCCGCGCACGGGCGGTACTGCGCAGCGCCTGAGGCAGCACCCGGGAAACGCCGTACAGCGCGTAGGCCTCGAACGTCACGGGCCGGATCGGCTTGTTCTTCTTGACCGCCGAGACGATCGCGGTGGCCACCTTGTCCGGCCCGTAGCGGCGCAGCGCGAACATCTTGCCCAGTTGCCCGCGCCGGTCGTCGACCTTCTCGAGCTCGACCCGGGTGTCGAAGCGGGTGTTGTTGATGATGTTGGTGTTGATGACGCCCGGGCAGATCGTGGTCAGCGCGACGTCTGCGGCGTCGAGTTCGGCGCGCAGGCAGTCCGAGAACATGAACGTCGCCGCCTTGGACGTGCAGTAGGCGTTCAGCGACTGCAACGGGGCGTAGGCGGCCATCGATGACACGTTGACGATGTGTCCGCCGGTGCCGCGCTCGACCAGCCGTCGACCGAATGCCCGGCAGCCGTTGACGACGCCGCCGAGGTTGACGTCCAGCACGCGGTCGAACTGCTCGGCCGGGGTGTCCAGGAAGCCGCCCGCCTGACCGATGCCGGCGTTGTTGACGACGATGTCCGGGAGCCCGTGTTCGGCGCTGACCCGTTCGGCGAACGCCTCCACGGCGTCAGTGTCGGACACGTCCAGCACATAGGGGTACGCGACGCCGCCTCGCGCGGTGATCTCGGCGGCCGTCTCCTTGACGGTGGCCTCGTCGATGTCGCTGACCACCACCTCGGCACCTTCCCGCGCGAACGCGAACGCGGTTTCGCGCCCGATTCCGCTGCCCGCGCCCGTGACCGCCACCAGCGTGTCGCCGAAGTAGTCGCGTGGGCGGCCCACCTGGGCGCGCAGCAGGGCGCGGCTCGGCGGCTTGTTCTCGGTCAGGTCGGCGAGCTCGTGGACGGCGGTGGCCATCACCTGCGGGTGTGACATCGGCGAGAAGTGACCGGCCCCGATGTCGCGCCGCCACAGTCGGGGCACCCATCGGCTCGTCTCGTCGTAGCCGGCCGTCCGCACGTACTTGTCCCGCGTGTTGACGATGAGCTGCACCGGCACATCCACGACGTGCACGCCCTGGCGGCGGAACTTGGCAGAGTAGGACCGCCAATAGTTGGCCGCGTACACCTTCACCGAGTTGGCGGCGTCGTTGGCGATGTTGGCGGAGTGGCGGATCTGGTCGGCCGGGATGTTGTCGACGACCGCGCGCCGCACGGCCGCGCTGCGGAACGCCAGCCGCAGCAGCAGCGGCGCCAGCACCGGGATGGAGAAGAAGGCCATGTAACTCAACCGCACCGCCTGGTCGAGCGCCCCGGTGAAGTGCCGCAGCCGCCAGGGTCGGCGCAGACCGCCGAAGATGAAGTCAACCAGTTGATCGTGGGCCGGCCCGGACACCGAGGTGAACGACGCAACCCGGTCGCTCGCGCCGGGCCGACTCAGGTACTCCCAGACCCCCACCGAGCCCCAGTCGTGGGCGAGCACGTGGACCGGTTGTCCCGGGCTCAACTCGCCGATGACGGCGGCGAAATCGTCGGCGAATCGGGCCATCGCATAGGCCGCGACCGGCTTGGGCGTGGACGACAGCCCGACGCCGCGGTTGTCGTAGCGGAGCACCCGAAACCGTTGTGCCAGCCGCGGAACCACCGAGTCCCATAGCACGTGGGAGTCCGGCCAGCCGTGCACCAGCACCACAGTGGGCCCCTCGCGGTTGCCCTCTTCGTACACCGCGATCCGATGGCCGTCGGCACTGTCGACGAACTGCTGGGGTGCGTGCTGCGTCGCCGCCATCAAACCTCCGCTACCAGGGCCTCTAACTGGGCCCGTTGTCGCTGCCAGTAGGCCACACCGTAGCAAGGGCTGAATGCAGGAGGCTGATGGCAGAGTGACAGGATAGTTTTGACATCTACGTGGGTTCCGCATCCGGTTCACGACTGTGTGGTAAGCCAGAGGTCGACCTGCGCCGACCGACGACCGTTCGAGGAGTCAACAAAGATGGCCTTCTCCGTCCAGATGCCGGCACTCGGCGAGAGCGTCACCGAGGGAACGGTCACTCGCTGGCTCAAGCAAGAGGGCGACACGGTCGAAGTCGACGAGCCACTCGTCGAGGTCTCCACCGACAAGGTTGACACCGAGATCCCGTCTCCGGCCGCCGGTGTGCTGACCAAGATCATCGCCCAGGAGGACGACACCGTCGAGGTGGGCGGCGACCTCGCCATCATCGGCGGTGAGGACGACGGTGACGGGGGCGGCTCTGCAGAGTCCAAGGAGGAGCCCGCTGCCGAGGCCGAGGAGCCGGCTCAAGAGGAAGCCGACGAGGAGCCCGAACCGGAGCCTGAACCGGAGCCGGAACCCACGCAGGAGAAGTCCAGCGACGGATCGGGTGGCGGCGACGCGACCCCGGTGACCATGCCCGAACTCGGTGAATCGGTCACCGAGGGCACGGTGACGCGATGGCTGAAGAAGGTCGGCGACTCGGTGCAGGTGGACGAGCCGCTGGTGGAGGTGTCTACCGACAAGGTCGATACCGAGATCCCGTCCCCGGTGGCCGGCGTCCTGGTCAGCATCACCGCCGAGGAAGACGACGTCGTCCAGGTAGGCGGCGAGCTGGCCAAGATCGGCAGCGCGGACTCGGCCGGGTCCGCGGAATCCAAGCCGGAACCCAAAGCCGAGGCCAAGCCCGAGCCCGAACCCGAGCCCGAACCGGAGCCGGAACCCGAGGCCGAGCCCGAACCGGAGGCCAAGGAAGAGCCCAAGCCCGAGCCGAAGCCGGAACCCAAGCCTGAGCCAAAGCCGGAACCCAAGCCCGAGCCCAAGAAGGAACCCGAGGCGGAATCCAAGTCCGAGTCCGACGGCGGGCCCTACGTGACGCCGCTGGTGCGAAAGCTGGCCGCCGAGCACAACATCGACCTCGCCGAGGTGACCGGCACCGGTGTAGGCGGTCGCATCCGCAAGCAGGACGTGCTCGCCGCGGCGGAAAAAAAGCAACAGCCCAAAGAGGAGCCCGCCAAGGCGCCGGCCGCCCCTGCTCCCGCGGCCGCCAAGGCGTCCGCCCCGGCCCCGTCCTCCGCACTGGCGCACCTGCGCGGCACCACCCAGAAGGCCAGCCGGATCCGTCAGATCACGGCGAAGAAGACCCGCGAATCGCTGCAGCTGACCGCGCAGTTGACCCAGACCCACGAGATCGACATGACCAAGATCGTGGCGCTGCGGGCACGGGCGAAGGCGGCCTTCGCCGAACGCGAGGGCGTGAATCTGACGTTCCTGCCGTTCATCGCGCGGGCGGTCATCGACGCCCTCAAGGCGCACCCGAACGTCAACGCCAGCTACAACGAGGAAAGCAAGGAAATCACCTACTACGACGCTGAGCACCTGGGCTTCGCCGTCGACACCGAACAGGGCCTGCTCTCCCCCGTCGTCCACAATGCCGGGGACCTGTCGCTGGCCGGTCTGGCCAGGGCGATCGCCGACATCGCCAACCGCGCCCGGACGAACAAGCTCAAGCCCGACGAGCTGTCCGGCGGCACCTTCACGATCACCAACATCGGCAGCCAGGGCGCCCTGTTCGACACCCCCATCCTGGTGCCGCCGCAGGCCGCCATGCTGGGCACCGGCGCCATCGTCAAGCGGCCCCGGGTGATCGTCGACGATGCCGGCAACGAGTCCATCGGCGTCCGCTCGATCAGCTACTTCCCGCTGACCTACGACCACCGGCTCATCGATGGCGCGGACGCGGGCCGGTTCCTGACCACCATCAAGCACCGCCTCGAAGAGGGAGCGTTCGAGGCCGACTTAGGCCTTTAGCAGGCCTGTAGCAGGGGGGACTCCGAACTGTGGCCAAAGCCGTTGTCGCCATAGCGGGTTCGTCCGGCCTGATCGGCTCGGCCCTGACGGCGGCGCTGCGTGCGGCTGACCACGACGTGCTGCGGATCGTGCGCCGAACCCCGGCGAATTCCGAAGAGCTGCACTGGAATCCCGAAAGCGGCGAGTTCGATCCCGACGCGCTCACCGACGTCGACGTGGTGGTCAACCTGTGCGGGGTGAACGTCGGCCAACGCCGGTGGTCGGGCGCGTTCAAGCAGCGCCTGCGGGACAGCCGGATCGCGCCGACCGAGGTGCTCGCCGCCGCCGTCGCCGACGCCGGCGTCGGCACCCTGATCAACGCCAGTGCGGTGGGCTACTACGGCGACACCAAGGACCGCGTGGTCGACGAAAGCGACCAGGCCGGAAGGGGTTTCCTGGCGCAGCTGTGCGTGGACTGGGAAGCCGCCGCCCTGCCGGCGCAGTACGACGGCACCCGGGTGGTGCTGGCCCGCACCGGCGTAGTGCTGGCGCCCGCGGGCGGCGCGTTACGGATGATGCGTCCGGTGTTCTCGCTGGGTCTGGGTGCCCGCCTGGGCAGTGGCCGCCAGTACATGTCCTGGATCAGTTTGGAGGACGAGGTCCGGGCGCTGCTGTTCGCGATATCCACCCCCGCGCTGTCGGGTCCGGTGAACATGACCGGCCCGGCCCCGGTCACCAACGCGGAGTTCACCACCGCTTTCGGCCGCGCGGTCAACCGCCCCACGCCGTTGGCGGTGCCTGGCTTCGCGGTGCGCGCGGCTCTCGGCGAATTCGCCGACGAGGGGCTGCTGACCGGGCAGCGCGCCATTCCAACCGCGTTGGAAAAGGCCGGTTTTCGCTTCCACCACAACACGATCGGCGAGGCGCTCGACTACGCCACCGCCCGCCACGACGGCGACTGAGAAGCAGGGCACGGATTAAGTAGGCCAATACTCCATCGCACGGGGTCGGCTGGTGCCACACTCAATTCGGGTAACTCGTCAATTTCGGCGACGAGGTGCACATTTTGAGTTAGGGGCAGAAATGTCACAGGTAAGCGTGATACCGGACAGCCTGGTGGCGGCCGCAGCAGATTTCGACAAGATTGCTTCCGGATTGGATCAGGCCCACAGATTAGCTGCGCCCGCAACCCTGGCGCTGAGCCCCGCGGCCGCGGATGAGGTGTCGGTAAGCATCGCACAACACCTGTCCGAGCACGCCCAGGACTATCAGACGGTGGTGCGCGAGGCCGCGGCGTTTCACGAGCAGTTCGTTGCCAACCTGACCGCGAGTGGGTCGGCATATGCCAGCGCCGAGGATCTGATCGCCGCGTTGTTGCAGTCGCCGAATTCGGTCCTGGACTATTACACGGTTGCCGGATACACCGTGGCGGAGACAATGGTCGGCTACGTTATGGCCACGGCGCTATTCGGTTTGGTGCCGTTTTTGTGGCCCTTGTTGCCCATCATTCAATTGCTGGCCATCGCCCGATTCATGACGCTTTTCTCCGAAATACTTACCTTTTCACCGATTTCATACCCGGCGTACATAGGGCCCTGACCCGCCGCGGGTACCCTCGCTGGGGTGACGGGTTCAATCCGGTCCGGCTCCGCCCCGATCGAGGTTCAACAGCTCGGAACGATCGACTACCGGCAAGCCTGGCAGCTGCAGCGCGAGCTGGCCGACGCACGCGTCGCGGGCGGCCCCGACACGCTGCTGCTGCTGGAGCACCCGGCCGTCTACACCGCCGGTCGTCGCACCGAACCGCAGGAAAGGCCGCTGGACGGCACCCCGGTCGTCGACACCGACCGCGGCGGCAAGATCACTTGGCACGGTCCCGGGCAACTGGTGGGCTATCCGATCATCGGGCTGGCCGAACCGCTGGACGTGGTCAATTACGTGCGCCGCATCGAAGAAGCCCTGATCAGGGTGTGCACCGAGCTGGGGCTGGACGCCGGCCGAGTCGACGGACGCTCCGGGGTATGGGTGCCGGGCAGGCCCGCGCGCAAGGTCGCCGCGATCGGCGTGCGGGTGGCGCGCTCGACGACATTGCACGGTTTCGCGCTGAACTGCGACTGCGACCTGGGTTCGTTCGACACGATCGTGCCGTGCGGGATCAGCGACGCCGGGGTGACGTCGTTGTCGGCGGAATTACGCCGCGCGGTGCCGGTCGCCGAGGTCCGGACCGCGGTCGCCGCCGCGGTTTGCGACGCTCTCGACGGGCTGCTGCCGGTACGGCAACATCTCGCCGCCCGCGTAGCATCGACGACGTGACTGTCGCACCCGAAGGCCGCAAGCTGCTGCGCCTGGAGGTGCGCAACGCGCAGACCCCGATCGAACGCAAACCGCCCTGGATCAAGACCCGTGCGCGGATGGGGCCGGAATACACCGAACTGAAGAGCCTGGTCCGTCGCGAGGGGCTGCATACCGTCTGCGAAGAGGCCGGCTGCCCCAACATCTTCGAATGCTGGGAAGACCGCGAAGCGACCTTCCTGATCGGCGGCGACCAATGCACCCGTCGGTGCGACTTCTGCCAGATCGACACCGGGAAACCCGCTGAGCTGGACCGCGACGAGCCGCGCCGCGTAGCCGAAAGCGTCCAGGCCATGAGCCTGCGCTACGCCACCGTCACCGGCGTCGCCCGCGACGACCTGCCCGACGGCGGCTCCTGGCTGTACGCGGAGACGGTCCGCGCCATCAAAAAACTCAACCCCGCCACGGGAGTCGAGCTGCTGATCCCCGACTTCCAGGGTGAGGACGCCCGGCTCGCCGAGGTCTTCGATTCCCGGCCAGAAGTGTTGGCGCACAACGTCGAAACCGTGCCGCGGATCTTCAAGCGGATCCGTCCGGCCTTCACCTACCAACGCAGCCTGGATGTGCTCACCGCCGCGCGCGCTGCCGGGCTGGTCAGCAAGAGCAACCTCATCCTCGGCCTGGGCGAAACCCCCGAGGAGGTGCGCACCGCGCTTGCCGATCTGCACGCCGCCGGCTGCGACATCGTCACCATCACCCAGTACCTGCGACCCTCGGCGCGCCATCACCCGGTGGAACGCTGGGTCACTCCCGACGAATTCGTCGAGTTCGCGCAGTACGCCGAGGGCCTGGGTTTCGCCGGGGTGCTGTCCGGGCCGCTGGTCCGCTCGTCGTACCGGGCCGGCCGCCTCTATGAGCAGGCCCGTGCCGCCCGCACCTCAGCGCCTGGGTAACCAGCACGTCCGTATCCTTTGACTATGGCGAAATCCCGATCAGCTGCTGAGAACAAGGCCGCCAAGGCCGAGGCGACGGCCGCCCGCAAGGCCGCGGCCAAGGAGCGTCGCAGCCAGCTGTGGCAGGCGTTCAACATGCAGCGCAAGCAGGACAAACGCCTGCTGCCCTACATGATCGGCGCGTTTGTGCTGATCGTCGCCGCCGCGCTGGGATTCGGCATCTGGGCCGGCGGGCTGACCATGATCATGATGATCCCGATCGGTCTGATGCTGGGCGCGCTGGTCGCGTTCATCATCTTCGGCCGACGGGCCCAGCGCAGCATCTACCGCCAGGCCGAGGGCCAGACCGGCGCCGCCGCATGGGTGTTGGACAACATGCGCGGCAAGTGGCGGGTTACCCCAGGGGTGGCCGCGACCGGCCACTTCGACGCGGTGCACCGGGTGATCGGGCGGCCGGGCGTCATCTTCGTCGGCGAGGGCTCGGCGGGGCGGGTCAAGCCGCTACTGGCCCAGGAGAAGAAGCGCACGGCGCGCATCGTCGGCGACGTGCCCATTTACGATGTGATCGTCGGCAACGGCGAAGGCGAGGTCGCACTGGCCAAGCTGGAACGTCACCTGACCCGCCTACCGGCCAACATCACCGTCAAGCAGATGGATGCGCTGGAGTCGCGGTTGGCGGCCCTGGGTACGCGCGCCGGCGCGGCCATGATGCCCAAGGGGCCGCTGCCCAACGCCGGCAAGATGCGCGGTGTGCAGCGCACCGTGCGCCGCAAGTAGCCCGCTACCTGCTTCTAACGGCGCAGCACCGCGGTGTTGGTGAGCCGGTCCTGCAGTCCGCGCCCGTCGGCGTCGGTGAACAGTGGCGGCACTACCAAGAAGATCAACAGGTTGCGGCCCAGTGCTCGTCCGATGCCGATCGGCAACCGGCCGTCGACCGCCGCCACCTGCAGGCCTAGCGCTATTTGACCCGCCGTCACGCCGAACAGGCGCACCGACAACGCGCCCAGCACCACCCAGATCAGCAGCTGCGCCGTCGACAACACGGTATCCGGGATGGCGCCGAACGCCAGGAGCAGCAGGGCCAGTCCCGCGGCGATCAGCCAGTCGATGAACAGGGCGCCGATCCGGCGTCCCATCCGCGCCAGCGAGCCCGACCCGGACTCCGGCAAGCCGAGCGCTTCACCCGGGTAACCGGAAGTTGATCCCTGCGTCATCAGACCCTTCCGACGCGGGCGCGGGACATGCCGTACCAAGATGACCGGACAACGGTTACGATCTTGCGGGCCATGACGTTCACAATAGGGCGCGGCCGTAGCCGAGCCTTGTTGCGGGAGTGTGGTGCGTAACCTCTGCGCAACACGGGGTTGACTGACGGGCAACAACTGCTCCCTAGCGTCGGCCGCGAATCACCAAGTAAAGGAGCCTTCTGTGACGGATAAGACGCCCGACGACGTCTTTAAACTTGCCAAAGATGAAAACGTCGAGTTTGTCGACGTCCGTTTCTGCGACCTGCCCGGAATCATGCAGCACTTCACGATTCCGATCTCGTTCTTCGACGAGAGCGTGTTCGACGACGGTTTGGCATTCGACGGCTCGTCCATCCGTGGTTTCCAGTCGATCCACGAGTCCGACATGCTGCTGCTGCCGGACCCGGCAACGGCGAAGATCGACCAGTTCCGGGAAGCCAAGACGCTGAACCTGAACTTCTTCGTGCACGACCCGTTCACCCTCGAGCCCTACTCGCGCGACCCTCGTAACGTCGCCCGCAAGGCCGAGAACTACTTGATCAGCACCGGCATCGCCGACACCGCGTACTTCGGCGCCGAGGCCGAGTTCTACATCTTTGACTCGGTCGCGTTCGACTCGCGCACCAACGGCTCGTTCTACGAGGTCGACGCGATCTCGGGCTGGTGGAACACGGGATCCCCCAACGAACTCGACGGCAGCCCCAACCGCGGCTACAAGGTCCGTCCCAAGGGCGGCTACTTCCCGGTGGCCCCGGTCGACCACTACGTCGACCTGCGCGACAAGATGCTCACCAACCTGATCAACGCCGGCTTCGTCCTGGAGAAGGGCCACCACGAGGTCGGTACCGGCGGCCAGGCCGAGATCAACTACAAGTTCAACACGCTGCTGCACGCCGCCGACGACATGCAGCTGTACAAGTACATCGTGAAGAACACCGCCTGGGCCAACGGCAAGACCGTCACGTTCATGCCCAAGCCGCTGTTCGGTGACAACGGGTCGGGTATGCACACCCACCAGTCGCTGTGGAAGGACGGCAACCCGTTGATGTACGACGAGACCGGTTACGCCGGCCTGTCGGACACCGCCCGCCACTACATCGGCGGCCTGCTGCACCACGCGCCGTCGCTGCTGGCATTCACCAACCCGACGGTGAACTCCTACAAGCGGCTGGTTCCGGGCTACGAGGCCCCGATCAACTTGGTGTACAGCCAGCGCAACCGTTCGGCGTGTGTGCGTATCCCGATCACGGGCAGCAACCCGAAGGCCAAGCGGCTGGAGTTCCGTTGCCCCGACTCGTCGGGCAACCCATACCTGGCGTTCTCGGCGATGTTGATGGCCGGCCTGGACGGCATCCGCAACAAGATCGAGCCGCAGGCGCCGGTCGACAAGGACCTCTACGAGTTGCCGCCGGAGGAGGCCGCGAACATCCCGCAGGCTCCCACGCAGCTGTCCGCGGTGATCGACCGCTTGGAGGCCGACCACGAATACCTCACCGAGGGCGGCGTTTTCACGCCGGACCTGATCGAGACGTGGATCGCCTACAAGCGCGAGAACGAGATCCTGCCGGTGCAGATCCGCCCGCACCCGTACGAGTTCGCGCTGTACTACGACGTCTAACCGTCGCGACCAGACGCAAAAGCACCCGCACGCCCGGCGTGCCGGGTGCTTTTGTGTCTGGTCAACCTAGTCCGTGGCTGGCATTCACCGGTTTGGGGGCGCCGTTTCCCGGCTATGTGAATGACAGCCGTTCACCTGCGCGAGCAGACGCAAAAGCCCCCGCACGCACGGCGTGCCGGGTGCTTTTGCGTCTGCTCGGCCCCAGCCCGAAACGAAGCGATGACCGCCAGCGAACCCATCCCGCCCGAGGCGGCGACGGCACACATTCCTTACCTCTGGACGGAACCGCGATCACCGAGCGGCGAAGCCAACCCACTGGTCGCCGGGGCCACCATCGCCAGCGGCCGGATCCGGCTGTTGCTGTTCTACGGCGAGGCGCCGCACCTGCAGTTCTGGCAGGCCGCCGACACGGTGACCGGTCAGCACCTGGCGATCACTGTGGTCGACCCGGAGAACAGGTTGCCCAAGGCGACCGTCGACGCGATCCTGTCCCGCACCGCGAGCCTGCGCGGCGTCAACTCGCGTCATCTCGCCACAGTGATCGACGTGGGTCGGGACTATTGCGGCGGAGTCGTTGTCTCGCAATGGATTCGCGGTGCCACCTTGAAAGAGGTGGCCGATACCGCTCCGTCACCCATCGGTGTCGCGGATGCGGTGTTGTCGCTGGCCGAGGCTGCCGAGGCGGCACACCGGGCGGGCGCGACGCTCTCGATCGACCATCCCGCCCGCATCCGGGTCAGCCTGGAGGGGCGCGCCGTCCTCGCGTTCCCAGCCACGATGCCCGAGGCCACGCCGCGCGACGACCTCCGCGGTATCGGCGCCGTCATGTATGCGCTGCTGGTCAACCGCTGGCCCCTCGACGATGAAGCCACGCGGCGGGATTGGCGCCCCGTCGAACTCGACGCGCAGGGCCGCATCCAGGACCCCGCGACGCTCAATCCGCAGGTCCCGTTCCTGGTGTCGACCACCGCCGCGGCCCTGGTGCGTGACGATGCAGGCATCCGCAGTGCGCAGACGATCACGACGCTGCTGCGCCAGGCCAGCGCGGACGCCAAAGCCGACCCGACCGCGACCCGGGAACTGATGCCGATACCGGCGCCCGGCCACTATGCCACCTTCGGAAACTTCGGGCCGGTTGAGCGTGCCGAACTCGCCCGCCGGCAACTGGTCAAGACGTGTCTGGGGGCCGCGGCGGTGATCGTGCTGGTCGTGCTGCTCACCTTTGCCAGCACCATCAGCCGGCTGGTCGGCGTCTTCGATACCGAGGTCGCGATGAGCGGGGACAAGCTCGGTTTGCAGACGACGGCGCCCGCCAAACCGCCGCCATCGCTGGTGGCGGCCGGTCCCGGGACAGTGCAACCGCTGAGAGCCTCAGTCTTCTCCCCCGGTGGAGCGCCGGACAGCCCCGGCAGCGCCGGCCTGGCGATCGACGGCAACCCCGCCACCGCGTGGTCGAGCGACACCTACTTCGACCCCGAGCCGTTCCCGAAGTTCAAGGATGGTGTCGGGCTGCTGCTGCAGCTCCCCGAGCCGACGACGCTCAGTGCCGTGACCGTCGACCTCGACAGCACCGGCAGTGTGCTGCAAATCCGGTCGTCACCGAACGCGACGCCCGGCAAGCTCGGCGACACCGCAGAGCTCAGCCCACCCACCGCCGCGCACCCGGGACACAACGTCATACCGGTAAATGTCTCGGCGCCAACAACTTTCGTGTTGGTGTGGATCAGCACGCTCGGCAACACCGGCGGCCGAAGCCACTCGGACATCTCTGAGATCGCACTGCAGACAGGGGTGCAGGTCCGGTAACACCCGTGACTCCCGCGAGCAGTCCCCCGCAAGCGGGAGGCTGCTCGCCCTAGCCCAAGGCGACCTTGAGCAACCGGCCGAGGTGTTCCAGCGCGGCGGCGTATTCGTGCTGAAACGGTGTCCCGTAGCCGACGACGATGCCCGCGGTCCGCGGACCTGCGCCGTGCCAGAAGGGCGCGAGTCCGGTCAGCGCGATGCCCTCTTGCCGCGCGCGGGACACCACCTCGGATTCCACCGCGTCGTCGGGCAGCGTCACCACGGCATGCAGCCCCGCGGCAATACCGTGCACCGACACCGACGGTGCGTGACGGTCCAGCATCTCGACAAGCGCATCGCGGCGATCACGGTAGCGACGCCGCATCCGGCGAACGTGCCGGTCCAAGCCACCCGACTCGATCAATTCCGCGAACGCCAGCTGTGCCAGCACATCGGTGCCGCGATCGGCGCGACGCTTGGCCTCCACCACCGCGTCGACCAGATCTGCGGGCAGCGCCAACCAGCCCAAGCGCAATCCCGGAGCCAGGCTCTTGCTGGCGCTGCCGGCGTAGATGACACACTCGGGCGCCAGGCCCTGCAGTGCACCAACGGGGTGGCGGTCGTAGCGGAATTCCCCGTCGTAGTCGTCCTCGATCAAATACCCGCCGCTTGCCGCGGCGACCCGAGTGAACTCGGTGCGCCGCTGCGCATCCAGCGTCGCGCCCAGCGGCGCCTGGTGGGCCGGAGTCAGGACCGCGCCCGCGACGGCAGCGGTCAACCCCTCCGGCCGGGCGCCGCTGCCGTCAACCTGCAGCGGTACGACGTCCAGTCCGCTCGCGACGGCGACCGCCCGGTGGTCGGGTAGGCAGGGATCCTCCAAGGCAACAGCGCGCGCCCCATACACGGCGAGCGCATCACAGGTCAGCCGCAATCCCTGCGTGAAGCCACCGCACATCACCAACTGCTCCGGGGTGGTGAGCACCCCGCGAACCCGGCCCAGGTAATTCGTCAGCACCGTGCGCAACCGCAGCGACCCGCGGGGATCGCCCGGGCCGAGTTCGGCGTGCGGAGTGACGTGCAGCGCTCGTCGTAGCGCCCGCAGCCATTCGGCGCGCGGAAACGTGCTCAGGTCCGGGCGGCCCAATCGGAAGTCGGCGATGATGCGGTTTGGCTGGCGCTCGGGGTTGACCGGCGCGGGCAGGTGCGGTCCTTGGGCAACCGTGGTGGCCGCGCCGGGCCGGGCCCGCAGGTATCCCTCGGCGGCCAGCTGCGCGTAGACCTCGACGACGGTTCCGCGGGCCAGTCCGAATTCGGCGGCCAGTGACCTAGAGGACGGCAATGACTCCCCCGCGGCCAGTCGGCCCTCCCGGATCGCCTGTCGCAGAGCAGTTTCCAGCGCCACCCGTCGGCCTCGGCCGGCCGGCAGGTCGAGATGCAGGTCGATCCCGCCGGTAGAACTGGTACACGAATTCGCCATCAAATTGGACCTTACTCGTGAACCGATCGCTTCGTAGCCTCGATTGCGTGACGATCTCCGCTGCCCCACGCCGGCGCCTCGACCGGACGGCGAGCCTGACCGCTCAGGCCAACGCCGCCCAACGCGCTGCAGAAACCTTGCGTCCGCCCAACCGTCGACTGGTCCACGACCCGCACTCCAGCAATTTCGTCGAGCACCCGGCGTTGCGGGCAATGCTGGCCCGCCCGCGCACCGCGGATGCCGTCCTGCGGGTGTTCGACTGGCTGTGGGGCGGGTTGCACGCACACATAGCGCTGCGGGTGCGCTACGCCGATGACGCCTGCCGGGCCGCCATTTCCGACGGCATCGACCAGATCGTGCTGCTCGGCGCCGGCTTCGACACCACCTGCCTGCGGCTCGCCGGAGCACCGGTGACCATTTTCGAGGTCGACGCGCCCGCCACCCAGGCGCGCAAACGCCCGATCACCGAACGGTTGCTGACGGTGAGTAACCGAACGGTCTGGGTGCCATGCGATTTCGAACGGGACGCGCTGCGCGAGCGCCTGCTCGACGCCGGTCTCGACCCGACGAAACCGAGCCTGGTCAGCTGGCTCGGCGTGACTCCGTATTTGACCCGCGGGGCCATGGCGGCGACGCTGAGCGACCTTGCCGACGTCTGTGCGCCGGGTAGCCGTTTGGTCGTGGACTACATTCGCGCCGGTGTGGTGGACGGAAGCACTCCATGGGGCGGCGCCCGCCGCATGACCCGCCTGGTGGCTCGGCGCGGCGAACCGTACCGCAGCGACTTCACCGAGTCGGGTCTCAACGCACTGCTCGGCGAGCACGGCTTCACACCGGACGAACACCTGACCGTTGCCGGGCTGCTGAACCGCTACGACCCGAAGGGCGACAGCGGCCTGGCCGCCGATGACTGGCTCGCCATTGCAAGCGCCCGCCGCTGACCCCCGCACCGCACCCCCGCGAGCAGACGCTTAAGCGCCCGCACGCCCGGCGTGTCGGGCGCTTAAGCGTCTGCTCGCGCAAAGCTCGGCCTAATTCAAGGCGAGGTCCTCGCGGAAACGGCGCAGGCCGTCGATCTTCTCCGCCAGCGTCGCATCCGGCCCGGCGTAGAACATCCACGGCATGGTGATGATCCCGGTGATACCCGCATCCTCGGCACGCTGATAGTCCGCGACCGTGAACGAGTCCGTCAATGGCGTCAGGATCGTGAAGCCGTCCATCGAAAGACCTTGCGCGGCACGCAATTCGCGTAGCTTGTTCACCCGTTCGATGGCTCGATCGGTGGTGATCAGGTCGCCGATCCAGCCGTCGTTGCGGGCGGCGCGGCGCAGCGCGATGTCGCTGAGCCCACCCACGTACACCGGGATCGGCGGCGGCGTCGGCTGCATTTCCAGCCGCGGCGCCGTATAGAACTCGCCGTCGAACTCGGTCCAGCCCGGCGACCACAATTCGCGCATCAGCGAGATCATCTCGTCGGTGCGCTTGCCGCGGGCCTCGAACCGCTCACCCATCAACTCGAATTCCTCGCGGCACCAGCCCACCCCGATGCCCAGCTCAATCCGGCCGGACGCCAGAAGTGCCGCGGTGCCAATGGCTTTGGCCGCCGAGTACGGGTTGCGCATCGCCGGAATGTAGACCGTCGTGACGAACTTCAGCCGCTTGGTGACCTGCGCCAGCGCCCCCGCCAGCACCCACGGGTCAGCCCAATCGGTGAAGGGCTGCCAACGGCGTTGCCCGTCTTTGGTGTACGGATACGGCGTCTGTAGCGTCTCCAGGTTGACGACGTGGTCAGGGATCCCGAGGCCGTCATAGCCGAGTTCGTCTGCTGCCTTGGCGATTTCGATGATGTCGGGAGTTTCCAGAAACGCGCTGCTGACGTAGAACTTCACCGCCCGTCCCGGCCGTCCTGCCCGTCCCGGCCGACCTGCCCGTCCCGCGCCCAGGACGGCTCGATGAACACACCGTCGGCCTCGACCGTGATGCCCGCCGCATCCGCGATGAACCCCCGAGCGAACACCTTGACACCCTCCCGTCGGTCCACCCAGGCCTCGGAACGTAGCCGGCCCAACGGGGTCCCGCGCAGATACTTCACCGTGATGGTCCCGGTGAACCGCGGCTTGGACAGTCCCTCGCTCGCGGCCTCACCCAGCATGTGATCGAGGATCAAAGCGCTCACCCCGCCATGCACCAGCGAGGGCGGACCCTCATAGGCCAAGCCCAGCACGAACTCGGCCCAGCAACGCCCGCCGCCCTCATGGTGCACCACGATCGGCGGCGCGATCGGATTGCACACGCCCACCGCCGCATTGCCCAATGGGAGTGGACGATCGCCCACGCGGTAGCTCACCCCGTCCGGCCGGGTCCGACGCCGCAGCGACTCGGTGACCGCCTTGATCGCCGCCTGCGCCTCGACGACGACGTCGTCGTCGGCCTCGGTGCGGATGGTCACGTCGATCAACTCCCGGACCGCGTCGGCCAGCGGCGCATACAGGGCCGTCACCCGGTCGGCCTCCGACGCACTCAGCACTTCGAACATGGCGCTCAGCGCGCCGGCATCCCGACTCAACTTCCAAACACCTTGCGCACCACCGCTTTTGCTCGTCGCGTCACTCGTAGATAGTTGTCCAGGAACTCCCCGCCGTCGTCGCTGTGCCAGCCGGCGGCCACCGCAACCGCGTTGAGCTGCCGTCCCGGTCCGGGCAGCTGGTCGGTCGGCTTGCCGCGAACCAGCACCAGCGCGTTGCGCGCGCGGGTCGCCGTCAGCCAGGCCTGCTTGAGCAGGTCGACCTCGTCCGCCGGAACCAGGCCGGCCTCGGCAATCACATCCAGCGATTGCAGGGTCGAGGTGTTGTGCAGCGCCTCGATTTCGTGGGCGTGCCGCAGCTGCAAAAGTTGCACGGTCCACTCGATGTCGGCCAACCCGCCGCGGCCCAGCTTCGTGTGGGTGTTGGGGTCCGCGCCACGCGGCAGCCGCTCCGACTCCACCCGGGCCTTGATCCGCCGGATCTCGTGCACCGCCTCGGCCGACACCCCGTTCGGCGGATACCGCGTCTGGTCGACCGTCAGCAGGAACCTCTGCCCGAGGTCCGGGTCGCCGGCCACCGCGTGCGCGCGCAGCAGCGCCTGAATCTCCCACGGCTGCGCCCACTGCGTGTAGTACGCCTCGTAGGACGCCAGGGTGCGGACCAGTGGGCCGTTGCGACCCTCCGGCCGCAGGTTGGCGTCGACCTCCAGGGGCGGATCCACGCTGGGCGTGCCCAATTGCGCCCGGACCTGCTCGGCGATCGTCGTCGCCCACTTGACCGCCTGCGCGTCCTCGACCCCGCCGGCCGGCTCGCAGACGAACATCACGTCGGCGTCCGAGCCGTAGCCCAGCTCCGCCCCACCGAGCCGGCCCATGCCGATGACCGCGATGGACGCGGGCGCCCGGCCGTCCTCCGGCAGATGCGCGCGGATCGTCGCGTCCAGGGCGGCCTGCAACACGGCCACCCAGATCGACGTCAACGCTTCACACACCTCGGTGACCTGAAGCATGCCCAGCAGATCCGCCGAGCCGATGCGAGCCAGCTCGCGGCGGCGCACGCTGCGGGCGGCCGCGATGGCGCGCGCCGGGTCGGAGTAGCGGCCGGCCGATGCAACCAGGGCCCGGGCCACTGCCGCCGGCTCGGTTTCGAGCAGTTTGGGTCCCGACGGCCGGTCCCCATAGTCCTGAATCACTTCGGGTACGCGCATCAGCAGGTCCGGCACGAACGTCGAGGTGCCCAGCACGTGCATGAGCCGCCGCGCAACCGTCGGTTTGTCGCGCAAGGTCGACAGGTACCAGGTGTGGGTGGCCGAAGCCTCACTGAGTCGCCGGTACGCCAAGAGTCCGCCGTCGGGATCCGGCGCGTAGGAGAGCCAGTCCAACAGCCGCGGCAGTAGCACCGCCTGCACCCGGCCGCGCCGGCCGCTCTGATTCACCAGCGCCGACATATGCTTCAACGCCGCCTGCGGCGCCTCGTAACCCAGTGCGGCCAGCTGCCGTTCGGCGGCCTCCGGGGTCATGCGGCCACCGACCAGTTCCAGTCCGGCCGGGCCGACCGATTCCAGCAGCGGTTGGTAGAACAACTTCGCGTGCAGCCGGGACACCCGCACGTTCTGGTGCTTCAGCTCCTCGCGCAGCACGCCGGCGGCGTCGTTGCGCCCGTCGGGACGGATGTGCGCCGCGCGCGCCAGCCACCGCATGGCTTCTTCGTCGTCCAGCTCGGGCAGCAGGTGGGTGCGCTTGAGCCGCTGCAGTTGCAACCGGTGCTCGAGTAGCCGCAGAAACTCATAGGAGGCGATCATGTTCGCGGCGTCCTCGCGCCCGATATAACCGCCGGTACCCAACGCCGTCAGCGCGTCCACCGTCGACGCGACATGCAGCGACTCGTCGCTGCGGCCGTGCACCAGTTGCAGTAATTGGGCGGCGAATTCGACGTCGCGCAGCCCGCCGCTGCCCAGCTTGAGTTCGCGACCGCGGATATCGGCGGGCACCAACTCCTCGACGCGGCGGCGCATGGCCTGCACCTCGGGCACGAAGTCTTCGCGCTCGCACGCCGTCCACACCATCGGCTGCAACGCCGCGAGGTAGCGCTCGGCCAGTTCGGCGTCACCGGCCGCGGCGCGGGCCTTCAACAGCGCCTGGAACTCCCAGGTTTTGGCCCACCGCTCGTAGTAGGCGACGTGCGATTCGACCGTGCGGACCAACTCCCCGCTGCGGCCCTCTGGGCGCAGTCCGGCATCGACCTCGAAGAAGGCCGACGAGGCGAGCCGCATCATTTCGCCGGCCACCCGCATGCTGACCGGATCGGCGTTCTCGGCGACGAAGATGACGTCGACATCGCTGACGTAATTCAGTTCGCGGGCACCGCATTTGCCCATCGCGATCACCGCCAGCCGCGGCGGTGTGCGATCGTCGCCGCACACCGTCTGCTCGGCCACCCGCAAAGCCGCGGCCAGTGCGGCGTCCGCGATGTCGGCCAGGTGAGCCGCCACCTTGGTGAACGGCAGCACCGGTTCGTCCTCGACCGTCGGGGCCACATCCAGGGAGGCCAGCACCAACAGCTGGTCGCGGTAGAGCACCCGCAGTTGGTGCACGATCGAACCCGGCGCTCCGGAGAAATCCTCGACGGCCTCGAGGAAAGTCCGCTGCAACCGCTCGCGGGTGGGCAGTTCGACCTTGCCGCGCAGCAGTTTCCACGACTGCGGGTTGGCGATCAGGTGGTCCGCCAGCGCCAGCGAGGAACCGAGCACGGCGAACAACCGCCCGCGCAGGGACCGCTCGTTGAGCAGCGCCGCGTTCAGTTCGTCCCATTCCAGGTCGGGGTTCTCCGACATCCGGATCAGCGCGCGCAACGCGGCATCGGCGTCCGGCGCCCGCGACAGCGACCACAGCAGATCCACATGAGCCTGGTCGTCGTGCTTATCCCAGCCCAGCTGGGTAAGTCGGGCGCCCGCCCCCTCGTCCATCAGTCCCAGCCGGCCGACGCTGGGCAGCTTGGGTCGCTGCGTCGCTGGCTTGGTCACATATCGACGTTAGCGCAACGCCTCCGGGCTACAGCGACAAGTAGGTCTTCAGCTCGAACGGGGTGACGTGGCTGCGGTAGTTGGCCCACTCGGAGCGCTTATTGCGCAGGAAGAAGTCAAATACGTGCTCCCCCAACGCCTCCGCCACCAGCTCGGAGGACTCCATGGCCCGCAGCGCGGTGTCGAAACTCGACGGCAGCTCGCGGTAGCCCATGGTGCGGCGTTCCTCGGGCGTCAGGTCCCAGACGTTGTCCTCGGCCTGCGGGCCCAACACATACCCCTTCTCCACGCCGCGCAGGCCGGCGGCCAGCAGCACAGCGAAGGTCAGGTAGGGGTTGCACGCCGAGTCCGGGCTGCGCACCTCCACCCGCCGCGAGGAGGTCTTGTGCGGCGTGTACATCGGCACCCGCACCAGCGCGGAGCGGTTGGCCGCTCCCCAGGAGGCCGCCGTCGGCGCCTCACCGCCGTGCACCAGGCGCTTGTAGGAGTTCACCCACTGATTGGTGACGGCGCTGATCTCTGAGGCGTGTTCGAGGATTCCTGCGATGAACGACTTGCCGACATCGGACAGCTTCAGCGGGTCGTCGTCGCTGTGGAAGGCATTGACATCACCCTCGAACAGGCTCATGTGGGTGTGCATCGCCGAGCCCGGGTGTTCCCCGAACGGCTTGGGCATGAAGGTCGCCCGCACGCCCTCGTTCAGCGCGACCTCCTTCATGATGTAGCGGAAGGTCATCACGTTGTCGGCCATCGACAGCGCGTCGGCGAACCGCAGGTCGATCTCCTGCTGGCCCGGCGCGCCCTCGTGGTGGCTGAACTCCACCGAGATGCCCATGAACTCCAGCGCCTCGATGGCGTGCCGGCGGAACTTCGACGCCGATTCGTGCACCGCCTGGTCGAAGTAGCCGGCGTTGTCGATGGGCACCGGCTCCGACCCGTCCTCGGGGCCGTTCTTGAGCAGGAAGAATTCGATTTCGGGATGCACGTAGCAGGAGAAGCCGAGGTCGTTGGCCTTTTGCAGCTGACGGCGCAGCACGTGGCGGGGGTCGGCCCAAGACGGTGAGCCGTCCGGCATGGTGATGTCACAGAACATGCGGGCCGAGTGGTGGTGACCGGACTTGTCGGCCCAGGGCAGTACCTGGAAGGTCGACGGGTCAGGGTGCGCGACGGTGTCGGATTCCGAGACCCGGGCGAAGCCCTCGATCGAGGAGCCGTCGAACCCGATCCCCTCTTCGAAGGCGCCCTCGAGTTCGGCCGGGGCGATCGCGACCGACTTCAGGAATCCGAGCACGTCGGTAAACCACAGCCGCACGAACCGGATGTCGCGCTCTTCCAGGGTGCGGAGGACGAACTCCTTCTGCCGATCCATACCCGCACACTAGGCACGGTCTGTTAAATCGATGTTACGGATGCCTCGCCAGACGCATTGCGGATGTTTATGGCTGGCAACGCAGATTGGGCTGCGGCAGGGTCAGATCCAGGAAGTAACGCGTCACGACGCTGTCCACGCACGGGTTGCCGTCGAACACCACGGTGTGCTGGGTGCCGTCGTAGGAGATCAACGGGGCGCCCAGTTGGCGGGCCAGGTCCACGCCGGCCTGGTACGGGGTGGCCGGGTCGTGGGTGGTCGAGACCACCACGGCTTTGCCGGCCGGGGCGGGTGTCGCGGCATGCGGCGTCGACGTAGCCGGCACCGGCCAAAGCGCGCAGATGTCGCGCGGCGCGGACCCGGTGAACTGGCCGTAGCTCAGGAACGGCGCCACCTCGCGGATCCGGCGGTCGGCGCTCACCCAGGACGCCGCGTCTGTCGGCGTCGGTGCGTCGACACAACGGATGGCGTTGAACGCGTCCTGGCCGTTGTCGTAATGACCCTGCCTATCCCGGCCGTTGTAGTCATCGGCCAGCACCAGCAGGTCGCCCGCGTCGCTACCGTGCTGCAGCCCGAGCAAGCCGCTGGTCAGATACTTCCAGTGCTGCGGGGTGTAGAGCGCGTTGATGGTGCCGGTGGTCGCGTCGGCATAACTCAAGCCACGCGGATCCGAAGTCTTGCCCGGCCGGGTGACCAACGGATCGATCAGCGCGTGGTAGCGGCTGATCCACTGCCCCGGGTCGGTGCCCAGCGGGCAGGCCGCCGAGCGGGCACAGTCCGCGGCGTAATCGTTGAAAGCGGTCTGGAATCCCGCCATCTGGTTGACCGTCTGGTCGATCGGGCCGATCGTCGGATCGATGGCTCCGTCGAGCACCATCGCCCGGACATGCGGGGCGAACCGCTCGATGTAGGCCGTGCCGAGCTCGGTGCCGTAGCTGTAACCGAGGTAGTTGATCTGCTCTTCGCCCAGGGCCTGCCGGACCATGTCCATGTCGCGGGCCGCCGAGGCGGTGCCGATGTTGGCCAGGAACGACTGGCCCATCCGGTCGGCACAATGCTGGGCCAGCTCGCGGTACATCCCCTCGATGTGGGCTACCCCGGCCGGGCTGTAGTCCACCATCGGGTCCCGCCGGAAGGCATCGAACTCGGCGTCCGAGCGGCACCGCAGGCTCGGTGTCGAGTGACCCACCCCTCGTGGGTCGAAACCGACCAGGTCGAAGTGGCGGCTGATGTCGGTGCTGCGCAGATCGGGCGCCATCCCGGCCACCATGTCGACCGCCGACGCCCCCGGCCCGCCCGGGTTGACCAACAGCGATCCGATCCGCTGCCCGGTCGCGGGAACCCGGATCACCGCCAACTTCGCTTGTGCCCCAGTGGGTTTGTCGTAGTCGACCGGCACCGCGACAGTGGTGCACTGGGCGGTGGGTATGTCGGCGACACTGACGAAATCGCTGCACGAACCCCAACTCTGCTGCGGCGTCGCGGCGGGTGCCAAAGGGACCTGTGTCTGCCCGCTGTCGGGTTCGGGAGTCGCGGCGGCAAGCGGTAGTGCCGCCGACTGCCCGGTGACCACGAGTCCAAACGACAACAGCGCCGAGCTCACCGTTCTCAGGCGCAACATGGCCGAAATCGTCTCATTTAGAAATCCACCGCAGGACGCGAAACGGTTACGCCTTGGTCTCTTATCGGTACACCCCGGCGAGTCCGGTGCGCTAGCAGGTCGCGCCGGCCGGTGGCGTCGTTCCGTTGATCAGATACGCCGTGATGTAGTCGTCAATGCAGTTGTCCCCCTGGAAGACAACCGTGTGCTGGGTTCCGTTGAACGTGATCAACGAGCCCTTGAGCTGATTGGCCAGGTCGACGCCCGCCTGGTACGGCGTGGCCGGGTCGTGCGTGGTCGACACCACAATGGTCGGCGGCAGACCCGGCGCGGAGACGGTGTGCGGTCGGCTGGTCGGCGGCACCGGCCAGAACGCACAGGTACCCAGCGGGGCGTGGCCGGTGAACTTGCCGTAACTCATGAACGGCGCCAGCTCACGTGACCGGCGATCCTCGTCGACGACCTTGGCGCGGTCGGTAATCGGCGGCTGGTCAACACAATTGATCGCCACCCGCGCATCGGTCGAGTTGTTGTAGTGGCCGTGCGAATCGCGCCGCATGTACATGTCGGCCAGCGCCAGCATGGTGTCGCCGCGGTGCTCGTCGGCGAGTTCCTTGAGGCCATCGGTCAAGTGGTGCCACAGGTTTGGCGAGTACAGCGCCATGATCGTGCCGACGATGGCGTCGCTGTAGCTCAGCCCGCGCGAGTCTTTCGTCTTCGCCGGTCGGCTCACCTGGAGATTGTTCGGGTCGACCAGCGGGTCGATCAGGTTGTGGTAGGCCTCAACGGCTTTGGTTGGGTCGTTGCCCAGCGGACAGCTCGAATCCTTCGCGCAGTCGGCGGCGTAGTCGTTGAAGGCGTCCTGGAATCCCTTGGCCTGCCGCAGATCCGCTTCGATCGGGTCGGCGTTGGGGTCGACGGCGCCGTCTAAGATCATCGAGCGCACGTTCTGCGGGAAGGCTTCGGCATAGGCCGAGCCGATCCGGGTGCCGTAGGAGTAGCCGAGGTAGGTCAGCTTCGCATCACCGAGGGCTTTGCGGATGGCGTCCAGATCCTTGGCGACGCTGACCGTTCCTACATTCGCCAAAAAGTTCTTGCCCATCTTGTCGACGCAGCGCTGCACGAACTGCTTGGTTTCGCCCTCCATGTGCTGCACGCCCGCAGGGCTGTAGTCAACCTGCGGTTCGGCGCGCAGCCGGTCGTTGTCTGCATCGGAGTTGCACCAGATGGCCGGCCGCGAGCTGGAAACCCCGCGTGGATCGAAACCCACCAGGTCGAACCGCTCGTGCACCCGCTTGGGCAGGGTCTGGAAGATGCCCAGTGCGGCTTCGATGCCTGATTCACCGGGGCCGCCGGGGTTGATCACCAGCGAACCGATCTTGTCCCCGCTCGCCGGGAACCGGATCAACGCCAGCGAAGCCACATCGCCGCCGGGGTTGTTGTAGTCGACCGGGACGGCCAGCTTCCCGCACATCGCATGGCCGGGGATCTTCACCGAAGGGTTCGAGCTGCGGCATGGCGTCCACACCACCGGCTGGCCCAACCGCGGCTCGGCCATGTGCGCCCGTCCGGCGACCACGTGCACACATCCCGCCAGGACCAGCACCACAGCGGACAGCGCGGTCCACATCAGCAGCATGCGCGCGAACTTGTCGCGGCGAGACAGGCACATGGCACCCTATGGTGCCAGAGAAGTTTCCCGCTCCTGGTCAAGGCATATCCAGGGCCTGTCTTAGCTGGTCGCGGCCAGCAACTCCGCCATCACGACGGCGAACTCGTCCGCGAATTCCCACAGGTCCGGCAGCAATTCCGGGCAGGCGATCAGTCCGATGTCCAGCCGGCCGTTCAGCGACATGGCGGTGATGTTGAGCCCCCGTGGAAGAGCGGCCCCAACGGATACATCGCGCATCGCGGCGCCGAAGACCGCCGGGCCGGCGAACTGCGACCAATCCAGTAACAGGGTGGCTCCGATCGACGAAGTATGTTGCTTGGCAACATAATTCGACTCGGCGTCGAGGTTCAGCGGGCTGTTGGCGAGCCTCTCCCGGAACTCCGGCATCGCCTGGATGCGCAGCGACATCGCCTCGCGCAGCCTGGTCGAAGGTGTAACCGCCCGGCATGGTCGAGGTGTCCAACCCGATGACCGAGCAGACGTGCATCGGCTGCGAGTCGGTCTCCCGGTAAAGGAAGCTGGCTTCAAGCCATGCGCGGCGCCCGCTGTGCCGCTGCATTCGCCGCCGGTAGGCCCAAAAGTGGCCCCGACCACCCGTGAATGCATCGGAAGCGACGAAATGGCAGAATGGGCGGGGTCAGACGAACCCGGGGACCCAGCTAAGGGCCACGAGGATCGACCCGACCACCATTTAGGGACAATGATGTCTGAGAACGTCTATGGTTCGAGCGCTGCCGCGACTTCGGCGCCGCGCCCCAAGATCCGCACCTCTCACCTGCAGAAATGGAAGGCCGAAGGCCACAAGTGGGGCATGCTCACGGCCTACGACTATTCGACCGCCAGGGTGTTCGACGAGGCGGGGATTCCCGTCTTGCTGATCGGCGACTCCGCCGCCAACGTCGTCTACGGCTACGACACCACCGTGCCGATTTCGATCGACGAGCTGATCCCGCTGGTCCGCGGGGTGGTGCGGGGTGCGCCGCACGCACTGGTCGTCGCCGACCTGCCGTTTGGCAGCTACGAGGCGGGCCCGTCCGCCGCTTTGGCCTCAGCCACCCGGTTCATGAAGGAAGGCGGTGCGCACGCGGTCAAGCTCGAGGGTGGTGAGCGGGTCGCCGAGCAGATCGCCTGCCTGAGCGCGGCCGGCATTCCGGTGATGGCCCACATCGGCTTCACCCCGCAAAGCGTCAACACCCTGGGCGGGTTCAAGGTGCAGGGCCGCGGAGATGCCGCCGAACAGACCATCGCCGACGCGATCGCCGTCGCCGAAGCCGGCGCGTTCGCCGTGGTGATGGAGATGGTGCCGGCCGAACTGGCCACCCAGATCACGGGCAAGCTCACCATCCCGACGGTGGGTATCGGCGCCGGCCCCAACTGCGACGGTCAGGTGCTGGTCTGGCAGGACATGGCCGGGATGAGCGGCGGCAAGACCGCCCGCTTCGTCAAGAGGTTCGCCGATGTGGGTGGCGAATTACGCCGGGCCGCAATGCAATACGCCGAAGAGGTGGCCACCGGAGCATTCCCGGCCGAGGAGCACTGCTTCTAGCCCTCCGCCCGAGCCGAACGGGTAATTTCGATATGGCACTCTATGGGAGCCTCACCTGCTCCCACGGAGAACAGAATGCCTGCTAAAGCGTCTTCAAAAGGACCCAAGACGGCGCGTCATCTCGAAGTCGAGCGCAAGTTCGACGTAGTCGAGTCGACCGTGTCACCGTCCTTCGAGGGCATCGCGGCAGTCGCCCGCGTCGACAAACCCCCCGCCCAGGAACTCGACGCGGTCTACTTCGACACGCCCAACCAGGATCTGGCCCGCAACCGGATCACCCTGCGGCGGCGCACCGGGGGCGCGGACGCCGGCTGGCATCTGAAGTTGCCCGCCGGACCCGACTCCCGCACCGAGATCCACGCCGCGATCGACGCGTCCTCCGACGCCGACACCGTGCCGGAGGAGCTGCTGGACGTGGTGCTGGCGATCGTGCGCGACCGTCCGGTCGCGCCGGTGGCGCGCATCACCACCCGGCGCGAGATCCAGGTCCTCTACAACGCCGACGACGTGGCGCTGGCGGAGTTCTGCAACGACCACGTCACCGCATGGTCCGCCCAGGACTCCCAGGACTCGGAGGGATCGGACCCCGTCGAGCAGCAGTGGCGGGAGTGGGAACTCGAGGTCCGCGAACCAGACGGTGAGACCAGCGAAGCGGCCAGCCATGAGCTGCTCAACCGCCTCAGCAACCGGCTGCTGGACGCCGGTGCCGCCCCGGCCGGGCACGGCTCGAAATTGGTCCGAGCTTTGGGGTCCGCCGCCCCGCCCCCCGCCACACCGCCGGCGGATCCCATCCATCGCGCGGTGGCACAACACGTCGAGGAAATGCTGGTGTGGGACCGCGCCGTGCGCGCCGACGCCGAGGATTCCGTGCACCAGCTGCGGGTCACCACCCGCAAGCTGCGCAGCCTGCTCAAGGATTCGCAGGAATCGTTCGGATTGGCCGACGGCGCATGGGTTCTCGACGAGCTCCGGGAACTCGCGGGGGTGCTGGGCGTGGCGCGCGACGCCGAGGTGCTGGCCGAGCGTTACGAACGGGCGCTGACCCGGCTGGACCCCCGGCTGGTTCGCGGGCCGGTGTCCGAACGCCTGGTCAACGGCGCCAAACGGCGCTATCAGGTGGGTCTGCGGCGGTCGTTGGTCGCCATGCGCTCCAAGCGGTACTTCCGGCTGCTCGACGCGCTGGAATCCTTGGTGACCGAACCGACGGTGCTTGCCTTCGGTCAGCAATCGCAACCGGTGACCATCGATGCCGCCTACCGCAAGGTACGCAAGGCCACGAAAGCGGCCCGGGACGCCCCCGACGATGACGAGGCGCTGCACCGAATCCGCAAGCGCGCCAAGCGTCTCCGCTACACCGCAGCGGCGACCGGCGACGAGCGGGTCGCTCAGGAGGCCAAGGCCATCCAGGTTCTGCTCGGCGATCACCAGGACAGCGTGGTCAGCCGCGAACATCTGCTCGCGCGGGCGCAAGCGGCCCACCTGGCGGGTGAAGACACTTTCACCTACGGTCTGCTCTACCAATACGAGAGCCAGATCGCCGAAAGCAGCAGCGAGCAACTGGATTCCGCGCTGCACAAGCTGGACAAGGCGGTACGCAAAGCGCGGAGCTAAGGGGCCGGGCCGCACCTGCCTGCGCGGCCCCTTGCCGCCTACCCCTGGCCGCCGAGCGTGAAATGCACAACGGAAACTCGGCGTGTCGCGTCGTGCGATTCGCACTCGCCGACGAAACGACGCCCCTCAGGGGGCGGACGAGTTGGCCTGTAAGCCGGATTCTGTTCCACGCCGCCGCGGCTTTAATCCACGGCGGCACGGCGACGACCATCCATCTGGACACTCCGTTGCCGGGTGCCTCGAGCGGCCTACCCGCAGACTCGGACGAGCAGCCCTCAAACGTCTGCGCGGCCGCACTTTCGGTGCGGCCTTCTTGGCCTTGCTTCGGGTGGGGTTTGCCGAGCCATCCCGGTCACCCGGGATGCTGGTGCGCTCTTACCGCACCGTTTCACCCTTACCGCCACAAGGGCGGCGGTCTGTTTTCTGTGGCACTTTCCCGCGAGTCGCCTCGGATTGCCGTTAGCAATCACCCTGCTCTGTGAAGTCCGGACTTTCCTCGACTCGGCACTCCTTGAGAGCGCGAGCCGCGGCCGTCCAGCCAACTCGTCCGCGACGAACACGGTACCCGCTCTGCGCCGGCACCGGCCAGTGCGGTCTTTGCTCGGGTCAGAGATACCCGGTCTGATTGACCAGGCGCACCGACGACGCACCGTCGGGATAGAACTCGGCGATGCTCAGCGACGCCAGGTCCAGATGCAGCCGGTACAGGATGCCCGAGCCGGCATCCAACGCCATGCGCAGCAGCAACTTGATCGGCGTGACGTGGGAGACCACCAACACGTTCTTGCCCTCGTGCGCGGCGATGATCCGGTCCCGGCCGCGCCGCACGCGCCGCAGCACGTCGTCGAAACTCTCCCCGCCCGGCGGCAGGGTGCCCGTGTCGTACAGCCACCGGCGGTGCAGATCCGGGTCGCGCGCGGCGGCCTCGGCGAACGTCAGCCCCTCCCACGCGCCGAAATCCGTCTCGATCAGGTCATCGTCGACGGTCACCTCCAGGCCCAACGCCCTGGCCGCCGTCGTCGCGGTGTCGTAGGCCCGCTGCAGTGGGGAGGAAATCACTGCGGCGATCCCCCGGCGCTGCGTCAGATACCTTGCCGCCAAACCGGCCTGACGCCAACCGACCTCGTTCAGGGGCGGATTGCCACGGCCGGAGTACCGGCGTTGCACCGACAGTTCGGTCTGCCCGTGCCGCAACAACAACAGCCGGGTCGGGGTGCCGCGCGCGCCAGTCCAGCCCGGGCCGGTGGTGGTCTCGGCCGGACGCTCGGCCACCGTGGCCCGGGCCGCTTCCGTGACCGGCACGGCCACCTTGTCGACCCGGCGATCCGCCTGGGCCTCGGCGGCGTCCATCGCGTCATTGGCCAGCCGATCGGCGTAGGCGTTCTGGGCGCGCGGAATCCAGGAATAGGTGATCCGGCGGAACCGCGACGCGAGCGTCTGGGCCTGTCTGTGCAGTTCCACCAGATCGGGGTGCTTGACCTTCCAGCGCCCGGCCATCTGCTCGATCACCAGCTTGGAGTCCATCAGGACCGAAACCTCGGTGGCGCCCAGGTTGAGGGCATCGTCCAAACCGGCTATCAGGCCGCGATATTCGGCCACGTTATTGGTGGCCCGGCCGATCGCCTGCTTGGATTCGGCCAGCACGGTCCGGCGGTCCTGAGTCCACACCACCGCGCCATATCCGGCGGGTCCGGGATTACCCCGCGATCCGCCGTCGGCTTCGATCACTACTTTCATTGATCAGAGCCCTTGACGCGCAACAGGATTGCGCCGCACTCCGGGCAGCGCTGCACCTCGTCTTCGGCGGCGGCCTGGATCTGGGCCAACTCGCCGCGACCGATCTCGATACGGCATGCGCCGCACCGGTGTCCCAGCAGCGGCCCGGCGCCCGGGCCTCCCCCGGCGCGCAGCCGCTCGTACAGCGCCTTGAGGTCGGGGTTCAGTTCCGCGGCCAGTGTCTCGCGCTTGGCGGCGTGTTCCGTCCGGGCCTCTTCGACCTCGGCGAGCGCCTCGTTGAGGGCCTTTCGCGCGCCGGCGAGTTCGTCCTGCAGGCCGGCGATGGTCCCGGATTCCGCGGCTTCGGTGGCCTGCAGTTCCTCGCGGCGTTCCATCACTTCCAGCAGGGAATCCTCCAGACTGGCCTGGCGGCGCTGCAGGGTTTCCAGCTCGTGCTGCAGGTCCGCCAGTTGCTTGGCGTCGGTCGCTCCGGAGTCGAGCAGCGCGCGGTCCCGGTCCTCTCGCTTGCGCACCGCGTCGATCTCGGCTTCGAGGCGGGCCACCTGGGCGTCGAGATCCTCCACGGCGATCCGCACGGCGCCCAGCCGGTCACTGGCGGCGTTGTATTCGCCCTGCACCCGCTCGAGGGCTTCGCGTTGGGGCAGATGAGTGGTCCGATGGGCAAGGCGGGACAGCTCAGCGTCCAGTTTCGCCAGTTCCAGTAGCGAACGCTGCTGTGCCACTTCGGCCTTCATGATCTCCTAGGTCTCTCTCAGGTCTGCTTCCCGGCGCACAGGTTCCACGGGTCGGTGCGGATGTCAGACACCCGCACCGCCAGCTTGGGCCCGAACACCGAGCACAGCACGTTCGCCGCTTGCCCACACCACGGGAATTCACTCGCCCAGTGCGCGACGTCGATCAACGCCACCTCCGACCCCCGGGAATGCTCGTCGGCGGGATGGTGACGCAGGTCGGCCGTGACATAAGCCTGCACACCGGCCCGAGCTACCGCACCCAACAACGAGTCGCCGGCTCCCCCGCAGACCGCGACCCGCGACACCGGCATGTCGGGATCACCGGCGGCGCGCACCCCCCACGACGTGGACGGCAACGCGGCGCCGACGCGGGATACGAAGTCGGCGAACCGTTCGGGTCGCGCCAGCGTGCCGAGACGGCCCAGCCCGGTGTCGGCGGGCTGCGGAGCCATGGTGAAGGTGTCGAAGGCCGGCTCCTCGTAGGGGTGCGCCGCGCGCATCGCCGCCAGCACCGCACCCCGCGCACGGGCCGGGGCCACCACTTCCACCCGGTCCTCGGTGACGTGTTCGACGATGCCGACGCTGCCGATCGCCGGAGCTGCCCCGTCGTGCGGCAGGAACTGTCCGATGCCGGTGACGCTCCAGCTGCAGTGCGAGTAATCGCCGATCTGCCCGGCGCCCGCTGCGAACACCGCCTCGCGCACCGCGTCGGCGTTCTCCTGCGGCACGTAGATGACCCACTTGTCCAGATCGGCCACGGACGGCGACGGCTCGAGCACCGCCTCGACGGTCAGGCCGAGCGCGTCGGCCAGCGCGTCGGACACCCCCGGCGCGGCCGAGTCGGCGTTGGTGTGGGCGGTGAACAGAGCGCGGCCGGAACGGATCAGGCGGTGGATCAGCGCACCCTTGGGCGTGCTGGCCGCGACCGTGTCGACCCCGCGCAGCAGCAGCGGATGGTGAGCGAGCAACAGGCCGCCGTCGGGGACCTCGTCGACGACGGCGGGTGTCACGTCGATGGCGATGGTCACCGATTCGACGTCGTCGGCGGGGTCGCCGCAGACCAAGCCCACCGAATCCCAGGACTCAGCGAGCCGCGGCGGGTACGCCTCGTCCAGCACCGCGATGATGTCGGCCAGCCGCACGCTCACCGGCGACTCCCACTGTGCAGGCCGGCCAGCGTCTCGGCGATCGATTCGACCAGTCGTGACCACTCCGGCCGCACCGCCACCCGCAGATACGTCGCGTCCAGGCCGACGAAGGTGTCACACCGCCGCACCGCAATACCGTTGCTGGCCAACCGGTTCCGGATCAATTCGGCATTGGGGCTGCGGAACAACACGAACGGGGCCCGGCCGGCGACCACGTCGACACCCACCGACGCGAGCCCGGCGACCATGGCCGCGCGGGTGGCGGCCAACCGCGCGGCGTCGGCGGCGGCTTCGGCGACGGCTCGCGGGCTGCAGCAGGCCGCGATCGCGGTCAGCTGCAACGTCCCCACCGCCCAATGTGCGCGCTGCGCGGTCAACCGGGCCAGCACCTCGGGTGACCCGAGCGCATAACCCACCCGCAGCCCAGCCAGTGCCCACGTCTTGGTCAGGCTGCGCAGCACCAGCACGTCGGGCAGGGCGTGACCGGCAAGGGATTCCGGTTCGCCGGGCACCGCGTCGGCGAACGCCTCGTCGACCACCACGATCCGTCCCGGCCGGCGCAGGGCCAGCAGTTGCTCGCGGGTGTGCAGGACCGACGTCGGGTTGGTCGGATTTCCGACCACGACGAGGTCCGCGTCCTCGGGGACCCGCGCGGCATCGAGGGTGAACGGCGGCGGCAGGACCACGTGGTGCACCGGGATTCCGGCCGCCGTCAGCGCCGCCTCCGGCTCGGTGAACGACGGCGCGATGAGCGCCGCACGGCACGGGCGCAGGTTGGGCAGCAACGCGAAGCCCTCGGCCGCACCGGCCAGTGGCAGGACTTCGGCGGGCGTGCGGCCGTGCCGGGTGGCGGCCGCGTCCTGGGCGGCGCGCACCTCGGCGTTGCCCGGGTACTGGGCCAGGTCCGTCAGGCGCGCGCTCAGCTGTGTTATCAGCCAGGATGGCGGCTGCGCATGACGGACGTTGACCGCGAAATCGAGCATGCCGGGCAGCACGTCTTGATCACCGTGATAGCGGGCCCGCGACATGCGGGCCGACGCGCTCTGATCCAGACCGGCCACCACAGAAACACTAGTGCGCCAGTACGCGAAGTAGGCATCCGGCGCACCACGGCGCACTCGCGCGGCGCCATCAACCACAATGGGAGCGTGACAGGTTCGATCACCGACCAGGCACCGCAGCTGGTGATTTTCGATCTCGACGGCACCCTGACCGATTCGGCCGTCGGCATCGTGGCCAGTTTCCGGCATGCGCTCACCCACATCGGTGCGGCCATCCCGGACGGGGATCTGGCCGCTCGGATCGTCGGCCCGCCGATGGATGAGACGTTCCGGGAGATGGAGCTCGACGGGCGCGCCGATGAGGCGTTCGCGGCTTTCCGCGCCGAGTACGGCAGCCGTGGCTGGGCGATGAACAGCCTGTTCGACGGCATTGAACCGCTGCTGGCCGACCTGGAGGCCAACGGCGTCCGGCTGGCCGTGGCGACCTCGAAGCTGGAGCCAACGGCGCACCGCATCCTGGCGCATTTCGGGCTGGACCACCATTTCGAGGTGATCGCCGGCGCCAGCCCGGACGGATCGCGCAAGTCCAAGGCCGAGGTGTTGGCGCACGCGCTGGAACAGCTGCGACCGTTGCCCGAGCGCGTTCTGATGGTCGGTGACCGCAGCCATGACGTGCACGGCGCGGCGGCGCACGGCATCGACACCGTGGTGGTCGGCTGGGGTTACGGGCGCACCGACTTCGCGGACCCGGACGCGCCCGCGGGTCCCACGCTGGTCACGCACGCCGCGACCATCGAGGAGCTTCGGAAGGTGCTGGGTGTCTGAGTCGAAGCTGCACGTGACGTTCGTCTGCACCGGCAACATCTGCCGTTCGCCGATGGCCGAGAAGATGTTCGCCCATCAAATCCAGCAGCGCGGCCTGGCCGACGTGGTGCGGGTAACCAGCGCCGGCACCGGCAACTGGCACGTCGGCGAGGGGGCCGACCTGCGGGCCAAGCGGGTACTGCGCGACCACGGCTACCCCACCGACCACCGTGCCGCTCAGGTCGAGGACGACCATCTGGCGGCTGATCTGGTGATCGCGCTGGGCCGCAATCACGCGCAGTTGCTGCGCCAGCTCGGGGTGGATGACGACCGGCTGCGGATGTTGCGGTCGTTCGACCCGCGGTCGGGCGCGTATGCCCTGGACGTCGAGGATCCGTACTACGGCGACCAGAACGATTTCAAAGAGGTCTTCGACGTCATCGAAGCCGCTCTGCCCGGCCTGCACGCGTGGGTGGACGAGCGACTCGCCCAGAACGGATCGGGTTGATGCCCCCGCGGAATCGCGGTCTGAAGTTCCTGCTGCGGCCGAGCTGGCTGGCGCTGGCGCTGGTGTGCATCGCGTTCACCTACCTGTGCTTTACCGTGCTGGCGCCGTGGCAGCTGGGCAAGAACACCAAGACGTCCCGGGAGAACCAGCAGCTTGCCGATTCGCTCAACGCCGCCCCAGTGCCGTTGAACACCCTTATCCCGCAACAGGATTCACCTGTCAAGGGGCAGCAGTGGCGCAAGGTGACCGCCACCGGTCACTACCTGCCCGGCATCCGCGTGCTGGCCCGGCTGCGGGTGGTCGAGGGCGACCAGGCGTTCGAGCTGCTGGCCCCGTTCGCCGTCGACGGCGGTCCTACCGTGCTGGTGGACCGCGGGTACGTCCGGCCCGAGCAGGGTTCGCACATTCCGCCGATCCCGCCGCCGCCGGAGCACACGGTGACGATCACCGCGCGCCTGCGCGATTCCGAGCCGACCGTGCAGGGCAAGGACCCGTTCACCAGAGATGGCTACCAGCAGGTCTTTTCGATCAGCACCGAACAGGTGTCGGCGCTGACCGGGGTGCCGCTGGCCGGTTCGTACCTGCAGTTGGTCGACGACCAGCCCGGCGGGCTCGGCGTGATCGGGGTGCCGCGCCTGGACGCCGGGCCGTTCCTCTCCTACGGCATTCAATGGATTCTGTTCGGCGTTCTCGCCCCGGTCGCATTGGGGTACTTCGTCTACTCCGAGGTGCGGGCCCGTCGCCGGGAGAAGGAACTATCCGTGGCCGGGAGTGCGGAGGAGTCGGCGCCTGTTCAGCCGATGACCGTGGAGGAGAAGCTCGCCGATCGCTACGGGCGCCGCCGGTAGGTGTTGCTCGCTCGAGCCGCACCCAGTACCACCGCCACCGCACCCGCTTGCACCACCCGCGACAGCCGCACCGCCCGTCGCAGGTCGTGCACCGTCGGCGGCTCGCCGTCACCAAGAACCGGCCGGATCTCGAGCTCGTGGCGGTACTGGGTCGGCCCGCCGAGCCGCACCCCGAGCGCCCCGGCGAACGCCGCCTCCACCACGCCGGCGTTGGGGCTGGGATGGCGGGCCGGGTCGCGCCGCCACGCCCGCACCGCCCCCGTCGGAGATCCGCCGACCAACGGCGCGCAGGCTACTACCAGCGCGCCGGTCACCCGCGCGCCCACGTAGTTCACGACGTCGTCCAATCGTGCTGCCGCCCAACCGAATTTGCGATAGCGCGGGGACCGGTAGCCAACCATGGAATCCAGCGTGTTGACCGCGCGGTAGCACAGCACTCCGGGGGCGCCGCCGGTCGCGGCCCACAGCAGCGGCGCCACCTGGGCGTCGGAGGTGTTCTCCGCCACCGACTCGAGCGCCGCGCGCGTCAGACCGGCGGCCTCGAGCATCGTCGGGTCGCGCCCGCACAGCGACGGGAGCAGTGTCCGGGCGCCCTCAACGTCCCCGGCCGCCAGCAATGCCGCCATGTCGGCTCCGGTGCGCGCCAGCGATGTGCCCCCCAGCGCGGTCCAGGTGGCTACCGCGACGGCCACGGCGCCGCGCACCGGTCCGCCCCGCTGCAGGGCCGCGCCCAATAGACCGGCGCCGGCCACCAACGCCGTCACGTGCGCCGCACCGGCAATCCGGGCATCGCGGTAGGTGACCCGCTCCAATTGGGCTGCCGCCGCACCGAACAACGCGACGGGGTGCCCTCGTTGGGGATCACCGAGCGCCAGGTCCGCGAGGTAGCCCGCCAGCACGCCGACCACGCGGCCTTGCCGTGTCGACGCAAGCACCAAGGCAGCGTCTCACAACCCCGGCATCCGTGATCTACTCGACCGCATGGGGTACTCGCAATGAAGCGACCCGCAACCAGGGTGGCCGACCTGTTGAACCCGGCGGCGCTGTTGCTGCCGGCGGCGAACGTCATCATGCAGTTGTCGCTGCCCGGCGTCGGCTACGGAGTGCTGGAGAGCCCCGTGGACAGCGGCAATGTCTACAAGCACCCGTTCAAACGGGCCCGCACCACCGGCACCTACCTGGCCGTCGCGACGATCGGGACCGAAGCCGACCGCAAATTGATACGCAGCGCCGTCGACACCGCGCACCGGCAGGTCCGCTCGCGGCCGTCGAGCCCAGTGCCCTACAACGCGTTCAACCCGAGGTTGCAACTGTGGGTGGCGGCCTGCCTCTACCGCTACTTCGTGGAACAACACGAGTTCTTGCACGGCCCACTCGACGACTCCAGCGCCGACGCGGTCTACCAGGATGCCAGACGACTGGGCACCACCCTGCAGGTGCCTGACAGGATGTGGCCCGCCGACCGGGTCGCCTTCGACGAGTACTGGAAGCGGTCCCTGGACGAGTTGCGGATCGACCCGCCGGTGCGCGAGCATCTGCGCGGGGTGGCCGCCATGGCGTTTCTGCCGCTTCCGCTGCGGGTACTGGGCGGACGCCTCAACCTGTTCGCCACGACGGGGTTCCTGGCGCCGGAGTTCCGCGCGATGATGCGGCTGGATTGGTCGGAGTCCCAGCAGCGCCGGTTCGAATGGCTGCTGTCGGCGCTGCGGCTCGCCGACCGGCTGATACCCCACCGGGTGTGGCTGCTCATCTATCAGATTTACTTGTGGGACATGCGCTTTCGTGCGCGTCGCGGCCTGCGGGTCGTCTAGCGAGGAGGGTCGGCAATGCCATTTCCGCCGCTCAACCACGTCGCCGTCACGGTGCGAGACCTCGAGGTCAGCGGCCCGTGGTACCGCCGTCTGTTCGGTGAACCGGTGGTCGACGAACACACCGACGCCGGCTACCGGCATCTGGTTTTCCTGCTGGCCGGCAACACGTTGTTCGGCATCGTGCAGCACGACCGCGCCGCGCCCGACGAGAAGTTCAGCGAGTTCCGCGTCGGTCTGGACCATGTCGGCTTCGGGTGCAGTTCGCGCAGGGAACTGGAGACGTGGGTCGGGGTGCTCGATGACCTGGGCGTGGAGCACGGCGGCATAGTCGATGCGCCCTACGGCGCAGGGTTGAGCTTCCGCGACCCTGACGGCATCGCGCTGGAGTTCTTCGCCCCGCCCAGCTGACCGCTCGGCCCGGCGCTCTTCGCGCCGCCCCACATGCCGGCGAGTGTGCGATCCACGACGCTCCAGCGGCGTGCCGTGTCGCCAGATGCACACTCGGCGACGGGGCCGAACGGGACCGGCGCCGGGCCGACGGGGCAGACCCGTCAGCGCACCGTCGCGAAGAACTTGCGGACGTCCTCGACGAACAACTCCGGCTGCTCGAATGCGGCGAAGTGCCCGCCGCGCGGCATCGTGGTCCAGTGCGTGATGTTGAAGTTCGGCTCACACCACCGTCGCGGCGCGCGCAGCACTTCCTTCGGGAAAGCGGCCACCCCGGTTGGCAATTCGACCCGGCTGCTGTCGCCCCACACCGTGAAGCTCTCCCAGTACAAGCGGGCTGAGGACGCCGCGGTCGCGGTCACCCAGTACAGCATCACGTTGTCCAGCAACTCATCTCGCGTCAGCACATTCTCAGGGTGCCCATCGCAGTCCATCCACGCCCAGAACTTCTCCACTATCCAAGCAAGCTGCCCTACCGGCGAATCGACCAGGCCGTACCCCACGGTTTGCGGGCGCGTCGACTGCTGCTTGGAGTAGCCGGTACCCGTCTTGCGGTGCTCGGCGAGCGCGGCCAGCGCGGCCTGCTCCTCCGGGGTGGGGTTGGCCAGCGTCTCTTTGGTGGGCATGCCCAGCGGCATGTTGAGGTGAATCCCCGCGCAGTGGCCGCCATTACGGCCGATCTGAGTGGTGACGGCCGCGCCCCAGTCGCCGCCCTGAGCGCCGTAACGCTGATAACCCAGGCGCAGCATCAGCTCCTCCCAGACAAGCGCGATCCTCTCCACTCCCCAGCCGGTGCGGCCCGGCTTCCCGGAGAAGCCGTAGCCGGGCAACGAGGGGCAGATGACGTGGAATGCGTCCTCGGCGCGGCCGCCGTGGGCGGTGGGGTCGGTCAGCGGCTCAATCACCTTGTGGAACTCGACAATCGAGCCCGGCCAGCCGTGGGTGATCAACAGCGGGAACGCGTCCTCGTGTGGCGACCGCTGGTGGATGAAGTGGATGTCTAACCCGTCGAATTGGTCGACGAAGTGGTCGAATCGGTTCAGCACCGCTTCCCGCGCCCGCCAGTCGTAGTGATTGGCCCAGTAGGCAGCCAGGTCCTGGGTGTAGCGCAGCGGAATCCCTTGGCTCCCGTCGTCCACGCACTCGGCCTCCGGCCATCGGGTGCGCGCCAGTCGCGATTGCAGGTCCTCGAGAACATCGTCGGGCACATCGATGCGGAACGGCTTCACCCGCTTATAGTGCCGCTCCCCTACGCGGGAGCGACAGGCGCCCTATTTCTGCGTCGCGTCTTTGATCAGCGTGCTGATCTGCTCGAGCAGTTCGCGCATGTCCGCGCGCATCGCGTCCACCGCGGCGTACAGGTCCGCCTTCGTCGCCGGCTGCTGGTCAGAGGCGACCGGACGCACTGGCGGTCCGGAAGTCTGCCGCGCCGTGCCCTCGCCCTGCGAACCAGGTAGCTCACCCACGCCCTCGACCTTGCCACACCGGGTCAGACACGTCCAAGAGCCGGCGCTTACGCATACCCGACCCGCAACTATCAGCGTTTTCGCCGATGCTTCGCGTCTACACCGGGCCGCATCCTGGCTAGCATGAGCGAAACGAGCTGGAGCGTCCCTGAGATGAGCGAGCTACCGACCGGATTACCAACCGGAACCGTGACCTTGCTGCTGGCCGACGTCGAGGGGTCGACACGGCTTTGGGAAACCCAGCCCGAGGCGATGCAAGACGCGGTCGCGCGACTCGATGCAGCGCTCGCCACGACGGTCGCGGCACATCACGGCGTGCGGCCGGTCGAACAGGGCGAGGGCGACAGTTTCGTGATCGCGTTCACCCGCGCCGCCGACGCGGTGTCTTGTGCGCTGGATTTGCAGCGGGCTCCGCTGGCGCCGATCAAACTGCGCATTGGCGTGCACACCGGCGACATCTATCTGCGCGATGAAGGCAATTACATCGGCCCGACGATCAACCGCACCGCCCGCCTGCGCGATCTCGCCCACGGTGGTCAGACCGTACTCTCCGGCGCCACCGAACCGCTTGTCGTCGACCAACTTCCGGCCGATGTCACACTGACCGACCTCGGCACACATCCACTACGGGATCTGCCCCGCCCGGAACGGGTTGTGCAACTGTGCCATCCCGACCTGCACAACGACTTCCCGCCCCTTCGGACCGCCAATGCCGTTGCCGTCGAACGCCTTCCGACTCAACTCACCAGCTTCATCGGTCGTCAGGCCGAAATGCGTGGCATCCGGGACGCGCTGGCGCAGAACCGCCTGGTAACGCTGACCGGCACTGGCGGTGCCGGCAAGACACGGCTGGCGATCGAGGTGGCTGCATCGATGGCCACCGAGTTCACCGACGGAATCTGGTATGTCGACCTGGCGCCGGTCACCGATCCCGACGCCGTGCCGCTAACGGTCGCCCGGGCGCTGGGCATGCCCGACCCAGCGAGTCAGGTGACCACTGAAATACTCCGGCGGTTCATCCGCGATCGTCAGATGCTCGTCCTGGTGGACAACTGCGAGCATCTGCTCGACGCCAGCGCCGACTTGCTCGGCGGCCTGTTGGCCGGATGCCCCACGTTGACGTTGCTGACGACCAGCCGCGAGTCGATAGGAGTGGCCGGCGAGGTGAGCTGGCGGGTGCCGTCGCTGTCCCTGGCCGACGAGGCTGTCGAGCTCTTCACCGATCGTGCGCGTCGCATCCGCCCGGAGTTTCGCATCGATGAGGACAATGCCGAAACGGTGATCGCCATCTGCCGCCGGCTCGACGGACTACCGCTGGCCATCGAACTCGCCGCGGCCCGCATCCGGGCGTTGTCACCGGCTGAAATCCTGCGCAGTCTGCACGACACCTTCCGGCTGCTCACCGGCGGCGCGCGAACCGCGGTGCGCCGCCAGCAGACGCTGCGCGCGTCGGTGGACTGGTCGCACGAATTGTTGAGCGAGGCCGAGCGGGTGTTGTTGCGCCGGCTGGCGGTGTTTCTCGGCGGCTTCGATCTCGATGCGGCTCAAGCCGTCAGCGGCGGCGAACGCTACCAGGTGCTCGATCAGCTGACTCTGCTCGTCGACAAATCACTCGTGGTCGCGGACGACAGTCCACACGGCACCCGCTACCGGCTGCTGGAAACGGTCCGACAATACGCACTGGAGAAGCTCGGTGAGTCCCGCGAGGGTGACGCCGTCCGCTTCTTGCATCGCGACCACTACACGAGTCTTGCGCGCCTGCTCGAGGTCCCCTCGGCCGCGGAGTACCAACGCCGTATCGACGTCACGGGCACCGAAATCGACAATCTGCGAGCGGCTTTCGCGTGGAGCCGGGAGAATGCGGACGCCGAGCAGGCGTTGTCCATGGCGTCGTCGTTGTTGCCGCTCTGGCTGAACCGGGGGCTGATGCAGGAGGGCGTGAATTGGCTTGACGCTGCCCTCACCGATGCAGACTCGCCAGTCGAGGCGTCGCCCAGCCGGGTACGGGCGATGGTAAGCAAGGTCGTGTTGGAGTCATTCCGGGGCTCGACGCTCGACCTCGACGAAGCTGAGCGCACGCTGGCGGCGGCGCGTGAGCTCGGTGAGCCTGCCTTGCTGGCGCGGGCGCTGACCGGATGTGCTTGCCGCGCCGCCGGTGACCGGGAGTTGTCCGTTGCCTACTTCACGGAGGCAGCCGACGCGGCACGGGTCGCCGGCGATTCCTGGTGGCTGGGGCAAACCGTCGCGTTGGAGGCGATATCAGCACTGCTGTTCGGCGAACCGGTGGCGGGACAACAGGCTGCGGCCGAAGCGCTACGCATCGCCGACGCGATCGACGAGAGGTTCGTGTCCCGCCAGGCCCGCTACGTTCTGGGCTGGGTCCAGGTACTGCGGGGAGATCTGAGCGGCGGGTTGCCCCTGATCCGCGCGGTAGACGACGAGGCTACCGCGGCGCGCGACGTCATGTATTCGATGCATGCCCGCTCGCTGCAGGCGCAGATTCTTGCTTACCAGGGACGGACGGAAGCTGCCGATGCGGCAGTGAAAGTGGCGTTTGATCGCGCCACCGACCTGTTCGATACCTACACCGGGGTGGTCTATGCGGCTTCGGCCGTCGTGCACCTGGCCACCGGTGACGGACCGAGGGCGATGCAAGCGTTCTCGGCGGCTCGAACACTGACCCCGATGGATCCGCTATTGGCCGGCATTTACCACTGGGCCCCGTTGGCACCTTTGGCGTGCGGCGATCTCGATGCCGCACGCCGGTGGGCCGACGAAGTGGTGTCCGCCACGGGTGGGTGGAGTCTGGCCGCGTCCTTGATAACACGCGCTTATGTGGAGATCGCCCGAGGCGAATTCGACGCCGCCGAACGCGGCGCCTGCGACGCGCTCGACCTGACGACTCGACTCGAGTGCGACCTGCCTATCCCGTTTGCTCTCGACGGCCTGGCCGTGCTGGCGACCGTTGCGGACAACCACACCCTGGCCGCGCGGTTGTTCGGCGCGGCCGAAGCGGCTCGCCAACGAATGGGGCTGGTGCGATTGAAGATCCTCGATCCCGGTATCGAGCCCCGCGTCGCCGCCACACGGGAAGCGCTGGCCGACAACGATTTCGACGCCGCGTGGGCCGAAGGCGCGGCGCTGTCGAACCAGGAAGCCGTCGCCTACGCATTGCGCCGGCGCGGTGAGCGCACGAAAAGCACCTCTGGTTGGTCCTCGCTGACCCGCGCCGAACTCGACGTCGTCAAACTGGTCAGCGAGGGCCTGGCCAATCGCGATGTCGCCACCAGACTGTTCATCTCGCCCCGCACCGTGCAGGCCCACCTGACGCACATCTACACCAAGCTCGGCCTGACCTCGCGGGTGCAACTCGCGCAGGAGGCGGCGCGGCACGGCTAGCGAAACGCGCGGTTACCGTACCGGTCGAGCGAAACGAATTCCCCCACCGGACGGCGGGTAGTCGGCCCGTACTTGCCCATGGGCCAGCCCAGCGGAACGACCGCGACTGGAGTCACGTTCCACGGTAAGCCCAGGGCGCGCTTGGCCGCGATCGAATTCCACAACGGCATGGTGATCAACGCCGCGCCCAGCCTGGCCGCGCGCGCGGCCAGTAGCAGGTTTTGCACCGCGGGATAAATGGAGCCGTAGGCGCTGCTGACCGCAATCGTGGGCCGGGGCGGGATGACGCCCTTGAGGCAGGCCACCACGACGACGGGGATGTCTTCGAAGTGGTCGGCCTGCCAGCGCACGGCCTTCTCGATGCGAAGCATCTTCTCGTCCATGCGCTTTTCCAGCGCGCGCTTGTAGATCGGACCGAACACGTTCAGCGCCGTCCGATTCAGCCGGCCCAGCTTGGCGACGACCTTGCGGTCCTTGACGACGATGAACTCCCAGTTCTGCGCGTTCGACCCGGTCGGTGCCTTCATGGCCAGTTCGAGCAGATGCAGCACCAGGGAGTCGTCGACCGGGTCGCTCTTCAGCCGGCGGATGGCGCGCTGGGTGCGCATCGCCTCCTCCAGCGGCATATTCAAAGGTTCCTGCTGGTTCATCTGTCGATTCCAGCAACTACGCAGGGTCGCGGGCAACACCGAATGTTTGCCCCAGACCATCACGGGGATTCGCTAGGGCAGCGACAGGAGGATGAGATGACGCTGGACTACGACGTCCTGGTAATTGGTTCCGGTTTCGGCGGATCGGTGTCGGCGCTGCGCCTGACCGAGAAGGGCTACCGCGTCGGGGTGGTCGAAGCCGGGCGCCGTTTCGAGGATTCGCAGTTTCCCAAGAACAGCCTGGACCTGCGCAACTTCCTATGGGCACCCAAGCTCGGCTGCACCGGCATTCAGCGCATCCATGTGCTGCCCGACGTGATCGTGCTGGCCGGCGCCGGTGTGGGCGGTGGATCGTTGAACTACGCCAATACCCTCTATGAACCCAAATCCGATGCGTTCTACCGGGATCGGCAGTGGGCGCACATCACCGACTGGCGAGACGAGCTGCAGCCTTACTACGACCAGGCCAAGCGGATGCTGGGCGTGGTCAGGAACCCGACAATGACGGCCTCAGATCACGCGCTGCGCAAGGTCGCCGACGACCTGGGCGTCGGGGACACGTTTGGCATGACACCCGTCGGGGTCTATTTCGGTCCGGACAACGTGCCCAATCCCGGTGTGGAGACCGATGATCCGTTCTTCGGCGGAGCCGGACCGCGCCGGCGTGGCTGCATCGAAGTCGGCGAATGCATGACCGGATGCCGGCACAACGCCAAGAACACCCTGATGAAGAACTACCTCTATCTGGCCGAGCGGGCTGGCGCGCGGGTGCACGATCTGACCACCGTCACCGCCGTGCGTCCCCGGGCCGAGGGCGGCTATGCCGTCGAGACCGTGCGCAGCGGAGCGTGGCGGCCCAAGCGCACGGCCGCCACCATCACCGCCGAGCAGGTGATCTTCGCGGCGGGCACCTGGGGAACCCAGCAACTGCTGCACCGGATGAAGGCCAGCGCCACCCTGGGCCAGATCTCAGACCAGCTGGGGGTCCTGACCCGGACGAACTCCGAAGCGCTGTGCGGCGCTAGCGTCCGGCTGCGGCAGGGCAAAGACGCCGCGTTCCATCAGGGTGTCGCGATCACGTCCTCGATTCACCCGGACGACAAGACGCACATCGAACCGGTCCGCTACGGCAAGGGCGCGCAATCGATGGGGATGCTGACCACCGTCATGACCGACGGTGGCGGTCGCGCACCGCGCTGGTTGCGCTGGCTGGGCCAGGTGATGCGCCACCCCGGGCAGGCCGCCTCCGTGTACGCCGGCCTGCGCAGCTGGTCGCAGCGCACGGTCATCGCGCTGGTCATGCAGACCGAGGACAACTCGCTGACGCTGTTCCCTAAGCGCAGGCGATTCGGCGGCGTCAAGCTGTCCTCCCGGCAGGGCCACGGCGTGCCCAACCCCACCTGGATCCCGAAGGCCAACGAGGCGGTCCGACGGCTCGCCGAGGACATCGGCGGCATGCCTTACAGCAGCGTCGGTGAGATCTTCGACATCCCGATGACGGCGCACTTCCTCGGCGGCTGCACCATCGGCGACTCACCCGAGACGGGTGTCATTGACGCCTATCACCGGATGTACGGCCACCCGGGGCTGCACGTCGTCGACGGGTCGGCGATCTCGGCCAACATCGGGGTGAACCCGTCGCTGACCATCACCGCGCAGGCCGAGCGGGCGATGTCGTTCTGGCCCAACAAGCACCAAGCCGACACCCGGCCGCCGATCGGCGCGCCCTATCAACGCATCCCGCACATCGCGCCGCAGCACCCGGTGGTGCCGGCCGACGCCCCGGCCGCGCTGACGCTGCCGCTCGTGGAAAGACCGTCCAGCTCTACGGGGTAACGAAGGCGGGTGTGACCGCGCGAAGACGGGGACGCGATGATGAGACCGTGCATCCCAGGTTGGCCACGCGCGTGGAACAGTCTCGGCGTTTCCCGCTTCTGCTCTGGCAATTCGACGGGCCACGGCTGTGTATCTCCTCGGGCCCATTCGGCGGTGGCATCGGTGCTCGGGAGTGGATAGTCAACGCCACGGTTGCGCTGGATTACGCGCGGACCGACCCGGACTGTCACCTGGCCGAGATCGGCCACGGGCTCGGTCTCGGCGGCACTGGCTGCGGGTTGCTCACCGCCGTCGACGTCACCCGCCACCACGTCGCCGCGGACACCGGAGTGTGTGCGGCCGCAACGGTCGGACTGTCCAGCCCGACTTGGGCGGCGGCGCTCGATCACGACTTCCGCCGTGAGTTGCCGTCCGGTGCGCGGACGGCGGCGTTCGCCGGCTATCAGACCGTTGAGTACCGGCCGCTCACCGACGGCGACCCGTACCGGGTGGGGACGATCAACCTGGTGGTCGCGGTGCCGGTGCCGTTGTCGCCGGCGGCGATGGTCAATGCCGTGGCCACGGCGACCGAGGCGAAGGTGCAAGCGCTATACGAAGTCGGGGTGCGGGCCACCGGAACCGCCTCGGACGCGATCGTCGTGCACTGCCCGACGGACGGGCCCGTGGAGGTATTCGGCGGCCCGCGTTCGACGTTCGGAGCGCGGATTGCCCGCGCGACGCACGCAGCGGTGCTCGCCGGCGCCCGGTCCTGGATTACCGAACCTCCCGGATAAGTTCGGCGATCGGCAAATACGGCGCTCCGAAGCCCCTTCGGGCAACTATTGTTAGCTGATGCGGACCCCGGCGCCGATGGTCACGTCCTTGCTGATCGCCGCCTGCGCCACCTGTCCGTCGGCGGCCGCGGACGCAACCTACGGGCCCGGCACGTACGCGGTGCCCGAGCAACTTCCGCACGGCATCTACACCGCACGTACCGACGTGCGTGATCCCGGTGCGCCGGAATGCACGTTCAGCACCTGGACCAGCGATTGGAAACCGATCACCGGCGACAGCGTGGGTCCCTCGCAATCGATCACAGCGGATATCACGCCTACGGTTGGGCACTTCATCACCCACGGCTGCACGCCGTGGGTCAAAGTCCAGTGAGTCGCGTCGCCGCCTAAGTAGCGACTCAGATGGTGTCCGATCCCGGCACCCGCGCCGCCGTCGAGCCAACGTGGTTCATCCGCCGGATGATCGCGTACTTGTGGACCTCCGTGGGTCCGTCGTAGAGCCGGAATCCGCGGATGTCCCGGAAGATCATCTCGATCGGTGTTTCGTCGGTGACGCCGATGCCACCCATGACCTGTATGCAACGGTCGACAACCTTGAAGAGCTCTTCGGACACGAAGGCCTTGCTTATCGAACTCTCGTGCCGCCCCTTGTGCCCCTGGTCCAGAACCCAGGCCGTGTACCAGATCGCCAAACGGCACTGGGTGAGCGCGATCTCGTTGTCCGCCAACATGAATCCGACGCCCTGATGGTCGACGATCGGGCTGCCGAACGCCGTGCGCGTCTTCGCATGCTCTAAGGCGATGTGCTGAGCTCGTGAGGCGGCGCCCAACCAGCGCATCGCATGCGTGAGGCGTGCCGGGGCCAAACGCATCTGCGCGTACCGCATGGCTTCGCCGACTTCACCGAGCACGTTCGTCGCGGGCACCCGCAGGTTGTCGAATACGACCACGCCGTGCCCTTCGACGTAGTTGCGGTCCATGGAGTTCATCACTCGTTCGATGACGATGCCTCCGGAGCCCGGGTCGTCACCCTTGGCGAGGAACAACGTTGGTCCGCTGCGGTTTCCGTCGTCGACCACGTTGGCCATGACGATCCAGGTGCCCGCGCCGTTGGCTCCCGTAATGAGCCACTTGCGGCCGTTGATGACGTAGGAGTCGCCGTCCCGTCGCGCCTCGGTGAGCAGTTGTGAGGGATCCGAACCCGCCCCGCCGGGCTCGGTCATGGCGAAAACGGAGCGAAACTGCCCGTCGAGGACGGGTTTCAGGAAAACTTCGGCCTGCTCGTCGCTCGTCAACTTGTCGAGCAGGAACATGTTCCCTTCGTCCGGTGCAGCGCAGTTCATCGCGACCGGGCCGAGGGTGGACCATCCGGCCGCCTCGTAGATCACCGACTGCTCGACGTGCGAGATGCCCTTGCCGCCGAACCGCGGGGACGCCTGCGGAGTGAGCAGCCCCTGCCTGCGGGCCAACTCGACGAGCTCCTGCCGTAACTCGTCGTTGGGACCGTGCTGGGTGAGCCGCGGATCGCGCTCGTAGGGAACGATTTCGTCAATGACGAACTGGCGAACACGTTCCCCGAGTGCCGTCAGTTCCTGGGGTATCGAGAAGTCGATCACGGAGCCGTCCTGTTCGTGTAAGGGATCAAATGTGTTCTTTTGAAAGAGAATCCGCGGTCACCGCCAAAACAGACGTCGCAATGCGGTTGAACGCGGCGTATTTCGGGCCAACGAGAGCCCCGCGCTGATGCAACACAAACATCTGCTGCCAGGCGATCGAGAGCCGCAATCGGCCCAACGCCAGGTAAAACCCCACCGGTACCGCCTCGCGTCCTGCCGCGGCGAAGTACTGTGCAGCGAGCGCCTTTCGGTCTGGGAAGCCTGGCTGCAGTGAGGGAGCCAGTCCGAGTTCGCGGATGACTTCCGCGTCGTCGGGTTGCGCCCAGTAGGACAGCGTGACGCCGAGATCGAAGAGCGGATCGCCGAGTGTCGACATGTCCCAGTCGATCACAGCGGCAGCCGCGCCCGTTGCATCGAAGATCACATTGTCGAACTTGAAATCATTGTGCAGCACAGTTGGTTTCACACATGGCTTGGGTGCGGCGGCCTCCAGCCAGGACACGATGTGCTCGACCGTCGTCGGCGGCGATCCGTCGAACGCATTGTGCGCCCGCCGGTTCCAACCGCCGATCTGTCGTGTGATGAATCCGTCCGGCCGTCCGAGTTCCCTTAGCTCAGGAAGTGCGTCCAGCTCGATCGAGTGCAGGTCTGCAAGTGCGGTCACGAATTCGTCGGCAAGCCGGGCGGCGGGGACATGCGCGAGTTGCTCGGGAACCGTGTCGGACACGACGGTGCCCCGCCGGTATTCGATCAGCTGGAATGGGCAGCCGAGTACCGAAGTGTCCTCGCAATAAGCGACCGCCCGCGGAGCGCGACCGTAATGCCCGTGCAGTCGACTCAACACGCGAAATTCCCGCGCCATGTCACTGGCCCCCTCGGCCAGCGGTCCGCTCGGCGGGCGGCGAAGGACCAGGGGTTGGCCGTCAACCCAGATCAGGTAGTTCAGGTTGGCCAGGCCGTTCGCGAATTGGCGGGGCTCGGTCGCGTCGAGCGTCATTCCGCGTCCATGTAGCCAAGCGTCGAGTGCGTCCCAGTTCTGCGGTACGGAGTCGGCGCGGAAGCTGTGTTCCGCCACGGCGGCTTCAGAGTCACCACGATCGCGGCGTGTCGTCATCAAGGCTCCTCCGGCCGACGTCAATGTCGTGCGTATCCCTTGAGGCTTCTGGTGCCAGATCGCCCGCGAATGTCGGGATATCGTCGATTAGCCCCATCACGGTACTCACGTTCCAGATCCCGGCATCGAGGTGTCACCCTCGTACACCACACTGTCGAGGCCATGGCGGCACACCCGATCGGACAATAAACTTCGGCCCCGAAGGCGAGGTTGGCAATGAGGCGGCGGTTCAGATTGGTGGTTGCAATCCTGGGCGCCCTACTTGCCACCAGCTGCCAGACACCTTCGAGACCCGGGCGCGCCGACGAGAACACGCCCGCCACAACACCGCTCGAGATTCGTCACGACCTGGATCCGTTGACGTCCAGATTCCCGCTGATCGGCCATCCGTTGTCGGCGTCGTGGGTGACATGGAACAACGCATCGGGCCGATCCCCTGGGCCGACCACTTACTGGATTGACGCAGTGATAACCCTCGAACCGAGCACAACAACGGCTTTGGTCTCCCAGTATCAGGCCACCGATCATGGGTTACGCCCCGCCGTCCAGGCCATTCTCCAGTCCGATGTTCCGGCCGGGCCGTTCCTGACGGGAACCGCCCTTGACGATGCGTTTGGCGCCGCCGTCTACCTGGATCAACACGACAACCAGCTAGTCATCAAATGGGTCCGTAACTAACTTTCGCCGCGAGTAGCCGAGATGACTCGCGGCCGCCGCGACATACGCAATGAGTGGGCGCGGACGGTATCGAACCGCCGACCGCTGGTGTGTAAAACCAGAGCTCTACCACTGAGCTACGCGCCCTTATGCCCCGGCGCAGGCTACACGCCGAAGGGCCCAGCACTCAAAACGCTCAACCCTGCACGGCCGCCAACGCCTGCCGCCACAGCCCCTGATCGCGGGGCTCACCCGGCTGCTTCATCTCGGCAAATCGGATGATCCCCGACCGGTCCACCACGAAAGTGCCCCGGTTGGAGACACCGGCGACGTCGTTGAACACCCCGTAAGCCTGACTGACCGCACCATGCGGCCAGAAATCGGATAAAACCGGAAAGGTGAAACCGCTCTGCACGGCCCAGATCTTGTGGGTGGGCGGCGGTCCCACCGAGATGGCCAGCGCCGCGCTGTTGTCGTTCTCGAACTCGGGCAGGTGATCGCGCAGCGCATCCAGCTCGCCCTGGCAGATCCCGGTGAACGCCAGCGGGAAGAACACCAGCAGCACGTTCTTGGCGCCGCGGTAGTCGCTCAACGCAACCGGTTGCTGGTTCTGGTCGCGCAGGCTGAAGTCGGGTGCGGTAGCTCCGACGTCGAGCATCAGCGCTTCCCGGTCCGCGATTTCGGCTGGACCAGGCGGCTGGCACTCCAATTGCCCAGATTCACCGACGAAGTCGGCATCAGGCCCGCGGTGGGTGCCGCCTCGGCGATATCGGCGGGCAACACATGCCCGGGCCGGCCGGTCTTGGGCGTCAGCACCCAGATCACGCCGTCCTCGGCCAGCGGGCTGATCGCGTCCATCAGGATGTCCACCAGGTCCCCGTCGCCGTCGCGCCACCACAGCAACACGACGTCCACGACTTCGTCGGTGTCCTCATCGAGCAACTCGCTGCCGCAGGCATCCTCGACGTCGGCACGGATGTCGTCGTCGGTGTCCTCGTCCCAGCCCCACTCCTGCACGACCTGGTCCCGTTGGATGCCCAATTTTCGAGCGTGATCCGCCGCGACCACCGTGGAACCTCCTCAACAAACCACACGACAAGCGACGACCGTTATCGTCGCACAGGCACCTCAGAGTTCATACGGCTAACCCATGCACAGTTTCAGCGCCTTGGTCTTGGCATCGTTCAGCCGATCAACCCGTCTGTTGAACTCGCCGGTCGGAGCATGGGTACCGATCGCATTGGCCACCTGACGAGCCGCGTCGTTGTAGGTGTTGAACGCGTCGCGCATCTGGCCCGGCAACGCCTCGCTGTAGCTGTTCTCCACCGCCGTCGCGCTGGCATTGAGCGCCTCGATGGCCGGGCCTTCGGTGGGCCCGGTGTTCCTGCCGCCGTTGAACGCCGCGACGAAGGCATTCACCTTGTCGATGGCTTCCTTGCTGGTGGTGGCCAGCGCATCGCATGAGGTCCGCATCGCCCGCGTCGTCACCGACGCCTGCCGTTGGGACTCGCGGACGCTCGAGGTCACTGACGACGCCGACACCGAGGCGGACACCGACGACCGGTAGGCCGGCGCGAGGCTGGTGTCGGGTGAACCGCTCCCCTCGGTCACCTTCGTACAGCCGACGATGCCGATCACCAGCACCGCAACACAGCCGAGAGCCAGGGCGCCTCGCCTGGGGATGTCCCCCACGTGAATCACGGGATCTGACGTTACCGGGTCGCGATCCCAACTGCCCCATTAGCACCGACTTTGATCATGTGCTGACGACAGGCGCCGCCTATCCGCCGAGCACTCCAGTGCGGCACGATAGGAGGAAGATCGATCAAGTAGCTACCCTGCCACTTACAGGAGCAGAAGTTGACGACCGAGTTCGCCCGCAACGATCTGGCCAAAACCTCAAGCAGCACAAGCGAACCCGACCGGGTTCGAGTGATCCGCGAAGGCGTGGCGTCATATCTGCCCGACATCGATCCCGAGGAGACCTCGGAGTGGTTGGAGTCCTTCGACGAGCTGCTGGCGCGATCCGGGCCGGCGCGGGCTCGGTATCTGATGCTGCGGATGCTGGAGCGGGCCGGTGAGCAGCGGGTGGTGATCCCATCGCTGACTTCGACCGACTACGTCAACACCATCCCGACCGAGCTGGAGCCGTGGTTTCCCGGCGATGAGGACGTCGAACGCCGCTACCGTGCCTGGATCAGGTGGAATGCGGCCATCATGGTGCACCGCGCGCAACGCCCGGGCGTCGGCGTCGGCGGGCACATCTCGACGTACGCGTCCTCGGCCGCCCTCTACGAGGTCGGCTTCAACCACTTCTTCAAAGGGAAATCGCATCCCAGCGGCGGTGACCAGGTATTCATCCAGGGCCACGCCTCGCCCGGCATCTACGCCCGCGCCTTCCTGGAAGGCCGGTTGAGCACCGAGCGCCTCGACGGATTCCGTCAGGAACACAGCCACGCGCCGGGATTGCCCTCCTATCCGCACCCCCGGCTGATGCCCGACTTCTGGGAGTTCCCGACGGTGTCGATGGGTCTCGGTCCGCTCAATGCCATCTATCAGGCGCGGTTCAACCACTATCTGCACGACCGTGGCATCAAGGACACTTCCGAGCAGCACGTGTGGTGCTTTTTGGGCGACGGTGAGATGGACGAGCCGGAAAGTCGCGGCCTGGCCCACGTCGGCGCCTTGGAGGGGCTGGACAACCTGACCTTCGTCATCAACTGCAACCTGCAGCGCCTCGACGGGCCGGTGCGCGGCAACGGCAAGATCATCCAAGAGCTCGAATCGTTCTTCCGTGGCGCCGGCTGGAACGTCATCAAGGTGGTCTGGGGCCGCGAATGGGACGCACTGCTGCACGCCGACCGCGACGGCGCGCTGGTCAACTTGATGAACACCACGCCCGACGGGGACTACCAGACCTACAAGGCCAACGACGGCGCATACGTGCGTGACCACTTCTTCGGCCGGGACCCGCGCACCAAAGCACTCGTGGAGAAGATGAGCGACTCCGAAATCTGGAACCTCAAACGCGGCGGGCACGACTACCGCAAGGTTTACGCCGCCTACCGGGCCGCGGTCGACCATAAGGGACAGCCGACGGTGATCCTGGCCAAGACGATCAAAGGCTATTCACTCGGTGCGCACTTCCAGGGCCGCAACGCCACCCACCAGATGAAAAAGCTTGCGCTGGAAGACCTCAAGCATTTCCGGGACGCCATGCGGATCCCGATCAGCGACGACCAATTAGAGGAAGACCCGTATCTACCCCCGTATTACCACCCCGGGCCGGACGCCCCGGAGATCCGCTACCTGATCGACCGGCGTCGCACCCTCGGCGGCTTCCTCCCCGAACGGCCGACCAAGAGCAAGGCGCTCAAACTCCCCGGACGCGACACCTACAAAGCGCTCAAGAAAGGCTCGGGCAACCAAGAGGTCGCCACCACCATGGCACTGGTGCGCACCTTCAAAGAGTTGTTGCGAGACAAGGAGATCGGAAAGAGGATCGTCCCGATCATTCCCGACGAGGCCCGCACCTTCGGCATGGACTCCTGGTTTCCGTCGCTGAAGATCTACAACCGCCTCGGACAGCTGTACACCTCCGTCGACGCCGAGCTGATGCTGGCCTACAAGGAGAGTGAAACCGGTCAGATCCTGCACGAGGGCATCAACGAGGCCGGGTCGGTGGGCTCGTTCACCGCGGCCGGGACCTCCTACGCCACCCACAACGAGCCGATGATCCCGGTCTACATCTTCTATTCGATGTTCGGGTTCCAGCGCACCGGCGACAGTTTGTGGGCAGCGGCCGACCAGATGGCCCGCGGCTTCGTGCTCGGCGCCACCGCCGGGCGCACCACGCTGACCGGCGAGGGCCTGCAGCACGCTGACGGCCACTCATTGCTGCTGGCCGCGACCAACCCGGCCGTGGTGTCCTACGACCCAGCGTTCGCCTTCGAGATCGCCTACATCGTCGAATGCGGCCTGCAGCGGATGTTCGGTGAGACCCCGGAGAACGTCTACTTCTACCTCACCCTTTACAACGAGCCCTACCCGCAGCCGCCCGAGCCGGAAGACCTCGACCCCGAGGGGCTGCTGCGCGGCATCTACCGCTATCGCGCGGCCAAGGAAGAGCGGGGCAGCACCGCCCAGATCCTGGCCTCCGGGGTGTCGGTACCGGACGCGCTCAAGGCGGCCGACCTGTTGGCCAAGGACTGGGATGTCGCGGCCGACGTGTGGTCGGTGACCAGCTGGGGCGAGTTGAACCGGGACGGGGTGGCGGTGGAGAAGGAACGTCTGCGCCATCCCGACCAGCCCGCCGGCGAGGCCTACATCACCAAGGTGCTGGCCGATAGCCGCGGCCCGGTCGTGGCGGTGTCGGACTGGATGCGGGCGGTGCCCGAGCAGATCCGGCCGTGGGTGCCGGGCACCTACCTGACGCTGGGCACCGATGGGTTCGGCTTCTCCGACACCCGGCCCGCCGCCCGCCGCTACTTCAACACCGACGCCGAGTCGGTGGTGGTGGGGGTGTTGCAGGCGCTGGCCCGCGACGGCGAGATCGACTCGTCGGTGGCGGTCAAGGCCGCCCAGCAGTACAAGATCGACGAGGTGCAGGCAGCGTCTGGCCAGGAGGCCGACGCCGGCGAGGCAACTTAGCCGCCCGCCCCGGCCCCCAGGCGCCGACGCCCCTTCTCGCCGAGCGTCACGCCAGCGTGGCATTCGACGTCGAGCGTCACGCCAGTGTGACGTTCGGCGAGCGGGTTGGGTCGACGCGCGCCGCGCGGTGCCCGGCTCTTTGGCGGAATCTTCCAGAAATAAGGCGTAGCTTTTAGGAGTGAACGACAACCAGTTTGCTCAGCTCGGCCGCCTCGGGTCTGCCACCAGGTCGCCGTTGGAGATGCTGGACAGTGTTCCGGACTCGCTGCTGCGGCGGCTCAAGCAGTATTCCGGCCGGTTGGCGACTGAAGCCGTCACGGCCATGCAAGAGCGGCTGCCGTTCTTCGCCGACCTGGAAGCCTCCCAGCGCGCGAGCGTCGCGCTGGTGGTACAGACGGCGGTGGTCAACTTCGTGGAGTGGATGCAGGACCCACACAGCAACGTCAGCTACACCGCCAAGGCCTTCGAACTGGTCCCCCAGGACCTGACCCGGCGCATCGCCCTGCGCCACACCGTCGACATGGTGCGGGTGACTATGGAGTTCTTCGAAGAGGTCGTGCCGCTGCTGGCCCGCTCCGAGGAGCAATTGACCGCGCTTACCGTCGGCATCCTCAAATACAGCCGCGACCTCGCGTTCACCGCAGCCACCGCGTACGCCGACGCCGCCGAGGCGCGCGGCGCCTGGGACAGCCGGATGGAGGCCAGCGTCGTCGACGCCATTGTGCGCGGTGACACCGGGCCCGAGCTGTTGTCCCGGGCCGCCGCGCTCAACTGGGACACCACAGCGCCGGCGACGGTCGTGGTGGGCACCCCTGCCCCCGGGCGTGCCGGCGCCAACGTCGACGGCAGCGAGCGGGCCAGTCAGGACGTCCGCGACATCGCCGCTCGGCACGGCCGGGCGGCCCTGACCGACGTGCACGGCACCTGGCTGGTCGCGATCGTGTCCGGCCAGCTGTCGCCGACAGACAAGTTCTTGAAGGACCTGCTCGGCGCGTTCTCCGACGACCCAGTGGTGATCGGACCGACGGCGCCCATGCTGACGGCGGCCTATCACAGCGCCAGCGAGGCCATTTCGGGCATGAACGCGGTGCCGGGCTGGCGCGGGGCGCCGCGGCCGGTGCTGGCCCGCGAGCTGCTTCCTGAACGCGCATTGATGGGCGACGCCTCGGCGATCGTCGCATTGCACACCGACGTGATGCGCCCGCTGGCCGACGCCGGTCCGACCCTCGTCGAGACTCTGGACGCTTTCTTAGATTCCGGCGGCGCGATTGAGGCTTGTGCCAGGAAGTTGTTCGTTCATCCAAACACCGTCCGCTACCGACTCAAGCGGATCACCGATTTCACCGGGCGAGATCCCACGCAGCCACGCGACGCGTATGTCCTCCGGGTGGCCGCGACGGTCGGCCAACTGAACTATCCGACCGCCAACACCAATAGCGCTAATATTCCCTTGCCGCCGCTTCCGTCCCCGGTCAGAGGGGGTATTGCGTCCAACAAGGGCGGACTGTGATTTAGCCGACAGATCGCGGGTGTATCTCAAACACGTAGCTTACGGAGCTATTTTGTAGGAGGTATACAAAAACCTAAGACAAGGTTCATAATCTGTTACACCGCGCAAACCCCTCTTCACAGTGTTCTCTTAGACACGTGATTGCGTTGCTTGCTCCCGGACAGGGTTCCCAGACCGAGGGAATGCTCGCGCCGTGGCTGGAATTGCCCGGCGCGGCGGACCAGATCGCGGCCTGGTCTCAGGCCAGCGGCCTGGATCTGGCTCGGCTGGGCACCGTCGCATCGACGGAAGAGATCACCGACACGGCGATCGCTCAACCGTTGATCGTTGCGGCGACCCTGCTCGCTCACCAGGAACTCACCCGGCGCGGCCTGCTGGCCGGTCAGGACCTCGTTGTTGCCGGTCACTCCGTCGGCGAGATCGCGGCCTACGCGATCGCCGGTGTGCTGGCCGCCGATGACGCCGTCATGCTGGCCGCCACCCGCGGTGCCGAGATGGCCAAGGCCTGCGCAGCCGAGCCCACCGGCATGTCCGCCGTGCTCGGTGGCGACGAGGCCGAGGTGCTGACCCGCCTCGAGCAGCTCGACCTGGTGCCGGCCAACCGCAACGCTGCCGGCCAGATCGTGGCCGCCGGTCGCCTGACCGCGTTGGAGAAGCTCGCCGAGGACCCGCCAACCAAGGCCCGCGTCCGCGCGCTGGGCGTGGCCGGAGCGTTCCACACCGAGTTCATGGCCCCTGCCCTGGACGGTTACGCCGCCGCGGCAGCCAAGGTCACCACGGCCGAGCCCACGGCGACGCTGCTGTCGAACTTCGACGGACAGCCGGTGGCATCCGCCGCCGCGGCGATGCAGAGCCTGGTCTCGCAGCTGACCCGTCCGGTGCGCTGGGACCTGTGCACTGCGTGGATGCGCAACAACGCAAAAGGCCCAGTGACGGCGATCGTGGAGTTCCCGCCCGCGGGCACTCTGACCGGTATCGCCAAACGCGAACTTCGGGGGGTTCCGACGCGAGCCGTCAAGTCACCCGCAGATCTGGACGAACTGGCGAATCTCTAACCCGCCGGCTTCGCGCCAGAACCACTAAGTACGTCAAATCGGTTTACACACAACATATTACGAAGGGAACTAACTGTGGCCGTCAGTCAGGAAGAAATCATCGCCGGTATCGCCGAGATCATCGAAGAGGTCACCGGTATCGAGCCCTCCGAGGTCACCCCGGAGAAGTCGTTCGTCGACGACCTGGACATCGACTCGCTGTCGATGGTTGAGATCGCCGTTCAGACCGAGGACAAGTACGGCGTGAAGATCCCGGACGAGGACCTCGCCGGTCTGCGCACCGTCGGTGACGTCGTCGCCTACATCCAGAAGCTCGAGGAAGAGAACCCCGAGGCTGCCGAGGCGCTGCGCGCGAAGCTCGAGACCGAGAACCCCGAGGCCGTCGCCAACGTCAAGTCCAGGCTGGAAGCGGAGAGCAAGTGACCAAGCCTTCCACTGCTAATGGCGGTTACCCCAGCGTTGTGGTAACCGCCGTCGCGGCGACGACTTCTATCGCGCCGGACATCGAGAGCACGTGGAAGGGCTTGCTGGCCGGAGAAAGCGGCATCCACGTCCTCGAAGACGAGTTCGTCACCAAGTGGGACCTACCAGCCAAGATCGGTGGCCACCTCAAGGAACCCGTCGACAACCACATGGGCCGTCTCGACTTGCGGCGCATGTCCTACGTCCAGCGGCTGGCCAAGTTGCTGAGCGGGCAGTTGTGGGAAACCGCAGGTGCTCCCGAGGTCGACCCCGACCGCTTCAGCGTCGTGGTCGGCACCGGCCTGGGCGGTGCCGAGCGGATCGTGGAGAGCTACGACCTGATGAACGAGGGCGGCCCCCGCAAGGTGTCGCCGCTCGCCGTTCAGATGATCATGCCCAACGGTGCCGCAGCCGTGGTCGGCCTGCAGCTCGGGGCCCGCGGCGGAGTTATCACTCCGGTGTCGGCCTGCTCTTCGGGCTCGGAGGCCATCGCCCACGCGTGGCGCCAGATCGTCATGGGTGACGCTGACTTCGCCGTCTGCGGCGGGGTCGAAGGGCCCATCGAGGCGCTGCCGATCGCGGCGTTCTCGATGATGCGGGCCATGTCGACGCGAAACGACGAGCCAGAGCGCGCGTCGCGACCGTTCGACAAGGACCGGGACGGCTTCGTATTCGGCGAGGCCGGGGCGCTGATGATCATCGAGACCGAGGAGCACGCGAAGGCCCGTGGCGCCAAGCCGCTGGCCCGGTTGATGGGTGCCGGCATCACCTCCGACGCGTTCCACATGGTTGCTCCGGACCCCAACGGCGAACGTGCCGGCAAGGCGATGACGCGTGCGATGGAGCTGGCGGGCCTGTCCCCCAGTGACATCGACCATGTCAACGCGCACGGAACAGCGACGCCGATCGGCGATGCTGCAGAAGCCAACGCAATTCGAGCGGCTGGATGTGAATCCGCCGCTGTTTACGCGCCGAAGTCGGCGCTCGGGCACTCGATCGGCGCTGTTGGCGCGCTGGAATCGGTGCTGACGGTGCTGACCCTTCGGGACGGAGTCATTCCACCGACGCTGAATTATGAGACCCCCGATCCAGAGATCGACCTTGATGTTGTCGCTGGCGAACCTCGTTCTGGCGAGTACCGCTACGCGATCAACAACTCGTTCGGCTTCGGTGGTCACAACGTGGCGCTCGCCTTCGGGCGCTACTGAGCACGGCGTCCGGCGACGACGCGGGCCCACGCGGTCCGCAGAGCTGGACAGGCACGGAAGGAACGTTTGTTACACCAATGACGGAGCTGGTCACCGGGAAAACGCTCCCGAATGTGGTCGTCACCGGCATCGCCATGACGACCGCCATAGCAACTGACGCCGAGAACACATGGAAGTGTCTGCTCGACGGTCAAAGCGGGATCCGCAAGCTCGACGACCCGTTCGTCGAGGAGTTCGACCTGCCGGTCAGAATCGGCGGTCACCTGCTGGAGGAGTTCGACCATCACCTGACACGGGTCGAGCTGCGCCGCACCGGCTACCTGCAGCGGATGTCCACGGTGCTGAGTCGCCGTGTCTGGGAAAACGCCGGCTCGCCCGAGGTCGACCCGAACCGGCTGATGGTCTCCATCGGCACGGGGCTGGGCTCGTCGGAAGAGATGGTCTTCGCCTACGACGACATGCGCGCTCGGGGCATGAAGGCCGTCTCGCCGCTGGGTGTGCAGAAGTACATGCCCAACGGTGCCGCCGCGGCGGTGGGGCTGGAACGCCACGCCAAGGCCGGCGTCATCACTCCTGTGTCGGCGTGCGCGTCGGGATCGGAGGGCATTGCCCAGGCCTGGCGCAACATCGTCTTCGGGGAAGCCGACATGGCGATCTGCGGCGGTGTCGAGACCAGGATCGAAGCGGTGCCGATCGCGGCGTTCGCCCAGATGCGCATCGTGATGTCCACCAAGAACGACGACCCGGTGGGTGCCTGCCGCCCGTTCGACCGGGATCGCAGCGGGTTCGTGTTCGGTGAGGCCGGCGCGCTGATGGTGATCGAGACCGAGGAGCACGCGAAGGCTCGGGGGGCCAATATCCTGGCCCGCATCATGGGCGCCAGCATCACCTCGGACGGCTACCACATGGTGGCGCCGGACCCCAACGGCGAACGCGCCGGGCACGCGATGAGCCGGGCGATCCAGCTGGCCGGGATCACCCCGGCCGAGATCGACCACGTCAACGCCCACGCCACCGGCACATCGGTTGGTGACGTGGCCGAGGGCCGGGCGATCAACAACGCGCTGGGCGGCCACAAGCCGGCCGTGTATGCGCCGAAAGCCGCTCTTGGCCACTCGGTGGGTGCGGTCGGTGCGGTGGAGTCCATCTTGACCGTGCTGGCGTTGCGGGACCAGGTCGTCCCGCCGACGCTGAACCTGGAAAACCTCGACCCGGAGATCGATCTGGACGTGGTGGCCGGGAAGCCACGGCCCGGGAACTACCGGTTCGCCATCAACAACTCGTTCGGATTCGGCGGTCACAACGTGGCGATCGCTTTCGGGCGGTACTAGAAGGCGCGCCTACTAGAAAACGCCAAGGATCACCCGATAAAACCAGAGCAAGCATCACTGTCGAACTAGGAGACCTGCGATGACAATCATGGCCCCCGAGGCGGTTGGCGAGTCGCTCGACCCTCGCGATCCACTACTGCGTCTGAGCAACTTCTTCGACGACGGCAGCATCGAGTTGCTGCACGAGCGTGACCGCTCTGGTGTGCTGGCGGCGGCGGGCACCGTCAACGGTGTCCGCACCATCGGGTTCTGCACCGACGGCACGGTGATGGGCGGCGCCATGGGCGTCGAGGGGTGCGCCCACATCGTGAACGCCTACGACACCGCCATCGAGGAGCAGAGCCCCATCGTGGGTATCTGGCACTCCGGCGGTGCCCGGCTGGCCGAGGGCGTGCGGGCACTGCACGCAGTCGGGCAGGTCTTCGAAGCCATGATCCGTGCGTCCGGCTACATCCCGCAGATCTCGGTGGTCGTCGGCTTCGCGGCCGGCGGTGCCGCTTACGGGCCGGCGCTGACCGACGTCATCGTGATGGCGCCGGAAAGCCGCGTGTTCGTCACCGGTCCGGACGTGGTGCGCAGTGTCACCGGCGAAGACGTCGACATGGCCTCGCTCGGTGGACCCGAGACCCACCACAAGAAGTCCGGCGTGTGCCACATCGTCGCCGACGACGAGCTCGACGCCTACGAGCGTGGTCGCCGCTTGGTCGGATTGTTCTGCCAGCAAGGTCATTTCGACCGCAGCAAGGCCGAGGCCGGCGACACCGACATCCGGGCGTTGCTGCCCGAATCGGCGCGACGGGCCTACGACGTGCACCCGATCGTCACCGCGATCTTGGACGAGGACACTCCGTTCGACGAGTTCCAGGCCAAGTGGGCGCCGTCAATGGTGGTCGGCCTGGGCCGGCTGTCGGGTCGGACGGTCGGCGTGCTGGCCAACAACCCGCTGCGGCTGGGCGGCTGCCTGAACTCCGAAAGTGCCGAGAAGGCAGCGCGTTTCGTGCGGCTGTGCGATGCGTTCGGTATTCCGCTGGTGGTCATCGTGGACGTGCCGGGGTATCTGCCCGGTGTCGACCAGGAGTGGGGCGGCGTGGTGCGACGCGGCGCCAAACTGCTGCACGCGTTCGGTGAGGCCACCGTGCCGCGCGTCACGCTGGTCACACGAAAGATCTACGGCGGGGCCTACATTGCGATGAACTCGCGCTCGCTGAATGCCACCAAGGTGTTCGCCTGGCCAGACGCCGAGGTTGCCGTGATGGGCGCCAAGGCCGCCGTGGGCATCCTGCACAAGCGCAAGCTGGCCGCCGCGCCCGAGCACGAGCGCGAAGCGCTGCACGACGAGCTGGCCGCCGAGCACGAGCGCATCGCTGGTGGTGTGGACAGCGCCATCGACATCGGTGTGGTGGACGAGAAGATCGACCCATCGCACACCCGCAGCAAGCTCACCGAAGCGCTGGCCCAGGCCCCTGCCCGCCGCGGCCGCCACAAGAACATCCCGCTGTAAGAGCACTCCCCTTTCTCTCGCGAGCAGACGCAGAATCGCACGTTTCCGACCGGAAACGTGCGATTCTGCGTCTGCTCACCCCCTATCCCCAGCGGTGACTAGCTGTAGCTGAACAGCCGCCAGAAGCTTTGTCTGTGCATACCGATGCAGTTGCCCTGCTTCAGAGATCGGGCGGCTTCGCTACTGCCAAGCAGCTTCTGACCGTGATGACTCGACAACAGCTTGATGTTCAGGTCAAAAAGGGTGGACTCGTCCGCGTGTGGTACGGCGTATATGCGTCGAAAACACCAGATCTGTTGGGCCGCTTGGCGGCACTCGACATTTTCATGGGCCGCCAAGCTGTCCCGTGTTTGGGTACGGCCGCTGCGCTATACGGGTTCGACACCGAAGACACCGTTGCCATCCATGTGCTTGATCCCGGTGTGCGAATGCGTCCCACCGTCGGTCTGATGGTTCACCAACGCAGTGGTGCCCGACTACAGCGAGTTGCCGGACGTCTGGCCACCTCGCCCGCATGGACCGCGGTCGAGGTCGCCAGGCAGTTACCTCGACCGCGGGCGCTGGCAACCCTTGATGCTGCATTGCGTTCAAACCACTGCGCGCGCAACCAGATTGAAATTGCTGTGGCCGAACAGCGGGGGCGTCGAGGCATTGTTGCCGTGCGCGAACTGTTACCCTTCGCCGATGGACGCGCGGAGTCCGCAATGGAAAGCGAGGCGCGGCTCGTCATGATCGACTACGGGCTGCCGCTACCGGAACTCCAATACCCGATCTACGGCCGTGACGGCGAACTGTGGCGAGTCGACTTCGCTTGGCCGGAAGCACGTGTGGCGGCGGAGTACGAGAGCATTGACTGGCATTCCGGTCGCACCGAGATGATGAGAGACAAAGTTCGCTTGGCCGGGATCCAGGAACTGGGGTGGACCGTTGTTCCGCTTGTAGTCACTGACGTCAGATACCGACCTCGCCGCATGGCGGAGCGCATCGCTACTCACCTCAGCCGTCCACAGATGGCCAGCTGACCGCACCAGCGCCCTCGCCCCGCGCGCGAGCAGACGCAGAATCGCACGCGCGCGGCGCGCGCAGTGCGATTCTGCGTCTGCTCGCCAAAACCCCTAACCGCCCACCAACAACCGCGCTTCCTCCTCGGTCTCGACCGAGGGCCCAGACCCCGGCAATGGCTTACCGGCTACCTCCGGCGTAAACAACAGCGTCACCACACCTACGCCCCCGGCGAACATCAGCATGTAAGCCGGCACCATCACATTGCCGGTGGCCGATATCAATGCCTGGGCGATCAGCGGCGTCACACCCCCAACCGTCGATATCGACAGGTTGTACGAAATCGCCAGCGCCCCATAGCGAACCTTGGTGGGAAACAACGCGGGCAGCGCCGAGGGTGTCGTGCTGTCAAAGCACAACTCCATCAGCCCTACTAGCAGCACACCGATGAAGATCACCGGATATGCCGAGCCGTGCAGCATCAGCAAGAACGCCGGGATCGACGCCACGATCAGCAGCCCGCACCCCGTGCGCATGATCGGTTTCACGCCGATCCGGTCCGACAGCTTCGCTACGAACACGATCGTCGCCATCAGCACGGCCAGTGTCGCCACGATCATCACCAGCGCGGGCGTCTCCGCAACATGCACAACGGTTTTCAAGTAGGTGGGCAGGTAGCCGGTGACCATGAAGTCGGCAACCTGGGAGGTCAGCACCAGCGCAGCGCAGATCAGCATCGGCCGCCATTGCTCCACGACCGTGCGCCGGAACTGGTTGCCTTCCTCCTCGGCCTCCGCCTCCTGATGGGCTTGCTCGAAGGCCGGAGACTCGCCCAGCCGCAGCCGCATGTACAGCGCGATCAAGCCCAGCGGTCCCGCCAGCAGCAGCGGCACCCGCCACCCCCAGGCCAGCCAGTCGTCGTCGGGTAGCCACGCCTGCAGCCCGGTGACCAGGAACCCGGCCACCACGAAGCCGACCAGGTTGCCCAACGGCAGAAAGCCAACCAGCATGCCGCGCTTGCGGTCAGGTGCCTGCTCGACCAGGTAGGTCATCGCACCCACGAACTCGCCGCCGGTCGACAGACCCTGGAAGATCCGTGCGACGACAAGCAGGATCGGCGCCCAGATGCCGATCGTGCTATAGCCGGGCAGCAGGCCGCTCATCGTCGTCCCGACCGTCATCATCATGATGGTGATCACCAGGACGCGCTTGCGGCCGATGCGGTCACCGAGCGGGCCGAAGATCATGCCGCCAATCGGCCGCACCACGAACGCCGCCGCCAGCGTGCCGAAGGTGGCGATCAGATGGACGGCGCTGGCGCTGTTGCCTGGATAGAAGACCTGGGCGATCGTAGTGGCGATGTAGCCGTAGACCCCGAAGTCGTACCACTCCATGACGTTGCCGATCGCGGTGCCCGTGATCGCTCGAGACATCGCGCTGGAATCCGTCACGGTGATCTCGTCACGCGTCCACTGCTGGGGAGGGCCAGAGGTGTTCATCGACACGTCTGTTACCCCTACTACAGGGGCTCGAACCAGCGGCGGCCGGGCTAACCCACTCCCGCCAGGAACTCCTCGGCCACCGACACGACCTTCTCGCGGTCACGCGGCACCAGGCCGATACGGGTGCGACGATCGAGGATGTCACCGACGTCGAGCGCGCCCTCGTGCGTCACGGCGTATTCGAATTCGGCCCGGGTGACGTCGATACCGTCGGCGACGAAGTCGGTGGGTCGCTCACACTTTGCGGAGGCGACGACCGTCGCCGACTCGGCGCCGTAGCGCGCCAGCAGCGAGTCGGGTATCCCCCGCCCCGGTCCCGCCGCCGGCCCCGGGTTCGCGGGAGCGCCGACCACCGGGAGGTTACGGGTCCGGCATGGGGCGGCGCGCAACTGTCGCAGGCTGATGGCGCGGTTCAGCACATCCTCTGCCATGTACCTGTATTCGGTGAGCTTGCCACCGACCACGCTGATGACGCCGGTCGGCGACTCGAAGACGGCGTGGTCGCGCGAGACGTCGGCGGTGCGGCCCGTGCCGGTGTCGATCAGCGGCCGCAGCCCGGCGTAGGAGCCGATGACGTCGGAGGTCGAGACGGCCGTGCCCAGCGCCGTGTTCACCGTGTCCAGCAGGAAGGAAACTTCAGCCGAAGACGGTTCGGGCACGTCGGGAATAGCACCCGGCGCGTCCTCGTCGGTCAGCCCGAGATAGATCCGGCCCAGCTGCTCGGGCATCGCGAACACGAACCTGTTGAGCTCTCCAGGGATCGGAATCGTCAGCGCCGCAGTCGGATTGCCGAACGCACCCGCGTCGAACACCAAATGCGTTCCCCGACTTGGCCGTAACTTCAGCGCCGGGTCGATATCCCCGGCCCACACCCCCGCGGCGTTGATCACCGCACCGGCCGACACATCGAACGACTCGCCGCTGCGCTGGTCGGTCAACCGCACCGAGGTGGCGGTCGCCTCGGACGCGGCGACGTAAGTAATGATCCGCGCGCCATGCTGCGCCGCGGTGCGCGCGACGGCCGTCACCAGCCGGGCATCGTCGATCAGCTGCCCGTCGTAGTTGAGCAGTCCCCCGGCCAGGCCTTCCCGCTGCACCGTGGGCGCCATCTCGACCACGCGGCTTGCCGAGATGCGCCGCGACCGGGGCAATGTCGACGACGAGGTACCCGCCAGCACCCGCAGCGCGTCACCCGCCAGAAAGCCGACCCGCACCAGCGCACGGCTCGCATGGTTCATCGACGGCAACAGCGGAACCAGTTGCGGCATCGCATGAACCAGGTGCGGCGCGTTGCGGGACATCAGTATTCCGCGCTCCACGGCGCTGCGCCGGGCGATGCCGATGTTGCCGGTGGCCAGGTAGCGCAGCCCGCCGTGCACAAGTTTGGAACTCCACCGGCTGGTGCCGAACGCCAGGTCGCGCTTCTCCACCAGGGCGGTCCGTAGTCCGCGGGACGCTGCGTCCAATGCAATCCCGACACCGGTGATGCCGCCGCCGATCACGACGACGTCGAGCGCTTCGCCGTCGGCCAGCGCTTCGAGCTCGGAGGTGCGGCGGGCAGCGTTCAAGGCCGTGGAGTGATCCATCAGGACAGGTATCCGTTCAGTGAGTGGGTGAGTTCGGCGGCGAGTGCTTCGTCGTCGAGGATCGGTTTGACGATGTCGGCGGATTGGATCGTCGACTGGGCGATCAGCAACACCATGGTGGCGAGCCGGCGCGGGTCGCCGGGCCGCACGCTGCCCGACCGCTGCGCGACTTCCAGCCGCGCCGCCATGCCTTCAATCAGGAACAACTGGCTGGCGCCAAGCCGTTCGGTGATGTAGACGCGCGCCAGCTCCGAGTGCATCACCGACATGATCAGATCGTCGCGGCGCAACCGGTTGGCCACCGCGACCACCTGGTTCACCAGCCCCTCGCGGTCGTCGCCGTCGAAGGGCACCTCACGCATCACCGCAGTGATGTGGTTGGTCAGCAAGGTCGACATGATCGACTGCGTGTCCGGCCAGCGGCGGTACACGGTCGGGCGGCTCACGCCGGCGCGCCGGGCGATCTCGGCGAGTGTCACCCGGTCGGCGCCGAAATTCACCACGCAGCTCGCAGCCGCGGCAAGTATGCGATCCCCGGTGTCCAAATTAGGATCGTTACTCATTGACACCATGTGTAATACTGTAACGCATGACGCACCTCGAGGAACACCTTCCGCCGATGAAATGGAACGCGTGGGGAGATCCCGCCGCCGCCAAGCCGCTCTCCGAGGGGATCCGGTCCCTGCTCAAGCAGGTTGTGGGCCTTGATGATTCGGAGCAAACCGAGCTGGAAGCCGACCAGGTGACGCTGCGCCCGACGGCTCTGTCGCAGGAGGACCAGGACGGGCTGGCCAAGATCGTCGGCCCTGAGTTCTTCCGCATCGCGGATCGCGACCGGTTGTTGCGCGCCGGCGGCAAGTCCACTCCGGACCTGCTGCGACGCAAAGACCGGGGCATCCAGGATGCTCCCGACGCGGTGCTGCTGCCGGGCGACGACGAGGCCGTCGCCGCCATCCTGGGTTACTGCTCCGATCGCGGCATCGCCGTCGTCCCATTCGGCGGTGGCACCAACGTCACCGGCGGACTGGATCCGACCCGCGGTCAGTTCGGCGCCGTGATTTCGCTGGATCTGCGGCGCTTCAACCAACTGCATTCCCTCGACGAGGTGTCCGGCATCGCTGAACTCGGCGGGGGCGTCACCGGCCCGGAGGCCGAACGGCTGCTCGGCGAGCGCGGCTTCTCGCTCGGGCATTTCCCGCAGAGCTTCGAGTACGCAACGATCGGTGGCTTCGCGGCGACGCGGTCCTCGGGTCAGGATTCGGCCGGTTACGGCCGCTTCAACGACATGATCCTGGGTCTGCGGCTGGTCACCCCCGTCGGCGTCTGGGACCTCGGACGAGTGGCCGCCTCAGCCGCCGGACCCGACTTGCGCCAGTTGGCGATCGGGTCCGAAGGCACGCTCGGTGTCATCACCAAGGTGCGACTGCGAGTACATCGCGTGCCGGAAACGACCCGCTACGAGGCGTGGTCGTTCCCCGACTTCGCCACCGGCGTCGCAGCACTGCGCGCCGTCACCCAAACCGGCACCGGACCGACCGTCGTCCGGCTCTCCGATGAAGCCGAAACCGGTGTCAACCTGGCGACCCACGAAACGATCGGCGAGAACCAAAACAACGGTGGATGTTTGGGCCTGACGGTGTTCGAGGGTAGCGCGGAGCACACCGAGAGCCGGCACGCCGAGACCCGCGCGCTGCTGCAGGCCCACGGCGGCACATCGCTGGGTGAAGAGCCGGCCAAGACCTGGGAGCACGGCAGGTTCAGCGCACCGTATCTGCGTGATTCCCTGCTGGCCGCCGGCGCCCTGTGCGAGACGTTGGAGACCGCCACCGACTGGTCCAACATTCCCGCGCTCAAGGCCGCGGTGACCGAGGCGCTGACGTCCTCGCTAGCCGAATCCGGCACTCCGGCACTGGTGATGTGCCATGTCTCGCACGTTTACCCGACCGGCGCATCGTTGTACTTCACCGTGGTGGCGGGCCAGCGCGGCAACCCACTCAAGCAGTGGTGGGCCGCCAAGCGAGCCGCCTGCGACGCGATCATGGCCACCGGCGGCACCATCACCCACCATCATGCGGTGGGCGCCGACCACCGCGCGTGGATGCGCGACGAGGTCGGCGATCTGGGCGTGCAGGTGTTACGCGCGGTCAAGGCGACCCTGGACCCGGCCGGAATCCTCAACCCCGGAAAGCTGATTCCGTGACCGCAGAGGACTCGGTCACCGGCCGGTTGACCCGGCGCGAGATCGCCAAGGTGACCGCGCTGACCAATCCGCTGTCGGGCCACGGCGCCGCGGTCAACGCATCGCACCTGGCGATCGCCCGGCTCAAGCATCGCGGTATCGAGGTCGTCGAGATCGTCGGCGAAGACGCGGACGACGCCCGTTATCTGCTGGCCGCCGCGGTCGAGAAAGGCACCGACGCCGTGGTGGTCACCGGCGGCGACGGCGTCATTTCCAACGCGCTGCAGGTGTTGGCCGGCACCGATGTCCCGTTGGGCATCATTCCGGCGGGCACCGGCAACGACCACGCCCGCGAATTCGGCATTCCCACAAAGGATTCCGAGGCCGCCGCCGACGTCGTGGTGGACGGGTGGTCGGAAACCATTGACCTGGGCCGCATTCGCGATCGAAAGGGCACCAACAAGTGGTTCGGCACGGTGGCAGCCACCGGGTTCGACTCTCTGGTGACCGACCGGGCCAACCGGATGACCTGGCCGCACGGGCGGCTGCGCTACTACCTCGCAATGTTCGCCGAACTGTCACAGCTGCGCCTGCTGCCGTTCCGGCTGGTGCTGGACGGAAAGCAGGAGATCGAGGCTGATCTCACCATGACCGCCTTCGGCAACATGCGAAGCTACGGCGGCGGAATGCTGATCTGCCCCAACGCCGATCGGACCGACGGCCTGCTCGATCTGACCATGGTCAAATCGGAGTCACGGACCAAGCTGATCCGCTTCTTCCCCACCGCCATCAAGGGCACCCATGTCGGACTCGACGAGGTAACCACCGCCCGGGCGAAAACCGTCGACGTGGAGTGCCCAGGGATCAACGTCTATGCCGACGGCGACTTCGCGTGTCCGCTGCCGGCCGAGATCTCGGCGGTGCCGGCGGCACTGCGGGTGTTGCGGCCCAACCGGGTGTAACGGCCGGGTCGCCGAGTGCGACATCTTCAGCATGTTGGGCAAGTGCGCACTGGTTGCATCGGCAACATTGATCGCGCCGCTGTGTTCAACTCCCGCGGCTTACGCGAGCGAAGTCGCATCCTGGAACGGCGAATACATCATGGTGCTCGGCGCCAATGCGAAGTCCGGCACCAGCATCGCGGCCGGCCAGAATGAGTTTGCCCATCGGACCAGTGTTTCCATCACTTCTAGTTGCACCGCGGGCGTATGCACCGCGACCGTCACCAATCCGCCGCCGCCCAAGAACGATTCAATGCCCAAGACCATCGAATTCACCTGGAACGGTGCGCAGTGGGTCCGGGAGATGACCTGGAATTGGGACTGTCTGCTGCCCGACGGAACCGTCGAATACGATCCGGCGAAGTCGATTACCGTCTACACGCCGGGGCAGTACGGCATTCTCACCGGTGTCTTCCATACCGATATCGCCAGCGGCACCTGCCAGGGCAACGTTGACATGCCGGTGTCGGCGAAACCCGTGTCAGGACCGGTTACCTAGTCAATCACCGCCCCGCGCCGTTACGGCCGTGGGCGGAAAATATGCGATTGACATACCTCGCCGAGGATTTGCTGGCAATTCCCCGGAACCGTGCAATTATGGGCCTGGTCACATCTTCCGCCGGTCAACATACTTTCAGGTGAGAGGTCCACGATGTTGCAACTAATCGCCGCACCCGACCTGATTTCGGCAGCCGCGGCAAATGCGGCCGGTATCGGCTCCTCGATCGGGGTGGCAAACCTGGCGGCGCTGGCTCCGACCAGCACAGTGATGGCCGCCGCCGCGGACGAAGTATCAGAGGCGATCGCATCGCTGTTTTCCGGCCACGCCCTGGACTACCAGACGTTCAGTGCGCGGGTGGAGGCGTCGTATCTGCAGTTTGTACGAGCATTGAGCGCCGCCAGCGGTGCCTACGCCGCCGCCGAAGCGGCCAGCGCCGGCCCGCTGCAACCCGTTCTCGACGTCATCAACGCGCCGACGAACTTCCTGTTGGGCCGGCCATTGATCGGCGACGGGACCAACGGCGTGGCCGGCACGGGGCAGGCCGGTGGGGACGGCGGGATCCTGTGGGGCAACGGCGGCACGGGTGGATCGGGTGGGGCCGGGCAAGCAGGTGGCCGCGGTGGCAATGCCGGTTTGATCGGTAATGGCGGCACGGGCGGCACCGGCGGTCTGCGCGGCGGCGTGGGCGGCGCCGGCGGCACCGGCGGGTGGTTGCTGGGCAACGGCGGAGCCGGCGGCACCGGAGGCTTCGGCGGCCACGTGTTCCCCTCAGGAATCGTCCCTGAGGGAGCCGGTGGAATCGGCGGACGAGCGTTGTCGTTATTCGGCAGCCCGGGCGCGAGCGGCAACGCCGGCACCTTCCTTCCGGTGACATTCACAGATAACGAGCAGGCCGCCATCGCGTGGGCCTTGGCAACCCCTGACGCGAATTTCCTGCTGATCGGAACGGACGGAACAAATCTCGCCCGAGTCCTAGCCGATCCCGCCAACTTGCACTTCCGCGCGCTGATGGAACAGAGCGTCACGTCCGCATCGACGATCGTCGGGCACACCACCATCTCCAACCCGTCGTGGACGACCATTCAGACCGGCGTGTGGGGCGAGACGACCGGGGTGACCAACAACATTTTCACCCCCTGGACGTACGACGACTGGCCGACCGTGTACAACCACCTCGAGAACGCCTACGGCGACGCCGTCAACACGACGGTCATCGCGGACTGGAAGGTCATCACCGACATCGCTGCAGCCGGCTCGAACCCGGCCGACCACTGGGAATTCGTCCCGCAGGTCCCGGGCGATGCAAGCTGGGAACTGACGTCAAATCTGGTAGCTGAAAAGGCAATAACCGCGATTGGTGACGCCGATCCACTTGCGAGCAACCTAATCTTCGCGTACTTCACCGGTCCCGACGTCAACGCGCACGCCTTCGGTGGTGATTCGCCGCAGTACGCAGCCGCGCTGCGGAACATGGACGCCAATCTCGGTTACCACACCATTGGCGGTGGCGGATTGTTAGGCGCGGTAGCTCAATGGGAAGCCACCAACGGCGAGCAATTCTCCGTGCTCGTCGTCACCGACCATGGCGAACTAGGACCGCCCCAATTAGGCGGCATCACGCATGGCTTCCAATCCCCCATCGAGACAGCATCATTCGTGATCTTCGATCAGGCCTATAACGATATGTACGACGGGTACATCAATAACTCATGGCAGATCGTCAGTTCGACACCGACAATTCTCGATCAGTTCAACCTGCCGCAGCTGCCCTATATGCAAGGCGCGCCCCTGACGAGCCCTGTCTTCGCCGGCACTTATGTGAATCCCGACCCCAACCTGTTCAGTGTGGTCACGGCCGATTTCGCCGCGCAGGGCTATCCCGACATCGCGACCAACGTGAACCTGACAGCGCGCACGCTCGTCTCGTCGATTCCCTACCTGGCATATGAGCCGATAGCGGGCATCATTCATTCAGTGCCGGAATTCCTGCAGGTACCGGTCTCCTGGATCGGCGCCGGCGTGTACCAAGCCCTCAACATCCCGGCGCAGATGTTTGTCCGGTTCACCGGCGTGACCGGCAACGAAATCATCCCGCCGATACTGAACCCATTCCTCACCTAATTAGGCCGAGCAGACGCAAAAGCCCCCGACACGCCGTGCGTGCGGGGGCTTTTGCGTCTGCTCGCGCAGAGCTAGCCGACGCCCCGGCTCAGCCAGGTCACTTCGCCGGCGTCGCCGCCGTCGCGGTACACCTCGAGCGCCTCGTCCCACGCCGTCCCCAGCACGGAATCCAGTTCGGCGGCAAGGGTATCGGCGCCCTGGGCCATCAGTCGGCGCAACCGCATCTCGCCGACCATGATGTCGCCGTTGGCGCTCATCGCCCCGCTCCACAGACCCAGCTGCGGCGTATGACTGAACCGCTGGCCGTCGACGCCGGGGCTGGGATCCTCGGTGACTTCAAACCGCAAGACCGACCATGAGCGCAACGCGTTCGCCAACCGGGCACCCGTCCCGACGGGACCCACCCAGTTGGTGACCGCGCGCAACTGCCCGGGCATGGCCGGCTGCGGGGTCCACACCAAGTTCGCCTTGGCTTGCAAGGTCGACGACAACGCCCACTCGACATGCGGGCATACCGCCGCTGGGGAGGCGTGGACGTACACCACACCGCCGGTCACGTCGGCGAATTGATTCGACGCACGCATCTGTTGCTCCTTCGGTTCCACGAGGGACGTCTTCCCCAACGACCTGGTGAACCCGACGAGCGAGATACCTGCTGATATTTATGTGTCCTGCGTGTCTATTGTGCCCTGTGATACCGGTGTTGCGCTAGTGTGTGTTTTTCCCGATCACTGCGCCGGTCACTGCGCCGCTCGCCTAGCGGTCACTGCGCGCCGATCACCCGGTCCGATAGCGCAGGCCAGAGGTCCAGCGCCCACTCACCGAAATCGCGGTCGGTAAGCACCACGAGCGCCAGGTCCGCGTCCGGATCCACCCAGAGAAACCCGCCGGACTGGCCGAAGTGACCGTAGGTCCGCGCCGAGTTGTCGGCCCCGGTCCAATGCGGGGACTTCCCATCCCGCAGCTCGAAGCCCAGCCCCCAGTCGTTGGGCCGCTGCACACCGTAGCCGGGCAGCACGCCGTTCAAACCCGGGAACTGCACGGTCGTCGCGTCGTCGTGCATCTTCGTCGACACCGTCGTCGGCCGGAGCAGATCGCCGGCGAACACAGCGAGGTCGGCAACCGTTGATGTCGCCCCGAACCCGGCCGCGGCGGCCCCGCCCTCGAGCCGCGTGTCGGTCATGCCGAGCGGCGCGCACACCGCTTCGGCCAGATAGGGACCGAACTCGATCCCCGACTCCCGCTCGATGGTTTCGGCGAGCACGGTGAAGCCGTAGTTCGAATACATCCGGCGGGTGCCGGGCCGGGCCAGGGTGTCGTTGGATGACATGGCCAGTCCCGACGCGTGGGCCAGCAAGTGGCGGATCGTGGACCCGGCCGGCCCGGCCTCCGTGTCGAGGTCGACGACGCCTTCCTCGATCGCGATCTGGGCGGCACGGGCCACGATCGGTTTGGTCACCGACGCCAAAGCGAACACAAGGCCCGTGTCGCCGTGGGTGGCCCGCACGCCGTCCGGCCCGATGACGGCGGCAGCGACATTCGGCACCGGCCAGTCGGCAAGTCCACAGAGCGCACCCATCACTTGGTGGCGATGTAGTAGTTGTTCAGCGGGTCCGACTCGATCTCGGCCACCCGCGCGTTCGCGAACCCGGCCTCGGCCAGCATCGCGGTGGCCAGCTGCGTCCCCCACGCCGTGCCCAGCCCGGCGCCGTCCAGCGCCAGCGACACAGTCATGCAATGCATCAGCGAGGTGGTGTACAGGTAGGTGCTCATCGGCCGGTCGATGTTCTCTTCGAGTCGGCTCGACGCCTTGATGTCGGCCATCAACAGCACCCCGCCGGGGCGAAGCGCGCGGTGGATGTTGGCCAGCACCCGTGCCGGTTGCGCCTGATCGTGAATCGCGTCGAAGACGGTGATGACGTCATAGGCGCCGTCCTTGTCGAGCTCCGCGAGGTTGGCGCGCTCGAAGATGGCGTTGGTCAGACCAAGCGCAACGGCCTCCCGGCCACCCGTTGCGATGGCTTCCTCGGAGAAGTCGATGCCGGTGAAGCGGCTGTCCGGAAACGCCTGCGCCATCACGTTGACCGCATGCCCACTGCCGCAGCCGAAGTCGGCGACGTCGGCGCCGGACCGCAACCGCTGGGGAAGTCCGTCAACGAGCGGCAGCACGACGTCGACGAGCGTCGCGTCGAAGATCGCGCCACTCTCCTCGGCCATCAGCTGGTGGAAGCGCGGGTATTCGCTGTACGGCAGCCCGCCACCCTCCCGGAAGCAGCCGACAATCTTCTGCTCGACGTTGCCGAGCAGCGGCAGGAACTGCGCCACCACCGCGAGGTTGTTAGGGCCCGCGGCGCGGGTGATCGCCTGCGCTCGGTCGGCCGGCAGGGTGTAGGTGCCGGTGTCGGCGTCGTATTCGACGACGTGTCCGGTGGTCACGCCGCCCAGCCACTCCCGCACGTAGCGCTCGTTCAGGCCGGCGGCCTCGGCGATCTGCGCGCTGGTCGACGGCGGCAACCCGGCCATAGTGTCGAACAGACCGGTCTGATGCCCGATGCTCAACAACAGCACCAGGCTGGCGGCGTCGATGGCGCCCACAATCCGGGCGCTGAATTCCTCTGTGCTCTCGGCAGCCGACTCGGGTCCCCTCATGGTCAGCGACGCTACACCGGCCGCCCGCGCGGATCACCGTCGCAAACACTAGGTTGAAACCATGAGTCAGACAGTGCGCGGCGTGATTTCACGGTCCAAAGGCCGGCCCGTGGAGGTGGTCGACATCGTCATCCCTGACCCCGGGCCCGGCGAGGCCGTCGTCGACATCATCGCGTGCGGCGTCTGCCACACCGACCTGACCTACCGCGAGGGCGGCATCAACGACGACTACCCGTTCCTGCTCGGTCACGAGGCCGCGGGCACCGTCGAGGCGGTCGGGCCCGGCGTCACCAACGTAGAGCCGGGCGACTTCGTGATCCTGAACTGGCGCGCGGTCTGCGGCCAGTGCCGGGCGTGCAAGCGGGGCCGGCCGCAACTGTGCTTTGACACCTTCAACGCCGAACAGAAGATGACGCTGACCGACGGCACCGAACTCACCCCCGCACTGGGCATCGGCGCCTTCGCCGACAAGACACTGGTGGCCTCCGGTCAATGCACCAAGGTCAACCCCGAGGCCGATCCTGCCGTGGCCGGTCTGCTCGGCTGCGGGGTGATGGCCGGGATCGGCGCGGCGATCAACACCGGCGCTGTCAACCGGGACGACACTGTCGCGGTGATCGGCTGCGGCGGTGTGGGTGACGCCGCCATTGCCGGATCCGCGCTGGTCGGTGCCCGCAAGATCATCGCCGTCGACACCGACAACACCAAGCTGGACTGGGCCCGCAAGTTCGGCGCCACCCACACGATCAACGCCCGGGACCTGGATGTGGTCAAAACTATCCAGGACCTGACCGACGGCTTCGGCGTCAATGTCGTGATCGACGCGGTCGGCCGCCCGGAGACCTGGAAGCAGGCTTTTTACGCCCGCGACCTGGCCGGCACCGTGGTCTTGGTCGGGGTGCCGACGCCCGACATGCGATTGGACATGCCGCTGGTCGACTTCTTCTCACACGGCGGCGCGCTGAAGTCGTCGTGGTACGGCGACTGCCTGCCCGAGCGAGATTTCCCCACCCTGATCGACCTCTACCTGCAGGGCCGGCTGCCACTGGACAAGTTCGTCTCCGAGCGCATCGGGCTGGACGACATCGAGGAGGCGTTCCACAAGATGCACGACGGCAAGGTGCTGCGTTCGGTGGTGGTGCTGTAATGGTCGCCATCGACCGGGTGGTCACCCACGGCACCTTCGAACTCGACGGCGGCAGTTGGGAAGTGGACAACAACATCTGGCTGGTCGGTGACAATTCGAACGTGGTGGTGTTCGACGCCGCCCATGACGCCGACCCGATCATCGAGGCGGTCGCCGGCCGCCATGTGGTCGCGGTGGTGTGCACCCACGGGCACAACGACCACATCACGGTGGCTCCCGAACTGGGCGAGACGCTCGACGCGCCGGTACTGCTGCATCCCGCCGATGAGGTGCTGTGGCGAATGACGCACCCGGACAAGGAGTTCCGATCCATCGGCGACGGCGAGACAGTGAAAATCGCCGGAACCGAGCTGCGCGCACTGCACACGCCCGGCCACTCCCCCGGGTCCGTCTGCTGGTACGTGCACGACCTCGGGGTGGTGTTCAGCGGCGACACGCTCTTCTCCGGCGGGCCGGGTGCGACCGGCCGCTCCTACTCCGACTTCCCTACGATCCTGCAGTCGATCTCCGAGCGCCTCGGGAAGCTGCCGGGTGACACCGTCGTGCACACCGGCCACGGTGACAGCACTACCGTCGGTGAGGAGATCGTGCACTACGAGGAGTGGGTGGCCCGCGGGCACTAGCGCCGCTACAACCCGTCTACATCCCGTCTACATCCCGTCCAGGATTCGTCGCTTCTCGGTCTCGAACTCCTGCTCGCTTAGCGCACCGGAATCCCGCAGCGCGGCAAGGGTTTTCAGCCGTTCCACCCTGACCCCCTGATCGCCCGGTTCGTAGGCCGTCTGCGACTGATAGGCCGGAGGCGGCACTACATAGGCACCGGGCGCCGACGTCGCGGGTCTGGCCGCGCGTCTGGCGCGGCTCAGCCACACCACCGACAGGAACACATCGATCAGGCTGACCACAAACAGGGCCACGAACACCCATACCAGGTCGCCGTGCGAGCTGTTGCGGCCGAAGGCGAGTCGCGGATTGATGTATCCGTTGACCTGCCCGTCGGTGGCGACGTTGAAGTCGGCCTCCTGAGGCACGTGGACATTCCACACTCGTACGTGGGCGTCATTGTTGACGGTCGTCGTGCCGCCGATGCTTTCCACCAATTCCGGCTGAGGCACCCCTTCGGGCGGCGTGATGGAAATGCGGAGCGGCGGCACCGGCAGGCCACCGTCGGAACCGATGACCAGGGTGTGCAGGCTGACGGTCGCATCCCCGGCGGGCAGGTGCACGCTGCCCGATCCAGGGATGGGCACCTCGCCGTAGGCGTTGTATTTGTCCAAGAAGAATGCGTTGAGCACCAGGGTCACGATGAAGCCGACGACCGCCACCACAAGCATCAGAATGGCCAGTGCCAGCGAAATCTTGGCGACCCGTCTGCTATTCATGCACGCAGTGTGTCATGTGTCGAACACCGAGACGGTCCATCTACGCGAAGCCGATATCGGCGGGGTGATGAGCGGGAACCAGCGCGACGGAGGACACTGGTTCCGACCGACGTGCGAGCGACCGGAAAGGAGTCGATGCATGGCCCACAATCTGATCGCCACGGTGCCGGACCTGTCCGGCAAGTTGGCCGTGGTAACCGGATCCAACAGCGGCCTGGGACTCGGGCTGGCCAAACGACTTTCGGCGGCCGGCGCCGACGTGGTGATGGCAATTCGCAATCGCGCCAAGGGTGAGGCCGCCATCGAGCAGATCCGGTCTGCGGTGCCCGACGCGAAGCTGACCATCCGGGCGCTCGACCTCTCGTCGCTGGCGTCTGTGGCTGCCCTGGCTGAGCAGCTCAACGCCGACGGTCGACCGATCGACATTCTGATCAACAACGCCGGCGTGATGACTCCACCGGAACGGGACACCACCTCGGACGGCTTCGAACTGCAATTCGGTAGCAACCATCTCGGGCATTTCGCGCTGACCGCGCATCTGCTGCCGCTGCTGAGTGCGGCGAACAGCGCGCGGGTGGTCTCCCTGAGCAGCCTCGCCGCCCGTCGCGGCCGCATCCACTTCGACGACCTGCAGTTCGAGAAGTCGTACTCATCGATGACCGCCTACGGGCAGTCAAAGCTGGCGGTGCTGATGTTCGCCCGCGAACTGGACCGGCGCAGCCGCCAGGCCGGCTGGGGCATTGTCTCCAACGCGGCACATCCCGGCCTGACCAAGACCAATCTGCAGATCAGCGGCCCATCGCACGGCCGAGAGAAGCCCGCGCTCATGCAGCGGATCTACACCACCTCATGGCGCTTTGCCCCGTTCCTCTGGCAGGAGGTCGACGAGGGCATCCTGCCTGCGCTTTATGCCGCCGTGACACCACAGGCCGAAGGCGGGGCATATTACGGCCCCAAGGGCTTCTATGAGGCCGCCGGTGGCGGGGTCACCGAGGCGAAGGTGCCGCCGCGCGCCGCCAACGATGCTGACTGTCAACGCCTTTGGGAGATTTCGGAGAGGCTCACCGGTGTCAGTTTCCGCACGCAAAAGTGAGCCGGGCCTGCGGCTTCCCGAATCCAGCATTGTGGTTCGGCCGGAGCCGATGGAGAGCGCGACCTACACGCAATCGTCGCGCCTGCAGGCCGCCGGCCTGTTGCCGGCGGTAGCGCTGTTCGAGCAGGCTGCACATCAGGTACCGCTACCCAAACCGCCGCAGCCCGTTGTGGTCGCCGACTACGGCGCCGCCACCGGCCACAACTCGCTCAAGCCGATGGCCGCCGCAGTTGCGGTGTTGCGGTCCCGGACCCGTCACGACCACCCGATCTTGATGACCCACACCGACGTACCGGAGAACGACTTCACCGCCCTGTTCCGCACGCTGTCCGACGACCCCGACAGCTACCTGAAGAACGAACCGGCAACTTTCACCTCCGCGGTGGGCCGTTCCTTCTACGACCAGATTCTGCCGACCGGCGCGGTCAACCTCGGCTGGACGTCGTGGGCGGTGCAATGGCTCAGTCGGGTTCCCGCGGACGCCCCGGAGTTCACCGATCACGTGCAGGTCGCGTATAGCACGAATGTCGCCGCCCGCCGAGCCTATGAACACCAGTCGGCCATCGACTGGAACGACTTCGTGGCATACCGGGGCCGCGAGTTGTGTCCCGGTGGCCGGCTGGTGGTGTTGACCATGGCCCTCGACGACGACGGTGAATTCGGTTATCGGGCACTCAACGACGCTTTGATGGCAGCGTTGCATGCCTTGGTCGATCGAGGGCTGGTGCGCGCCGAAGAGGTGGAGCGCATGGTCATCCCGGTGATCGCCCGCACCGAAAAGGATTTCTGCGCGCCCTTCTCGCCCCGCGGCTGGTTCGAGGGCCTGACGATCGATCATCTGGACTTGTTCAACGCCGAGGACCGATTCTGGGCCCATTACCAAGCGGATTCAGATGCAGACGCTTTCGGTGCGCGATGGGCAGCGTTTGCGCGTGCCGCACTTTTCCCGACGCTGACGGCCGGACTGGACGGCGGGACCAGCGATCCACGGGCGGGCGAATTCGTCAGTGAACTCGAGGCTGCCGTGGCCGAGCGGCTGTCCCGCGCGCCAGAACCAATGCGCATCCCGCTCGCCGCGCTGGTGCTGGTTAAGCGCGATTCGCGATAGCCGGAGTTTCGGGGCGCCGCCTCAGTGGGTAAACACCACAAGGGTCGGTCGCACAGCAACTCCATAGGGGGCCAGTCAGCATGAGCGCGCACGACGATTCGGCGGACAAGGACGCCAAGGACGCCGGCGGCGGCGTGGACACTGCCGAGGCGCCAAAGGACGACTCGAAACCAAAGGACGACTCCACCGCAAAGGACGACTCCAAAGGCAAGGACGACTCCAAGGGCAAGGACGACTCGAAGGATGAGGGCACGCCCAGCGGTGCCAACCAGACCGAGAAGCCAGAGCCCGACGAAGAGCACAAAGAAAAAGCCCAAGAGATGATGACGGCCTACGAGGACCGCCCCACTCTGGTCATGCCCGGGTCGGGCAAGACCATCGCCGGCACCGCGGTGAACGACTGGATTGACGACGACGGCAATCCGAAGTTTGCCGAGGACGACGATTCCCCGGCTGCCCAATTCAAGAAGGAGAAGGGCAACGACGAGTCGGACTCCGAATCGGGCTCCGGATCAGATAAAGCTGAAAGCGCGAAAGACGAGTCGCAGCAAGACGATTCGCAGCAAGATGACCCCAGCGAGAAGGCCTCTGCCAAAGCTGACAGCGGCAGCGAGGACACCGAAAAGGGCGGCACCAAGAACGAGAGCGCCCGCGCTGCAGCGGCCGACGAGAACGCCGGAGATCGCGACAAATCGATCGAGCAGCTGAATCAGGAAGCCGAAGAGCGAGTCAAAGAGAATCTCGAAAAAGACAAAGAGTTCAACCAGGAGATCATCAAGGCGACCAAAGAGGACCGCGAACAGCACAAAGCCGAGCGATAACGCTAAGGCGGGCCGGGAACGGCCGGGCCGTTACCCGGTAGCTGCGGTAGCCCCGGGATCTGCGGGAGTTGCGGTAGCGGGTTCTGCGGGTTGTTCTGTCCCGGTAGCTGTGGCAGCTGCGGTAGCTGCGGCGGCGTCGTGGGTAGCGGCGGTGGCGTGGATGGCACGGGTGGCGGGCTCGAAGGCGGCGACGGCTGCTGAGTTTGTTGCGTCTGGGTAGGTTGTGGCGGCGGCGCCTGCGTGGTGCGCCGCGGCGGTGGTGGCGGCGGCTCCTGCGTCGACGGCGCCGGTGGCGGCTCCGACGATGGCGCCGGTTCGGGGCTAATGCTGTCGGTCTCGGTCGGCGCGGGCGACGAGGGCGGTGGGCTGACCGTGGTCGACGGCGTCGCGGGCACCGTGTTCACCCGCGGCGAGTTGGTCCCGTGCTTGTTTCCGGAAGTCAAGCCGATCGCGATTGCGGTGCCTACCAGCAGCACGGCCACGGTAGTGCTGATGATGATCACCGCCGGTAGGCGGTACCAAGGAATCGGTGGGGACTTGCGTTCGGGTTTCGGCCGGTCTTCGCGCTCGAACTTCATCTGCGGGCGAGCGGACGCCAGCCCCGACCCACCGTGCTCGCCGTGCCCGTGCTCGCCAACCGACGCGACGGGCAGCGCGCGGCTTTCGTCCTCGGCCTCCGACCACGCCAGCGCGGGTTCCATCGTCGGTGCCGGAGGGTCGGGGGGAAAGTCCGGGTACGCCGAAGCCGCGGCTGCGCCCGGCGCCGCCGCGGCCGCAGCGGTCGCGGCGACGGCGGCGGGAGTGAGTGTGGTCGCGCTGTTGTCACCGGGACCGCGGGCGGCCCGCAACGCACCACCGATGGCCGCGGTGAGTTGCGGTCGCGGCGTCGTGATCACCGGCACGCCGAAGCGCCCGGACAGCGAGGTGGTAACCGCCGGGATGTTGGCGCCACCGCCGACCGTAGCGATCGCGACGAGTCCATGAATTCCGTTGCGCTGCAACAGTTGTTCCAAAGACAATAGGACTCCGTCCAGGGCGGGACGGATCGTTTCCTCGAGCTCGTTGCGAGTCAACCGGATGTCACCGCGGACGCCCGGGACCGCTTCGGCCAGCGTGGTGACGGTGGCCGACGAGAGCCGTTCCTTGGCGGTGCGGCAAGCGGCGCGTAACCGGGTGAGCGAACCGATCGCCGCGGTGCCGGACGGATCGAACGAACCGGTCCCCGGCATCTCGGACATGACGTAGGTCAGCAGCGACTGGTCGATGAGGTCGCCGGAGAAGTCCTCGTGCCGAACGGTCGCGGCCACCGGCTGGTACTCACCGCTGACATCGACCAGCGTGAGGCTGGTCCCACTGCCACCGAAGTCGCAGACGGCCACGATGCCGCGCGCCGGTATCCCCGGGTTGGCGCGTACCGCGAACAGTGCGGCGGCGGCGTCCGGGAGCAGCGTCAGCGGCTTGGCGCCATGCGACCATTCGGACACCCGGCTCAGCGCACCACCCAGCGCGTCGACGGCAAGCGGCGACCAGTGCGCCGGATAGGTCACCGCGACACTTTCGGGCAGCGCGCGCCCGCCCGTCGCCGCATACGCCAGCGCACGCAGGCCGTCGGCAACCAGCGCCTCACTGCGGTGCATGGAGCCGTCGGTCGCCACGATGCCGACGTGGTCGCCGACCCGCTCCACGAAGTCGGTGATGACCAGGCCCGGCTCGTCGAGTCGGGGGTTCTCCGAAGGGATCCCGACTTCGGGCGGGCGCTGCCGATACAGCGTCAGCACGGGCTTACGGGTGATGGCGTGGTCGGCCGTCACGGCGGCCAGGTTCGTGGCACCGATCGACAGGCCCAGCGCGGGCCTAGCTCCATCTGCCATCCAGGTCCAATCCCCGGGGCTAACGCCCTAAATCTCTGAAGGTGTGAAGGTTTCGCTCAGTTTCTCGGTGAAAGCTATAGCGTAGCTCTGACTCAGCTTTGCGCCAGCTGTATCAAGATCTCTCTCCGCCGATGTTTGCGCTGGTCAGCGAATGGTCCCGGCGCCGGGGATGAGCGGCAGATCCAGGGCGGTCACCCATCCGGGGGAAAGACCGTTGACCGCTGGGACCGCGTTGAGGGCCCGCAACCCGGTTGCCAGGCATCCGGCGGCGGCGGCGTCCCGACCCGAGCCGTCCGTGAACCGGAAGGCCGTCTCCTGCGAAATGCTCGGCGTCCCTTCGATATCCACCCGGTACACGTCGTTGTCGTTGCCAGTCGGCCAGTCGGGCGCGGCGTCGAGCCCGATCCGGTTCACGTGCTCGAGCTGGATCCGGGTCTCACCCTGGTAGAGGCCATTGATGGTGAAGCGGACGGCGGCCACGTTGCCGGCCTTGATGACACCCTTCGCTGATTTGCGGTCAGTGGGGGTGACCCACTTGTCCCACGTCGTGGTCATCTCGTCCAGCATGATGCCCGCGGCATGAGCGATCATCGGCACCGTCGCACCCCACGCGAAGATCAGCACATCGCTGTTCTCCAGCATCGGGCTGTACTCCGGCTCCCGCCCGATCCCCATCTCGCGCTCGTAATCACCCTCGTAGTTGGTGTAGTCCAGCAACTCGGAGGCCCGCACCTTGCGGACTTCCGAACACAGACCCATCAGCGTCATCGGAAACAGGTCGTTGGCAAAGCCCGGGTCGATGCCGGTGGTGAAGCAGGAAGCCTCCCCCAGTTCGGCGGCCTGGGTGATGGGTTCGATCCAGTTCGGCGGGTTCAGGTGCATGGTCGGCCAGATCCACGGCGTCATCGCCGTCGAACAGACGTCGATCCCGGCCCGCAGGAAACGAGTGATCAACGAGATGTTGTCCTTGGCGTGCATCGCCGTCGGTCCGTAGTGGACCAGTGCATCGGGCTTCAGCGCGATCAGGGCATCCACATCGTCGGTGGCGGCGATCCCGGCCGGTTCCGGCAGCCCGCAGATTTCACCGACGTCGCGGCCGACCTTGTCGGGGTTGCTGACTCCGACCCCGACCAACTCGAAAAGCGGGTGTTTGAGTATCTCGGGGATCACCATTCGACCCACGAATCCGGTGCCCCACACCACCACTCTCTTGGGTTCGCCGGCTACGACCGGTTGCGTCATCAGCACCTCCAGCTCAGACCAGTCCCCGCGTTCACCCTAAGTTGAGTGTCAAAAGGGTCTCGTATTCGCCCCTGCGTGGTGACAACATGAACAAACATGACCACTTGTCGCGCAGCTTCGATCCTGCTTGCCATCGGCACCGCCTTCGCGGCCACCAGCGGTGTGGCCAGCGCCGTTCCCTTGCCCGGTCAGTTCCCGCAGGTCCGCTACGAGGTCAGCGGTCCCGGCGTCGCCGAATACATCTCGTTCCAGACCCAGAACGGTCAGCAGCGGGCGGTCAATGTGCCGCTGCCGTGGTCGACGGAATTCCAGGCGTTCGGCGGGCAGGTGTTCGTCCTGTCGGCTCAAGGACAGGGCACCATCGCCTGCAAGATCATTCTCGACGGCAACGTGGTGAATGACGCGCATTCAACGGGGACACCGGGTAAGGCGGTCTGCTCGCACTGAACCCGAGGGCGCAGCGGCCGGTCTAAGCTCGCCAGTGTCACGCCTGCACAGCTGTAAGCGGGCCACGTGGGCATAGGAGGATCGCATGGATCTCAAGTCCCGGACCGATGCCCCGGCGGCGCTTGCGCCCCGGGTCAACGGAGCCCCGCCGCCCCCCATCCCGCTGGCCGATATCGCGTTGGGATCGTTGGACTTCTGGGCTCTTGACGACGATTACCGGGACGGCGCTTTCGCCACCCTTCGTCGCGAGGCGCCGATCTCCTTTTGGCCCGCGATCGAGATCGAAGGGTTCACCGCGGGCAGTGGGCACTGGGCGCTGACCCGTCTCGATGACGTGTTCTTCGCCAGCCGCCACCCCGAGGTGTTCAGCTCCAGCCCGAACATTGTCATCAGCGACCAGACACCCGAACTCGCCGAGTATTTCGGCTCGATGATCGTGATGGACGATCCGCGGCACCAGCGGCTGCGTTCGATTGTCAGCAGGGCGTTCACGCCGAAGGTGGTAGCTCGCATCGAGTCGTCGGTGCGGGAGCGTGCACACCGGCTGGTGACGTCGATGATCGCCAACCATCCCGATGGGCACGCCGACCTGGTCAGCGAACTCGCCGGACCGCTGCCGCTGCAGGTCATCTGCGACATGATGGGCATCCCGGAAGAGGATCATCAGCGGGTATTCCATTGGACCAACGTGATTCTCGGCTTCGGCGACCCCGATCTGGCGACTGATTTCGAGGAGTTCGCCAAGGTGTCGATGGATATCGGCGCCTACGCCACGGCGCTGGCCGAGGACCGCCGCTCAAACCACCACGACGACCTGACGACGGCGCTGGTTGAAGCCGAGGTGAACGGCGAACGGCTGTCGTCCTCGGAGATCGCGATGTTCTTCATCCTGTTGGTGGTTGCCGGCAACGAGACGACCCGCAACGCGATCAGCCATGGCGTGCTGGCGTTGTCACGCTATCCCGAGCAGCGCGAGCGATGGTGGGCGGACTTCGACGGCCTGGCGCACAGCGCCGGTGAGGAGATCGTGCGCTGGGCCTCGCCGGTTATCTACATGCGTCGCACGCTCACCCGCGACTTCGAACTAAGCGGCACGAAAATGGCTGAGGGCGACAAGGTTACGCTGTGGTACTGCTCGGCCAATCGCGACGAGTCGAAATTCGCCGACCCATGGACGTTCGATGTGGCGCGCAACCCCAATCCGCATGTCGGCTTCGGCGGCGGCGGTGCCCACTTCTGCCTCGGGGCCAACCTGGCGCGCCGCGAGATCCGGGTGGTGTTCGAGGAGTTGCGCCGCGAGATACCCGACATCACCGCAACCGGGGAACCGGCGCGATTGCTGTCCCAGTTCATTCACGGCATCAAGAGCTTGCCAGTCGCCTGGAGTTAGCCGAGCAGACGCAAAAGCACCTGAAAAGTGCCCTTTTCAGGTGCTTTTGCGTCTGCTCACACTCCCTGCTACAGGAACGAGTTCTCCGCGGTGAGGCCGCGATCGGGAAATGCGCCGAGGGCGAAGGTCTCGGCGTTGCCCAGTCCGGTCCCCCCGCCGATCGGATCCTCCACGCGCACCAACAGGTCCCGCAGCTGGTGGACCTTGCGGGCAGTCTGGGGGTGGTCGCAGTTCGGTACGTGGTAGCCCTCCACCCTCAGATCGCCGACCCATTGCCCATACACCCAGTCGTTCCAGCCGTAGTAGCCGGCGGTGCCGAGGTGAAATCCCGTCGGGCCTGCCGCGGTGATCGTCAATGGACGCCTGGTGCCGTCGGTCTCGGCCAACGTGATGGTGCCGTGGGTCAACCGCCGGTTGCCGTCGTCGAAATGTAGGTCTTGTTCGACGCCCGCGAAACGATAAGCGGTGCCGTCGTCGTTCTGCTGCTCGGCCTGGAAACGGGTTGATTCAAAGCCGTCCCCCTTCTCCTGCTGGAAGAACACGAACAGCGAGTACGTCGACCCGTCAGGACGGGTCAGCGTCATCGGGCACCACGTCATCAACATCTGGCTGATGCGCCGGCCGCCGCGCGGCAGTCCGGGGATCGGCTTGCCCACACCCGGACGCAGGCCCCAGGAATGGTCACGGATCGAGATCCACTCGTCGGGCCTGACCTCGGTGCGCACGCCTTCGAGCTCGACCCAGCCCGATGCGACGCCAATCTGGTGGTAGCGCAACACATTGTGGGTCACCCGATAGCCGTCGGGGCTGCGGTCCGGCCAAGGGTCTTCCAGTGCCGCGTCGAAACTTCCGCGCAATGTCACATCAAATGCGATCGGGGCGTGCTCGGTTGCGTCGAGTCCGATGCGGATGGCCTTGAGCGGCTCAACCACGCTGTAGTGGATGGGGCCGACGTCGGTGCCCGACGGGTCCAGAGACAGCCGCCGGCCGGCACGCACCGTCCACTGCTCGGTGCCCCGGCAAACGCCCCCGGCCCCATCGAACACTCCCCTGTTGGTGTACTTGCCGATACCGAGCACGAGCTGCAATGAGTTGTCCCGCGCATGAGCGATGGTCCAGATCTTCTCCGTCCACGACGGATCCGACTGGCTGACCGTCGCGAACGTGTCCACGATCTGATGGGTCAGGGACTCATCCTCGGGCACCAAGCCGCCATAGTTGGTTGTCAGCAAGTGGATTCACCCCTCATCGACGAATGTCGTCATGTCGGTGCCGCGGTCGTACTCGGCCATCCAGTTTCCTGCCCATTTCGGTAGCGGCTGGTCAGCTGGATCGTGATGCGGCGTCTGGGACAGCGCCAGCCCCCATAACATCTTCAACAGACGCCGGGTGGGCACGGCATGGAACACCGGTCTGGTGGCCGTACTGCCCAATCGGTAACGGAACTCGCTGCGCAACGCGTCTTCCATCACGCGTTCAGCCGACAAGGTTCGGTCCTGCTGTGGAATGTGCTCGTCGAAGGCCTTGGCGACCGTGTTTGCGATGAATCCGGTGTGCCGGAAAGTCTGGCGTACCCGTTTGACCCGATACCAGGGGTCAGGCATCAGGTGCCGGTACAACTTGAGCCCCGCACTGCGATGCTCGATCTCCTCGACAAAGTGCCACAGCATCAGCGCCGCCACCCGCTGATCCCCGCCGCCGAACAACGAATCCCGATGATCAAGAATCACTTTGAACATCGGTGTGAACGTGGCTTCCAGGTTGGCGATGTACGCGGCGTGAAACTCGACCGGGTGCGTGGCGAGCAGCTGTTGATAGGACGCCATCGTTTCCTCGTAGCAGCGTTCCAGCCCGGGATACTGCTCGATGAGTGCCAGCATGTGCTTGCGGTGGGCCGCTGAGTGCTGGGCCTCCTGCCGCAGAAACGCGTCGGCCTCGGCGGCGACGTCGGGGTCGTCGTCAAGTCGGTCGCCGGCCTCGCGTAACGCCGCGATGATGTATTTCTCGAACGGCACCGCGATGAAGGTGAAGGCGTTGCAGAAGATGGCGAACCGCGGATTGGCCGGCTGCCACAGGAACGGAACCGTCCCGTCGAATTGGAATGACATCTTTCGGACAACAAGGTCCGTCATTTCCGCGCGCCTTACGTTCAGAGTCTGGTTGTCTCGGATCGCAGTGTGACATTTGTGGCTATAGATGTAAAGTACTCAGGATGGCCACCCGTGTCCCGCCCAGCGCCGAGATGTCGACGCGCCGGCGCATACTGGCCGCCACATTCGTCGTGCTTGCGCGCAGCGGACGTAAGCGATTGATGCTCTCAGAAGTGGCCGCGGAAGCCAACGTGTCCCGGCCCACGCTGTACCGGTATTTTCCGTCCAAGGACGAACTGCTCGCAGCGTTCGGACTCTATGAGCAGGACAACTTCGACGCCGGCATCGCCTCAGCGATGGCCGGGCTGCGCGGCCACGAACGACTAGACGCTGCTTTGCAATTCGTAGTCGATTTCCAGCACACCTACTCATTGGGATTTCTTGCCGACACCGAACCTGAACACGTGCTCACCCAGATGAAACGGGTGATGCCCGTCCTGCATGAGCGCATCAAGCGCTTGATCCCGGGTGACAACGCCGATCTGGCGGCAGCGACGGTGGTGCGGGTGGCTGTGTGCCACTACCTGGTGGGCGGAACCGATCGCGCGCAATTCCTCGCCGAATTGCGTTATGCCGCAGGCATGGGCGGACGCACCGCGCAATCAGCTTCCGCGAGCTAACCATCCGCAGATCCGGTCTGCGATCAGGTCCGGTCGCTCCAGATGCAGGAAATGACCTGTGCCATCGATCATCTCGAACTCCGATCCCGGTGCGGGCAGGTGCTCAGCCGCGCCCGTGACCACCTCGGCCCCCAACCCACCGTCCTCGGTGCCGTGCAGGTACAGGGTGGGGACGGCTGGCGGGACGAAGGTGGCCAACGCCTCTTGCTCCGCGGCCGGATCGGCGAAATCGGGGTTGAATGTCGCGCGATAGGGCGAGATCACCCCTGCGATGGTCTCAGCGGTGACATACTGACGTAGCCATAAAATGTCTTCTCTTGCATCGTATCCCGGTGACCAGTCGGCCCAGAGTCGCTCCCAGAAGCCCGGTTGCAGCAACACCGTCTCGGCGAGACCGACCTGTTGGATGAACCATATGTAGAACGAACGCTTCAACTGGGCGTAGTCGAACATTGCTGCAGCCAGCGCGGCACTCGGTGGTACGGCGAGCGTCACCAGCCGCTGGAATGCGCCCGGGTCCACGCCGACCGTCCCGTAGGCCGCATGCGCGCCCCAATCGTGGCCGATCAGCACTGCGCGACCGTCTCCGCCGTGACGGCGGTATACCGAAAGTATGTGGTGCACATAGGTACCCACACTGACCGGACCCTCGGCCGGCGCGTCGTAGCCCGGCAGCCACGGTGCCACGACCCGGTAGCCGTGCTCAGCGAGCACCGGCCCGAGATGCCGCCAGGTATGCGGAGTATCGGGGAACCCGTGCACCGTGATGGCCAGCGGCCTCGTGGTGTCTTCGATGTTCCCGTAAGTCAGGGATGTTGGTCTGGCCATCGCTGTTCCTTTACGTTAGACCCATCTGATGTAAGCACATCCTGTTTACATCAGGTGCTTGATATGTAAATGTTTCTCTATGGCCGGACTGTCCCTCGTGCAGCGAGACCTCGACGCGACCCGCGGCCAGCTCGCGAACTGGTTCGAGCACAAGTTCGGCGCACCGGTGGAAATCGGCGAGCTGCGCCCCGCGAACCGCGCCGCGGGCTGGTCGAGTGTAAGTCTGCTGTTCAGCGTCGACGGTTCGCGCGAGTTCGTGGTCCGCATACCGCCGAGCGGTGGTGGCATCTACGCCGAGTACGACCTCGCCGGCCAGACGCGCACACAGCAATTCCTGCACGAGTATCAGATCGCCACGCCCGCGCCGATCCACTTCGAACCCGACCCGTCGTGGCTCGGGTCGAGTTTTCTGGTGATGCCGCGCATCGCCGGGCACACGCCGTCCGACACGTCGTTTGCCACTCGTGGCTGGCTGCACGGCGCCGGCCCGGAAGTACAGCGTCGCGTGCATGACTCCTTCCTCGACACCTTGGTCGCCCTGCAACGCGTCCCGGCCGGTCAGGCACCCTGGCTGGAGCGGCCGCAGGGCGTCGGCAACGCCGCGGAACTCGCGTGGTGGTACGACTACGTCAAATGGGCCACCGACACGCAGGTTCCCGCCCTGATCACCGCCGCGTTCGAATGGCTGCATCGCCACCAACCCGAGGACCCGTCCCGGCTCGCTGTCTGCTGGGGTGACGCGCGACTATCCAATGCGATCTTTGACGACGAAGGGCAAATCGTCGGGGTGCTGGACTGGGAACAGGCGTGTCTGTGCCCGGCGGAGACCGACTTCGCCTGGTGGCTGGCCACCCGCCGACAGACTATGGAGGTCAACGGGATCCAGGCCGATCCCGAGCTCCCCGGGTTCGAGAGCCGGCAAAATGTGATCGAGCGATTCGAGGAGCGGATCGGTCGGCCGCTGCGCTCGCTGCAGTGGTATGAGATTTTCGCAATGGTGCGGATGGGGTGCTGCATCCTGCGGGTGCAGTGGTTGCTGCGCAGCATGGGCCAGCGCGACCACGGCCTCACCCGTGCCCCCATCATGCCCGGCTGGGCGGTCGAGGTGGTCAGCCCGTAGCGGGGAGGTCGTAGACGAGCAACTCGCGTGGATAGACCGCCCAATCCGGAGGCTGCGGAATGCGGGCCACACAAGCGGTATTGGTGCCGAGCCAGACCAGAGCCTTGCGGTACTCCTCCAGGCCTGCGGGGCGGAACGGGTAGTGGTGGTACAGCGCGAAAGCCTGCATGTGGGCGTAGAGCGCGGCCTTGCCGAGCAACCCGTCGGGCATGTCTTCGAAAACGATGATGCGCCGGCGCGCGACCCGGCGGCATTCGGCGATCAGCCCGACCGGGTCATGGCTGTGGTGTAGCACCTCGCTGAGGATCACGTGATCGAAAGAGCTGTCCGGGAAGGGAATCGTGCGGCCGTCGAATCCGGCAAACGAAATGTCGGTGGCACGTAAGTCTTTCACGTCAATCCCGGTCGGGACCGCGGCGTACATGTCCCGCAGGTACTGCGAGAGATGTCCGGTGCCGCAACCGACGTCGAGAACGGTGTCACCGTTGCCGACGTAGTCACCCAGCGCCTCGGCTTGTTCGCGCAGGCGCACCGCGGGCTGCAGGACGTGGTGGAATTCGGTGAAACGACGTCGCATCGTCGGCAACGTATCACGGGCCGGGGCGGTGAGAATGCCGCAACTGTGCCTACACTCGCGCGTGGCCAATCCAGTCAGCGTCAAGCGGATCGCGTTCGCGTGCATGGTGGGCACCACCGTCGAGTTCTACGACTTCTACATCTACGGCACGGCCGCGGCGTTGGTCTTCCCCCACATCTTCTTCCCCGAGCTGAGCCCGGCGATGGGGACGATCGCTGCCATGGGCACCTTCGCCGCCGCGTTCGTGTCCCGGCCGGTCGGCGGCGCGCTGTTCGGACACTTCGGTGATCGCCTGGGCCGCAAGGCGACCCTGGTGTCCACCATGCTGATCATGGGTCTGTGCACAGTTGCGGTGGGCCTTACGCCTGGGGCGGCGACGATCGGAATCGCGGCGCCGCTGATCGTTTTGGTCCTGCGGCTGTTGCAAGGGTTCGCCGTCGGCGGCGAGTGGGCCGGGTCGGCCTTGCTGGCAGCCGAATTCGCACCGGCCCACCGCCGTGGTAGCTACGGCATGTTCACGGCGGTGGGCGCCGGCATCGCCACCCTGCTCACCAGCCTGACTTTTCTGATTGTCAACGCCACCGTCGGTGAGAAGAGCGCGGCGTTCCTGAACTGGGGATGGCGGGTGCCGTTTCTGCTGAGCGGCCTGTTGGTCGCCATCGCGATGTATGTGCGCCTGGTCATCGACGAAACACCGGTCTTCACAAGACAAACGGCGCGTCCTCGGGTGCCGCTGGCCGAGGTGCTCCGGCAGCAGCCGGCGCGGGTGGCGCTGGCGTCGGGCAGCTTCGTGGCGCTCTACGCGTTCGTGTTCATGGCCGGCACGTACCTGACCAGCTACGCGCACAGCCATTTGGGGCTGTCGCGCAATGTCATCCTGCGCGCAGGACTGCTGGGCGGTGTGGCGTGGACCGCGGTCGTGCCGGTGTCGGCCATATTGTGTGACCGGGTCGGGCGCCGGCCGGTGATCCTGTCCGGGTGGGCGCTAGGCCTGCCGTGGTCGTTCGCGGTGATTGCGCTGATCGACACCGACCGGCCGATGTTGTTCGCGGCCGCGATCGTTGGGACGTACAGCATCGCCGCGTTCAGCTATGCCCCGATGGCGTCCTTCGTGCCCGAACTGTTCAGCACGTCGCACCGCTACACCGGCGCCGGGCTGGCGATCAACGTGGCCGGCATTCTGGGTGGGGCGCTGCCGCCGTTGCTTGCCGACCCGCTCAGCGACCGCTACGGCAGCTGGTCGATCGGACTGATGCTGGCGGTGCTGGTCGGGGTGAGCCTGCTGTGTACCTACCTGTTGCCCGAGACCCTCGGAGGAGCGCTCGAGTAACCCTCGCGAGCAGACGCAAAAGCACCCGACGCGCCGAGCGTGCGGGTGATTTTGTGTCTGGTCGCGCAACTAACCGCGCAACTAACGTGCGGCTTCCTGCTGTCGCAGTTGGTCGGCCAGCGCCCTGATCTCGGCGCGCAAATCCTCGATCTGGCTGGCCGTCGCAGCCTGATTCTCGGTGTCGGCGTCCGAGACCCGCTGCACGATCCAGGAGGCCAGCGACGCCGTCACCACACCCACCAGGCTGATGCCGCCGATCATCAGCAGCGCCGCGACCACCCGGCCGGTGACGGTCATCGGATACAGGTTGCCGTAGCCGACCGTGGTCACCGTGGTGATGGACCACCACAGTGCCTTGCCGAACGAGTCGATGGTGGCGCCGGGCTGCCCGCGTTCGGCGTCCAGGATCGCCAGCGATCCCGCATACACCAACAGGATGACCCCCGAGATCGTGTAGATCAGGATCTGACCGCGAACGGCGCGACCGACGGCCTTTTGCAACACGCCGAGCAGGACCAGCAACCGCAGCATCCGTAGCGGCCGCATAAAAGGCAACGCCACCATGATGAGGTCGAACAGGTGCAGCAGAAACCATTCCCGACGATCCTCGGCCAGGATCAGGCGAGCCACGTAGTCGACGACGAAGATCCCCCACGCCAGCCAGCACAACAGCCACAGCGCACGCGCTTCGAAACCGTGCGGCCGGCCCAATATCTGCACCGAATACATGGCGAGGAAGGCGACGGCGACCAGGGCGAGCGGCCACTCGGTGCGCTGCCTCCACAGTTGTTCCTTGGATTGCACACGGCTCAGCGTACGAGTTGATCCGCCAGATCGACGAAATCACAAGCGTTGATGTCGAACTCGTCTTCGTATGCCACATCCGCGGTCGCGCCGGCGCCGAACTCCAGCGGCCGGGCCACGAACGCGGTCCCGAAACCGAGCCGGCCGGCCGCACGGATGTCGTACTTGTGACTGGCCACCATCATGATTTCGTCGGGCTGCAGGCCGAGGTAGGTGGCGGCCATCCGGTACGCGGCCGGGTCCGGCTTGAACACGCCGGCCATCTCCGCGGCGAAGACGGCGTCCCAGAGCAGACCCGCCCGCTTAGAGATGTTGACCACCGCGCTCACATCGGCGTTCGACAGGGTCGCCAGTGTGTACCGCGTGCGGAGCCGGTCCAGTCCCGGTATGGCGTCCGGCCACGGCCGCAACCGCTGCCACGCCAGTGTGAGCTCCTCGCGCTCGGCGCCGGAGAGGTCACCCGCCCCGGCGTCGTCAAGAATGGCGTCGAGGGCGCGACGGTACACCGTGTGCACCGACACCCAGGTTCCCGAGCGGGCCGGCGCGGCGTTCAGCGCCGCGAAGTACTCCGCTCGCCAGCGCCGCACCACGTCGGGCCAATCGACTTCCGGGTGCCGGCCGGCGCTGATCCGCCTGGCCTCATCGCACACCGTCGAGTGAAAGTCCGTCGCGGTCCCTTGGACATCGAATAACAGCGCCTTGAGCACCCGACCGAATCTACGATGTCCCCGTGGCCAGTGACAGCGACGTCAGCGCCGTCGCCACCGAGGAGCCGCGAGCCCGACTGCCGGTTCACCCTCGCCAACGAGCGGACCTTTCGATAGCCCCACCGCCGTAACGCCTTTCGGGCTACCAAAGGTAAACCACCGCGTCCTTGCCGCCGGTGCACCTGATCCACGGGTTGGCGCCATCACCGGCGCATTCCATCAAGAAGTTCGCGGCGTTCTTCGGGTCGCAATTCGCGCCGGGCACGGTGAAGCAATCGACGGAGCCCGGCGCCGATACCGTCCGCGTCCCCTCGGTTGCGTTGCCGTAGGTGTCCCAGTACGTGCGCAGCACCGTGTTGGCGAAGTAGCACGACGTCTGCGGCGACCCCCGGCCGCCGTGCGACCCGAACCCGGTCGCGTTGCTGAGTTGAAAACCCTGATCGCAGCTCTGATGGCCGGCGCTCTGGTCCGGACCGGTGATCAGCGGCGGGGTGGCGTTGACGGGCCGCGACGGCACAGGCTCCGGCGCACCGGACGACTCACCTGAGTAGGGCGGGATGGTCGGCGGGACGGTTGCCGACGGTCCGGCCGTCGGGGTCGGATCGGAATCGGGCAGTAGACCGATGACGGCGCCGATCGCCGCCAGCACCACCGCCGCGCAGACAGCGACAAGGGTGGGCACCAGCCAACGCGGCCGTGGCTTGGCCGCCGGTTCGGCCGACATCACCGGTTGCGGGCCCGAGGGCGGGAAGGTCTGCGGATAGACCTGTTGCTGCGGTGGCGGCATGGGTGGTCGTTGCGGGGGCAGCCATGAGGCGCCTTGCGTCGGCGTCTGGTCGACCGGGTCGATCACGGTGCGCGCACCGCTTCGTAGGGCCCGTTCGGCGGCCCTGCCAAACGCCCCGGCGCTGCCGTACCGATCGTCGGGTTCCTTCGCCATGCCGCGGGCGATCACCTCGTCCAAGGCCAGTGGAATCTTCCGGTTGGTCAGGCTCGGGCGCGGCGGCGGTGCCGACAGGTGGGCGGCGACCAACCCGCCCTGGGTCTGGGCGGGAAACGGCGGCTGCCCGGTCAGCGCTTCGTAGAGGACGCAGGCCAGCGAGTAGATGTCGGCGGCGGGGGTGATATCGCTGTCGGTGAACCGTTCCGGCGCCATGTAGGCCCACGAGCCGACCCGCATGTTGGCCGCGGTAAGCCGGGTATTCTCGCCCATCACCTCGGCGATCCCGAAGTCGACCAGGTAGGCGAAGTCGGCGGGCGTGACGAGGATGTTCTGCGGCTTGACGTCCCGGTGCACCAGCCCGTCGGCGTGGGCGGCGTCCAGCGCCGCGGCGATCTGGGTGACGATGGCGACCGCGCGCGCCGGTTCCAGCGGCGCTCTGATCAGCAACGATTCCAGGTCCTTGCCGCGGACCAGGCGCATGTCGATGAACAGCGAGCCGTCGATTTCACCGAAGCCGTGGATCGGGATGACGTGCGGTTCCTGCAACGTCGCCGCGGCGTGGGATTCCCGCTCGAAGCGGGTGCGGAATTTGCGGTCGTTGGCAAACTGTCCCTTGATGATCTTGAGGGCGACGGTCCGGCCGATCTGGTTGTCGTAGGCCTCATAGACCTCGCCCATGCCGCCTTTGCCGAGGACGCCGGTGATGGTGTATTTGCCGAAGGTCGTGCCGACACGCTGGTCGTCCGCTGACACCGTCATATCCTCCCGTTAGGGATTATGCGGCACGTCGCCATGATGTCTAAGGGTTTCCCGCGCAGCCGCCGGCGGGCAACCGGGCGCGGTTGGCGTTCAGCCAGCCTGCGACCGCGTCGAGGGCGGCCCTGCCGTCGTCGAACGAACCCGAGGCCGGCTCGGCGGCAAGGGCGACGGCCATCCGGCCGCCTGGTGTGGTCAGCACGCCGAGTTGGCGGACGAGGTAATTACCGGACGGCGACGGACCCCAGCCGCCCTTGAACTGGGCGCCGGCGAGTTCGCCGATCCCCCAGCGTTGTTGCGGTTCGACTTCGCCCATCAGCGAGAAGATTGGGTCATTCGACGGGTTGCAGACCGCGCTCGCGATGAATCGCACCTGGTTGACCAGTGACCACTGAGTCTGGCCGAAAGCGGTGAATTCCGGTCGCAGCCTTCGGGATTCGACAGTAGTAGGGTCGCCGGTCTGCTGCAGAACCTGGTGCACCTGCTGAGCCGCGATCACTGGTTCGCCCAGCTGCCGCCACAATGCTTCGGCTGCCGCGTTGTCGGATTCGGTGATGGCGGCCTTCATTTGGTCGGTGATCACGTGTTGCGCGCGGTAGGCGGCGATCACCAGGGGCACCTTGATCGTCGACCAGGCCGCTCCTTGCTGCCAGTCCCCCCACACGGTGACCGGCTGCCCGGAGCCGACAGCGGTGACGGCCAGCCCGACCCGGGCGTTCAGGTGGGCGGTCGACTGGGTGAAGTCCGCGGCCAGGTCGGTGGTCGGGTTGACCGGTGGCGCAGCGATGCCCGGCGCGGGGTGCGCGGACGGTGTCGGCCGGTGCGGTGCGTGCCGGCGGGTGTATTCAGCGCTCAAGGTCACGATCGCGGCCGCCGCAACCAAGGTTGCGAGGACCGCGGCCAACCGTCGGACGCTAGCCCGGCTTGGCCTGGAGATAGTTGACGATCCCCTGCGTAACGGCGGCGGCGTAGCGCGCCCGTCCGTCCGGGCTCTCGATGAGAGCGGCGTCTTCTGCGTTTTTCATGTTGCCGAGTTCCACCAGCACCGCCGGGTATTCGGCGAAGTTCAGCCCGGCCAGGTCGGCGCGGCCGTACAGCCCGCCGGAGCCGACGTAGTTGGACGGCTGAAACCCGGCGCCGATCAGCGCACTGCGCATCGCCTCGGCGAGCTGGAGGGACGGACCGGACTGCGACGCATTGAGCGGCGGGCTGGAGTAGTTCACATGGAAACCCCGCCCCGAGGCAGGTCCGCCGTCGGCGTGGATGCTGACGATCGCGTCGGGGCGCGCGTTGTTGGCGTGGGCGGCACGGTCGTCGATGCATGGTCCGGCCGAGTTGTCGTCGCCCCGGGACAGCTGGGTGTTGACGCCCATCCCATTCAGGTTGGCGGCAACCATGTTGGTGACTTCCCAGGTGAACGCGTGCTCGGGATAGCCGTCGTTGGCAGCGGTGCCCGAGGTGTTGCACGGCTTGGTGCCGCCACGGCCATTGGGAACCTGCCGGTTGATGGACGCGTCGGCGACCCCGTTGTGGCCCGGGTCGAGAAACACGCTCATTCCGGCGATGTTGGCCGCGCCGGCACGCGGACTGGAGACCAAACCGACCAGCACCACCGGTGCCGCGGCGACGCGTTTCAGCACGTCGCGCCTGGAAATTCGGCTCACCGCGCGATGGTAACAATCGGAGGCGGCCGCGCGCCCTTCACCCGAACCGCCGCACCTTCCCCGCTCCACCGCCAGCCGAACGTCACTGCCGAAATTCCCGCCCGTATTCGCAGTGTGGTTGGGTTCGCGGACTTTCACACGCGTTACCCCTCGCCACCGACGACCTGGCGTGCTAAGACCAAGCGATGCGAATCATGCAGCTGGCGGTGATCGCCGCCGCCGCCGCCGCAGCAACCATGGCGCTGCCGGCAACCGCCCACGCGGACTCCAAGTATTTCCAATCGCCGTCCGGCAACATCTTCTGCATCATCGCTGCGGACGGCGCCGCCTGCGACATCCGCGAATACACCTACACCCCACCGCCGCCTCCCGAGTGCGCTCAGCACATCGCCTGGGGCAGCCGGTTCACACTGAGCCCCGGTAAACCCGGCGCCATCGAATGCCACGGCGACACCTTGCAGCTGCCCGGTGAGCCGGCACTCGCTTACGGCCAAACCATCTCCGCCGGCTCGATCACCTGCGCCAGCAGCGAGCAGGCCGGCATGAAGTGCACCGACAGTACCAGCGGGCACTTCTTCCGGGTTTCGCGCGACTCGTTCGATCTCGGCTAGGTCAAGGCCGTTGCCCGGCAGGCCCTTCGGCCGCATCGGCGTCGCCTGGCCGGCGCTGGGCGTCGTGCCGCTGTCACTGGTGGTGTTGCTGCGGGCGTTGCGGCGGCGACGCGCATCGCTGCTCTCCCACGGTGCTTTCCGGCGATTGCTCAAGACCTACAACGTGCTGACGCGCCGGGTTTCCGGAACGCGAATATCGACCGTCGGCCTGCTCACCCACGTGGGACGGCGCAGTGGCCGCAATTACCAGACGTCAGTGGGCGTGACCGGCTACGGGGACGGGTTCCTGGTGCCGTTGACCTACGGCCCCGGCACCGACCGGTACCGCAACATCAGCACCGCCGGTTCGGGGACACTGGCCTGGAAAGGTCGCACCTTCACATTGGAGAAGCCAGAGATCGTCTCCGGCCCACAGCTGCTGCGTGCCTGGCCGATGAGATCCCGAATACTGCTGCAACTGGCGGGCATTGATGATTTCGTCTGGCTGCATCGCCGCCCGTAGTGAAGAAGTCGTCAGCCAATGCGACCAATTGCCAACTGCGCGAAGCGTTTCAGAGTTTTGCAGGATGCATAGCCCTGGGTTACCCGAAAGAGCCGGTCACGATCGAGCAGCACCACCAGCGTTGTCGACGGTGGGGTGGTCGACGGTTCATAGACGCAGGCAGCCCGGACGCCGATTCCGTCGACGCCGGTGCCGCCACGGGACGTTGCCAGCGCAAATTGCGACGCGGCGTCGACGGGAAACGCCCCGGGCACTTGTAGATCGATTTCCACGCCATCCCCCGCGTCGACGGGTTTGCCGTAGATGCAGGCGATATCGACCGATCCGGTCTGGTCACCCAAGGGTTCCGCGTTGACCGGCCCGCCCAATATGTCGACGGCCTCCGCCGCGGTCACCCAGTCACACGGCCGCAGTCCCGGTGGCGCCGAGGCGTCGGCCTCGACCAGCTCGACCGTCACGGCGCCGTGGCGGTCGACCGGAGTCCCGACGGCGGGCGAGACAGCACTGATGCGATAAGTCTTCTCTTCAACGTCTCTGGGCCGGGTGGGTTGGCTGAGCGGGTCGTGCCCGTCCGGGGCTACCGCCCGGATATGGTCCCAGCAGCCCAGCGAACCGTCTTTTACCTGGTAGAGGAGACGCCCGACCACGTCCGGAACGGGCCGCGGCCACGTCTGGGCATCGCACAGCTGCGCCACGGTGGCCGGCTCGACCGTCCGCGTCGCAGCGGGAGGCGAGACGACGCGGTGTGTCGAACAACTCGCCACCAAGAACGCAACGCCCGCGACCGCCATTACGGTACGTAGCTTCATGCTTCACCTGCTCCCGCCTTTCCAGACAGTCCACGGGACCTGCCCGGCTACCAATCCCAATCTTGGTCGCTTTCCCAGCACGCTCTACGGGATGGTCTGGGTCGCTTGGACATTGGGAGCCGGCCGGGTTCGCCGGAAGTCGGGTTGCCGTAGGGAACCGCCTGTCAACAGGCCATTTAATGGCGCTAAAGGTACCTCGCTGACTAAATTCATTGATGAACGGTCAAAAACCAGGCGCGGAGGGTGGCCCGTAACGTAGGAAAATGGTGTGACTTGCATGGGCCGCGTCAGGATCTGATCGTCAGATAGGAGGGCTTGTTGGAGGGAACGCCGTTCGGGCGGTACCGGCTGATTGAGTTGATGGGCCGTGGCGGCATGGGCGAGGTCTGGCGCGCCTATGACACGGACACCGACCGGGTTGTTGCGCTCAAAATCCTGCCGACCGAGATCTCCAACGACAACGTCTTTCAGCAACGGTTCCGTCGCGAAGCCCACGCCACCGCGCGGTTGAACAGCCCGCACCTCATCCCCATTCACACCTATGGCGAGATCAACGGGCGGCTGTTCGTCGACATGCGCCTGATCGAAGGCCACGACCTGGAGACGGTGCTCAGTCACGGGCCGCTGCCACCGGATCGCGCGGTGCACATCATCGGGCAGACCGCCAAGGCGCTGCATGCCGCCCACAGGGACGGGCTCCTGCACCGGGATGTCAAGCCGTCCAACATCATGATCGACGCCGACGACTTCGCCTACCTCATCGATTTCGGAATCGCGCGCGCCGCAGGTGATTTGGCCCTGACGAAGGTCGGTGACGTGATCGGCACCTACCATTACATGGCGCCGGAGCGATTCAGCGGCGACAACGCCGACGCCCGCTCCGATGTCTACTCGCTGGCCTGTGTGCTTTACGAGTGCTTGACCGCCCAGTCACCGTTCCCCGGCAACACTTTGGAACAACAGATCGGCGGCCACCTGCGGACTCCCCCGCCGCGGCCGTCGAGCACGATTCCCGAGTTGCCGGCGGGCTTGGACTCCGTCATCGCCAAGGGCATGGCCAAACATCCCAACGATCGCTACAGCACCGCGGTGGAGTTCGCCCAAGCAGCCCAGACCGCTATGACCATGCCCATCCCTACCAGGGTGCCGCCGCCGGTCCGAACCCAGCCCGCGAACAATCCGTACCACGTGCACTTCGACACCCGCTCCGATGGCCGTGGCCTACCCCAGCGGCCACCCCCGCGACGCCGCCAAAACCGGCGCGACCCTGGTGGCGGCGGAAGGCCGTGGCAATCTCGGCCGCGCTGTTGGCCGTGGTGGTGGCCGTCGTGACCGTGGTCTTCGTCAATCAGTCCAGTCCGAAGGGCGACGACTTCGAGCAGGTGACTCTGCCTTTCACCGGATTGCGTGACCCTCAGGGACTGTCGGTGGACAGCGGCGGCACGGTGTACGTCGCCGACACCCCGAAGAACCGGATCCTGGCGCTGTTCGCGGGCGCCAACGAGCCAGTCGTCCTGCCCTTCGAGGGCCTGAATTATCCGACCGGAGTCACGGCGGACAACACCGGCACGGTCTACGTCAACGACGCCGGCAACAAGCGGGTGCTGGTGTTGCGCTCGGGCTCGCAGAAGCAGGAAGTACTGCAGTTCCACGATCTCGGTAATCCGACCGGGCTCTCAGTCGACGGCAGCCGCACCGTGTACGTGACCGACACGGCCAACAATCGCGTGGTGGCACTGGCGGCCGGGTCGAATGCGCAAACCGAGGTGCCGTTCACCGGCCTGAGCGCTCCGACCGGCCTGGTGGTCAACAGTGGCGGAACGGTGTACGTCTCCGACGGCGGCAACGATCGGGTGCTGATGTTGCCCACCGACACCAAGAAGCAAGTGGCGCTGCCCTTTACCGGCCTGAAGCAGCCGGGCGGCGTCACGCTGGACAGCCAGGGGGCCGTCTACGTCACCGACACCGGCAACAGCAGGACCCTCAAGCTGCCGGCCGGCTCCTCCACCCAGGAGGAGTTGCACTTCACCGGTCTGCAGAACCCGTGGGGTCTGGCGGTCGACAACGTGGGAACCGTCTACGTCGGCGGGCGGAACAACCAGATCGTGGCGCTCCGTAAAAAGTAGGCGACCTACGTCCGCCGCACCCGGCTGATCACGATGTCATCTGCCGAACATAACCGGCACGTCAGCGGGCGGATCTTCAACCGCATCCTGGATATCCGTAACGCCTTGTTGCAGAACGGGTATCGGCACCCGCACGAGAGGGTTATCCACCAGTGCGCCGAATGGTCTGCTTCGCCGCAGAACTTCCGGCAGATGCACGGAATCTCGCAGTCGAAATCCAGTTCCGACAGCACCTCGAACCCTGGCAGAAGTAAGCACTCCCCGACCGTCACGAGGGAAAGGGTAAAGCTGTAGTTGAGACTTTTCGGTGAGGCGCGCTTGCGGCGCGTCGAAATCAGGGACGCGGCGGGAGCGCCGCCAGCCACCCGTCCGACAGCAACTCCAACAACTGCCCGTCGGGATCGCGCACCATCGCCGACGTCGCCGACTCGGTCCCGCCGACCACCTCGCCGCCGTACTGCGACACCCGGTTCAGTACCTCGCTCAGATCGGCGACCGAGAAGGACAGATGGGTCAGGCCGACATGATCCATCGCGCGGGCCGGCCCGGCATGCACCGAGCGGCTTGTGTAGTCGAGGAACTCCAGCACCAGCCCATCCCGGACCAGGTAGGTGGCATGCAACCCGACCGGACGCTCTAACTGAAGCAACCGATCCGTTCCGTCGTCGGGCGCATCGAGTTCCCACCAGTACTCAAAGCCCAGCAGCCCCTCGTAGAACCGCCGCGACCGCGCGCGGTCGCTGACGCACAACCCGACATGGTTGAAAACTGACCGCTGCGTTCCCATTACAGCCTCCGCTACCAGCCGCGCTCGTAATAGTGCAAAGATAGCGGAGATAGCGGTTGCGCCGTGAGAAGGCAGAGAAGGCAGCTGGATGGCTCGAGTCTCCACCCACCCGGACGTCCCGGACGACGCCATCGTCGGCTTCGATCACCACAGCGACGAATTCAACCTCAATGAGCTCGAGATGAGCGCCGAGCTCCGACGCAGCTGCCCGGTCGCGTGGAACATCAACTACGGCGGCTTCTGGTTTCTCACCAGCTACGTGGCGGTGAGTCAGGTCGCCCGGGACGGCGAGACGTTTGCGCACAGGTATGAGCCGGACTCGACCGACGGCATCGACTATCAGGGCGAGATGGGTGTCCCCCGCCCGGAAGGTCAACCCGCCCTGGGCATCGGCGAGGTCGACGGCCCCTACCACCAGGCGCTGCGACACGGATTGGCGCCGTTCTTCTCGCCTGGATCCGTCCAGAAGATGCGGCCGTTCATGGCCGAACTCGCCCATGGTTTCCTGGATCGCCATGTCGCCGAGGGCCGAATGGACCTGGTGCTGGACTACGCCAGTCCGGTCCCCGCGATCCTCACCATGAAGCTGATGGGGCTGCCCTATGACGACTGGCAGCGGTACGCGAACCTGTTCCACTCGGTCATGGCCGTCCCGCAGGACAGCCCGGAATACGCCGACGCGATCGCCGAGGTCCCCGCCATGATGCAGGGCGTCCTCGAGTTCGCCGCCGCACGGCGAGTCGACCCGCACGACGACCTCACCAGTTTCCTCGTGCAGTTCGAGTTCGCCGGCCGTCGCCTGACCGACGAGCAGCTGCTCGGCATCCTGTGGAACCTCATCGGCGGCGGCGTCGACACCACGACGTCACAAACCGCACTCACCCTGCTGCACTTGGGCACCCACCCCGAGCTACGGCGCCAACTCATCGATCAGCCCGAGCTCTACCGCACCGCGACGGACGAGTTTCTACGTTTTTTCTCGGTCAACCAGCAATTGAGCCGCACGGTGACTCGCGATGTCGAGATCGGCGGCCGACGGCTCCGGCGCAACGACCGGGTGATCATCAGCTGGCTCGCCGCCAACCACGACGAGAACGAGTTCGACCGACCCGACGAGATCGTCCTGGACCGCTCGCCGAACCGCCATCTCGCCTTCGGCCTCGGACCCCATCGCTGCATCGGATCTCATCTGGCCAGAACGATGGCCGAGGTGATGGTCAAGGCGGTCCTTGACCGGATTCCGGACTACCGAGTAGATCTCGACGGCGTTCGCCAATACCTGGGCAACCCGAGCATGACCGGGCTGGGCAAGCTGCCGGTCACCTTCGCACCGCAGGAGGCGCTTGCGAACGTAAAGTGAACCGCGCAACGTGGCGAGAAGGGCAGGCCCGATGAGTGACATGGCGGCGCGGTTCGCGGAAATTGTAGGCGAGAACAACCTGCTGACCGGCGATGCGATCCCCGAGGACTACTCCCACGACGAGGAGCTGACACAACCACCGCAGGCGCCGGCCTATCTGGCGAAGCCGGCCAGCGCCGAAGAAGTCGCCCAACTGCTCAAGACCGCCGCAGAACACACCATCGCGGTGACGGCGCGCGGCTCGGGTTGCGGTCTGTCCGGGGCGGCGCGGCCCGAGGCCGGCGGGTTGCTGATCTCGTTCGAGCGGATGAACGCGGTGCTGGAGGTCGACACCACCAATCAGGTCGCCGTGGTCCAGCCGGGAGTGACGTTGACCGAACTCGACGCGGCGACCGACGAATTCGGACTCCGCTACATGGTGTATCCCGGCGAGTTGTCCTCCAGCGTCGGCGGCAACGTCGGGACCAATGCCGGCGGCATGCGTGCGGTCAAGTATGGGGTCGCGCGACACAACGTGCTGGGCCTACAGGCGGTGCTGCCAACCGGTGAGATCATCCGGACCGGCGGCAAAATCGCCAAGGTGTCAACGGCTTACGACCTTACCCAGCTGATCGTCGGCTCCGAAGGCACGCTGGCATTGGCCACCGAGATCATCGTCAGGCTCCATCCGCGTGCGGCGCACAGCGCCACCGTGCTAGCCCCGTTCGCCGACTTCGACCAGGTCATGACCGCGGTACCCGCCATCCTTGCCAGCGGACTGAGCCCCTACATCCTCGAGTACATCGACAACATGACCATGGCCGGGCTGGTGCACACCCAGAACCTCGAATTGGGTGTTCCGGATCGCATCCGGGACAGTTGTGCGGCGTATCTCGTTGTTGCCCTTGAGGGTAGGACGTCGGACCGGCTCGACGAGGATGTCGAGCGCACCGGTGAGTTGCTCGCCGAGCTGGGCGCCGCGGATGCCTATGTGCTCGAAGGGGGTGCGGCCCGCCGGCTGGTCGAGGCCCGCGAGAAGGCATTCTGGACGGCCAAGGCCGTGGGTGCGGACGACATCATCGACACCGTGGTGCCTAGGTCAGCGATGCCCAAATTCCTCAACGCCGCAAGGGATCTGGCGGCGGCGGCCGGTGGCGCGGCAGCCGGGTGCGGACATGCCGGCGACGGCAACGTGCACCTGGCCATCCTGTTGAAGGATTCAGCCAAGCGCAAGCAGCTGATGACCGAGATCTTCGCCTTGGCAATGGAATTGGGCGGGGCGATATCGGGTGAGCACGGACTGGGCCGCGCCAAAACGCCGTATTACCTCAAACTTGAAGACCCGGCGAAGGTGGCACTGATGCGCCGGATCAAGCAGAGCTTCGATCCGGTCGGCATCCTCAACCCCGGGGTCGTATTCGGCGCGGGCTGAGCAGTCACGCTCCGCGGCTCATCTGGCTACGGCGTACTGCAACACCGGTTCGGCCGAGTCGATGTGACCGCCGCTGCGGATGGTGAGCCGCTGCGGACGAACCTCGTAACGGACACCGTTGGCGGGGTTGGTCACATCGAAGCCGCCGGACGACCGCACCGCGTTGGCGAGTTCGATGTTGGCGCCGTCCCGGATGCGCTCACCCCGGTAGTAAAAGCTGTCCGGGCCGGCCTGGCAGATCACGGCCAGCGACTGCGCGGTCCGCAGCACCGCCGCCGGCGGGTTTCCCGCGTCGCACCGGGCCGGATGGCCGACGAAGCCCAACCCGTCGGCACCGTCGACCGGCTGTGACAACGCGGGGGTCGGCGACGCTGTCGGCGCCGTGGGTGCCGGTGCAGCGACATCGTGTGTGGACCGATTACCGACTGCCAGCACAACCGCCAGGACCGCCGCCACCACCAACATGACGGTGGCGGCACCGCCGACCACCACCGGCATGCGCCCCAGATCTCGGGCGCGACGAGGAGCGGGCTGGGACCGCGATGGCGGGTAGGGACTGTATCCGGTGTCGTTCGGATTCGCGTAGCTGACCGGGAACGGCCTGGTCCGCGCCGGTTGCCCCGGTGTCGGACCCGGTGTTGGAGTCGGTGTCGGCGCCGGGGGCGGGACCGGTGCCGGCGCCAGACCGGAACCGGCGGCCTGGCGCACCGCCATCGCCAGTTCCCCGGCCGAGGCGAATCGGGCCGCGGGTTGCTTGGCCAGGCCGGTGGCGATGATCCCGTCGAAAGCCCGATCGATCCCGCGGCGCATGATGCTGGGGCGGGGCGGCACCGAGAACATATGCGCGCTGATCAACTGCTGGATCTCGGCGTGTTCGAAGGGCGGCTGGCCAGTAAGGCACTCGTAGAGCAGGCACGCCAGCGAGTACACGTCGGTCTGCGGTCCCACCCAGCCGTCGCTGAATCGCTCCGGTGCCATGTAGGCGCACGACCCCATCAGCCAACCACCCGCCGTCATCCTGGGATCTGCACTGGTACGGGCGATGCCGAAGTCGGCGAGGTAGGCGAAGTGATCGGCGGTCAGCAGCACGTTCTCCGGCTTCACGTCACGGTGCACCAACCCGTCGGCGTGCGCGGCGTCCAGGGCGGAGGCGACTTGAGCGATGATCGCCGCCGTCTGTGCGGGATCCAGCGCGCCGCGCGCCTGCAGCAGGTCCCGTAGCGTTTCGCCCTCGACCAGGCGCATGTCGATGAACAACACCCCGTCGATCCGGCCGAAGTCGTGCACCGGGATGACGTGCGGCTCCTGCAGCCGGGCGGCCAGTTCACACTCGCGCCGGAACCGCTCTTGAAAGGCAGGGTCCGCGGCCAGGTCCGCGCGCAGCAGCTTCAGTGCCACCATCCGGCCCTTGGACGTGTCGTAGGCCCGGTACACCTCGCCCATCCCGCCGCTGCCGATCAGCGACCGCAGTTCATAGGGACCGAACCGGGTGCCCGGACGCCGGCCCCGGAGCCGCGAAGTCATTGACGATCCTTTCTCGAGAGTCACCCCAGGGTTCCCGCCAATGCACCCATGTAACCCGTAAGCTGCGCTTCATGGCGACCAATAACCGTCTGTCGGTGGACGATTGGCTGCAAGCCGGCTTCGCGATCGTGGCCGAGGAGGGCCTCAACGCGCTCAAGGTCGATCGGTTGTGCAGTCGACTCAACGTGACGAAAGGCAGTTTCTACTGGCATTTCGCCGACATGGCAGCCTACCGCCGTGCGCTGATCGAATCCTGGGCACAGCTCAAGGACGAAGACCGCAACGAGATCGAGCAAATGAGCGATGTCGAGCCCAGGGAGCGGTTGTCGCGCATGATGGCCTCGCTGGTACGTCCCCGGCAGTGGTCGCTCGAGCGCGCCATGCGGGAATGGGCCCGCTCCGACGAGACGGTTGCCACCGCCGTCCACGCGGCCGACCGCCGTACCCTCAAAGCCGTACGAAAAGCGTTCTCCGACTTCGGTTTTGAACCCGAGGATGCCGAGTTGCGCGCTCAGGCCACGTTTGCCGCCGGCCTCGGGCTGTTGCATCTGTCCGCCCCCGCGCCCAAGAAGGAAGCGTTGCAGCGCGAAAGATTTCTGGACTTCCTGCTGCGCCCTTGACCATACTAAAAGGTATGGTGTCTGAATGACCGTGGCCATACCTGTTGTTTCCGATACCCTCGTCGAGCGACTCAGACAACGCGCGCGACAAGCCGAGAACCTGCGGCGGCTACCGGCCGAAACCATGGTCGACCTGGGCGAGTCGGGGCTTTTCGATCTACTCAGGCCGGCCCGCTACGGAGGTTGCCAGGCCGAATTCCCGTCCCTGCTGGAACCGGTTCGGCGCCTGGCACACGGCTGCGCCTCGACCGCATGGACGGCCGGATTCTTCACCCTGCACAACTGGATGCTGGCCCTCTTCGACCGGCAAGCCCAGGAGGAGGGCTTCGCGAGCAGGCCGTTCCTGGCCTCGTCGCCGCTGGCACCCACCGGGCGCGGCACCCCTGTCAACGGTGGCGTCCGGCTCAGCGGGCGCTGGTCGTGGGCCACCGGCGTGATGGAAGGGAACTGGACCATCGTCGGCGCTCTCTGCGGCCCCGACGACGCGATCTACCCCGCGCTCGCGCTGCTGCCCGCCGCCGACTTCACGGTGGCAGACGTCTGGCAGACCGACGGCATGCGCGCCACCGGCTCCAACGACGTCGTCGTGACCGACGTGTTCGTGCCGACGCACCGACTGGTCAACGTCACCGACATTTACGCAGGCACCACACCGGGAGCAGACCTGCACGACACCGACCTGTACCGCTGGCCGATGGTGCCCGCACTGTCTTTTCTGGCCGCCATGCCGGCGTTGGGAGCGGCCGAACGCGTGCTCGAACTGTTCACCGAACGGCTCTGCGAGCGCGTCATCGCCTACGAGGGCAGCCGACAGAAGGACAAACCGATTGCCCAGGCGCGCCTGGGCGAGGCACGTGTCCGGTTGCGCGCACTACCGGGATTGCTGGACGACAACATCGAGCGCATCGAGGCCATCATCGCGGCCGGAGATCGGGTGCCGCGTGCCGTGCGCGCCGACGCCCGCCTTGCGGCGGCCCACATCGTCAAGGAATCACGCAGCGTGATCGGCAACCTGCTCGAGGCCTCGGGGGCCAGCGCGCACTTCCTGGACAACCCGCTGCAGCGAGCCAAACGAGACGTCGACGTGCTGAGCGGGCACGTCATCTTCGACTACGACACCAGTCGAGAACTGGCCGGCGCCTTGGCGATTGGGGCAAAGGTCTCGCCGTTCGCGATGGTCTAGCGGCCGGCGAGCCGATCGACGTCGACGACTTCGCCGCGATTGATACTGACCCAGTCCCGACCGTCGAGATAGGGCCGCAGGCTGCGGCCGATCAGTTCGGCGTCCGCCGCCGACTTCGGCCGCTGCAGTTCGTACACGTGCGGAAACTCTGCCATGCCGGTCACGACTTGCCACAGTTTGGTCGCGTCCACACCCGTCGGGGGGTTCACCAGCACCGGACCGAACAAGCACTGCCCGTTGAGGAACAGCGTTGGGACCCCGAAGCCGCCCGCATCGAGCACCCGCTGATGCTCGGCGCGCACCTCGTCGTGGGTGGTCGGATCGGCAAGCGCCGCATCGAGATTCGCCGGATCGAAACCGATCTCCACGAGCAGCCGGCGGGCGACTTCCGGATCGTGCGGCTTGCCCCCGCGGTCGTGCAGTTCGCGCCCGATCACGGCATACCACTGATCGAGCAACGCCATGTCCGTTCGGCGCAGCAACGCGCCGATCCGCATCAACGACCAACCATAGGACCAGTCGCGCTCCCACGGGTGCTTCTTGCCTTCGACCCTGTTGACCTCTTCCAGGCTGAAGAACCGCCAGTTGATGGTGAGGCCCACCTGCTCACGGACCGCGCGGATCCATACCGAGGTTTGATAGGCGAACGGGCACATCGGATCGAAGTGGAACTCCACCACAGTCTCGACCGGCACTGCCATATCCTTCCTCCTGATCCCAAAGCTATTGCGCGGGAACTTATTGCACCGTCACATTGGCGGTGAAGACGCATGTCGGCGCGGCGTCGCCCACGATGCTGCCGTAGCTGGCGACGATGGTCGTCTTGCCGCGGCGCAAGGTGGTGAACATCCAGACCTCGGTACCGGGGGCACCAACCCGGTCGGTGTCTGCGTGGATGTACTCGTGGCCGGTCTGCTTCAGGACGGTGGTGTCCGCGATCTTCGGGTCCGGTGTCCAGCGGTACGGGGTGCTGTGATTGGCTCCCAGCGAGACCTTCAGCGTCTCCCCGACCGCCAAGGTGACCTCGCGGCTGATGGCGCTCTGGTTCAGCACGTCGTCAATGGAGACCTCGACGCTCTTGGCCGCCCTCCCGTTCCCGCCCGAGCACCCCACCAGCAGTAGCAACGCTGCCGTCGACGCCAGCAACCTGACCTTCATCCCAGCACCATAGCCCCATGACCGCCGCCCGCCGAGACCTTCGGCAGCGCAATACAACTGGACTGCGCGGATGCGGCTCTGCGAGCGCACCGAGTGCGCCGAGCCCAGCATGCCGCGCGCGCTCAAACCCCTATCGGCACACCAACTTTCACCACCGGCCCACTCACCGCGCCACACCCGAACACCGATTTCGGCACACGTCAGCAAACCGTCCGGTAGCTTCAATGCGTGTTTGGCATCATTCGGCCGTGCCGGCATCGGCTCGGCGGCGAACTCAGCGCGGCCTGGCGAGCTCAATTGTGCGGCCTGTGCCTGGCGCTGCGCGACGACTATGGGCAGGCCGCCCGGATCGCGACCAACTACGACGGCTTGATCGTCTCGCTTCTGGTCGAAGCGCAATCGGACAGTCAACCGACCCGCCGCACCGCCGGGCCGTGCCCACTTCGCGGCATGAAGCGCGCCGACGTGGCAACCGGCGAATGCGTTCGGCTGGCCGCCGTCGTGTCGCTGGCACTCGCCGCCGCCAAAGTCCGTGACCACGTGGACGACCATGACGGCCTGGTCGGGGTGGGCGCGGTACGGCCCGCGGCACGCCGCCTCGCCGAACGCTGGGTGCGCCGAGGCACCGATACCGGCCACACGTTGGGCTTTGACGCCGGCGTGCTGATCGCGGCGATGGACCGCCAGACCGCATTGGAAGCCGCGGCCGGACCCGGCGGCTCGCTGCTCGAGGTGACCGAACCGACCGAGACGGCCGTGGCCGCGGCGTTCGCCCACACCGCGGTGCTGGCCGGTCGCCCGGCCAACACGGCGCCGCTGACCGAGATCGGCCAGCTGTTCGGGCGGGTCGCGCACCTGTTGGACGCGGTCGAGGACTATCACCACGACGTGGCGCACGGAAAGTGGAATCCGTTGGTTGCCACCGAAACGCCCGTCGCCCAGGTTCGGGCGCTGTGTGACGACGCGGTGCTCGGTATCGAACTGGCCCTCAACGACGTGGACTTCACCGATGGACGGCTACCCCGGCGACTGCTGACCAAGGAGCTGCGCCGCGCGGTATCCCGCACCTTCGGTGCCACCGCTCCCCGCGCCAACTACCCCGGTTCCGGCACTCCGCACGGCCAGCAGGAGGGCATCAATTTCGGCGATCAGGGGTTCGGCAGCTTCCCGGGCGCTCCCGGCGAGCTTCCGCCCGAGGTGCAGCCCAAGAAGGAAGGCTGCTGGAACACCTGCACCGATGCCTGCTGCTGCGACTGCGAGTGTGACTGCTGCTGTGACACCTGCTGTGAGGGCGACGGCTGCTGTTGCGACTGCGGTGACTGCTGCGACTGCTCGTAGCGACACCACCTGACCGATAGGCAAAGATGGGCACGTGTTTGCGCTCATCGTCATTGTTGCGCTGGTTACCACGGTGGTCCTGGGGACCATCCTGGGCCAGAAGTACCGCGTCGGTCCCCCCGTCCTGCTCATCTTCCTGGGTGCGCTGCTCGGCCTGATCCCGCGTTTCGGCAACATCCACATCCAGGGCGAGCTGGTGTTGTTGCTGTTCCTGCCCGCAATCCTGTACTGGGAGAGCCTGAACACCAGCTTCCGCGAGATCAAGGCCAACATCCGGGTGATCGTGATGACCAGTGTCGGCCTGGTGATCGCCACCGCGGTCGCGGTGTCGTGGACAGCGCGCGCGATGGGAATGGAGTCACACGCGGCCGCGGTCTTGGGTGCGGTGCTCTCCCCGACCGACGCCGCTGCCGTCGCCGGCCTCGCCAAAAAGCTGCCGCGACGCGCGCTGACCGTGTTACGCGGAGAGAGCCTCATCAACGACGGCACCGCGCTGGTGCTGTTCGGCGTGACCGTCTCCGTCGCCGTCGGTGGCAGCGCGGTCGGCCCGTTGGCGCTGACCGGGCGGTTCATCTATTCCTACCTGGGCGGCATCGCGGCGGGCCTGATCGTCGGCGGCCTGGTCACCCTGTTGCGGCGCCGCATCGACGCGCCACTCGAAGAAGGCGCTTTGAGCCTGTTGACACCGTTCGCGGCGTTCCTGCTCGCCGAGGAATTCCACGCCAGCGGCGTGGTGGCGGTGCTGATCTCCGCGCTCGTGATCACCTACGTCAGCCCACGGGTGATTCGCGCCCGGTCCCGGTTGCAGTCGTTTGCGTTCTGGGACATCACGACGTTTCTGCTCAACGGCTCATTGTGGGTGTTCGTCGGGGTCAACATCCCGGCCGACATCCGCGGCATTGTCGGCGTGCACGGCGGCATTCGGCACGCCGTCTACATGGCCTTGGCCGTTACGGGCGTGGTGGTCCTTACCCGATTTGCGTGGGTCGAGCTCACTACCGTGCTGGGTCGCGCCATCGACAAGAGTCTGCGGCACCCGCCGACTCATGTGGATTTCCGGCAACGCTGCGTCACCAGCTGGGCCGGTTTCCGTGGAGCGGTGTCACTGGCGGCGGCGCTGGCCATACCCCTGGAAACACACACCGGTGCCCCGTTCCCCGACCGCAGCCTGATCATCTTCGTGGTCTCGGTCGTCATCCTGGTGACCGTCCTGGTACAGGGCAGCACGCTGCCGGCCGTCGTGCGGTGGGCCCACTTGCCCGAGGATGTCGCCCGCGCCGAGGAAGTACAGCTAGCCCGTGCCCGCGGCGCCGAAGCGGCGTTGGCGGCGCTGCCCGAGGTCGCGGCAGAACTCGGTGCGGGCCCCAAGATCTTGGCCCGGCTGCAAAAGGAGTACGAGGAGCACGCCATGCTCGTCGAGGCCGGTGCCGATGATTCGCCGAACAACCACTTGGCCGAAAAGGGTGACCTGATCCGGGAGATCCGGCTCCGGGTGCTGGACCGTAAACGCCAGGCCATCACCGAGCTTCGCGACCAGCGCCATATCGATGACATCGTGCTGCGGGAACTACAGTCCACCCTGGACCTGGAAGAGGTGCGGCTGCTGGGCCCCGCTGACGCAGGATAGCTGCCTGCCAGGCATTTTTGCCCGGTAGGCAAAATCTGGCTATCGTGGTGCCCCGTGACCACTTTGGGGCTGCGGGAACGCAAAAAGGCCGACACCAGACGCGCCCTCAGTGACGCGGCGTTGCGGTTGGCGTTCGACCACGGTCTGGAGAACATCACCCGGGAGGACATCGCCAACCTCGCCGGGGTGTCGCTGCGGACCTTCACCAACTACTTCGCCGGCAAATACGAGGCGCTGGCCTACCGGCAAACCGAACGGATGCGCCGCAGCGTCGCCGAACTGCGCCGCCGGCCCGCCGACGAACCGTTGTGGACCGCAATCACCAACGCCGTGCTGACGCCCCTGGAAGAGGACTTCGCCGAATTCGACGGTGAGGCGAACTGGTTGCCCAGCCGCCAGGAACTCGCCGAGGTCCGAAAGTTGTTGCTGAGCCCACAAATCCGCGATGCGGTGGCCAAAGACCTGTTCGACGGGTGGCTCGAGGCCATCGCCGAACGCACCGGCACCGACCCCCGGCGCGACATGTATCCGCGCCTGGTGGTCGCTGTCGTGCGTGCCGTCGGCGACGCCGCGGCGGATGCCTATGTGGCGGCCGATCCTCCGGTTGCGATCACCACGCTGATCCGCGACGGACTGGCCGCCGTCGCCGCCGGTCTGCCCATGCCCGTCCGACGCTCATGACCGTCGAGAAAGCCCAGTCGTCATTTCCGGTGCCGGCCCCAACGGGCTGATGCTGGCCTGCGAGCTTGCGCTCACCGGTATCCGACCGGTGGTGTTGGATCTGCTGCCCGGCCCGAGCTTGGAGCCCAAAGCCAACGGCCTTGTCGGCCAGGTCGTTCGGATGCTCGATCACCGGGGGCTGTACCAGACCTTCAGTGGTGAACCGGGCCCGCCGCAACCGAGCCTCGGCTGGATGTTTGCGGCGATGCCGCTGAGCTTTTCCGGCCTGGCCGACAACCCGATGTACGCGCTGCGCATCTCTCAACCGCGGCTGGTGCGGTTACTGGAGAGGCGGGCGCGCGACCTGGGTGTCGATCTGCGCTGGGGGCATGAACTCACAGGCTTGCAGGCCGGACCGGACTCCGTTGCGGTGCGGGTCTCTTCACCCGAATGCAACTACACCATCGTCGCCGATCACCTGGTCGGCGCCGACGGCGGGCGCAGTCCGGTTCGCAAAGCGATGGGCATAGACTTCCCGGGCAGCACCTCACCCACCGTGGCCCGGCTCGCGCACGTGCACATCCCCGAGGGGCTGCGGGACGGGCACGGCGGCCTGGAAATCCCCGGCTTCGGCAGACTCGGTTTCGGCCATACCCGTTTGGATCGGGGCGGGTTGATATACGCGGAGTTCGAACCGGGTAGGCCGTTGTTCGGCACGTTCGAAGTCGGCCCGCCCGTTGAGAACACCCCGATGACGGTGGCCGAACTACGGGAGAGCGCACGACGAGTGCTGGGTGTCGATCTGCCGATCAACGAACCCAAAGGTGATGGACCACATGCCCTTCGGCGGCTCAACGGGTGGAACACCCGTCAGGCCGAGCGCTACCGGGACGGTCGCGTGCTGCTGTTGGGCGACGCCGCCCATGTGCACAGCGCGATCGGCGGACCGGGCCTGAATCTCGGCCTGCAGGACGCGGTGAACCTCGGCTGGAAGCTGGCCGCGGAGATCCACGGGTGGGCACCGCCGGGGCTGCTCGACACCTACCAGTCCGAGCGCTACCCGGTCGGGCAGCGGGTGATGATGCATTCGCTGGCGCAGACCGCGCTGATGGCGCCGGGGCCGGAGGTGGGTGCGCTGCGCGAATTGTTGGGTGAACTGTTCAGCATGCCAACGGTGTTGCGGCACATGGCCAACCTGCTGGCAGGCTCGGACGTCCGCTACGACGTCGGCGATGACCATCCCCTGGCCGGGCGCCTGGTTCCCGACCTGACGCTGGATGGTGGCCGGCGGGTCGCCGATCTGTTGCATCAGGGGCGCGCGGTGTTGCTCGACCTGTGCGGTGGTGGCGCCGCGGTGGCGGCCGCCGGGTGGTCTCACCGGGTGGAAATAGTGCGTGGCGCGATCGCCGAACCAGCCGCCGCGGCGATGTTGATCCGGCCCGACGGTTATGTCGCCTGGGCCGCCGACGAATTCAGTGGCTCCGCGGAACAGAATCTGCAATTGTCGCTGCGGCGCTGGTCTGGCCACCCCGACGACTAACCGGTGCTACAGGGAAGCCGTTTGATCCCATGGAAGAACGACGACCGCAGCCGGTCCGGCGGTCCGGTGACGGTGAGTTCCGGCACGTTCGGATACAGCTCCTCCAGCAGCACACGTAACTCGAGCCGGGCCAATTGGGCGCCGAGACAGAAGTGCACGCCGCCGCCCCCGAACGCGGCATGCCCGGCGTCGGTGCGGGTCACGTCGAACTGATCGGCCTCCTCGAACACCTCCTCGTCACGGTTGGCCGAAAGGTAGTGCATCAGCACCCAATCCCCGGCGGGTATCCGCTGCCCGCGGATGTCGACGTCGCGGGTGACGGTGCGCCGGAAGTGCATCACCGGCGTCGCCCAGCGCAGCAATTCCTCCACCGCGGGCTTGACGGCGTCGCGGTCCGCGGACAGCAGTGCCCGTTGTTCGGGGTGTTCCGAGAGCGCCAAGATGCCGTGGCTCAGCGTGTTTCGCGTCGTTTCGTTGCCGGCAATCGCCAGCAGCAGGAAGAATTCGTTGAGCTGGTCGCGGTTGAGTTTTTCGCCGTCGACCTCAGCGGCCAGCAGTGCGGACAGGATGTCGTCGGTCAGGCCGTGCTTACGTCGCCGCGCGACGAGTTCGTTGCAGTAGGAGAACATCTCGGCCGCCGCCTGCCCGAGCGCTTCGGGTGTGGGCGCGTAGTCGGGATCCTCGATGCCCAGGGTTCCGATCGCATTGCTCCAGCGGAACACCTCCAGCCGGTCTTCGGCCGGCACGCCGAGCACGTCGGCGATGACCTGCAGCGACATCTCCGCAGAAATGTCGGGCACCGCGTCGAACTCACCTTTGTCCTTGATGTCGGCGACGATCCTGCGGGCCACCTGTCGCATGTGGGGTTCCAGGCGCAGCACGTTGCGGGCGGTGAAGCCCTGGTTGATCAGCTTGCGGTAGTGCACATGCCGCGGCGGGTCGATACCCGGCAGCATCGCCGAGGTGGGGCCGGCCGCGACCTCGACGAGGGTGTTGCCCCTGCTGCTGGTGAAGGTATCCGTGTCGCGGCTGACCAGTCGCACGTCGGCGTGCTTGGTCAATAGCCACGCACGGGGCAGTCCGGACATCTGCACCGGGTGCACGGGGGCGTCCGCGCGCAGTCTGGCGAGCGCGTCGAACGGGGCACCCACCACGAATGTGTCGGGATCCAGGACGGCCGCGGCGTCTCGATCGGCCTGGCTGTCCTGGTTTTCGACCACCAGCGAACCCAGTCTCGGAACGGTCATGACTCCCCCTCTGATGCCTTGATACCGGCGATGACCACATCCAGACCGGCACGGAACCGCCTGCTGGAATCGCGCTGACCGCGCGCCTCCGCCAAGCTCACCGAGCCCAGCAGGTAGGTGTACAGCACCGTGTGTGCGGCGGCGGCAGCTGCTTTGGTGAGCCCGGCCTCGGCGAGCAATGCACGGCTGAGCCGATCGAGCCGACGGGCGCGCTCCCCGCCGGCGCCCGTCTGCAGAATCCCCGCCACACCCGGCACACTGAGGATGACTTCGCGTGCCGCGCAATATAGTTCGACAAGCCGGGCATCCCAGGGCCCGGCAGCCGGGACTGGAATGTCGGCCAGCACCGATTCGGCGAGCAGATCCAGAGCCGCTTGCTTTCCGGGTACGTGGTAGTACACCGATGGTGCCGCGGCGCCCAGTTCGGCGGCCAACTCCCGCATCGTCACCCGCTGCACGCCGCTGCGCCGCGCCAGCTCGCGCAGCGCGGACACCACTCGGGCGCGGTCCAGCTCGCCGTATGCCCGGCGGACCGAGCTCGTCATTCGAGCCACGTTCGAATCAATTCGAGCACTGTTAGAATCTAGCGCGATGAGCATCTCGGCGGCAAAGCTGTCCATCTCGACGCCCGTGCTGACCATGTTCCCCGGCGTCAGCGCCGATTGGGAGATCGATGCCACGATCGAGGACGTCGCCACGATTGCCGAGTCCGCTGACCGCCTCGGTTACCACCACCTGACCTGCAGCGAGCACATCGCGCTGCCCGCCGGCGAGCGGGGCCGCCGCGGGACCCGCTATTGGGATCCACTGGCGACATTCGGGTATCTCGCCGCCCGGACACACCGAATCCGGTTGGCCACCAACGTCTTGGTGCTGGGCTATCACCATCCGCTGGAGATCGCCAAGCGTTACGGCACCCTGGACAGGATCAGCAACGGCAGGCTCGTCCTCGGTGTCGGCGTCGGGTCGCTCAAAGAAGAGTTCGACCTCATCGGTGCGCCGTTCGAGGATCGCGGACCGCGCGGTGATGACGCCCTGCGGGCGCTGCGTGCGGCTCTGTCGTCACCCGAACCGGCTTACCGCGGTGAGTTCTATTCGTTCGGCGGCATGGTCGTCGACCCGAGCGCGGTACAGGAGCACCTTCCCATCTGGGTCGGCGGCCGCACGCTGCGCTCGCTACGTCGAGCGGTCACATTGGCCGACGGCTGGGCACCCTTCAGTGTGTCTTTGGAGCAGGCACGAGAGTGGTTGGGCCGCTTCGATATTCCACCTGGTTTCGAGGTGATACTCGGCGCCCCAGGCCGTGTGGCCCCGCTCGAGGAGCCGGACCGCGCCCGCCATCTCATCGGTGAAGCGCTCGAACATGGCGCCACCAGAGTCGGCGTCACCCTGGCTCACACGTCCCTCCAGCATTACCTGGAGGGGCTCCAAGCGCTGGTGGAGTTGTGATTCAGAGGGCGCCGGCCGCCCAGGTACCGGCCGGGTAGGGCGGTACCCGCCCGGCCAGGACACCGTCGGTGAAGGTGCACAGCGCGTCGGAAACGGTTCCGGCGTCGGCAAGTACGATCGCCGGCCCGTTGGACGGCGCCCGCGCGACCACGGCCTGCCAGAAGTAGCCCACGCCGCCGTGCTCGTACCAGACGAACCAGTCATCCCCGTGGCTGCCGGCCCGAATCAGGCGCCGGAAGGGCAGATCCGGGTCATCGACCGAATCCGTCTTGTTGAACGGCGCACCGATGTCGGCAATTGCCGGGAGTAGTTTGCTTAGTTCGGTTGGCAATTGGCTCAGGTTCTGCACTTCCCGCACCGGTGTCTTCAGGGTGCAGTTCGTGTCGGGTAGCGCCGCAGCTGGGATTGCGGTCAGGAGGCTGAGAACCAGCGCGCACGTGATCAGGTAGATGATCGGCACTGTCTTCTCACGTGCCCGCGTTTGCGCCGATGACGAGGTCGAGCGAACTCAGCAGTCCCGGCCTCGCGCGGTGCACCGCCGGTATCGCATTGACCACCCGCGCCGCGGTTGCTGCCGAGCCGGGCAGGTCGCCGCCGTTGAGTGAAAAGTCGAGCTGCACCGGCGGTTCCCCCTCGACGGTGATCCGGGTGAACCGCCGGCTGGGGCTGCCGGGTGTGATCACCGGTGCCCAATCCTCCACCGGCTCCTCGGGCATGGACCAGATCGACGAATAATGGATGCGCGGTTGACCTCCGACGACGACGTCAAAACTCATCCGCACGCTGGCGATGGTGCCCGGCGTGATCTCACCGGCCGCGAAGCTGTAGTGACGATCGGCCACTGCCACGTCGCGGTGCTCATGGATGGCCGCGACCGTCATCCCGAGGCCTTGGGCCAGCAGCCGCAGCGGCGGCTCGAGGTGTGGGACCATCGCCCCCGGCGGGTACATCCGCGCGTCCTGCTCGGGCGTGCGGCCGAAGCCGAGCATCGTGAAGAATCCGGGCACGCTGTAGGAGCCGCACGGGATACGTTCCTGGACAACGACTCTTGCGGGATCCGCGCTCATACTGGCGGCATGCAGCGCGAGCATGTCACTGGTGAAGCCGGGCGCAATCCCCGTCGCCAGCAGCGAACTGTTGCCTTGACGGCCGGCCGCGTCGAGTCGGTTTCGCGTGGCGTCGTCCAGCGATGCGGGGTGGAACAGCGGCGGGTAAGACGGGATGACGACGTTTTTCCCGCTGGCCAGCAGGCCGCACAGATCGTCGATGACGGCGCTGCCCGCACGGCCGGCGACCGCGCCGAAGTAACTGACGCAGTCAGCCTCCAGTGCCAGAAAGTCCGTCATGCTGTCGGTTGCCAGGACGCCGGCCGGTGGTTCGCCCACCAGCTCACCGGAATCGCGGCCCACCTTCTCGGGACTGTGCACCAACTGGCCGACCAGTTGCAGGTGCGGTGCCCGCAGGATCTGTCTGAGCGCGATCGACCCGGTGTAACCGGTGCCGACATGCGCGACCCGATATGTGTTGCCCATCCCGGCTCCCGTTTGCCGCTGCTATCCGTCAGGAGCCTACGCCTAGCCGGATACGGTGGACCGATGAATTCTCGCAACGCTGTGCTCATCACGCCCGCCGAACTAGCCGAGCGCATCCATGCGGGCGGGCCTCCGGCGATACTCGATGTGCGCTGGCGACTCGATGTTCCCGATGGGCGCCCCGCCTACCTGGACGGTCACATACCCGGCGCGGTGTATGTGTCCCTGGAGGACGAACTCAGCGATCACAGCATCACCGGGCGTGGACGTCACCCCCTTCCGTCTGGGGACAAGCTGCAAGAAGCGTTGCGGCGCTGGGGAGTTCGCGAAGGCGTACCGGTGGTGGTGTACGACGACTGGAATAGGGCCGGTTCCGGGCGGGCATGGTGGGTGCTGACCGCTGCGGGCCTGCCCGACGTGCGGATCCTGGACGGCGGATGGGCCGCGTGGCTTGCCTCCGGTGGCGCCGTGGAGACCGGTGCGGTGGACCCGCAATCCGGGAATGTGACTGTGCCCCAGCAGGATTTGTATGCCGGCAGCCGGCCCACCTTGACGGCCGAGCAAGCCGGCGCGGGCGACGTGCCGCTCTTCGATGCGCGCGCGAAGGAGCGTTATACCGGTGACTCCGAAACCGTCGATCCGGTCGGCGGGCACATTCCCGGCGCGAAGAATTTGCCTTTTGCGACGTTGCTGACGGCCGACGGGACATTCCTGGACGATGCGGGGCTAGCGCGCATGTTGTCCGAGCGCGGTATCGATCCGGCCGTGCCCGTCGGGGCTTACTGCGGATCGGGCGTCACCGCCACCGTGGTGATCGCCGCGCTGGCCGCCGCCGGCCACGAGGCCGCACTATTCCCGGGGTCCTGGTCGGAGTGGAGTTCGGATCCCGGGCGCCCCGTCGCCCGCGGGGTTGAATCGTAGCGTCTTCGGGAGGATCCGGGCGCCGGGGAGCCGGCGGATCCCGCGGAGCCCGCGGAGCCCGGGGAGCCGGCGGAGCCCGCGGAGCCCGCGGAGCCCGCGGAGCCCGGGGAGCCCGGGGGCCCGCGGAGCCCGGGGTTCCCGCGGAGCCCGGGGTTCCCGCGGAGCCCGGGGAGTATGTGCATCGTTGCCCGCCTTTCAGCGACAATGTCGCTGAAAGTTATTTAGCCGCAGCAACTGTCGATGGTTTGTCGCTGCAAGCCGGGCAAAGGTCACTGTCTCAGGCGAGGGCAAGATGCGCATGGCGCCCAGCTAGCCGGAATAGCGCCCAGCTAGCCGGAATACCGCTCAGCCGGGCTCCCCGGCCTCCCCGGCGCTCACCAGACCGATCCCACACCAGCCCCATCGCAGTAATCTCTCAAGCCGCCAGCACCGCCCAGGCGTTCAGCGACATTGTCGCTCCAAGCCGGGCAACGACGCACATACTCCCCTGGGCTCCCGCGGACGTCCCAGGGCTCCC
>NZ_LZMH01000084.1 GCF_001673635.1 Mycobacterium asiaticum
GGGTTCCCCGGCTTCCAGTTCCCGCCGCTGAACTTCGGCCTGCCCGGCATCACCATCCCCGGCCTGCCCGGCCTGGTGCTGCCTGACTTCGGTGCCGCCCTGACCGGTGGACTCAACACCCTGGTCAACCTCGCCGGCAACTTGAGCCTGCCGCCGCTGCCTGGGTTCCCCGGCTTCCAGTTCCCGCCGCTGAACTTCGGCCTGCCCGGCATCACCATCCCCGGCCTGCCCGGCCTGGTGCTGCCTGACTTCGGTGCCGCCCTGACCGGCGGACTCAACACCCTGGTCAACCTCGCCGGCAACTTGAGCCTGCCGCCGCTGCCTGGGTTCCCCGGCTTCCAGTTCCCGCCGCTGAACTTCGGCCTGCCCGGCATCACCATCCCCGGCCTGCCCGGCCTGGTCCTGCCTGACTTCGGTGCCGCCCTGACCGGCGGACTCAACACCCTGGTCAACCTCGCCGGCAACTTGAGCCTGCCGCCGCTGCCTGGGTTCCCCGGCTTCCAGTTCCCGCCGCTGAACTTCGGCCTGCCGGGCATCTCCATCCCGGGCTTCCCGGGCCTGGTGCTGCCCGACTTCGGTGCCGCCCTGACCGGTGGACTCAACACCCTGGTCAACCTCGCCGGCAACCTGAGCCTGCCGCCACTCGCGCTGCCCCCGCTCACGCTGCCGCCATTCACGCTGCCGCCATTCACGCTGCCGCCATTCAACATCCAATTGCCGACGCTTCCCGAGATCGGTGCCTCTATCGCGGGCGGCATTACCGCGGCAGTCAACTTCGGTCAGACTCTCGCGGCCAGCTTGCAGCTCCCGCCGCTTGCCCTGCCTCCGCTAGCGTTGCCGCCGTTCAGCTTCCCGCCGCTGCCTGCACTTCCGGACATCGGCGCCAGCATCAACGCCGGGATCAACTCGTTGATCAACCTGGCTGGCAACATCACGCTGCCGCCATTTGCGTTGCCGCCGTTCAGCTTCCCGACGCTGCCACCGTTCACCTTGCCGGCCCTCCCGAATTTCAACCTTCCGGCGTTGTCCGCCGCGCTCAACGCAGCGCTGTCAGGCAGCATTGGGGCCAGCATCAGCGGTCTGTCCGCTGCCCTCACCGGGGCGTTCTCAGGCAGTCTGCCAGCGCTGAATGCGGCTATCACCGGTGGCATCTCCGGCTTCCAGGCCGGGCTCAGTGGCCTGGTCAACGCCGGGCAGACGCTGGTGGCCGGCCTGAGCGCGACACTGCCGGCAATCAACCTGCCCGCCCTTGGTGCCCAGTTCGGCGCCGCCTTGACAGGCGGATTCAACGCGGGCATCGCGGGACTGAACGCAGCGTTCAGTGGTGCCCTCGGCACCGGCCTCAACAGCCTGAACGCGGCCCTCAACGCCACGTTCGCCGGCGGGTTGCCTACCCTGACCGCGGCCTTCAACGGCGGTCTGGGCGCGTTGCAAGCCGGGTTCAACGGCCTGGTCGCCACCGGCCAGAACCTCGCCGCCAACCTCGGTGCTGCGCTGGGCGGTTCGTTCACTGGCGGCCTCAACGGCCTCAGTGCCGCTCTGAGTGCTGCATTCGCCAACCTCAACGCATCGGTGTCAGCCAACCTGAGCGCCAACATCGGCGCCCAACTCGGTGCCGCCCTCTCGGGTTCGCTGAACAGTTTGGTGGACGCCGGTGAGGCTCTCTCGGCAGGCCTGTCCACCGGATTGAGCGGCCTGGGCCAAACGGGTGCGGCCGTGGCGGCTAATCTCGCCGCTGCGCTCGCAGGAGGCAGTCAAACCGGTATGGCCCTGGCAAGCATCTGGGCGAACGCGGTCACTCAGGTCACCGAAGTCTTCACCGACGCCTTCGGCGCCAGCCTCGGTACCGGTCTCTCCGGATTCGTCCAGACTGGCGGCCCGCTGGTGGCAGGTATCCAGACCGCCCTCACCGGGCTCGCGCAGACGGGCGGATCTCTGCTGGTGTCACTGAATTCGACCGCGGTTAACCTTGCCGTCAGCCTGAACCAGGCGTTGCTGAACCTCCAGCTGGCTCTTCAGGCCGCGTTGAACGTCTCTGTGAGCACCTAGGAGTCAGCACCTGGGGCGAATTAGCCCGACAGCGCGGCGCCGGAGGTTCGGACACCCGAACTCCGGCGCCGCGTCTTTTAGCCGGCCGGACTGTGCCAGGGATCATCGGCTCGGCATAGCACGACATAGGCACTCAGGTTGCTACACGTGATAGCAGCTGCCGATAGCAGACGCCGCAGATTTGACTGAATACTGTTGTCTCGCAAGACTTCAGCTATTGCAGGTCGGATGGTCGGATCCCAACGGATCTTTGACTACGACCCAAGCCGCACAAGCGCAAGGCAATACCCAGCGCTGCTCACACCAACTGACTAGAGAGTGTTGGTGTAGGACATGGATTGGGCGATTTGCTGCGGCAGGGTGTTCAGCAAGAACGGGAAGATACCGCCGAACTTGGTTCCGCCGAGAGGCACATTGATGTCTGGGAGAAGCGGAACGTTCGGAAGAAGTAATTGGCTCAGTGGCACGGTAGCCGAAATTTCGTGCGGCGGAACCAGAAGCCCGGTCAAGGGCAGGTGCGCAATGGTCGGCAGCGTGACTGGTATCCCTGCGAGCGTCACTGTCACCGGAAGCGGCTGATCGATGATGACTTCGCCGTTGAGGAAACCGTCCATAATGTACGCCGGCGTGTTACCAATGGCACTCGCTGCTCCCAGAAGGTCTCCGTTAGCCAACGAGGTCGAGAAGAACGTCGCGCCTTCCGCCAGGCCGTCGAGGCCGGCGAATGGCGGCCCCAGAATCGCAAAACCGAGCTGCAGGGGCAGTCCGAAAATAGCTTCGCCGGCGAGGGTGCCGCCGAAGTTTGGACTCAGTGGATTGAGGTCCAGGGTGAACGCAAAGTCTGCCGACACGCCGGCGTTGGTAAGGGTGCCAATCCCGTTGGCCAAGTTCCGCGCCATCATGCCAGGAATCGAGTTGGCCGGTAACAAGCTGGCAGTGCCCTGCGCCTGCGCTCCGAGGGCGGTGAGGATGGGCAGGAGAGCCCCCGCCGGGCCCTCAACTCCGATCGGTCCCGCGATGTTGATCGACGGGGCAAGCGGCAGGTTTCCGCCAATGCTGATACCTAGGCCACTCGTGTCGAACCCGGTGATGAAGAGGTCGATGAGGCTGTGAGCCCCGTACTGCACCGCCTGGTGGTAATTACCCTGCTGGATCGCAACACCGGCCAGATCCAGGTCGTGCTGGAACGTCGGGAAGGTTTGCTGGATGCCGGCGCCGAACGCCGCGAACTGCGTCCCGAGTACGTCGGCGAACGCTGTCGCGCCCTTGACGTAGGTCTCTACCTGCGTCGCCAAGTTGAATGCCGCGAGGTCTTGGAGAGCAAGTTCGATATTCGCCGGCACATTCGCCGGGAAACCCTGAACGAACAGGGCGAGGTCGTGGGCGGCGAGCTGTGCATAGAAGGACTGATTGACGGCAATTTGGCTCAGGATGGGGAACGGCCGATAGTTCGCCCCGAGACTGTTCAGGTTCCGTGCGGTGTTCTCCAGCAGGGTCAGATACGGATTAGGGGCGCCGATGACGCTGGGCGCGACGAGGCTCGGCGGAAACAGGGTGGTGCCCAGGCCACCAAGAATGGGACCCAGTCCGGGCAATTGGCCCAAGCCACCGAGGAGCGGGGCGAGGGCAGGCGATAGGGGTGCCAGGAGTCCCCCGGTGCCGCCGGTCAGCGGGCCCAACAGCCCGGTCAGTCCGCCGGTCGGAATCGGTAGGCCACTGCCACCGCCACTGGTGGTGCCGCCAAGCAGTCCCCCAAGCAAGTCGCCCAGTGGGTTTGTGGACGCGGCCGTGGGAAATCCGAAGCCGCCGCTCAGCAAGGTCCGCTCGGCATTGGCGATCTCGGCGCTGACGTATGCGGCCGCGCCGCCATTCAGTAACCGCACAAACTCAGCATTGAACGCTGCTGCCTGGCTGTTGACCGCTTGGAAGTCCTGGCCGAAGGCACCGAATACCCGGGCGATGGCCGCCGAGATTTCGTCGCTGGCCGCGGCAGCGATACCGGTCGTGGGGCCGGCCGCGGTGGCCGCCGCCTCGCTGAGCGAGGAGCGAAGATTCGCCAGTTGACCTGCTGCGGCTGATACGAAATCTGTTTCAGCGACCACAAAAGACACGACGATCTCCCCTCGACGCACACCCGACGTACGCCGGGCTGTACCCGCTATTTACAAGACCTAAACATCTCTACCAAAAATATATTGAGTGCTTGGTCACCAAGGCGTAATCGTCGAATCCACTACGGGAGGGAAGGGTGACGCGGCAAACGCGCGGACGCCCTCTCGATCAGTGACGCCGGGCGTTCGGCCAGGACACCTCGGAACCGTGGTGTCCTGGCCGCGCCCCCCACTACATGAGGTTGGTAATCGCCGCTGCGAGCTCGGACTGGAAACTCAGAAGACCGGGGATGAGACCGCCGACTGGCGTGCCGGGCAAGACTCCGATGTTGCTGTCAATGGGACTTAATGGAGTCAGCAGGCCGCCAAGGGGTAATTCGGCCACTGCGGTGAGGGACGACGGAGGAAGACCCGGTATACCGAAGTCCACGGTTGTGGTCAGCGGCGGCAGGCTTACAAACGTCTGACCGTTGAGGAAGCCGTCGGCAAAAACGGCCGGAGCGTCGAGCACGGCGGCGGCCGCCCCAGCGACGTTGCCGGTTTGCACTGCGCTGACGAAAGCCGTCATGCTGGAATTGAGTGCAACGAGACCATTGATCGGCGCGCCTATGCCATCAAACAGCAACCGCAAAGGCAGACCGAAGTTGATGCCTAACGTAGTGGGGTCGAACGTCGATCCGAAATTGGTGAGCACGTCAAGCACATTGGTGGCGTGCTGCGCGATCTGACCAGGGATGGACGCGGCAGGAAGCAGATTGGTGAAGTTTTGGGCCATCTGCCCGGGGATCGAGAATATCGGCAACAAATCGCCAAGCGGACCAAGCGGAGTGATCGGGATCAGCGCCGTATCGCCCAGTGTGAACGAAATGTCCTGAAAACCCGGAAGAAAGACATTCTCCAGCCCCTGTCCCAGGGCGTTGGCCGCTCCGGTGACGTTGCCCGCTACGAGGTCCTGGAAAGCGGTTTGGAAACTCGCCGGAAGCCCCGATAATCCGGTACCTAAGTCGTGCCCTGCAGTCGTCAGACCAGTAACAATCGTTTGTGCGAAATTGATTTGGTTGTTGGCTACCTGCTGCAGGAATGCTGCCGGGTTAGCGCTCGCAAGCGCCTGCAACGAGGCTTGGATGTTAAGAGGCGCGTTGGCCAGCTCGGCGGGCAGATTCTGGATGGCCCCCTGGAGACCCGTAGCAAACTGTTGGGCGTAACCGACCTGATTATTGACAACTTGGTTCAGGAACGGGAAGGGATTGGCGGCGAACGTGTTGTGGATAGCCTGGAGGTTCGCTGTCGTATTCGCCGCGAGCGCTTGATACGGCGCGGCAACTGCAGCACCAAAGGCGTTGAGGTCTTGGATCGCCGCAGGCATGCCGGCGGCAACGCCGAAGGCACTGGGTGCGCCGCCGAGGACGCCGCTGATGCCTTGGACCTCTGCCTGAATTGCGGTGCTGATGGTTTGGCCCAGGTTGCCGATCGGAGCCATTCCGCCCGAGGCGCCCGACATCAGTGCTTGCACGCCCGAGGCCTCGGCGCTGGCGTACGCGCTGGCACCAGCGTTCAACATCCCGACGAATTCTTGGTGGAACGCTGCCGCCTGGGCGCTCAGAGCCTGGAACTCCTGACCGTGTGTGCCGAAGAGTTGCGCAATCGCGGCCGACACCTCATCGGCACCCGCCGCCAATATGCCGGTAGTCGGGGCCGCCGCAGCCGCTGTGGCCTGGCCCAGGGACGAACTGATACCGGCCAGGTTCTGCGCTGCCGCTTCCACGAGCTCCGGCGCGGCGAACACGAATGACATAAACAACTCCTCATCACTTGCCCGAATCGTGACCGGTGGTCACAGTGCGTAATGAATTTATCTCAGCTCACCCTACTGGCAAGTAAGTTGTGGATTTTCACAGGAAACTGGCAGGTTTAGCCGGTTTCTGCAGTAGGCAGAGCTCGGCGCCACCTCAGATGTATTCATCCAGGCAGGCGGGAACCCGCGGCGGTGCCGTACGCCAACTACCGGCCCAATGCTGTCTAGGAGGCGATGGTCTTCACAGCGTCTGATACATCCATGTTCTGGCTCGTGACGGCGCGAGCTGATCCCAACGGGATTGTGACGGCATGGTAAGGACGTCGAGTCAGGTGTGAGCCCCCGGTTAGTTCTAAGACATCGGGGTGATTGCCTGTGCCAGCTGAGTACCGAAACTCAGTAGGCCGGGGATTAGGCCACCGATCTCGGTGTCGCCCGACAATTCAAGCTGCAGGTGTTCGAAACCGGGTCCGGCGTTAACGAAAACCTGCGGCAGGCTCAGCGGCGCAAGTATCCCGCCAAGCTGGATCTCAGTGGTCGACGGAAGAGGTGTGCCGGTGCCGAGTAAGTCGACCAGCGCGGGCGGCAATGAGATGACAGTGGTGCCGTTCAGATACGCATCGGCGATGACGGCGGGCGCATCAAGAATTGCAGCAGCAGCTGCCGGCACGTTCCCGGCCTGGATCGCGGAAACGAACGCCACCGAACTCGCATTGACCGCACTCAACGCGTTGGCTGGCCCGCCGATGCCGTCGAGGACGAGCTGCAGCGGCAGCCCAAACGTGAGGTGGGCCGTATTACTGATACTGAGCGTCGTTCCGAAATTGGTCAGAGCGGAAACTAGATTGGTCGCGTTCTGCGAGATCTGTGCCGGTACGGATCCAGGCGGCAAGAGGTTGGTGAAGTTCTGCGCCATCTGACCGGGAAGTGCCAGGATTGGTGCGAGCTCGCCGAGCGGACCCATGGGGATGATGTCGACCAGCGCCGACCCCGAATCCGAGAGGGTGACAGTCGCATCGAATCCCGGCAGGAACGCGTTCACCAAAGCGGAGTTCAGGTCGGCATAGGCAGCAGCCCCGTTCCCCGACAATAAGTCCTGGAAAGCCGCGGTCAAGCCCGGCGGCAGGCTTTGCAGCCCGGTGCCCAAGTCGCGCGCGGCACCCAGCAGCCCGCCGCTTATTGTCTGCGCGAAACTGACCTGGCTATCGACGAACCCTTGCAGCAACGACACAGGATTGATCGTCAGGAGTTGCTGTACACCGGTTTCGATCGCTGTCGGCAAGTTGGCTAATTCAGCGGGAAAGTTTGCAATGCCGGCCTCAATAGATGTTGCAATCGTCTGCCCGTAACCGAGTTGGTTGCTCACCAACTGCTGTAGGAACGGGAACCGATAGGCGCTGAGCGTGCTTCCGATGGCTTGTGCGTTGCTGACCGTATTCGCGACCAACGTTTGGTAGGGCGCTGCGACCGTACCCACGAACGAGGCCAAACCCGTCATCGATGAGGCAGCGGCGGCGCCGCTCGGCAGCGTGTTCCCGAACAACGATTGGCCCGTTGCGCTTAGCGCGCCCAGGAGGGTCTGCTCCGCGTTAGACCCCTCGGCGACTGCATAAGCCTGTGCGCCTGCGGACATCAACTCGACGAACTCTTGGTGAAAAATCTGCGACTGGGAGCTGAGGGTCTGAAATTCCTGGCCGAACTCACCGAACAGAGAAGCAATCGCGGACGACACTTCGTCCTGAGCTGCAGCCGCGATCCCAGTCGTAGGGGCAGAAGCAATCGCAGTGGCCTCGGCAAGCGACGTGTTGATACTCGCCAAGTCTTGGGCCGCGCTGTGCAGCAGCTCCGGTGCCGCGATTACAAACGACATGTTGATCTCCTTTGGTTTTTGCCCGATGACCAGCGGTCGTGATGGTGAAGTCAGCGTTAATCCGGAGCTTCTTACTTGCAAGTAAGTTCAAGCTACTCACCGGTAAGTTCCAGGAAATACACAGGAAAGAAGGGGTTTGGCAGGCCGCAAACACTGCAGTCCGGCACCCGGTCGTGCTACCAGCACCGCGCGTCGACGGCAGACCCGCTGGACGATGCGTGCTCAGCGACGCAGTTCGGCGCCGACCCGCTCGGCGGCGCAACGCACCGCGGCATCGCGGGCCGCGCTCGCGTCATCCTCGGTCAGCGTTCGGTCCGGCGCCCGAAACCGCAGCGCGAACGTCAGCGACTTGCGGTCCGCGCCGATCTGCGGGCCCACGAAGACGTCGAACAACTGGATGTCTTCGAGCAGTGCGCCGGCTCCGTCACGGACGGCGTCCTCGACGGACTGGGCGGGCACGTCGGCGGCCACCACCAGGCTGACGTCTTGGAACACGGCCGGGAACGGCGACACCCGCGGAGCGGGCAGGACCGTGCTGGTCGGCACGGCGTCCAGATCCAACTCGAAGGCGCACGTGCCTTTCGGCAGACCCGCCCGCTCAATCACGGCCGGATGCAGCTGCCCGGCGTGGCCAACGACGGCGCCTGCGATCAGCACCTCAGCGCACCTTCCGGGATGCCACGGCAGGTACTGCGCGGGTTGCAGCGTCACGTCGACTCCGCTGGCGCGCGCGACGATACGCACTCCCTCGAACGCGTCGGCGGCCTCGACGGGGCGGCCGGGTCCCCACGGGCCGCGCGGCTCCCGCAGACCGGTAAGCACCGCGGCGACATGCTGGGGTTGCCGCGGCAACGAGGCATCCAGCGTGGCGATCTCGGCATCGGTGGGCCTGCGGTCGACCGGGATCAGGTTGACGCCGCGGGTCATTTCGGTCGGCTGGACAACCTGCGCGATGGCGAACAGCGCCGCATCACCGAGACCACGAGATACGTTGCGCCCCAACGCCTCCAAGAGCGCCGGCAGCAAAGTGGTGGCCAACTCTGGTCGATCGGCCTCCAGTGGGTTGAGCACCTTGGTGGTGGCCCGCCGCGGGTCATCCGCGCCCAACCCCCACAACTCGAACACACCGGCTGGCAAGAAGGGCGTTGGCAGCACCTCGATATATCCCGACATGGCCAGCGATTTTCCGATCGCGCGCCGCCGCTGCTGCGTGGGTGACAACCCGCGACCCGCGGGGGCCGACGGCAGTACGGAGGGAATGACCTCGAGCCCTTCCAACCGCAGCACTTCTTCGACGAGATCGGCGGGTTGCCGCAGATCGGGCCGCCAACTCGGCGGCGTGACCGTCAGAACGTCCCCGTCCTGACTCACCCGCGCACCGACCTGGGTCAGACGTCGCGCGGTGGTTCCCGGTGCGTAGGCGACACCGGCGAAGCGATCCGGCAGATCGGCGGGAATTGCGATCGGTGGAAGCGACCAGTCGTCGCGCGGCGGATCACCGCGCCAATCGGTAAGGGCCGGTTCGGCTACTCCCCCGGCGATGTTGACAAGCAAACTGGCGCAACGGTCCAGGACGGCCACTGAGATCGCTGGGTCCACCGCCCGCTCGTAACGGCGCGCCGCTTCGCTGGGCAGATGGAGCCGCCGCTGCGTGCGCGACACGGCCGCGGGATCCCAGACCGCGGCTTCCAGCAGGATGTCGGTGGAATCGGCACGCACTTCGGTGCTGGCCGCACCCATGACGCCGCCGATTGCCGCGGTTGCGACCTCATCGACGATCAATACGTCGACGGGCTCGAGCTTGCGCTTGACGTCATCGAGCGTGACGACCGTTTCGCCGGGGTGTGCGAATCGAACTTCGAGGCTTCCGGTGATCCGGGCGCGGTCGTGGGCGTGCATCGGGTGACCGAGTTCGAGCATCACGTAGTTCGTGACGTCGACGGCCGGCGACGTGGGCCGTATGCCGGCCAGCAGCAGGCGACGTTGCAGCCACCACGGCGTGACGGCCTTCGGGTCGATCCCGATTACCGGCCGCAGCGCGAACCGACGCACCTCGGTCTCGGGGTGCACCCGCAACGGCCAGGCCTCACGCTCGACGGGTAACGGTGGGACATCCGCGGGATCGGCGAAGTCCAGGTCGTAAGCGCACGCGATCTCGCGCGCCAGGCCGCGCACGGACATGCCGTATCCGCGGTCGGGTGTGATCGCAAGGTGGAAGACCACGTCGTCCAACCCCAGCACAGCGCCGGCATCGGCGCCCGGTTCTGCGGTCCCCGGCGGCAGCACCAGGATTCCCGAATGGTCGGCACCCAAGCCGAGTTCTGCCGCCGAACAGATCATCCCGTTGGAGGTGCGGCCGTAGGTCTTACGAGCAGCGATAGTGAAGTTGCCCGGCAGGGTAGTTCCTGGCAGTGCCGCCACCACCAGGTCACCGACCTTGAAGTTGGTGGCTCCGCAGATGATGTCCTGGAGATCGTCGGCGCCGACATCAACCCGGCACGCGCGGATCGGCTTTTTGAATTCGGTGAGTTCCTCGATCTCGGTGACCCGACCCACCGTCAGCGGGCCCTCGACGGGACCGAGTGTCGCGACGTCTTCGACCTCGTGGCCGATGCGGACGAGGGCCTGGGCGAGATCATTGGGACCCGCGTCCCAGCCGGGAGCCCCGGCTGAGACGGCCTCACGCAACCAGCTGTAGGCGACCCGCATCAGGCCCCCACCCCGAACGGCAGCGAGAACCGCACATCGCCTTCGACCATGTCGCGCATGTCCGGAATGCCGTTACGGAACTGCAGGGTTCGTTCCAGCCCCATGCCGAAGGCGAAGCCGGAGTACACCTCGGGGTCGATGCCGGCCGCCCGCAGCACGTTCGGATGGACCATCCCGCATCCGCCCCATTCGACCCAGTCGGCACCCCCCTTCTTGTTCGCGAACCAGACGTCGACCTCGGCGGAGGGTTCGGTGAACGGGAAGAAGTGCGGGCGCATCCGGGTTCGGGCGAGCGGACCGAACTCGGCGCGGGCGAACGCGTCCAGGGTGCCGCGCAGGTGTGCCATGGTCAGGCCACGGTCGACGGCCAATCCCTCGACCTGGTGAAAAACGGGCGTGTGGGTTGCGTCGAGTTCGTCGGTTCGGAAGGTCCGACCGATCGAGATGATGTACACGGGGAGGTCACGCTCGAGCAATGTGCGGACCTGGACCGGCGACGTGTGGGTCCGCAGCAGCTGGCGGGAGTTCTCGGGCGCGATGTAGAAGGTGTCCTGTTCGCTGCGCGCCGGATGGTCGGGCGGGAAGTTGAGCGCGTCGAAGTTGAATTGCTCGGTCTCGACTTCGGGACCTTCGGCCAGCTCCCAGCCCATCGCGACGAAGGTATCGGCGATGTGCTCGGCCAGGATGGTGATGGGGTGCCGCGCCCCGGTCGGCTGCCTCGTCGACGGCAGCGTGACATCGATCCGTTCGGCGACCAGTACCGCGGCGTCTCGTTCGGCGCGCAACACCGCGAGGCGTTCGTCATAACGGCGTTGGGCTTCGCTGCGGGCGAGGTTGACCCGCTTGCCGGCGTCGGCGCGTTCTTCCTTGGGCAGTCCGCCGAGCGCTTGACGTGCCAGCGCCAGCGTCGAGCGGTCACCCAGGTACTCGGTCTTGACGTATGCAAGCGCTTCCAGGCTGTCGGCGAGGGAGATGGCGCGCTGGGCGGCCTCGACTGCCTCCGCCAATGCTTCCGGCGATAGGTCGACGGGTTGATCACCCACGCGGCGGCACTCTCCTTGCTGACGAGGCTGGTCGGGCTGCCCGGCCGCTACCCCGCGCGATGGGCTCGAGCGCGGCCCGCAACGTGGGCTTGTGGGTTCGCGGCACGGGTGTGACGCAAGTGCCGATCATAAGTCATGACGTCATGTGTCCCGGATCACCAGGCTTCCCGGCCAGGACTGAGGCGCAGCTTTGGGGTCAGGGCGCGGCCGTTAGTACCGGCGCCGGCTGCGGCCCGTCCGTAGGCGTCGAGGCGTCCGGTGTACTGGACCGGAATCGCCGCGACACAAGGTGGGCGATCGCGGCACCGGACAGGCCGAGCACCGTGCCGGCGAACATCCCCCACCAGCTGTGCGACAGGATCAGGAACCCGAAACCCGCGGCGTTGAGCAGCATCAGGCACCGCACCGGCGTCCAGTGCACGGTGCCGTGGAACCGCGTGCCAACCAGCATCCCTAATGTCAGAGCCACGGCGTGCCCGGCGTTGGTGAACTCGCCGCCGATGATCGCGGCCGACACGCTAACCGCGAGCCACCATGCGACCCAGGCGGGCCGCCATTGCCGCGGGATGGTGGCCGTGAGGGCACCGAGGACGGCGAGTGCGCCGTAGCTCATGCCGACATCGCTGGCGCGCGTGATCGACCACGGCATCCAGCCCAGCTTGACCGCCGCGGCCAGCGCGGCGGCCACCACCAGCGTGGCGCCGATGTGCCCAATGAGGAACGCGACGATCAGCCGGAGGGTGCGCATCTGCAGTTCGGCCAGGACGAGCAGACAGGTCAGAAATGGCAGCCAGAAGTACAACGGACCGGCTTCGACGACAAAGGCACTGCCCAGCAGCGTGCCCAGCCGGCCGTGCGAAAGGTTGTGCAGGTTGGTGCTGGCGTGCCGAATCACCCGGTCATGCGTCTGCGGGTCGATCAGCAGCATCGCGGTGCTGACGAATGCCAGAGCCGCCACGTACGCCACGGTGAACCGCACGCGGGCGAGCCCGGACAACACGTTGGAAATCATCGCCTTCCACTATGCATGGGCGTTTGTCTCGTCCGTGTTATCGCCACCTGACAAGTCCCTACCAGTCTTGAGGCGGTAGATCGCCAGGTCTGGTGGGATGCCGGTGAGTTTGCTGGAAAACATGGGCCTGCGCGCGCGCTTGACGGTGACGCCCAGCTCGTCCAGGTCGCTTTGCGGGATCAAATCCAAGGTCGGGCTCGAGATCATGATCCCGCCCTTGGTCGCGCGTTCCATCACGCGGGCCGCGATGTTGACGTCGACACCCAGCCAATCCGAACCGAGTCGCTGCGGGCGTCCGGTGTGAATGCCTACCCGCATCCGAGGTGTAAAGCCCTCCACCTCAACCGTTTTGATCGCCTGTTCGGCGTGCAGCACCGCCTTGACCGCGGTATCGGGGCGGCGGAACACGGCCATGATCCCGTCGCCCATCCGCTTGACGATGTGGCCGCCGGCATCCAGCAGTGGGGATTCGACGGCGCGGGCCACCTGGCGCAGCAACGTGAGCGCGGCGTCGTCCCCGGCTTGCAGCGACCACGACGAGAAACCCACCAGATCGGTGAACACCAGCGTCACTTCGGGGTTTGCGGGACGGCGCGACACGGCCTCTGTCATGGCCTGCCAGACCTGCAAAACGCCCAGACTCAGTTCGCGAGACGCCCCATCGCGATCGCCGAGGAGCCGGTCGGCGGCGCGGGCGGCGGCGCGGGGGCCGCCTTCGCCGGCAGTGGACAGTGGGTCACCGAATTCCGGGTCTCCGGGCAGCAACCGGCGGGCGCGCTTGACGAACCCGACCACGCCAGGACTGTGATTGGTGTTGCGCAGCCACTTCGCCGGGGAACGCCGTCGTGGAGCCTCGTCAGCCACCGCAGTTGCCGTGTGGTCAGATTCGCCGGATTCCGATTCGTCAGCCCCGACCTCCACGGAATCAACGTTAGGCGGTCCAGGCTGAACCCGGCAACGACGATCACGCCACACGTGTCACATATCGGACCAAACCCGCTGATCACGCGGTTGCGGCGACGGCGTGGCGACTGCATAACACCGCTCTGGCGCATATGCTTGAACCGTAGACAACGTATGTTGTCACCATTTATCGTGGGCGCACACCGAGGTGCTTTGGAGGCCGTGATGACTGCCACATCGACGACACCGACCGACCCACTCGGACCCGATTCCCTGACCTGGAAGTATTTCGGCGATCTGCGCACCGGGATGATGGGCATCTGGATCGGGGCGATCCAGAACATGTACCCGGAACTGGGCGCCGGGGTCGAAGAGCACTCCATTCTGTTGCGCGAACCCCTGCAGCGGGTGGCCCGGTCGGTCTACCCGATCATGGGCGTGGTCTACGACGGCGACCGCGCCGCACAGACCGGCCAGCAGATCAAGAGCTACCACCGGACCATCAAAGGAGTCGACGGCGAGGGCCGCCGCTACCACGCCCTGAATCCGGAGACGTTCTATTGGGCACACGCCACGTTCTTCATGCTCGTCATCAAGGTGGCCGAGTATTTCTGCGGCGGACTCACCGAAGCCGAGAAGCGCCAGTTGTTCGACGAGCACGTGCAGTGGTACCGCATGTACGGCATGAGCATGCGGCCGGTGCCCAAGTCCTGGGAGGACTTTCAGGAATACTGGGAGCGGGTCGGCCGTGAGGAATTGGAGATCAACCAGGCCGTCCTGGACATCTTCCAGATACGGATTCCCAAGCCGAAATTCGTCCTGCTGCCCACCCCGATTTGGGACCAGCTGCTCAAGCCAATGGTCGCGGGTCAGCGCTGGATCGCCGCGGGGCTGTTCGAACCCGCCGTGCGGGAGAAGGCGGGGATGCGCTGGACACCGGGCGACGAGATACTGCTGCGCCTGTTCGGCAAACTGGTCGAATTGGCCTTTATTGCGGTGCCCGACGAGATCCGGCTGCACCCGCGGGCGCTGGCCGCCTACCGTCGGGCCGAGGGCCGGATCCGCGAGGACGCGCCGCTGGTCGAGGCGCCGGCATTCATGGGCCCGCCCCGGGATCGCCGCGGTCTGCCCATGCACTACTTCCCGCCGCGGTCCCGGCTGCCGCTCGCCCGCCCGCTGGAACCTGCGCGCGCCATCATGGAACGCGCCGGATCTCTGGTGCACAGCACGCTGTCCATCGCCGGCCTGCGACCGGCGCGGGGGCGTAATTCCGCGGCTTAACGCGGCCCAACGCGGCCTAGAGCGGTAGGCCGAACAGCTTCAGGAATTCGGTACCGAGCCCGCCAAAGCGTGAGCCGGAGAACGCGAAGTTCGCGCCGGCAAAGGTTGAAGTCACACCCCCGGAAGTGACGCTGTAGCCGGGCGCATACAACGTCATCGGCTGAGACGATGCGAGAAGCCCGCCGAACGGAACTCGCAAGGTAATCTCCGGCCCCCCGGCGCCGAGCCCGCCCAATGGCACTTCCACTATTTGGTGGCCGAACAGCGTGGCGTTCGCGTAATCGAACGGTGAGGAGAAGAAGGCAGTAGCAGCACCCAGGAGGTTCCCGCTGCCCAGCGCGGAGGTAAACGCGTCAAAGCTGTGGACCAGCGAGTACCCACCAGTAACCGTAGGGCCGGCCGCGGCCATGAGAAGCCGAAGCTGAGGCGGCACGGTGACAGACCCCCCCGTCAGCTGCAAAGTTGATACAAATGGCGCAGCCAGAGTCGTGTCCATGCGTCCGTTGATCGACCACGACAGGGGCCCGAGCGGGGTGGAGGCGTTTATAGCCGCCAGGATGGGGCCGGTGCCGAAGTCGGGAGGTCCAGCTTCGGGGAAGATGGCGTCCTGCGTGATGGTGATTGGGCCAAAGGGCGTGGGAATTGTGCTGCTCTCATGGATGGCTTGAGCCGGCGCAACACCCCCGGGACCGATCAGCCGACGTCCCAGCAAAGCCTGCGCCGGCGCATTGATCGCGTTCACCAGCGTTTGCTGCGCATTGGCGATCTCAGCATTTACATACTGGGCCGCGCCGCCGCTGAGCAACTTCACGAAATCAGCGTGGAAGGCCGAAGCCCGAGCACTTACAGCGGCGAACTCTTCTGCATGGGAACCGAAGAGCGCTGTGATCGCCGAGGAAATCTCGTCTGCGGCGGGCGGCGCGATTGCGGTTGCCTGATTGAGAGCCTTGGTGCTCGCACCTCGTAGCGCAGATCCGAGATCCTGCAAACTCGCGCTTGCTGCGGATACGGCCTCTGGTACCACGCTGACTAGTGACATAGTTTCCCCTTCGTCGGAGAGCCGGTCGCCTATTGGACGAGAGCCGAATAGTAGCAATCAGCAACGACGGCACCAATGATTTCCAGATCTTTTTCCGAAATTTGCGGAAGATGCCGCGTGGGGTCAGGCTCGGGACTCCGGTCGCAACGCGCGCGCAGATTGATACAGGCAGATCGCAGCGGCCGCGGCGACGTTCAAACTCTCCGCTCCCCCGGCCATCGGGATGCGCACCCGGTGATCGGCACTGGCGGCGAGCTCCGTTGACAAACCGTGGGCTTCGGGCCCGAACAGCCACGCCGTTGGCCGGCCCAGTGGCAGCTCGGGGTCGTCGAGGGGTTTTTCACCGTCGAGCATGGTGGCCAGCACTTGGAGTCCGGCCGTCCGCAGCTGGGTAACAGCAGCGCCAGCGTCCGGTTCTACGACGACGGGAATGTTGAAGATGCTGCCGGTTGAGGCGCGCAGACACTTGCCGTTATATGGGTCGACGCTGTGCCCGGCCAGCACGACCGCCGAAGCACCCATCGCGTCGGCGAGACGGATCAAGGTGCCGGCGTTGCCCGGCTCGCCGATATCCACGGCGACCGCGATCAGTCGCGGCGAGCCGGTCAGCGCTTCGCCCAAGCGGGAGGCCGGCATGTCACACACCGCGACGAGACCGGTGGGAGTCACCGTGTCGGACAACGCTTTCGCGGCCCGATCGGTCACCAGGTGGATGGGTGGGACCAGCACCGACGCATAGCGTTGGGCGGCGTCCTCGGTGGCGAACACCTCTCGGACCAGGCCGCGACCAAACGCGGCCGCGACCAGATTCGGGCCTTCGGCGAGAAACAGTCCCGATCGGCGCCGGCCGACGTGGCGATGCAATTTGACCGCCGCGACCACCTTGGCCGAGCGCTCGGTCAGCAGCTGCGCCGCGAAGTCAGGCAGCCTCTCCGGACGGAGCGTTGACGTCCTCGGGCAGCGCCGCCCGGGCGACCTCGACGAGCGCGGTGAACGCCGCAGCATCCGTGACGGCGATGTCCGCCAGGTTCTTGCGGTCCACCTCGACGCCCGCGGCCTTGAGTCCTTGGATCAGGCGGTTGTAGGTGATGTCGTTGGCACGCGCGGCCGCATTGATGCGAGAGATCCACAACTTGCGGAACTCGCCCTTGCGCGCCCGACGGTCACGGTAGGCGTAATTCAGCGAGTGCAGCTGCTGCTCTTTGGCCTTGCGGTAGAGCCGGGACCGCTGTCCGCGATAGCCCTTCGAAGCCTTCAGGATGGAGCGCCGCTTCTTGTGGGCGTTGACCGCCCGCTTTACGCGTGCCATGGGTTGTTCCTACTTCCGTTTCAAACGTGATGGTCGGGGGCTGCCGCCAGCCCGCTGTCTCTGGTGGGTGGTTCTCGGCGCCGGCTTAGCCGTTCAGCAGCTTGTTGACCCGCTTGGCGTCGTTGGCCGAGACCGCCGCGCGGCCCTCCAGCCGCCGGGTGCGCGTGCTGGGCTTGTGCTCGAGCAGGTGCCGCCGGTTGGCTTTCTGCCGGACTATCTTGCCGGTTCCGGTACGCCGGAACCGCTTCGAAGCGCCGCTATGGGTCTTGGCCTTGGGCATGTTTTCTAGGTCCTCTGATTCTGGTCGTGCTGCAAATTCGAGTTATGACGGTGCGTGGTCGCCGGCCGCGTCGGGCGCTCCCGGCTCCTCCGGATGCCGCGCCCTGGCGCGAGTCTTCGCTCCGCGGTGCGGTGCCAGCACCATCGTCATGTTGCGGCCGTCCTGCTTGGCCGACGTCTCGACGAATCCGTATTCGGCGACGTCCGCGCCAAGACGTTGCAGCAGGCGGTACCCGAGTTCGGGCCGCGACTGCTCACGTCCGCGAAACATGATGGTGACCTTGACCTTCGACCCCGCTTCGAGGAAGCGCACTACGTGACCCTTCTTGGTCTCGTAGTCGTGGTCGTCGATCTTGGGCCGCAGCTTCTGTTCCTTGACGACGGTCTGCTGCTGGTTCCTGCGGGATTCGCGCGCCTTCTGCGCCGCCTCGTACTTGTATTTCCCGTAGTCCATGATCTTGCAGACCGGTGGCCTGGCATTGGGAGCAACTTCGACGAGATCGAGATCGGCGTCGGCGGCAACGCGGAGTGCGTCTTCGATACGCACAATGCCTACCTGCTCCCCCCCAGGGCCGATCAATCGAACTTCAGGCACGCGAATGCGCTCGTTGACGCGGGTCTCAGTGCTGATGGGGCCTCCCTTGTTGGCTTTCAATCCGGTGCGTTCCATGCCTGAACCTGGGCCGAAACAGCGGGGAGACACCAGCCAACAGCAGAAAAGCCCTGCAAAAGCAGGGCCCAATGCCGACCGATCGCGGCTTGAACGGATGTCAAACCACCTGCGCACAAAGCGCAGAGCAGGCATGTTGCTATGCCTGTGACCGGACCGAACTACCTTGAGAAAGCCTGAGGCTTCTCGTGGCAATCGGTGGGAGTGGGACTCCACTTAACTGTCCCTGGCCGTGGCCGGGATGGTCGCAGCAGACAGTTTAGCAGGCATGACGTGTCTTCTCGGCCTGGCGGGTCGTGGCCGCGAGCAGTTCGGCCGGCGCGGGCACCACGGCGCGTCAGGCCCGTGCGGACAAGCCGGGCCCATCCCCAGGAATTTCTGGGTTATAGCGAATATCCTCGCGGTCTGTGACACTCACCAAATCCCACCCGGTGCGCCGGGCGAAGACCCGTTACCACTGGCTGCCCGCGGCGGCCGGGTGGACGGTCGGCGTCATCGCCACCGTGTCACTTCTGGCCAGTGTCTCGCCGTTGATCCGTTGGCTGATCCACACACCGCGCGTCTTCATCAACAGCTACCTGTTCAACTTCCCCGACACCAGCTTCGCGTGGTCGTTTGTGCTGGCCCTGCTCGCCGCGGCGCTCACGGCCCGCAAGCGAATCGCCTGGCTGGTGTTGCTGGGCAACATGGTGGTGCACGCAGTCATCAACGCGGCCGACATCGCCGCGGGTGACAACACCCCGGCCGAAGCGTTCGGGGAGAACTTCGGGTTCGCCTTCCATGTGGTGGCAATCGTGCTGTTGGTGCTGGGCTATCGGGAGTTCTGGGCCAAAGTCCGCAGAGGCGCGCTGTTTCGGGCCGCCGCGGTGCTCGGGATCGGCGGAGCCCTGGGCATTCTGGCGTCCTGGGCACTCGTGGAGATGTTCCCCGGGACACTGGCGCCCGAGGAGCGACTGCCCTACGTCGCCAACCGGGTCGTCGGGTTCGGCTTCGCCGACCCCGATCTGTTCACCGGCCGACCACACGTCTTCCTCAACGCGATCTTCGGCTTGTTCGGCGCGCTGGCGTTGATCGCCGCCACGATCGTGCTGTTCCTCTCGCAGCGCGCCGACAACGCGCTCACCGGCGAGGACGAGTCTGCCATCCGAGGGCTGGTCGAATTGTGGGGGAAGAACGACTCACTGGCCTACTTCGCCACCCGCCGCGACAAGTCGGTGATCTTCGCCCCCAGCGGTCGCGCCGCCCTCACCTACCGCGTCGAGGTCGGTGTCTGCCTTGCCAGCGGCGATCCCGTCGGCGACCCGAAGGCGTGGCGTCAGGCCGTCGACGCGTGGCTGCAGCTGTGCCAAACCTACGGCTGGGCGCCTGGCGTGATGGGCGCCAGCTCCCAAGGCGCCCAGGTGTACCGGGAGGCGGGACTGAACGCGTTGGAACTCGGCGACGAGGCCATCCTGCGTCCGGCCGACTTCAAGTTGTCCGGCCCGGAGATGCGCGGCGTCCGCCAGGCCGTCACCCGGGCCCGGCGCGCTGGGCTGACGGTGCGCGTTCGGCGCCACCGCGACATCCCCCCAGAAGAGATGGCGCAAACCGTCGAGCGGGCGGATGCCTGGCGCGACACCGAATCCGAACGCGGCTTCTCCATGGCGCTTGGCCGGCTGGGGGACCCGGCCGACGGCGACTGCCTGCTAGTGGAGGCGGTCGACCCGGCCGGACAGGTGGTGGCGATGCTGTCGCTGGTGCCCTGGGGCACCACCGGCGTCTCGTTGGACCTGATGCGTCGCTCCCGCGAATCGCCCAACGGCACCATCGAACTGATGGTCAGCGAGCTCACGCTGCACGCCCAGAACCTGGGCCTGAGCCGAATTTCGTTGAATTTCGCGGTGTTTCGGTCGGCCTTCGAACAGGGTGAGCAGCTCGGGGCCGGCCCGGTCGCCCGCCTTTGGCGGGGCTTGCTGGTGTTCTTCTCGCGGTGGTGGCAGCTCGAGACGTTGTACCGCTCCAACGACAAGTATCAGCCCGAATGGGTTCCGCGTTACGCCTGTTACGAGGACGCGCGCATGATGCCGCGGGTGGGCGTCGCATCCGTGATCGCCGAGGGCTTCCTGGTACTGCCGTTCAGCCGGCGCGACAAGATGCACACCGGCCATCACCGGGCCGTGCCGCAGCGCCTGGTCGACACCGGATTGTTGCATCCCGACGGCACCGCGCCCGACGTCAGCGGCCTGCAGGAAGCCGACATCCCCGAGGACGACGACGCCCACCGCCGCCTGCCCGAGCAGGTGCGGGTCCGGCTGGCCAAGCTGAAGAAGCTGCGCAGAAGCGGCGTGGACGCCTATCCCGTCGGTGAGGCGCCGACGCACACCGTCGCCGAGGCGCTGACTGCCGACGACGACGCCACCATCTCGGTGTCCGGTCGGATCCTGCGGATCCGGAACTACGGCGGCGTGCTGTTCGCGCACTTGCGTGACTGGTCCGGCGAAGTGCAAGTGCTGCTTGACAATTCACAATTGAAGGACGGCCGTGCCGCCGATTTCAATGCGGCGATCGACCTGGGTGACCTGGTCGAGATGACCGGGCACATGGGCTACAGCAAGAAGGGCACCCGGTCGTTGATCGTCGGCCGCTGGCGGCTGACCGGAAAGTGTCTGCGGCCCCTGCCGAACAAGTGGAAAGGGCTGACCGACCCGGAAGCCCGGGTACGCACGCGCTACGTGGACCTGGCCGTCAACGTGGAGTCACGCGACCTGATCACCGCGCGCAGCAGCGTGCTGCGCTCCATCCGCGAGACGCTCTTCGCCAAGGGCTTCATCGAGGTCGAGACGCCGATCCTGCAGCAGGTGCACGGCGGCGCCACCGCCCGCCCGTTCGTGACCCATATCAACGCCTACGCGATGGACCTGTTCCTGCGGATCGCCCCCGAGCTGTACCTCAAGCGCCTCTGTGTCGGCGGCGTGGAGCGGGTGTTCGAACTCGGCCGCGCCTTCCGCAACGAGGGCGTCGACTTCAGCCACAACCCGGAGTTCACCCTGCTGGAGGCCTACCAGGCGCACGCCGATTACCGGGTATGGATCGACGGCTGCCGCGAACTGATCCAGAATGCGGCGCAAGCGGCAAATGGCTCCCAGACGGCGATGCGGCCCCGCGCTCAAGATGATTCGAATAGCTACGGCGCACGACTCGAACCGTTCGACATCTCCGGAGTCTGGCCGGTCAAGACCGTCCACGACGCGGTGTCCGAAGCTCTGGGTGAGCACATCGACGCCGAGACCGATCTCAGGACACTGCGCAAGCTGTCGGACGCAGCGCGGATCCCGTACCGCAACTACTGGGATGCGGGAGCGGTGGTCCTGGAGCTCTATGAGCACCTGGTCGAGGACCGCACCGAGCAACCGACGTTCTACATCGACTTCCCCACCTCGGTATCCCCACTGACCAGGCCACATCGCAGCAAACGCGGTGTCGCCGAGCGCTGGGACCTGGTGGCCTGGGGTGTTGAGCTGGGCACGGCGTACAGCGAGCTCACCGACCCGGTGGAGCAGCGGCGGCGGCTGGAGGAGCAGTCCCTGCTCGCCGCCGGCGGTGACCCGGAGGCGATGGAGCTCGACGAGGACTTCCTGCAGGCGATGGAGTACGCAATGCCGCCCACGGGTGGTCTCGGGATGGGGGTGGACCGGGTGGTCATGCTGATCACCGGGCGCAGCATCCGGGAGACGTTGCCGTTCCCGCTGGCTAAGCCCCACTGATTTGCTGTTTAGCTGACACGCCGCATTCAGCCGACTCACAGGAAATCTTTCGAAAACATAATCCCGCGTGGGATGCCGAAGACCGACAATGAGCGCGTGACCGCATCAGCATTCAGTCACACCTCGCTGATGCATGGCTGGGTGCCGATCACCGTGCAAGTGGTGTCGGCGGCGGCGCTGACGCTGGCGGTCGGCTGGCGTCCGCGCAACTGGCTGCTACGACGGCTGCCGGTGGCGATGCTTGCCGGCGCCGCGACGGCCTGCACGACGCGCGCGTACGTCACCAGACTCGCCGACGAGCCCGCCCCCGGTGCGCTGTGGGCCTGGACCGGGCTGGCCGGGATCGCCGCCGCGGTGCTGGTCATCGGCTGGCGCGGCGCCCGCCGCTGGCGTCGCGCAGCTTCCCTGCTGGCGGTGCCGCTGTGCCTGCTCAGCACCGCGCTGACGCTCAACATGTGGGTCGGCTACTTCCCCACCGTGCAGGCCGCCTGGAGCCAGCTCACCTCCGGCCCGCTGCCCGACCAGACCGACCAGGCCACTTTCGCCGGGATGGTCGCGATGGCCGGCAAGGGGGCGCGGCCGCCGCACGGTAGCGTGGTGCCCGTCGTGATCCCGTCGGACGCTTCGCACTTCAAGCATCGCGGGGAGCTGGTGTACCTTCCGCCGGCCTGGTTCGCCAGCGATCCGCCACCGCGGCTGCCGACCGTGCTGATGATCGGCGGCCAGTTCAACACTCCGGCGGATTGGGCCCGGGCCGGCAACGCGGTCCAGACGATGGACGACTTTGCCGCAACCCACGACGGCAACGCGCCGGTACTGGTGTTCGCAGACTCGGGCGGCGCCTTCAACGTCGACACCGAATGCGTCAACGGGCGCCGCGGCAATGCCGCCGACCACCTCACGAAAGACGTTGTCCCTTATATTGTTTCGAAATTCGGGGTGAGCGCGCAGCCAGCGAACTGGGGCATCGTCGGCTGGTCGATGGGCGGCACCTGTGCGGTGGATCTGACCGTCATGCACCCCATGTTGTTCAGCGCGTTCGTCGACGTTGCCGGCGACCTGTATCCCAACGCGGGAAACAAAGCCCAGACCATCGCCCGGCTGTTCGGCGGCAGCGCCGACGCATGGGCTAGCTATGACCCGACCACCGTCATCGCCCGCCATGGCCCCTACACCGGCGTCGCGGGGTGGTTCGCGATCTCCTCGGCCGGACCGCCGATCGTCGACATCGCCGCAATGCGCCTGGCGGGGCGTGCCGCGCCGGCCAACCCCGGCAACCAGACCGCTGCGGCCAACGCCCTGTGTGCGGTGGGCCGCTCCTACGGCATCGACTGCGCGGTGGTGCCCGCGCCCGGTAAGCACGACTGGCCGTTCGCCGACCGCGCATTCGCCGCGGCGCTGCCATGGCTTGCCGGTCACCTGGGCACCCCCGCAGCGCCGCGCATTCCGCTGCCGGGCATGCCGACTCCCCCAGCGCCGGCGGGTTCTGCACCCGCCCAAGTCGTCGCGGCCGGGCGGTAACCCCGAATGCCCGGAGTTGCCGGTGTCCGCCGCGCGATCTTCGCGCGGCACTGCCACCCGTGGAGCGCGTGGACCCGGTGGGCCAGCACGCCCCTGACGCTGATACCGATCTGGACCCGACGCCCCAGCCACGCTGTGCTGCTCGCGATGTGGTTCGCAGTCAATCCGGTGGTCTTCGGCAAGCCGAAGCACCTCGACGCCTGGGCGACGCGGGCCATGCTCGGCGAGGAACTGTGGATCACCGAGCGGCCCCGCGATGCCGCCGCGCTGCTCAGCATTGCCACTTCGGCAATCGCGCTTCGCGCGGCGATCGCGGCACGGCGTCGTCAGCTGAAACCGGCCGTCGTTTCCGTCGCGGTGCAAATGGCGCTGACCATGCTGTACTGGCAGCTGATGGTGCGGTATCTCGCGCGGCACCAACCCGGCACAGAGCCCCACCAGTAGCCTTGCGACATGCCCGACCAACCGCCTTCGTCCGAAGCGACACCGCCACCCGCGCCCGACCCTGGCGCGAGCAGACGCGAAAGCGCCTCGAATTCAGCGGATTCTGGTGCTTTCGCGTCTGCTCGCGGGGAGGAACCCTACGACCGCGGTGGTGTGCCGACCTTTGAATCGGTGCGCGAGAAGATCGAATCTCGCTATGGCGCCGCAATCGGCGCCGAGGAGCTGGCCGCCGACACCGAAGAGGGCCGCGCCGTCGAGGAACAATTCGAAGCGCGACAGCGCGCGGCCGCCGAGCGTTTGGCGCAAATCCGGGAGTCGATGCGCACCGATGAGTGACACCGTGCCGACTTCTCGGGCGGGCATGCAGTTCGGGCCCTACCAGCTGCGACGATTATTGGGCCGAGGCGGAATGGGTCAACGTGTGCGCGCCCGGAACCATTGACCAAACCGGCAAGGTCGCCGAGACCATCGCCGCAAAGGTGCCCAAATGACCAGCCGAATGACGTCCCAAGAGACCAGAGGCAGGCGCTGATCATGCGCAAGTTCAGTATTGCGGAGCGTCGAAACCGTTTGGCGCGAAGGCACTTTCTGTGCACATCGGGTTCAGTCACCCGAGTCACCGGTGCCCTGGTCGGGCTGCACGCCACCGACCCCGCCACGCCGTACCTGTCCCTGTGGGGACGGTGCCGCGGATTCGACATCGCCGATCTGGACCGGCTGCTGTACCAAAAGCGTTCCGCGGTGAAGCATCTGGCGATGCGGCGGACGTTGTGGGTGCTCAACACCGAGGACCTGGCACTGGTGCAATCGGCGGCCAGCGATCGCGTGGCCGAGAACGAGGAACGCCGGCTGATCGCCGACCTGGCCAAGGCCGGAGTGACCGTCGAGGGCGCGAGCTGGCTGGAGCGAGCCGGCGCGGCGGTGTTACACCACCTCGTCGAGCACGGCCCGGCCAGCAGCACCGAACTGCGGGCCGCACTGCCCGAGCTGGCTGGCAGCTATGATCCGGCACCCGGAAAGCGTTGGGGCGGTGCGGTTCCCGTCGCGCCGCGGGTGCTGACGGTGCTGTCGGCACAAGGCCGGATCGTGCGGGGCCCCAACGACGGCCGCTGGACCACGTCACGCCCGCGGTGGAGCGCCGTCGAGGACTGGCTGCCGGCGAAGGGCGCGCTGGTACCCGAGGCGGCGGCTCGGGCCGAATTGACCCGGCGGTGGCTGAAGACGTTCGGCCCGGCCAGCGAGGCGGACATCCGGTGGTGGTTCGGCACCACCCTCACCGCGCTGCGGGCGGCGCTTGCCGCTGTCGGTGCTGTGGAGGTGGACCTGCACGGCGGCCCCGGCTATGCGCTGGCTGACGACCTCGGCGTCGAACCCGAAGGGCCGCCGTGGTGTGCACTGTTGCCCGGCCTGGATCCCACCACCATGGGTTGGTCGGACCGCGACTGGTATCTGGGAGAGCATCGCGGCCAGGTCTTCGACAACAACGGCAACGCCGGTCCCACCGCATGGTGGAACGGGCGCGTGGTCGGCGGCTGGTGCCAGGATGACGACGCCCGAGTCCGGCTCCAGCTGCTGGAAGACCCGGGTAGCGACGCGCGCCGAGCGCTACAGCAACGCGCCGACGAACTCACCGCCTGGCTCGGCGGGGTCAGGATCAGCCCGCGCTTCCCCTCGCCGTTGTCCAAGTCGGTGGCGTCGGGTTGATCGCCATGGGGTATGCAGCCGCCATGGATTGGCTGACCACGCATGCCGTGGCGATCGGCGCGGCTCTGCTCGCGGCGTTGGCCGCGGCCGTCGGGATCGTTGTTCGGCAGGCCGCACTACAGGGTCCCGCTCTCGTCAGGGAAATGTCCGGCGCGGTCATCTCCGCCGTGCTGCGCGACCGGCTGTGGTGGTCGGGTACGGCCGCGGCGGTCTCCGGTTACGTATTCCAGGCCGTGGCCCTGGCGCACGGATCGCTGCTGCTGGTGCAGCCGCTGTTGGTTTCCTCGCTGTTGTTCGTGCTGCCGCTCAGCGCCTGGCGGTGCGGTAGCCGGGTGAGCGTATTCGAATGGGCCTGGGCGCTGTTGCTCACGGCCGCTCTGGCGATCTTCGTGCTAGTGGGCCAGCCGCAGGAAGGCGATTACCGGCCGGCGACGCTGACCTGGGCGCTGTCAATCACCGGCGCGGCGCTGGTGGTGGTGCTCTGCGTGCTGTTAGCTCGCCGCACCACCGATCGGGTGCGTGCGATGTCGCTCGGCGGCGCGGTGGCCGTCATGCTCGGAATGATCGCGGTGCTGACCAAAATGTGCACCCACCGCTTCGCGGTCGGCGGCTGGCACGGGCTGTTCAGCCTGCCCGCGCTGTACCTGCTGGTGCTGTTGGCTGTCGGGGTCACGGTGTTGCAGCAGTGGGCTTTTCAGGCGGGAGCCCTGCAGGCGTCGGTACCGGTGATGCTGGTCGGCGAGCCGCTGGTCGCGGTGCTGCTCGGTGTCGTCGTGCTGGGTGAGCAGCTGACCGCGCGAGGTATGGGCGTGATGGTGCTGCCGGCGGCGGTCGTAGCCATGGTGGCCGCCACGATCGCGCTCGGACGCGGCGAAGGCGCCCACACGGAGGAGGCCGCCCACAGCGGGCGCGACCCAGGCGAGTCCGACCCGTCGCCCGCGACGGGACCGGCGCTCAGGCGCTGACTTTGCGCCGCTTGGTGGTGGACCGCCGGGAATTGCCCGCCCGCGGTGGGGTGGGTGTCAGCACCTCGGCCAGGAACTTGCCGGTGTAGCTCTCCGGCACCGCGGCGATGTCCTCCGGAGTGCCTTGCGCGACAACGGTTCCGCCGCCGGCGCCGCCCTCAGGACCCATGTCGACGATCCAGTCCGACGTCTTGATCACGTCCAGGTTGTGCTCGATCACGATCACCGTGTTGCCTTTGTCGACCAGGCCGCTGATGACCTTGAGCAGCTTGCGGATGTCGTCGAAGTGCAGTCCCGTGGTCGGCTCGTCGAGGATGTAGATGGTGCGGCCGGTGGAACGCTTCTGCAATTCGGACGCCAGCTTCACGCGCTGCGCCTCGCCACCGGAGAGCGTCGGCGCGGGCTGGCCCAGCCGCACATAACCCAGACCGACATCGACCAGTGTGCGCAGATAGCGGTGAATGCCGGAGATCGGCTCGAAGAACTCCGCCGCATCCTCGATGGACATGTCCAGCACTTCGGAGATGGTCTTGCCCTTGTAGTGCACCTCGAGTGTTTCTCGGTTGTACCGGGCGCCCTGGCACACCTCGCAGGGGACGTACACGTCGGGCAGGAAGTTCATCTCGATCTTGATGGTGCCGTCGCCGGTGCACGCCTCGCAGCGACCGCCCTTGACGTTGAACGAGAATCGGCCGGGCTGGTAGCCACGCACCTTGGCCTCGGTGGTGGCCGCGAACAGCGTGCGGATCTTGTCGAACACCCCGGTGTAGGTGGCCGGGTTGGACCGCGGGGTGCGGCCGATCGGCGACTGGTCGACCCGCACCAGCTTGTCCAGGTGGTCAAGCCCGGTGACCCGGGTGTGCCGGCCGGGCACCTGACGGGCGCCGTTGAGCTTGTTCGCCAGCACCGCGGCCAGGATGTCGTTGACCAGCGTCGACTTGCCGGATCCGGAGACCCCGGTGACCGAGGTGAGAACCCCCAGCGGGAAGGACACATCGATGCCGCGCAGGTTGTGTTCCCGGGCGCCGACCACGGTCAGTTGGCGTCGCGAGTCCACCGGGCGCCGCAGCGCCGGCATCTCGATGCTTTCCCGGCCGGACAGGTACGCGCCGGTGATCGACTCCTGGTTGGTCAGCAACTCGCTGTAGGTGCCGCTGTGCACGATGCGGCCGCCGTGCTCGCCGGCCCGCGGGCCGATGTCGACGATCCAGTCGGCGTGCTCGATGGTGTCCTCGTCGTGCTCGACGACGATTAGCGTGTTGCCCAGATTCTTCAGGCGCGTAAGGGTTTCGATCAGCCGGCGGTTGTCGCGCTGGTGCAGCCCGATGGATGGCTCGTCCAGCACGTACAACACACCCACCAGGCCGGAGCCGATCTGCGTCGCCAGCCGGATGCGCTGGGCCTCACCGCCGGACAGCGTGGCCGCGGCGCGGGACAGGGACAGGTATTCCAGGCCCACGTCGAGCAGGAATCCCAGCCGAGACTGGATCTCCTTGAGCACCTGCCCGGCGATCGCCTTCTCGCGGGTCCCGAGGGTGAGTGCGTTGAGGAAGTCGGCGCAGTCGGCGATCGACAGGTCGCACACCTCGGCGATGGATTTGGGGCCGTGCTCCCCCGCCGCGAGGCTGACCGCCAGGATCTCCGGCTTGAGCCGGGTGCCATCGCAAACCGGGCACGGGACATCCCGCATGAAGCCCTCGTAGCGTTCCTTCATCTGCTCGGACTCGGTCTGGGCCATCTTGCGCTGCAGGAAGGCCAGCACACCCTCGAAATCGGCGTAGTAGGAGCGGGTGCGCCCGTACCTGTTGCGGTAGCGGACGTGCACCTGCTCGTCGCAGCCCTCGAGGATCGCCTTGCGCGCCTTTGCCGGCAGCTTGCGCCACGGCGTGTTGACGTCGAATCCCATCGCGTCGCCCAGGCCGGCCAGCATCCGGGTGAAGTACTCCGCCGTGTGCCCCGTCGACCAGGGCGCCACCGCCCCCTCGGCCAGCGTCAGGTCCGGGTCGGGCACCACCAGGTCCGGGTCGACCTCCTTGCGGATGCCCAGGCCGACACATTCCGGGCATGCGCCGTAGGGCGAGTTGAACGAGAACGACCGCGGTTCCAGGTCGTCGACGGCCAGCGCGTGCCCGTTGGGGCAGGCCAGCTTCTCCGAGAAGCGCTGCTCACGGGGATGGTCATGCTCGTCGCGGTCATCGGGAAACTCCAGGACCACGATGCCGTCGGCGAGGTTCAGCGCCGTCTCCACCGAGTCGGTGAGCCGCTGCTTGGCGGTGGCCTTGACCGTCAGGCGGTCCACCACCACCTCGATGTCGTGCTTCTCCTGCTTTTTCAGCTTGGGCGGCTCGGTCAGCGGATACACCACGCCGTCAACGCGGACGCGGCTGTAACCCTGGGCGTTCAACTTGTCGAAGAGGTCGGCGAACTCGCCCTTGCGGGTGCGCACCACCGGCGCGAGCACCAGGAACCGAATGCCCTCGTCCATCGCCAGCACCTGATCGACGATTTGCTGCGGTGTCTGACGGGCGATCCGCTCGCCACAGATCGGGCAGTGCGGGGTACCGGCGCGCGCATACAGCAGCCGCAGGTAGTCGTACACCTCGGTGATGGTGCCGACCGTGGACCGGGGATTGCGGTTGGTCGACTTCTGGTCGATGGACACCGCCGGGGACAATCCCTCGATGAAGTCGACGTCCGGCTTGTCCATCTGGCCCAGGAACTGGCGCGCATACGCCGACAGCGACTCGACGTAGCGGCGTTGACCTTCGGCGAAGATCGTGTCGAACGCCAGCGAGGACTTACCCGAGCCGGACAGTCCGGTGAACACGATCAGGGCGTCACGGGGTAGGTCGAGGTCGACGCCACGCAAGTTATGCTCGCGCGCGCCTTTGACAATCAGGCGGTCAGCCACGCACTCCCTTTCACCGGTTTTTCCCTCACAGACAGAGCTTCTCCCCATGCTATGTGCCCATACCGACAAGTCGTCCGCGGACAGTAACGTGACCCGTATGACCGCTGTGAGCGATAACTACACCGGACACGTCGAACCGGGCACGGCCGCGCTGCGCACGCTGCCCGGCGCCACGATCCTCAAGGCGTCGGTAGGCCCCATGGACAACAACGCCTACCTGGTGACATGTTCCGGGACCGGGGAGACGCTGCTGATCGACGCCGCCAATGACGCCGAAGTCCTGCTCGACCTGATCGACCGCTACGCGCCGAAGCTGTCGCTGATCGTGACCAGCCACCAGCATTTTGACCACTGGCAGGCGCTGCAGGCGGTTGCCGAAGCGACCGGGGCGCCGACGGCAAGCCACGAGATCGACGCCGAGCCGCTGCCGGTCAAGCCGGATCGTTTGCTGGCCCACGGAGACACGGTGCAGATCGGCGAGCTGATCTTCGACGTGCTGCATCTACGGGGCCACACCCCGGGTTCGGTCGCGCTGGCCCTTGACGGCCCGAAGACGGGCGGGGTGACCCACCTGTTCACCGGCGACTGCCTGTTCCCGGGGGGCGTCGGCAAGACTTGGCAGCCAGGCGATTTCGAGCAGCTGCTGGGCGATGTCACCACCCGGGTATTCGACGTGTACGCCGACTCCACCGTGATCTACCCCGGCCACGGCGATGACACGGAGCTGGGCGCCGAACGCCCGCACCTGGCCGAGTGGCGCGAGCGCGGCTGGTAATCGCTAGGTCGTGTGAACGATCAGCACGTCGACCTTCGCCTTGCGCGAGACGTTGGCCGGAACCGAACCCAATAGGCGTCCCGCAATCGTGCTCAGGCCGACGTTGCCGACCACCAGCAGATCGGCATTCTCGGACTCGGCCAGGTGAACCAGCGCGTCCACCGGGGCGCCTTCGATCGCGCGCTCGTCGACGTTCTTCGCGCCGGCGAGGTGCGCCCGCTCCTTGGCGTCCTGGAGGATCTCGTAAATCGGGGCGGTACCGGTCACCTTGTAGCTTTCGCTCTTGAGCGCATCGACGGCGCGGGCGTCCTCGTGCTGAGGCAGATACGCCGACGCGATGATCAACTTTGCGTCCTCTCCCGCAATCCTGGCTGCCCTGTCTACCGCGCGCATCGACGAATCCGAGCCGTCGGTCCCTACGACTACGGTTTGATAGGCGCTCATTTACCCTCCCAGGTGTCGGTTTCCGCCAACCCAAGACAGTATCGCGTTGCTGGACATAGATGGGAGAGATTTGCGGCGTGGCAGCCCTCACGCTGCCACGCCAAAGCAGCCCCGGTCACGTCCGGGCGATCCCGAACTGGCGGTCGGCCGCGCGAATCGGCCTACTGCACATAAAGTTAACAACCATCATGTCTGTCACGATCGTCGAGAATCCCCTGGCTGACGACGCCGAACCGGCGCCGTCAACTCGTGTCAGGGGCCGATTCGCCGATCCCTGGGCAGTGGGCGTGCTGACCGCGATAATCAGCGGCGCGTGGGCCAGCAGGCCTTCACTGTGGTTCGACGAGGGCGCCACCATCTCCGCGGCGGCCAGCCGGACGTTGCCCGAGCTGTGGAAGTTGCTGGGCCACATCGACGCCGTCCACGGCCTGTACTACCTGCTGATGCACGGCTGGTTCGCCATATTTCCGCCGACGGAGTTCTGGTCGCGGGTGCCCAGCGCTCTTGCCGTCGGCGCCGCGGCGGCCGGAGTGGTGGTGTTTGCCAAGCAGTTCTGCGGGCGCACAACCGCTCTGTGCGCGGGAGTCGTGTTCGCCATCCTGCCGCGGGTGACCTGGGCGGGTATCGAAGCACGCTCCTCGGCCCTGACGGTCGCGGTGGCGGCCTGGCTGACCGTGCTGCTGGTGGCCGCGGTACGGCGCAACCAAGTGCGGTTGTGGGTGTCCTACGCGCTGGTGTTGATGGTGTCGATTCTGGTCAGCATCAACACCGTGCTGCTGGTGCTGGTCTACGCCGCGATTCTGCCGTTGGCGGCCGGCTCGCGGCCGCGCAAGTGGCCGGCCATCTGGTTGGCGGTGACTTCGGCCGTCGCCCTGGGGGCGATGACGCCGTTCATGCTGTTCGCACACAAGCAGGTCTGGCAGGTCGGCTGGATCAACGGACTCAACCGGAACCTGTTCCTCGACGTCGTGCACCGGCAGTACTTCGACTACAGCGTCGCGTTCGCGATCGCGTCCGGCGTGCTGGTGCTGGCCGCCATCGGGGTGCGGCTGGCCGGGCGGTCACGGCACGAAGACGGCGCGGGCCGGTTGCTGGCGGTCAGTGGGCTGTGGGTGGTGCTGCCGACGGCCGCCGTGCTGATTTATTCGGTCCTCGGCGAGCCGATCTACTACCCGCGCTATCTGATCTACACCGCGCCGGCCGCGGCGGTCATCCTGGCGATCTGCATCGTCGCCATCGCCCGTAAGCGGTGGCAGGTGGTGGCACTGGTGATCGTGCTGGCCGCCGCCGCGTTCCCGAATTACCTGTTCACCCAGCGTGGGCCGTACGCCAAGGAGGGCTGGGACTACAGCCAGGTCGCCGACGTCATCAGCTCCCACGCCGCTCCCGGCGACTGCCTGCTGGTGGACAACACGGTGCCGTGGCGGCCCGGCCCGATCCGGGCGCTGCTGGCTACCCGGCCGGCCGCGTTCCGGTCGCTGATCGACGTGGAGCGTGGCTTCTACGGCCCGAAGGTCGGCGCGCTGTGGGACGGCCACGTCGCGGTGTGGTTGACCACAGCCAAGATCAACAAGTGTCCGGCGTTGTGGACGATCACGAACCGGGACACCTCGCTGCCGGATCATCAAGTGGGACAGTCGCTTTCACCGGGTACAGCGTTCGGCCGGACGCCCGTCTACCAGTTCCCGAGCTACCTGGGCTTCCGCATCGTCGAGCGCTGGCAGTTCCACTACTCCCAGGTGGTCAAGTCGACGCGCTAGCTTGGCAACCATGCAGACCTTGCTGGCCGACCCGCTGTTCGGCGGCACCGCACAGAGCAGCCGCCACATCGTCGAGCTGCTGGCCGCGTTCGGGCTGACCGCGCTGATCGGTTTCGAGCGCACCATCCAGGGCAAAAGCGCGGGGTTGCGCACCCAGACCATTGTCGGCACCTCGGCCGCGTTGATCCTGCTTGTCAGCAAGTACGGCTTCGGGGACGTGCTGGCACCTGGCGCGGTGGTGCTCGACCCATCCCGCGTCGCGGCCCAAATAGTCTCGGGCATCGGCTTTCTCGGCGCCGGGATCATCATCACCCGACGCGGCGCGGTGCACGGGCTCACCACGGCCGCGGCGGTGTGGGAATCGGCCGCAATCGGGATGGCCGCCGGCGCGGGTCTGCTGTTGCTCGCTGTCACGGTGGTGGCCCTGCACTTCGTCAGTGCCCTGGCCTTCAACGGGGTTGAGCGGCAGATCGCGGCCCGGATGCGTGGAACCGTCCGATTGCACGTGATCTACGAGGACAGCCGGGGAGTGCTGCGACAGCTGCTGCAGGTCTGTGGGCAACGCAAGTGGCTACTCACCGAGCTCGACGCCGATGCGCACGACCTCGACAGCGGTCAGGTCGGGGTGACGATGACGTTGTCCGGCAACCGGATTGCCAACGCGACCCAGGTGCTGGCCGGCGTCGACGGCGTCGCTGCGGTACTCAAAGCCGACGACGAGCCGGATTAGGCGCTTGTTGCCTGGCGGTCACGGCGGGTAGCCAGGTGGGAGGCGATGATGCCGATCGCGGCCAGCCCGGTGAAGGCCGTGTAGAGCCAGCGCGCTTCGATGACGTCGCCGCCGGTGGCGGTGTTGACGACGACGCCGGCCACTCCCGCCCCGAACGCCGCCGAGATCAGTTGCACCGTATTGATCGCCGCGGCTGCGGCCCCGCTTTCGGCTGGGTCGTCGACCGAGTCCATGGCGCGCGCCGACAGGTGCGGCCACGCCATCCCGATGCCGGTCCCAGCCACCAGCAGCGACAGCGCCCAAACCGCGACCAGACCGATCGACGCATCCGCTCGCTGGGTGACGGCGCCGATCGCCAGACCGGCCGCCATTACCAGGGGTGCGGCCAGCACGACGGTGCCGATAGTGCGGGGATTGCTCAATGACGCGCTGACGATCTCGCTGACCGTCCAGCCGATCGCCAGCGATGCGCCCAAGAAGCCTGCCGCGACCGGGGTGAGGTGTCCCAACCGCTGGCCGAACAGCGGCACGTAGGTGTCGATCATCACCGCCATCATCAGCACGGCCATCGTCAGGTAGATCCATTTCAACGGGCCCGACCCGAACACGCTGGGCGGCAACACCGCTGCGCGGCCCCGCCGGTCGACCAGCACGAAGGCGCCGATCAGCAGGACGCCAACGCCGAGCAGCGCGGCGATCACCCAGGCGTGGCGCGGAAGTTGCGCGACACTGACCGCCAGCGCTGCCGCCCCGATCAACAGCAGCGACCACACCGGCACCTTGAGGTCGGCAAGCGGTTGCTGTTGGCGCCCCGCGCCGCCGTCGCCGCGCAGGACGACCGGAACCAGGATGGCCATCAACACCGTTAGCAGCGCCATCGCGCCGAATGCCCAGCGCCACAACCCGAATTGCGCGAACAGCCCACCCATCGCCGGCCCGATCACCGTGGCGACACCCCACATCGCCGACACCAGGGCCGAACCGCGGGTCCACAGCGAGCGCGGCAGCGCGGAGTTGATCAGCGCGTAGCCCAGGCCGGCCAGCGTGCCGCCGGCCACGCCCTGCAGGGTGCGGCCCGCGATCAGCACTTCCATGCTCGGAGCGGCGGCACAAACCAGGCTGGCCATGCCGAACAGGGCCAGTGCCATCAGGAACGACGTGCGCGGCCCGAAGCGGCGCAGGACCGGGTTGACGGTGGTGGCGGCGACGACCGATCCGACCAGGTACAGGGTGACCACCCAGGCATAGAGGCGGCCGCCGCCGATCTCTTTGATGGTGCTGGGCAGCAGGCTGACGGTGAGGAACTCGTTCGTGGCGTACATCGCGACGCCGCCCGCCAGCACCGTCGAGGTGCCCAGGTGTTGGCCGAGCAGTTCGCGCCAGCTGCCGGTCTGTTGCGTTGTTTCCGTCACTTCAGGCCGGCGGCATCCATCCCGCGCAGCTCTTTCTTCAGGTCGGCGATCTCGTCGCGGAACCTTGCGGCTAGCTCGAACTGCAGGTCGCGGGCGGCGGCCATCATCTGCGCGGTCAGGTCCTTGATCAGGTCGGCGAGTTCAGCGCGCGGCATGTTCGACGTGTCGCGACCCTCGATCACGCCGGCGCTGACCGCGCGGCCGGGTTCACCCTGGGCGCGCCGGCCGCGGGACGCGTTGCGCCCCGATCCGCCGATCTCGACGTCAGTGTCGTCGGCCTCGCGGTAGACCTGGTCGAGGATGTCGGCGATCTTCTTGCGCAGCGGTTGCGGGTCGATGCCGTTGGCCTCGTTGTAGGCAATCTGCTTGGCGCGGCGCCGTTCGGTCTCGTCGATCGCTTCCTTCATCGAGTCGGTGATCTTGTCGGCGTACATATGCACCTCACCGGACACGTTGCGGGCGGCGCGGCCGATGGTCTGGATGAGGCTGCGGGTGGACCGCAGAAAGCCTTCTTTGTCCGCGTCGAGGATCGCCACCAACGACACCTCAGGTAAGTCCAGACCCTCCCGCAGCAGGTTGATGCCGACCAGCACGTCGTATTCACCGAGCCGCAGCTGGCGCAGCAGCTCGACGCGGCGCAGTGTGTCGACCTCGGAGTGCAGGTACCGGACACGGATGCCCATCTCCAGCAGATAGTCGGTGAGGTCTTCGGCCATCTTCTTGGTCAGCGTCGTCACCAGGACCCGCTCGTCGGCCTCGGTGCGCTTGCGGATCTCCCCGATCAGGTCGTCGATCTGCCCCTTCGTTGGCTTGACCACGACCTTCGGGTCCACCAGCCCCGTCGGCCTAATGACCTGCTCGACGAACTCACCGCCGGTCTGGCTGAGCTCGTACGGCCCCGGGGTGGCGGACAGGTAGACCGTCTGCCCGATCCGGTCGGCAAACTCCTCCCAGGTCAGCGGCCGGTTGTCGACCGCCGAGGGCAGCCGGAACCCGTACTCGACCAGGTTGCGTTTGCGCGACATGTCGCCCTCGAACATCCCGCCGATCTGCGGGACCGTGACATGCGATTCGTCGATGACCAGCAGGAAGTCTTCCGGAAAGTAGTCCAGCAGCGTCGCGGGAGCCGACCCGGCCGGCCGGCCGTCGATGTGGCGGGAGTAGTTCTCGATGCCGGAACAGAAGCCGACCTGCCGCATCATCTCGATGTCGTAGTTGGTGCGCATCCGCAACCGCTGGGCCTCCAGCAACTTGCCCTGGCCTTCGAGTTCGGCCAGGCGCTCGGCGAGTTCCTGCTCGATGGTGGAGATCGCCTGCGCCATCCGCTCGGGACCGGCAACGTAATGGGTGGCCGGGAAGATCCGCAGCGAGTCGACCTGGCGGATCACCTCGCCGGTCAGCGGGTGCAGGTAGTACAGGGCCTCGATCTCGTCGCCGAAGAACTCGATGCGGACCGCAAGCTCTTCGTACGAAGGGATGATCTCGACGGTGTCGCCCCGCACCCGGAATGACCCGCGGGTGAACGACAGGTCGTTGCGGGTGTACTGCACGTCGACGAGCAAGCGCAGCAACGCGTCGCGGGGCACCTCGAGCCCGACCTGCAGCTCCACTGAGCGGTCCAGGTAGGACTGCGGCGTGCCCAGGCCGTAGATGCAGGACACCGAGGCCACCACCACCACGTCGCGGCGGGACAGCAGCGACGACGTCGCGGAGTGCCGCAAGCGCTCGACATCGTCGTTGATCGAGCTGTCCTTCTCGATGTAGGTGTCGGTCTGCGCGATGTAGGCCTCGGGCTGGTAGTAGTCGTAGTAGGAGACGAAGTATTCAACCGCGTTGTGCGGCAGCATCTCTCGCAACTCGTTGGCCAGCTGGGCGGCCAGCGTTTTATTCGGCGCCATCACCAGGGTGGGGCGTTGCAGCCGTTCGATCAGCCAGGCGGTGGTCGCGGACTTACCGGTGCCGGTGGCGCCGAGCAGCACCACGTCGTGCTCTCCCGCTTTGATGCGGCGCTCCAGCTCGTCGATGGCGGCCGGCTGGTCACCCGCGGGCTGGTGTGGGCTGACCACCTCGAAGCGCGCGCCGGTGCGGACGAGTTCGTCGACGGCGCGGTATTCAGAGTGGGCGATTACTGGGTGTTCGGTGGCAAAAGCCATAGCACCAGGGTAAAGCCAGGCACCGACAGCCTTTATTCCTCGAGCTTGCCGGGCACCTATGGTGCAGCGAGTTACGACGGGCCGTTGGCTCCGGCTTTCCCGACCAGGGTGCCGCCCCGTCCGCCAATGCCGCCAACCGCGCCGCTACCACCGCCGGCGCCGCCGTCACCGCCGTCACCGATGAGTTGGGCGTTGCCGCCGTTACCACCGTCTTTGCTGACGCCCTGGTTGCCTGGCGCGGTGCCGCCCGTACCGCCGCCGCCGCCGGCGCCGCCCGCACCGCCGCCGCCTCCGTTGCCATAGAGGGATCCGCCGCCACCACCGGAGGCACCCGCCCCACCGTCGCCGCCGGCGCCGCCCGTGTTATTCGTACTCAGACCACCCTTGCCGCCGTTACCGCCGGCACCTCCGCTTCCGCCGTTGCCGATCAGTCCGGTGGCTCCTCCTCTTGCGCCGGCTCCGCCGTTCCCACCGATGCCACCGTCGGGGCCGTTATACGATATGCCTCCGGTTCCGCCGTCACCGCCTGTCCCGCCGGCACCGCCGTCGCCAGACAGGATTCCACCGGTGCCACCGGCGCCTCCGGCTCCGCCGTTGCCACCGGTTCCGCCGGGAGCGTTCCCATAAGTGACCCCGCCGCGTCCGCCGTTGCCACCACCACCGCCAGCACCGCCGTTGCCTATCAGGCCGGCGGCGCCGCCCTGTGCGCCTGCCCCGCCGGCACCGCCCTTGCCCGTCATGTCCGAGCCCATGGCGATATCACCACCGTCACCGCCCGAACCGCCGGCACCGGTAAGTCCGCGACCACCGCCTGGCTGATCGAACGGCTGCCGGAC
>NZ_LZMH01000085.1 GCF_001673635.1 Mycobacterium asiaticum
TGCTCCAGATCAGCTGACCCGCCGTGCGCACGGCGTTCTCGACGCTGTCGGGTTCGCCGGCGTCGTACTGCTCGCGCAACCTCCTCAGCCGGCGTCCAGCACGAAATCGGCGAGGAGTTCACCGAGCACTGGCCCGAACTTCATCAGGTTGGCCCCAACGAACCCGGTGACCCGGCCGCGGCGGCGCAGTGCCCAGCCGTCGCCGCCGGCATCCAGCCAGGGCGCGCGCGCCGTCACGCAGTCCACCTGACCCACCGGCGTCAACGTCGGGAACAGCCGGCGCACGGTCGCCGGGTCCGCCACGTCCTGGCCGAAGGCCCAGCGACCGGTGCTGCCGATGGGCAGGCCGTAGCCCTCCGGCGCGGACAGGCAGGCGGCGCCGGTCGCATCGGCGCCCTGGTAGGTGAACCGGGTGTGCGAGCCGAACTCGATGTCGAGTGGACCGAACAGGGCGGGGGTCTGCACACCGGCGCAGATCAGCACCCGCTCGGCCCGCAGCTGCGTTCCGTCCCCGAGCGCGACCGCACCGTCGTCGGCGACCGACAGGACATCGGCCCGCCGGATGTCCGCGCGCTGGGCCAGGGCGGTCAACGCCCGACGGATGCGCAAGCTGCCGCCGAGCGGATCGAAAATGCCGGTCTCCCAAGGCACGTCGACGAAGGGAAGGTGTGCGGCGATTTCGCCACGGTCGAGCCGCCGGAACTCGGCGCCCGCCTCGCGCATGGCGGCGGCGACAGCGTCGACTGCACCAGCGGAGATAAAACCTTCGGAGCCCAGCAGCCGTCCTGCGCCGAACTCTGACTCCCAGCGCCGCCAGCCCTCGCGGGCATGCAGGGCAAGCCGACACAATTCCGGGCGTTGGTGCGCGATGCGGAAGATCCGCGCCAGCCCGACAGACTGCTCGGCGAACGGCTCGCCACGCTCGATCACCAGCGCGTGTTCACCGCGCCGGGACAGTGTGTAGGCGGCCGCGAGCCCCGAGATGCCGGCGCCGACGATGACGATCATGCTCCGCAGCACTCAGAAGTAGAAGCCGGAGTAGGGGGCGAGGGGCACCGCGAACAACTCGTCGGCGACCGCCAGCGCCGCGGGATCATCGGCCCGCGCCAGCCCGGCCAGAGCGAGACTGCGCCACGTCGCACCGCCGAGCAGGACCGCGCCTAGACCTTCGACCTCAACGTGCACGTCCGGCGAGCGATCGGTAAGCGTGGCGCCGTCGCCGCTGATTGCGAAGACCCCCGAATTACCCTCCAACAGAGCATCATTGACCGCAAGGGTGAATGAACCGGCACCGGAGTAGCGGCGCGCGGCGAGCGCGTTCGGGACGTCGATGATGCGCAACCACGTCTCGTCGTAAACCGCGGTCACCTTGGCGGCGCGCCGATCCGTCAGCAGCGATGGCAGCGCGTCGTCGAGGGGCAGCATCCAGAACATCACGCGGTCGACCAGATCCAAACCCAGCAGGAAACGGAGCAGGCCGAGGTAGGCGTCGGTGCTGGGGGCAAAGAAGTCCTCCACCACGATGGTGCGCTGGTCGCTGACGAACCACCGGTCGGTGTCGATGGGACGGTAGCGGGCGAATCCCGACTCCGATCCGGGTTCGCCGTGCACCGCGATATACAAAGGGCCAGGCCCGGATTCACTGCGCCGCCGGACGCTTTGCCACCACACCTCGGGGCGGTCGATGGTGCCTGGCCGGGCCGGGCGGTGCACGGAATAGATACGCGGCAACAAGTCCCACGCCTGCGCCACATCGAGCAACCGCACCGGACCGCCCGACTCAACGCCTGGCCGAAACGCCGCCCGCGCCGTCTGCACCTCCACGCTCTGCGTGGAACTAGCTACCCCGTAGCCGTAGCGCCCGTAGATCGTCGCCTCCGAGGCCCGCAATGTCGCGACCACCTCACCGCGGGCGGCGAAATCGCGCAATTGATGTCCGACCAGACCGCTGGCAACGCCTCGGCGGGTGTAGGACGGCAGGACCCCGATGTGCGTCACGGCGGCATGGCCCACGATCTCACCGCCGGGCAAGGTCAGTGTGCTGGTCACCGCGTCGGCAGTACCGACCAGGCGGTCGTCGACGAACGCGCCGATGGTCCGGCCGGGTTCGAGCATGGTGGCGATCTGGCCGGGCGCCAGGTCCAGCGGCGGGAATCCGACCATGGCGGTGCGGAACACGTTCGACGCGGCCAGCAGATCGGCTTCGCCGTCCAGCACGCGGATGTCGGTGGTCACCCACTCTTCTTACGCCATGTCGTCGGTCAGTTGGCGCGGGCACGTTAGACCGCCGAGCGGGTGGGTACACGTTGAGTGAACGGTTGTTCGCAGTTAATCCGTGTAGCCCGGTAGTCCTTGCGGGCAGCCGCTCTGTCAATGCGTGAACGCGCAAGAGTGCTTAGCGGGCGGAAGGAATTACGTATGCCAGAAGTGGCACTTCATCACGACGGACACCCGAAGTTTCGACGGATGGTTCGCTTCGACTGGTCGGAGACGCCTCTGCATTGGGTCCCCGATGACCCGTTCTCGACACACATGATCAACGTCCTGCATCTGTTGTTGCCCGAGGGCGAGCGTCACTTCATCAAGGCGGTACTGGAGGCCTCGTCGCTCGTCGACGATCCGGAGTTGGAGGCGGCCATCAAGCCGTTCATCCAGCAGGAATCCTGGCATGCGTGGGCGCACCAGGTGGTGCTTGACCATCTTGCCGAACAGGGCATTGACACCAAGCCGTACACCGACCGACTCGGTAAGACATTGTCATTCAGCCTCGGTGATCCGCCCAGGTATTTTCCGCCGCCACTGCGCCGCTGGTGGCTGTACCGGCGCCTGGCGGATGTGGCCGCGCTCGAACATTTCACCGCGATGCTGGGCGAGTGGGTGCTGACCAACCAGGGTCTCGATTACGCCCGCGCCGACCCGATGATGCTGGATCTGCTGCGCTGGCACGGCGCGGAGGAAGTCGAGCATCGCTCCCTGGTGTTCGACGTTTACCAGCACGTCTGCGGCAGCTACACGATCCGCGCTTTCTCCATGTTCATGACCGCACCACTGTTCATCGGCTGGTGGGTCGCCGGAGCCAGGTATCTGATGAACCACGACCCGACCATCGATCAGAAATGGCGATGGCGCGACTGGATGCGGGCGGCTCGGCAATACCGGCTACCCGGGCCGTGGAAATTGCTGGTGACCTCGCCCGTGCGGTATATGCGGCCCAGCCATCACCCCAGTGCCGAGGCGGATACGCAGATGGCGATCGACTACCTGAATTACTCGCCGGTGGCCAAGGCCGCTCGCGAGCGCGCGCGACAGGCGGCGCTGCGATGAGGGTTTCAGTGGATCTGGACACCTGCGATGGGAACGGCGTGTGCATGAGCATCTGCCATGAGGTGTTCGAGGTGGCCGAAGACGGGCTTCACGTCCTGCAGGAGGAGCCGGGTGAAGAATTTCGTCAGCAGTTGAAGGGCGCCGAAGTGTCCTGCCCGACCCAGGCGATCACGGTAAGGGACTGAACGATGCCGACGTCCCTCAAACAAGTGGTTGTCGTCGGCGCCGGGATTGCCGGGACGCGCGCCGCCGAGACGCTGCGGCAGGACGGATACGACGGCGAGCTCACGATCGTGGGCGCGGAACGCTGCGCGCCCTATCATCGTCCGCCGCTATCGAAAAAGTTGCTCAGTGGGAAGGTGCACCGCGCCGGCATCGACCTGGCGCCGCAGTTCGAGATGGAGGCACGGGTCCTGCGTGGCGCGTCGGCGCTCGGACTGGACATGTCGTCCCGGACCCTGCAGGTCCGCGACGGCGACGACGAATTGGCTTTGCATTTCGACGGTTTGGTGATCGCCAGCGGTGCGGTTCCGCGTGAGTGGCCGAACGGGCCACTGCCGGACGGCGTGATGTTGCTTCGCACGGTCGACGACTGCCTGTCGATTCGCGAGCGTCTGAGCTCGCGGCCTCGGGTCGTCGTGGTCGGAGGGGGCTTCATCGGTGCCGAGGTCGCCGCAACGTGCCGGGAGATCGGGCTCGAGGTGGTGCTGATCGAGCGATCTGCCAATCCGTTGCTCGCCGCACTGGGCGGGGAGTTGGCGCCGCACTGGGCCGACCTGCACCGCCAGCATGGTGTCGATCTGCGAGTCGACGTGGGCGTCGACGAGTTCGTCGGCAACGGGCATGTTCAGGCCGTCCGCCTCACCGACGGTTCGCAGGTGCCCGCCGATCTCGTCGTCATCGGCTTAGGTGTCACTCCGGCGACGGGCTGGCTCGAGGGTTCCGGACTGCGGGTGGACGACGGGGTGGTCTGTGATGCCACCGGGACGGTCGAAGGAGGTACCGACGTCGTGGCCGCCGGTGATGTGGCGTCCTGGTGGCACCCGCTGTACGGGCGACAGCTACGCATCGAGCACTGGGATCACGCCGGCCGTCAGGGCGCGGCGGCGGCGCGGACGCTGTTGGCAGGCCGCGATCGCGCGCGGGAGTACCGAGAGGTGCCCTACTTCTGGTCGGACCAGTATGACGTCAAGGTCCAGATGCTGGGTTTTCCAACCGATTACGACGGGATGAAGATCCTCGAGGGTGATCCAGCGACGTGGGAATTCGTCGCTGCCTATGGCCGCGACGGTCACACGACGGCGGTGCTGGGCACCGTACCGGGGCGCGTGGACGCCTATCGGGATGTCGTCCGGACTCAAGCGGAATTCCCGCCCAGTCCACCGGATTAGCCGTCAGGGCACGGCTTGCAGACCGGCGCCATGAATGCGCCCGGCTCCGGTCCAGCGCGCCAGCGCCGCCGTCCACCCGGGCCGATCGGCCGACTCGCCGGCCCAGGCGGTGTAGCCGTCCGGTCGGACCAGCACCGCCGGACCGTCATCACAGCGTTCGGCCTGGTGTAGGTCGACGGCATCGACCGCGGCTGCGCCCTGTTCGCGAACCAGCACAAAGCTGGGCAGGATCCGCTGCAGCTCGGTGAGCCGTCCCTGGGTGAGCGGGATCTGGGTGGCGCGGGTGCCCACCAGCGGGTGGTCGTCGCGGCGGCGGCCATACCGCAATGTCGTACCGGCGAAGCTGCCTGCGACCGTGTCGCGCACCCGGGAGAGGCGAAGCAGCCTCGGTGCCAGCAGGTTTCGCAACCTTCGCGCCACGCGGGGATGCAGTGTGACGCCGCGGGCCAGCATGCCGGACTGGAACAGCACCCGTTTGGCGATCGGGTACCGCTCGTCATGATAGGTGTCGAGCACTCCGGCATCCGCACCGCCGAGCACGGCGTCGATCTTCCACGCCAGGTTCGCCGCATCCTGGATGCCGGTGTTCATGCCCTGCCCGCCCATCGGCGAGTGTACGTGGGCGGCATCACCGGCCAGGAAAACACGACCGTGCCGATAGCGCGTGACTTGCCGTTCCTCACAATGGAATCGGGATTTCCACTGGATATCCACCACCGTCAGCTCGGCGCCCATGGCCTGGTCGAGGACGGTGATGATCTCCTCGTCGGAGACGGGCTGGTCATCGGGCACCTGATAGCCGCGGTCCCAGGTCATCGCGCGGTACCACGAGCCCTGCGCGTCGCGCCGCTGATACGGCGCCAGGAACGCGAACGAGTTCCGGGTGCTGCCGACCTTCAGTCCGTCGCCGGCGGGCGGGTGCGCCAGCTTGACATCGGCCAGCACGATCGAGGACAGCACCGTCTTACCGGGGAAATCCGCGCCCACCAAGGGGCGGACCGTGCTGTGCGCGCCGTCGGCACCGATCAGATACCGTGCGCGCCAAAGTCTCCCGCCAGCCGTGCGGACTGTGACCCCGGTGGAATCCTGTTCGAGGCCGGTGACCTCGATGCCGCGGCGAATATCGGCGCCCTGCGCGACGGCGTACTCGCGCAGCGCCGCGTCGACGTTGGTCTGTGGGGTGACCGCCACGAACCGGTAGGGCGAGTCGAGTTGGGTGAGATCGATGCGGGCGCCGCCGAAGATCGTGACGCCCGGCGCCCGATGTGCCCGGGTCAGCAGGTCCTCGGCCAGCCCGCGGGCGTCGAGCACCTCAAGGGTGCGGGCCATGGTGGCAAACGCCCGGCTGGCCGGGTTGACGGTGGGCCAGCGCTCCAGCACGGTGACCGACCGGCCGGCCCGGGCCAGGTCACCGGCCGCGGTGAGTCCGGTGGGCCCAGCGCCCACAACGAGTACATCGACGTCATAGCCGCTCATTTCGCCACCGCCTCGGGGTGCGGGTACCAACGGCGGATGTCGTCGGGCGTGGACTGGGCCGCGTAGTTGAACACGAAGCGGCAGTTGGGTTGTGCGACGTGCGCGGCATTGACGATCGCTTCGAAGAGCAGCGTGTTGGTTGCGACCAGCCGCACGCCCGCCCCGATCAGCACCGCGTCGTAGGAGTTGGCTTGCAGCCACTGGCGGGCCTTGGCAGCGCCCGCCTCACCGAAGTCGATCAGGCAGTTGTCGACCCGGTAGCCCGCTGCGCGCAACGCCGCGACGTTGTCGTCATTGGCGGCACGCAGCTTTTCCCGGTTAAGGCCGGGGAACTGGGCGAAGTCCGGCGATGAGCAGTCGATCACGTCGGGGTCGAGACCTATCTGAATGGCGGTTACGGTCATGAGAACCTCCAATTTCAACAACTGTTGAAGTCAACGGTAAACCCCGGGTCTGGTCGTGTCAACAATTGTTGAATACACTGCTGGGCATGCCTTTGAAGCCTCGCGAGAAGCGCGATGGACAGACAACGCGAGCGGCCATCCTGGCGACGGCACGCTCGCAATTCGCCAACCACGGCTTCGAACGCACCACGATCCGTTCGATCGCGGCCGCGGCCGGGGTGGACCCGGCACTGGTCATGCACTACTTCGGTAGCAAGGCCGAATTGTTCGCGGCGGCATCGCGATTCGACATCACCTTCCCGGACCTCAGTGCTGTCCCGCCCGATCGGCTCGTCGATGTGTTGCTGCCGATGTTCGTCTCGGTCTGGGGATCCGACGGTCCGTTTCTGCCGCTGTTGCGCGCGGCCGCGACCAACCGCGCCGCCGCGGACGCCATGCTCGAGGTGTTCGTCGACCGGGTGGCGCCGGCGCTGGCCGCCGCCGTCCCGGACCATCCCGCCGAGCGTGCCGCGCTGGTGGGATCCCAGGTGCTCGGGCTGGCGACGGCCCGCTACATCCTACGGATCCCGGCGCTGACCGAGATGGACGACGCGACCCTCGCCGATTGGCTGCGTCCGGTGTTCGCGCGTTACCTGACCGGTCCGGTCAGCTCGTGACGCCGATGTGCTCGTGCACGCACTGGATGAACGCGTGGGTGGCCGCGGACCGCAGGCGGCTCGGGGGTGCCACCAGGTGAACCTCGCGCCGTAGGTCCGCGCCTCGAACGGGCAGCAGCACCAGGGTTGCATTGACCTCGGCCCGGCTGTTGGCCACCGACTCGGGCAGCAACGCGACACCGAGTTGCTGGCAGACGAAGTGGATCACCTCGTCGACGCGGGTCACTTCGAAGGCGACCCGACGCCGGACGTCGGCGAACCCGCGATCGGTCTCGCGGCGCAGACCGTAGCCAGGCGGGAAGTCGATGAACGGGATTTCGGCCAATTCCCGCAGCGACACCGACGGGTGGGCGGCCAGGGGGTGTCCCTGTGGCAGCACGGCGACCAGCGACTCGGTGAACAGATGCTCGAAGGTGAGCTGCTCGTTTGAACGCGCGTCATTGGAGCCGACGATCGCCGCGTCCAGATTGCGGTCCCGGGTGGCCTGGACGAGCAGGTCGCTGCCGCCGCTGCGCAGCGTCACCGTGACGTCGGGGTAGCGGGCGTGGAAGGTCGCCATGAGCGCGGCGACATCGAGGCTCTCCGAGGGAATTTCCATCATCCCGACGCTAAGTCGGCCGGTCACCATTCCCCGCAGCGCTTGGGCATCGATCGCGATCTGATCCACTCCGGCGATGACCTGTCGAAGCAGCGGCAGCAGGGCCTCGCCGGCCGGCGTCAGCGAGACTGACCGGGTGGTGCGGTTGAAGACGGAAACGCCCAGCTCATCCTCGAGTTTGCGGACCTGCTGGCTCAGCGCCGACTGCACCACGAACAATGTTTCCGCGGCGCGCGTGAAGCTGCGGGTCTCGGCCACGGCGAGAACGTAGCGAAGCTGCTGAAGGTTCACGATCGATCACTTTCGATGATTGATCGGATCATATCTATGCGCTGGACGCCTAAGTGTCGGACGCACACAATAAGCGGCATGTCTGTCGTCGTGCGGCCCGTTGGCGGTCTCCGGACCAACGACTGCTCGTCGGTCGAGGTACGGGACCGGATCACGGCCGAATTCGCGACGCTGCCGTTTCTGGGTACTTTGACCTGCCAGACGGAGCGGGTGGTCGCCGGCGCAACCGAAGAAATCGTATTCACCTACACCGTCGGGCAATCCGGCATCGCCGACAGTGGCTGGCTGAAGCTGTGCTTCCGCTATTACTCCGACTGGGACCTGCAGACCACCGACCCCACCGGGCGCGACTTCGCCACCGCGTCGCTCGTCAGTCGCTCGGTGCTGGGCGGCGCATCGCCCGACGGCCGGGCCACCGTGCAGCGACTGGCCACCCGTTACGACGTCAAGGGCGGGGAACGGCCCTTCCAGAAATCGCTGCTGGTTCACGTGGTGGACGGCTATCTGCGTCCCGCCGACGTGATCGAGATCCGGCTCGGCGACCGCCGATTCGGGGGACCAGGAACCCGGGTGCAGACCTTCGTCGAGGACGACTTCGAGGTGCACCTCTACGTCGATCCGCTCGGCACCTCCCGGATGGCGCACGCCGCGGTCGCCAAGCTCGCCGTCACTGCCGGCCCGCCTGACCGCCTGGTGGTGCATGGGCCGCGGGTGGTCGGCGCCGGCACCAGGACGGCGCAGCTGCGCACCCACCTGCAGGACCGGTGGGGCAACGCCTGCCAGGACGTCGCGGCGACGGTGCGCGCCGAGGTCGACGGCGAGATCATCGCGACCGCAACCACTACGGCGACGGGCTGGGCGCATGCCGTCTTGGACGTCCCGGCGGAAAAGGCTTACATCAAGCTGAGCGCCGAGGCGGACGGCACCTCCTTCGGACCGTGCACCGTCGCCATCGACGTTGTCGAGGATCTGCCCGCGCCGCGGGGACTGTTCTGCGATCTGCACGTGCATTCCAACGACACCGTCGGAACGCAGAACACGGACTGGAACCTGCGCTACGGGCGCGACATCGGCGGCCTGGACGTCCTCGGATACACGGCCAACGATTTCCAGATCACCGACGGCGCCTGGTCGAAGGTGGTGGCCGCGTGCCGAACCGCCGCGCAGGACGGCACTTTCGTTTGTTTCCCCGGCGTGGAGTGGTGCGGGACCGCCGGCGTGGGCGGCGACCACAACGTCGTCTTCCTCGACGAGGACACCACCATCGCGCGGTCGCTGGAATGGCGCCAGGGCATGGCTGCGGCCGCCCCGAGCCCGCAGACGTGGCCGATCACCGAGCTGTACGCGGCCTACGAGAAGGAGCCGGAAGCCTATCTGCTGATTCCGCATGTCGGGGGCCGGCGGGCCGTCCTGGATTGGCACCACCCCGAGCTGGAGCGACTGATCGAGGTGCACTCCAGCTGGGGCAGCAGTCCGTGGTTCCTCGAGGATGCGTTGGCCCGCGGCCTCAAGGTCGGTGCCAGCGCCGCCAGCGACGAACACCGCGGCCGTCCCGGTGGTGGTGCACCCGGGGCCAACATCTTCGGCGGGCAGGGCGGCCTGACCGGTGTGCTCGCCGAACAACTCACCGCCAAGCACGTCGGACGCGCACTGCGCTCCCGCCGCACCTGGGCTACCACCGGCGCGCGGGCGGTGGCATTGCTGCGCAGCGGCTACGACTGGATGGGCGACGAAATCCTCACGGCCGCCGACGAACTCACCGCGGATTACGCTGTCTACGGCAGCACCGGCATCGAAGACCTGCTGATCTACGACACACACGGCCCGTTGTGGCGGCGCGATCTCAACGCCGAAACCGGGCTGTCGGATTCGCTGGTCCGGATCCGCTGGGGTGGCGCGCGGCACCGCGACCGTTACCGCTGGGCGACGTGGACGGGCCGGTTGCGGGTCGAGGGCAGTAGTCTCGACTCCGTATCACCGTGGGCCATCAGCCATCCCGAACAGCGCATCGACACCGACGGCCAGGTCGTCAACTGGCACACCGCGACCTATGGTGCGGACATCGGATTGATCATGCGGCTCGGCGACCTTGACCAGGCGCGGTTACACATCGAGGCGACGGTGCTCGAAGAAGAACATCGTGCGAGCCTCACCGTGACCGGTGCGCAGTTGCTCGATCAAGCCGAAATTACTGAGCCCGCGGGTGGTTTGAACCTGCACATCCAGGTCGAGCGCATCGCCGACCCGTCGGCACTGCCCATCACCGTCAGCGGTGCGCTGACACTGACGCTGCCGCGGGAACACAGTGCGGTCTATCTGCGGGCGTTGCAGAGTGACGGACACCAGATCTGGACCAGCCCGCTGTTCGTCACGCGACCGCAGGCGCAGCCATGATGACGGGCCGCAGTGCACTGACCCGGCGCCGGCACGTTGACTTCGGCCGCATCACCTGCGCGTCTTGTCCGGGTTCGCAGCACGCCGGCTGAGCACGCCGGTTCCGCCCGTCCCGCCCCTTCCATCCCCGGAGCACCCGTGTTTCCTCGTAAATATCTCTCTGCGGTAGTCGCTTTCGCCCTCACCGGTGCGGCGGTGCTGGTCGGCTGCGGCGGCCACACCCCATCGTCGAACTCGTCCGGTGTCACCCTGCGGCTCGGCTACCTGACCCGGATCACCCACGCCTCCGCCCTGGTCGGTATCGACACTGGTGCGTTCGCGAAAAACCTGGGACCCGGGGTCAAGTTCGAGCCACAGCCCTTCGGCCAGGGCACGGCCGAAACCACCGCATTGCTGTCCAACAATCTCGACGCCGCCTTCATCGGTCCCAACCCGGCGTTCAACGCGTGGCAGCGCTCCAACGGCACTGCCATCAAGATCATCTCCGGCTCCGCGTCCGGAGGGACTTCGCTGGTCGTCAAGCCGGGCATCAACTCGGCGCAGGACTTCCGCGGGAAGACGTTCGCCGATCCGGCGCTGGGCGGCGCCCAGGACGTCAGTCTGCGGGACTGGCTGCTCAAGAACGGATTGAAGACCAATCCGCAAGGCGGCGGCGATGTCTCGATCAAACCGACCAACCCCGAGTCGGCGATCGTGCAACAGTTCATCAACAATCAGATCGACGGCGCCATCGAATCCGCGCCCTACGATGTGCAGCTGGTCAACGCCGGCGGCGTGCGGCTCTGGTCGGACCCCAACACGATCACCATCCTGGTGGTCCGGCAGGAGTTCTTGTCCGCTCACCCCGACGTCGTGGCCGGGCTGATCCGCGGTCAGATCGAGGCCAACGAGACGATCCACAACAATCCCGACGCCGCTGCCCGCTCCGCCAACGCCACGTTGACCAAGGCGCTGGGCAGCGGGTTGCCGCAAGACGTTCTGACGGCGTCGTTCCAGGAGACGACGTTCACCAACGATCCCGGTGTGCAATCGCTGAATGATCAGGTCCGCAAGGCGGTTTCGGTCGGGTTGTTGCAGCCGCTGAACCTCGACGGCATCTTCGACCTCGGCCCCCTCAATCGTGAGCTCGCGGCGAAGGGTGCGCCGCCGGTGGCCGCGTGACGACCGCCGCACTACGCGGTGCCGCCGTGCCGTATCCCGCCGTCAGAGACGCCTCGCCGCCCCCGGCGGCCGTGCGGCTGACCGAAGTCACCAAGCGCTTCGGCAAGGGGGCGGCGTCCGTGGCGGCCCTGGGCCCGTTGTCACTGACGGTCACCGCGGGTGAATTCGTCTGTGTGGTCGGCGTTTCGGGGTGCGGGAAGAGCACGCTGTTGTCCCTGATCGCCAAGCTCGACAAGCCGACATCCGGTTCGGTCGAGATCGGTGATCACCGCATCGCGATGATGTTCCAGGAGCCGGCCCTGTTCCCCTGGTTGACCGCGGCGGACAACGTGGAAATGGCCCTGCGGGCGCGGGCCATCCCACGCCGGCAACGGCGCGCGACGGCCCGCGAACTCCTGCATACCGTCGGACTGTCCGAGTCCACGGACCGGCGACCTCATCAACTGTCGGGCGGCATGCAGCAGCGGGTGGCCCTGGCCCGTGCGCTGGCCCAGGATGCCGATGTGCTGTTGATGGACGAGCCGTTTGCCGCGCTGGACGCATTGACCCGGGACCGCCTGCAGGCCGAGCTGGAGCGGATTGTGTTGTCCCGCAATCTCACCGTGGTCTTCGTCACGCACAACGTGCGGGAGGCGGTACGCCTTGCCGACCGCGTGGTGCTGCTGAGTCAACGGCCCGCAAGCGTCGTCCAACAGTTCGCGGTTCCGCTGTCACGTCCCCGCGACATCAACACCGCGGAGGTTGCGGAGTTGGCCGCACACATCACCGAACAACTCAACCGCAGCGGGAACTCCAGTGACAACTGACCTCGATGAGCCGGTCCGGCTCCCCGCGGCCGCCGATGCCGCGGGTAGCGGCATCATCGGCCGCATCACGTCAGCCGTATGGCCGAAACTCGTTGCGCTCACGGTGGCGATCGCCGGCTGGCAACTGATCGTCCTGAGCGGGTGGAAACCGCCGTTCGTGCTGCCAGGTCCCGCCACGGTAGCCGAGAACCTCTGGCACCAGCTGCAGGGACCACTGCTCTGGGATGCCATCGGGACCACGATGGAACGCGCCGTGACCGGTTTTGCCCTGGCCGCGCTGATCGGCTCGGTGATCGGCGCGCTCATCGCGCGGAACAGGCCGTTACGCACCGCATTCGGGCCGCTGATCACCGGTCTGCAAACGATGCCGGCGATCGCGTGGTTTCCGTTCGCCATCATCTTCTTCGGGCTCAACACCTCGGCGATTCTGTTCGTGATCGTCATCGGAGCCGTGCCATCGGTGGCGCTCGGCGTGATCTCCGGGGTCGACCACATCTCGCCGGTACTGCTCCGCGCGGCAAAGGCACTGCAGCTCAGGCCTTTCGCCCTCTATCGGCATGTGATACTGCCCGCCGCCCTGCCGATGTTCGTCGCCGGACTCAAACAGGGGTGGGCCTTCGCCTGGCGCAGCCTGATGGCCGGTGAGCTGGTGGTGCTGGTCGCCAACACGTCGTCGATCGGGGTGCTGCTGGAAAATGCGCAGAATCTCACCGACATGCCCTCGGCGATGGCCATCATGATCGTCATTCTGACGATCGGGATTCTCGTCGACGCGTTGTTCAGCTGGCTGGATGTGCGCATCCGGCGACGGTGGGGTCTGCTGGACGATCACGATGCCTGACCCGCCGGCCACACGTCCGCTCCGGCTGTGGGCATTCGGCGACGCGCACGTCGGCACGGACAAGCAGTATGGGCGAGAAAGCCTAACCGAGGCCATCGTTCACTCCGAGAGCGACGGCTTCGAGTGGGACCTGGCGATCGACGTGGGGGACATGTCGGGCGCACATCACAGCCTGCCCGATGACGCCGAAGGCCTCGAGGTGCGGCGCCAGTTCGGCGCGCTGCGCGGGCACCGCCGCGAGGACGTCTACAGTGTGTCGGGCAATCACGACCGCAACGGCCTCGACGAGCCGGACGGGTGGTGGTGGCAGAAGTGGATCGATCCCCTGGGCGAGCACACCGAGAGTTCCGGGGTGGACCCGCGGGCTCGCCGCTATCCGGTCACCGGAACCTGGGAGCGGTACTCATTCCGGGTTGGGAACCTGCTCTTTCTGATGATGAGCGACCGCAACGAGCCGACGCAGCCGCTCGGCCGGGGAACGCTGGGCGGCAATCCCGGTGGGGTGGTCAGCGGCGAGACGTTCCGGTGGTGGACGGACATGGTGTCACGCCACCCCGACCTCAACGTGATCACGGTGCATCACTACGTGTTGAAGGACACCACCGTCGCCTCGGGTGAATGGGAGGGCGTGCGCAAGGGAGACGACGGGCAGTGGCACGAGCATTACCACCGCCCCTTCACCCAGGGCACCCCGAACGGGGCGTCGTATCTCTACTGGGTCGACAGCAAGCCCGACTCCGGTCAATTCGAATCCTTCCTCGCCGAACAGCCGGGCCGGGTGGCGATGTGGCTCGCCGGGCATACGCACACCCACCCCGATGACAATCACGGGAACAAGACGCACATCGAGCAGCGCTGGGGCACCTGGTTTCTCAATGTCGCTTCGCTGAGTCGCCATCACATGCCGATCACCACCCTGCCGATCAGCAGGTTGCTCACCTTCACACCCGGCAGCCGCTACGTTCGCGCGCAGTGCTACCTGCACACCGATCAGCACGCCCCGCAGGGTTGGTACCAGCCCGCGGAGCGCACGATCACCCTGCCGCGCCCCTTCCGGTGGTGTTGAGCGTCAACGGATGTCGAAGTGCGCCGACTCGGGGGCGGCCAGCATGGACGTCAACGCGGCGCGGTCATACGGCCACAGGTCGATGGTCTTGTTGTCGGTGAGGTACCACGAATTGCAGCCGGTATTCCACACCGTGGGCGGCATCGCCGCGGCCACCGCGTCGTTGAACTCGTCGGTGGCCTCCTCGGTCACCTCGATCGACGTCGCCATGCCGTCCCGCAGCATGGCGAGGAAGCGCGCGATGTACTCGGCGGTCCGTTCGGCCGAGTACTGCAACGAGATCGACCCGGTGGGTGAGTTCGGTCCCAGCATGGTGAACAGGTTCGGAAAGCCGGGAATCGCCGTCATCAGGTAGGCCCGCGGACCGCTCGCCCACGCCTTGTCGATGGTGAGGCCGTCGCGACCGGTGACCTGCATCGGCCGCATGTAGTTGTGCGGCGCAAAGCCCGTGGCCAGCACGATCACATCGGCCGCCCGGTGGCGGCCGTCGGCCGTCCGGATCCCGTCCGGGGTCACCTCGTCGATCCGCTCAGTCACCAGCTCAGCATTCACGGATTGTATTGCCCGGTAATACGTTTCGGATACCACCTGGCGTTTGCACAGTGGCTGGTAGTCCGGGGTCAGCTTGTGGCGTAATGCCGGATCGCGGACCTGTAGGCGCAGGCACAGGCGGGCGTAGCCCTGCACCGCGCGCCGCCGCCAGGACGGGCGGGTGGTGACGTCGGCCAGAATTCCCGACGCCCACAACAGCGTTCGATACAGCCGGTCGTGGGCGGCCGGGAAGCGTCTCAGCGCTGTGCTGACAAACTCGCTCTGTCGCAAGGACATCGGTGCCCAGAGGATCCACTGCGGCGAACGAACGTAGTGGGTGATGGACGCGGCCCCCGGCTGCAGGGCGGAGACGATCTGCACGCCGGTGGAGCCGGTGCCGATCACCGCGATGTGCTTGTGGTCGGTGGTGATGCTGTCATCCCAGCGTGCGGTGTGCACTGTGGCGCCGGCGAACTCGTCGAGGCCGGGTAGCTCGGGTACCGCGGGATGATGCAACACGCCGGTCGCGCAGACGACGACGTCCGCCTCGATCCGGTCCCCGCTGGCGGTGGTCAGCGTCCAGCTCGCCGTGTCCTCGTCCCATTGCGCCGCAACGACTTCGGTATTCAGGCGGATTCGCTCCGCGAGTCCGAGTGACTCCACCACCTCGCGGTGGTAGCGCTGAATGTCAGATCCGTCGGCGAACAGGTGTGACCAGTCGGGTTTGGGCGCGAACCCGAACTGGTAAAGCTGAGACGGTACGTCGCAGGTGAGTCCCGGATAGCGATTCCAGTGCCACACCCCACCCACGTCGGAGGCCTTCTCCAGTACGGTGACCGCGGCGAATCCGCGTCGGGTGAAGACGTGCAGGGCGGTGATCCCGGCCATGCCGGCGCCGATGATCACCACCCGCGGCTCACGGCTCATGCATCGACCCCGCGGCGCGCCGGGCAGCCGCGGCGCTCCATGATCGCCAATGCCCGCTCGGCCCAGCGGACGTTCTCCTGCTCAAATGCTATGCCGCGCAACAAGGTCAGGTAGGGGCCGACCCGGTCGGTCTCTGCGACATAGTCGTCCTCGGTGCGTCCGGCCAGCAGCCGGGCCCGCAACCGCTCATAGCGTTCGAGTTTGGCAACGGCCCACTGCAGGCGTTCGGCGACGGAATCCCGAACGGCCCGAAGGTCGCCCGCGTCGGCGGCCGCGACCTTGATCATCAATTCGTCCCGGATCGCCGACGGCCTGGGCGCCCGTGCGGTGAAGTGCCGGATCGCTTGGTGCCCCGCGTCGGTCAGTGAGTACATCCGCTTGTTGGGCCGGCGTTCCTGGTGCACCACGCGGGCCTGGATCAGGCCCTGCTCGGCAAGCCGGTCGAGCTCGCGATAGAGCTGCTGCGGGGTGGCCATCCAGAAGTTGGCCACCGAGGCGTCGAACTCTTTGGCCAGGTCGTAGCCGGAGGATTCACCCTCGAGGAGTGCGGCGAGCACGGCGTCACGCAGCGACATCGGCCGATCGTACAATAACGCACCTATTCAACAAAGTGATTATTTCCCTATAGACATATAGGCGGTCACGTTCTAGCGTCGGTCACGACTACTCAACGTTTTGACTATGCGAGGTTTCTTGTGAGTTCCCAGCACCCCTTCCGGAAAGCGGTGGAGGAGCGCGACGAGGCGGCCATCCAGGCAATGCTGGCCGACGATGTCGTGTTCACCAGCCCGGTCGCGTTCAAGCCGTACGTCGGCAAGCCGATCACGGCGGCCATCCTGCGCGGTGTGTTGCGCGTGTTCGAAGACTTCCGCTACATCCGCGAGATTCACGACGAGAACGGCCGAGACCACGCGTTCATGTTCGAGACCGTGGTGGCCGGCAAGAAGATCACCGGTTGCGACTTCCTGCACTTCAACGAGGACGGCCTGATCGACGACTTCATGGTGATGGTGCGTCCGCTCTCCGGAGCGACGGCACTGTCGGAGGCGATGGGCGCTCAGTTCGAACGCATCCAGCGGGAGGCCGGCGAGTTGGCTCCCGAGCTGAGCCGGGCGCAGGGCTGATCATGCGCATCGGACTGGCGATCAACTATGCGGGCGGCTTCAAGGAAGTCGCCGCCGAAGTGGCGGACCTCGAACGCGCCGGGCTGGACATTGTCTTTGTCCCCGAGGCGTATTCCTACGACGCGGTCAGCGCGCTGGGTTATCTGGCGGCCAGCACCGAGCGGGTCGAGTTGGCCTCCGGGATCCTGCAGCTTTACACCCGCACTCCGACCCTGACCGCGATGACGGCCGCCGGGCTCGACTACGTCTCCGACGGCCGCTTCACCCTTGGGCTGGGCGCTTCCGGGCCGCAGGTGATCGAGGGTTTCCACGGCGTCCCCTACGACGCCCCGATCGCCCGGACCCGGGAGGTCATCGAGATATGCCGTCAGGTGTGGCGCCGCGAGACCCTCCGCTACCAAGGACAGCACTACACGATCCCGTTGCCGCCCGAGCAGGGCACCGGTCTCGGTAAACCGCTGAAGCTGATCAACCATCCGGTGCGGGAACGGATTCCGATCCTGGTGGCCGCACTTGGGCCGAAAAACGTGGAGCTGGCCGCGGAGCTGGCCGAAGGGTGGCAACCGATCTTCTTCCTGCCGGAGAAGGCCCAGGACGTGTGGGGTCAGGCGCTTAGCACCGGACGGTCAAAACGCGACCCGGTGCTGGGCGAGCTCGAGGTCTATGCCGGCCCCACGCTGGCCATCGGTGAAAACGTCGAGCCGCTACGTGAATTCGTCAAGCCGCACCTGGCGCTGTACATCGGCGGCATGGGGGCCAAGGGCAAGAACTTCTATCACACGCTGGCCACCAAGTACGGGTACGGTCCGCAGGCCGACCGGATTCAGGAGCTGTACCTGGCCGGCGACAAGGAAGGCGCCGCGAAGGTCGTTCCCGACGAACTGGTGCGCGACGTGAACCTGATCGGCAGCCGGGAGTTCGTCAAGGAGCGGGTGGCGGCCTTCCGCGAGGCCGGGGTGACGACGCTGAATGTGGCGCCCATCGCGGGGACGTCCGGCGAGCGGGTCAAGCTCATCGAGACGCTGCGCGAGCTGACGGATTAGTTGTCGGCGGCGGTCCGGTGTGCGCGCCGCTAAGCTCGCGTCATGGCCAAGAACTCGCTGCCCAAGCTCTTTCTGGAATGGCCCGTTATCCGGCAGCTCCGGTCCGGGGATGTGCTCGGCCGCGGACCGGCCGTCACCTCCAGGCAGACGCGTGCGCTGACGCCGCGCACGTCAACGGCCGATCGGGTGGTGCAGAGCATCTGTCCGTACTGCGCGGTCGGCTGCGGGCAGCGGGTGTACGTCAAGGACGAGCGGGTCGTACAGATCGAGGGCGACCCCGATTCGCCGGTGTCGCGCGGGCGGCTGTGCCCGAAGGGTTCGGCCAGTGAGCAGTTGGTGAATTCGCCGGGCCGGCAGACCAAGATGCTCTACCGGGCATCGCATGCGACCGAATGGCAGTCGCTGGACCTGGACACCGCCATCGACATGGTGGCCGACCGCTTCGTGGAGGCGCGACGACACGCGTGGCAGGACATCGACAAGAAGGGCCATCCGCTGCGCCGCACCCTCAAGATCGCGGCGCTGGGCGGCGCGACGCTGGACAACGAAGAGAACTACGTCATCAAGAAGCTCTTCACGGCCGCGGGCGCCATCCAGATCGAGAACCAAGCTCGTATTTGACACTCCTCCACAGTTCCCGGTCTGGGAACTTCCTTCGGGCGCGGTGGCGCCACCCAATCACTGCAGGACATGGCCAACGCGGACTGCATCGTCATCCAGGGCTCCAACATGGCCGAGTGCCACCCCGTCGGCTATCAATGGGTCGAGGAGGCTAGAGCCAAGGGCGCCAAGGTCATTCACGTCGACCCGCGGTTCACCCGCACGTCGGCGGTGTCGGATAAGCACATCGCGATCCGGGCCGGCTCCGACGTGGTGCTGCTCGGTGCGCTGATCAACTACGTGATCAGCAACGAGCTGTGGTTCAAGGAGTATGTGGTCGCCTACACCAACGCGGCGACCCTGATCAACGACGACTTCCGGGACACCGAGGACCTCGGTGGCCTGTTCTCGGGGTTCGATCCCGAGACAGGCCAATACGACCCCTCGACGTGGAGCTACGCCGAACAGGAGAACGGCGAGCACGGCGCCAGCGCGTCGGCGCGCGCCGCCGGCCACTCGCACGGCAGCGGGGGCCCGGTGTTGCCGCATGCCCGGGTGGTGCGGGACGAGACGTTGCAGGATCCGCGGACGGTGTTCCAGATCGTCAAGCGGCACTACTCCCGCTACACCCCGGAGATGGTGCGCGATGTGTGCGGTATCCCTCTCCAAGACTTCGACTACCTCGCCCGGGCGGTGACCGAGAACTCCGGCCGCGAGCGCACCACCTGCTTCGCCTACGCCGTCGGCTGGACCCAGCACACGCTCGGCGCCCAATTCATCCGGACCTCAACGATTCTGCAGTTGCTGCTCGGCAACATCGGTCGACCGGGCGGCGGAATCATGGCGCTGCGTGGGCACGCCACCATCCAGGGCTCGACCGACATCCCGACGCTGTTCAACCTGTTGCCCGGCTATCTGCCGATGCCCAAAGCGGGACTGCACGACACCTTCCGGGACTACATCGACGCGGTCGGCCCGAAGAACCAGAAGGGTTACTGGGCCGACGCCGACGCCTACCTGGTCAGCCTGCTCAAGGCGTGGTGGGGTGATGCGGCCCGCGCAGACAACGACTGGGCCTATGACTACCTCCCGCGGCTGTCGGGTCCGCACGGCACCTATCAGACCGTGATGGCCATGCTTGAGGACGAGGTCGACGGGTACTTCCTGCTGGGACAGAACCCGGCCGTCGGGTCGGCGCACGGCCGCATGCAGCGCCTCGGCATGTCACACCTGAAGTGGTTGGTCGTTCGCGACCTCAACCTCATCGAGTCCGCCACGTTCTGGAAGGACGGTCCCGAAATCGCGTCGGGGGAGTTGAAGACCGAGGACATCGCCACCGAGGTGTTCTTCTTCCCGGCGGCCAGCCATGTCGAGAAGGCGGGCTCGTTCACCCAGACTCAACGGATGGTGCAGTGGCGGCACCAGGCGGTCAACCCGCCGGGCGACTGCCAGAGCGAACTGCAGTTCTTCGTCGAACTGGGCAACCGGATCCGGCAGCGCCTGGCCGGTTCGACGGATGAGGGGGACCGCCCGCTGCTGGATCTCACCTGGGACTACCCGACCAACGAGCACGGCGAGCCGGACTCCGAGGCGGTGCTGGCCGAGATCAACGGGTTCCAGCTCACCGGCCCCGAGGTAGGCCGGCCGCTGTCCGGCTATCACGAACTGCGTGCCGACGGATCCACTTCCTGCGGCTGCTGGATCTACTCCGGAGTGCGGGCCGACGGCGTCAACCAGGCCGCGCGCCGCGCGCCGCAGGGCGGCCCGCGGCCGAATCAGTCCGAGTGGGGCTGGGCGTGGCCCGCCGACCGGCGCATCCTGTACAACCGGGCCTCCGCCGACCCCGACGGCAAGCCGTGGAGCGAGCGCAAGCGCTACGTCTGGTGGGACGAACAGCAGCGCCGCTGGGTCGGTCACGACGTGCCGGACTTCCCGCCCGACCGCGCCCCCGGCGACCGGCCCGACCCGGACATCGGCGGGCCCGCGGCCCTGGCCGGCGACGACGCGTTCATCATGCAGGCCGACGGCAAGGGCTGGCTCTTCGCGCCCAAGGGACTGGTCGACGGTCCGTTGCCGACGCACTACGAGCCGCAGGAGTCGCCGGTCACGAACGCGCTGTATCCGCAACAGCAGAGTCCGTCGCGAATCATGTTCCCGCGCAAGGACAATCTGTGGGCGCCTAGTGCCGACGACCCGGGCGTGGACGGGTATCCGTACGTCTTCACCACCTACCGGCTGACCGAGCACCACACGGCGGGCGGAATGAGCCGGTGGTTGCCCTATCTGTCCGAACTGCAGCCCGAGATGTTCTGCGAGGTGTCGCCGGAGCTGGCCGCCGAACGCGGCCTGGAGCCGTACGGCTGGGCCACCATCATCTCGCCGCGGGCCGCGATCGAGGCCAAAGTGCTTGTCACCGAACGGATGACGCCGCTGGTGGTGGGCGGACGCACCATTCACCAGATCGGTTTGCCCTACCACTGGGGGGTGGGCAGCGACGCGGTGGTCAGCGGGGACGCGGCCAACGACCTGCTGGGCGTGGTGCTGGATCCCAACGTGCAGATCCAGGAGTCCAAGGCCGGATCGTGTGACATCCGCCCGGGCCGACGGCCGCAGGGCGATGCGTTGCTGCGGCTGATCGACGAGTATCGGTCGCGGGCGGGCGTGACCGTCGAGACGGACAATGTCCGTGTCACCGATGCGGAACGGGAGGGCTGATGGGTCAGCTGGCCGGACCTACCGACCCGACTTCCGATGCGCGCTGGCCCGAGCCACAGCCGCGGAAGGGATTTTTCACCGATACCTCGATCTGTATCGGCTGCAAGGCCTGCGAGGTGGCGTGCAAGGAGTGGAACCGCAACCCGTTGGACGGAGACCTGGAGATCTTGGGCTCCTCCTACGACAACACCGGCCACCTCGGGGCCAGCACGTGGCGGCACGTCGCGTTCATCGAGCAAGGGCGGGACAGAATCGAGCAGGCCCGCGAGTCCGGCCGCGCGCTGGTCAATCTCGGCATGCCTTCGATCCCCAGCGCGCCGGACACCACACCGCCCGCCACCCCGGAGTTCCGCTGGCTGATGGCCTCGGACGTGTGCAAGCACTGCACGCACGCCGGTTGCCTCGACGTATGCCCGACCGGCGCGCTGTTCCGCACCGAGTTCGGCACCGTCGTCGTGCAGGACGACGTCTGCAACGGTTGCGGCACATGCGTGGCGGGGTGCCCGTTCGGGGTCGTCGAGCGACGCAGCGACGGCACCTATACGACACCGGCGAAACGTTCCGAGCGGCCGGGGCACGAGTTCGTCACCGGCGTGGCCCAGAAATGCACGCTCTGCTACGACCGACTCGTCGAGGACGAGATACCGGCCTGCGCGAAGACCTGCCCGACCACGTCGATCAAGTTCGGCGACCACGACGACCTCGTCGCACAGGCCCGCGAGCGGGTCGCCCAGTTGCATGCGCAGGGGCTCAGCGAGGCGCGCCTCTACGGCGCCAACGAGAACGACGGTGTCGGCGGAATCGGATCGGTTTTCCTGCTGCTCGACGAGCCGGAGGTGTACGGCCTGCCGCCCGACCCCCGGGTCTGTACGGCCGACCTGACGACTATGTTCAAGCGGGCCGGGGTCGCCGCCGCCGGCATGGTGGGCGCGGCCGTGCTGGCGTTCTGGAGCAGCCGGTGAGCACGTCCGAATACGACAGCCTGCGACCACCCGAACCCGCCGGCGGTAAGCGGCGCCGGGGCAAGGGGCGCCGTCGGCGCGACGAGTCGCTGATGGTGCCGGAAGCGGAGTTCACCTCGTATTACGGGCGCCCGGTGGTCAAGCCGGCGCCGTGGGGGCACGAGGTGGGGGCGTACCTGTTCCTGGGCGGGGTGGCCGGCGGGTCCGGCCTGCTGGCCGCCGGTGCCCAGCTGACCGGCCGGCCGACGCTGCGGCGCAACGCGCGGCTGTCCGCGCTGGCCGCGGTGGCGCTGGGCGCGGCGGCGCTGGTCAAGGACCTCGGTCGGCCGGAGCGGTTCGTCAATATGTTGCGCACTGTCAAGCTGACCTCGCCGATGAGCTTGGGCTCGTGGATTCTCAGCGCCTTCAGCGCCGGTGCCGGAGTGGCCGCGGTGTCCGAGCTGGACCGGCTCACCGGGGAACGGGCGCCGCTCGGGCCGTTGCGGCCCGTGCTGCGTGCGGTCGAGGGTCCCGCCGGCCTGGAAGCCGCGCTGTTCGCGGCGCCGCTGGCGGTCTACACCGCCGTGCTGCTCTCCGACACCGCGACGCCGACCTGGAACGCCGCGTACCGGGACCTGCCGTTCGTCTTTGTCAGCTCGGCGAGCCTGGCTGCCTCGGGGCTGGCCATGATCACCACCCCGGTTGCCGAGGCCGGTCCGGCCCGCAAGCTCGCGGTCATCGGCGCGGTGTGTGACCTGGTCTCGGCGCGAGTCACCGAGCACCGGATGGACCCGGTGACCGCCGAGCCACTGCACCAGGGGACGCCCGGCCGGATGCTGGAATGGAGCGAACGCCTGGCCGCCGCCGGTGGACTCGGGGCGTTGCTCGGTGGAGGACACCGCGCTACCGCAGCCCTGTCCGGTCTGACGCTGCTGGCGGCCTCGGCGCTGCTGCGGTTCGGATTCTTCGAAGCGGGCAAGGAATCGGCGCGCGATCCGCGCTACACGATCGAGCCGCAGAAGCGGCGGCTTGCGGCACGGCGCGCGGCCGGTGTCACCGACGACTCGATCACCACCGGGGGTTGACGCTCTCGCCTCGAGCGTGGGCCTTCTGCAGGTGAAAATCGCGATTTTTGCGCCACAGCCCCCACGCTCGGCGCGGGCTCAGCGGATCTGGATGCCGCCGCCGGCCACGGTGTGGCCGATCACCGGATGACCCGGCAACTCGCCGACCACCAGCAGCCCGCCGGAGGTCTGTGCGTCGGCCAGCAGCAGCAGGTCGTCCTCGGTGACGTCCGGCGAGGACGTGAGATGCGGGCGCACCCAGTCCAGATTGCGGCGGGTACCGCCGGAAACGAAGCCGTCTTTCAGCGCCCATCGCGCCGCCTCCAGCACCGGGACCGCGCCGCGGTCGATGACCGCGCCGACCTTGGACGCCCGGCACATCTTGTGCAGGTGGCCAAGCAGCCCGAAGCCGGTGACGTCGGTGGCCGCGCGCAGTCCCGCGGCGGTGGCGCCCGCGGCGGCGTCCCGGTTCAAGCGGGTCATCGTCTCAACCGCCTCGTCGAAGGTCTCACCCGTCTGCTTGTGCCGGTTGTTCAGCAACCCGGTGCCCAGCGGTTTGGTCAGGGTAAGCGGCAGGTCCGGCTCGGCGGCGTCATTGCGCAGTAGCTTTGCCGGGTCCGCGATGCCGGTCACCGCCATGCCGTACTTCGGCTCCGGGTCGTCGATGGAATGGCCGCCGATCACCGGACAGCCCGCCTCCGCGGCCACCGCCAGCCCGCCACGCAGGACCTCGGTCATCAGCTCCAGGGGCAGCACATCGCGGGGCCAGCCGACCAGGTTGATCGCGATCACCGGCCGGCCGCCCATCGCATAGATGTCGGACAGCGCATTGGCCGCGGCGATCCGGCCCCAGTCGTAGGCATCGTCGACGACGGGCGTGAAGAAATCCGCGGTGGACAGCACCGCCAGCTCGCCGACCAGCACGGCGGCCGCATCGTCGCCGTCGTCGAGCCCGACGAGCACGCCGTCGCCGGTCTGCCCGACGAGCCCGCGCACCGCGTCCTCCAGCTCGCCGGGCGGGATCTTGCACGCGCAGCCGCCGCCGTGGGCGTAGCCGGTGAGCCGGGTCATGGCCCGAGCGTACGGGTGCGGCATCGGGTTAGGTTTACCCGTGGAGGCGTTTGGGTTCCTGGTGGTCCCCCCGGTCTTCAAAACCGGTGAGACCGAGCATCTCGGTCTGGCGGGTTCGATTCCCGTCCGCCTCCGCCAGTTGCCTACCCAGGAAGCGGTGAAGATCAGTGACCCAGGTCGACCCGCGCCGATTGATTCCGCGCACGGACCAGTTGCTGGCGCTGCGCTCGGTGCAGCGCGAACGAAAACGGCTGGGCGACAACGTGATCAGAGCGGTGATCAAGACGGTTCAGGATCGGGCCCGACGCGGTGAGTTGCCGCCCGAGCGGGTGCCCGACGCCCTGGAAGCCGCGCTGGCATCCCGCGCCACCACCTCGCTGCGGCCGGTGCTGAACGCCACCGGTGTCGTCGTGCACACAAACCTGGGACGGGCGCCGCTGGCCGCCGGCGCGGTCGAGGCGCTGATTGCCGCCAGCGGCTACGTCGACGTCGAACTCGACCTGGCCACCGGCACCCGCTCCAAACGCGGCGTCGCCGCCCGCCGCGCCCTGCTGGACGCCTGCCCGCAGGCCGAGGAGGCGCTGGTCGTCAACAACGGCGCGGCCGCACTGGTGCTCGCGACCACCGCTCTGGCCGCCGGAGCCGAAGTGATCGTGAGCCGCGGGGAACTGATCGAGATCGGCGCGGGTTTCCGCCTGCCCGACCTGATCGCCTCGACCGGCGCCCGGTTGCGCGAGGTCGGCACCACCAATCGCACGCATCTCGCGGACTACGCGGCGGCGCTCGGCCCGGACACCGGCTGCGTGCTCAAGGTGCACCAGAGCAATTTCCGGGTGCAGGGGTTCACGGCGGCGGCAACGCTCACCGAGCTGCGCGGCCTGCTCGCCGGCACACAGATCCCGCTGGTCTCGGATCTGGGCAGCGGCCTGCTGGCCCCCGACCCGATGCTCCCCGACGAGCCGGACGCCGCCACCGCGCTCTCCGAGGGCGCCGACATCGTCACCGCCAGCGGCGACAAACTGCTCGGCGGCCCGCAGGCCGGCATCGTGCTGGGCCGCGCCGAGGTGGTGTCCAGGATGGCAAAGCATCCGCTGGCCCGGGCGGTGCGCGCCGACAAACTCACGCTGGCCGCGCTGGAGGCCACGGTGAGCGCGGGCGGCTCTCCGGTCACCGAGGCCCTGCACGCCGACACCCCGCGATTGCGAATGCGTGCCGACAAGTTGGCCGCCGCAGTGGGCGCCACCGTCGTCGCCCATGACGGACGGGTTGGCGGCGGGGGAGCGCCGGGCGTGCCCCTGCCCGGCTGGGCGGTCCGGTTGCCGGAGTCGGCGGCCGGACCGTTGCGCACCGGGAACCCGGCCGTCTTGCCGCGCGTGCACGACGGCGCCTGCCTGCTCGACCTGCGCTGCATCCCGGAGGACGACGACGACCGCCTGCTGAGCGCCGTCCGGACCGCGTTGGGTGAGGCGAGCTGAGCAGACACGTCGTCGCCACGGCCGGCCACGTCGACCACGGCAAGAGCACCCTCATCCACGCGCTGACCGGGATGGAGCCGGATCGGTGGGAAGAGGAACGTCGCCGTGGCCTGACCATCGACCTCGGCTTCGCCTGGACCACAATGGGGTCGGGCCGCACGGTCGCCTTCGTCGACGTGCCCGGACACCACCGTTTCCTCGCCAATACGCTGGCCGGATTGGGTCCGGCACCGGTGGTCTGCTTCGTCGTCGCCGCCGACGAAGGATGGCAGGCCCAGTCCAGCGATCACTGCGATGCCGTTGCGGCGCTCGGTATTCGGCACGGCCTGATCGTGGTCACCCGCGCCGACCGGGCCGCGCAGCGGGGACCCGAAGTGCTTGCGCAGGCCCGGGCGGAACTGGCCGAGACGGGTTTGCGTGACGCGCCCGGGGTGGTCGTGTCCGCGGTCAGCGGCGCCGGGCTTGCCGAGCTGCGCGAGACCCTCGACGGTGTGCTCGCGCGACTGCCCGCGCCGGATACCAGCGCCAGGGTCCGGCTCTGGGTCGACCGTTCGTTCACGATCACCGGCGCGGGCACGGTCGTCACCGGCACCCTCTCGGCCGGCACCCTGGCAACCGGGGACCAGCTCGATCTGGTCGGCGCTTCGCGGGCCCGGTCGGCGGGAATCCGCGGCCTGCAAAGCTGCGGCGTGCCGCATACCGCGCTGGAACCGGTGGCGCGGGTGGCACTGAACCTGCGCGGCGTCCCGCGGGAAGCCGTCCGGCGCGGTGACGCGCTGCTCACTCCCGGCGCGTGGCCGAGCACCCGGCTGCTGGACGTGCGCCGAGCCACCGGTGGCCCACTGACGCAACTGCCCGCGCAACTCGTGGTGCATGTCGGCACCGCCGCGGTGCCCGCGCGGCTGCGACCCTTCGACGACGACCACGGCCGGCTCACCTTGGCCCGACAGTTGCCGCTGGTGCTCGGCGACCGGTTGGTGTTGCGTGATCCGGGCAGCGTTCGGCTGCTGGGTGGTGCCCAGGTGCTGGACGCCGAACCGCCCGCTCTACGCAGACGCGGCGACGGCGGGCGCCGGGCCGTCGCGTTGGCCGCGATGGACGTCGGTGGCGACGCCGCGGCCGAAGTGGCGCGCCGCGGTGCGGTACGGGCCGACCACCTGCGCCGGCTCGGCCTGCTGACCGACGCCGTGCCCGCCGACATCGAGGTGTTCGACGGCTGGTGGGTGCACCGTCCGGCGCACGAGGCGTGGCAGCACCGGTTGCGTACCGCGGTCGAGGACCTGCGCACGCGAGACCCGTTGAGCGAAGGGATATCCCGCGGCGCCGCGGTCGACCTGCTGGGTCTTGTCGACGAGTCGCTGCTCGAGATCGTGGTCCGTGACGCGGGCCTGGAACAACGTGGCGGCCACATCCGAATGGCCGGCGCCGCAACCGAACTGGGCCCCGCTGAAGCATCGGTCAGCGAATTGGAAACCCGGTTGCGCGCCGACCCGTTCCGCGCGCCGGAGGCCTACGAACTGCGGGCGCTGGGCTTGGGCAACCGCGAATTGGCCGCCGCCGAACGCGCCGGACGGTTGCTGCGGCTGCGCGACGGCGTCGTGCTGCTGCCGAACGCGCCCGCCCTGGCCATGCGTACCCTGGCCGGGCTGCCCCAGCCGTTCACCACCAGCCAGGCCCGCCAGTCGCTCGACACCACCCGGCGGGTGGCGATCCCGCTGCTCGAGCACCTCGACTCCCGCGGTTGGACCCGGCGACTGGACGCCGGTCACCGTGAAGTCGTGCGGTAGCGCGGCGAGCCGCGGGAAAGCTAAATGCCTGCGGCGTCGGCGATTTCGCGTGCCCGCCGCACCCGCGCATCGATCCAGCTGGTGTCCGGGGTACCGGCCGAAGCCTTGTTTTGCGGATTCTCCAGCGCACGACGCAGGACACCTTCGGCGATGATCGCCAACTTCCACAGCCCGAATGCGTGCCAATACTGCAGCGCGGCCGCGTCGCGGCCGGTCGCGTCCAGGTACAGCCGCGTCATCTCGGCTCGATCCGGGAACCCCTCCAGCGTCGATGGCGCGTAGTCACCGGGCACATTCTCGCCGGGCTCGGCCCAGTAGGTGAGCAGCGAGCCCATGTCGGCCAGTGGATCCCCGAGCGTGGACAACTCCCAGTCCAGGGTTGCCACGATTTCGCCGGTCTCCGGCGAGGTGATCAGATTCCGCAGGTGAAAGTCCCCGTGCACCAGGCTGACTTCGCGTTGCTCGGGGGCTGCCGCCACCAGCCGCCGGGTGAGGTCCTCGAGCTCGGGCAGTTCCCGCATCTTGGACAGTTCCCATTGCCCCGCCCAGCGTTTGAGTTGTCGCTGCGCATAAGGCTTATGGCTGGCCAGGTCCGCCAGACCCACCTCGGTGAGATCGACGGCGTGAATCCTGGCCAGGGTGCGCGGCAGATCCACCGCGATCTGCCGCCGCTGCTGCGGCGTCAGGGCCTCGGCGACACTCATCGTGTCCACCACCAGACCGTCGACGAACTGCATCAGCACCAACGGCACCTCCGAGAACTCCGGATCGGTTGTGGTGCCCAGGATTTGGGGAACCGGAACATCGGTGTCCCACAGCGCCGAGATGATCCGCGCCTCCCGCAGCACGTCGTGCGCCGACGCCAGCAGATGCCCTAGCGGCGGGCGCCGCAGCACCCACGCGCGCCCGGCGGTGTCCTGGACGCGATAGGTCAGGTTCGATTGCCCCAGGCCGATCCGCTGGAATTGCAGCGGCGCATCGAACTCGATGCCCAGCGAGGTGAGCCAGCGGGCTACGGCGTCGGGGTCCAGGCCGACGACGGTCACTTCGGTGCGCCCGCGCGGTATTTGCGCAACTCCTGGCTGGCGATGGCTCGCTTGTGCACCTCGTCCGGGCCGTCCGCCAGGCGCAGGGTGCGCAGGTGGGCCCAGGCCATGGCCAGCGGGAAGTCGTCGGTGACCCCACCGCCACCGTGCACCTGGATGGCCCGGTCGATGATCTTCAGCGCGATGTTGGGTGCGGCGACCTTGATCGCGGCGATCTCGGTGCGGGCCTCCTTGTTGCCGACCGTGTCCATCAGGTAGGCGGCCTTCATGGTCAGCAGCCGGATCATCTCGATGTCGATGCGGGCCTCGGCGATCCAGTCGCGGATGTTGGCGTTCTCGCTGATCGGCTTGCCGAAGGTGACGCGCGACTGGGCGCGCTTGCACATCAGCTCCAGCGCCCGCTCGGCCATGCCGATCGCCCGCATGCAGTGATGGATACGCCCCGGCCCGAGTCGGGCCTGGCTGATCGCGAAGCCCTCGCCCTCGCCCTTGAGCACATCCTTGCTCGGCACCCGCACGTCGGCGAAGTCGATCTCGGCGTGCCCTTCCCGATCCTGATAGCCGAACACCGACAGGTTGCGCCGGACCGTGACACCCGGCGCGTCGATGGGCACCACCATCATCGACTGCTGGCGGTGCGGCGCCGCATTCGGATCGGTCTTGCCCATCACGATCAGCACCTTGCAGTTGCGGTGCATACCGTTGGAGGCAAACCACTTTCGGCCGTTGAGCACATAGTCGTCCCCGTCGCGCACCATCGACATCTCGACGTTGGTGGCATCCGAGCTGGCGACCGCGGGCTCGGTCATGGCGAAGGCGGAGCGGATCTTGCCGTCCAGCAGGGGCTTGAGGTAGCGCTCCTTGTGCTCGTCGGTGCCGAAGAGGGTGAAGACCTCCATGTTGCCGGTGTCCGGCGCGCTGCAGTTACATGCCTCGGAGGCAAGGTGGCTGCGGCCCATGATCTCGGCCAGCGGCGCGTATTCCAGGTTGGTCAGCCCCGGTCCCCACTCGGGGTGCGGGTGAAACAGGTTCCACAGGCCCCGCTTTCGCGCCTCGGTTTTGAGGTCCTCGAGGATCGGCGGATGAAAGTGCGGATCAGCGGCCTCCCGCATCTGCTCGTCGTAGACCGCCTCGGCGGGGTAGACGTGTGAATCCATGAACTCGCTCAGATCGGACTGGTACTGCTGGGCGCGCTCGGAGATCTCGAAGAGGGGCATACCCACTGTCCTACACTCGGGCGGCTGGGCAGATGCTGCCGGGCTCGCCTACGCCGGCGCGGGCAGTCGTAGGTGCTCCTTGGCGGCCAGCTCGTCGTCGTCCACCCGAACCAGCATCGGCTGTCCCGGCACGCACAGCATCGTCACCACGAACTTGACCTTGACGTCGTCGCGGTGGTTGGCGTCCCGGTAGTGGATGACGTCACCGCCCGGCTCCCAGAACGCCTCGCCGGCCCGCACTACCCGGGGCGCCTCGCCCTCCACTTCGAACAGCATCTCGCCCTCGAGCACGTAACCGAAAGCGGGTCCGCCCGGGTGCCGGTGCGGCGGCGCACCGGCGCTGCCCGGCGGGTACTCGACCACGACCGTCATCGCGTCGGCATCCTGCGAAATCGCCGGCGGCTTCACGTGCTGCACGACCGAGAAGGCATTTTCCCAATTAGGGTCGAAATTTTGCGGCATTGCGAAAACCTATACCGGCGAACATGAACTTCCTATGCGCTTTGACCGTGGCTAGGACGGACCCGCGCTCCGTGGGCCACTTATGACGGTCGGAGGAAGGCTTTGATAGCAAGAATTTGGCGTTGGCTGGCAGAGCCGCCGGACAGCGCCCCCGCTGCGACGATCTTGATCAGGCTGATGGCGGGAGGAGTCTTCCTCTGGGAAGGCGTCATCAAGTTCGTCTTCCCGAACCAAGGCGTCGGGCGATTCACCAAGATCGGCATTCCGTTCCCGGAGCTGTCCGCCGACTTCGTCGGTGTGCTGGAGATCGTCGGCGGGACCCTGCTGCTGCTGGGCCTGTGCACTCGATTCGTTGCGATCCCGTTCATCGTCGAGATGATCGTTGCGATGTTGTCGACCAAAATCGCTATCTTTTACGGTGTCTCGCCACTGCCGCTGCCACCGGTGCCACCGCAGACCGGATTCTGGGCCGTGTTGCACGAAGTGCGCTCCGAGTACGCACAGCTGCTGACCGTGACATTCCTGCTCATCGTCGGCGCCGGACCGTGGTCGTTCGACGCGCTGAATGCGCGCCGAAAGAACCGGTCGCGCAACCGGAATCAGCCCAGCGACGACGCGCGCAGCGTCACTCCCGGATATCGGCCAGCGCGTCGTTGAGCGTCTTGCTCGGCCGCATCACTGCCGCGGTCTTCTCCGCATCCGGGTAGTAGTAACCACCGATGTCGACGCGCTCGCCCTGCGCCTTGTTGAGCTCGGAAACGATCTTCTCTTCGTTCTTGCCCAACGTGTCCGCAAGTGCCCCGAAGTGCTTCTTCAGTTCCTCGTCGTCGTCCTGCGCGGCCAACTCGCGGGCCCAATACAGCGCGAGGTAGAACTGGCTGCCCCGGTTGTCGAGCTCACCGGTCTTGCGCGACGGGCTCTTGTCGTTCTCCAGCAGGTTGCCGATCGCCGAGTCCAGGCTCTTGCCCAGGATCTTGGCGCGCTCGTTGCCGGTCTTGATCCCGATGTCCTCGAAGCAGGCTCCCAGGGCCAGGAACTCACCCAGCGAATCCCAGCGCAGGTGGTTTTCCTCGACCAATTGGTGGACGTGCTTGGGCGCCGAACCTCCGGCACCGGTTTCGTACATGCCGCCGCCGGCCATCAACGGGACAATGGACAGCATCTTGGCGCTGGTGCCGAGCTCCAGGATCGGGAACAGGTCGGTGAGGTAGTCGCGCAGGATGTTGCCGGTGGCGGCGATGGTGTCACACCCGCGGATCAGGCGCTCGAGCGTGTAACGCATGGACCGCACCTGGGACATGATCTGAATGTCCAGGCCCTCGGTGTCGTGATCCTTGAGGTAGGTCTGCACCTTCTTGATCAGCTCGTTCTCGTGCGGGCGGTAGGGGTCGAGCCAGAACAGCACCGGCATGCCCGAGGCGCGCGCCCGGTTGACGGCGAGCTTGACCCAGTCGCGGATCGGTTCGTCACGAACGATCGGCATCCGCCAGATGTCGCCTTCCTCGACGTTCTGCGTCAGAAGTACCTCGCCGCTCTCCAGGTCGACGATGTCGGCGACGCCGGCCTCCGGGATCTCGAAGGTCTTGTCGTGCGACCCGTACTCCTCGGCTTGCTGCGCCATCAGACCCACGTTGGGAACTGTGCCCATCGTGGTCGGGTCGAACTGCCCGTTCGTCTTACAGAAGTTGATGATCTCCTGGTAGATCCGGGAGAAAGTGGACTCCGGGTTGACGGCCTTGGTGTCCTTCTGCCGCCCGTCGGCGCCGTACATCTTCCCGCCGGCGCGAATCATCGCCGGCATCGAGGCGTCGACGATCACGTCGCTGGGCGAATGGAAATTGGTGATCCCCTTCGCCGAATCCACCATCGCCAACTCGGGACGGTGTTCGTGACAGGCGTGCAGGTCGCGGATGATCTCGTCATGCTGCGACGCGGGCAGCGACTCGATCTTGTCGTACAAGTCGACCAGCCCGTTGTTGACGTTGACGCCCAGTTCGTCGAACAACTTCTGATGCTTGGCGAAGGCGTCCTTGTAGAAGATCTTCACGGCGTGCCCGAACACGATCGGGTGTGAAACCTTCATCATGGTCGCCTTGACGTGCAGCGAGAACATGACGCCTGTCTCGTAGGCGTCCTGCATCTGTTCCTCGTAGAATTCGCACAGGGCCTTTTTGCTCATGAACATGCTGTCGATGATGTCGCCCTCGAGGAGTTCGACTTTCGGCTTGAGCTCCAGGGTTTCGCCGCCCTTGGTCTTCAGCACCATCTTCACGTTGCGGGCCCGGTCCAGCGTCATCGACTTCTCCCCGTGATAGAAGTCGCCGCGCTTCATGGTCGCGACGTGGGTGCGCGACGCCATCGACCACGGGGCCATGCTGTGCGGATGCTTGCGCGCGTACTCCTTGACCGCCTTGGGGGCACGCCGGTCGGAGTTGCCCTCACGCAGGACGGGGTTCACCGCGCTGCCCAGCACATTGGCGTAGCGCTGGCGGATCTCCTTTTCCTCGTCCGTCTTGGGGTTGCCCGGGAAGTCCGGGATCTTGTAGCCCTTGCCCTGGAGTTCCTTGACGGCGGCCACCAACTGCGGCACCGAAGCGCTGATGTTGGGCAGCTTGATGATGTTGGTTTCCGGGTCCTGGGTCAGCTTGCCCAGTTCGGCCAGGTTGTCGGGGACGCGCTGGTCCTCGTCCAGATAGTCGGGGAACTGCGCGAGGATGCGGGCAGCGACGGAGATGTCGCTGGTTTTGATCTTGATGCCTGCCGGCTCGGCAAAGGCACGCACTATCGGAAGGAAAGCGTAGGTCGCCAGCAACGGCGCCTCGTCGGTCAGCGTGTAGATGATTGTCGGCTGCTCGGCGCTCATACGTAGTCTCCCGGCGTCAGTGTCGGTCAGATTGTGAGGGGCTCTCTTCATCGCCAGCCACAACAGCGACACTAACGCACGCCCGGGACCGGGGGCTGAGACAGACGCCGCACTCTGGGTGGTTACAGATGAGCGGCCGGACGAAAGGGCCGCGGCGCCGGTCATGACCGGGCAGCTCGGACACCGGGCACCTGTGCGGGCGGACGCGTAACGATCGTCACCTGGCGGCGGAATAAACGCAGCTGGCGGCGGGTTTTGGCGAACATGCTTTCTCTCATTGGGAGCCAAACCCGTTACCCGTCGGTGCAGGCGACTTAGCCTCGGCACCGAGAACGAAAGGTGGCCCGCCAGTGGCTAATCCGTCGGATCATTTGCACCTGGCCGTAGCGCTGGACGGCGCCGGCTGGCACCCCGCGGCTTGGCGAGAACCGGAGGCCACACCGGCGCGGCTGTTCACGCCCGGCTACTGGGCGGATCTGGTCGGCGAAGCCGAACGCGCGTCGGTTGACTTCGTCACCATCGAGGACTCGCTGGCGCTGCAATCCGATGATCCGCGGCAACCTGACAACAGGACCGATCGCGTTCGCGGCCGGTTGGACGCGATGCTCATCGCCGCACGGATCGCGCCGCTCACCAAGCGCATCGGTCTGGTGCCGACGGCCGTCGTGACCCACACCGAGCCGTTCCACCTGTCCAAGTCGATCGCCACGCTCGACTATGTCAGCTCGGGACGGGCCGGGGTCCGCGTCCAGGTCACGGGCCGCGCTGACGTGGCGGCACACTTCGGCCGCCGCCACGAACTCGAGGACCTTTTCGTAGAGGCCGCCGACTACGTCGAGGTGTTACGGCGGTTATGGGACAGCTGGGAGGACGACGCCGAGATCCGCGATGTCGCCAGCGGACGGTTCATCGACCGGAACAAATTGCATTACATCGACTTTCGCGGCCGCTGGTTCTCGGTGAAGGGTCCCTCGATCACGCCTCGGCCGCCCCAGGGCCAGCCGCTGGTGGTGGCACTGGGTCACGGCGGACCTTCCTACCGACTGATCGCAGAGAGTGCCGACGTCGGGTTCGTCACCCCGCACGACGCGGTTCAGGCAGCCGACATCGTCATCGAGATCGGCGCCCTGCGGCAAGCCGTCGGCCGCGACGACGAACCGATGCATCTCTTCGGTGACCTGGTTGTGTTCCTAGACGACACGGCACCGGCGGCAGCCGCTCGACGGCACCGTCTCGATGACCTGGCCGGTGCCGAATTCTACAGTGATGCAGCACTTTTCACCGGCACCGCCGCACAGCTGGCCGACCTGCTGCGGGATTGGCATGCCGCGGGTTTGTCCGGGTTTCGGCTACGGCCGGCCGCGCTCCCGCACGACCTCGTGCAGATCACCGAACGCCTGGTGCCGGAGTTACGCCGACGGGGGTTGTTCCGCGACGACTATCCGGCCGACACGCTGCGCGGGTCGCTGGGGCTGGCCCGTCCCCGCAACCGCTACGCCACCGCCTGAACGATTGTAGGATTCGCAATGAGTAAGCCGCTGAAGCAGATTCATCTGGCCGCGCACTTCCCGGGGGTCAACAACACCACGGTGTGGAGTGATCCCGCCGCGGGCAGCCACATCGAGTTCAGCTCGTTCGCCCAGTTCGCCCAGACGGCCGAACGGGGCAAATTCGACTTCCTGTTCCTCGCCGAAGGGCTGCGCCTGCGAGAGCAGAACGGGCAGATCTACGACCTGGACGTGGTCGGCCGCCCGGATACCTTCACCATCCTCGCCGCGCTGGCGGCGATCACCGATCGACTCGGCCTGACCGGCACTATCAACTCCACCTTCAACGAGCCCTACGAGGTCGCGCGCCAGTTCGCGTCCCTGGACCACCTGTCCGGCGGGCGCGCCGCGTGGAACGTGGTGACCTCCTGGGATGCCTTCACCGGCGAGAACTTCCGGCGCGGCGGATTTCTCGCCGAGGACCAGCGTTACGACCGGGCCAAGACGTTCCTGCAGGCGACCCAGGAATTGTTCGATTCGTGGCACGGTGACGAGATCGTGGCGGACAAAGAGACCGGCGCCTTCCTGTCCGAGCCGGACGCCGGGGCGTTCGTGCACCGGGACGCACACTTCGACATCCACGGTCGATTCAACGTGCCGCGCAGTCCGCAGGGCCGACCGGTGATCTTCCAGGCCGGCGACTCCGACCAGGGACGCGACTTCGCGGCGTCGGCGGCCGATGCGATCTTCTCCCGGCACAGCACGCTGGAAGCCGGGCAGGCGTTCTACGCCGACGTCAAGGGCCGGCTCCCGCGTTACGGGCGGCGCCGCGACGAGTTGCTGATCCTGCCAGCCGCGACTTTCGTGATCGGCGACACCGATGCCGAGGCCGACGACCTCGCACACGAGGTCCGGCTTGCGCAGGTTTCCCCGCAGACGGCGATCAAATTCCTCGAACAGCTCTGGAACCGGGACCTGTCCGACCACGACCCGGACGGGCCGCTACCGGCGGTGGACCCGGTCGTCGGCGAAAACACCATCGCGCGCGGACGCGCCAGCGTGCGCATGCACCGCGACCCGATCTCGGTCGCCAACGAATGGCGCGCCAAAGCCGAGGCGGAGAACCTGACCACCCGCGAACTGATCGTCGAGGTCACCGGACGGCAGTCCTTCATCGGCGCACCGGACACCGTCGCGACCGCGATCAACGATCTGGTGCAAGCCGACGCCAGCGACGGGTTCATCCTGGTCCCGCACATCACCCCCGGCGGTCTCGACCCGTTCGTCGACCGGGTGGTACCGCTGCTGCAGGAGCGCGGCGTGTTCCGCGCCGATTACACCGGGACGACACTGCGCGACCATCTGGGCCTGGCGCCGCTCCCGGCGCCCCACCGGTCGAAGGACTCGCGGTGGGCGGCCTCATAGCCGCGTGAAACCGTGGTCCAGGTTGCCGATCGACGCCGGCGAGCCGGTTGTCACTACGATCACTCACCGACACCGGGGATCGATTGCGCTCGTATGAGTAGCTCGCCGAGGAGTGGGAGGACCGATGACCGACGCGGCGGCGGCGCAGTTATGGATCAGCCAAGGCGAGACGCTCGTCAGTCGACGGGGACACCGCATCGCCTACCGGCGTCGTGGTCAGGGGCCCGCCGTTGTTCTGTTGCACGGGTTCCCGACGTGGTCGTTCGACTACGCCGATGTCGCCGAAGATCTCGCTGCCGACCATGACGTGATCGCGCCCGACTTCCTCGGGTACGGCGCCTCGGACAAACCCAACCCCTACGCCTATTCGGTCCCCGAATCAGCCGATCTGGTCGAGGATTTGGTGGCTCATCTGCAGCTGGACTCGGTGGTGGTGGTCGCCCACGACTACGGCGGCATCGTCGCTCAGGAGTTGATCCACCGAGCGCTGAGCGGCACGCTGGGGTTCACCGTTTCCGGGCTGGTCCTGCTGAACTGCGGCATCGTCTACAGCGCCTACCGGCCGACGTTCCTGCAGAAGTTGCTGATCCGGCCCGGCATCGGCAGGTTCATCTCGGGCCGGATCAGGCCGAAACGAGTCCGCCGGGCGCTCGACAAAATCCGCGGAACACGCCTGAGCGACCAGGAATTCGCCAACCTCTGGTTCGGCATCTCACTGCGCAACGGGCACAAACTCGCGCACCTGCTCATCCGATACAACGCCGAACGCTCCCAACATCACCGGCGCTGGGAGGACGCGCTGGCCAACTGGCAGGGACCGCTCCATCTCGTCTGGGGCCTCGACGACCCGGTGTCGGGCGCCCAAGTACTCGACCGGGCAATCACCGCCCTGCCACAGGCCAAGGTCACCAGACTCATTGGGGTGGGCCACTATCCGCAGTCAGAGGCACCCCGGGCCGTCACGGCAGCCGTGCGAACGATCGCATAGCTCTACGGCTTGGCCGGGAGCCCGTCGAGCGCAACCTCCGTCACGGTCGCGGCCGCATCAGCGTTGTAGACGTGCATCGGCTGACACCCCACCAGCAGCGTCTTCGCCTCGCCGACGCCCACATCCGGGCGCGCTGTCCCGGCCCGCTGCGCGGTCTGCGACAACTCGCACGACGAGGCACTGCAGCGCCGGCTGTGGGCACTGTCCGAGGAGCTGCCCGGGGTGGTCTGTCCCATCGGCTGAACCCCGAACCGACACAATGGCCGAATGCGCCTGCTGACGTTCCTTTTGATGACGGCACTGCTATTCGCTTCGGCGGGTTGTAGTGCCGCACCGCCGGGCGGCCGCCCCGCCACAAGAGGCGGGGGCGACTTCAGCGGACCGGTCGAGGTCGGCAACGGACGCCACCTGTATCTCGAATGTCGCGGCAAGGGCGTTCCGGCAATCATTTTGGAGTCCGGCTATCACAACTCGGCCGACCCGTGGAACCAATCGGACGCGGCCCCACCGGCGGTGGGGCCGGCCGTGCTGCCGGCCCTTGCCCGCAACCATCGGGTGTGCGCCTACGACCGTCCCGGGACCGTGCGCAATTCCGACCCACCCACCCTCGCCGACCGCAGCTCCGCGGTGCCGATGCCGCGTACCGCGGCCGACGTCGTCGCGGACCTGCACACCCTGCTCGACGCCGCGCATGTCCCGGGACCCTATGTTCTCGTCGGACATTCGCTGGGCGGGCTGTTCATCCGGCTCTATGCCCAAACCCATCCGGATCAGGTGCGGGGACTGGTGTTCGTCGATGCCTTCGGTGTCGAGATCCCGGATCTGATGGGTTCGGACTGGCCGGACTATCGGCAAGCACTGGATGCACCGCCGCTACAGTTGCGCGATCCTGCGTCGTTCGAGGAGGTCGACATCGATCGCAGTGTGGCACAGGTGACAGGCGCTCCCGGCTTCCCGCCCATCCCGCTGGCCGTACTGACCCGCACGGAACCTTTCACGATCCCGCCGGACCTGCCCGCCGATAAGAGTGCGAAGTTGGAACAGGCGTGGCGCGACGCCACCGGGGCTCTAGTCGCGCTGCGGCCGCAAACGCCGCACATCGAGGCGACCGGCAGCGACCACTTCGTTCAGATCCATCAGCCCGACCTGGTTGCGGCCGCCGTCGAGTTGGTGATTACGCGCTCCGGCGCGCACTAGGTTGTTTTGCAGCGGATTTCCCGGCGCGGCGGCCGGCGAAAACACAGTCAGCCAGCGAGAGTCCGCTGACGTAGGAATTGGAGCAGATTCCGGTTGCGGTGCGTCCCGCGCTGAACAGTCCGGGAATCGGCGCGCCGGATCCGTCGAGCACCGCGCCGGTGCCCTCGTCGACGCGGATCCCGCCGAGGGTCAACATCGGGGTGGGGTTGACCAGACTCGGGCGTACCGAGATATTCAGCAATGTGTAAGGGCCCGAGCCTATTCGGCGTACGAAGTCGGCGGGCTTACCGGCGGGATCCGGTGCGCCGGCATCGATCGCGCTGTTGTGTGCTTCGACAGTGGCCACCAGGCCGTCTGGGTCGATGCCGGCACGCCGGGCGGCGTCCCGCAGCGATGCGCCCTTGACCGAATCGAAGAGCATCAGGGCCGCCGACTGAGCGCGCTGAAACCACAACGGCTGCTTGATCATCTGCCGTCGCGCCTCCTTCATCAGCGCGGCGTCGGCCAGCAGCCATCCCTTGCCGTTGTGGCGGCGGACCATGGCGTGGCCGACGGCCGCGCCGTAGCGGCTCTCGTCGATGACGCGTCGACCCTGCTCGTCGACAATGATTGCGCTGATGAAAGCGCTTGGCGGCGTGATGAAACGCCATGCCGAGACGTTGTCCATCCGTTCGGTGACCGCGCCGACGCTTTGCGCCATGGCGATGCCGCTGCCGTCGTCGCCGCTGGTGCCGAGTTGTAGGCCGCCGCGGTATTGCGGCGCAAACCGTTCGATCCATTCCGCATTGGCCATATAGCCTCCGGCGCAGATGATTACGGCTCGCCTGGCCGATATCCGCACCGGCTGCGCATAGCGCCGCTCGAGGTTGCGTAGGCGACGTTCCACCACGGAGCGCAGCGGTGGATAGTAGATGCCGGGCTTGGTCGACAGCCCGGCCAGCCGCGCGTACCGGCGGCGGACGCGGGCCGGCGCGTAATGCATCGTCGTGGCTTCCACTCCGCACACCCGCCCGGACGGCTCTTGAATCAGCTGGGTGGCCCTCGTTTGTGGACGCAGTTGAACCCCAAGGGCGAGTGCGGATTTCGCCAACGGCGCGTAGAGCATCTTGCCGGACACGCCTTTGCCTTTCACACGGTGGCCGCGCTGGACCGGTGGCGTGTGCGCGCGGAATGCACCGGCGTTCTCACTGCCCGAGTGGTAGAGGTAGTAATGGTTGTTCGGGTAGGAGGTCTTGTAGGGGCACAAGGTGGAATCGAACGGGACGCCGTAGTCACTGAGCCAGCGGATCATCTCCGGGCTGCCCGCCACGAATGATTCCAGCGTCTGTGGGCTGACGGCGTCGCCGACCTCGAGGCGAAGGTAGGTCAGCATCTGCTCGGCGGTGTCTATCACGCCGGCCTGTTGCTGGACGGCGGTGCCGCCCCCGGCGTAGATGATCCCGCCCGACACCGCAGTTGAGCCACCGCCGTTGGCGCGGTCGATCGCGATGACATCGACCCCGTGTTCGCGAGCGGTGATCGCCGCGCAGGCGCCGGCCGCCCCGAATCCCACCACCACGACGTCCGTCACCCATTCGGTGCCACGTGTCGACAGGTCATCATTCACCGGTGCACCCTAGCGTGGGCGCGCGTGCTAATACGAGGGGGCGATGATTAGGGCGGTGATGTTGTCCGGCCCGCCCGCTTGCAGCGCCGCGTCGATCAACGCCGTGCATGCGTCGTCGGGCTCGGGGTGCTCGGTGAGCGCGGCGGCCAGGGCGTCGTCGTCGACGACGCCGTGCAGTCCGTCACTCGACAGCAGGATACGGTCGCCGGGCAGCAGGTCCACCGCCGCGGTATCGGGCAGCGCGCGCGGGAACATCGCCACGTGCCGGGTGAGGGTGGCCCGGGCCGGATGCCGCGCGGCGTCTTCGGGGGCGACCTCGCCCGAGTCGATCAGGTCCTGAATCACGCTGTGGTCCCGGGTGAGTTGTTGCAGCTTCTGGTCGCGGTACAGGTACGCGCGGCTGTCACCCAGATGGGCAACCAGTGCCCGCGCCTGGGCGATCACGACGGCGACGAGCGTGGTGTTGGCGCCGGCGGCGCGTGGATCCGTTCGGGCGTAGGTGCAGAAGTCGGCGCAGTATTCGACGACGGCGCGCCCCAGCAGCTCGTCCGCGTCCTCGTCGTTGACGTTGTCGGGTTTGAGATGTCGGCTCACGTAGGTCGGCAGCAGCTCCATCACCAGAGCGGCGGCCAGCGCGCCGTCGGTGCTGCATGCGACGCCGTCGGCGACCATGAACAACGATTGCTCGGGGTCGGCACCCCAGCGGTCCTGGTTGGTGGCACGCAACCGGCCGATGTCGGACAGACCTGCGAACTGCACGCCCATCCGCTCCGCCTTCGGTAGGTCCAGGTATTTCTCGGGTCGCGGCAATACTAGTGACCCGGTTGCGAGTCACCGCGAGCAGACGCAAAAGCCCCAATTTCGTGCCGAAATGAGGGGCTTTTGCGTCTGCTCACGCAACTTAGGTGGCGGTGTCGAATTCGATCGGGACGGTGATCGGTCCCCCCAACGCGTTCACCGGTTTCCATGGAGCCGGACCGGTGCGGCGGGCGTTGGGCATCCGCCGCGTCATCACCCTCAGGGCCTCGGCGAGCTCGAGGCGGGCCAGATTGGCGCCCAGGCAGAAGTGCGTGCCCGCGCCGAACGTCTGGATCGGCGGGGCGCCCCGGCGGCGAATGTCGAGGCGATCGGGATCGTCGCAGACGGCGGGATCGCGGTTGGCGGCTCCGGTGTTGATCACCACCAGCGTGCCGGCGGGGACGATCACACCGGCTAGCTCGACATCCTCGAGAGCAGTTCGCAGGGTCACGAAGGTGATGGGCGAATGACGGATCAGCTCCTCGACGGCACCGGCCGCCAACACCGGATGCTCGCCGAGAAGGGCCCACTGCTCAGGGTGATCGCACAGCACGTGTGCCGCCGCGCCCAACTGCATACGGGTCGTGTCGGTGCCGCCCAACAGCAATGCGGCAACGAGCGATCGGAGTTCTTCGCCGTTGAGGCGGTCACCGTCGTCTTCGGCCTGGATCAGCTCGGAGATCAGGTCGTCGGTCAGGCGGTGTCGCCGCCGCGCGACCATGTCATCGATATAGGTGTCCAGGGCTTCCCAGGCGGTCAGAATCGTCGGCGTCGCACTGGCGGCATCCCAGCTGAAGGCCTTCAAAATGTCGTCCGCCCAGTCGGAGAACAGTTCCCAGTCCTCGGCGGGCGCTCCGAGTAGCGCGCAGATAACGGGGATCGGGTACCGGCGGGCAACGTCGGCCACCAGATCGCAACGCCCCCGAGTGATTTGGCGATCGACCAGCCCGGTGATGACGTCGGTCATCGTCGTGCGTAACCGCGCAGCGGCTTTGGGTGTGAACGCTTTGCTCACCAGTCGACGCAGCCGGCGGTGTTGGTCCCCGTCGATGCTGAGAATGTTGACGGCGACGCGGTCCCACAGCGGGCCGGACGTAATGCCTTGAGCGGCAAGGAACATCCCTTGCGGCACGCGGAAGCGTGGATCGCGCAGTACGGCATGCACCAAGTCGTAGCTGAGCAGCTCGGGCCCATACGGTCCCATCGCCATCGGTGCCCGCGCGCGGGCCTCGCGGATGATCGCGTGCGCCTCGTCGGGGTGTTGGGCGTTTTCGTAGCTGATCGTTGGTAAGTCGGCCTCGAAAACGCTTGGGCGGTTTCGGTCAATGGTGGTTGTCATGCCGCTCAGCCTGTGTCCACGGGAGATGAAGACCATCGGGGAGAACACGCAAATACGGCAATGTTTGACTCTGCGGCTATGGCGGTGATGACCGTAAAGACCGCGCCCGCAGCGCAGAGTCAAAGTGCAGATTGCCACCAGATCAGGCCCGCATACGGGATTTCCCCGATGTTTTCTGGTGACGGCCGGCCGAGGCTGGTTAGCATGACCGAAACGCATCCACGCGTGGACACACCGCCGGTGAACTGGGGTGATTTGGGTTTGAGCGGCCTGCCGACCGGAACGGTGACCATGCTGCTCGCCGACATCGAGGGTTCGACGAGGTTGTGGGAGACCCAGCCGGAGGCGATGGCTGCCGCCGTCGCACTTCTGGACCGCACGCTCGACGGATTGCTCGCCGCCCATGGCGGGGTGCGGCCGGTGGAACAGGGCGAGGGTGACAGCTTCGTCATCGCGTTCGCCCGCGCGAGCCAGGCGGTCGCCTGCGCGCTGGACCTGCAACGAGCGCCGTTGGCGCCGTTGCGGTTCCGCATCGGCGTACACACCGGTGAGGTGCAATTGCGCGACGAGTCCAATTACATCGGCCCGACCGTGAATCGAACCGCGCGGCTGCGCGATCTCGCACACGGCGGTCAGACCGTGCTGTCCGGCACCACGGAGGACCTTGTCATCGATGCGCTCCCAAACGACGCGTGGCTAACCGATCTCGGCCGGCACGAGCTGCGGGGCATCGCTCGCCCCGAGCGCGTCGTGCAGCTGTGCCACCCGGATATCCGCAACGACTTTCCGCCGCTGCGGACGTCCAAAAGCTCAGTCCCCGAACAGTTGCCGGTGCAGCTCACCAGTTTTGTAGGCCGCGACGGTGAGATTGCCGACTTGCGTCGGATGTTGCCGGCCGAACGGCTGGTTGTCTTGACCGGCGCCGGTGGGGTGGGCAAAACCCGGTTGGCTATCCAGGTTGCGGGCGAGGCGGCGGATGATTTCGACGCCGGAGTGTGGTTCATCGATCTGGCGCCGATCACCGACCCAGGCCTCGTCCCGGCCGCCGCAGCCGAGGCCGTCGGCCTCTCCGATCAGCCGGGACGGTCAACGACGGACGCGCTGGCGCGGTTTGTGTCAGACCGTCGGATGTTGATGGTGTTCGACAACTGCGAGCACTTGGTGGACGCCGTCGCCGTCCTGGTCAACACGCTGTTGAGCGGTTGTCCGAACCTCACGTTGTTGGCCACCAGCCGTGAGCCGATCGCGGTGCCGGGTGAGGTGACCTGGCGGGTGCCATCCCTGTCGCTGGACGACGAGGCCGTCGAGCTGTTCGTCGACCGCGCACGGCGTGCGCGTCCCGACTTCAGCACTGACCAGGTTTCAGCGATCCGGGAGATCTGCCGACGGCTCGACGGCATGCCCCTGGCCATCGAACTCGCCGCCGCCCGGGTGCGGGCGCTGTCGCTGCAGGAGATCATCGGCAGTCTGAATGACCGCTTTCGGCTGTTGACCGGAGGTGGACGTATCGCGGTGCGCCGTCAGCAAACTTTGCGTGCCTCGGTGGACTGGTCCCACGCACTGCTCACCGAGCCCGAGCGGGTGCTGTTTCGCAGGCTCGCGCCGTTCATGGGGGGATTCGATCTGGCTGCCGCCAGGGCCGTCGCGGGAGGCAATGAGGCCGAGCGCTTTCAGCTGCTTGACCTGCTGACGCTGCTTGTGGACAAATCATTGGTGGTTGCCGACAACACCGGTGGCCGAACACGCTATCGGCTGCTGGAAACGGTCCGCCAGTACGCCCTGGAAAAGCTCGGCGAGTCCGGCGAGGCCGACACCGTTCGCGCAAGTCACCGCGACTACTACACAGCAATGGCCGCGATGCTGGACGCGCCGGCCGCCACCGGACACCAGCTGCGTGTCGAGCAGACGGCATCCGAGCTCGACAACCTCCGCGCTGCGTTCGCTTGGAGCCGGGAAACCTGTGACATCGAATTGGCTTTAGGGCTCGCGTCGTCGCTGCAGCCGTTGTGGCTAACCCGCGGCCGTCTGCGTGAAGGAATGAGTTGGATCGATGAGGCGCTGGCCGAACGGGCCTCGGCGGACCGCGAGGTGGCGCCGGCGGTCCTGGCGCGGGCGCTCGCCGATGCGGCCTTGTTCGACGGTTGGCTTGGTCTGCCGGCGCGGATGGAGCAGGCCACCGAAGCCCTCGCGATTGCTCGCCAACTCGACGACCCTGCCCTGTTGGTCCGCGCCCTGACTGGCTGCGTTGGTACGGCGGCCGCCTTGAACCCCGAACACGCGGAAACATACTTCGCGGAGGCCATCGAGTTGGCGCGCGCCCTGGGCGACAAATGGCGACTGAGCCAGCTGCTCGGCTTCCGGGCCTACGCGGCCGCCATGGCCGGCGGCTCGATCGCGGAGCACGCGGCCGCCGAAGGACGCGACCTCGCCGACGCGATCGGTGACCGAGTCGCCTCGGGTCAGTGTCGCCTGTATGGCATCGCCGGTGGGCGGACGATGCGGGGCGACCTCGAAGGCGCCGAGGATGAAGTACGGGATGTACTCGCCGACGCCGATGCTGCCGGAGACCTGTTTACCAGGTTCAATGCCCTGATAGCGCAAAGCTTTGTGCTGGGGTGGCACGGCAAGTCGGCTGCGGCGCTGGCCGCCGCCGAGAGGGCGATCGAGTCTGCCGTCGAGCTCGGTGCGTCCATCGAAGGACTCGGCTATCTCGCGTTGGGTGCCGCGTACCTGGCCGCGGGAGACGCCGCGGCCGCCAAGGATGCTCTCGCCAAGGCCTACGGCCGCATACCGGACGCCGGGTTTTCTTCGACGAACCTGATGTGGAGAGCCGACGCCGAGCGCGTGACCGGCGATAACGTGGCGGCCCGGCTTTGGGCCGATCAAGCGGTGTCGGTAACCCCAGGATATTTTCGGATGCTCGCGCTGAATGCTCGTGTCCGCGTTGCCCGTTCAGAAGGTCATCCGGAGGCCATCGAAGCGGCCGAGCGGGACGCGCACGAAGCGCTGGCGTGCGCGGCTGAGACCGGGGCACAGCTAGGCTTGCCCGACGTCTTTGACGGTCTTGCCGCACTGGCCGCCCAGGCCGCGAGCTATACCGAGGCGGCTCGACTCCTCGGTGCGGCGCAGGGTATCCGGCAGCATACCGGCGAAGTGCGGTACGCAATCCACCAAGCCGATTACGATGCGTCGATTGCTGCAGTACGAGATGCCATGGGTCAGAACAACTTCGACGTGGCATTGCGTGAGGGTGCGGCCCTGTCCATTTCGGAAGCGATCGCTTATGCACAGCGCGGCCGCGGCGAACGCAAACGGCCCTCCGCCGGTTGGGCCTCGCTCACACCAGCCGAACACGACGTCGTCCGGCTGGTCAGCGAGGGCTTGGCCAATAAGGAAATTGCCACAAAGCTTTTCATCTCACCGCGTACCGTCGAGACTCATCTCACGCACGTCTACACCAAGCTCGGTTTGGCATCACGCGTGCAACTGGCTCAAGAGGCCACTCGCCGGGGGTGAGTTCCCCCGCGAGCAGACGCTAAAGCCCCCATTTCGTGCCGAAATGTGGGGCTTTAGCGTCTGCTCGCGCAAGGGAACTTGCGCCTCACCCACCGGACATCCGGTCGGACTCGGGCAGGTCCAGATAGCGCTCCAGGTTGCGGTGCATGTTGATCACGCGGCGCTCTTCGTTGGACAGCACCAAATGGGTGAGCCCGGGCTGATGCAATCCGCGCTGCAGGCCGGGCAGCACTCGGATGTCCTGGGTGAGCACGATTCCGGGCTCGGCGTCCGCGGCCGACATCCGGACATCGGTCGGCTTGTTCCGTCCCGCACCCGGCGGCATCCGCGACATCAGGAACATCACCAGCTCGCCGTGATCGGGGTCGGGTCCGGGCCGCGAGCACATGATTGTCAGGTGGTCGGCGTTGGCCAAGAACGTCATGTTGGGGAAGACGTTGTACTGGTGCAACCGGGTGATCCGATCGGTGTCGGCCCAGTCCAGGTCGACACCGCGACTCGCGGCAAACGCCCGGGTGTGGGCAGCGATCAGGTCGGGCACCGTTTGGCCGGGCTGCCGTTCGGCGGCGGGAAACGGGGTGCCTTCGACCGCGCCCATCAGCGCGCCTTGGGTGTAAACGTAAGCGTCCCAGACCTCTTCGTCGCTCAGCCTGCCCTCGAACCGGGGGCTCGGTACCCCGTAGGGCTGATCCGACTTACCGGCATGCACCCAAATCTTCTGCGGCGCATGAACATCATCGACACACCGCAGCAGTTCGGGATGCAGCGTCTGAATGTGGTAGGTCTCGCTGTAGCCGTCGGCGATCGTCTTCCAGTTGGCCTCGACCTCCACGGTCAGCGTTGCGTAGCAGCGGAATTCAGCGATGTTGCACCACGCGATGTCCTGCGGGATCTCGTCCAGGTACTCCGTCAACGGCATCGCGCCCAAGTCGAGATTGACGAAGACCATGCCCTCGAAGGTGTCGACCAACGCTGGCAGTAAAGGAAAGTCCGACATTTTCAGCGAGCCGAAACCCTTGCGGTTAGGCACCCGCTTGAGTGCACCGGCCAGGTCCCAGGTCCAGCCGTGGTAGCCGCACTTGAGCTCACGCAGACCCGAACCGGAACCCACACACAGCGAGTTGCCGCGATGCCGGCAGGCGTTCTGAAACGCGCGCAGCACGCCGTCATCCCCTCGGACGATCAGTACTCCGTATGGGCCGCAACGGTATTCGAAGTAATCGCCCGGCTGGTCAACATGGTCGACCATGCACGCGATCTGCCATACCCGCGGCCACATCCGCTCCATCTCCAGCGCGGCGAACGCCGGTGAGTAATAGCGCTCGACCGGCACCAGGGTCGGGGAGGCGGGCGGGGTGCCGATCGCGTCCTCACCCCCGGTACGGGTCGGGTTGCCCTCGGTCGTCGTCATGGGCTCCGAACGCCTAACGCGCTCCGCGCACCAATCGGCCCGGACGCGCCCCGGTGTCGACATCGTTTCGGCGGGTCACGGCCCCGCTTACGATCGTGGCGGTGTAACCGCTTGCGCCCTGCAGGATCCGGCGCCCGCCGGCGGGCAGGTCGAAGGCCATCGCCGCGGGGTGCAGCCGCAGGGCGTCCATGTCGATCACGTTGATGTCGGCCTTCTTGCCCGGTTCGATGGTGCCGCGGTCGGTGAGCCCGAACAGGTGCGCGGTGTCGCGAGACTGCTTGCGGATCACATACTCCAGCGACAATTTCTCCCCGCGCCGCCGGTCGCGTGCCCAATGCGTCAGCAGGAACGTGGGATAGGAAGCGTCACAAATCATTCCGCAGTGCGCCCCACCGTCGGACAGGCCCAGCACACCCGCCGGGTGCAGCATCATCTCCCGGATCGCGTCATGGTTGCCTTCGGCGTAGTTGAACAGCGGCAGCATCAACATCGCCGTCGCGTCCGACTCCAGCATCAGGTCATAGAGCGTTGACAGGGGATCCTCGCCGCGCGCTTTGGCGATCGCGGCGACGGTCCGGTCCGGCGTCGGCTCGTAGTCCGGCGGATCACCGAGCGCGTACAGCCGGCCCAGCGAATGCTGCACCATCGCGAACATGCCGTCGAACAACTGGGCCGGATCGATGGGCAGGTCGTCCTCGGACAAGATCGCGGCTTTGACCGCGGGTTCGGCCAGGCGCTGGGCAAGCTCCTCGCGACTGCACTCCGCCTTGAGCCGGCGGTAGGTCGGCCGGTGGGTGAAACCGTGGTGCCCCTGGAACCCGATCATCATCCCGAACGGGCGGGCCGCGATCTGCGGATGCAGCCGGCTGCCTTCTGCGTGAGCGGCGGCTGAGACGTCCAGTTGCTCGCGCCACAGGTTGGGGTCGGCGTCGACCTGGATCAACGCGAAGGACACCGGGCGGTCGATCTCGCGGCTCAGTCGCCGCATCCAGTCCAGTTCCTTCTTCGGGCCGATGATGTCCTCTCCGGCGGCTCCCTGCGGCGCCAGTTCGAACACCGCCTGGCCGCCGGCGGCCATGGCGCGACCCAGTCCGAACAGTTCCTCTTCGGCGGCGAACGTGCCGGGCACCGGTTCGCCGTCCATCGCCGTGTGGGCCAGCGTGCGTGACGTGGAGAACCCGAGGGCGCCCGCTTCGATGCCTTCGCGGACCAGCCGGGCCATCGCCTCGATGTCCTCCGGGGTGGCGGGTTCGTTGCGCGCGCCCCGCTCACCCATCGCGTACGCGCGGACCGCGCCGTGTGCGATCTGGCTGCCGACGTCGACGGAGAACCGCTGCTTGCCGATCGCGTCGAGGTACTCCGGATAGGTCTCCCAGCCCCAGGTGATGCCCTCGGTCAACGCGGTGCCCGGGATATCTTCGACCCCTTCCATCAACTTGATCAGCCAGTCTTCGGCGCCCGGGCGAACCGGAGCGAAGCCGACGCCGCAGTTGCCGGTGACGATCGTCGTGACGCCGTGACCGCTGGACGGCTCGAGCAGGCTGTCCCAGCTCACCTGGCCGTCGTAGTGCGTATGGATGTCCACGAACCCGGGCGCGACGATGTGACCGCTCGCGTCGATGGTTTCGGCGGCGTCCCCGGCCAGCTCCGGGTCGTCGGCACCCCGGCGGGCCACCTCGACGACCTTGCCGTCCTTGATGCCGATGTCCGCGCGATAGCGTCCCGCGCCCGTGCCGTCGACGACGGTGCCACCGATGATTTTCAGGTCGAACATGACTGCCTCCACGGCACGAACCCGGGCTGGGGAATTAATACGCTACGCCGCGTAGCGTATGTAACGACGGTATGCGTCCGGCTCGGCCGAGTCAATGAGTCAGGCGGGTCCGCTCGTATCAACCGGTCGGCGCGTTGAGGCGCTTCCACAGCAGTCGCACCTGGGTGCCTCGAGCGGTGCCGTTGATGTCGGCTTCGTCGGCCAACGCACGCATCAGGGGTATTCCGCGGCCACGGGAGAAATCCTCCGCCGCAGCGCGCTTTCGCCACTGGCCGCGATCTTTGACGGTGACCGCAAGGCTGTCCGAATCGGGGTCGTAGGTCGCGTGGATGTCCATCGTGCCGCGGTCAGGCGCCGAATAGGCGAACTCGGCGACGTTGGCCAGCGCTTCGCTGACCGCCAGGACCAGATCGCTGAACCGCTCGGCGCCCAGGGTGAAATGCCGATCGAGCCAATTGCGGAACTCGACCCGCAGCCGTGCGGCGTTCGAACCATGGGCGGCAACGCCCGTTCGGACGAAACTGGATCGGTCGTCGAGAGGCGTCATGGTGGGGGATGCTAAGCGCGTCCGGCCCTACCCAGCACAACCGGATTCAGGCACCAGCGACCCAGCTCAGAGCATTGTCGACGGTGCGGTGCAGGGAAAGCAGGCTGTCGATCCCCATCAGCTTGATCGGGCGGCTGGTGGCGGGTCCGTCGGCCACGACCGCGAACTTGGTGGGTGCGACGACCTCGGCCTGACCGTTTACCAGGACGCTCAGCCCGGCCGAGGCCAGGAATTCCACCTTGCTGAGGTCCACGATGAGGGCCGCGGGCTTGGCGGCCAGAGACGTGCTGATCGCTTCGGCCAGCTGCGGGGCGCTGAGCATGTCGACCTCGCCGGATACGGCGAGCACAACGGCCCCGTCTCTCTCGTGCTGTTCCACCTCGAAAGAGGCCCTGTTCACTGGATCGCCGGGTTGATCGACCATGCTGTATCCAAATCCGTCCGTGCGGGAAAACGCTTAGTTTTCAGACAACCACGCCAAGCCGGGGCTGTTGATTCAACCCGCCGAGCACCGCCGCCGATAGGCGCACCAATTGCGGCGCTACGGCAGCTAACAGACACCAATTCTAAGCCACTCCGCCTAAACCCTCACAACTGCCGTCGTCAGCGGCATTAAATGCGCAGGCACAATCCGGGTGGGTCTTGTGCACGTTGGTAGCGTCTGGGAATGCTCTTTGCCGCCCTGCGGGATATGCAATGGCGAAAGCGGCGCCTCGTTATCGCCATTGTCAGCACCGGACTCATCTTCGGAATGACGCTGGTGATGAGCGGGCTGGCCAACGGGTTCCGAGTCGAGGCCCGGCAGACGGTCGACTCGCTGGGCGTCGACGCGTTCGTGGTCAAGGACGGCTCTGCGGGACCTTTCCTGGGCTCGACCCCGTTTCCCGACGTCGACCTGGGCCGGGTGCGGTCGGAAGTAGGGGTTTCAGCCGCCGCACCGCTGGGCTGCGTCGGCACGATCATGCGAGAAGGGACGTCGACGCGCAACGTCACCGCGTTCGGTGCGCCCGAGCACGGGCCCGGCATGCCGCAGGTCTCCGAGGGCCGGGCGCCGGCCAGGCCGGACGAGGTCGCCGCGTCCAGCGTGTTGGGCCGACATCTCGGCGACACTATCCAGGTCGGCGCGCACACCCTGCGCGTCGTGGGCATAGTGCCCAACTCGACAGCGCTGGCGAAAATCCCCAACATCTTTCTCACGACGGAGGGCCTGCAACGGGTCGCCTACAACGGTCAGCCGATGGTCACCTCGATCGGTGTCAACGGCACACCCTCCGCGCTGCCCGAGGGCTACCGGACCTATGACCGGACCGGTGCGGTCAACGACCTGATCCGGCCGTTGAAGGTCGCGGTCAACTCGATCACGATCGTGGCGATCCTGCTGTGGATTGTGGCGGTGCTGATCGTCGGGTCGGTCGTCTATCTCTCCGCGCTCGAGCGGGTCCGCGACTTCGCGGTGTTCAAGGCGATCGGAACGCCGACCCGCTCGATCCTGGCGGGCCTGGCGCTGCAGGCGCTGATCGTCTCGCTGTTCGCGGCGGCGGTCGGCGTCGTGCTGTCCAAATTGCTGGCGCCGTTGTTCCCGATGGTCGTCGCGGTCCCGGTGGAGGCGTATTTCCTATTGCCGGTGGTCGCGATCGTGATCGGGCTGCTGGCCAGCCTCGCCGGCCTGAGACGCGTGGTAGCCATCGATCCCGCACTTGCGTTCGGAGGTCCGTAACCGTTGGGCGATCTCAGCATCCAGAATCTGGTCGTCGAGTACTACAGCGGCGGCTATGCCCTGCGGCCGATCAACGGGCTGAACCTCGACGTGGCGTCCGGGTCGCTGGTGATCCTGCTGGGGCCCAGCGGTTGCGGCAAGACGACGCTACTGTCCTGCCTCGGCGGCATCCTGCGGCCCAAGTCCGGGGCCATCAAGTTCGACGACGTCGACATCACCTCGCTGGACGGCAGGGAACTGGCCCAGTACCGGCGCGAGAAGGTGGGCATCGTCTTCCAGGCCTTCAACCTGGTGCCCAGCCTCAGCGCCCTGGAGAACGTGATGGTGCCGCTGCGGGCCGCCGGCATGTCCCGCAAGGCCTCCCGCCGGCGCGCCACCGAACTGCTGGAGCGGGTCAACCTCGGCGACCGGCTCAAGCACCGCCCGGGTGACCTCAGCGGCGGCCAGCAGCAGCGGGTCGCGGTCGCGCGTGCGATCGCGCTGGACCCGCCGCTGATCCTGGCGGACGAACCGACCGCCCACCTGGACTTCATCCAGGTCGAGGAGGTGCTGCGACTGATCCGCGAGCTCGCCGACGGCGATCGGGTGGTGGTGGTCGCGACCCACGATTCCCGGATGTTGCCGATGGCCGACCGGGTGGTGGAGCTGACGCCCGGTTTCGCCGACACCGACCGGGCGCCGGAAACGTTCGAGCTCAAGGCCGGCGTCGTGTTGTTCGAGCAGAGCACCATGGGCGAGCTCATCTACGTGGTGAAGGAGGGCGAGTTCGAGCTGGTGCACGAACTGGCCGACGGCGGCGAGGAGTTGATCAAGGTGGCCGGCCCCGGAGATTACTTCGGTGAGATGGGCGTGTTGTTCCACATGCCGCGGTCGGCGACCGCACGGGCTCGCACCGACGCGACGGTGGTCGGCTACACCGCGCAAGCCTTCCGGGAACGCCTCGGGATGGGCGGCAAGCGCGATCTGATCGAGCATCGCGAGCTCAGCAGCGAGTAGAAAATGACCCTGCCCTGACAGGGCAAACGACGGTAGCGTCAGTGCATGCTGTTCGCGGCCTTGCGCGACATGCAATGGCGAAGACGTCGCCTGGTCATCGCGATCGTCAGCACCGGACTGGTGTTCGCGATGACGCTCGTGCTCACCGGACTGGCCAACGGTTTTCGGGTTGAGGCGCAGCGCACCGTCGACGCGATGGGTGTCGACGCGTTCGTCGTCAAGTCCGGTGCGGCCGGGCCTTTCCTGGGCTCCACCCCATTCGCACCCGTCGACCTGGCGCGGGTGGCCGCGGAGCCCGGCGTGGTGGCGGTGGCGCCCCTCGCGACCGCCGCGGCTGCCATCCGGGAAGGCACTGCCACGCGCAACGCCACCGCCTTCGGTGCGCCGGAACGCGGACCCGGCATGCCGAAGGTCTCCCAAGGCCGGGCTCCCGCCGTACCAGACGAGGTGGCGGTGTCGAGCACACTGGGCCGGCAGCTGGGCGACAGCGTGCAGGTCGGCGCCCGGACACTGCGCGTGGTGGGCATCGTGCCCAACTCCACCGCACTGGCCAAGATGCCCAACATCTTCCTCACCACCGAAGGGCTGCAACAACTTTCGTACACCGGACAACCGATGGTCACCTCGATCGGCGTCAAGGGAACCCCGAAGGACCTGCCCGAGGGCTACCAACTCGTCGACCGCGCTGTCGGCGTCGCCGACCTGCTGCGGCCATTGAAGGTGGCCGTCGATGCGATCACGATCGTGGCGATCCTGCTGTGGATCGTGGCGGTGCTGATCGTGGGCTCGGTGGTATACCTTTCCGCGCTCGAGCGGTTGCGGGACTTCGCGGTGTTCAAGGCGATCGGCATTCCGACCCGGTCGATCCTGGTGGGGCTTTGCCTGCAAGCGCTGGTGGTGGCGCTGCTCGCCGCCGTGGTCGGCGTCCTGCTGGCGCAATTGCTGGCGCCGCTGTTTCCGATGCTGGTGGTGATTCCGGTCGGCGCCTACCTGGCGTTGCCGGTGATCGCCATCGCGATCGGGTTGTTGGCCAGCGTCGCCGGGTTGCGGCGCGCGGTGGCGGTGGAACCGGCGCTCGCTTTCGGAGGTCCCTGACCATGGGTGATTTGAGCATTCAGGACCTCGTCGTCGAATACTCCAGCGGTGGCTACGCGCTGCGGCCGATCAACGGCCTGAGCCTCGACGTGGCCGCCGGGTCGCTGCTGATTCTGTTGGGGCCCAGTGGCTGCGGGAAGACGACGCTGCTGTCCTGCCTGGGCGGCATCCTGCGGCCGAAGTCCGGGGTGATCAAGTTCGACGGCGTGGAGATCACCGCACTCGACGGCGCCGCGATGGCGCGCTACCGGCTGGAGAAGGTCGGCATTGTGTTCCAGGCCTTCAACCTCGTGCCCAGTCTGACCGCCCTGGAGAACGTGATGGTCCCGCTGCGCGGTGCCGGCATGTCGCGCGGGGCGGCGCGCCGGCGAGCCACCGAACTGCTCGAGCGGGTCAACCTCGGCGAGCGGATGAAGCATCGTCCCGGCGACCTCAGTGGCGGCCAGCAGCAGCGGGTGGCGGTGGCCCGGGCGATCGCGCTGGACCCGCCGCTGATCCTGGCGGACGAACCGACCGCGCACCTGGACTTCATCCAGGTCGAGGAGGTGCTGCGGCTGATCCGGGAACTCGCCGACGACGACCGGGTGGTGGTGGTCGCCACCCACGACAGCCGCATCCTGCCGATGGCCGACCGGGTGGTCGAGATGGTCGCGCCCGCCGCTGCCTCCACCAATCGCGCCCCGGAGACGGTGCGGCTGAAGGCGGGCGAGGTGCTGTTCGAGCAGTGCACCATGGGCGATCTGATCTACCTGGTGTCCGACGGGGAGTTCGAGATCGTGCGCGAATTGGCTGACGGCGGTGAGGAATTGGTCAAGGTCAGTGGCCCCGGCGACTACTTCGGCGAGATGGGCGTGCTGTTTCACATGCCGCGGTCAGCCACCGTGCGCGCCCGCACCGACGCGACCGCCGTCGGTTACACGGCGCAGGCCTTCCGTGAGCGGCTGGGACTGGGCGGTATCAGCGACGTGCTGGACCATCGCGAACCGGCCGACGATTAACCGGGCTGAACGATTCCGTTCGCCTGCTCGTGATGCGGATTGAACCTGTGTCGCCGACACTGTGTCTGTTTGCGGTCTGTTCGTGCCGAAAGGACGGTGGGCATGGGGCCCCAGCACGAGGAATCCACTGAGGCCAAAGCCGCCGATCGACCGGCGCTGAGCAGGCGAGGAGCGCTGCTGGGCATGGGCGCCGTGGCGGGTTTCGCCGCGGTGGATGTCGGCGGGTTCGCCTACGCCGGTGGGTGGTTGCGACCGGACACGCTGACACCGGGCCGATTCGCCGACCGATTCGAACATGTTTATGGACGGCACGACGGGTTTCGTCGCAACCACGCCAAAGGGCTCAGCGCGACAGGGACTTTCGAGAGCAACGGCGCCGGCACGCAGATCTGCCGTGCTTCGGTATTCCGTAGCGGCACGGTGCCGGTCGTCGGCCGCTTCTCGCTGGGCGGCGGCCTACCCGATCAGCCCGACAAGCCCGACACGGTCCGTGGCCTCGGCTTGGTGTTCCGCGCCTCCGATGGCCAGCAGTGGCGCACCGCGATGATCAACCTGCCCGTCTTCACCGACAGCACCCCGGAAGGGTTCTTCGAGCGGTTGCTTGCCGGCAAGCCTCGGCCCGACACCGGCAAGCCCGACCCGCAGCGGATGGCAGCATTCATGGACCGGCATCCCGAGACCGCGGCGGCGATGAAGATCATCAAGCAATCACCGCCCAGCTCCGGCTTCGCCGATAGTGCCTATCACGGTCTCAACGCCTTTCGGTTCACCAACGACGCGGGCGCGAGGTTTGCGGTGCGCTGGTCGGTGCTGCCGATTGACCCGCCGGCCCCCGCCACCGGAGCAACGGGAAAGGACTACCTGTTCGACGAACTGATCCGCACGGTGGCGCAGCGCCCCCTGCGGTGGCGGCTGGTGTTGACCGTCGGCGACCCGGCGGACCCGACTAATGACGCCACCAAACCGTGGCCGCCGTCGCGGCGCACCATCGACGCGGGCATCCTGACCCTCACCGCGGTGCAGACCGAGGCGGCGGGTAACGCTCGGGACGTCAACTTCGACCCGACGGTGTTGCCGGACGGCATGGCCCTGTCCGACGATCCTCTGCCCGCGGCCCGGGCCGGCGTGTACGCACGGTCCTTCACCCGCCGTGCCGAAGAGCCCAAGTCGCCGAGCGAGGTTCGCGTCTGATGGCCGAAACAACCTACACAGCACCACGTTTCGCGGTGCCGTCGCGAATCTTGCACTGGCTGATGGCGCCGATGGTGATCGCCCAGCTGCTGATCGGCGTGACAATGGTGGCGTCGCTGAGTTACTACCCGCTGCTGCTGGCGATCCACCGCCCGCTGGGGGTGCTGATCCTCATTTTCGCGGTGATCCGGCTCATCAATCGGCTCACCCACACGTTGCCGCCGTTCCTGACGACCATGGGACCGGTGGAGCGGCGCATCGCGTCGTGGTCGGAGTACCTGTTGTATGCGCTGCTGATCGTGCAGCCGTTGACGGGCTGGGCGATGCTATCGGCCGCCAGGAACCCGATCGTGTCGCTGGGACCGTTCCACCTGCCCGGCATCGCCCCACACAACATCGACGCCTACGCGGTGCTGCGGCAGTGCCACGGTGTCTTTGCCCTCCTGTTGTTCCTGACGTTCACCGCCCACGTCTGCGCGGTGCTGTTCCATACGCTCGTGCTGCGTGACCGGATCATCGACCGGATGGCGGTGTGGCCCACCAGGCGTCGCTAGTTCGGACGGATCAGCGGTGGTGCTGGGCGAAGAACTCCCAAATGGTGTCGGTGGCACCGAGCGCGGTCGAGGGCTGCGGCAAACCCAGCCGCTCCAGCAAAGGTCCGCGGACACCGCCGGGCCATTGATGGCCGGCGTCGGCCACCGAGATCAAGCGAACCGTGCGGCCGTTCGGGCAGTCGGCCGTTTCGGTGGTCACCACGCCGACGGTGGTCGAGGCCGGTGCCGGACAGCCGTCGATAGCGCGCCAGGCCGCGGCCACCGCTGGTATGGCCGGGCCGTCGACGCGCGGGTTGCCATCGATTCTCAAACCCTTACCGGGGCCGCCGTTGTAGGGCACGCTGGCGTCGGCCGTGCCGTGAATCTGCAGTACCGAGGTCGGCCGGGCCCGCGAGCAATCGGTCACCGTGGTACCCGCCACGGGCGCGATCGCGGCGAACATGTCTGTCTCGCAAGCCAATCGGAGTGACATCATGGCGCCGTTGGACATGCCGGTGACATACATCCGCGCCGGGTCGACGGGCGTCTGCTGCGCTATCGCGCCGACGATGGCGGTGATGAATCCGACGTCGTCCAGGTTGGACTGCGCGGGGCCTCCGCAGCACGAGCCGGCGTTCCACGCCCGGCCCTGACCGTCGGGATAGGCAACCAGGAAATGACCCCGGTCGGCCGTACTGTCCCAGTGGTAGGAGCGTTCGGCCTGGGCTCCGTTGCCGAACCCGCCGTGCAGCATCACCACCAACGGTGCCGCCTCGGTCAAACCGGCTGGGCGGTAGAGGTGGAAAGTCCTGCTGCTGCCGGCCCATTGGATGGTTTGCGAGGACTGCCCGATCGGGATCGTGGGATGGTCCGGTGATCCGACGGCGTGGCCGCCGCCGAAACACCCGGCCAGCAACGCCGCAAGGGCGACCACCACCGGCAGTTGCCGGGCCCGGGCACATCGCGAGGCCATCAGCCCATGGTGACAGCGCCGCTCAAGTTTGACAAGTAACTTGTCAAATTGCGCGGAGATGGCAGACTCGGCCATCATGCGACGTCTGGCGGATGCTCAGTGGGAACCGACCGTGCCGGCCTTGCTGCAACTGGTGGCGTCCGCCGGTGGTCCGCGGCTGCGCGCGGCATTCACGGCCGCCGGGCTCGACGGCATCCGGCCGGCGCAGGCCGTGGCGCTGGTTCCGTTGGCCGGCGGGGGGTTGCACGCCTCGGACCTCGCCGATCGGCTCGGGGTGAGTCGGCAGGCGGTGGCACAGGCAATCACCGCGCTGGAGCGGGGTGGCTATGTGATCCGCGAGTCCAATCCCGTGGACGCGCGCACCCGGATCATCGAACTGACCCCCCGCGGTCGCCATGCATTGCGTGTGATGCGTTCCAGTGCAATGGCTTTGGAGAAGAACTGGGAGCAGACCCTCGGATCCCGCCGGCTGGCCGAATTACGCCGCGCGTTGCAGGACCTCTTGGCCGCCATGGGGGACTGACGGCACGACGGACGGGCGCGCCGCCGCCAGGAGTCGCGCGGCCAACAACGCGGCGAACATGATCGAAACGCACACCAACCCGTCATCCTTGAGGCCCCACTTCACCGCGGCGAGGGTCGCCGCCCCCGCCACGCAGAGCAGCACACCTATAACGGTGCCCCGCCCGGCCGAGGTGATCGGCGGGACACCGTCCCAACCCGGCAGCGGGTTGTTCTCCAGCGGCCGCAGCGCGACGAACAGCACCGCCACCACAGCAATCATGATGAACAGCTGCGCGAAAGTGACCAGCAGAAAGTCCGGTTGTCCCGAGAAGCGTGGCTTACCAAAGGTGTCGAAGAGCACGTGCACCCCCAGCAGCGCGGGCATGTGCCACAGGTACAGGGTCATCGCCCCGGAGTTGCCGATTGCGGTGAGCCACCACACGCGTGGTCGCCGTGCCCACCGATTGATCGCGGGTGCCGCGGCGATTGCCAACGCGCTCAGCACGATTGCGTGTCCGGCGAGCAACAGCGACGGCGGGCTCATGTTGGTCAGGCGTTGGCCCTCGATGCCGACCAGGCTCAACTCGTAGGGCCCCCAGTGGACCAGCGCCACGTCGACGGCGAACAACACCAGCGCCGTCACCAGTGCCGCCCGCCGGGTGATCAACCCGCGCCGGTAGGCGACGCCGAACATGCCGGGGATGAGCCAGGCAACGAGGTTGAGGTAGCCGATCGGCGCCGCGGCGGACCAGTGCAACCGGACCGCGTCGATGAGGCCGACCAGCGCGTAGACGCCGATGACGCCGGCTACCAATCGGGTGGGGGTGGTGATCCGGTGCAGCATTGGCATCACCGCCAGCACCATGACGTAGACACCGAGGAACCACAGCAGCTGAATGCTGATGCCGGCGACCGGCTCGTAAACATGTTGCGGCAGCACCGGATACAGCAGGGCAAGGGCGAGCGCCCAGAAGCCCAGGTAGTAGAACACGGGGCGGAACAGCCGGGTGCTGCGCTTCATCAACCAGCCGCCCCAATTGGTGCCGGGCTGCCACGACGTGAGGCACGCCGCGGTACCGGCGAAGAAGAACAGCGGCATGATCTGGAAGATCCACGTCAGCGCCTGAAATACCACCGACGTGGTGAGCAGGTTGTCCCAGATGAGCACGCCGCCGCGGATGATGCTGACCGCCATCACGGTGTGGCCGATCACCACGCCGATCAAAGCGGTAATACGGATGACGTCGATGGCGCGGTCGCGGTCAAGTGGTGTGCGCGCAGCCAGCTCAGCAGGGCTCGGAAAGCCCATCAAAAAGGTCATTCAAGCAGCATCGCCGTTCGACGGCAGCCCACGCCTGCGTAGTTCTACTCGTCCTGCCCGGGTATCGCTACCCGAGTCCGTCCGGTCCGGGCAGGCCGGGCCGACCAAGTAGTTCACCGCGACTGCCGCCGGTGCCGCCGTGCGCCGGGATGAACCCCGAACCACCGGCGCCACCGTCGCCGCCGTCGCCGATCAGTTGCGCGCCGCCACCGCTGCCGCCCGGGCCGGCCGTCCCGTCGACCGGCGAGGCGTCGCCACCGCGACCGCCGCGTCCGCCGTTGCCGATCTGGCCACCATCGCCACCGTCGCCGCCGATCCCGCCGCGCGCGGAGGTGCTGGACCCGAGTCCGTCGCCGCCCACGCCGCCGTTCCCGAAGTACTGGCCGCCGTTACCGCCGTTGCCGCCGTCGCCGCCACCCAACGGGCCGCTGCCGCCCGGGCCGCCGGCGCCGCCGTTGCCGAACCAGCCGGCGTTGCCGCCGAAACCGCCCCATCCGCCGACCATGTTCGCGCCGCCCTGTCCGCCCTGACCGCCGGCGCCGCCATTGCCCATCAGCCAGCCGCCGTTGCCGCCGTCACCGCCGAGCGGCGCGATCTTGTTGATCGCGGTGCTGACCCCGCCTTGCCCGCCGTTGCCGCCGTTGCCGATCAACCCGGCATCGCCGCCGCGACCGCCGAATCGGCCGGGACCCCCGGAGCCGCCGTTGCCGCCGTTGCCGAGCAGCCACCCGCCGGGGCCGCCCGCCTCACCCGTGAACGGACGTCCGTCGACGCCGTTCCCGATCAGCGGGCGGCCGGTTGCGGCCTGGGCAGGCGCGTTGACGGCGTCGAGTAGGGCTTGCGGCGCGCGCTGCAGCAGGCTCCCGAGGTTGGCCGTTTCTGCGGCGGCATAGGAGTTGCCCGCGGCGTGCAGTGCCTGCACGAAATGCTCATGAAGAGCGGCCACTTGCGCGCTGACCGCCCGATACGACTGCGCATTGCGGGCGAACAGCTCCGCTACCGCAATCGACACCTCATCAGCACCGGCCGCCAGCATTTCGGTGGCCGGGCCCGCGGCGGTGGCCGCCTTGATTGCCGCGCCGATTCCGGCGATATCGGCCGCCGCGACGGTGAGAAAGTCCGGCGCCGCCACCAAATAAGACATTCAATTGGCTCCCGTGCCATTGGCGCCTATTACACGGCGGGTTACATAGCCTGCTGCGTCAGTGTGAAAAAGAGATACGCAATGCAGAACAGAAAATTGAGCGCCACCAGAACCAGACCCGCGCATATCGCCGCATGTTTGCAACGCCGTTGTGCGTGCGCGACTTTCGCGCTCTTCTTCTCTCGGTTGTATTGAGTGGCGATCAGCGCGAAATTGACGTCGGTCATTTCTCTGTCCGCCGCGGGTGAACCGGTGACCAATTGCTGAAGGCGCCTCGGCGGGATGTCAACGCCGACCAGCGCGAAGCGCCTACTGAGCCGGCGCGCCTGCCTGCGGCCAAGAATCTGACCTCGCATCTGCAGCTGTTGCGAGAGTCTCCGTCGTTCGTCGCCCCAAGGGTTCGACGGGGTCGTCACAAGCGGGAAGTCTATGTCGTTCGTCACGTTTTGTGGGAGAGAACGCAGCCCGAATTTTCGCCTATCTTCCGGCGGTCAGCGCAGCTGCTCGGTGGGCACCGCGTACCGCTCCTGGTAGGCGCGCACCCGGTCGCGGACATCGCCGGCGTCCAGGCCGGTGTCCGACCAGGTGTATCGGCCCCGACCGCCGTCGCCGGGGTGGGCGGCCAGGAAATCACGCATCCGCGCCTCGGTGTCGGGCAGCAGCTCGCGGCCCAACTTGCGGTAGATGCCGCCGATGGTGGTCCAGGGGTCATTGATGAAATCCGCGTAGTGGACGTCGATCACGCGATCGGCCGGGATCCTGCCGCCGTCCCGCAGCGCCATCTCGCGCTCGAGGCCGACGACGATCTCCTCGTAGGACTGTGCCGCGCATCCGGCGATCTCGGACTCGTCGCTACCCATCCGCCGCAGGTGGTGGGTCAGCGCGGCGATCGACGAGATGACATTCAGCGGGTCGCGGTGCGTCTGCACGATCAACGCGTCGGGATACTCGGTGAACAACGCAGCGAGCTGCCACAGATGCGCCGGTGATTTCAGCAGCCATTGCCCCGGCACGCCAGATTGCAGATGCTGCAGGAAGATTCGGTGGTACCGGTATGCGCCGGTGTGGTCGGCGTCGTACAGCAGCCAGCGGTAGTACGTCGGCAGGCGGTACTGCACCGAGAAGATCATGCTGGTGAACTCGCTGGCGGTGATGCGGACGCACTCCTGGCCGACCAGCGCGCCCATCGGGTGGAAGGCCAGGAAACCCGGGATGATCTGCTCGGACATGTCGATGCTGGCTTGCGTGGCGGCGATGCGCGGGTCGTCGTGGTAGGTCGCCGGCTGCGGTACCGGACAGGGCGCGTCGACCTCCCAGGTCAGGGGCGCGCGCAGGTCGGGATCCTGGGCGAGGAGATCAAAGAGGATCGTGGTCCCGGTGCGGGGCTGGCCGACGATGAAGATCGGCGCGTCGATGCCCTTGGCGGCGACCCCCGGATGCTGCTTGCGCCAGGCGATCACGTCGAGGCGGTTCTTCAGGGCGCGCATGAGATCCAGGTGCGCGATTTCCACCCCGATGGCCGACAACCTGGCCTCGTTGAGCAGTCCGTCGACGAGCAACTCCAGTCCGGGCTGCCAGCCGTCGTCGCCGAAGTCGTCAGAACCGGCTTCCTCGCACGCGGTTGCGATCAGACGTTCCGGGGCGAACCGGTCCTGCAGCGCGGTCATTGCTGTGCCGTCCGTCGGCGCACGGACACCTTGACGTCGGGCGCGGCCGGATTGTCCAGCCACCGCAGCACCACAAACCCGCGATGCCGGCCGCCGGTATCGAGCCAGTGACCGAATCCCAGGTCCTCGGCGGCGATCGCGATGCGAACCCGGCCGTCCGGGTCCGGCGTGACGCCACGGTTGGTCACCGAACTGTGCCGGCGGGGCGGCTCCAGACACTCATGCCAGATGCTTTCCAGGGTGACGTTCCAATACCGGGTGTCCGGCGGAGCGATGTCGAGCACCAGGGCTTGGTCCGGTTCGAGCCGGAAGGTGCCGATCATGTACAGGTTGTCCGGAGTGGTGTCGGCCGCGCCCAGGTCAGCGGCCTCCGCGGTGAGCAAAGTATTGGGGTTGCCGAGCAGCTCGGGCTTGATCGTGCGGTGCAGTGTCGCCAGCTTCATCAGCGACCACGCCATCGCGGTGAACTGCTCGGCGAGCGCCGCGTCGGTCAGTGGCGCCAGTGGGTCGGGGTCGAGTGCCTCGATGTGCAGGCTGGCCAACTGTTCTGCCGCGCGATCGCCGATGTACTCCCGGACGACCACCGAAGACGCGTCCTCGGGAATCTGTAGCCACTGCGCGCCACCGGTGTCGGCCGGTTCTTCGGCGGCCAGCACCAGCTCGAATTCGCCCGAGTGCAAGACCAAGTCGGCGTCGCTGAGATATCCGGCCATACGCCGCGGCGTCAGCCCGGTGCCGGCCAAAATCTGGATACCGAGGTAGGCGCTGGTTCCGCGGGTTCCGGTGATGCGGTACCGGCGGTCACCGCGGATCATGGCGAGGTAGTAATTGCCGTCCGGATTCGGGCCGCCGATCATTCGCGTGGGCGAGCACATGTCGAAGAACCAAGGCTGATCCGGATCGGCTTCCACGGACAGCTGCGCACACAGCGAGCTCACCCGCGCGATCACGCGCAACCCTTCGGCGAGTTCCCGGTCCGACTCCGCGTCCTCTGTCACGACGTTGGTGACGTTGCCCAACATTTCCTGGAAGAACCGCCACGCGGCCAGGGCCTGCGGCGCCTCGGCTTGAGTCATAGTCTCATACTTAGACTATGTCTCATCCAATAGCCAGCACTTCGCGGGAATCTCTCGTCGAGCGGCGGCGGGCGGCGACCCGCCAGCGCATCGCCGCCGCCGCGGCGCAGCTGGTGGGAAGTGTGGGCCTGACCGGCGCGACGGTGGACCGGATCGCGGAGACCGCGGCGATCGGCCGCGCGACCTTCTTCCGCTACTTCAACTCCAAGGAGGACGCCGTCGCCGAGGGGGTGAACGTCGAGTGGCTGGAGCGGATCACCACGGCGCTGGCCCACCAACCGGAAGGCCTGTCCGCCGGCGAGGCCGTGGCGGCGGCCTTCGGCGAATTGGGTGATGGCTTCGCCGAGATCGAGGACCAGATACGCGAACTGGCCACGCTCACCAGGTCATCGGAGACCCTTGACGCCTGGACGCTGCACATCTATGTGCGCTACGAGGCGGCGATCGCGGACCTGGTCGCGCCGCGCATACCCGAATTGGCGCCGCAGGATCCGCGGCCTCGGCTGATCGGTGCCCTGGCGATGGCCACCGTCCGGATCGCGCTGGACGACTGGCTGAGCCATGGCGGCTCGTTACCGGAGCGGGTGCGTGCCGGGCTGGCGGTCATCTCGATCGGGTGAGTGCATCGATGATGATCCGGGTGGTCAATTCGGCCCGCCGGCGTGAATACCGTTTGGCGTCCGACAGGATCGGATAGACCACGCCGCCGACGATCGCGTCCGCGGCGGACTCGGCGGTCTCGTCGTCGATATCGTCGGCGACCAACCTGGTGCGAACGCTGTCGTGCAACGGCTTGCTGAACCCAGCCCGGAGTTTGACCGCCGTGTCCTCGTGCTCCATGCCGGCGACGGTCAGGGTGCGCAGCATCGCGGCGCCGCGGGCGGTTGTCAGTGTCGCGGCGAGCTTGCCCACCCATTCGACGATGTCGGCGGCCAGATCGCCGGTGTGGTTCATCGTCGCCAGGATCCGGTCGGCGTCCTCGAGCAAGACGTCGGCGACCAGCGCCGGCCGGCTGCGCCACCACCGGTAGATGGTCTGTTTCCCCACGCCGGCGCGCGCCGCGACCGCCTCGATGGTGAGGCCGTCGAAACCCCGCTCGAGCAGCAACTCGCGGGTTGCGGTCACGATGGCCGTGCGGGACTTCTCGCTGCGGCGGCGCGGCGAGTTCGCCTGGCTTTGGTCCGGTGGCATCTGGGGTGGTCCCGTTCGACTCGACGCGGCAGGCTTGTTACTCTGCCACAAGACGAGACGGTTCGTCTTGTAAGGCCGAAAGGATAGCAGCCCGTGGGGGCGAAGCACAGCACTCTTGGGCGGCCTTCTGAGTGGGCACGCCGATGACCCTGGGATTGACGGCCGAGCAACAGGAGCTCACCGACGCCGTAGGGCAGTTCGCCGCCCGGCATGCTCCGGTTGCCGAGACGCGGGAGAGCTTCGATGCGCTGGCCCGGGGGGAGCTGCCGGCTTGGTGGGATGCCTTGGTGGCAACCGGATTTCACGCGGTCCATCTGCCGGAGAGCGTCGGCGGGCAGGGTGGTGGACTGATCGACAGCGCGTGTGTGCTGGAAGCGGCGGCCAAGGCACTGCTGCCGGGCCCGCTGCTCCCAGCGGTGGCCGCGGGCGCGGTTGCGCTGCAAGCGGATCCGACGCCGACCAGGGAGGCGTTGTTGCGCGAACTGGCCTCCGGTCGGCCCGCGCTGGCCGTGTTGCCCGGCAACGGAGAATTTCATGCCCGGCCCGCCGGTGACGGCTGGGTGATTTCGGGTGCCTCGGACCTCACGGCGGGCGTGTGCTCGGCGAAGGTGATCCTGGTGGCCGCCGCGGGCCCGGACGGAGACCTGGTGTGGGCGTTGGCGAACCCCGACAGCCCTACGGCTGCAGTGGAAGCCGTTGACGGCACCGATATCGTGACCGATGTCGGCCGACTGCGGCTGACCGACCACCGTGCCGAGGGAGTCCTGGTCGGTATCGACCCGGACCGGGCCGAATGCATCGTGGTCGGCCTGGTGGCGGCCACCACGGCCGGCATCACCCAATGGTGTGTGGAAGCCGTCACGGCGCACCTGCGCATCCGCGAACAGTTCGGCAAGGTGATCGGCACCTTCCAGGCGCTGCAGCACAGCGCCGCAATGCTGCTGATCAATAGCGAACTGGCCACCGCGGCGGCCTGGGACGCGGTGCGCGCCCAGGACGAATCGCTGGAACAGCACCGCATAGCGGCCGCCGGCGCGGCGGTGATCGCCATCTCGCCGGTGCCCGACCTGGTGCTGGATGCCCTGACGATGTTCGGCGCCATCGGCTTCACCTGGGAACACGATGTGCATCTGTACTGGCGGCGGGCGATCAGCCTGGCCGCCTCGATCGGCCAGGCGAACCGCTGGGCCCGGCGGCTGGGGCAGCTCACCCGCACTCAGCAGCGGGACATGTCGGTGAACCTGGGCGACTCGGAGGCAGAGTTCCGGGCTTGGGTGGCCGAAACCTTGCATGCGGCAACGCAATTGAGTAACGACAAACCCGGGCGCCAGGGCGACTACGAAGATTTCAAGACCGGACCGCAACGCACCCTGATCGCCGAGGCCGGCCTGATCGCGCCGCACTGGCCGCCGCCGTGGGGGGTGGACGCCGGTCCGTTGCGGCAACTCATCATCGACGACGAGTTCGCCAAGCGCCCCGAACTGGTCCGCCCTTCGCTGGGCATCGCCGAGTGGATTCTGCCGTCGGTGCTGCGGGCGGCATCAAAAGAACTGCAGGACAAGCTGATTCCACCGACCCAACGCGGCGAGATCGCGTGGTGCCAGCTGTTCAGCGAACCGGCGGCGGGTTCCGACCTCGCCGCGCTGACCACCCGCGCCACCAAGGTCGACGGTGGCTGGAAGATCAACGGGCACAAGATCTGGACCTCGGTGGCGCAGCGGGCGGACTACGGCGCGCTGCTGGCCCGCACCGACCCTGCGGCCAGCAAGCACCGCGGCATCGGCTATTTCATCCTCGACATGCGCACCCCAGGGATAGAGATTCAGCCGATCAAGACCGCGACGGGAGAGGCGCACTTCAACGAAGTGTTTCTCACCGATGTCTTCGTGCCCGACGAGATGTTGCTCGGTGACCCGGTCGGTGGTTGGAATCTGGCGATCGCCACCATGGCCGAAGAGCGTTCGGCGATCAGCGGTTACGTCAAGTTCGATCGTGCCGCCGCCCTGCGTCGCCTGGCGTCGGAAGCCGGCCCGGACCGCGACGACGCGCTGCGCGCGCTCGGCGAACTCGACGCCTACACCAACGCGATCCGGGCACTGGGGGTGCGGGAAACCATCCGCCTGCTGGACGGTCAGGCCTCCGGGCCGGCGTCCAGCATCGCCAAGGTGGCGATGAATGTGTTGCTGCGGCGCACCTTCGAGGCCACCCTGCAACTGACCGGCCGGCTGGCCATGGTCGCGCACTCGGATCCGGCCATCGTCGAACCGTATCTGCACCTGCCCGCCGAGCTGATCGGCGGTGGGACCCGGGAGATTCAACTGAACATCATTGCCCAGATGATCCTCGGCCTGCCCCGAAAATGACCGAAACATAGCCGACAACGAGGACACGACATGGGATTACGCGGAGAAGCCGCCATCGTCGGGTATGTCGAACTGCCACCGGAGCGCTTGAACAAGGCCTCGCCCGCGCCGTTCGTCCTTGAACAGTGGGCCGAACTGGCCGCGGCCGCGCTCGAGGACGCCGGCCTGCCCGGTGACGTCGTGAACGGCATCGCCACATCGCATCTGGCCGAGTCGCAGATCTTCGTTCCCTCCACCATCGCCGAATACCTGGGTGTGCCGGCCAGATTCGCGGAACTGGTGGACCTAGGCGGCGCCAGCGCGGCCGCGATGGTGTGGCGGGCCGCCGCGGCGATCGAGCTCGGCATCTGTGAGGCGGTGTTATGCGCATTGCCGGCCCGATACATCACGCCGTCGTCCAAGCAGAAGCCCCGGCCGATCGTGGACGCGATGTTCTTCGGATCGTCCAGCAACCAGTACGGCTCTCCGCAGGCCGAATTCGAGATTCCCTACGGCAATCTCGGCCAGAACGGGCCTTATGGCCAGGTGGCACGGCGCTATGCGGCGGTATACGGGTACGACGAGCGGGCCATGGCGAAACTCGTTGTCGATCAGCGGGTCAACGCCAATCACACCGAGGGTGCAATTTGGAAGGACAAGCCGCTCACCGTCGAAGACGTGTTGGCCAGTCCGGTGATAGCGGACCCGCTGCACATGCTCGAGATCGTGATGCCGTGCGTGGGCGGTGCCGCCGTCGTGGTCGCCAACGCCGACCTGGCCCGGCGGGCGCGGCATCGGCCGGTGTGGATCAAGGGATTCGGCGAGCATGTGCCGTTCAAGACCCCGACCTATGCCGAGGATCTGCTGAACACTCCGATGGCGGCCGCGGCCGATACCGCGTTCGGCATGACCGACCTGACCCGCGAACAGATGGACATGGTCTCCATCTACGACTGCTACACGATCACCGTGATGCTGTCGCTCGAGGATGCGGGCTTCTGTGAGAAGGGCACGGGTCTGGACTTCATCGCCAGCCACGACCTCACCTTCCGCGGGGACTTCCCGCTCAACACCGCCGGGGGCCAATTGGGTTTCGGTCAGGCCGGATTGGCCGGCGGCATGCACCACGTCTGCGACGCCACCCGCCAGATCATGGGCCGCGCCGGTGCGGCGCAGGTCGCCGACTGCGACCGGGCGTTCGTATCCGGCAACGGCGGAATCCTTTCCGAGCAAACGGCACTCGTCCTGGAAGGCGACTGAGGGAACCACGACGATGAACTTCGAACGCCCGATGCCCGTCAAAACGCCCACCACCGCGCCGTTCTGGGACGCGCTGGCCGAGCACCGCATCCTCATCCAGTACTCACCGTCGTCGCAGGCGTACGTCTTCTACCCCCGGGTGCGGGCACCGCGGACGCTGGCCGACGACCTGGAATGGCGCGAGATCTCCGGCATGGGGACGCTGTACTCCTACACCGTGGCGCGCCGACCGGTCAGCCCGCATTTCGTCGACGCGGTGCCGCAACTGCTGGCCATTGTCGAATGGGATGAGGGACCAAGGTTTTCCACCGAGATGGTGAACGTCGAACCGGACGGGCTAAGTGTGGGTATGCGGGTGCGCCCGGTGTTCTTCGACTACCCCGACCACGACGTCACGATGCTGCGCTACGAGCCCGCCTAAGGGTGGTGAGCAGACGCTAAAGCCCCTTTTTCGGCCACGAAAAAGGGGCTTTAGCGTCTGCTCGCGCAAGGGAGCGTTACATTTGCGCCCAGACGATCTTGGTCTGCAGGTAGGTGTCGAGGCCGGCCTTGCCGGACTCGTACCCCCAGCCGGACTGCTTGTACCCGCCGAACGGCATGGAGTGGTCGAACTGCATCTGGCAGTTCAACCCCACCGTTCCGGCCTTGAGCCGCTTGGCGATTCGGTGCGCACGCCCCAGGTCGTTGGTCCAGGCGGTCGCGGCCAGCCCGTAGGTGCTGTCGTTGGCCAGCGCCACCGCCTCGTCCTCGTCGTCGAACGGTATGACCGCGACCACCGGGCCGAAGATCTCCTCCTGGAACAGCCGGCTGGTGGTGGCGACGTTGGTGAGCACGGTGGGACGGATGAAGTAGCCCTTGCGGTCCACCCGGTTCCCGCCGGTGACGACCTCGACGCCGTCGCTGCGGCCTTGGTCGAGGTAGCCCAGCACCCGGGTCAGCTGCTTCTGACTGATCAGCGGACCGATCAGGCTGCCCTCGTCCTTGGGGCCGCCTTGGGGCAGGGCGTCGGCAACCTTGGCCAGCTGTTCGACGAACTGGTCGAAAATCCCGCGCTGCACAAAGATTCGCGAACCGCACACACACGCCTGACCGGAGTGGATGAAGGTGCCGAACGCCGCCATCGGGACGGCCTTGGACAGATCGGCGTCGTCGAACACCACCACCGGCGACTTGCCGCCCAGTTCCAGGGTGACCTTCTTCAGGTTGCTGTCACCCGCGGCATGGACGATCGCGCGACCGACCTCGGTGGATCCGGTGAAGGCGACCTTCTCGACATCGGGGTGCGCGGTGATGGCCGCACCGGCGGTGTGGCCGTAGCCCAGCAGCAGATTCGCCACCCCCTCGGGCACGCCCGCCTCGTGCAGGATGTTGTCCAGCACCAGGGCCGATAGTGGAGTCTCCTCGGCGGGCTTGACCACGCTGCTGCAGCCCGCCGCCAGGGACGGCGCAAGCTTGGCGCAGAAGTTGAAGACCGGTCCGTTCCACGGGAAGATCAGGCCCACAACGCCGTACGGCTCTTTGAGGGTGTAGGCGTGCTGGTGGGAGTCGATGCCGGTGAGGCCGCCGGTGTGGACGTCGGCCGCGATGCCTTCGATCTTGGTGCACCAGCCGGCGTAGTACCGGAAGAACTCCGAACCCACCGTCACGGTGCCCTGGGCCTGCAGCGGGGTCATGCCGGCGTTCAGCGACTCGAGCTCGGCGAGCAGTTCGGCGTTCTGATCGATCAACTCGCCGACCCGCCACAGGATTTTGGCCCGCTCACTCGGTGGCTTGTCGCGCCAAACGCCTGACTCGAAGGATTCCCGCGCGCGCTTGACGGCGTCCTCGACGGCTTCGGGACCACAGTCCTTGAACTCGGTGACCTGCTCTTCGGTGGCGGGATCGACTACCGCAATCGTTTCACCGGTACCGGGTCGTTCGCGGATCTCGTCCAAAACAGCCTGGACCGCCATTCGTACTCCTCCTTGAGTAGCTACCTCGTCATGGCGAGGTTATGCGCTTAACCAAACAATGTCCAGAGCCCGGATCGCGCGGTGTCACGTCGACGAGCGCACCACGACCCGAGCGATATCGGTGATGTCGGGCGATGGCGGGGACGGATATCCCAGCTTCTCGTACAGCTCGGCGATCGCCGCGTCGGCCAGTGCGCGGGGATTGAATTCGACCGAGGTCAGCGGCGGCGTGCTGACCACACCCATGGGGCTGGCGTCGACACCGATCACGGCCAGGTCCCCGGGGCACTGCAGTCGCGCGGCATGGATGCCATACAGGACGACGCAGGCGATGTCGTCACTCTGCGCGCACACCGCGGTGACGCCGTCGCGGACCCAGCCCCGGACCACGTCGGCGGCGTTGTCCACCGCGATCTCGGCGACGCATACCGGTGGCAGGCCGCGTGATTCGACCGCACGAGAGACGCCGTCGAGCCAGTAGTCACCCAGCGCACGCCACTTGGGGCTGCCGCCATAGGCGAAGGCGATCTGCCGGTGCCCGCGCGACACGAGGTGTGCCACCCGCATTTCGCCGACGGCGAGGTGCGGGTCGCCGAGGGCGGGCAGTGTCCCGATCTCGACGTAGGGGATGTCCGCGGCTTTCACCGCGCGCGCGGCGGCTTCGCTCAGCGGAAAGAGACTGGTCACCGCCACCGGGTCGAGATTTTCGATCGCGTCGACGACGTGGTGGTTGTCCTCGGTCTCGAAGATCTGCACTTGCAACAAACCCAGTCGTGCCAGTTCCGTGGTCATCCGGGAGCCGGCTTGAATCGGCATGTCACCCACCGCGATGTGCGGAACCACGAAAAGAACGACGCCGCTCTTGCCGCGGGCGAGATTGCGGGCCGCCATGTTCGGGCGGTAACCGAGCAGTTTCGCGGCACGGTTGACGGCATCCCGGGTCTGCGCGGAGATCCGACGGCCCTCGGCGTTGTTGAGCACATAGCTGACGGTGGCCGTCGAGACGTCCGCCAGGCGAGCAACATCGGCGGTGGTGGGCCGCACACCTTTGTCCCCGCTCAACTCGTCACCTTCCGGGCGCCGTGATGCCTCATGGTGGCATGCACCGTCGCGTCGCAGCGCGCAATACCCCATCCCCGGGCCTCGCTGGGGATCAGAGAAAGTTGACTAATAGTCTGTAAATGCACGCTGTCCGCCGCATCCAGAACATGCGTTCCGCCTCGTAACACCGTTGACACCGCAATCGAAGCCATTGTCTACTAGTCAGCGGAAAAGGGGTGCAGGCGATGGACAAAGACAATCTGATCCTGATCAGCGTCGACGACCACATCGCCGAACCGGCGGACATGTTCGAGGCGCACGTGCCCGCGAAGTACAAACACCTCGCCCCACGGGTGGTCATCGAGCCCGACGGCATCCAGCAGTGGTACTACGGGGAGATCCGCGGTCGGAACATGGGCCTCAACGCCGTCGCGGGCAAACCCCGGGAGATGTACAACGTCGACGCCTCACGCTACGACGAGATGCGCCCGGGCTGCTTCAACGTCGACGAGCGGGTCCGCGACATGAACGCCGGTGGGCAGTTGGCCGGTTTGAACTTTCCGAACTTCACCGGCTTCTCCGGCCAGGTGCTCAACCAGGGCGCGGACCGCGACGTCAACCTGGTGATGATCAAGGCCTACAACGACTGGCACGTCGACGAGTGGTGTGCGGCCTACCCGGGACGGTTCATCCCGTGCGGCATCCTGCCGCTGTATGACGTGGAGGAAGCCGCCAAAGAGGTGAAACGACTGGCGGACAAGGGCTGTCACGCAGTGACGTTCTCGGAGAATCCGGAAGCGTTGCAGATGCCCAGCATTCACACCAAGTACTGGTACCCGTTGTTCGAGGCCGTCTGCGACAACAACACCGTGCTGTGCACCCACGTCGGCTCGGCCTCGCGTTCGCCGATGGTGTCCATGGACGCACCGGCCAGCGTGATGATGACCGCCTCGTCGATGATGAGCATGTTCACCTTCACCGAGCTCATCTGGGCGGAATTCTGGGCCGACTTCCCGGCGCTGAAATTCTCCCTCACCGAAGGTGATGTCGGCTGGATGCCGTACTTCCTGTGGCGGGCCGAGCATGTCTACAACCGGCATTCGGGCTGGACCCTGGCCAAATTCCCCCGGGGCTACCGTGGCCCCGCCGACGTGTTCCGGCGGCACTTCTACACCTGCTTCATCAGCGACAAGGTCGGCGTGCAGAACATGGACTGGTTCAACGAGGACATGCTGTGCTGGGAGTCCGACTTCCCGCATTCCGACAGCAACTGGCCGTTCGCGCCGGAAGATGTGATCGAGACGATGGGCCATCTGGATGACGCCGTGATTGACAAGATCACCCACGAAAACGCCATGGCGGCTTATTCTTTCGACCCCTTCCGGTATATCCCGAAGGAGCAGGCCCGAGCCGGCCGGCTGCGCAGCCAGGCCACCGATGTGGATGTGGTGACACATGTCGGCCACCAGGCCAGCCAGCGCGACCGGGACGCCTGGACCCGGATGACTCAGTTCGCTCTGCAGGCGCAGGGCGCCAAACCGGTGACGGTGGAGGCGCCGGGGATAGCCGGACGCGCGACCACCTTGGGCAATTGAACCGGCAACTGAACGGACGACTGCACGTGACACCTCGGGCGGCTTTCGACGGCTGGCGCGTGCTCGAACTGTCCAACGGAATCGCGGCGGCGTACGCGGGGAAGATGTTCACCGACGCGGGCGCCGAAGTCGTCAAACTCGAGTCAGCACGAGGTGATTCACTACGAGAGTGGTCGGCAGGCGGCGGGCCGCCCGGTGCGTTGTTCGGTTACCTTGCCGCCGACAAGAAGTCGGTGGCCGGCCCGCGCGGAGAACTGGCCGCGACGCTGCTTGCCGGCGCCGACGTGGTGCTCACCGACTTGACCGACGGGTGGACGCTGGACCGCATCACGGCCCATACCGGTCCCGCGACCGTGGTGGTGGCCGTGACGCCGTTCGGGACGACGGGACCCTATGTCGACGATCAGGTAGTCGCCAACGAGTTCATCCTGCAGGCTCTGTCCGGTTCGATCGCCAGCCGCGGGTGGCCCGGCGACGAGCCCGTCCAAGCGGGCGGCCGCCTCGGCGACTGGCTGGCCGGCTCCTTCGCGGCGGCCGCCGCCGCGGCGACGGCGCGCCATGCCCGACGATGTGGGCGGGGCGAAATCATCGACGTGTCAACGTATGAGGCGATGGCGATCGCCATGGGGGGGCTGCCCGCCATGTCGGCCAGCGTGATGGGCTCCGACTCCCTGATGAACTCTCGCAGCCTGGAACTGCCGTCGATCGTTCCGACGGCCGACGGGCTGGTCGGCTTCTGCACCATCACCGCTCAGCAGTTCCAGGACTTCCTGGTGCTGATAGAGCGCCCCGACCTCATCGACGACCAGGAGCTGGCGGCCGTCGACGGTCGCATCGGGCGCCGCGACGAGTTCCTCGGTATGGTCACCGAATGGACGCAACGGCGCACCACCCAGGAAATCGTTGATCTGGCGGTCGCCTTCCGAATCCCGGTGGCGCCCATTGCCACTCCCGCCACTTTGCCCACCATCGACCATTTCGTGCAACGCGGGGTATTCGTCAAGTCCCCACTCGGCGTTCTGCAACCGCGGGTGCCCTACCGCGGCGAGGCGATCGCCACTAAACCCCCCGGCCGCGCGCCCGAGCTTGGTGCCGACACCGATACCGTGCGGTGGCCCTTGCGACCCGACCGCGCCGACCCCGGTGCTGCCGATGCACTTCCGTTGTCCGACACCCGGGTAGCCGATTTCACCGCGTTCTGGGCCGGGCCCTTCGCCACCCAATTCCTCGGTGCCCTGGGTGCCGACGTCATCAAGGTCGAGGGCGTGCGCCGCCCCGACGGCATGCGGTTCTCTGCGGCCCGCCCGACCAGCTGGGAGCAGTGGTGGGAATGGGGCCCGGTGTTTTTGTGCAGCAACAACAACAAGCGCGGGGCCAGTGTGGAACTGAGCACCGATGCCGGCCGTGCCGTGGCGCTCGATCTGATTGCCGCATGCGATCTCGTCATCGAGAACTTCTCGCCGCGGGTGATGGAGAATTTCGGTCTGGAGTGGGCGGCGGTGCACGCGGCCAATCCGCGCGCGGTCATGGTCCGGATGCCGGCGTTCGGGCTCGACGGGCCGTGGCGGGACCGGGTGGGGTTCGCACAAACGATGGAGCAGGCCACCGGAATGGCCTGGATGACCGGACATGCCGACGGGCCGCCCCTGATCCCGCGGGGGGTGTGCGACCCGATCGCCGGACTGCACGCCGCCTTCGCCGCCGTTGCGGCGCTGGTCGTACGCGATCGGGATGAGATCGGTGTGCATGTCGAGTCGACCATGGCGGAAGCGGCCCTCAACGTCGCCGCCGAGATGCTGGTGGAGTACTCGCGCAACGGGATCGAATTGCGTCGCAATGGGAATCGTGGACCCGGGGCGGCACCACAGGGCATCTACGCTTGCCAGGGCGAGGACCGGTGGGTTGCTCTGGCCGCCACGGACGACGCCGGCCGTCGTGCGTTGGCCGAACTGATCGGCCGGCCGGACTTGGACCCCGACGAGGCCACCTGGCGAGATCATGCCGACGAACGCGACAAGTTGATCGCATACTGGGCCGCGCGCCGCAGTGTGGCGGACGCGGTGAGCGCCCTGCGCGCCTGTGGCGTGGCCGCCGCACCGGTGAAACCACCGGCCGACCTGCTGACCGACCCACAGCTGATGTTCCGGGGCTTTTGGGAACGGGTCGATCACCCGGCCGCGGGTTCGTTTTTGTGTACCGGCATGCCCTTTGCGTTCGTCGGGAAACCGCGGCGTTGGATCCGCCGGGTCGCGCCTATGTACAGCCAGCACACCGCCGAGGTGCTGACCAGCCTGTTGGGTTACAGCGCAGCGCAACTGGCCGCGTTGACGGCCTCGGGCGGCACCGCATCGCGGCCGGCGGGATTGTGACATGGCCGTCACGCTGTGCGTGCCGCCCCGCCCGGGAGAACTGTGCGCCCCCGTGCGCTTCCTGCTGCGTCAGGATTCGGTGGTGGTGGAACTGACCGCGCGGCACCGCATCACCGGTGTCGAATGGGACGAGGGTGAACAAGCCGTAGCGATGCTCGTCGAGATCACCGACCCGCAGACCGCGCGGCCGGTGGACGTGCGGATCGACATCGTCGAGGCTGGAGCGCCACCCGCCGACGGCCGGTCCCGGACGATCGGGCGCGTTGCCCGAGACGGCCGTGAGTATGACGTCGTAGGCACCTACCTCGGCGTCGTTGCAGACGAAAACTGAAGGCACAGGAGCGAAGTGAGCGGCACAATCAAGCCCACCGCGGCGATCGTCGGTGTGTACAACACCCGGCAGGGTCGCCGGTTGGACGGCGAGACCTCGCGCAGCCTGGCGATTCAGGCCATTCGCGGCGCCCTCGACGACGCCGGCCTGACCCTTGACGACGTCGACGGGATCAGCGCCGGCCCGATGTCCACCGCGCTGATCTACGACCTGCGCATCGGCCCGGCCTGGCAGGGACTGGGGTTCGGGGTCGGCATGATCACCGAGGCCGCCACAGCGATCGAACACGGCATGGCCGATGTGGTGGTGCTGGTCGCAGCGCAGGCCGGCGAGTACCGCGACCACGAAGCCACGGCGCCATGGACCAGACCGGAGAACGAATTCGTCGCGCCGTGGGGCATGTTCACCACCGCGGAGTTCGCACTGATCGCCCGTCGGCACATGCACGTCTACGGGACCACGCGGGAACAACTGTCGATCGTGGCCGCCACCATCCGCAACAACGGCTCGCGCAACCCGGAAGCCGTTTACCACCAACGCGGTCCGTTCCAGCCGGACGACATCACCGCGTCGCGCCTCATTGCCGACCCGTTTCATCTTCTCGACTGCGCAACCACATCCGAAGGTGGCTGCGCACTGGTGGTGGCCAACCTGGCGAAGGTCCAAAGCTCGGCGAAACCCATCTACATCCTGGGCAGCGGCGCGGATTTTCACGGGCCGTCGTATCAGCACCCGCCCGCCTGGGATCTGGTTGGCCGCCGCGGTGAGCACGTCAACGGTGTGGTCGGCCGGCGCGCCGCCGACCGGGCATTCGCGCACGCGGGCCTGCGCCGCGATGACGTGGACGTGCTGGAACTCTACGATCCGTTCTCGTTCGAGATCATCCGCCAGTTGGAGGCTTTCGGCTTCTGCGGCGAGGGCGAAGGCGGACCCTTCGTCGCCGACGGCCACATCGACATCGTGGGCAGTCATCCGATCACCACGGACGGAGGAACCATGTCGTTCAGCCACGCCGGCGCCAACCCGCAGATGATGCAGCGGGCCGTACGCGCCGTCACGCAACTGCGCGGCGACGCCGGCGAATTGCAGGTCCCCAACGCCCATGTCGCCCTGTGCAGCAATGGGGGAGCGGGTGCCCTGTTCACCACGGTCCTGCTCCTCGGAGACGAGCCGCGGTGAACGGCGGAAGGCCACTGCGGCCACAGGCAGGTGCCGTTCCGCACGCCGCGAGCCACCTCAGCACCCCGTTCTGGGACGGCTGCCGATCCGAGGAGCTGAAATATCAACGCTGCCAGGGCTGCGGTGCGGCGAACTTTCCGCCGACCGAGCACTGCCGGCATTGCCTGTCTGACGAGCTGGCGTGGCTGTCCAGTGCGGGGGTCGGCGAAATCTACAGCTGGACAATCGTTTACCGACCGGTCACGGCGGAATTCGAACCCCCCTACGCGCCGGCGATCGTGACCCTGGACGAGGGTTATCAGATGCTCACCAACCTGGTTGGTGTCGCACCCGACGAGGTAGCGGTCGGCATGCGCGTCCGTGTCCAATTTCACGGCGTGACAGACGATCTCACGCTGCCCTACTTCACCAAGTCGCCGTGAGTCCCCGGCACACGTCGAACGGTCTGCCGGTGACGGCCTACCTGGTGCTGGGCGTGCTGGCAGCCAACGACGAACAGCTCACCGCCGGCGAAATCAAGATGCGCGCCGAACTGTCGGTGGGCCACTTCTACTGGTCGCCCTCGGTGAGTCACGTGCGGCGCGAACTGATCCGCTTGCTGGAGCGTGGCATGGTCAGCGAGATTCAAGCCCAGGCCGGCAAGCGGGCGATCACGCTGTACGAGACGACCGAGTCGGGCGTCGACGGGCTGCGCCGCTGGGTGCAGCACTTCCCTGGTGAGGACCAGGTGGTGATCAAGCATCCCGTCATCCTGCGGACCTGGCTGGCCCGCGGTGAGGACCCAGAACGCGTGGTCGACACCCTGGATCGGCATCTCGAGGCGACGCGAGCCCGGTTGGACGAAGCGCTGTGGTCCCGGCAGCGGTCCCGCGAGCTCGGCATACCGGACAATCCCGATCATCGCTACTCTCTGGCAGTACTCGACTACGCCATCCGTGGTCTCTATGCGGAGATTTCCAACATCGCCCAGCTGCGGGACGAGATCGCCACGGGTACAACGCGAGACCCGGTCCGGCGGGTCAAACGACCCAAGGGGCAGATCCGCCGCCGCGGGACCGGTTGACCCAACGTCAGCCGCCCACCATGATCAGACCGCCGTCCACGGCCAGCAACTGGCCGGTGATGAATCCCGACCCGGACCCGGCCAGGAATACCAGCACCGGTGCCAGGTCTCGCCGCGGGTCGCCGAGTGCGCCGCCGAGCGGAATCCTGGTCTTGAGTTGCTGGTCGATCATGGGACCCGCCTCCGGACCGAGAAAATCCCGCAACCGGTCGGCCCCCGGCGTCTGCACGGCTGGCGCCAGCGCGTTCACGGTGATCTTGTCGGACGCCCAGGCTTGAGCCGCCGATCGTGTCCAGGCTTGTACCGCGCCCTTGGTCGCGGCGTAGACGGCTGAGATCGGGCTGCCCAGCACCGCCTCGGACGACCCGAAATTGATGATCCGACCGCCCTTACCCTTCATGACGCCGTAGGCGGCCTGGTTGGTGAGGATGGTGGCTTTCACATTGGTGTCCAACAGGAACGAGATCTCGTCGGGGCCGATGTAACCGGGAATGCCCGGCTGCCACAGCCCGGCGGCGTTCACCAGCACATCCAGTGCGCCCAGGTGTTCGGCGGCGGCCTGCACCATCGACGCGACCGCACCGGCGTCGCGCACGTCGCACTGCAGCCAGGTCGCTTCGAGTCCGTCCGGCGGGGGTGTCTGGTGATACGTCGCCACGACCTCAGCGCCCGCCTCGGTCAGCGCCGCGACCGCGGCCGCGCCGATGCCGGTGGCGCCACCGGTAACCAGAATTCGTCGGCCTCGCAACGTCGTCGCCTCTGACATGTGGAGAACGCTAACCGGGGATCGGGCAATATCGGTAGTTATGGCGTTACTGCTCTGGGATCAGCACACTTGCCTGCCCCTGCGGGCCGATGCCGAAGTCGACCCGCTTGCCCGGTATCGGCGGCGCGGCGGCGCATTACTCTCGGTCAATGCCGGATATTCCCCGCACGGTTTCGAAGACACAGTGGCGCTGCTGAACCACTTCCGCGGTGCGGTGGACGCTCATCCCGGCCTGGAGCTGGCGGCCACGGCTGAAAACGTCAAAACCATTGCGGGCGAGGACCGTACCGCGGTGGTCTTCGACCTGGAAGACTCACACCCCGTCGACGACGACCTGGACAACCTTGCGGTATTGGCCGCGCTCGGCGTGCGGACATTGTTGCCCACATACAACCACGCCAACCGTGCCGGCAGCGGCTGTCTGGATACCGAGGACGGCGGCCTGACGGCGTGGGGCCGTTCCATCGTCGCGGAGATGAACAACGTGGGCATCGTCCCGGACGGTTCGCACTGCAGCGCCCGGACCGGACTCGATATGTCCGAAGTGTCCGCTGGCCCGGTCATTTACAGCCACTCCTGCATGCGGGCGGTCTGGGACCACCCGCGCAACATCACCGATGAACAGGCACGGGCATGCGCGGCAACCGGCGGCGTCATCGGCATCACGGGTGTCGGCATCTTCCTCGGTCCCAACACCCCCACCCTGGAGGCCATGACGCGGCATCTGGAGTATGCGGTGAACCTGGTCGGCATCGACCACGTCGGCATCAGCAGTGACTATTCCTTCGACTATGCCGATTTCGTCGAGGAATTCACCCGAAATCCGCACCTGTTCGACGACAGCTACACCCGCTGGGGCACCATCCAGTGGATGCCGCCCGAGACGCTGCTGATGCTCGCGGAGCATCTCGGCCGGCGTGGCTGGCGCACCGAGGACATCGCGGCGGTGCTCGGCGGGAACTTCTTTCGCGTGGCCGAGCGCGCTTGGCGCAACTGACCGCGAGAGCTAGGTGCGCACCGCGACCGACGACAGAAGTTCGGCGAGCCGGTCCGGTTGGTCGACCATCGAGAAGGTCCGAGCGCCATCGATGACCTCGAGCCGGGCATTCGGGATGGTCGCGGCGAGTCGACGTCCGTCTTCGAGTTCGAAGAACGCGTCATCCGAGGACCAGGCGATCAGCGCGGGCTTGCCGAACCCGGGCAGTCGGCGCGCGACGTCCAGCGTGACCTCGGTGCGCAGCGAAAGCGACAGCTGGCGAAGGTCTTCGGCCACATCCGGGTCCGACAAAGCCGGACGCACCCAGATCTGGGTCAGGTCGTCGATATCGGTGTACGCCAGACCTTCGTAGGCGCGCCGGCGCGCGACCGGCGGGCGCATCGCTTGAATCGCCGTCTTGAACAACGACTTCGACTTGGCCGCCAGGATCACCGGCTTGAGGATCGGCGGCGGGAAGTGTTCGAACGCGTCGCAACTGGTGAGCACCAGCGCCCCGAGGCGGTCCGGGTGATGTGCGGCGACGAGTTGGGTCACCACCCCACCGGTATCGTTGCCGACCAGGACGACGTCCTCGAGGTCGAGAGCGGCGAGTACCTCGGCCACGATGCCCGCCACGCCGGTGATGGTTCGGTCCGCGCCACTGCGCAGCGGTGTCGGGTGTGCGCCGAGCGGCCAGGTGGGGGCGATACAGCGCAGTCCGCCTGCGGCCAACCGTTCGCTGACCGGACGCCACAACTGCCCGCCCATCATGTATCCGTGTACGAACACGACGGGCCTTCCGTTATCGGGTCCCGTTGCTTCGAAATGTATCGTTCCGGCGCTAATGTCGATCGTTGGCATGGATCACTCCCACTAGAGATATACTTACAAACAGTCTGTCTGTCCGTAAGTTACCAACAGGGTGTATGGAAATCAAGAGGCGCACGCAGGAGGAGCGTTCCGCGGCAACCCGCGAGGCGCTGATAACGGCTGCGCGCAAACTTTTCGGCCAGCGCGGCTACGCGGACGTGGGGACCCCGGAGATCGCGAAGGAGGCCGGCGTCACTCGCGGCGCGATGTATCACCAATTCACCGACAAGGCAACGCTTTTCCGCGATGTAGTGGAGGCGGTCGAGCAGGACGTGATGGCCCGGATGGCGGGTTTGGTGGCCGCGTCCGGTGCGGCGACACCGGCCGACATGATCCGAGCGGCGGTCGATGCCTGGCTGGAGGTATCCGGTGATCCCGAAGTGCGGCAATTGATCCTGCTGGACGCGCCCGCCGTGCTGGGCTGGGCCGCCTTCCGGGACGTCGCCCAGCGCTACAGCCTAGGGATGACCGAACAACTGATCACCGAAGCCATCAAGGCCGGCCAACTCGGGAAGTTGCCGGTGCGCCCGCTGGCCACCGTGCTGATCGGCGCGCTCGACGAGGCGGCCATGGCCATTGCGACCGCCGACGACCAGAAGCGCGCCCGCAAGGAGGTCGGACAGGTGCTGCACCGGTTGATCGACGGGATGCTCGAGGACCGCCAGTAGGCGCGGCAGCCAACAACGCCAAGCCCCGGCCCCGATCGCTGCGGTCACTTCACCGTTGCGATCGTCCTGCGGGACAGCTCGGTGGCGATGTCGCACGGGTTGGGGAATGGCTTCCTGACGAACTGGATCGACCACTCGAAGAAGTCGTCCTGATACTGAATGCCGACGTCGCAAAGGCGGGTGCCGAGCCGATCAGTGGCCACCGCGATGTAACCGCTGTGCCCGTCGACGATGATGTCGCTGACCGACGAGCGACTGAGGTCCTCGTTCTTGCGTTCACGCCCGATCGGGCTGCCGCGAAACCAACTGAACGAGAACCAGGGTCCGTCGATGCTGCCATTGACCAGCCATTGACAGCCCAGCGGATTGCGGGCGGTCAAGACAAGGCCGGCCACACCGGTGAGTTCGGCGATGGTCTGGTCGGTCACGCCGCCGCATTCGGGGAAGAAGGGGCCGTGCCTGGCCTGCTTGCTGGTGGTCGACGACGATGACGTTGGGCTGGTGGGTGGGTGCGCTCCGCTCGGGCACGCGGTCAGCAGCGGCAGCAGGGCCAGCACCAGGTAGCGGCGGCATCCGAACATTCAGCGCTCACCGACTGAAGGCATTGTTCATCCGCCGTTTCAAGGCGTCGTCGAAGCGACGGTAGGTGTGCCGCAGGGCATCTCCTGGCCAGTGATCCGCGACGAATTCGGCGGGCAGTTGGGGATCGCGCTGCAGATGCCGGATCGCCGCGACCGACAACGCGAACTTGTCGGCGATGCTGTGCGCCGACCCGTTGGTGTTGTCGAGCGCGGTATCCATTGCCTGGATGAGCGCCTTGGCGTCGCTGGCCCAGTCGTCGAGGGCGAAGAGTGCGCGCATCTTGTCCGCACCGATGGCGGTCACCGCGCGGTGGAAGTGGGTGCACTGCCGGTCCAGCACTGAGCGATATGCCGGAAGGCGCTGCGGGTCAAGGTTATCCGGCCGAATCCAAACGCCCTCTCGAAGCTCGGCCAGATGCAGTGCCGTCGCGGCCTTGCGCAATTCGAGGCGGTCGGCGGCCGACCGGCGCTCCAGCGCGACAACCGCCAGTTCCCACGTTCCGTCCCATGCACCTCCGTCTGCGATCCGGGCCGCTTCGTCGACGCGCTGCCGCCGATCCAGCAACCGTCCGGCAAGGGCGTAGCTGCCGTCGTCGCCAGTCAGTTCGCCGTTGGAAACCATTCGCCACAAACACGTTCGGGCCGCACCATCGCTGATATCGAACAGCGAGGCGATCGCGACCAGCTCCGCCACGGTGAGGCGGCCCTCGTCGGAACCCAGCAGTGCTGATGCGAGGACGGAACGCGCGCTGAGCGGTCGATTACCGATCAGCTCGCGGACGCGAGCCGCAGTTGCTGCCGCCATCCCTATATCTTCGCTGATGAACCGTCATATCACTGAATAATTGACACGTGACTAGCAAAGTGTGATACTTGGCCATGGCCACGCCGACGAAGCCGTTGGATGCCGGCTCGGTTGCCGGCTTGGTTGCAGATGACGTCGAGATCGTCCGCCGGGTCTTGGCGCACATCGATGCCGGCACCACCGACGAGGGTGTCGCCTGGCGCGAACCCGTCGAAAACTATTTGGATCCAACACGATTCGCTGCTGAAATGCGGCTGTTGCGAGCGACGCCAAGCGTATTCGCTCCCTCGGCGGCTATTCCCGATCCAGGCGATCACGTCGAACGAACCGCATTCGGTGTGCCGCTGTTCGCGGTACGGGGTCGCGATCGTCGGGCGCGGGTGTTCCGCAATGCCTGCCGCCACCGCGGTTTCACACTGGTCGAAGGTGCTGGATGCGCCAAGGCGCTGGTGTGCCGGTACCACGGCTGGACCTACCGGCTGGACGGTTCGCTCGCGCATGTGCCGCACCAGGACGCATTTCCCGACCTCGACATGGCGGCGCGCGGCCTGGTCGAGGTGCCCAGCCGTGAGGCGGACGGGGCTCATCGTCATCGACGGACTCTCGGGTGGCTTCCCGCAGTCAGCCGGCGATGCGGCGCTGGCGTGGCTGACCGACGGCAGGGCTTGGCGCGACAAGCTGGTGCCCCGGCAGTTGGTTCAGGTGGATTCGACGCTGCGGGCGATGAATTGGAAGGTACTCGTCGAGCAGTTCCTGGAGGGTTACCACATCCGCTGGACCCACCAGAACACCTTCTTCCCGCTGCAGTACGACGACCTGAACGTGGTGGAGCAGTTCGGCCCGAACTCCCGAATCACGTTCCCGTACCGCAACATCGAGCGCCAGCGCGATCGTCCGCAGAGCAGCTGGACGACGGACGCCCGAGTCACCTATCTGTATCAGCTGTTCCCCAACGTGATGCTGGCGACGTTCCCGGACCTGATGCTGGTGGTCGTGATCGACCCGGTCGACGTCGGTCACAGCACCGTGGTGATCTACTCACTCGCCAGATCCGAGATTGCCGAGCGGGTCTCCGGCGACAGCCGCGATGGCGCGGGCACGCTCGTTGCCCGCGGTGCGGTCGAAGACAATGAGATGTCCGAGGGTGTGCAGCGTGGTTTGCATTCGGGGGCAAATGAATTCGTCGAGTTCGGGCGCCACGAGAGCGCGATAGGCCACTTTCATGCGGTGCTCGATGAGCGGCTAAGCCAGTTGTCGGCGCCTACGGGGTCTTCAGGAATACATCGTTGAATGTGACGGTACGCAGCTTCCGGTCCCGGATGATCTCGACGAGCTGCGGGTAGACGTGGGTGACCGGCAGATGGTTGAGGTGTCCGATCACGATGGCCTGCGGCGTGAAGTACTGGTCGGCCATCTTGACGATGTATTCCTCGGTGATAAGTGTCGAATCCGACAGCGACCCCGACCAGAGCACCGGGACGCTGTATCCAAGGTCGGCGGCCACCGAGTCCACCACCGCGTTGTGCTTCGCATAGGGCGGCCGCCAATAAGGCCTGGCGCCAACGCCGTACGTCTTCTTGAGGAATTCGTCGTTGCGCATCAGCTGCTTGGCGATCTCGCCCTTGGGCAACGTGGTGAGGTCGGGATGCGACCAGGTGTGGTTGCCGAGTTCGATCTGGCCGGATTCGACCAATGGCCGGAGCATGGCCAGGTTGTCGGTCCAGGAGTCGTAGGTGCCGTTGACGAAGAACGTCAGCCGGATGCCGGTGTCCTTGGCGAACTGCGTGTAGGCCCGCACCACCTCACTGTTGGTGCCGTCGTCAACCGTAAGCGCCAGCAGGTCGCCGTTACCCGGAAGCTGGCTCAGCACGCCACCGCCGGGCAGTCGCACCCGTGCGGACGGAGGCGGCGGCGGCAGCAGGCCCGCCACGGTGGGCCCAGCCGGGGGTGCCAGTTCGGCGGCCGGTGTCTGAGCGAACGTCCGCGGCTGCGGATCGACCATGCACCGCGCGAGACCCACGCTGGCAACGGTGGAGACAGCGAGAGAACCAAGGAAGCGGCGTCGGCTCAGCTCGGACATGCGTCAGCCACCATTAATAGCCCGGCGCACCGTGAACCAGGCGTGCCCACAATCACGCATCGACCCCGGTTGACCTGCGACGACACCACAGCAGCGAACCGTACCATGCGCTCCGTCGTTTTCCGGTGCGGAACGCCGCGGGGCTACCCACCTGTTGCGGCGATCACAAAGCTGCGACGCTGAATAGGGAAAGGAGTGGTCAATGACTGTCACCGTTGTCGACGCCGGGCCCCGCAGGGTGAGCCGGTCAGTTGAGGTGGCCGCACCGGCGGCCGAACTGTTCGCGATGGCCGCCGATCCGCGGCGCCACAGTGAGCTGGACGGCTCGGGCACGGTCCGGGACAACGTCAAGGCGCCGTCCCAGCTGGCCGAAGGTTCGAAGTTCTCGACCAACATGCGCATGTTCGGGGTGCCGTATCGCATCACCAGTACGGTGACCGAATTCAAGCCGGACGAGGTGATCGAATGGCGGCATCCGCTCGGCCACCGCTGGCGCTGGGAGTTCGAGTCGCTGTCACCGACACGGACCCGAGTCACCGAGACATTCGACTATTCGGACGCCGGCGCGCTCAAGAACAAGCTGAAGTACTACGAGCGAATGGGTTTCGCTAAGGGCAACGCCAGCGGCATCGAGTCGACACTGGCCAAGCTGCGCGACCGCTACCCGGGCGGTTGACCTCAAGCCGGGTCGGCGGCGTCCCAGGGCACCACGCCGGAAACCCAGTGTGACAACTGTTCCACCTCGTCGTTGCGGTGCAGGTGCCGTGGTGGGGTGGCGAACGTGGAATAAGGACGGCAGCGAATCACCACCCGGTGTTCCCGGTCGCACATCGCCCGGACCGACGGGCGGGCCTCCTCGCCGAGTGGCTGCCCCGACATCCGGCCCGCCACCGCCATCATCACGTCGACCGCCAGGTCGCGGTCGTCGTCCAGCACCGCGTCCGCATAGACCTGCAAGTAGCTGAACGGCCACCGCTCGTCGAGCACGCACAGACTGATCTTTCGATCGCGTTCGATGATCCTTGCCTTACCGCGCCCCGCCATCGTGGACACCAGCAGTTCGTCATCGTCGGTGGGGATGTAGTAGACGATCGACATGGCCGGGCCGTCATTGCGGCGCCGGTAGCCGAACACCGCCGTGCGGTGGCTACGGACGAATTCGCGGCGTTCGGAGGGCAGCATGTCGCGGTCGGTGGGAGCCACGAATGGCTCTGTGGCCAGGGGTAGCAGCATGGCGAATCGTCCTCAATGGCAGGGGTGTTGACCCTCAAGAGTATTTATGGATACAGTGTGCTCATAAATAAGGACCATGTCAAGCCGCCCGCACGCGGCCGTCCCCGGGGCCGGCCGGCGCTCCCGCTCGACCGGATTGTGGAGGCGGCCCTGGAACTTGTCGACGAGCGGGGAGCCGATGCGCTGTCGATGCGGTCGCTCGCTCAGCGCCTGGGATCCGGCACCGCCACGCTGTACCGGCATTTCGCCAATCGGGCCGAACTGATTGCGACGGTAGTTGACAGCATGTTCGGCGAAATCGACTTCGAGGAATCGGGGGCCTCGGGTGTGGCCTGGCAACAGGCGTGTATCTCGTTCGCGCAGCGTGCGTTTGACGCGCTCGCCCGCCACGGCAGTCTTGCCCCGTTGTTGATCGGGCACATCCCGATGGGGCCCAACGCGCTGGCCCACCGGGAGTACATCCTGTCGTTGCTGCTGCGCAACGGTTTCGCGCCCGAGGTTGCCGCACGCAGCTATGCCACGCTTTGGCACTACATCCTGGGGTTCGCGATGCAGGTCCGCGAGCCGGCAGCCAAACCCGAAGACGACGAGCGCGACCTCACCGCCTCGGCCGCCTTTCGGCAACTCGAGCCGGAACGCTACCCGGCGACGCACGCGGTCGCCGACAGCCTTCCGGTCGAGTTGGCCGAGGAATTCACCTTCGGACTACGGCTAATTGTTGCGGGGCTGGAACGGGTGCACGCCTGAGTCAGCGCTCAGGACTCAGCGGCAGCCGCTCATTCCCCGAAGCCGGAGGGCACCGGCGCCGGCGAGCCCCCGCCGAGGCGACTGGCCGCGAACGCCGCGCCCTGGTCGATCATCGCCCCGTTATCCGCATAGGTGTTGTGCGCGGCGAAGTTGAGCCCCTCCGAGCACACCGGGTCGTCAGTAGCGCAGACCTTCATCGTCTTCGCCTGGTACAGCGGCCCGATTGCCACCGGCGGCTGGCCGAGGAATTCCATCGCGCGCACGTTTGGCAGGCCGAACAGGACGACCGAGGAAACGTGGTCGGCCACTGCGGGATCGAGCGGCTTGGGAACTGTCGTCGGGTCGATGCCGTCCGGCACGGCGGCCGATGTCACGAAGCCCATCACGGCTGCGCCCTGCGAGAAGCCACCAAGAACCATCTTGGTCTTGGGGCAGCTGGCGGCCATGGCATTGACGTGCGCACCCGCGTCGCGGACACCGTCGACACCGGTCGCCCATTCGTCGCTGGCCGGGTAGTTGACGGGGTACACGTCCATCGACTGCGCGCCGAGGCGGGGCCGCAGGTTGTCGACGAACGCCTGCCCCGTCGGGCCGACACCGGGCTCCTCGCCGGTGCCGCGCGCGAAGACCACCTCGACATCCGGACATGCAGCGGATGCGATGGGAACCGGGGAGCCGGAAATCACGGAAGCGCAGAGACCCGATGCTGCGACTGCCGCAGGGGCGAGGATACGAGCAAGGCGACGTGCATTCATGCCGCAGTATGTGCCCACGGAACAACCTCCTAAAACAACATTTTCGACGGTGGGGCGAAATCATTGACAGAGGACCTTGACCAGCTTAGACGCCCCTTGTGAGCACCGCTGCAGTGCTGAGTTCGGGCTGTCATTCGGCTGTAAGGATGTTGGGAGATTCCACGCCGGGTAACACCCGCTCCACCAGCAGCCGCAGGCTGGCCCAGCCGTCGTCGATGGGAAGCCCGCCGACCAGCGGGTTCATCACGATGTCCTGGCGCCCGGCGCGGATCTGCGCGATCAACTGCTCGGGGGTGAGGATCTCGACGTGGTTGAGTTGCCGGAGTTCCTCGATTGAAGCGGCGGGCGCCTCATTGGGCCGCGGTACGCCGCGCCGCTTCCAGCCGCTGTACTCGCGCGCCTCGTTCATGATGAACGGGCCGTAACGCGACCAGGCTTCGTCCGGATCGGCGTGAAGTAACGTGACAGTACTGCCGTTCTCCGGGTGGTAGACGAATCCCGTGGTGCCGTGGTTGCGCACCTCCGCTGCGTAGATCGCGGCCAGCTCCGGCATCGCCATCGGTGGTGAGAACGGCAACCCGAAGCGTGCCGCACGCCGGGCCGCCGCCGGCGTCATTCCGCCGACGAAGAAGACGGGGTGCGGCCGGGTATGGGGCTTCGGCGTGACGTTGATCAGGGTGCCGTTGTACTCGAACGGGTCGTCGCCCCATGCCTTGAGGAGCACCGACAGGCAGTGGTCCATCAGGGCGCCACGTCGCGCCCAGTCCTTGCCGGCCGCGCGGTATTCCTCGGGGCGGTAACCCATTCCGGCCACAAAGCTGAACCGGCCCTGCGCGAGGTTGTCGAGGACGGCGATGTCCTCGGCGAGCCGGACCGGGTCGTAGAGCGGCACGATCAAGGCGTTGACGCTGATGCGCACCGTGCGGGTCCGTCCCGCCACAGCGGCGGCCATCAGCAGGGGTGCGGGTAGCCAACCGGTGTCGGACAAGTGGTGCTCTTCAGCGCTGACCGCAGTGAATCCGTTCCGGTCCGCATATTCCGCCATCTCCAGCGCGGCGTGATACCGGTCTCCTTGACGCGCCGACGGATCGACGACATTGGTCATGTTCAGCCGCAGTGCGGTGAGCAGGCCCACCGTCACCCACCGGTCCGCGCGAACAGCGTGCCCCGGATCATCTGTTTGACCGAATTCAGCGTGGCGTCGTAGCCCTCGCGCGGCAATCGGGCCGCCTGTTCGGAGAGCCCTCGGGTGAGAGCACAGATCGATTCGACGGCGGGTGTGGTGTCGCAGGACAGCGTGCCCCGGCGGCGAGCGTCCTCGACGATTTCGGTGACGACGTCGCGTAGCGCCTTGGAGCCCGGGTAGGTCGGGCCGGTGCGTCCTGACTGTCCCGTACTCTGCACCCGGGTGGCCTGCAGGAAGGCGGCCAGATGAGGGAAGTCGCGCATCAACTGCTTGGACTCGTCCAGCACCGCGTCGAGACGGGTGGCGGTGTCGTCGGACCGGGCGGCGGCCGCCCGCAGTCGGGGCAGGACGATCGCCTCGATCTCGTCGCCGGTGGCCTTGAACAGCTCGGCCTTGTTCGGAAAGTAGTGGTACAGGCTGCCGCTGGTCATGCCGGCCGTCCTGGCGATCTCGCGGATCGAGGCCTGCGAATATCCCATCTCGGCCACACAGCGCATGGCTGCGGCGATGATGCGTTGCCGGGTCTGCTCACCGCTGGCGCCGACCGGCCGGCCGAGCTGGGAGCCGACGGTCACCGGGGTACCTCCGAACGGCGGAACTAATTGATCGGTCGAATATATTCGACCATGGTCGAGCGGCAGGACAGGACAGGACCCTTATGACGCGTAGCCAGTTGGGCCGTCCCGTCGGCGCCGTCGGCGGCGAAACTCGAGAACGGATCATCGCCGCGACCATGAGATGCGTCGCACATGCCGGCTACTCCCGGGCCACCATCCGTGAAATCGCCCGCACGGCCGATGTCACCAGCGCCAGCCTCTATAACTACTTTCCGAACAAGGCCGAGCTGATCAAGGCCACGATCGCGACGCGGGACGAAGCCGCCATGCCCCGGTTGCGCCGGGCCGCCCAGGGCCCCGGCGACATCGTCGACCGAATCGAAGCGGTACTCGACGAATGCGGACGATTGCTGCGGGAGTATCCGGACCTGGCCGCATTCGAATGGGCAATCCGGGCGGAGAACCTCGTCGCTTTCGGCGGCGACGACAACAGCACGTTTGAGACGATGCGCGAAATCATCGACGGCATCGTCGACGACGGCTGCCGGGCGGGCGATCTCGGCGCCGAGGTGGACGCGCGGGCCGTAGCCGAGGCGATCTATGCCCTCATCTACGGGTTGACCGAACTGGCAGCCACCCTGCCGCCGGAGGACTTTCAGGCGGCGTTGAGCGCGTCGAAGGTACTGGTACGAGGCGCGCTGTTCGGCAACGGATAGACACCGCACACCTTGATACGATCAAGCGATTGATTATAGAGTCGGCCGCACGGAGAGTGGGGCCGAGACTTGACCGATGCTGTGGGGACCGAGACCGTCGAGCGCGCGTTCGACGTGGACGCGTTGCGGCGCAGGTATGCCGAGGAACGAGCGCGGCGGCTGCGTCCCGACGGCATCGGGCAGTACGTGGAGATCGCCGGGGAGTTCGCCCGGTTCGCCGAGGACCCCTGGGCTGACGAGGAATTCACCCGGGCGCCGCTTACCGACGAGGTGGACGTCGCGATTGTCGGCGCCGGGTTCGGTGGATTGCTCACCGGTGTGCGACTCCGCGAACTCGGCGTGCAGAGCATTCGGCTGATCGACCGTGCGGCCGATGTCGGCGGGACCTGGTACTGGAACCGATACCCGGGCATTGCCTGCGACGTCGAATCCTACGTATACATCCCGCTGCTCGAAGAACTCGGCTACATCCCCAGCCGCAAATACGCCACTGGGGCAGAGATCTTTGCGCACTGCCGTAACATCGCCGAACGCTACGACCTGTACCGCGACGCATGCCTGCACACCGACGTGCACGAAATTCGTTGGGATGCAGGCGATTCCCGCTGGGTTCTGAAGACGAACCGAGGCGACGAGATGCGGGCGAAGTTCGTCACCATGGCCAACGGGTATCAGGCCAAGCCGAAGTTGCCCGGCATACCGGGTATCACCGAGTTTCGCGGACACACCTTCCACACCAGCCGGTGGGACTACGGCTATACCGGGCAGCGGCTGGAGCACCTGGCCGACAAGCCGGTCGGCATCATCGGTACCGGGGCCACCGCGGTGCAGTGCGTGCCACATCTCGGCGTGGCCGCGCAACATCTCTTCGTGTTTCAGCGCACCCCGTCCTCGGTGGACATTCGCGCCAACGGTCCGACAGATCCACAGTGGGCCAGCGCATTACAGCCCGGTTGGCAGCGGGAACGCATCCAGAACTTCCAGATCCTCACGGCCGGCGGACAGGCCGAAGAAGACCTCGTCGCCGACGCGTGGACGAGCATCACCCGCAAGCTCCCGGTGATGCGCCACGACGCCGGCGCTTCCGTCAGTCACGGGCCCCGGGACGTCGAGATGGCGGACTTCGCGAAGATGGAAGAGATTCGCGCCCGCGTGGACGCCATCGTGGTGGATAGCGCGACCGCCGAAGCGCTCAAGCCCTGGTATGGCTATTTCTGCAAGCGGCCCTGCTTCCACGACGACTATCTGCAAACCTTCAACCGCGACAACGTGACGCTGGTGGACACCCGCGGACTTGGGGTGCAGCGGATCACCGAGGCGGGTGTGGTGGTGGACGGGCAGACTTACGAGCTGGATTGCCTGATCTTCGCAACCGGTTTCGAGGTGGGCACCGACTATTGCCGGCGCACCGGTTTTGACTTGATCGGGCGCGACGGGGTAACGCTGACAGAGCGCTGGCGCGACGGCGTGCGCACCTTCCAGGGCCTGTGCGCCAACGGGTTTCCGAACTGTTTCATCGAGAGCATCGCCCAAGCCGGACTGACGGTGAATTTTCCCTATCTGCTAGACGTCCAGGCCACCCATGCGGCGTGGATCATCTCCTGGGCGCTGCAGCACGGTGTCGAGGAACTCGAGGCGTCGGCGGCCGCCGAAGCCGCATGGGTCGAGACGGTCTTGCAGCGCTCGGCGGCGACCGTGGAGCGGGCAATGACCTGCACTCCGGGCTATTACAACCGAGAAGGCAAGGCGGACAGCAGAACCCGGCAAGGCAGCTTTTTCTTCGGCGGCCCCACCGAGTACGCCGACATCCTGCAGTCGTGGCGGGCCGCCGGCGACTTCGCCGGGCTCGAGGTGCGCCACCGCGGGAACGGTCCGTGAAATACCTGCTCGGCCGGATGCGGGCGGCGGTCCGCGGCCGGCCCTCGCCCAAGGTGGCGATCGTCGGTGCGGGTTTCGGCGGCCTGGGCGCCGCTGTCGCATTGCGCCGTGCCGGCATCGACGACCTGTTGATCATCGAAGCCGGCGACGGCGTGGGAGGCACCTGGCGCCGGAACACGTACCCGGGGGCGGCGTGCGACATCCAGAGCCACCTGTACTCATTCTCATTCGCGCCCAACAAGTCCTGGAGCCGCACCTACGCCCGGCAGCCCGAGATACTTGCCTACCTGGAATCAGTGGCCGACGAATTCGACCTCGGCCGCCACCTGATGCTGGGTACCGCGGTGCGGTCCGCCCGCTGGTGTGCCGATACCTGCCAGTGGGAGCTGCGGCTGGATCGTGGGGCGACCAGCGAGACGCGCATTGTCGATGTCGTGGTCTGCGCCGTCGGATTATTCGGCGCGCAACGGCTTCCGGACATTCCCGGGCTCAAGGACTTCAACGGCACCCTGATGCATACCGCGCAGTGGGACCACGGCGTGGACCTCACCGGCGCACGGGTGGCGGTGGTCGGAACCGGGGCCAGCGGGGTGCAGGTCGTGCCCGAACTCGCCCGGACCGCCACCCACCTGACGGTCTTCCAGCGGACCCCACCCTGGATGGTGCCCAAGGACGACCGGCCTTACACCGCAACAGAATTAGCGCAATTTCGGCGCAACCCCCTGGTGGTGCGCCGCACCCGCTGGAAGATCTGGAAGTTCCAGCATGACAACACCGCCACGATGGCCGACGACCCGGTGGTCGCGGCGCGGTCGCAATTCGCCACCGCGTTCCTGCAGCGCAGTGTGGCCGACGAAGAATTGCGGCGTGCTCTGACGCCCGACTATCCGTTCCGGTGCAAACGGGTGCTCCTGGGGGACGATTTCTACCGGGCGTTGCAGCGCGAGAACGTCACGCTGGTCACCGATCCCATCGCGCGCGTCACGACGACGTCGGTCGTCACCTCGTCCGGCGGCGCCGTGGACGTCGACGCCGTGGTGCTGGCAACGGGATTCGAGACGTCCCAGTATTTGTCCGGCATCGAGGTGATCGGTGCCGAGGGACGTCGGCTACACGAGCATTGGGGCGTGGACCCCAGCGCCTACCTGGGTGTAGCCGTCGCCGGGTTCCCGAACTTCTTCATGCTCTATGGCCCCAACACCAACCAGGGCGGCAACTCGATCGTGTACATCCTCGAGGCGGGCGCGCGACTGGTCGCCAGCGCGGTCTCGCGTATCGCCCGGCGCGGGGGGTACCTGACGGTACGTCCGGAAGCCGAGCGCAACTTCAACGAGCGGCTCTCGGCGGATCTGGAACGCAGCATCTGGACCCAATGCGACAGCTATTTCCGCTCACCCAGCGGGCGGGTCGTGACGCAGTGGCCCTACACCGAATTGGACTACGCAAGGCGCACCTGGCGCGTTCGACCCCGGGACTGGGTGCATCACACCGGGCATTTCCACAACCACACGTCGAGCCCCACAAAACTATCAATCGATTGATTATTCGGCCGAAACGGCCCATATGTCGTTGTCCTGTGCATACGATCAATTGATTGATTATATGAAGTGGAGGTTCGCGGTGTCGTATCTGATGACCGGTCCGGATTTGTTGTCGTCCGCAGCGACGCAGTTGGAAGGTATCGGCAGCGCGCTACAGGCGGCCGGGACCATGGCGTCGGCTCCGACGACCGCAATCGCGGCCGCCGCGCATGATGAGATTTCGGTGGCGCTCGCCGCACTATTCGCCGGCCACGCCCGCGAATATCAGGCATTGAGCGGGCGGATGCAGGCGTTCCACCAGCAGTTTGCGCAGCTGGTGGCCGCTGGAGCGGGCCGCTACGCCGAGGCGGAGGCGGCGAATGTAAACCCATTGCAGCGGGCGGCGCTCGATCTGATCAATGCGCCCACTCGCTCGCTGTTGGGTCGCCCCCTGATCGGCGACGGCGCCGACGGAGCTGCCGGTACCGGGCAGAACGGCGGCGCCGGCGGCCTGTTGTACGGCAACGGTGGGAGGGGTGGATCCGGAGCTGCGGGCCGAGCCGGCGGCAGCGGCGGCAGCGCCGGCCTGATCGGTAACGGCGGCGCGGGTGGAGAAGGTGGTGCCGGTGCGGCCGCCGCGCCCGCACCGGCTGGCGGGCGCGGCGGCAACGGTGGCGCGCTGTATGGCAACGGCGGCGACGGCGGCGCGGGGGGCAGCGGCGGGCTGGTGGGAGACGGCGGTGTCGGCGGCGCGGGGGGCAGTGCGGGCCTGGTGGGCGACGGCGGCAACGGCGGCACCGGCGGTTCGGGCCTGAACCCGGGCAAGGGCGGCGCCGGTGGCACGGGCGGCCAGTTGGCCGGCAGTGATGGCGCCGCCGGCGCGACAGGGACAAAACTCAGCGAACCGGGCAACCCGGGTAACCCGACCGGCCCAGGCAATCCCACGGACCCAGGCAATCCCACGGACCCGGGAGACCCTGACCCGGGTAACCCCGACCCAGGTGACCCGACCGACCCGTCCGGGCCGAACGCCGTTGACGCAGCGCGTGAGGGCGAACTGACCGCATCAAGCGGCGGCAAGATCACCGACGGCAATCTCAACGAGATCTCCGGCATCGACGCCGGCATCAACAACCCGAATGTGTACTGGGTGCACAACGATTCGGGCGATTCGGCACGCATCTTCGCGGTCGATGCGAAGACCGGCCAGACGCTGGCCACTTACAAACTCAGTGGTGCGACCGCCAACGATTGGGAGGACATCGAGGTCGCCAGGGGTGCCGACGGCAAGTCCTACATCTATGTCGGCGACATCGGCGACAACGGCCACTCACGCAGCAACATCACCATCTACCGCGTTCCCGAGCCGACCGTCACCGGCACGGCGAGCAGTCCGACGAACGGGACATTGACCGGCGTCGAGCAGGTCCGGCTCACGTATCCCAATGGGGAGAAGCTCAATTCGGAGGCGCTGGCGGTCGACCCGGTGAACCACAACATGCTGCTCGTCGAGAAGACCAGTGACGATGTATCGAGGGTGTACTCGACGCCGGACAGTGGGTGGAGCAGCGCCGGAAGCGGCAGCTCCAGCCGAACGCTGACCCAGGTCGCCACGCTCGATCTCTCGGATGCCAGTGAGCAACTCGTCACCAGCGCGGACTTCTCGGCCGATGGCTCGCAGTTGGCCGTGCGCACCTACGACGATGTCCTGCTATGGGACCGGGCGCCGGGCAGCAGCTCCTGGTCGCCGTTCACCCAACAATGGGTGGAAGGCTTGGAGACCAGCGAAAGCCAGGGCGAGGCGATCGCGTTCCACCCCGACGGGCGGGGCTATGTCACGGTCAGTGAGGGGGCGGACCAGACGTTGCACGAGTTCGTCGGCGGCGACATGTAATCAGCGTAAATAAGTGGCCGGAACCGACTGGTCTGACTCACCGGCTGCCGGCCTTCAGCGCGGCGGTCACTCCGCCGTCGACCAGCAGGTCGGTGCCGGTGATGAACGTTGCGTCCGGACCGAGCAGAAAGGCGGTCGCGGCGGCGATGTCGTCGGGAGTGCCGATGCGACCGGTGCCGGACATCGCGATCATCGCCCGCATCCCGTCCCCGACCGGGGAGTCGAGTTCCTGTTGTCCCATCGGCGTCGAGATGATGCCGGGGCTGATGGAGTTGATTCGGGCGCCCCGGGCGCCCCAGTGTGTGCTGGCTGCCCGCACCCGAACGTGGTTGGCCTGCTTGGCGACTGGATATGCGAAGTGGGGGTCAACCAGCTTGCTCACAAAGTCCAGCGTCAGCAGCGCTTCGGGCGGATCATGGGCAAAAGCCTTCTCCTGCTCGGCGGTCAATGGCGGCACCAGGTGGCCGGCCATGCTGGCGATCACCACGCCCGCGCCGCCGGTTGCGATGACCTCGCCGAACTCCTGCAGCACCAGCGCGACGCCGAGCAGGTCGACCGCCAGGATTGCCTCGGCGGATGCTTGCGCCGGGGACAGTCCGGCGGTGTGCGCCAATTGCGTCACGTTGCCGAGGGAGGCGGCGAATTCGGCGAGCGCATGCACCGAATCCCGCGACGCGACGTCAACCTGTTGGCTCTCGACGGCATAGCCGTCGGCGGCAAGCGATCCGGCCACCGAGGCGAGTGCTGCGTCGTTGTTGTCGGCCAGCAGCACGGTCTTGGAGGAGCCCAGTCGCCGCGCGATCGCCTGGCCCATGCCGCCCACGCCGATCACGGTCAGCACGTCCCGATGCGCCGTCACTCCATCTCCCTCGCCCACGCCACATGCCCGTCGAAACCCAGTGCATTCGCCATAGCACGATAGCTATCCCGGTAGTCGCGATATGCGGCTGTGTCATCAAGCGCGCCTGCGAGCAGCGCCCGCATCCGGAGCAGCCAAATCTTATTGAAGACGAATCCAGGCTCAGTGGGCACTGCCTCCAGGCGTTCGACGGCAGCCTGCGCTTCATCGACGTCGTTGGGGGCCCGCCTGTTCAGCAGCGCCTCCACCAGAGCGGCGACCGCTGCCGCGCGCATGATCGTTCCGCCAGCGTCGTAATCCGCCGCTACGGCGGGACGAGCCAGCTCGACTGCCTCGTCGAGTTCGCCCATGCGGATCTTTTCGTTGACGAGATGGATATCGATGAACCCGATCAGCGCCATGGTGAAGCGCTCACACACAGCAGCTTCGCGAGCCTGCGACAGCAATCCGATGCCTTCGTCACGGTGCGGGCCGCCATGCGTCAGCAACGTCATGCCGCGCACGTATCGGGCACAACTGAGCGTGAAATCGTCGCCGGCTCGCTCCGCCAACTCCAGCACAGTGGCGGTCTCCTGCAAGGCCTCATCGCCGGGCAGCCACGTCCCATTGAGAGCGAGGGAGTATTTGAATACCAGCAGTACCGCAAGCAATGTCACGTCGAACGCGCGGGCCATCGCAGTGGACTGCACAACGTCGTCTCGCCAGCGGCGGTCACCGAGGCTGCAGCGGGCGCACCCGCGCAGCATGATGGCGCCGGCCAGCGGGGACCCCAGGACCAGATCGCCCATGGTGGGGTTGTCTTCAGCCAGGTCGATCACCAGTTGGCACAGCCGCAGGCATTCGGCTGCCTCGTTGCACTGAAGCTTGGCGGTGTAAGCGGCGTAAAGAAGCCCGACCGTCAATTTCGGATCCCCGATCGAGTCCAGCAGGTCGACGAGTTCGGATGCCCAGCGGGAGGCTTCGCGATAGTCGGCGTGCACCGTCAGGCTGGATATCCACCCGGCCGTGCCCATGGCCAGCGACACCTTGTCGCCCGCGGCCCCGGCCAGATCGCGCAGTTCGCCAAACCCGGTCTCGGCCGGGCTGCCGCCGATGAGCCAGGCGGTGGCGCACAACAGCGTTCGTGGTGCAATACGCATGGAGACGCGTTGTGGGTGGCCCTCCGGCAATCGGTCGGCGACGTTTCGCGCATTCTGCCAACTTGCCCGCGCCGCGACGAGGTCGCGGTGGGTCAGCCAGGTGCCCGCGCGCATGTGCCAGGCGAACGCGGCGGGCAAATCTCCAGCCGCCTTGAGATGCTCGGCGATAAGAGCAGCATTTTCGTCGGGCGAGCCGCTTTGTTGGATCGCGTCGGCAAGCCGCCGATGCAATTCGGAGCGAATTGACTTCAACTGCGATTCGTAGGCCACCGCGCGAATCAGGGGATGGCGAAACGCGTATTCGGCGTCGGGGGTGAACGCGACCCGGTCGATCAGCTCGGCGGCGACCAGTTCGTCGAAGACGGGATCGGTTCCCAAAGCGGACAGCAGCTGTAGGTCGAATCGCGAGCCGATCACCGCCGCGGCGCACAGCGTCTGCTTGGCCGCCGGGCTGAGCCGGTCCACGCGTGCCGCGATGACCGTCTGCAGCGTTGCGGGCACGGTGATGTCAGCCACCTCCGCCTGGAGCAGGTACGAACCAGGTTCGCCCCGGATAATCCCGCGTTCGGACAGGTCGCGCACGATCTCCTCGGCGAAAAACGGGTTGCCCGAAGCGCGTTCGGCGATGACCCCCGTCAATCGGCGCACGGAGGAGTCCGTGCCCAGCACCGCGCCGATCAATGACGACGCCTGCGCTGCGTTGAGCGGGCGCAGTGCAATGGTCTGAGTGCCTGGAATTGTCGACAGCGCGCCCCGGTATTCAGGTCGATAGGTGATCAGCACCATCGACGGGGTCTGCGGGATGACGGTCAGGAAGGTGGCGAGCATCGACTCGCTCACTTCGTCGATCCAGTGCGCGTCCTCGATCACATACAGCGCCGGTTCACGCCGCGCCAACGAGGCAGAGTTGACCAAGGCGGTTAATCGCCTACGTCGCGCATCGGCCTCGATGCTGGGCAATTCGCTACCGGGATCGGCGATGCCAAGCAGATCATTCAGCAGCAACAGGTCCTCAGGATCAGCCTGCTCAAAGCGGACCCGGACTTGCGCACGTGCGGTGGCGTCATCGAGACCGTCGACTCCGAGTGCGGAACGCAGCAGACCCGTGACCGCGTGGAAGGCGATGTCACTCGTGTGGGATTCGCAGTAGGTGGTGAACACCGACACGTCACGCAGGGATGCCAGCGAGGCGGCTTCGCGCACGATGCGGCTCTTGCCGAGCCCCGGAGCTCCCAGCACACCGATGACGCAACCGGCGCCGGCGATGGCCTCGTCGAGAATTCCACTGAGGGTGTTCAATTCCCAGGTGCGCCCGACCAGCGGTAGGTCACTGCGCCGGCGGTGAGGGCGAGTGGTCGCGATCAAACGGCGAGCGGGCACCGGAGCGTCGGCACCCTTGATGGACACCAGTTCCGGCTCACTGAGCGTAGTGATGTCTTCGACCAGTCGCGCCGTCGATTCGCTGAGCAGCACTCCACCAGCCGGTGCGACCGATTCCATCCGCTGGGCCATGCCGACCTGCTCGCCGATTGCCGTGTAGCCCGGTGCGGCGGTGCCTATTTCGCCGGCGATGACCTCACCGGAGTTCAGACCCACCCGCAACCGCAGATCGATACCGTCCCGGTTCGCCGCTTCACGCGCCAACCCGCGCGCTTCATCTTGGATCCCCAGCGCCGCAAGGCATCCGCGAAATGCGTGGTCCTCCATCGTGACCGGTGCCCCGAACACCGCCATGATGCCGTCGCCGGTGAATTTGTCCACCGTCCCGCCGTACCGCTGCACCACTGCTGCCGCGGCCGCCACGAGATCGGCCATGATCTCGCGCAGCCGTTCCGCTCCTACCGCGGCGGCGATGTCCATCGAATGCACGACGTCGGCGAAAAGCACCGTCACCTGTTTGTATTCCGCTGACGGTGCGGCGGTGGCGCAGGGCGATCCGCATTCGTCGCAGAATTTGGCGGTCGGCCGCAGGACCGTACCGCAGGTCACGCAGGCGAATCCTGGCGTTACCACAATCGAAGAATAGGGGCTCTGCCGCTACTTTGGATCAAGTGCCGGCCGATCAACCCTGGAACATCAACATCCACTACAACGCCCTGGTCGACTCGCTGGTCCCGACCGGTGCGCAAAGTGTGCTCGACGTCGGATGCGGCGACGGCTTCCTGGCGGCCCGGCTCGCGCGGCGGATACCGCGGGTCACCGCCCTGGATGTGGACGAGCCGGTGCTGCAACGAGCGGGGGCCCGCTTCCCGGACGCCGGGATTCGATGGACCCACGGCGACGTCATGACCGCCGAATTGCCCCGCTTCGATGCCGTCGTCTCCAACGCCGCCCTGCACCATATCGACGACACCCGGGCCGCGCTGGCGCGGCTCGCCGGCCTGGTGACACCCGGCGGCACGCTGACAGTGGTGACCTTCGTCAGATTTTCGATGCGGACGGCCTGGTGGCACCTGGCCACCGCAATGGCGTGTGTCGTCGTCAATCGGGTCAAAGGGAAGTGGGAGCACACCGCCCCGATCAAATGGCCGCCGCCGGACACGTTTGCGGAGTTGCGCTCTCACGTGCGCGCGATCCTGCCCGACGCACGTATCCGTCGTCTGCTGTACGGCCGGGTGCTGATCACCTGGCGGACTCCGGCGTGAGCCAGGCGTGAAGCGCCGCAAAGCGGGGCATAGAGACCTCGTGACCGAATCAAAGGAGATGCCGGACCTGGACGACGCAACTGTCGAGGCGGTCGGTCAACTCTCCGAGGCGTTGGAGTATGTCGAACGCGCCCGCGGCGAGTTGTACTCGTTTCATCAACTGATGGGCCACGCCGACTTGCTGCTCGGCCAGGCGTGCGACAAGCTGCGCGACGCGGGACACGACGGCATCGCAGACCGCTTGGAGACCGAAATGGTTGGTCGCAATGTGCTCAAAGGCCGGTGGACATTTCAGGTCGTCGAGGAGTTCGACGACAACTACTGGACGCCGTTCCGCGAGCACGAGCGCAGCGTACGAGAGGAACTGCAGGGCGGCACCCGACACGTACTCGAAGCCAGGATGAAGGAAAAGCGCCGGACGGCCGGCCGACCCGGCCACGAGAGCCGACCGTCGTAACCGGTCAGCCGGCGGAACCCATCGCCGCGGCGCTGGCCTGACTGATCAGTTCGACGGCCTGGTTGCGGGTCAGCGAGCCGAGCATTTGCATCGCGGCCCGCATGTCTTCGCCGACAATCCAGGTCGGCCCGTTGGCCAGGTTTTCGAATGCCTCGGCGATGACGTCGTCGACGGACACCGCGCCGGGGGGAACATCGTCGGGCGACGCGATCTGCCCGCGGCGGTACTCGAGTTCACGCAAGGCCGGGGTGTTGGTCTTGCCCAGGATCAGTCCAAGGACGTCGACACCCTCGCCGTGCAGCTCGGCCCACAGTGCCTCGGCGAACACCATGTCGAATGCCTTCGAGGCAGCGTACGCAACCATGTTGGGGCCGCCGGCGAAGCCGGCGCCCGATCCGAAGATCACGATGCCGCCCCGCCGCCGCTCGACCATCGCGGGCGCGAAGTGGTGGCACAGTTGCATCGGCACCATGCAATTGCGTTGCACCATGGCCTCCGCGGCCTCGACCGGAGTGGCCAGGAATGGCTGGAAATTGGGATCGGCCCCGGCGCAGTAGACGAGGAAGCCGATTTCGAGATCATCGGTGGCCGCAATGATACTCTCGACAGCTCTCGGACCCGCGAGATCTATTGCCAGAGTTAGTGTTTCGACTGACGTCGTTGACCTTATCTCGGCGGCGACCTGATCGAGCACGGATTGCCGGCGTGCGAGCAGTACGACATTGACCCCGCGCTCGGCGAGTCCGTGCGCGAAGCCCGCGCCCACACCATCGGAGGCGCCGGCAACCAGCGCCCAAGGGCCGTACTTCGAGGCGAAGGTCATTTGCCCTCCTGCCCGACCGCGACGACGCGCACCGAGGTGAAGCGGCGCTTGGCGATTCGCCATCCTGCGCTGGTGCGGACGATGTCGTCATCGTAGAACCCGGCGGCGTTCACCCCGCCGCTGTTGTCGGCGGCCATGATGAGCCCGTCGATGTAGGTGCGAGCCACCGCGCGGTCCCCGTCCAGAGTGATGGCGATATTGCTCAGCCGGTGCAGCGTGTGGCCCGCCATCGCGTGGGCCAATTGCATGAACTCCGTGACAGCGTCGATGCCGTGCCACGCACCGATCTCGCCATAATCGAGTTCGCAGTCGTCGGTGAAAACGGTGCGGAACAACGGCCAGTCACGCCGGTCGATTCCGGTGGCATAGCGCACCAGCAGGTCGGAGATGTCTTGCCGGTCTTCGCGGTCGGTCACGTCGATTCTCCGTTGGGGTGGACGATGATTCGCGGGGGACCGTCGGATCGGCGCGCGAGTTCGAGCGCGTCCGGCACCTCGGCGAGGGTGATGATCTTGCCCACGCTGGGCAATGGATCCAGTCGTCCCGACGCGATCGCCTCGAGCGTGCCGTACCAGTCTTGTGGGTGTGGCCCGCCGCCGAATTGGATGGTGACGCCCTGGCGGGTCGCTGTCGTGATGTCGAGCGTGTCGCCGCTGTACCAGCCGCCGGCGCAATAGATGCGGGTGCCAAATTCGGCGGACTCGACGATCTCCTGGATCAGCCCGGCAGCGCCTACGCATTCGAAAACCACTGCGGGACCGGGTAACCCGCGCTGGACGCGGACCTGCCGGAATGCATCGAACGCCGACGATTCCGCTGGGTCCACCTCGATGTGGGCGCCGAAGAAGTCCCGGGCCAGTGCGCGACGCTCAGCCTTGAAGTCCGCGACGACGATCGGTTCGATGCCCCGGCTGGCCAGGGCGGCGACCGCGGACAGCCCGATGGCGCCCGCGCCGATGACGATCGGAACCTCGCCGGGCGCAAGCTGGGCCGAGCGCACATAGAACTCCCCGACGGCGAACGCGTCGGTCAGCGAGATGGCATCGGAGGAGACGTCGCCGGTGACCGCGTTGGCGGCGGCTTCGGAAACCACCAGCAACTCGGCGAAGCTGCCCTGCGCCTCGGGGTGCTGGCCGATGATCCGCATCCCGCCGGCGCCGCCGTCCACCAGACGCACCGGCATTGCGGTCACGCGTGAACCGACGTTGAACTGATCCGAGCAACCGGGGCCGAAACCCACGACCTCGCCGACGAATTCGTGACCGAGCACGATGTCCCGGTTCGGGTCGTACAGTGAGCGGCCCGTCGGGTCGTCGACTGCGAGCTCCGGGTGATCCATGAAATGCACGTCCGATGCGCAGATCGCGGTGCTAAGCGTTCGCAACAACAGTTCGCCGTGCCCGGGTTCGGGATCGGGTGTTTCCCCAACTTGCAGCTTGCCGTCCCGCAATATGACCGCGCGCACCCTCGCCCCAGTTTCTCGAATAATTGAGATAGGATCTCTAATCCTCGGAATCACTGTAGAAATGTCGGCATGAAGGAGTCAACCCATTCGCGGAGCGACATCGGCACCGACTGCCCGGGTCCTCGACGTCATCGAGCTGCTTGCCCGCTGTGACGGCACCCGGTTGCGCTTCTCGGATGTCGTGCGTGAACTGGGACTGACCCAGGCGACCGCGCACGCGATCCTCAAGACGCTGTGTGACCGCGGCTGGGCCAGTCGCGATCCCGTCGCCAAAACATTCACCCTCGGCCCGGCGCTCTCGCTGGTGGCAGCGCGGACCGACACCGCGCGGCCACTCGCCCACGCCGCCCGCGCCGCGGCTCTTCGGATATCCGAAGCGGTCGGCCACGCCGGTTCGGTGGTCGAGCGGTTCGAGGACTCCCTGGTCATCACCGCGTTCGAGGGAAAGGACGCCACCGAGCCGTCCGGGCTGCCCGGGGACCGCATCCCGTATGCGCCACCGTTCGGTGTCGCCTACGCCGCATGGGATACGGCCGATGGGCAACGGGAGTGGATTCGGCGTGGCGCGGGTACCGATGCGGACCGCTTCCGGCGGTTGGAAGGAGTGCTGGCCAGAACCCGCGAGCGGGGTTTCGATGTCGACTGCACCACGCCGGCGCTGGCGCAGGCGGTGATGGGTGCGCTGGAAAGCGACGAAATCCCCGCCACGGTCCGGCAGATCCTGGATCAGCTGATGGTCGAATTCATCTCCAGTGGGGCCCTTTTCGACGACGAAACCGGTCGGGCCAAGCGACCCGTGGTCACCATCTCAGCTCCCGTGTTCAATCACCGCGGCGAAATCGCGCTGATCCTTGGGGTGCACCCGCTTTGCTCTCTCACCACCCGCCAGATCCGGTCGATCGGTCAGCGTTTGGTCAAGGAGGCGACGCTCGTGTCGAGTGGCTAGCCCGCTGCCCGGCTCAGTTCGGCGATGGCGGCGCGTAATTTCGCACCCGCTTCGTCGGCGACGTCCTGCAGGCCCGGGTCGTCCATGACCTTGACCATGAGTTGTGGATCCATCGCCTCGACGATCACCGCACCGCCCCCTGCCGACGGGTCGGAACGCAGGACGACATTGCAGGGCAGCAACTGCCCGATCTGGCGGTCCACACCGAGCGCGCGGTGCGCGAGCGACGGGTTGCAAGCGCCCAGGATCAGATAGTCCTCCATGTCTTCGCCGATCTTCTGCTTCAGCGTCGCCTTCACATCGATGCGGGTGAGCACCCCGAAACCTTGCTCGGCAAGCGCCGCGGTGGTCTGGTCAACCGCATCGTCGAACGCGGCATGCAGTGTGGTGGCGAGACCTTCACTTTGCAAAGTCATTGTCTACCAATCCCTTCGGGCGCTAACAGCACTGCGCCTATGTTCTGATGCCGAGTTTACGCCCAGGTGGCCAATCACCGCCCCGCACCCGGATCCATCGAGCGGGAGAAATAGTTCGGCACCCCCCATCGTTGCCGCTTTGGTAGCGACGATCGAAGGGCGAGTAACTATGGCGCAAACGTATGCCGTCGAGGATCTTGCCGCCTTTGTCACCGGCGCCGACCATCCGGACTTGGCGGGTCAAGCCAGAGGGGCGCTCAAGCGCAACGTGCTCGACAGCATCGCCTGTGCGGTCGGCGCGCTGGACGGCGAACTCATCCCCGCGATTCGCGCTCAGGCGGAGGAATTCAGCGGCCGGCCCACTACCACGCTGGTCGGCGGCGGCCGGGCGTCGGTTGACCAAGCCGCATTCTTCAATGCGGTGCTGGTGCGCTACCCCGACCTGCTGGATACCTACCTCACCGTGGGCGGGCTGTGTCACCCCGCGGACAATTTCGGCGCGATTCTTGCTGTGGCCGAACACGTTCACGCCACCGGAAACGACTTCCTGCTGGCTCTGGCGGTGGCCTATGAGGTGCAGTGCCGCTTCAGTGCCCAGGTGCCGGTGATGGCGCGCGGCCTGAATCATGCACTGCAACTGGCGATGTCGGTCGCGGCGGGATCGGCCAAGTTGCTCGGACTCGATGAGAGCCAGACGGCCGACGCCATCGCCGCCTCGGCGGCCGACAATGTCTCACTGGCGGCCGTACATGCCGAACCGGTCTCCCATTGGAAGGGCATCTCTCCTGCGCTGACCGGCATGCGTGCCGTCTACGCGACCATCCTGGCCGGCCGGGGCGTCACCGGCCCGCGCACGCTGATCGACGGACCGCACGGATTGGCCCAACTCTTCGGCCAGACAATCGAATTCGAACCCGGTAACCGACGACTCGCCGTCGCCGAGCAGACCTACCTGAAGCAGTACTGCGCCCTGATCCATGGCCAGGTGATCATCGACGCGCTGCTGTCGATTCGCACCGCCCACCAGCTACGCGGTGATGACGTCGCGGCGGTGACACTGGAAGTGATTCAGAGCGCCTACGACATCGCTGGGGGTGGTGCATTTGGCGACAAGAACCGTCCGTGGACCAAGGAACAGGCCGACTACAACCTGAAGTACCTCAGCGCGGTCGCCTTGCTCGACGGCGGCGTGGGACCCGAACAGCTTGAGACCGAACGAGTCCGGCGCGACGACGTCCAGGCCCTGCTGACCCGGATCACCGTCGTGCCGGCCGCCGACCTCACCGCCGACTATCCGGAGCGCACCGGTGTCCGTGTGTCGGTGAGGACGCAGGACGGGCGAGAACTCCATCATCGGCAGGCCGACTACGAGGGTTCGCCGACTCAGCCCCTGTCGTGGGAGCGGGTCGTGGAGAAGTTTCACTGGCTCGCCGAACCGTGCAGTGAGGGCGGGTTGCGCGGCGAAATCATCGAGGCCGTCGAGCGCCTGGACGAGATCCACGTCACCGATCTGACCGGATTGCTGGGCAGGGTCAGCCCCGTGGCCGTACGGGCGCGTAGCGCGGTCAGATTCTGATGTCCGCGCGCGTCCCCTTGTATGGTTTGCTGCTGGCGTTGATGATCGGCGTCAAATCCGCCTGAAGGAGCGCACGTGGCGAAGAACAAGAACCGCGCCGTCAACCGGTGGGAATTGGTCACCTGCGCCGTCGCCGGCCACGCCACCTACGCACCCGACGACGAGGCGCTGGCCGACCGGCTCAGGGCGGACACGAAACTCGGGGAGGTATGGCGCTGCCTGCGGTGCGGCGACTTTGCCCTGGGCGAACCGCATGGCCGCGGGCGGCCGGAGGATGCGCCGCTGATCATGCGTGGCAAGGCGTTACGGCAGGCCATCATCATCCGGGCGCTGGCGGTCGAACGACTTGGGCGAGCCGTGGTACTCGGGCTCGCCGCCTGGGCCGTCTGGACGTTCCGTGGTTCCCGCGGCGCCATCCAGGCCACGCTGGACCGCGACCTGCCGATATTCCGCGCCGCCGGATTCAAGGTCGACCAGATGTCGGCGATCCACGAGCTGGAAAAGGCGTTGGCCGCAAAGCCTTCCACCCTGGCGTTGATCACCTGCCTGCTGGCCGCCTACGCGGTGCTTCAGGTGGTCGAGGGCGTCGGCCTATGGCTGTTGAAGCGGTGGGGCGAGTACTTCGCGGTGGTGGCTACCTCGGTGTTCCTGCCACTGGAAATCCACGACCTGCTCAAGGGCGTCACCACGACCCGGGTCGTCACCCTGACCATCAACATCGCCGCGGTGCTGTACCTGGTGATCTCCAAGCGCCTCTTCGGAGCGCGCGGTGGCCGCAAAGCCTACGACGAGGAACTGCACGGTGAGCAGTTGCTCGACCTCGAACGCGCCGCCATGACGACCGCCTGACCGTACCTTGTGACGCAGGCGATACCACAGCTGGCTTGACTATAGTTTAGTCAGCAACGAATACTGGGGTACCGGCGTCCCGCGAAAGGCATTTGCTCATGAGTGAAACGATCTGCGGCACAAGGCAAGTCACGCGTACCCGAACTATCGAGTGGGCAGACCCGCTGGGCGCAGCCGAGGCGGCCCGCAACCGAAGCGGTCTGGAGTTTCTCCAGGCCATGGTCGACGGCGAGATACCGCCCCCACCCGTCATGAACACCATCGGCGCCCGCCTGGAATCCGTCTCGCCAGGAACCGCGGTGTTCACCATGACGCCCGCCGAGTTCCACTACAACCCGATCGGCTCCGTACACGGTGGCATGTACTGCACTCTGCTGGATTCGGCAGCGGCCTGTGCGGTCCACAGCAAGCTGCCGGCGGGGGTCGGATACACCAGCCTCGACCTGGCGGTGCGATTCATCGGCGCAATCAGTGTCGATACCGGCCCGGTCCGGTGCACCGGCACCGTCACCCATCTGGGTCGGCGGACCGCGCTCGCCGAAGCGGTATTGACCAGCAGCACCGGCAAGCTATTGGCGTCGGCGACCAGCAACTGTCTGATCATTACCTGATCCGCTGCGGGAGGTGGATTCGGTGGACGCGATGAAACTGGCGGGCGGCCTCGCCGACCGAGACCGCTGGACGGCGGCCGACTGGTGCCCGATGGAACGGGCGCTGCAGCTGATCGGCACGCATTCGGCGATGGTGCTGCTGCGCGAAGCCTTCTTCGGTGGACGTCGTTTCGACGACCTGGCCCGCCGCGCGGGGGTGACCGAACAGATCGCAGCCAAGCGCCTGCGGCAGCTCGTGGACGCCGGTTTGCTGGAGAAACAGCCGTACCAACAGGCCGGGCAGCGCACCCGGTACGAGTACGTGCTCACCCAGCGAGGGCGCGGCCTGTTTCCCGTCCTGATCAGCCTTATCGAATTCGGCAGGCTGCTGCAGGGCGAGTCCACCGCGAGCGAGCTGATTCACGACGGCTGCGGCGCTCCTGTCGTCGCGGAAATCCGGTGCGCCGCCGGCCACGAGGTTTCGCTCGCGGACACCGCCATACGGATCGCGAAGCGCTGACTGCCCCAGCTGTGAGCTGTCCGGCCCCGCCCCCGGCGATGTGTCGGAATACACAACGTCGTTTCGCTGTTGTTCACCGTGCGTGCGGTTGGCTCGCACATGGCTTGGGTAGATATGGGCCGAGCGACCGGACTGTGCACTGAACAGTGGCCGAGAGTCGCATAGACAAAGGACCAGACGTGACAGTTTTACCCGATTCGATAGACGGTGGCGCTGAAGTCACCGTGCCCATCATCAGGCCGCGCACCTGCCATGTGCTGCACGTGCACCACCGCAGCACATGTGGATCCGGCCGGCCGGCCGGAACCCCGCGCCTGATGCAGCGCGGCCTCGAGCGCTGCTGAGCTAAGACGAAGCTGCTGACCTAAGACGAGGAAGTCGTTTCCGCGGCGCGACGCCGCGCGCGGGACGCCCGCAGGTTTGCGGCGTTTCCGCATATCTTCACGTCATGCCACACGCCGCTATTGTTCTTCGACCGGTCGTAGAAAGTCGACGGGCAATGGGGATTGCGGCAGCGCTTGACGCGGCGCCACTCGCCGAGTACTTGGCTGCGCAGCACCTCTGACCACAGCACGGAGGCAAGCCAGCGCCAGCCGTTGCCGACCGGTTCCAGCCGTACCTCGCCGCCCTCGGACACAGCGAACGACGCCGAGGCCGGCGGGCCGCCCGGGGCGACCGGCTCACCTGCGACCATTCCGGCGATCTTGGTGCGCAAAGCCCTGAGCCTGGCCAGGTCAGCTTCCCCCAACTCGGGCGGTCCGGCGTCCACGCCGCTCAAAGCCGACCAGGTCTTGATGGCCTTCGTGGTCCAACGATTGGCCAGGGCGGTATCGGCCAGCAAGTCCTTGCCGTAGTCACCGATGCCCGTGGTGTTGAGAAAGTCCTGCACCAATCCCAGCCCGCCTGGGGCCGGCTCGAGTCCATAGCGCTGTGACGCATACCACCGAGACATATGTAAAGCCTACTTGCCTATGTCGCAGGGGTCAACTAACCTGACAGAGGTAAAAGCTTAATGCCTACGTCAGGAAGAAGTGGTCATGCTCAGCATCAAGGGTTCGACGGCAGTGGTGACCGGCGGACAGCGCGGACTCGGCAAGGCGATCGTGAACGAACTACTGGAGCGAGGTGCGGCGAAGGTGTACGCCACCGCCCGGGTGCCGCAGGACAGCACCGATCCTCGGGTGGTAAGCGTGCCCCTTGACGTCACCGATGCGGATTCCGTTGCGGCATTGGCGAACTCGGCGCTGGACGCACAGATCGTGATCAACAATGCCGGCATCGCCGGCGGGCACAGCCTGCTCGACGACGATTTCGACGAGATCCGCGCGATCTTCGAGACCAACCTGTTCGGTGCGCTTCGGGTTGCCCGGGCCTTCGCGCCGATCCTGGCCGACAACGGCGGCGGTGCGCTGGTGGACATTCATTCGGTGCTGTCCTGGTTGGGCGGCTACGGCGCCTATGGCGCCTCCAAAGCCGCTTTCTGGTCCGTCACCAATTCGTTGCGCGTGGAACTGGACAAGCAGGGGACGCTGGTCACCGGTGTCCACCTCGGCTTCACCGACACCGACATGATCGCCGACGTCCGTGCGCCGAAGAACGACCCGGGTCAGGTCGCCCGCGACATCCTCGATGCGGTGGAGCGCGGCGACGCCGAGGTGCTGGCCGACGAGCTCACCCGCCGGGTCAAAGCGTCCCTGTCCGGACCGGTCGAGGCCCTGCAAGCCCGCTAGCATTCGCTGCATGCCGCAACGCGCCGAGCGGATCGTGACCGCTACCCGTCAGATCGCCGCCGGCGCGGACCGGATCTTCGAGCTCATCGCCGATCCCGCCCGTCAGCCGACCTGGGACGGTAACGACAACCTCGCAACCATCGCGGAGGCGGGTTAGGTGCGAGTACGTTCACTGCCATGGCTCTCCCACCAGCAGGAAATGATCGCGTTGCCGTCGTCACCGGTGCCTCGTCGGGCATCGGCGAACAATTCGCCCGGATCCTGACCGAGCGCGGCCATCAGGTGGTGCTGGTGGCGCGCAGCGCCAGCCGGCTGGCCGAGATCGCCGAACGGTTGGGTCCCAAAGCCCGGCCGCTGCCCGCGGATCTCTCGGACCGGGCGGCCCGGGCCGGCCTGCTGGACCGGATCGCTGATCTCGGCCTGACTCCCGAGATCCTGATCAACAATGCGGGGCTGTCCACGCTGGGCGTCGTCGCCAAATCCGTTCCGGAGGACGAACTCAACCTCGTCGAGGTAGATGTGGCCGCCGTGGTCGATCTGTGTAGCAGATTCCTCCCGGGCATGGTCGACCGACGCCGGGGCGCCATCCTCAACGTGGCATCCGTGGCGGCATTCGGCCCGCTGCCCGGGCAGGCGGCCTACGGTGCGGCCAAGGCATTCGTGCTGTCCTACTCGCACAGCTTGCGTGGGGAACTGCGCGGCACCGGCGTGTCCGTGACGGCATTGTGCCCGGGGCCGGTGGACACCGGGTTCGGCGAGGCAGCCGGTTTCACCAAGGAGGAAGCCGAATCCGCGTTGCCCAAGGTGATGTGGATTCCGGCCGATCGGGTGGCGAAGGCCGGAATAGACGGACTCGCGGCCGGCAAGGCCGTCGTCGTCCCCGGCCTGGCCAACCGCATATCCGCGGGACTGTTCCGGGTGGCGCCGCCGGAACTGATGCTGCCGTTCCTGGCGAAAAACCATCCGGGCGTCAAGCGCGCCCTGGCGTAATCGGGTTTAACCTGCCTGGTTGCCTTCGTTGGCCGCCCGCAGCAGGTCGTCGCGGGCCCGCGCCACCCGTGATCGCACGGTGCCGATGGGGCAGCCGCTGATCTCGGCCGCCTCGGCGTAGGACAGGCCCAGTATCTGCGTCAAGATCAGCGCCTCGCGGCGCTGCGCGTCCAAGCCGTCGATCAGCAGGCGGACCTCCACCATGTTCTCGATCCGGCTGCCACGACGGGCGGACCCGGCCGCGGCATCGAAATCTGTGACATGCGTGGTTCGGGGCCGGCTGGAATTGTGCCGGATCTGGTCGACAACCACCCGTCGGGCTATGGACAGCAGCCAGGTGCGAGCACTGGAGCGTCCGGCGAAGCGGGGCAGCGCGCCGATTGCCCGCAGGAATGTCTCCTGGGTCAGGTCGTCGGCACTTGCCGGGTCGGCCAGATAGGCAACCATCCGCCACACGTCGCGTTGGGTGGCTTGGATGAATTGAGTGAGCGCGGCCCGGTCACCTCGTCCGGCGCACTTGGCGAGGTGGGTAATTTGATCCTCGTCGGCACCCACGTTTGTAGAGACTAGGCCATATCCGGTCGGAACTAATGAGCGAGCTCCGACGACTGTTCTCTAGACATGGTCAGGGGAGATGAGGAGTCAGGATGTTGACCGCGGTAACCGACGCGCAGCGTCCCCAGCTCGTTCAGCTCGAAATCGGCGGCATGTCCTGCGCGGCCTGTGCGTACAAGGTGAAATCGACGCTGAACAAGCTGCCAGGGGTCCGAGCCTCGGTCAACTTCGCTACCCGGACGGCGACCATCGAAGCCGGTGAGGGAACTACCGTCGACGAGCTGTGCGAAGCGGTCCGGCGGGCCGGTTACCAGGCCGAACCGCGCCGCGCCGGTCTCGCATACGACGACGATCCCGACGCCGATCATGCCCGGTACCTGTTTACCCGGCTTGCCGTCGCCGCCGTGTTCTTCGTGCCGCTCGCCCACTTCTCGGTGCTGTTCGCGGTTATGCCCGGGTCGCGTTTCACCGGTTGGGCCTGGCTGCTGACCCTGCTCGCCCTGCCGGTGGTGGGGTGGGCGGCGTGGCCGTTCCACCGGGTTGCGCTGCGCAACGCCATGCATGGCGGCGCGTCGATGGAGACGCTGATCTCGGTTGGAATCACCGCGGCGACCATCTGGTCGCTGCGCACCGCCTTCGGCTCTCCCCCGTCGACCGAGCGCCGGGGCGTCTGGCAGGCGCTGCTGGGCAGCGACGCCATTTACTTCGAGGTGGCCGCGGGGGTCACGGTCTTCGTCCTGGTGGGGCGGTATTTCGAGGCCCGGGCGAAGTCCAAGGCGGGCAGCGCGTTGCGCGCCCTGGCCGCGTTGAGTGCGAAAAGCGTCGCCATCCTGGAGCCGGACGGCTCCGAGACGGTGATCCCAGCCGATGAACTCAAGGAGCAGCAGCGCTTCGTGGTGCGCCCGGGCCAGACGATCGCCGCGGACGGCCTGGTCGTGGAAGGGTCGGCCGCGGTCGACATGAGCGCGATGACCGGCGAGGCCAAACCGGTTCGGGTGGACCCCGGGTCGAGCGTGATCGGCGGCACCGCCGTTCTCGACGGCAGGCTGATCGTGGAGGCGGCGGCGGTCGGTGCCGACACCCAGTTCGCGGGGATGGTCCGGCTGGTGGAGCAGGCGCAGGCGCAACGCGCCGACGCCCAGCGCCTCGCGGACCGGATTGCGGCGGTGTTCGTCCCGTGTGTCTTCGCCATCGCGGGGCTGACCGCCCTGGGCTGGCTGACCGCCGGCGGCGGGCCTGACCGGGCCTTCTCGGCCGCCCTGGCCGTTCTGGTCATCGCTTGCCCCTGTGCGCTGGGTCTGGCGACCCCGACGGCGATGATGGTGGCGTCGGGTCGTGGCGCACAACTCGGCATCTTCCTCAAGGGTCATCACTCGCTGGAGGCCACCCGCGCGGTCGACACCGTCGTGTTCGACAAGACCGGGACCCTGACGACGGGTCAACTCACCATCAGCGCCGTCACCGCCGCGCCCGGCTGGGACGCCGACGAGGTGCTCGAGCTGGCCGCGACGGTGGAAGCCGCCTCCGAGCATGCCGTCGGGCTCGCGATCGCAGCGGCCACCGCGTCCCGACGGCCGCTCGCCGACTTCCGTGCCGTTCCGGGTCGCGGCGTCGCCGGCACCGTGGCCGGCCGACCCGTGCGAGTAGGCAAGCCGTCCTGGATCGCCCCCCAGGATGCGGCGTTGGCGGCCGCCCGGCGTGACGCCGAATACCGCGGTGAGACAGCTGTTTTCGTTGAGGTGGACGGGCAACCGGGTGGCGTCATTGCGGTCGGTGACGCGGTGAAGGAGTCGGCGACGGGCGCCGTTGCGGCACTGCACGAGCGGGGATTCCGGACGGTGCTGCTGACTGGTGACAACCCGGCCTCGGCGGCGGCGGTGGCGGCGAGCGTCGGGATCGACGAGGTGATCGCGGACATCCTGCCCGAGGGCAAGGTCGATGTCATCGAGCAGCTGCGGGAACGCGGCCGGGTAGTCGCCATGATCGGCGACGGCATCAACGATGGGCCGGCACTGGCCTGTGCCGACCTCGGCATGGCCATCGGACGCGGCACCGACGTGGCGATCGGTGCTGCCGACGTCATCCTGGTCCGCGACGACCTCGAGGTGGTGTCGCTGGCATTGGACCTGGCCGCCGCGACGATGCGCACGATCAGGGTCAACATGGCCTGGGCGTTCGGCTACAACATCGCCGCGATCCCGATCGCCGCTGCGGGGCTGCTCAACCCGTTGATTGCCGGCGCGGCGATGGCGTTCTCGTCGTTCTTCGTCGTGTCGAACAGCCTGCGACTGCGCAACTTCGCTGCCGACCGGAGCGATACGGTAACGCCCAGCTACGCGGCCGAACCGTCCGTAGGCCACAGGTGACCGCGCCGCCGCCCGCGAGATGCGTTCTGCGGTAAAACAATATCGGGCTCCGAGGCGGCGCTGGACGGTGTCGGTCCGCGCGAGTCGCCGCTTCGCCACACCACGGTTGCCAGGATTGCGCCGATCACGACCGGCACATGGGTCAGCACCCGAGCGGCCGTGACGGCGCCGGACAGTGAATCAAGCACCACATACACCGTCAGCACCCCGACGTACGCCGCCGACACCGCGGCCAGACCGGCCGCGGCCCGCGGCCACACGGCCGCAACGATCATCACCACCGCCAGCGCTATCGACCACGAGGTCGACTCGTTGAGCAGGTGGCCGCCCGGTGCGACACCGTGGTGGTCGGGCAGTCCGACGCTCACACCGAATCCCTGGGCGCCGGCCAGCGCCAACTGGGCCAGTCCAACCCCCAGCAACGCCCAGCGCTGCCAACTAGCTCGTGCCCGCCCCGGCGCCGGCGCCTCGGGTCCGAACGGGCCCACCGGCGTGATCACCGGCCGGGACCGCACCAGGCGGCGCAGCAGGTCGGCTTGATCACTCACCTGGCCGAACCAGTCTCGGCACGCCCCGCATTCGGCGAGGTGTTCGTCCACCCGCACCGACGGCACGGGCTCGCGCTCGCCGTCGATCCGGGCCGACAGCGCTTCGCGCGCCACCTCACAATCCATATCTCTATAGTCGCGCAAAAGGGGCCCGATGTTCCCGGCAACCCGACACACCGCTCAACCGAAGTCGACGAGGTTGGTGGGCGCGCGGAACTTCCTGAGCGCAGAAATTCGGTAGGCCAGCGGAATAACGCTGCGCAGCAGCAATCCACGCCCCGGCGGAGCCGGCAACTCGCGCACCGCCCGGACGCCGGGAACGGCACGCAGTTCCGCATAACGGTCGGCGGTGAACCAGAACGGCATCGGCGGCGCCGTGTAGTGCTCACTGAGCCTGAAGCCTCGTCGCTGCGAATACACACTGAGAATTCGAGGAACGCTGTCGAACACGAGCCGCCCGTTCGGAAATCGTCTGGCGCACCGCTCGATCAGGTCGAACACCTCCGCGCGCTGCAGATACTGGAAGAGGCCCTCGGCCGTGATCAACACACCGCAACTGTTGTCGACCGCCTCCATCCAGGAGTAGTCGAGCGCGGACTGAGCACGGTACTGCAGGCGGTCGGTTGCCGGAAGCAACTGCCGACGCAATTGCACGATCGGCTCGAGGTCCACCGATAACCACGTCAGCTGCCCGTTGTCCACGCGCCAGAAGCTGGTTTGCAGGCCCTCGGCCAGGGCAACCACCGTGGCGCGCGGATGAGCAGCCAGGAACTCCCGGGTGGCGTTGTCGAAAGCCAAGGCGCGCAGAGCCGTTGCCTGATGGGTGCGGCCGAAGTGCGCGTAGTCGTAGTCGATGCTGTCGCGAAGTTTGATGGCCATCGGGTCGTCGATGATGCCGTCGGGCCGGGCGGCCTCGGTTGCCCGCTGATGCAGCGTGAGCAACGCGGTCTCCGAAACACCGTCCAGGTGACGGCCGTCGACGGTCGGCATGGATCCGACTGTACTGATCAGGGAACTTTCGGCCAGCCCCGGACGACTATCTCAGACGACCGAGCAAACCTATTCCCCGGAGGTGGCAACCTGACCGGCCCGATATGGATGGCGATGCCCCCTGAGGTGCATTCGTCATTGTTGAGCGCCGGGCCCGGGCCGGGGTCACTGCTTGCTGCCGGCGCCCAGTGGCGTGAACTCAGCGAGCACTATGGACACGCGGCCGCCGAGTTGCGCCGGGTGCTGACCGAGGTGGCAGCCGGCGTCTGGCAGGGCGCCAGTGCCGCGGAATATGTTGCCGCACACGGCCCGTATCTGGCCTGGCTGGACCAAGCCGCGCTGGACAGCGCCATTGCAGCAGCACAGCATGAGGCGGCGGCGGCCGCCTACGATAGCGCACTGGCCGCCATGCCCACGCTGATCGAGCTGGCCACCAACCACGCGGTGCACGGTGTCCTGGTCGCAACGAACTTCTTCGGCCTCAACACCATGGCGATCGCACTCAACGAAGGCGATTACGCCCGGATGTGGGTGCAGGCCGCCGACACCATGGCCGGCTACCAAGCCACCGCGGCGGCGGCGAACTCGGCGGTGCCGGCGCTCCAACCCGCGCCGCCCATCCTCGCGTCCGACTCGATCACGCCGCTGGTCGACAACCTGACCGATTTCCTGGCCGACCCGTACAAGTACTTCTTGGAGTTCTTCCAGCAGTTCGGACTGAGCCCGGCCAGCACCGTTGCGCTGGCTGTGATCGCGCTGCTCCTCTACGACATCCTCTGGTACCCGTACTACGCCTCGTATTCCCTTCTGCTGCTACCGTTCTTCACTCCCGCACTCAGCGCCCTGGGCGCCCTGAACGCGCTCAACGGCGGGTGGCTCCTCGGGCCGTTACCGGATGCGCCGGCCACCGCGGTCACCGCCGCACCGGCTCAGCGGATCAGCCACGAAACCATCGGGACCCCGGTGGCGCCCGTCGCCGCGAGCGCGGCCGGCGCGGTCCCGCACAGCGGCACGTCCACACCGGCCCCGACGTCCCCGACCACGGTCGCCACCGGCGCACCAGCGCCCGGCCTCGGCTACGCCGTGCCGGGCATGCCGCCATCCGGTGTCGGGTTCGGACCGAGGGCTGCTACGGCGGCCACCGCTACTGTGGGAAACCCCGTGGAGGCTTGTGCCGCAGCGCGAATGGACCGCACCGGCAGCGCTCGTCGCCGTAGCCGCGGCAAACGCGACGCCGTGCTACGCGGGTATCGGGACGAGTTCCTCGACGCGTCGATGGACGGCCCCGCCGGTGACGGGTGGGCCGAGGCGACAGTAAGTACCGTGGGTGCCGGTCCACTCGGTTTCACCGGCACCATGCCTAAAAACTCAAGTGCACCAGCCGGATTGGTGCAGTGCGCGGCCAGCGACACCAGCACGACGGTCCCGCTGCTGCCGGCCGGTTGGGACACCCCGGACGGACAGTCGGCGGGGCGACGATGACGCAGACCCTGCTGGTGACCCCAAGGATCCGTCAAGAATGCACCAAGGATCCGCCAAGCAACCGGTGGCAGATTCCTCCCATTACGAACGTTGAGTCGCCGCCGATCCGGCAGCCGGCTCACCAAGGGGGTTTGCATCACGACAGACATTGATTTCCAGTACATTTCGCGCCGCTCAGGCGTGCGCCCATTCAACGACTGAAAGAACAATCCCATGACTCTCAACGTCAAAGGCGAGGGACTCGGAGCTCAGGTCACCGGCCTGGATCCGCAGAACCTCGAGCACATATCCACCGAGGAAATCCGGGACATCGTCTATACCCACAAGCTGGTGGTGCTGAAAGATGTCCACCCCTCGCCCGAGCAATTCATCCAACTCGGCCGACTCGTCGGTGAAATCATTCCGTATTACGAGCCGCTGTACCACCACAAGGACCATCCCGAGATTTTCGTCTCCTCCACGGAGGAGGGGCAGGGGGTCCCCAAGACGGGTGCTTTCTGGCATATCGACTACATGTTCATGCCGGAGCCGTTCGCATTCTCCATGGTGCTGCCCCTGACGGTGCCAGGACACGACCGCGGAACCTACTTCATCGATCTCGCCAAGGTGTGGAACTCCATTCCGGACGCCAAGCAGCGCCCGGTCCGCGGGACGTTCAGCACCCATGATCCACGGCGCCACATCAAGATTCGGCCACGTGACGTCTACAAGCCCATCGGTGAAGTGTGGGATGAGATCAACCGGACTACGCCGCCCATCCAGTGGCCGACGGTGATCAGACACCCACACACGGGTGAAGAGATCCTCTACATCTGCGCCACGGGCACCACCAAGATCAGGGACAAAGACGGTAACGTGCTCGACCCGGCGATCCTGCAAGAACTGATGGAAGCCACGGGTCAGCTTGATACCGAATACAAGTCACCTTTCATTCACACTCAGCACTACGAAGTCGGCGACATCATCTTGTGGGACAACCGCGTGCTGATGCACCGTGCCAAACACGGTACCGCCAACGGCCACTTAACCACTCACCGTCTGACCATGATGGACGGACTCGAAACACCAGGATATCCAGTATGAGTACCATCGTTTTGTCCCCTTTTGCCCAAACCCGCACGGAATTCGCGGATATCACCGACACCGGCCCCATTGAGGAGCATCTCCTCGCCAGGGTGCTGGAGCCGTACGCATACAAGGGCTGCCGCTATCTGATCGACGCGTCGTACAAAGCGACCGCCGATTCGGTACTGGCATACGGGAACTTCAGCATCAATGAGCCGGCCTACATCCGGAGCACGGGGCATTTCAACGCGGTGGAGTTGGTGATGTGTTTCAACCAACTCGCCTACTGCGCTTTTGCTCCTGCGGTTCTCAACGAGGAGATTCCGGTGTTGCGCGGCTGGTCGATTTCCGACTATTTCGACCTGCAGCTGCCCAGCATGCTGATCAAGAACACCTCGTCGCGCTTCAGAAGGCCGATCCACGCCCAGAAGTTCTCCGCCCGCCTGTTGTGCCAGAACTTCAAGGTCATGGAGCGGTCGCTGCGCTACCTCTCGGTTCCCTGTGCAATCGAATTCTGGGACGAGTTCGGCGGGGCGGCTACCGCTGAGGTCGAACTGGCAGCGCTCAACATCCCGTAACCGGCTGAGACGAAAGAAGTTAGGAAGTCATGACGCAATTACCGCCCACCGTGCTGGAGCGTGTCGTCGCCCAGGCGCGGCAGCGGCCCGAGGCCGTCGCGCTGCGCCGGTGCAACGGTCGCAGCACGATCCGGTACGGCGAGCTGGTAGCCGAGGTGGACCGGCTTGCCGCGGCCCTTCGCGCGGCATCGGTTACACCGGGCGCCCGGGTCCTCGTGGTCTCGGACAACGGGCCCGAGACCTACCTGTCGGTTCTGGCCTGCGCCAGGGTCGGCGCGATCGCCGTCATGGCTGACGGCAATCTCCCGCCGGCGACCATCGGGCGGTTCGGTCAAATCACTGCCCCGAGCGCGATTCTCGTCACGCCCGGGAGCAGGACCGGCGCCACCGACCTGCCCGACACACTGCGGTCGATACCGGCGATATCGGTCGACGTGACCGACGGCGTGCAAAGCCCCGGGCCGATGCCGGGCGCCGAGGTGCCTTTTCCGGAGCGCGGTGCCGACGATCCACTGGCGATGATCTTCACCAGCGGCACGACCGGCGAACCCAAGGCCGTGCTGCTGGCCAACCGCACCTTCGTCGCGATCCCGGACATTCTGCGGCAGGCGGGGTTGAACTGGGTGACCTGGGTCGAGGGCGAAACGACCTACTCACCACTACCGGCCACCCATATCGGCGGACTGTGGTGGATCTTCACCTGCCTGATGCGGGGCGGTCAGTGTGTCACCGGCGGTGAGAACACGACTTCCCTACTGGAGATCCTCAACGCGCACGAGGTGGCGACCACATGCCTGGTCCCCACCCTGCTGGCCAAGCTGATCGCCGAGCTGAAGGCCAACGATGCCAAGGTGCCGTCGCTGCGCCTGGTCGGCTACGGCGGTTCACGAGCGATCGCGGCCGATGTACGGGCCATCGAAGCCATGGGCATTCGCACCGCGCAGGTCTACGGGCTCAGCGAAACCGGTTGCACCGCCTTGTGTTTGCCGACCGACGAGGGATCGATCGCCAAGATCGAGGAAGGGGCCGTGGGACGTCCGTACCCCGGCGTGGATGTTCGTCTCGTCGGCGTCGACGGCCGTCCCTCCTCTTCCGGCACCCTGTGGATCAAATCACCGGCGAACATGCTGGGGTACTGGAACAATCCGCAACGCACCGACGAGGTGTTGGTGGACGGCTGGGTGGACACCGGAGATTTGCTTGAACAACGCGAGGACGGCTTCTTTTACATCAAGGGCCGGTCGTCGGAGATGATCATCTCCGGCGGTGTGAACGTGGCGCCCGATGAGGTCGACCGCATCGCCGAAGCCGTGCCCGGGGTGCGGGAGGCGGCTTGCTACGAAATCGCGGATCCGGAATTCGGGGCACTGGTGGGTCTTGCCGTCGTCCCGTCGGCGGACCTGGACGAGACGCAGACACGAAAGCTCAAGCAGGCGATCGCATCTCACTTCCGGCAGGAATCGGAGTCGGCGGCACGGCCGTCGACGATCGCCATCGTCACCGACATTCCGCGCACGCAATCCGGCAAGGTGATGCGGGCTTCACTGGCCGCGCAGGTCGGCACGGACAGGGCCGGAGTGGGCGCTCATGGTTGAGGCGATACGGGAACAGATCTTCACCGCGATCTGCGACGTCTTGTACATCGACGAGACCGATCTGATCGACGGGGACGCCACGGATCTGCGAGACCTCGGGCTGGACTCGGTCCGGTTCGTCCTGCTGATGAAACAGCTTGGGGTGAACCGGGAATCCGCGGTGCCGGCTCGACTGGCGGAAAACCTGTCGATTTCAGGCTGGGTTCGGGAACTTGCCGGAGGCCCCGGATGATCGCGCGAATCCCGTTGAGTAGATCGCAGCGAAACCTCTACAACGGGGTGCTGCAGGACAGCGATCCCGCGTTGTATCTGATCGGCAAGTCCTACCGGTTCCATCCACTACCGCTGCCCGTATTCCTGACCGCCCTGCACGCGACGATCTCCGAAAACCCAGTGCAGCTTTGCGTTCTCGAGCCAGCCGCCACCGATTACCCCGAACTGACGCCGCGATTGCACGCCGGCGACATCGTGCGGGTGCGCTCGGAGGGTGACGCGGGCAGCGAGCGGTGCGCCGATGACATCACCCGCTCCTGGTCCTCGGGAATTCTGGACAAGCCGCTGGTCCGCTACACCGTCTGGACCACGAACGACGGCCGCGTGTCTGGCCTGGACGTACACACCCATCACATCCTGCTCGATGGTGGCGCCACCGGAATCATCGAGGATAGCCTGGCGCGGCATCTGGCCGGCACCGGTACTGAAACCACAAGCCCTATCGAAGGTTTGGTCAAACTGGCGGCGGCCCATCAGCGTGAGGCGACCAAGGTCGACGAGGCGCTGCAGCGGGTCGCGCCTGGGGTACAACGCGAGCTCACCGATGATGCACGTCGCGGTGGGTACAACCCCGGCTCGGATGAACCGCACGGAGCGGCCGCCAAGGGCGTCCTGCAGGAGTCAGTGACCCTGTCCGGCGCCGCCTTTGCCGCCATCCTGGCCCTTTCGGAAGACAAGCAGGTCCCGCTCAACGTGCTGGTGGCCGCGGCCGCCGTCGGGGTGTTCTCCAGCATCCGGCAGAGCACCGACAACCTGCTGGTGCACGCGGTGGACAACCGATTCGGTGATCCGGAACTGGACGTAGCGACCTGTCTGGTCAACTCCGTCGCGCACCCGGTCCGGTTCTCTCCGTTCGCCTCGGTAGCCGACGTCGTCAGCGCGCTCGACCGAGACTACGTCAGGACCGTCCGGCGGCGATGGCTTCGTGAAGAGCATTTTCGCCGAATGTATTTCGCGATCAACCGGACCACACAGGTAGAGGCGCTGACCCTCAACTTCATCCGGGCGGCCTGTGCGCCCGACCTGCGCCGGTACTTGTCCGAAACACCGATCGCCACCGACATAGGTCCGGTCGAGGGTATGACCGTCGCCAGCGTGCTGGACGAGAACGAAGGCACGCTGCGGCTGGCCATCTGGGACAGGGCGGATCGACCCGCGGACAAGGCATATCGCGGCGTCGCCACCCGGATCGGCACCGCGCTGGAGTCGATGGCGGCGGCGTGGGAACAACCGATCGCCACGGTGGTCGACGAGTGGCTGGGCATCGACCCGGACGGGGCCCACCGCGGCATCGAAGCGGCGTTCCAACCCGAGCCGCCGACCGTACCCGCCTGGTTTCTGGACTCGCCAGGAGGTGCCTGCGGGGTGCTGGCCAACCGCCCCGATGCACGGGCCTGGCTCGCCTGGCTGGTCCGCAACGGTGTGGTGCCCGGCGACATTGTGATCTGCTGCGACGACGACACGGACCGGACCATCGACCTGCTGATCGCGTGCCACCTCGCCGGTTGCGGCTACAGCGTCTGCACCACCGGCGATGAGATGCCGTTGCGGGCCGGCGCAATCGCCGAGCACATCGACGACATCTCGGTGCATGTGGTCGACATCGCGGCGACGGAATTGACCGCGACCGCCGACGAGAATGAGGGCGAACTTGTCGACGGACGTGTCGAGCTGGTGGCAGGGGACGCCCGGCTGTCAGCCAGGACCGCCTACGTCATGCCGACCTCGGGGACCACCGGGACACCCAAGCTCGTCCACGTCACCCACGGGTCGCTGGCGCTGTTCTGCGCCGCCGTCGGACGGGCATACAGATGGGGCGCAGCCGACCGCATTCTGCAATGCGCCCCATTGACATCGGACATCAGCGTCGAAGAGATCTTCGGGGCGGCGGCCTGCGGAGCCCAGTTGCGCCGGACCGCAGCCATGAAGTCCGGCGACTTCACTGCTCTGGCAGTCGATATCGCCGCCGCGCACGTGACCGTGGTCGACATGCCGACTGCCGTGTGGCAGTTGCTGTCCGAGGACCGCGAGGTGGTTGAGATGATCCGTCGTTCGGATGTGCGGCAGATCGTGATCGGCGGGGAAGCCGTCCGTCCGTGCGCGGCCGACAAGTGGGTCGCCGCACCGGGCGAGCGAGAGATCTCGCTCGTGTCCACCTATGGTCCAACGGAAACCACCGTGGTATCCAGCTATCTGCCCATCACCGGTGCTACCGGTCGCGCCGCCCGCCGGGTGGGCCGGCCGATGGTCGCCGACTCGATGTTCATCGCGTTCGGCGAGATTGTCATCGTCGGCGACCTGGTGGCAAATGGCTATCTCGGCATTGACGGCGGTGGGTTCGGCACCGTCACCACCGCGGACGGTTCGCGGTATCGGGCTTTCGCCACCTCTGACCGGGTGATCGCTGACGATGAGGGTCATCCGGTCTTCGCCGGACGAAAAGACGCACTGGTCAAGATATCCGGTAAGCGGGTCGATATCGCCGAGGTTTGCCGACGCATCGCCGAGGATCCGGCGGTATCCGATGTCGCCGTCGAATCGCACAACGGAAGACTCGGGGTGTGGTTCCAGACGCAGCTGACCCGCGCGGACGGTGCGGACACCGCGACTGTCGCACGTATCCGCTGTGTCCTGACGAGCCTCGGGGTGCCGTCGTTCGTCGTCGTCGCCGTGCCGAACATCCCCCGCAAGCCCAGCGGCAAGGTGGACAGCGCGAGGCTGCGGATGCTGTCGAATTCGTCGGATGCCCTGCCGGACAAGGCCGATGCCGATGCCGGTGCGGCCGGACTCGCTCGGATCTGGACCCGTCACTTGGGCATCGAGCTGACGGCGGACTCGTCACTGCTCGACGCCGGCATCGGTTCACTGGATTTGATCCGGATCCTGCCTGACACGCGCAGATACCTGAATCGGCACCTCACCATTCTGGATTTGATCAGCGCCGACACGGCCGCCAACCTGGCACGGATGATGCCCGCGGGCGGGTGGATGGACGGTGCGACCGCGGCCGAGATAGCGGGTGACCTCGCAGCGGCATACGCACCGGCACACCAGAAAGCGTTGAGCAACAACGATAAGCGGGACACCATCCTGGTGCTGGGGGCGTCCGGGATTCTCGGCACCGGCTTCGCCCAGGCGGTTCTCGACCTGAAACGGTCCGCAACGCCGTGTCCCGACGTGGTGTTCGCTACCAGGTCCGAGCTGCCCGAGCACGAGCCGTGGACCGATCTGCAACGCATCGGCGGCGTGCGTACCCGGCGTCTCACCGCCGAGCCAGGTCGCGAGGAACTGGACGCGCTGATCCGCGACACCGGCGCTCGAACCGTCGTGAACTGCGTCGGGAATACCAACGTGGTGGTGCCCTACCGCGATCTGCGGCCGGCGAACGTCAACTTTGTTCGCGCGCTGGTGGATTCATGTGTCCTGCATGGTGCGAGACTGGTGCATCTGTCCACCTACGTCGTCAATGCGCAGGTCGACGCGGCAGCGGTCACCGACCCGGGTACGGCGCCCTACCCGTACGCGGCGTCCAAGTCGCTGGCGGAACTGGTGGTGTCGGCCGCACCGAGCGCACTCGATTACACCATCGTGCGACTGCCGAGGGTGCTGGGGATGGACCGGCAATTAGCCACCAGCGCAGACATTTTGGTCTCCCTGGTCGACGCCTGCGTGACAGTGGGCGCCTACCCGGCGGTGAACCTGACCGAAGAGGTCACCACCGGACACGCCGCCGCCCACGCGATCCTGGACCTGGTTCTGCAGCTGGGTGGGCCGGCCGTGCTGGGGCGCGGAATCACCGTGGTGTCGGGGGAGCGGGTGTCGTACGCCGGGCTGCTCGCCGAATTCGATTGCGCGGAAACCGAGGTCGCGCAATGGAAGAGTCGGCTGGACGAAAGCGATTGGGCTGTCGACAATCCGCGGCGATGGTCGGTGCTGGATGCTTGGGTGAGTTTGGGCATGCGGCTCGGGGGCCGCGCCTACGGGGAGTACCTGGCCGAATTCCCGACCGTCGCGCTGAACACCGACCGTGTCACCGAAGTCGCCGCGACACCGGGGCCGTTGCGCTCGCTGCTTCGGGACGCTGTCCCAGCCCCAATTGCCTGACCAGCGTCTTGGGCGCGACGAGGCTGTAGGAAGTCAGGATCCACTCCTCGATCTCGCGCCACCGCGCGGCTGAAATCTTGCGCCCCAGACGGATTGACACCCAACCGTGCCGGCCGAGGCCGTAGCCCGTGGGCTCCGCATCGGCGTCGGTGGCGACGACCGCCGCGGCCTCCTCCTGGGACAGCTTGACGGTGATGCTGCTCGCGTCCGGTGCGCTGAAGATAAAGTTCTTGCCGCGCACCCGGAAGGTCGGCTCGCCGCCCCACGCCTCGATGTCGACCCGGGTGGCCTCCGGGAGGCGGGCGACGATGGCCTCCAGCTTCGACATGTTCGACACGGCCGGCCTACGGTTGATCGCTGGAGACCAGTGACCGGTCCGGCGGTGGCACCGGCACCCGTGGCCGGGCGGGTCGCGACCGGACATTGATCGGCCACCAGAACCAGCGGCCCAGCAGCGCGGCGATCGAAGGCGTCATCAACGCGCGCACGATCAACGTGTCGAACAGCAGCCCCAGCCCGATGGTGGTGCCCACCTGTCCGATCATCCGCGCGTCACCCACGATCATGGCGCCCATCGTGAAGGCGAACACCAGTCCGGCGTTGGTGACCACCTTGCCGGTGCCGCCCATGGACCGGATGATCCCGGTGTTGAGCCCGGCATGGATCTCCTGTTTGAACCGCGACACCAACAACAGGTTGTAGTCCGACCCCACTGCCAGCAGCACGATCACCGACATGGCGATCACCAACCAGTGCAACGGGATACCGAGAATGTGCTGCCACATCAACACGGACAGCCCGAACGAAGCTCCCAGCGAGATCGCGACCGTCCCCACGATCACCGCGGCGGCGATGAACGCGCGGGTGAGGATCAGCATGATGATGAAAATCAGGCACAACGAAGAGATCCCGGCGATCACCAGATCCCACTTGGCGCCCTCGGAGATGTCTTTGAACACGGCGCCCATGCCGGCGACATAGATCTTGGCGTCCTCCAGCGGCGTGCCCTTGAGCGACTCCTCGGCCGCGGTGTGCAACATGTCGATACTGGCGATGCCGTCCTCGGAGGCCGGGTCGCTGCGATGCAGCACGATGAATCGCGCCGCGTGCCCGTCCGAGGACAGGAACGAATTCATGGCGCGCTGAAAGTCCTTGTTCTTGAACACTTCCGGGGGCAGGTAGAACGAGTCGTCGTTCTTAGCTGCGTCGAACGCCTTGCCCATGGCGTTGGCGTTCTCGCTCATCTCGGCCATCTGGTCGAAGATGCCCGACATGGTGCTGTGCATGGTCAGCATCGATACCCGCATGCTTTCCATCGTCTCGATCATCGGCGGGAAGGTGGACAGCATCTGCGGCATCAACCGATCCAGGTTCTTGATGTCGCTGACCAGCACGTCAAGGCGCTCGTCGATCGCGTCCAGCCCGTCCAGGCCGTCGAAGATCGAGCGCAGCGACCAGCAGGCCGGGATGTCGAAACAGTGCTTCTCCCAATAGAAGTAACTGCGCACCGGGCGCCAGAAGTCTTCGAAGTCCGCGATGTGGTCGCGCAACTCGTTGGTGATCTCCTGCATCTGGACGGTGTCGATGACCATGCGGTGGGTCTGGTCGGCGAGCTGGGTCATCAGGCCGTACATCCGCTGCATCAGCGAAATCGTCTTGGCCATCTCGTCGGCCTGCTTGCGCATGTCGTCCATGCGGTCCCGCTGGTACTTCATCGTCTGCACCTGCCCGGCGTTGGACATGCTGACCTGGAACGGAATCGTGGTGTGCTCCATGGCCAATCCGTCGGGGCGGGTGATGGCCTGGACCCGGGAGATCCCCGGCACCCGGAAAAGGCCTTTGGCCAGCTTGTCCAGCACCAGGAAGTCCGCCGGGTTGCGCATATCGTGGTCCGACTCGATCATCACGATCTCGGGCTTCATGCGGGCCTGGGAGAAATGCCGGTTCGCCGCCGCGAAACCTTCGTTGGCGGGGATGAAGCTGGGCAGGTACGCCTGGTCGTCGTAGCTGGGTTTGTATCCGGGCAGCGTCAGCAACCCGACCATGGCGACGGCGAAGGTGGCGGCCAGGACGGGCAGCGGCCAGCGGACCACCACGGTGCCGACCCGGCGCCAGCCGCGCACCGCCAGGAAGCGCTTGGGATCGAAGAACCCGAACCGGCCTCCGACGATCAGCACGGCCGGACCCAGGGTCAACGCCACGATGACCGCCGTCAGCATTCCCACCGCGCAAGGCACACCAAGGGTCTGGAAGTAGGGCATTCGGGTGAAGCTCAGGCAGAACGTTGCCCCGGCGATGGTCAACCCGGAGCCAAGGATGACGTGCGCGGTCCCCCGGTACATGGTGTAGAAGGCCGACTCCCGGTCCTCACCGGCCTGACGGGCCTCCTGATAGCGGCCGATGATGAAGATCCCGTAGTCGGTCCCGGCCGCGATCGCCAGCGAGGTGAGCAGGCTGACGGCGAAGGTGGACAGCCCGATCAGTTCGTTGTGACCCAGCAGTGCGACTATGCCGCGCGCCGCGGAGAGCTGCACACCGACCGTGACCAGCAACAGGAACACGGTGATCGGTGACCGGTAGACGAACAGCAGCATCACCAGGATCACCGCCACCGTGGTCAGGGTGACTTTCGCCATGGATTTGTCGCCGCTGGAATGCAGGTCCGCGGCCAGGGCCGCGCCGCCGGTGACGTAGGCCTTGATGCCCGATGGGGCCGGAGTGCCGTCGACGATCTTGCGCACGGCGTCGACGGATTCGTTGGCCAGCAGCTCGCCCTGATTGCCGGCCAGATTGACCTGAACGGTCACCGCCTTGCCGTCGCTGCTCTGGGCGCCCGCCGCGGTCAGTGGGTCGCCCCAGAAATCCTGGATGCTCAGCACATGCGTCTTGTCGGCGCGCAACTTGCGGATCAGCAGGTCGTAGTACCGGTGGGCGTCATCGCCCAGCGGCTTGTCGCCCTCCAGGACGACCATCGCCACACTGTCGGTCTCGCCTTCCTTGAAGACGTGGCCGATGCGGTTCAGGGCTATCAGTGACGGCGCGTCCTTCGGGCTCAGCGACACCGATCGCTCCTGCCCGACTATCTCCAGCGAGGGGACGAACACGCTGAGCAGGACGACCACGGCAATCCAGAACAGGATGATCGGCACCGCGAGGGCGTGGATGGTCCTGGCGATGAACGGCCGCTCGGCATGGCCGGGATGCGCTGAACCCGTCGGCGCCCCGTCGACGGGTTGCTGGGTCTGCACTGACATCTCCTTCGCGGCCTGCCACCGCGGCCCAATCTACTGAGCGCCTCCGCAGTTAGTCGATGGAAGGGCGCAAACGTTACACCCTCAGCCCTGCACCAGCAGCGCGCCGAACATGATCGCCATACCCACGGCCATCATGGCCTGCAGCGCGGTGCCGAGCGTGGTGCGCCATCGTCGCGACCGCCGCCGCCGGACGACGCGCCGTTGCGCGGCATACCGGTACCCCCACACCGCGGCGGCGACGACGAACAATAGCGCCCACCCCCAGTTGCCGACATCGACCCAGACCGGGCCATCGTCGGGCGGCGCGGCGGCGGGCGTCATGGCGGGGGTCATAGAGGGGGTCGTGGCGGGGGTCGTGTCTAGGTCGGGCATCGGTTGGTCCGGCGGCATCTCATGGTGGTGGTGCTGGTGCCCGGCACCGAGTCCCGAGGGCAGCGGCTGATGATGAACAACGGCGTACATCCACGCCATCGCCAGCATCTTCAGCGCGTGATAGCCGCGCAGCAGCCGCATGCCGCCCATCCGGGTGGCGAGGACGGCCATGATCACGAACCACAGGGCCGCCGCCAGGAAGAAGGCCTCGGCGGGCGTCGGCGGCAGCCCCAGTCCCTGCGGCCAGGCCATCACCGCCATCGCGATCGCCATGGTGAGGTGCAGGCCGTAGCTGACCACCGAGGTCCAGGACCGACGGTCGACGACCAGCACGAAGCCCACGGCACTCAGCAGGAACAGGCCGGTGACTGCCCACCGCAGCGGCAGATCATCAATCACAGTCACCGAACACTAGGCGCTCCAGGCGACAAGCGGCTACGACGCACGGTCGTAAGCTGCAGGGGTGGGTACAGACGGGCCGAGCGCTGAGGTGACGCCGGCCGCCCGGGTGGACCGGTCGCGTTCGGCGCGCGCCGCGGCGCTGGCGGCCGGGTTCGTCGTGCTCTCCGTCGCTGTCGCCGCATATGGGTTGCTGTCCGGAACCCGTCGTTACGTCGAGTCCGGCAACCCTTATCCCGGTGCCTTCATCAGCGCCGCTGCGCCGGTGGGGTACTTCGTCGCGTCACTGCTGGGTGCGATGTGCCTGGGCGCCCTGCTGCTGGTCGTGATGACATCGCGCCCGGAACCGGACGGGTTGCTCGATGCGGACGGCTTCCGGATCCACCTGGTGGCCGAGCGCGTTTCGCTGCTGTGGCCGGTGGCCGCCGCGGCGATGGTGGTGATCCAGGCCGCCCACGACTTCGGTGTGGGTGCCGGTGCGTTGTTGAGCAGCGGGGCGCTGTTCGACGCCCTCTCCGTTTCCGAGACGGCCCGCGCATGGATCGTGGTGACGGTCCTGGCGGTGCCGGTTGCGGTGACGCTGCGCTTCAGCACACGCTGGCTCGGGCACGCCGTCCTGCTCATTCCCACCGTGCTCGCCGTCGTCGCGCCCGCGGTGACGGGCAATCCCGGTCAGGGCGGCCACCGCAACCGCGAACACGATCGCCGCGCTGGTCGAGTAGTCATGGTCGGGGCCCTGACCGG
>NZ_LZMH01000086.1 GCF_001673635.1 Mycobacterium asiaticum
GCCGTGGCAGCCCGCCACCAGCGCCGATGCAGCGGCAAGGACGGCGCGTGTGCGCCGATCCGCCCGCGGTCCCGGCGGCGATCCCGAACCTGCGCGACAAGCTCGCCCAGCTGCTGATGGTCGGGGTGAAGAACGCTGACGACGCCAGAGCCGTCGTCACCGACTTTCACGTCGGCGGCATCATCATCGACAGCGACACCGACCTGACCATGCTGCCCGGTCCGCTGAGCGACATCGCGCACGCGGCCACGCCGCTGCCGCTCGCGGTGGGCGTCGACGAGGAGGGCGGCCGGGTGTCTCGCCTGCGCACCCTGCTGGGCGGCCGGGGGCCCACCGCCAAGGAGATGGGTCAGACGATGACACCGACCCAGGTCCACGACCTGGTGGCCGAGCGCGGCCGCAAGATGAAGGACCTGGGTATCACCGTCGATTTCGCGCCCGTCGTCGATGTCACCGACGCGCCCGACGACACGGTGATCGGTGACCGTTCGTTCGGCCCCGATCCCGTCAAGGTGACCACCTGGGCCGGCGCCTATGCGCAGGGCCTGCGCGATGCCGGCGTGTTGCCGGTGCTCAAGCACTTCCCCGGGCATGGCCACGGGTCGGGCGACTCCCACACCGGGGGCGTCACCACGCCGCCGCTGTCCGATCTCGTCGGCAACGACCTGGTGCCCTACCGCACCCTGCTGCAGGCGGCGCCGGTGGCGGTGATGATCGGTCACATGCAGGTGCCCGGATTGACCGGCAGCGATCCCGCCAGTCTGAGTCCCAAAGCAGTTGAGCTCCTGCGAACCGGAACCGGTTACGGCGGGCCGGCGTTCGACGGCCCGGTGTTCAGCGACGACCTGTCGAGCATGGCCGCGATCTCCGACCGGTTTGGCGTGACCGAGGCCGTGCTGAAAACCCTGCAGGCAGGCACCGACATCGCATTGTGGATCACCACCAAGGAAGTGCCGGCCGTCCTGGACCGGCTCGAGCAGGCGGTGAACGCGGGCGAATTGCCGGTGCAGCGAATCGACGAGTCGCTGGTCCGGGTCGCGGCGATGAAGCGTGTCAACGCGACTTGTGGCCGCTAGCCCACTCCCTACCTTAGAGTCAGATAGACAGGCTAAGGGAGGCGCACGATGGCTGGTGGTACCAAGCGGCTGCCGCGTGCTGTCCGGGAACAGCAAATGCTCGACGCCGCCGTACAGATGTTCTCGGTCAACGGTTATCACGAGACCTCGATGGACGCCATTGCCGCCGAGGCGCAGATCTCCAAACCGATGCTGTACCTCTATTACGGCTCGAAGGAGGATCTGTTCGGTGCGTGCCTGAACCGGGAGATGAACCGGTTCATCGATGGGGTGCGCGCCGAGATCGACTTCACCCAGAGCCCGAAAGACATGCTGCGCAACACCATTGGTGGGTTTCTGCGCTATATCGACGAGAACCGGGCATCGTGGATCGTGATGTACACCCAGGCCACCAGTTCGCAGGCCTTCGCCCACACGGTTCGTGAAGGCCGCGAGCAGATCATCGACCTGGTGGCCGGTCTGGTGCGGGCCGGTACCCGCAGTCCCCGGTCGGACGCCGAAATCGAAATCATGGCAGTGGCTTTGGTGGGCGCGGGTGAGGCGGTGGCCACCCGGCTGTCCGCCGGTGACATCGGGGTCGACGCGGCGGCCGAGATGATGATCGACCTGTTCTGGGTGGGTTTGCGGGGAGTGCCCGGACGATAGCGGTGGGCCACCCCGACGCCGTAAGGTCGGCAGGCGTGCGGCGCAACCCCAACCTGGACTTCTTCTGCGCCGTTGTCATCGTCGGTCTGCTGGCCGGCTTGGCCGGATTGTGCACCACGCTGGTGCTGCGTCTCGTCGAACACCTCACGTACCACTACACTTTCGGCTCGCTGCTGGCCGGGGTGACCGGCGCCGGCCCGCTGCGGCGCGCGTTGGCGCCGGCCGTGGGCGCCGCACTGGCCGGCCTGGGCTGGTGGCTGCTGCGACGCCGCAACGAGGTGCCGCCGTTGGCCGGGACCATCGCCCGACACGAACGCATACCGCGAATGGCGTGGAGCATCGACGCCCTGCTGCAGATCGTGTTGGTCGGCTCCGGCGCATCTCTCGGACGAGAAGGCGCGCCACGTCAATTCGCGGCTGTGCTAGGCGATTTCAGCACCGGATGGCTTCGGCGGCTCTCTGCGGCCGAACGGGAGATCCTGCTCGCCAGCGCGGCCGGCGCCGGATTGGGTGCCGTCTACGCGGTGCCACTGGCCGGTGCCCTGTTCACGCTGCGGATTCTGCTGAACACCTGGCAGCCGCGCGCGGTGGGGGCGGCGTTGATCACCTCGAGTCTGGCGGTTGCCGTCGGCTCGGCGGTCACGCACGACCGGCCCGAACTGGCCTGGCCCAGCCTGGAATCGACGTACCTGCTGACCGCGCACGGGTTGATGTTGGCGCCGGTGGCCTGCGCGGTGGGCATGGCGTTCAACCGCATCATCAAGGCGTCGCAGCCCCGACACCAGATCCGTAGCTGGCTGCTGACCCCGGCGCTGGCGGCCGCGGCGCTGACCACCGGGGTCTGTGCGCACTGGTGGCCCGAACTGCCCGGCAACGGCAAGAGCATTCTGACCACCAGCCTCGCAAGCGGCATGACGCTGACGGCTGCGGCGGCCATCCTGGTGCTGAAACCGCTTCTGACCGGGCTGTTTCTGCGCGCAGGCGGCGCCGGCGGGTTGCTCACGCCGTCGTTGGCCACCGGCGCGGCGGCCGGTTCGCTACTGGTCCTGGCGATCAACGCGGCCACCGGTACGCACCTGCATGTGCCGACGGTCTCGCTGGCCGGTGCCGCCGGGGTGCTGGCTGTCACGCAGGGTTCGCCGATCTGGGCCGCCCTGTTCGTGTGGGAGCTGGCCCGCCCGCCGATCTGGTTACTGCTGCTCTTCCTGCTCACCGCCACCGCGGCGCACGCCGTGAACAGCTGGGTAGAACACCGCTGGGCGAACTTACAGCGCCCGTAGCGTCCCGGTCAGGTGCGGATACCCCTTGGCGATATGGCGCAGCGCGATATCGAAGCCGTCGCCGACCTCGTCGACGTACAAGCCGGCGGTGGCGGGCAGCACCAACGGCTTGCCGAACCGCACCGAGTACCGCACGGCATCGGGCAGCCGGCCCTCGATGTTCGCCAATACCGCTGCCGCACTGAACATTCCGTGCGCGATCACGGTTGGGAAGCCGAACAGCTTGGCGGCGATCGGGTTGGTGTGAATCGGGTTGTGGTCACCGCTGACGCCGGCGTAGCGGCGGATCCGGCTCGGACTGACGCGCAGGATCGTGCTGGGTGGCGGCAGCTTGGGCTGCTTCTGCGGCGGCGGTTTGGGTTCGTCGGACAGGCTGGTGCGCTGCTGGTGCAAGAAGGTTGTCACCTGGTGCCAGGCGAGGTCGTTGCCGACGTTGACGTCGGTGACGATGTCGGCCAGCAGTCCCTTGCGGTGCTCACGCAAGTTCTCCGCATGCACCTGCACGCTCACCGTGTCGGTGACGCCGATCGGCCGGTGCTGGGTGATGTGGTTCTCCATATGGATGGAACCCATTGCGGCGAATGGGAAATCGAAGGACGTCACCAACGACATCACCGACGGGAAGGTCAGCGCGAACGGGTAGGTCAGCGGGACATCGTTACCGAAGCGCAGCCCGGTGACCGCCGCGTAGGCGGCCACGTTGGACTGGTCGATGGTCAGTTCGTCGACGGTCACCGTGCGCTTGGGCAGCTGGTCGCCGCGCGGGACCACGGGCAACGCGCCGGCAGCCGCGCGCAGCAGATTTTTCAGGCCGCTTGGTTGGTTCACTGCTTCCCTCTCACTCGATGACTAGGCGCCCAGCATGGCCTGGCCGCAGACCCGCACGGTGTTGCCGGTAACAGCGTTCGACGCCGGATTGGCGAAGTAGGCAATGGTTTCGGCAACATCGACAGGCTGGCCGCCCTGGTACAACGAGTTGAGCCGCCGGGCCACCTCGCGAGTGGCGAGCGGGATGGCGGCGGTCATCTCCGTCTCGATGAACCCGGGCGCAACCGCGTTGATCGTGATGCCCTTCTCGGCGAGCGCCGGAGCCAGAGCCTGGGTGAGCCCGATCATGCCGGCCTTCGTGGTGGCGTAGTTCGTCTGACCGCGGTTGCCCGCGATGCCGGCCATCGAGGACAGCCCGATCACCCGGCCACCTTCACCGATGGTGCCGTTGTCCACCAAGCCCTCGGTAAGCCGTTGCGGGGCAAGCAAGTTCACGGCCTGAACGGCGTTCCAGCGATCGTCGTCCATGTTGGCCAGCAGCTTGTCGCGGGTGATGCCGGCGTTGTTCACCAGGATGTCGGCCCGACCGCCGTGGTGGTCGCGCAGGTGCGCTGCGATCTTGTCCACGGCGTCCTCGGCTGTGACGTCCAGCCACAGCGGGGTGCCGCCGACGCTGCTGGCGGTCTCGGCCAGGGCGTCCCCGGCGGACTCCACGTCGATCGCGACCACGCGCGCGCCGTCGCGGGCGAAGACCTCGGCAATGGTCCGGCCGATGCCCCGCGCGGCGCCGGTGACGATCGCGACCTTTCCCTCCAGCGGGCGGTCCCAGTCGGCCGGCGGGGCCGCGTCCTCGGCGCCCACATAGAAGACCTGACCGTCGACGTAAGCCGACTTACCCGACAGGATGAACCGCGCGGTCGATTCCAGGCCCGTCGCGGCCGGCTTGGCGTCCGGCGCCAGGTACACCAGGTTCACCGTGGTCCCGTTGCGCACTTCCTTCGCCAGGGAGCGGGTGAAACCCTCCAGCGCGCGCTGAGCGATCCGTTCGTCGGTGCTGCCGGCGGCCTCCGGGGTGGTTCCGATGACCAGCACGCGAGCGTTGTGCTTGAGGTTGCGCAGCAGCGGGTTGAAGAAGTCGTGCAACGCCTTCAGGCCGTCTGGAGCGGTGATCCCGGTGGCGTCGAAGACCAGCCCGCCGAACGAGTCGGCCCAGCGGCCACCCAGGTTGTCGCCGACCAGGTCGTAGTCGGCGTCCAGGGCGGCCCGCAGCGGCTCGACGACCCGGCCTTCGCCGCCGATCAGCAGCGATCCGGGCAGCGGCGGCTCATCGGGGCTGTAGCGGCGCAGCGGTTCGGGTTGAGGGATGCCGAGTTGCTTCGCCAGGAACGAGCCGGGAGCGGAGTTGACAACCTGCGTGAACAGATCGGACGAGCGCTTGGGGGCCACTGATCCTGCCTTCCATGTCGAGCGGGCCGGGTATAGGCACCGTATCCGGGACGAACTTACTTCAGAGTAAGAACAGTGGGTAGTATTGCCGTCAACGCGGGTACCCCAAAATGACCCTCACAACTGACTAGCGGAGACAAAACGTGGCCCCTGCAAGCTCTGAGCCGAAGACCAAAGCTTCTCAGAAGAGTTCCCCGGGCCGGCGGCGGGTAGCCGTGCTCGGCGGCAACCGGATCCCGTTCGGCCGATCCGACCGAGCCTATGCCGAGGCGTCCAACCAGGACATGTTCACCGCCGCGCTGAAAGGCCTGGTCGACAGGTTCGGACTGACCGGTGAACGGCTGGACGCCGTGGTCGGCGGCGCCGTGCTCAAGCACAGCCGCGACTTCAACCTGATCCGGGAGTGCGTCCTAGGCTCCGAACTCTCGTCCTACACGCCGGCATTCGACCTGCAGCAGGCCTGCGGCACCGGGTTGCAGGCGGCCATCGCCGCGGCCGACGGCATCGCGGCGGGACGCTACGAGGTGGCCGCCGCCGGTGGCGTGGACACCACGTCGGATGCGCCGATCGGGCTCGGTGAGGACCTGCGCCGCACCCTGCTGAAGGTGCGCCGGTCCAAGTCGAACCTGGAGCGTGCGAAGCTGCTCGGCGCCCTGCCCGCCAACCTCGGGCTCGACCTGCCCGCCAATTCCGAGCCTCGCACCGGCCTGTCGATGGGTGAGCACGCCGCGATCACCGCCAAGGAACTCGGGATCAAGCGTGTCGACCAGGACGAGCTCGCCGTGGCGAGCCACCGCAATATGGCGGCCGCCTACGACCGAGGCTTCTTCGACGATCTCGTCACCCCGTTCCTCGGCCTCTACCGCGACGACAACCTGCGTCCCGACGCCACGGTGGAGAAGCTGGCCAAGCTCAAGCCGGTGTTCGGCGTCAAGAACGGTGACGCGACGATGACGGCGGGCAACTCGACGCCGCTGACCGACGGTGCTTCGGTGGCCCTTCTTTCCACCGAAGAGTGGGCGTCGGCGCACTCGCTGTCGCCGCTGGCCTACTTCGTGGACGCCGAGACCGCTGCGGTGGACTACGTGAACGGCAGCGACGGGCTGCTGATGGCGCCGACGTACGCCGTTCCGCGGCTGCTGGCCCGTAACGGCTTGACGCTGCAGGATTTCGACTTCTACGAGATCCACGAGGCGTTCGCCTCGGTGGTGCTGGCCCACCTGCAGGCTTGGGAATCCGAGGAGTACTGCAAGGAACGGCTGGGCTTGGACGCCGCCTTGGGTGCCATCGACCGGTCCAAGCTCAATGTCAACGGATCGTCGCTGGCAGCCGGGCATCCGTTCGCCGCCACTGGCGGACGCATCCTCGCCCAGGCCGCCAAGCAGCTTGCCGAGAAGAAGCGCGAGGCAAAGGGTTCGGGCACGGTGCGGGCGCTGATCTCGATCTGCGCCGCCGGCGGCCAAGGCGTGGCAGCGATCCTAGAGGCCTGAGCGGCCGGACAAAATCAACTCGAGAGAATTTTCAATCGGGTGGTTATTCGAGACAGCATCTGGGTACTCGCTAGTCCGGATAGCCCCGTGTTGGTGTCTGACCCCCCGACCCCGACGGCAACGCGGGGCAATCCCTAGATCGACCGCCGGTCAGCGGAGACGGGCGTACGGAAAAGGCCGCCGCTGGAGTGAGGGGATCCAGCGGCGGTCTTTTGCATTTCAGGGTCATGCTCTTCGGCGTTTGCCGAAACTGAAACCTCGCATACGTCCGCGGCGTGGAAAAAAATCCCCCGCCTCCAACAGGAAAGCGGGGGATTTTTGTGCTGATCTTTAGAAAGCAGCCTCGTCGAGCTCCATGATGTCGTTGTCCAGCGTCTCGATCACCTCGCGGGTGCTGGTCAGCAACGGCAGGAAGTTCTTCGCGAAGAACGACGCCACGGCGATCTTGCCCTCGTAGAAGGACCGCTCGGCACCGGTGGCACCGGCATCCAGTGCCTCGATGGCCACGGCGGCCTGACGCTGCAGCAACCAGCCGATGACCAGGTCGCCGACGCTCATCAGGAACCGCACCGAGCCGAGGCCGACCTTGTAGAGGCTGGTGACGTCTTCCTGAGCGGCCATCAGGTAGCCGGTCAGGCTCGCAGCCATCGCCTGGACGTCGGTCAACGCCTTGCTCAGCAGCGCGCGCTCGCTCTTCAGCCGCCCGTTACCGGACTCGCTGTCGACGAACTGCTGGATCTCGTTGGACACGTGGGCCAGCGCCACACCCTTGTCGCGGACGATCTTGCGGAAAAAGAAGTCCTGCGCCTGGATGGCGGTGGTGCCTTCGTACAGCGAGTCGATCTTGGCATCCCGGATGTACTGCTCGATCGGGTAGTCCTGCAGGAAGCCGGACCCACCGAAGGTCTGCAGGCTCTCGGTGAGCTTGGCGTAAGCCTGCTCGGAGCCGACACCCTTGACGATCGGCAGCAGCAGATCGTTGATCCTGGCGGCCAGCTCGGCGTCCACGCCGTGCACCGTCTCCGCGACCGCCGCGTCCTGGAAGGTCGCGGTGAACAGGTACAGAGCACGGAGGCCCTCGGCGTACGCCTTCTGGGTCATCAGCGACCGGCGGACGTCGGGGTGGTGCGTGATGGTCACCCGCGGCGCCGTCTTGTCGGTCATCTGGGTGAGGTCGGCACCCTGGACGCGGGACTTGGCGTATTCCAGCGCGTTGAGGTAGCCGGTCGAGAGCGTAGCGATGGCCTTGGTGCCGACCATCATGCGGGCCTGCTCGATGACCTCGAACATCTGCGCAATGCCGTCGTGGACCTCGCCGACCAGCCAACCCTTGGCGGGCACGCCGTGCTGGCCCAGGGACAGCTCACAGGTGGCCGAGACCTTCAGGCCCATCTTGTGCTCGACGTTGGTGACGAAGACGCCGTTGCGCTCGCCCAGCTCGCCGGTCTCGGGGTCGAAGTGGAACTTCGGCACGAAGAACAGCGACAGACCCTTGGTGCCCGGGCCGGCGCCCTCGGGGCGGGCCAGGACCAGGTGGAAAATGTTCTCGAACAGGTCACCGGAGTCACCCGAGGTGATGAATCGCTTCACCCCGTCGATGTGCCAGGTGCCGTCCTCTTGCTGGACGGCCTTGGTGCGCCCGGCGCCGACGTCCGAACCGGCGTCCGGCTCGGTGAGCACCATGGTCGAACCCCAGCCGCGCTCGGCGGCCAGAACGGCCCACTTCTTCTGCTCCTCGGTGCCGAGGTGGTACAGGATCTGGGCGAAACCGGCACCGCCGGCGTACATCCACACCGCCGGGTTGGCACCCAACAGGTGCTCGTGCAGCGCCCACATCAGCGCGCGGGGCATCGGCATGCCGCCGAGTTCCTCGTCCAGACCGGCCTTGTCCCAGCCGGCCTCGATGACCGCGTTGACGGACTTCTTGAACGACTCGGGCAGGGTCACCTCGTGCTTGGCGGGGTCGAACACCGGCGGGTTGCGGTCGCCGTCGACGAACGAGGCGGCAACGGGACCTTCGGACAACCGGCTGATCTCGGCCAACATCTCGCGGGCGGTGTCGACGTCCAGTTCGCTGAAATCGCCTTGACCTAATGCCTTGTCAACGCCCAGTACCTCGAAGAGATTGAATTCCTGGTCACGGACGTTGCTCTTGTAGTGGCTCACTTAGGGTCCTCCTCATTGAGAATGCCACTTGTGGTTGGGTACTAGGGCTAAGTTACCCACCAGTAACACAGTTAAAATATACCGATCGGTAACTTCAACGCAAGCGAGTGTGAGCTATATTTCACTGGCTAACTAACCAACCGGTTGGGATAGCGGTCACACTGGTCCCAATACACCACCTCACCTGCGGCGATGGCCTGATCCGAGGAGCGATGTGGGGACCGTCACGACACTTCCGGTAGTGGATTTGCGGGCCGATTCGGCCCTGCTGCGCACCCGCCTGCGCGAGGCGGCGCACGGGGTGGGTTTGTTCTATCTCACCGGCCACGGCGTGCCCGAAGCGCTGACAGCCCGGGTGCTCGATGCGGCCCGTCGGCTGTTCGCACTGCCGCAGGCCGACAAGGACGCCGTCGCGATGGTGCGCAGCCCCCATTTCCGCGGTTACACCCGGCTGGGCGGTGAGTTGACCCGCGGCCAGGTCGACTGGCGAGAGCAGATCGACATCGGACCCGAGCGTGCGTCTATCGGCGGTCCCGGCCGTCCCGATTACCTGTGGCTGCAGGGTCCCAATCAATGGCCGGCGGCTCTGCCCGACCTGCCCGGGATTGTCGCGGAATGGGATGCCGTGCTGTCCGAGGTGTCGCGCCGGTTGTTGCGGCACTGGGCGGCTTCGCTGGGCAGCTCGCCGGAGGTGTTCGACGAGGCATTCGCCGAAGCGCCCGCGACGCTGATCAAGATCGTGCGGTATCCGGCCCGAGCGGCAGACACTCAGGGGGTTGGTGCCCACAAGGACTCCGGGGTGCTCACGCTGCTTTTGGCCGAGCCGGACAGCCGCGGATTGCAGGTTCGGCTACCGCAGGGCGAGTGGACTGACGTGCCGGCGGTCCGCGGCGCGTTCGTCGTCAACATCGGCGAACTCCTCGAGGTCGCCACCGGCGGCTACTTACGCGCCACCGAGCACCGGGTGGATCTGAGTGCCGCGACCTCGGACCGGATCTCGGTGCCCTACTTCTTCAATCCGCGTCTCGACGCGCAGCTGCCGGTGCTGTCCCTGCCGGCCGAGTTGGAGTCCGCCGGGACCGCCCGCACCGAGGATCCGGCTGACCCCATCCACTCCATCTATGGCCGGAACGCGTGGAAGAGCAGGCTCCGCGCGCACCCGGATGTGGCTGCCGCACATGGATATGCACCGGGTAGGCTCGAAACGGAGAATCCCGTTCTCGGCGCGAAGGGCGAATGAAGTCGGTGAGTTCGAATAACAATCTGACGCCACTGTCACTGCGTGAGGCCTTCGGTCATTTTCCGTCCGGTGTGGTGGCGATCGCCGCTGAAGTCGATGGTGCCCGGGAAGGACTCGCGGCCAGCACGTTCGTGCCGGTCTCCCTGGAACCGCCGCTGGTGTCGTTCTGTGTGCAGAACACCTCGACGACCTGGCCGAAGCTCAAGGGCGTGCCGACGCTGGGTATCAGCGTGCTCGGCGAAACCCACGACGAGGCCGCACGCACCCTGGCCGCGAAGACCGGGGACAGGTTCGCTGGTTTGGAGACGGTGTCCAGCGAGACCGGGGCCGTGTTCATCAAAGGCACCGCGCTGTGGTTGGAGAGCGCGATCGAGCAAATGATCCCCGCCGGGGACCACACCATCGTGGTGCTGCGGGTCAGTGAGGTCACCGTCGACGCGGAGGTGACACCGATCGTGTTCCACCGCAGCGCCTTCCGCAGGCTCGGCGTCTAGGGGCGCTCGCTCAGTTTCTGTTGTTACGTCCTGATTCGCTGCTCGATCTCGGCGGCGTCGTCAGCCCGCTTTTCCGCAACGGTTGGTGCTTACCGCCGGAACAGCTTGTTACCCAGCCAGACGATCGGGTCGTACTTGCGGTCCGCGACCCGTTCTTTCATCGGGATCAGCGCGTTGTCGGTGATCTTGATGTTCTCCGGGCAGACCTCGGTGCAGCACTTGGTGATGTTGCAGTAGCCCAGGCCGTGCTCCTCCTGCGCCTGGTTGCGCCGGTCCAGAGTGTCCAGCGGGTGCATCTCCAGCTCGGCGATCCGCATCAGGTAACGCGGTCCGGCGAACGCCTGCTTGTTCTCCTCGTGGTCACGGATGACGTGGCAGACGTTCTGACACAGGAAGCACTCGATGCACTTACGGAACTCCTGCGACCGCTGCACGTCGACCTGTGCCATCCGGTACTCACCGGGCTGCAGCTCCTTCGGCGGGGCGAAGGACGGGATCTCGCGCGCCTTCTCGTAATTGAAGGACACGTCGGTCACCAGGTCGCGGATCACCGGGAAGGTGCGGATCGGGGTGACCGTGACGACCTCGTTCTCCTCGAACGTCGACATCCGGGTCATGCACATCAGCCGCGGCTTACCGTTGATCTCCGCCGAGCAGGATCCGCACTTGCCCGCCTTGCAGTTCCAGCGCACGGCGAGATCCGGGGTCTGAGTCTGCTGCAGGCGGTGGATGACGTCGAGCACCACCTCGCCCTCGTTGACCTCGACGGTGAATTCCTCGAGCGCACCGCCGGTGTCGTCGCCGCGCCAGACCCGCATGCTCGCGTTGTAACCCATTACGCTCTCCGTTCCGGATGCTCGGTGAGCTCTTCGTCGGTGTAGTACTTCTCCAACTCCGAGATTTTGAAGAGCTCAAGCAGGTCTTGCCGCATCGGCACTTGCTCCTGGCGGCTGATGTCGATGTGCGGGCCGTCCACCTCGGCGTTGTTGACTCGGCAGACCAGCAGCGTGTTGCGCCAGCTGGAGTCCATGCCGGGGTGGTCGTCGCGGGTGTGGCCGCCACGGCTTTCGGTGCGTTCCAGCGCTGCCCGGGCCACGCACTCGCTGACCAGCAGCATGTTGCGCAGGTCGATCGCCAGGTTCCAGCCGGGGTTGTACTCGCGACCCCCCTCGACCTGCACGTTCTGGTAACGCTTCCAGAGCTCGTCCAGCAGCGTCAGCGCCTTGGTGATCTCGTCTTCCTTGCGGATGATGCCGACCAGGTCGTTCATCACGTGCTGCAGGTCCAGCTGCAGGGCGTACGGGTTCTCCGGCGCGGCGCCGCCGGCCGGCGGGTCGAACACCTTGAGGGCCTGCTTGGCGGCGTAGTCGACGGCCTCCTGCGAAACGGCCGGCCGGTTGGGGAGCGCCTGCACATAGTCGGCGGCGCCCATGCCGGCGCGCCGTCCGAACACCAGGAGGTCCGAGAGCGAGTTGCCGCCGAGCCGGTTGGAGCCGTGCATACCGCCCGAGCACTCGCCCGCGGCGAACAGCCCGGGCACCTTGGCCGCGCCGGTGTCGGCGTCGACCTCGACCCCGCCCATCACGTAGTGGCAGGTGGGTCCGACTTCCATCGGCTCCTTGGTGATGTCGACACCGGCCAGCTCCTTGAACTGGTGGTACATCGAGGGCAGCCGCCGCTTGATCTCCTCGGCGGAGAGCCGGGACGCGATGTCGAGGTAGACCCCGCCGTGCGGCGTGCCGCGGCCGGCCTTGACCTCCGAGTTGATGGCGCGGGCCACCTCGTCACGGGGTAGCAGGTCCGGGGTACGACGGGCCGAGTCGTTGTCCTTGAGCCACGCGTCGGCCTCTTGCTCGTCCTCGGCGTACTGGCCCTTGAACACGGCCGGGATGTAGCCGAACATGAACCGTTCGTCGTCGCTGTTCTTCAGCACACCACCGTCGCCGCGGACACCCTCGGTGACCAGAATCCCCTTCACGCTGGGGGGCCACACCATGCCGGTGGGATGGAACTGGACGAACTCCATGTTGATAAGCGTCGCGCCGGCCCGCAGTGCGAGCGCGTGCCCGTCGCCGGTGTACTCCCAGGAGTTGGAGGTCACCTTGAACGACTTACCGATCCCGCCGGTGGCCAGCACCACCGCGGGCGCCTCGAACAAGATGAACTTGCCGGTCTCCCGCCAGTAACCGAACGCACCGGCAATCCGCCCCTCGTCATCGGAGCCGTCCTTGATCAGCTCGGTGATCGTGCACTCGGCGAATACCCTGATGCGTGCGTCGTAATCGCCGAACTCGGCGAAGTCCTCCTGCTGCAGCGAGACGATTTTCTGCTGCATGGTGCGGATCAGTTCCAGGCCGGTGCGGTCGCCGACGTGGGCGAGCCGCGCGTAGGTGTGGCCGCCGAAGTTGCGCTGGCTGATCCGGCCGTCCTTGGTGCGGTCGAAGAGCGCGCCGTAGGTCTCCAGCTCCCACACCCGGTCGGGTGCTTCCTTGGCGTGCAGCTCGGCCATCCGCCAGTTGTTGAGGAACTTGCCGCCACGCATGGTGTCGCCAAAGTGGGTCTGCCAGTTGTCTTTCGCGTTGGCATTACCCATCGAGGCCGCGCAGCCGCCCTCGGCCATCACGGTGTGCGCCTTGCCGAACAGCGACTTGGAGACCACCGCCACCTTCTGGCCGCGTTCGCGCGCCTCGATGACGGCACGCAACCCTGCGCCGCCGGCACCGATCACGACCACGTCGTAGGCGTGCCGTTCGACCTCAACCATGAAACCTCACTCAGCTTTTTGTCCGAATCGATGAATTGGCTCAGTGGCCAATGAATCTCAAGTCAGAGATGGTGCCGCTGGCGACCAGCGCAACGTAGAAGTCGGTCAGCATCAGGGTGCCCAGCGTGATCCAGGCGAATTGCTTGTGCCGGACGTTGATCTTGCTGATCTGCTCCCAGATCCAATACCGCACAGGGTGTTTGGAGAAGTGCTTGAGACGGCCGCCGGTGACGTGCCGGCAGGAGTGGCAGGACAGCGTGTAGATCCACAGCATGATGACGTTGCCGAGCAGGATCAGATTGCCCAGGCCGAAACCGAATCCACCCGGCCCGGTTTCGGAATGGAACGCCACGATCGCGTCGTAGGTGTTGATCACCGAGATGATGCCGGCGATGTAGAAGAAGTACCGGTGCGAGTTCTGGATGATCAGCGGGAATCTGGTCTCACCCGTGTAGTGCACCCGCGGCTCGGCCACCGCGCACGCCGTCGGCGACTGCCAGACCGTGCGGTAGTAGGCGCCGCGGTAGTAGTAGCAGGTAAGCCGGAACAGGAGCAGGAACGGCAGCGTCAGCGCCGCATACGGCAGCCACCACACGTCCGGCAGGATCTGCGGCCAGAACTCGCTGGCCTTGCCGCAGGCCGTGCTGACGCAGGGGGAGTAGAACGGCGTCAGGTAGTGGTACTGCGGGACGTAGAAGTGCTGCTGCTGGAACGCGCGGGCCGTCGCGTAGATGACGAATGCTGCAAAGCCCAGATTGATCCGCAGCGGCTGTAGCCACCACTTCTCCGGGCGGAGCGTCTTCTGCGCGATTCGGGCGCGCGTAGGTGAAAAGACGCCGGACTCAGAACGGCTCGCCGCTGGTGCGCTCATCTAGATGTGTTCCTCTTCGAACGGGCTGTTAGTCCGAAGGTTACACAGGGGAACCGCCTGTTCTTGAGGCGGGCGTCGCCGTCAGTACCGGCTGTGACCTCCGACACCCTCGTCGTCGACATCGCGCCAGAAGTCGCTGTCGTACTGGGTGTCGGGGATGGCGATCTTCTCGCCGGACTGCTGAACCGTCGCGCGGGCGAGGTCCAATTCGGCCACGTCCGTGTCGAGTAGCTGAATGTCGCTGAGGATCCGGTCGGCGTCGATGATGATGCGCCGGGTGGCCGGGTTGTCGCCGTACCGTGCTTTCAGCGAGGTGACGCACCGCCGCAGGCCCCGCATGAGGTCGTGCAGTTCGGTGAGTTCGGTAGTCGTGGACAATGCATGCTCCCAGTGGCTGAAGGTGTTACGGATCACAGTACGTCAACCGATAATATCCGCTTCTCCACATACCGCACGGGGAGAAAGCAGCGCACCATGCCGGAAGTACCTGGCCAGTCCGAACGCGCCCGGGCGCTGCTGGATCTGCACCAGCCGGGAAACCCGGTGGTGCTGCCGACGGTGTGGGACGCCTGGTCGGCCCGGCTGGCGGTGCAGGCCGGGTTCGGCGCGCTGACCGTTGGCAGCCATCCGCTGGCCGATTCGATCGGCAAACCCGACAACGAGGGCATGTCGTTCGACGACGTGCTGGCCCGGGTCGCTCAAATCACCGCGGCCGTCGCGGAATTGGGGTCGGTGCCGGTGTCGGTCGACATCGAGTCCGGCTACGGACTGCCGGCGGCACGCCTGATCGAGGGTCTGGTGGGCGTCGGCGCCGTCGGACTTAACATCGAGGACACGGTGCATTCCGAAGGCGGGCGGTTGCGGTCATCCGCCGAACACGCCGAACTCGTCGGCGCATTGCGCGCGGCGGCGGACGCCACCGGCGTGCACGTGGTGATCAACGCCCGCACCGATGTGTTCCTGCGCAACGGCGCTCTGCAGAACGCTGGCCCCGACCCGACTGACCTGGTCGATGTGGCCGTCGCGCGGCTGACCGAGGCCGCCGGCGCGGGAGCCGACGTGCTCTATCCGGTGGGGCGCCACGAACCGGAAACGTTGCGCCGCTTGGCAACTGAGCTGCCCCTGCCGGTCAATGCGATCGCGGCGCCGGAGCAGGACGACCCGGCCGCTTTCGGTCCGCTGGGCGTGGCCCGCATCAGCTTCGGGCCGTTCCTGCAATACGCGCTGTCGGCCAGGGCCAACGAGCTGCTCGCCCGCTGGCGCTGACACCGTTGCCGAAAACCACGCCGCCGGGCGTGGCCGGCCCATAGGCGCCACGCCCGGCGGCTCGGCTCGGTTACTTGGTGATCGCGATGCGCTTCGGCTCAGAGCCCGCGTACGCACCGGCCACCCGTACGGTCAGCACGCCCGCGTCATACGACGCCGCGATGGCCTCGCTGGTGACGTGGGCCGGCAGCTGGAACGACCGGCGGAACGAGCCGTAACGGATCTCCCGCAGGGTACGTCCGTCCTGGTCCTCGGAATGCTCGTCGCGGTGTTCGCCATGGATGACCAGGCGGCCACCGTCGACCTCCACCTTGACGTCCTTTTCGACGTCGACACCGGGCAGCTCGAGGCGGACTACGGCGTCCTCGCCGTCCTTGACGATTTCAGCGGCGGGGGTAAAACCCATGTTCACTGGCTTGAACCAGTCCGCGGAAGCCGGACCGAAAAAGTCTCGCAGCCATCGGTCGGTGTCCCACGCCGGTCGCGACCACAAGGCGAGATTACTCATGGATAACTCCTTATTCTTCGTTGTGAGTTTGCTGAACCCGACGCTGTGTCGGTCGGCTACCCAGTAAAACCTGAGTCGGATACGCTAAAGTTCCACTTGGCCGTTCGCCGGAAGCGAACGGGGTCACACAGATAATTGACAGGTGTGATGCCAGCGTGATGCACGCGTCACATTTCGCGTCATTTTCGGCAACATCGCCTTCGTAGTCTCTTGACATGTCTTCTGCCGGAACTACTACTGGCGCGCGCCCGGATGTCCGGCGCGTCGTCGTGGTCGGTCACGGCATGGTCGGTCACCGGTTCGTCGAGGCGCTGCGTGCCCGGGATACCAGCAACAGCTGGTTGATCACCGTGCTGGCCGAAGAGACCGACGCAGCTTATGACCGCGTCGGCCTGACCTCCTACACCGAGAGCTGGGACCGCACCAAGCTGGCGTTACCGGGTAATGACTACGCCGGTGACGAAAGGGTCGAACTGCTACTGGACACCCGCGTCGTCGAAATCGATCGCGAGACAAAGGCGGTGGTGACTGCCGACGGTGACCGACACGCCTACGATGTGCTGGTTCTGGCCACCGGCTCCTACGCCTTCGTCCCGCCCGTGCCCGGTCATGACCTGCCGTCGTGCCACGTCTACCGGACCCTGGACGACCTCGACGCCATCCGCGCCGGTGCGCAATGCACGGTGGAGGGTGGTCACGGTGCTGGAGTGGTGATCGGTGGTGGGCTGCTGGGCCTGGAAGCGGCGAATGCGCTGCGCCAATTCGGATTACAGACGCACGTCGTCGAGATGATGCCGCGGCTGATGGCCCAGCAGGTCGACGAGGCCGGCGGCGCGCTGCTGGCCAGGATGATCGGCGACCTCGGCATCGCCATCCACGTCGGGACGGGCACCGAAGCCATTGCCGCCGTGGATGACTCAGGCGCAGTCCGGGTCAGCCTCTCCGACGGGCAGATCATTGACGCCGGCGTGGTGATCTTCGCGGCCGGTATCCGCCCGCGCGACGAGTTGGCGCGTGCGGCCGGCCTGGACGTCGCGCCGCGGGGTGGTGTCCTGACCGACTTGTCCTGCCGCACCAGCGATCCCGACATCTTCGCGGTGGGTGAGGTGGCCGCGATCGAGGGCCGGTGCTACGGACTGGTCGGGCCCGGCTACACCAGCGCCGAGGTGGTGGCTGACCGGCTGCTGGACGGAGTCGCCGAATTCTCCGAAGCTGACCTGTCCACCAAGCTCAAGCTGCTCGGCGTGGACGTGGCCAGTTTCGGCGATGCGATGGGTACTACGGAGAACTGCCTCGAGGTCGTCATCAACGACGCGGTCAACCGCACCTACGCCAAGCTGGTGTTGTCCGACGATGCCAAGACGTTGTTGGGCGGGGTACTGGTGGGCGACGCCTCGTCCTACGGGGTGCTGCGTCCGATGGTCGGCAGTGAGTTGCCGGGCGACCCGCTGGCGCTGATCGCGCCGGCCGGTGACGGAGCCGGCGCCCTGGGCATCGGCGCGCTGCCGGATTCCGCGCAGATCTGCTCCTGCAACAACGTCACCAAAGGTGACTTGAAGTGCGCCATCGCCGAGGGCTGCGGCGACGTGCCGGCGCTGAAGGCGTGCACCTCGGCCGGGACCTCGTGCGGGTCGTGCGTTCCGCTGCTGAAGCAGCTGCTCGAAGCCGAGGGCGTGGAGCAATCCAAGGCGCTGTGTGAGCACTTCGCACAGTCGCGGGCCGAGCTGTTCGAGATCATTTCCGCCACCGAGGTCCGCACCTTCTCCGGGCTGCTGGAGCGCTTCGGCCGCGGGAAGGGTTGCGACATCTGCAAGCCCGTCGTCGCCTCGATCCTGGCGTCGACCGGATCGGACCACATCCTGGACGGCGAGCAGGCCGCGCTGCAGGATTCCAACGACCACTTCCTGGCCAACATCCAGAAGAACGGCAGCTATTCGGTGGTGCCGCGGGTTCCCGGTGGCGACATCAAGCCTGAGCACCTGATCCTGATCGGCCAGATCGCGCAGGACTTCGGCCTCTACACCAAGATCACCGGTGGTCAGCGGATCGACATGTTCGGTGCCACGGTGGATCAACTGCCGGCGATCTGGAAGCGGTTGGTGGACGCCGGAATGGAGTCAGGCCACGCCTACGGGAAGGCATTGCGCACCGTGAAAAGCTGTGTGGGCAGCGACTGGTGCCGGTACGGGCAGCAGGACTCGGTGCAACTGGCCATCGACCTCGAATTGCGCTACCGCGGACTGCGGGCGCCCCACAAGATCAAGCTGGGCGTGTCCGGCTGCGCGCGGGAATGCGCCGAGGCGCGCGGCAAGGATGTCGGCATCATCGCCACCGAGAAGGGCTGGAACCTCTACGTCGGTGGCAACGGTGGGATGACGCCCAAGCATGCGCAATTGCTGGCCGGCGACCTGGACACCCCCACGCTGGTCCGCTACATCGACCGCTTCCTCATGTATTACATCCGCACCGCGGACCGGCTGCAGCGCACCGCGCCTTGGGTGGAGTCGTTGGGATTGGACCACGTGCGCGAGGTCGTCTGCGACGACTCGCTGGGGCTGGCCGAGGAATTCGAGGCGGCCATGGAGCGCCACGTCGACAACTACAAGTGCGAATGGAAGGGCGTGCTCGAGGATCCCGACAAGCTGTCGCGGTTCGTCTCGTTCGTCAACGCGCCCGACACCGCCGACCCCACTGTTACCTTCACCGAACGTGCCGGACGCAAAGTTCCTGTGCCCATTGGCATTCCGCGCGTCCGATCCTAACCAGGGAGGAACCATGACACTTCTCAACGACATTCAGGTTTGGACCACCGCCTGCGATTACGACCACCTGATCCCGGGCCGTGGCGTCGGCGTCCTGCTGGACGACGGCTCCCAGGCCGCGCTGTTCCGGCTCGACGACGGCTCGGTGCACGCGGTGGGCAACGTCGATCCGTTCTCCGGGGCCGCGGTGATGTCGCGCGGCATCGTCGGTGACCGCGCCGGCCGGGTCACGGTGCAGTCACCGATCCTCAAGCAGGCCTTCGCCCTCGACGATGGAACCTGCCTGGACGACCCGAAGGTCTCGGTGCCGGTGTACCCGGTGCGCCTGACCGCCGACGGCCAGGTTCAGGTCGGTCGGTACGACCTCGAACGGATGGCTGCCTAATCGATCTTGCCGACGAGGTAGCGCTGCATCGTCGGACCGATCGCATCCACCAGCTGTTCCACCGTCATCGAGTGCAGCGGTTCGGAACGAACCCCGTAACGCATGATGCCCAGCCCAACGAGCTGAGAAGCGCAAAGTGACGCCCGAACAGCGATCTTGTCGGCGCCCAGCATCTTGAGCAGCGGGTTGAACACCGGACCGATGAACATCGACTGCACGATTTCGGCGGTCTTGGACAGGCCGGTCGAAGCGATCGCGCTCGCGGCAAAAGGCCCACCACCGGCGGCATCCCAGGTGGTGATCAGCATGTACAGCGTGCGGCGGCCCACCTGATTGACACTGCCGGTGAAGATGCGGTCGATGAACTCTGGTGTGCTGAAAGGCAAACGCAGCATCTTCGCCACATCGTCGAGGAGTCCACGCGAGGGCTCTTCGTTACGGGCCATGTTGCCAGGATTACCCCGGATGCCCGCAAACATCAAGTGTCGTTGGTCACGCCATCCGGGAATAGCGCCCAGTGACCGCCGGTATGGCGGCGCTGCGGAAGCGGTTCGCTACCAAGCGCGCCATGCCGGGATCGGTGCCCAACGGCGGCGTCACCAGGTCGGCCCCCGAGTCACGCAGCCGTTCTTGAAACAGCCCGTCGGCCAGCAGATAGGACGCGATGACCACGCGGCGCGCACGCCGGCGCCGGGCGTCGGCCACTGCCTGCGCCACCGTCGGAAAACCGGTCGAGGCAAAGCCAAGATTGACCCGAGATCCGGTCAGTGCGGACAGCGCCGCCGCGGCGCTGTGTAAATCGTTGCGCGCACACGGATCCGAGGTACCGGCAGCGGCCAGGATCACCGAATCGCCTGGGCGCCAGCCGGACGCGAGCAGATTCTGGCCCAAAATCCGGGTGACTTCCGGGCTGGGTCCCAACGCCTGGGTGACGGTGACGTCCGGGTGCCCGCTGGCCTCGATGTGTTCGGGCAGGTCGGCGCGGACGTGATAGCCGCGAGACAGGAACGCCGGCACCACAATTGCCGGGCCGTCGTCGCCACTCGCGGACAGGCCGGAAAGCACCTCACTCGGGGTGGGTCCGAGCACGTCGACGAACGCGACATGGACGGTGCGGTCGAGCAGCTCACTGACCCGGGTGGCGAGGTCGCCGACCATTGCGACGCCCGCCGCGCGGCGGGTGCCGTGCGCGGTCATGATCAGGCTCATGCGGCGTCCGGACCGGTATCGAGGGCCAGTCGATACCCGCGCTTGACCACCGTTGCGACGATGTTCCTGTCGCCCAGAGCGGTTCGGAGCCGGAGTACGGCGGTGTCCACCGCGTGGGTGTCATCACCGTTGCCGGGCAGCACCCGCAGCAGTTCGTTGCGTCCGACGACATCACCGGGTCGGTTGGCCAGCGCGCGCAGGATCGACATTCCCGATCCCGACACCGTCTTGACCGATCCGTCCACCAGGACGCAGGTTCCCCTGATCTCCAGCAGGTGGCCGGCCGCTTTCACGCTGCAGGAACCTAGCAGTGGCAGTTCTTCGGCAATGTGACGGGCCAAGGCGCCCAACCGCATTCGTTCGGGCGCGGAGGTGGGTACGCCCCGCCGGATCAGTGGCCGGGACGTCACCGGGCCCACACACATCGCGTGTACCCCGGTGCGCAGTGCGTCGAGCACCTGGTCTTCGAGGTCCAGTTCGCGGCTGCGTTCCAGCACCGCCACCGCCGCGGGCGCGGATGTGAAAGTCACCGCATCGAACTGGCGACGGGCAATGCCGGTGACCAGTTGATCGAACTCACCGCCCAAAGGAACTGGCATCCAACGGTATACCCGGATGGGGACCACCTCGGCGCCGGCGGAACGGAGCCCGGCCATGAATTCGGGGAACGGGTCCCAACCGTCGGCCGCGCCGTGCAACTGGATCGCGATGCGCTTGCCTGAAAGATCGGCCTGAAGCAGGTATTCCAGCACCTCTTGCGAGGATTCCGATTCCGGGGACCATTCCTCGCGCAATCCGGCGGCACGCAGGGCGCCGGTCGCCTTCGGTCCACGCGACACGACCCGGGCGGACGACAGCGCATCGATGAGTTCGGTGGCCAAGCCCCACCCCTCGGCGGCGGCCACCCAGCCGCGGAAGCCGATGCCGGTGTGCGCGACCAGGATATCCGGCGGGTCGGCGATCAACGCCTCGGTGTTGCGGTGCAGTTCGTCGTCGTCGGGCAGCGCGATCATGCTGATCGCGGCGGCGCTGAAGACCTCGGCACCGTGCCGGCGCAGCAGGGCACACAGCTCCTCCGAACGACGAGCCGATGTCACTGCGATCCGGTAACCAGTCAGTGGCGCAGACGGTGGCTGGGCCATACCACTTGTGTATGCCTGACACATTTCCATCGCGTTACCTGGCAATTGCTGCCGCATTGCTGTCGACTGCGTTCTTCGTCACAGGGGTGGTGGGCCGACGCACATACATCACCCAGGTGAGCCACGCGGCAACGACATAGGACGCCAGGAAGGTCCAATATGCAGCTGTCTCAGTGCCGCTGCGCAAATAGGACTCGCGCAGGGCCAGGTTGATGCCGACGCCACCGAGTGCGCCCACCGCCGCGCAGAATCCGATCAGTGAGCCCGACATCGCCCGTGCCCATTGCCGCCGCTGCGCCTCGGTGAGGTCCAGCGATCGGCTGCGTGCTTCGAAGATCGACGGGATCAGCTTGAACACCGATCCGTTGCCCATGCCCGCCAGGATGAACAGCGCGATAAAGCCGACGACGTAACCGATCAGCGAGGCACCGCTGGTGCCGGGCCGGTTGTCCTCATGGGTGCTGATGCCCACCAGCAGGCCGGCGGCCACGATCATGCTGGCGAGTACGGCCAGGGTGACCCGGCTGCCGCCGATGCGGTCGGACAGCCGACCGCCGTAGATCCGGGCCAGTGAACCCAACAACGGTCCCACAAAAGCGATCTGAGCCGCGTGCAGGGACGCGTGCGCAACGGTTTCGCCGTGTGCCTCGAAGTTGACCAGCAATACCTGACCGAACGCGAAGGCGAACCCGATCCAGGAGCCGAACGTGCAGATGTAGAGCAGCGATATCGCCCAGGTGTGCGAGACGGAAAGGATGGCGCGCATGGCATTCGGCGGCGTGGCGTGATCGAGGTTGTCCATGAACAACGCGGCCGCGACGCCCACGACTGCAAGCAGCACCAGGTAGATCGCGCAGACCCAGTACGGCGCTTGGTGTCCGGCCGTGGCCAGAGCCAACAACCCGATCAGTTGGATCACGGCCACCCCGAGGTTGCCGACGCCGGCGTTTATGGCCAGGGCGGCGCCTTTGAGTCGTTGCGGGTAAAAGGCATTGACATTGGCCAGCGATGCCGCGTAGTTCCCACCGCCCAGGCCGGTGAGTGCCGCGCATACCAGGTACGGCCATAGCGGCAGGCCCGGGTTGGCCAGCAACACGATGGTGCCGGCGGTGGGAATCAGCAACACGAAGGCGGAGAACACCGTCCAGTTGCGGCCACCAAATCGCGCGATGCCCAACGTGTATGGGATGCGCGCGCAGCCGCCGGCCAATGTGGCGACGGCGCCCAGCAACAACTTGTCACTGGCTGAGAAGCCGTACACGGACGCCGGCATGAACAGCGTCATCACCGACCACAGTGACCAGATCGAGAACGCGACGTGATCACCGGCGGTGGTGCAGAGCAGATTTCGGCGCGCAATCTTGTTGTTGCCGGCTTCCCAGGCCGCTACGTCCTCGGGATTCCATTCGGTGATGTGATGGTTACGGCCCACTCGACTGCCCAACCTTTCTGGGCACCTCAGCGGCACCTCGATGTCCAAGAGGCTTGCGCCGCGATCTGTTTCGATGCTCACATCGATGATGGACGGCAGTCAACTCGAGAGAGCCGATATCGGCTGTAAGTTGAATTCCAGTTGTCTGCAAAGTCGCTGACAACTGGAATTCCAGTGAGATCCGTTACATCCGGGTCACCCGGATACCCGGACCTATACCGGGATCTATACCGGGATCTATACGTAGGCCAGACTCGGGCTTGCCGGGCTGACTGCCCGAAGTGGCCTGCGCACGTACACCGCCCACGTCAGCAGTGCAGCGGCCACGTAGAACCCGACGAACACCCAGAACGCTGACGTCGCGTTGCCGCTGTCCAGGTAGGACTGGCGCAGCGCGAGATTGACGCCGACGCCGCCCAAAGCGCCGATCGCTCCGGCGAATCCGATCAGTGCGCCGGACATGGAGCGCGACCACTGCCGGCGCTGCATTTCGTCGAGTCCGAGGCCGTGGCTGCGAGCCTCGAAAATCGACGGAATCATCTTGTACACCGAGCCATTGCCGATGCCGGACAGAATGAAGAGCGCCACGAATCCCCCGATGTAGCCGATCATTACCGTTGTCGGGGCCGGTCCATGGTGGTGTTCGGCGAAAGTGCTTCCGCTGACCAGGATTCCGGCCCCAATGATCATGGCGCAGAAAACACCCAGGGTGACGCGGCCGCCCCCGATCCGGTCAGCCAGCCGGCCGCCGTACACCCGCGACAACGAGCCCAGAAGCGGCCCGAGGAACGCGATCTGCGCGGCGTGCAGCGCGGCGTGCGCGGAGGACTGTCCGCTAGCCATGAAGTTGATCTGCAACACCTGGCCAAACGCGAACGAGAACCCGATGAACGAGCCGAAGGTGCCGATGTAGAGCAGCGAAACCACCCAGGTGTGCGGCTCGGCCAGCACCTTGACCATCGTGTTCATTTCGATGCGGTATTGCGGCAGGTTGTCCATGTACAGCGCGGCGCCGACCCCGGCGACGGCCAGCAGCACCAGGTAGACGGCGCACACCCAGTACGGCTGGCGATCACCAACAGTCGCGATTACCAGCAGCCCGACCAGCTGGACCATGGGCACCCCGAGGTTGCCCCCGCCCGCGTTGAGCGCCAACGCCCAGCCCTTGAGCCGTTGCGGATAAAAGGCGTTGATGTTGGTCATCGAGGAGGCGAAGTTACCGCCGCCGAACCCGGCCAGCGCGGCGCACCCCAGGTAAGGCCACAACGGCAGACCGGGATGTGCCAGCAGATACAGGGTCAATACGGTGGGGATCAGCAGGACCACCGCGGAGAAGATCGTCCAGTTGCGACCCCCGAACTTGGCGGTGGCGAAGGTGTATGGAAGGCGCAGGCAGCCGCCGACCAGAGTGGCGGTGGCGCCGAGCAAGAACTTGTCGCCGGCCGAGAATCCGTAGACCGATGCGGGCATGAACAGCACCATCACCGACCACAGTGACCAGATGGAGAATCCCACGTGTTCGGCCGTCACCGACCAGATCAGGTTGCGCCGCGCGATGTTCTTGTTGCCCGCTTCCCAGGCCGCCACATCCTCGGGGTCCCAGTCGGAAATCACGTGCGAACGGCCCCTCAGTGACCTCCGAAACTCGGCGAACATGCAGACTCCTAACTCATCGATTGCCGATCACGCTAGGAATGCTTTGTTGCGCGAGCGCTTCTGGCAGTGACCCGGGGATGAATTTCGGATCACCGCACCGCACTGCCGCGTGTGAGGGGCTCGATTACCGTCGGACTACCAGACGTCTCCGTCGCGCCAATCGCAGGTCAATTCCGCAGCGGTGTCCAGCTGGACGCTCACCGGGAGGACGAACACCGTTCCGTCGTCCTCAGGTGTGCGGGTCCTTCCGGTGGGGGCCAGCACCGACGTCGGACCGAGCCAGGGCAGCCAGCCGCGGGTGGCATACAGGCGGCGGGCCTGCACCGTGGAACTGAGTGCCCCGAGTTGGTAGGCGCCGCGCATCACCTGCTCGACGCCGTCCAGCAGCGCGTGCACCAGCCCTTGCCCCCGCCAATCTTCGCGCACCGCAACACCTTCGACGTAGCCGCAGCGTAATGCCCGGCCCTGGTAGAGCAGTCGTCGCTGCACCACCGAGGCGTGCGCGATGATCGCGCCGTGATGCCAGATCAGCGCGTGCATCCCGCCCAGCGCGTGGTCCCAGTCGGTATCGGCGAAGTCCCCGGCGAACGCCGCGGTCACCATCTGGCAGATCCCGCGTCGCGTCTCGCCGTCGAGATCTGCGGTGTGTACCAGCCGTGCGGTGTGCACGATCCTGTTCTACCAGGCCGGGTTCACCAGGCCCGACGGGGCCGCGCCCAGTGCAGCCGCACGTGCTGACCCGGTCGGACCTGCGCCAATTTGTCGATGTCTTCGTCGATCACCACGCCGATCACCGGGTAACCGCCGGTGATCGGATGATCGGGACCCAGTACCACCGGTAATCCGTTGGGCGGCACCTGAATTGCGCCGCGTACCACCCCCTCGCTGGGCAGTTGCCGGTCCGGGTTGCGGTGCTGCAGTGGCGGCCCGGTGAGGCGCATGCCCACCCGGTCGCTGCGGTCGGACGCCACCCAATCCGTGTGTACCAGGGCGTCGGGGTCGACGAACCAATCATCGCGGGGCCCCGGGATCGCGAGCAACTCCACCGCATCGTCGGTGATCGCGGCGACGGGGGCCTGCTCGAGTTCCGGGAAGTCGGCGGTGTGTTCGCCCACCGGCAATACATCGCCGGGTTGCAGTGGCAGCGGCCCGATCTCCGACAGCACGTCATAACTGCGCGAGCCCAGAACCGGTGTGACACCGATGCCGCCGCGTACCGCCAGATACGACCGCAGCCCGGCCCGAGGCGTGCCTAACGAGATAACCTGGCCGTCCCGGACGTGGTGAATGCTGTTGGTGCCGAACATGATTCCGCTCGCAGTCGGGTCCGTGTCGGCTCCGGTGACCGCGATGTCGAGGTCGCCGCCGCGGACCCGGACCGACAGGCCGCCGAACGTCACCTCGACGGTGGCCCAGTCGTCAGGGTTGGCGACCAGCCGGTTGGCCAGCGCGTGCGATCGACGGTCGGCGGCGCCGGACCGGCCGACACCGAGGTGGGCCAGTCCGGCCCTGCCGAGGTCCTGCACCAGGGCGAGCGGTCCGCTGCGCAGCACTTCCAGAGTCGTCATGGCGAGCCTCCTAGTGCGCCCGGAACCGGACCGACGTGCCCCTTGTCAGCAACGCGGGGTCCGGTCGGTCGACGTCCCACATCACCGCGTCGGTGTGCCCGATGATCTGCCATCCGCCGGGTGACCGGCGGGGGTAGACCGCGCTGAACTCACCGGCCAGGCCCACCGACCCGGGCGGTACCGATGTCCGCGGTTCGGTTCGACGCGGCACCCGAAGCCGCTCGTCGCCGCCGATCAGATACGCGAATCCCGGGGCGAACCCGCTGAATCCGACCCGCCATGGGGTGCTGGTGTGCGCATTGATCAGCTGCGCGGTGGTCAGGCCGGCGAGTCGCGCGACCTCGGCCAGATCGGGACCGTCGTACACGACGTCGATCACCACCTCCCGATCCGGCTCGGTCAGCGACTCGGCGGATTCCTGCGCGACGCGGAGCTTGCGCAGCCGCTGGCGGGTCATGCCCTGGAAGCGGGGGCCGTGCAACTTCACCAGGACGGTGCGGGACGCGGGGACGATGTCGACGACGCCGGGCAGGGCGGCGGCGCGCAACGCATCGGCCCACGCCAGTACTTCGGCGGTGCTGCCGCACTGCAGCAGCAGGGCCTGGTCCCCGTAGTCGACGACGTCACAGGCCAACTCGGTGATCTCCGTCACATTCATAATTCACGGTAGCCCCGGAATTGCGGCGTCGGCCATCAACTTTCGAGCACTGCCAGAGGTGCCTTAGCAAACGCTCATGCTAGGTGCGGCTAGCCCAGGATTTTGGTGATCTGCGGCGGGAGTTGGTCGGCCACCACCGGATAGCTCAGCGGTGACGCGAAGGCGATGGCTCCCGCCAGGTCCTTGGTGGTGAAGATGTGCCGCTTTTGGGCGGTCGCCACCGATCCGGCCACCTCCGGGTCGGCCAGCAGCGCCTGCTCGTCTTCGGGACTCTCGGTGGACCAGATCAGCACATCGGCGGAGTCGAGCACGTCTTTGATGCGGTCGCGGGGGATAACCGCGCGCTGATCGGTGGCGTAGGCCTTGATGCTGTCGGAGATGACCAGGCCCATCTGATTCAAGAAGTCGGTCCGCCAGCCCGCCACGGTGGCAACCACCGTGCCCTGCCAGAGCCGGCCCTGCATCAGCAGCGCCTTTTTGCCCTTCCACTGCGGATTCTTCTGGCCGACATCGGTGAACCTGCCGTCGACAGCCGCGATCAGCGACTTCATCTGGTCGGCCCGAAACACCGCCTGCCCGATGGCGGTGGCCTGGTCCTTCCACGGTTCGAAGAACGCGTCGCCGCCGGACTGAGCGATCGTCGGGGCGATCGCCGACAGCTTCTGATAGGTGTCGGCGTCGAGGCCGGCGTTGATCGCCACGATCAGATCAGGCTTCAACCCGGCGATCTGGTCGACCTGAATCCCGTTGTCCAGGTTCAGCATAACGGGTTGTGCCGGGCCTAGTTTGGGTTGCGCCCACGGCCACACCGCGAACGGTTGATCGCCGAACCAGTTGGTCACCGCGATCGGTACCACGCCCACCGCGAGAAGGTCGTCCTGCTCGGTGTAGCCGGCGCTGACGACGCGCTTGGGTGGTTCCTTGACGACGGTCTCGCCGAACAGGTGGGTGACCGTCACCGACCCGCCACCGGGCGACCCTGGCGGCGGCTTGTTCTCGGAGCACGCCGCCAGCAGCCCGGTAGCCGCGGCGACCTGCAGAAATCCCCGCCGACTAAACCCCTGTTGCACAGCGTGAGAGTATCGCGTGCTTTACCCGACCGTCAGTTGCGTGGTCGTGGCCTCGACGTGTATCCCTGCTCGCCCTTTTGCCCGCCCCTCTTCCAAGGACTGTAATCGGCGATCAATTTCTCCTGCGGTGGCCGTTCTTCGGCCGGTACATGCTGCAGGTTTATCCGGATCCGGTACCAGATCGAACTTGGCCCGCGCATCCCGTCGACCAGGACGTCGGCGGGTTTCAGTCGCTCGGCCGCTGCGGGGTGGCGCTGCCGCCAGGCGTCCAGCGCGGCCATGGCTTCGTCCTTGGTTTTGGTGCGTGCCACCTCGATCAGCGGCATCACGGATTGTCGGCGACCGTGGGCACTCTTGCCTGCCCCCTTGGGCGCCCGTTCCGGCGGGCCCATCTCCTCGGCCAGGGCCAGCAACGCGTCGAGTCCGCCCGTCGCGTCGTCCATGCCCGCCCACGGGTCGCCGATCTCGGCGAACCGGTCGGGAACCGTGTCGATGGTGAATTCCTCCGGGTTGCAGTCGGCGACCTCGTCCCAGCGCAACGGCGTGGACACCCGCGCGTCCGGGGTGGCCCGCACCGAGTAGGCCGAGGCGACGGTGCGGTCCTTGGCGTTCTGGTTGAAGTCGACGAACACGCCCTCCCGCTCTTCCTTCCACCACCGACTGGTCGCCAACTCCGGTGCGCGACGCTCGACCTCGCGCGCCACGGTCTGAGCGGCCAGCCGCACCTTGGTGAACGGCCAGTGCGGCGCGATCCGGGCATAGATGTGGAAGCCCCGCGAGCCCGATGTTTTCGGCCACGGGGTCAGGCCGTAATCCTCGAGGACGCCGCGGGCCACCAATGCCACGTCGACGATGCGTTGCCAGGAGACCCCGGGCATCGGATCCAGGTCGACCCGCAGTTCGTCGGGATGGTCGAGGTCATCGGCCAGCACGGGATGCGGGTTCAGGTCCACGCACCCCAGATTGATCACCCAGGCCAGCCCGGCGGCGTCGTGGATCACCGCCTCGTCGGCCGAGGTGCCCGAGGCGTACCGCAGGGTGGCGACGTCGACCCAGTCCGGCCGCTTGGCCGGTGCTCGCTTCTGAAAGACCGCTTCCTCGGTGATGCCCTTGACGAATCGTTTGAGAATCATCGGCCGGCCCGATACGCCGCGCAGCGCACCGTCGGCCACGCTCAGGTAGTAGCGGACAAGATCGAGCTTGGTGGCCCCGTGATCAGGGAAAACGACCTTGTCGGGGTGGGTAATCGTGACCTCGCGTCCGGTCACGTCCAGCGACACGGGTTTGGTCATAGATGCCGATGGTAATTCGGTGGAAACCTACTGGTCGCATTGCGACCTCCGTCACATATGGTGAGGACTATGCCTAACCTCAGCGACCTGCCCGGCGTCGGAAAAATCCAGCAATACGTTGAACGCGGCGCCGCCGAACTGCACTACGTGCGCAAGATTTTCGAGTCCGGTGCGTTCCGGATCGAACCGCCGCAGAACTATGCGACTTTGGCCAGCGGCATCGTCAAATGGGGTGAATTCGGCATGCTGCCGGCCCTCAACGCCGCCCGCACTCCCGACCGCGCGGCGTGCATCGACGAAGAGGGCGAGTTCACCTTCCGGGAACTCGACGAGGCCGCCCACGCGGTCGCCAACGGGCTGATCGAGAAGGGCGTCAAGGCCGGCGACGGCGTCGCCATTCTGGCCCGCAACACGCGTTGGTTCCTGATTGCTTACTTCGGTGCCGCCCGCGTCGGTGCCCGCATCATCCTGCTCAACAGCGAATTCTCCGGTCCGCAGGTCAAGGAGGTGTCGGAGCGCGAAGGCGCCAAGATCATCATCTATGACGACGAGTACACCAAGACCGTCAGCAAAGCCGAACCCGAACTGGGCAAGCTGCGGGCGCTGGGCACCAACCCGGACAGCGACGAAGACTCCGGCAGCCAGGACGAGACGCTGGCCGACCTGATCAAGCGCAGCAGTAAGGATCCGGCCCCGAAGGCCGGCAAGCACGCGTCGATCATCATTTTGACCAGCGGCACGACTGGAACCCCCAAGGGGGCGAACCGGAGCACCCCGCCGACGCTGGCGCCGGTCGGCGGCATCCTGTCGCACGTGCCGTTCAAGGCCAACGAGATCACTTCGCTGCCGGCGCCGATGTTCCACGCGCTGGGCTTTCTGCACGCCACGATCGCGATGTTCCTGGGCTCCACGCTGGTGCTGCGCCGCAAGTTCAAGCCCCCGCTGGTGCTCGAAGACCTCGAGAAGCACAAGGCGACCGCCATGGTCGTGGTGCCGGTGATGCTGTCCCGGCTGCTGGATGCGATCGAGAAGATGGACAAGAAGCCCGACCTGTCCAACCTCAAGATCATTTTCGTGTCTGGTTCGCAGCTGGGTGCCGAGCTGGCATCTCGCGCGCTCAAGGACTTTGGGCCGGTGATCTACAACATGTACGGCTCGACCGAGATCGCGTTCGCGGCCATCGCCGGGCCCAAGGACCTGGAAAAGGATCCCGCGACGGTTGGGCCTGTCGTCAAGGGCGTGAAAGTGAAGATCCTGGACGACAACGGCAAGGAGAAGCCGCAGGGCGAGGTCGGGAGGATCTTCGTCGGCAACGCTTTCCCGTTCGAGGGCTATACCGGCGGCGGCCACAAGGAGATCATCGACGGCCTGATGTCCTCGGGCGACGTCGGCTATTTCGACGAGGACGGCCTGCTGTTCGTCAGCGGCCGCGACGACGAGATGATCGTCTCCGGCGGGGAGAACGTGTTCCCCGCCGAGGTCGAGGACTGCCTGAGCGGCCATCCCGACGTCGTGGAGGCGACCGCGATCGGCGTCGAGGACAAGGACTGGGGCCACCGGCTGCGTGCCTTCGTGGTCAAGAAGGAAGGCTCCGATGTCGACGAGGACACCCTCAAGAAGCACGTGAAAGAGGAGCTGGCCAGGTACAAGGTGCCGCGCGAGGTCATCTTCCTCGACGAGCTGCCGCGCAACCCCACCGGCAAGATCCTCAAGCGCGAGCTGCGCGAGCTCGACGTCGACGACAAGGAAGAAGCCAAGAGTAAGGCGAAGGACCTGGGCTCGAAGAAGGGGTCCGAGAAGGGGTCCGAGAAAGGCTCCGAGAAGGCCGACGAGAACGGTGGCTCTGCGAAAGCTGACTCTGGCGACAGTGAGAAGGCCGACGAGAAGGCCGACGACAAGGCCGACGAAAAAGCTGACGAGAAAGCCGACGAGAAGGCCGACGAGAAGAGTGGCGCCGCCGACGGGTAGGCGGTTCTAGCTCACTCTTCGGGCTTGAATCGCCCGGACGATTTGGGCCGACAAGTTGGGGTCGACCAGAAGCTGCTCTATAAGTGCGGTGATCACGTCCTGACCGGTCACCCGCGCCAGTCCGAGGCGGTCGGCGGCATCCCGTTGCCAAATGTCCAGCGCCCGGTGGGTGGCGGGGGACAGGTCGACGGTCCTGCGCGTGCGCTGGATGCGGGCCGGCGGTTTTCGGGTGCGGTAGCCGGCGGTTGGCTGCTCGCGGATGCGGGGCGCCTGCGCTTGCCGGTAGTTGGCGAAGCGCTCCGTCGGCACCCCATCTCCGATCGGTTCAATACTCACTGCGGCGACCTTCCTCCGAGGGCCAAGCAGTGAGTCAGTGTAGGAGTGTTACCTGAGCCTTTGCTGTACGCCCGTTTAACAAATTTGCTACAGCACTACTCCGCGCATTAATTTGAACTGATCTACTGAAAGCATCCAACGTATATCAGTACTTCAGCATTGCAGTAGTAGCAGTTCACAGCGTTTCAGTAAATTGTATTTCAGTAATGATGACAAATAGCGCCAAGATTTACAGCTAAACCAAATAAAATAACCATGGTTTGCCCAGGAAGTTATCAATAGCGTTGGTGGTGGCAATTCGAAGACTCTTGGGAGGAGTTCCAATGTTGATCACACCGCGTTGCGCCCGGATTGCGGCCGCCGGTGCGGTGGGCGCCGGTGCGTTGACTTCGGCACTGTTGTTCGGCGGCACCCCCATCGCTCAGGCGGCACCGCCCGCCACCATCACCAGCGTCGCCCAGGCACCGCAGCTCGGACCGCACGTCATTCCCGTACGCGGCGGCCACGGTTGGGGCGGCCACGGCCACGGCGGCTGGGGCCACGGCGGCACCTCGGAGGTGCAGCTGAACATCATCGCCGAGCGCCTGCTGGGCCTCCCCCGCGACCCGTAACAGGGGCCGCGTTAAGTGGCGCGAACAGACGCTAAAGCACCCAATTTCGGCACGAAATGGGTGCTTTAGCGTCTGTTCGCGCTAGCTGGTCACCACCACCAGTTCCACCATGGCCGTCCCCAGCCCCGGGGTCCCCAGCCGTGGCCGCCGCGTACGGGAATGACGTGCGGTCCGAGCTGCGTGGCCTGGGTGCCG